>NZ_BORO01000016.1 GCF_018333215.1 Oceanobacillus sp. J11TS1 | reverse complement strand
ACACTGCCTCTAGCCGCTTTTTTATGTATCTACTTATAAATGATTTCAAAAAAGATGGATTTCACTTCAAAACTCAATGTGAAATCCATCTTTTTTATTTTTGGCTAGTTATGTCCCAGCCTCTTTTACAAGTATAGAAGTTTTGATAAATATTTACGTACTTTGCCTCGATAAATTCTCTTAAGATGAAAGAACCTATTTGTTATTGTTAACACTAGCATTATCAGTCAAGGTATAACTTTCTTCATCTGCTTGTTTTTTATAATAGCGTTGCTCCATTCTTCTATTTCGGAATGTCTTTTGCCCAGGGTGGTGAGCTTCTGCAAAGCTGCCGCCGGTAACGTCTTTCACGGTGTGTACAACCGTAAACGCATTTTCGTCAATACTTTGCACTAACTTTTTCAAATAAAATAAACGTTGCCTTGGGATAGCCACATAGATCAGATTTTCCTCGATGCCATCTGGATTTTTCTCTGCTTTTAATACAGTTGTATGCGTACCAAGACTCGTTTGGATGGCATTCTCAACTTCTTCTGTTTTACTTGAAAAGATATGAACCACACTCTTAGATTCAAATCCTTCTAGAACATAGTCGGTTACCCTTTTCCCGATAAACAGGGCAAGCACGGTGTACATCGTGTATAGTGGACCAATAACAAAAATACCGGCAATCACAACAGATACATCCAAAACAAAGTTTGTCCCTGTTAATTCCCAGCCGAATTTATAGTTTAACATGCGGGCGATCGTTGACGTCCCTCCTGTAGTGCTTCCGGAACGAAAAATGAAGCCAAAACCGACACCTGTAAAAACTCCAGCAAATATAGCTGCTAAGAGTGGATCTGGTATAGCTGCACCAAAATCTTCCATCATGTATATAAAAAATGAAAATAGCGGTATGGTCACAATGGATTTAATAATCATATCTGTTGGTAAATAGCGGTAACCAATCAGGAGTGTTATTGCATTTGCAAGGAGGGTGGTCAGCGCTGGAGAGATGGCCAATCCATGATACATAAGAAGCGCCAGCCCTGGGACTCCCCCTTCTGCTAAAGAGTTTGGCATCGCAAAAATAGCAACTGAAACAGCAAAGAAGAAGGTACCAGTAACTAAAAACACATAATTCTTCATCCTATATGTCTCCTTTTCCTGTTAAATTATTTAAGGAACGCTTTTACGAAACAGTTTATCATCAGTATTTCCCGCTCTAGATATTTAATTTATCATGGTTCCTTCGAATTGGTGTTAGCATAAAAAATAACCCTTTATTAGCCTGCTGAGGCGTTAGGGGTTATTTTTAGCAAAAGCCCAAATCTCCACAGAGAATTGGTTTATAGATATAGATAATCCATCCAAATTATACTCAAAAATGCAATAAAAAACAAACGGCATACATTACGCAGGAAAAGCTGTATGCCGCTAAAAAAGATGTTATTTCTCCAAATTCACAAGCACTCTGCCGAGATGGTTGCTTTCTAATGTAGATGGCAAGATATCTGGCAAGGCCTCTAATACGACTTCCTTAAAGACTAACTCCTCAAGGTTATCTAATTTTAAGTCTGTGGCCAAACGTTCCCAAATATGTTTACGCTCTTCCATCGGGCAATAAACAGAATCAATTCCAAGCAGTGAAACGCCCCGCAAAATAAATGGAAAAACAGTGGATGGAACATTTACACCGGCTGCCATCCCGCTCACAGCAACACTGCCAAGATATTTTATTTGTGATAACAAGGAAGCTAATGGTTCTCCGCCCACCGCATCAACGGCACCCGCCCATTTTTGCTTATCAAGCTTTCTCACTTCCCCATTATAAACTTCGTCTCTATCAACCACTTCATCTGCCCCTAGTTGTTTTAGGTAAGCTTCTTCAGAGGATTTTCCTGTACTGGCTGTCACGTGGTAGCCTCTTTTTTTCAATAGAGAAATGGCGATACTACCTACACCGCCTGTTGCACCAGTAACAAGGACAGAACCGCTTTCCGGTTTAAGTCCATTCGCTTCTAATCTTTGCACCGATAAGGCAGCTGTAAAACCTGCAGTTCCTAATATCATGCTCTCTTTTAAACTTAGACCTTCAGGAAGTGGCACAACCCAGTCCGCATGCACACGTGCATATTCGCTGTATCCTCCAAAATGAGAAACACCTAATTCATAACTTGTTACAATAACCTGATCTCCTTTTTGATAGCGATCATCTTTGGAATCTACTACTTCTCCAGCTAAATCAATTCCCGGAATAAAAGGGTATTCCTTTACAATATTTCCATTTGGATGCGCGGCAAGTCCATCTTTATAATTGATGCCGCTATATTTTACTTTAATAAGAACTTCACCATCTGGTAAATCGGACAATTCCATTTCTTTTACATTTAGATTTAAATTTTCATTCTCTTGTTCAATAACAAGTGCTTTAAACGTATTTCCCATGATAAAACCCTCCATCTTTTGCATCTATTCTTATTTATTGTTCCCTCTAATTAAATGCCTCAATCATGAATTGGCTTGCTTTCTTTTCGAGGCTTTCCCCAATACTTAGATGACGAATAATTTACTACAACAAACTTACCGTCCATTCTTCTCCCAGCTGATTATATAATAGAACTCAGAAATATTTTCATTCACAAACACTCGGTACATCTCTAAAAAATCATTAGCCAGCGTATAATCTGTCAGCTGCCCCTTTTCGATCCAAAATACTTCACCTTCATCTGAGCTTTTTAATTCTCCAGAAAAAGAATTGGTTTTATGAATATTCCCACCACTTAATTTTTTCAAAATTTGAAGTGGGGGTTTCTAACGTATCGACACATTAGCCGCTTAACGTCAGTGGAGCTGTCACATTGATGAACGCTTTACACCCAGCCCCTCTATACCATTGGTCCCGCCTTTGGTACTTCTTTTAAATTATTTTGGGTTGCCAAATATTCACGGAGTCTAATGATAAAGCTTGTTTTTTTGGTGACTTGCTCACAAATTTCCTAAATATGTTTGCTGCTCCGTTAATGTCGGCATTTAAAAGTAATCCTTTACAAGTACGATAAAGCCCACGTTTCACTCGTTTTCCGGTGAACACAGGAGTACCCTTTGTTTCATGATATACAGGGAGATCATCCCTATCTATGAAACTCGCCTTTGATGTGTACGATTCTTCTACCGTGATGACTTTAATTCCACATTTTTCCGCCTTGTATCTAATCATGTTGATCAATATGGCATGCGGAATGCCGATAAATTTTTGATTGCCTATTTTACCCATATTCACTTTCTGTTTCCAGCCTTCGTTTTTCCCAATAATGATTGTGTCTACCTTTTCTTCTAAGGCAAGATTCACAATTATACGGCTGGCTTTATGAAAGATGTCCTTTAGCTTTCGGTGCCTAACCTGATGAAGCCGTTCCAATCGTTTTGACGTAAATTGTCCTTCATTTGATGCCTTCCCATGACGTAGAATTCCAAGCAAATATGCTTTTTGTTTGTTGTAATATTGATTGATGGATTTAACATTTCCTCCTTTTATCAGAAAAGGGGATGAGCCCGTATTTGTTACCGCAGAAACAAGGTTATTTATGCCTAAATCCAGTGCCATACAACGGTTGCTTTCCATTGGCTCAACAGGGTCATATTCCACTTTCGTTATTAGTTCCACCACATAGTGACCATACTTGGGAATGATGCGTACTTGCATTAATTTTCCTTCTGTCAATCCCAATTTACCAATAGTAAGTTTTTCCTTTGTCTTCGGGAACTTTAAATATTTCTTGTCTTTGATGCAACAATCCTGGTTGGTGAAAATAATTTCTTTTTCTGAGGTGCGGGAATATCCTGGGATGCGGGGTTTTGCGTTGTACTTTTTCGGATGTTTTTTGTAATCCTTTAAACTGGCGTAAAAGCTTTTCCAGTTTTGAAAAACGGTTTTCATTACCCATTGGCTGCTTTGTATCGGTAAAGAAAGATAATCAGGTTGCTTGATTACAAGAAATAAACTGTTTAGAAAGTTATAATGAAGATACGGTTTTTCTTTTGTTGGTGCTTCAAACAGATTGCATGTGACTTCTTTTCGCTTTTCGACAGGCTTTTGACTTTCTTTTTCCAGCCGACGTTGATACGCCTGTCGCTGTCGTTCATTCATAGATTCCAAGTTTTGACGAATAGTTTCCAATACTTCTTGTTGTAAGGGGTGCGGTGTTTCTGCTTTTAACCCAGTGAAAACCTGCCTGATGTAAAAATTAACTACATTATACATGTTTTTTGCATGTTGACACATCTGGTTGAAGTATGGATGCATGCAATGCCCCGGCTTGATCCAGATTTGGTCTGTTTTATAATAAAACGTTGGATTCTTTTTTAACATAACCTCACCTCCCGAAAGGAATATTTGTTCTCCTTTATTATAGCATGTACGTTCTCTTTTAAGAAGTCGGATCATTTAAATTGGCATTAGCCAATCCCGGTCCGAAGTCGATTCACCCCACCCTACTCACAAGACTCCTTGAGGATGGGTACTCTCGACTGGGACAGATAGAACAAAACAACGTATCTTTCCTCTCAATTCGTTTGGAATTGCTTTGTTCCGCAGAGTACTGGATTTTTGATATGTAAACCTGTCTCCTCCTCTATTTCTCGGACAACTGCATCATGAAAAGATTCCCCCTTTTCAATATGCCCTCCAGGAAAAGTCACCCCTGGCCAGTTCGGATTTTGTCTGTCCTGCACCAAAATTTGTCCTTTCTCATTTTCAATCATGCACATATTTGTAAAAATCGCCAATTCCGACCTACTCATTCAGCCTTCCCTCCCAGTCGTTTATTCTCTATTTATTATATCAAAAAGAATAAGCGAAAGTAGTTATCCGTTCAGACATGCAGGCCGCTTTTTGATATACTAGTTTAAATGAACACCCGTCAAAGAAAGAAGGTATAAGATGAAAATTGATATCCCTAAAATATCTCCTGTACTAACAGAAAAAAGATTTACGGATATTTTTTATGAAGAGGATCCTATATTGGAAACGTGCCAAATTACCGGAGCCGAGTTTACCAATGAAGTAGTAGAGCGTGTGAGAATTTACGATGCTGTGATTAGAAATTGTCAATTTAACCATACTGACTTTAGCCATATAGAGCTGACAGATGTCCGTTTCGAAAATTGTGATCTATCCAATGTGAACTTAACGAAATCCTCTATTCACCGGGTGGAGTTTATTCATTGTAAGCTGGTCGGCTGTGAATTTCCTGAGTCATCTATAGGCAATGTTAGTTTTGAAGATTCTACACTAAATCTGGCAACTTTCGGAAATGCCAAGCTAGAAAAAGTTATCTTTCAGGAAGCCGTTTTAACAAATGTTGACTTCTACAGCTGCAGATTCAAAAAAATCGAATTTAATCGATGTGACCTGAATGAAACGAACTTTGAAGCAACTTCCCTAAAAGGAATAGACTTGAGTTCCTCCAGTTTTGAAACACTTACCGTTTCTTTAGAAAATTTAAGAGGCTGTAAGGTTTCTCCTTATCAAGCGATTCAATTTGCTTCTTTGATTGGATTGGTCGTGAAAGATTAGTACCTGTACATATTGTCTAAGCATTTCTATGTTTTATGTTCCCTATAATGTGGTATATTTTAATAGAAGTAATTTTATCGGGAAAGGGGTTTTTAGATGGTAAAGCATGTGAAATTGGGCAAATCAGATATTTCAGTAAACCCGATTGGACTAGGAACGAACGCTGTAGGCGGTCATAATCTATATCCAAATATGTTGGATGAAGAACAAGGGAAAAATGTGGTTCGAACCGCGTTGGATAATGGCATCAACTTATTAGATACAGCTTTTATTTACGGACCGAAACGTTCCGAAGAATTAATTGGAGAAGTTATCCGAGAATACAATCGGGAAGATGTTGTAGTTGCAACCAAAGCAGCTCATAAATTTGTCGGTAATGATACGGTAATGGATAATTCACCGGCATTTTTAAAACAAGGCGTAGAGGATGCTTTGAAACGTCTGCAAACAGATTATATTGACCTGTTTTATATTCATTTTCCTGATGAGGACACGCCGAAAGCAGAAGCAGTCGGAGCGCTGAAGGAATTAAAAGATCAAGGTAAAATCCGCTCTATTGGCGTTTCTAACTTCTCATTGGATCAATTGAAGGAAGCAAACCAAGATGGCTATGTAGATGTTTTACAAGGAGAATACAATTTATTAAAACGAGATGCGGAAAAAACGTATTTCCCTTATACGTCAGAAAATAATATTACCTTTATTCCTTACTTCCCGTTAGAATCCGGGTTATTAGCCGGTAAATATGATAAAGATTCTACTTTCTCCGATTTACGCGCAGATAATCCAAATTTTCAAGGACAGCAATTCTTAGATAACCTTGAAAAAATAGACAAGGTTAGAGAAATCGCTGATAAATACGGCGAAGAAGTTGCACATATTGTGTTGGCTTGGTATTTCACTCAGCCCTCTGTTGATGTTATTATTCCAGGAGCAAAACGCCCGGATCAGGTACTAAGCAACCAACGCGCAGCAGAGATTTCCTTATCTGAAGAAGACGTAAAAAAAATCAGCGATATATTTGCTTAATTGTTTAAAAGAATATCCCCGCTTATTGTTTAAAAGAAAGCAATAAGCGGGGATTTTTTATCATAGAGAATCGTTATATAGGGAGCTGCCAATTTTAAGCTGGCAGCTCCCTTTATTTGTTTCAGTTATCCTCCCAAGTAACTGCTGACAAAACGTTGCATCCGTTTCGTTGCTTCCTGCAGATTTTCCATCGATGTTGCATAAGAACAGCGGATATGTCCCTCTCCTCCTGCGCCAAAGATATTTCCCGGTACAACAGCGACACGCTCTTCATATAATAATCGCTCGGCAAATTCCTCGGATGTTAAACCTGTCGCTTTGATAGACGGAAATGCATAAAATGCTCCCCCAGGCATATGACATGCTAAGCCCATCTCTGTAAAAGATTCGACAAGGAATCCCCTTCGCTGCTTGTAGGACTGCGTCATTCTTTCTACATCATCCATACCACTCTTTAAGGCTTCAAGCGCTCCATACTGTGCCATCGTTGGTGCACACATTAAACTGTACTGATGAAGCTTCAGCATTGCCGCCAGCACATCAGCCGGCGCCATCACAAACCCTAAACGCCAGCCCGTCATTGCAAAAGCTTTCGAGAATCCAGAGATTAAAATCGTTCTCTCCTTCATTCCTTCAAGAGCTGCAAAACTGAAATGCTTGTGATCATAGCTTAATTCTGCGTAAATCTCGTCAGAAAAAACCATTAAATCATGTTCTTCTACCAGTGTTGCTATTTCTTGAAGGTCTTCTTTTAACATCACAGCGCCAGTTGGGTTATTTGGAAAACTGATCATGATTGCCTTCGTTTTCTCTGTAATCGCATCCCTGATTTGGTCCGCTGACACTTTAAAGTCATCCTCTATTTTTGTCCCCACCGAAACGGGCACCCCACCTGCCATGGATACGAGCGGAGAATAGGATACAAATCCCGGTTCCACAATGATAACTTCATCACCTGGATCCAAGATCGCCCGGCAGCCAATATCAATTGCTTCACTCGCACCGACGGTTACCAGCACTTCTGTTTCCGGGTTATAATCCACATCAAAACGCTGATACATATATTTTGTGATTTCCTGTCTCAGCTCAAGCACGCCAGCATTTGCTGAATAAGCAGTGAAACCTCGTTCCATCGACGAAATACTAGCCTCACGAATATTCCATGGCGTGATGAAATCAGGCTCGCCGACACCTAAGGAAATAATATTATCCATCGTAGAAGCCAAATCAAAAAATCTTCGGATACCAGATGGCTTAATCTCTTGCACACGTGACGATAAACGATTTTTTGTCGGTACACTCACTTGGCTCATGGTGTCACCACAATTCTGCGATCTTCTTCGACTTCTTCAAAAATAATCCCATCATGTTTGTATTTCTTTAATTGAAAATGTGTCGTTGTGGATAACACAGAGTCAATCGAGGAAAGTTTTTCGGAAACAAATCGGGCGATCTCCTGCATTGTTTTACCTTCAATCACCACTTGAAGATCGTAAGCCCCAGACATGAGATATAAAGCCTGAACCTCCGGAAAACGGTAAATTCGCTCCGCAACCTCATCAAATCCGACGCCTCGTTTGGGTGTTACTTTCACATCAATCATCGCCGTCACCCGCTCAGCCTGTGGCACCTTGCTCCAGTCAATGACCGTTGTATAATTTAAAATCACTTTCATTTTCTCTAATTTTTGCAAAATCTCTTTCACTTCTTCTTCGCTTATACGTGTCATTTTTGCTAATGTACTAGAATCAATGCGTGCATTTTCTTCTAGGATTCTTAATATTTCTAACTCTTTTTCTGTCATTATCCGTTGACTCCTTTACCGTTTCTATCCAACATCCAATCTGTAAATGGATTATAACCCATAATAGCATATTCGATACCAGAAATTAACTTCTGTCTCCAAATATTTTAAATGTTTTGTTTTGAATCTATTCATCATATTCTTATTTTTTAACAGGAGATAATTTTCTCTGCAAAGAGCATCATATGGTATTCTACTTTTCATTTGAGCCCTTCTTGTCCATAGCAGTCTGCCGGCAATGCGATGGCAGCTATTCTCTTTTATTTGGAGCAATCCCTTTAATCAGCATTTCCGTCCATTCCTCCGTATAAGGTACAATTTTCTCATAAACCTGCGGACTTGAAATACCCTCAACAAGGGCTTGAAAATAAAGGAGCAGAAACTCATCCGAATATTTTAAATCAATCTTCCCTTCTTTACGCCCCCGATGGAATAAATCCAACATCATACCAAAACTTTCTTGGGCATACTGCTGCATCATCACCGAGAGCCCATCCTCTCCTTTTTCAGTAAGATACTGCATCATATCCAGATAAAATTCTTTACTAATTTTATCTAAATAGGCAATTTTATTTTTAGTCATTGCAATCAACGTCTCTTCAAAAGATTTATTCTCAGCCATAATCTGCTTCGCTGTTTTGCCCATCTCCCCTAAAAAGTGCTTATAAACTTCATGGATGAGATTCTCTTTATTGCCAAAATATTTAAAGATCGTTGCTTTTCCGACATTGGCATGCTTGGCAATCATCTCCATCGTTACATTTCCTTCGCCAACATTTGTATTCAACAACTCCAAAGCTGCTTCTAAAATTTGTATTTTCTTTTCTTTTGCTCGTTTTTGAAAACCATTCATATACATGCCTGCTTTCTATTTATCGTTCAAAAATTATCTTCAAATAACCTTGTTTCTTCCTATTTATTATAAACAAACGCTTATGAACTATCAAACAAAAAATAGTATTTATCTTATTGACTATATTTTAACAAAGTAATAATATTGAACTCATAAACATATTTTAGTTTAAAATAGATTCTAGATAAAATAATGCGAACTAAAAATCTGTTTATAGTTTTTAACTTTGTTTTAAACGGAAAGCACGTTGTAAGATGATATTACATTATTACAGAAGGAGTGTCAGGGTTATGACAGAGATTGTGAAATTACAAGGCTTGCAAAAGAAATTCGGTAAGTTTCAAGCGTTAAGTGATGTGACTTTCACGGTAAATGCTGGTGAAGTAGTTGGCTTTATCGGTCCGAACGGGGCAGGAAAATCCACAACGATTCGTGCTTTATTAGGAATTATTAAACGTGATGCCGGTGATGCCGAGATTTTCGGAAAGGACGTATGGAAAGACAGCCTTGAAATTCATAAACGTATTTCTTATGTTCCAGGAGATGTGGCCCTTTGGGGCAGTCTGACAGGTGGAGAAATTATTGATTTATTCATTAAATTGCATGGTGGCGGCGACAAACAAAAAAGGGATTATTTAATTAAACGCTTTGAATTAGATCCGAAGAAAAAGGCAAAGGGCTATTCAAAAGGAAATCGTCAAAAAGTTGGCTTGATTGCCGCATTGTCTGTGGATTCCGATCTATATATTTTTGATGAGCCGACTTCTGGTCTGGATCCATTGATGGAAGCAGTTTTCCAAGAGGAAGTAGAAAAAATCAAACAAGCAGGTAAAGCTATTTTACTGTCCTCACATATTTTAAGTGAAGTGGAACGCTTAGCAGATAAGGTCGTCATTATTCGCCAAGGAAAAATTGTTGAGACCGGCACGCTCGATGAATTACGCCACTTGACTCGTTCTACCGTAACCCTTGTAACAAAAGGCGATGTGGCGGAAATGGCTTCTGTAAATGGCGTACACGATTTTACCCAAAAGGATAATCAAGCGACATTCTCTGCGGATAATCAATGCATGAACGATATTTTAAAGGAAGCAACAAAGTTAGGTGTCACCAAATTCGAATCGGTGCCGCCAACTCTC
Organism: Oceanobacillus sp. J11TS1; assembly: GCF_018333215.1. GTDB lineage: Bacteria > Bacillota > Bacilli > Bacillales > Amphibacillaceae > Oceanobacillus. The sequence goes on along the minus strand of NZ_BORO01000016.1, from coordinate 71,268 downwards.
GAAGATTTGTTTATGCGCCATTATGAAGGCTAAGCATATACGGAGGTGAAATACGATGAAGGAAAAATTTGCACGTTCGAATACCCTTTTTTTACAATATCTAAAACGTGATTGGAAGAAAATAATTATTTGGATTTTAGGAATTGGCTTGTTTTCCGCAGCTTTCATACCAGCCTTTGAAGAAATAGCCAAAGGGCAAGGCTTGATTGGGATGTTTGAAACCTTGCAAAACCCTGCTATGACTGCTATGGTCGGTCCTACACCAGTCGAAGCAGCGGCTGATTATACACTCGGAGCCATGTATGCACATGAAATGTTATTATTCTGTGGCTTGTTTGCGATGATTATCGCAGTTTTACATGTGGTAGGACATACCCGTAAGGAAGAGGATCTTGGACTGACAGAGCTTGTCCGCTCATTCCAAATAGGACGTCAAGCTAATTCGCTTGCTGCTATGGCAGAAACAGTGTTCATTAATATCTTACTGGCACTTTTTATCGGCGGAGTTATGGCAAGCTTTGGCGCAGATACAATCTCTGCGCAAAGTTCCTTCCTATTTGGAGCTTCCATTGGTATGGCTGGTATCATCGGTGCGGGGATAGCACTTGTGATGGCGCAAATGATGCCCACTTCCTCCAGTGCAACGGGTTCAGCTCTTGGGCTTGTCGGATTGCTATATATTATTCGTTCTGGAACGGATGTATCTAATGTTGATTTAACAATGTTCAACCCAATGGGATGGACATATCTAACATACCCCTTTACAGAAAATAATTGGATTCCGCTAATCTTTGCTTTGATATTCTGTGTCGTCATGACGGTGATTGCCTTTACACTTGAAGGCGGTCGTGATATGGGAGCTAGTTATCTGCCTCAAAGACAAGGAAGAGAAAGCGCAAAAAAATCCTTGTTATCTGTCCAGGGTTTGTTTATTAAGCTTAATAAAGGCGTTATGATTGGCTGGGTAATTGCTTTTGTTATAATGGGAGCAGCCTATGGTTCCATTTATGGAGATATGCAAACTTTCCTTGAAAGTAATGAGCTAATGAAGCAAATGTTTGCTCATTCTGGATTTTCCATTGAAGAGTCTTTTACCGGCACGATTATGATGGTCATGATAGGTTTGGTTTCTATCTTGCCGATTGCGATTGTTAATAAACTTTTCGCCGAGGAAAGCCGTTTACACCTAAGTCAGCTTCATGCTACCAAAGTGACCCGAGGCCAATTATATTGGACCAGTATCGGCATAGCAATTTTTGCTGGTTTAATCGGAATCTTATTCGCTTCTGGCAGTCTTGGGGGCATTGCGATTTCAGCGATGGGAGATAGCGCAACAATGGATATCGTCGATTTTCTAGCTGCCGGCTATAACTTCTTACCGTCGCTGCTCTTCTTTACAGGACTTGCTGCTTTAGCACTCGGCTGGGCGCCAAAACTAGGAAAAGTGGTTTATGCTTACCTTGGTTACTCCTTTATGCTAAATTATTTTGGCGGTATCTTGGACTTACCAGATGCCTTTTCCAAAACAGCGATTCAAAGCTGGATTCCACAATTGCCAATGGAAGAGTTTGATGCGCCTGTATTCATTACAATAATGGCGATTAGCATCGCATTGATGGTATTAGGTTACCTTGGATACAAGAGACGGGATATGATAGAAGGAGCATAAACCACAAATGGAAACGAGATTCGATGAAAAGAATTACTGCATCGAATCTCATTTTTTCTCTATTTATAAAGGATGCAACCTCTCTCCTTTGCGCCTTCAGATTAAAGAAAGGATAAGACCGCTCCTCCGATAATCCCAGTAACTACAATCACCCAGGGCGGGAGTTTCCAATAAACAAGCATACTGAACAGCACTGCAGCCAACGCAAAATCAAGGGATGTTAATATAGAACTTGTCCAAATTGGATGATAAAAAGCAGAAATTAGTATCCCTACAACAGCAGCGTTTACGCCCATCATTGCACCTTTCATTTTAGCGTTATGACGTAAACGATCCCAAAACGGTAGTGCACCTAAAATAAGAAGAAAGGCAGGTAAGAATATAGCAAAAGTAGCTAGTAAACCGCCCAGCCAGCCTTTCATAACAGCGCCTAAATAGGCGGAAAACGTGAATAATGGTCCCGGCACTGCTTGCGTAACGCCATATCCTGCCAAAAATGCTTCCTCGCTAATCCAGCCTTTGGGTACTAATTCCTGTTCCAATAAAGGCAACACAACGTGACCGCCACCAAAAACCAAGGATCCTGCCCTATAAAAACTGTCAAGCATAGCTACCCAAGTTGACCCAGTCACTTCGCGCAGAATTGGAAATAAAAAAAGAAAGCCCAAGAACAGCAGTAAACATATCACAGAAATACGTTTAGAAATCGGAAATAGAAAGCTCGCTCCTTCTTTATCTTCATGCTGTTTAAATAAAAGAAAACCTAACAATGCAGCTATTAAAATAACGTCAATTTGTGTAAAAGCAGTTTGCCAGACAAGTGTACCAATGAGAGCAAATAAAGCTATCGATTTTCTTCTTATATCCGGGGTTAAATTTTTGGCCATTCCCATAATAGCATGCGCCACAATGACTACTGCAACAATCTTTAATCCATGAATCCATCCTGTATGACTTATATCCATCTCCGTAAGCAAGACGGCGAAGAGAATAAGCGCAATAACAGAAGGCATTGTAAATCCGATAAAAGATATTATCCCGCCTAATATACCGGCACGCATAACACCTATGCCAATGCCCACCTGGCTACTGGCTGGTCCTGGCAAGAACTGTGCCAGTGCTACCAAATCTGCATAACTTTTTTCATCCATCCATTTCCTTCTGTTTACATACTCTTCATGAAAATAACCTAGATGCGCTGTAGGTCCGCCAAAAGAGGTCAACCCGAGTCTGGTTGAAATTAAAAATATTTCCAAAAGTGCCTTATATCCTTTTACGATTTTCGTCCGTATCATCACAACCTCCTCTTCTCCCATGCCTAAAAAAGTTATGATGATTGTAACATCTTCTATCTAGCAATCCTAGATTCTCTTTAAAAACTTAACTTATTCTTTACATTCCATAGTAATGAAACAGGACAAATAGACAGCTAATTTATTTTTAACAAATCGAATCAACAGAGATGGTCTTATAAAACATAATAAACCACCGGGAAAAATTCACTCCCGGTGGTTTATAATTTAATTTTTATTTGTTTTTACGCAGAACATAAAAATAATAATGAGTGTAAAAGCAACAAATGCTAAAAATGGTATCGTCATAAAACCTAACCAATTAATATACTCCATATTACATGGTACACTGCCTACACATGGCCTTACTGGCGCAAATCCCGGAACTTTTTGCTCCAAGTAATGGTAAAGTGAGATACACCAGCCAATAATCGCAATTGGCAGCATATATTTTTTGACTGAAAAATCCTGTTTAAATGTTGCTATGCCAAGGATTAACGCCAATGGATACATCGCAATGCGCTGATACCAGCATAATTCACATGGTATAAACCCCTTTATTTCACTAAAATAAAGACTTCCCAGTGTTGCAATAAGCGAAACTACCCAAGCAAAATACATAAAAAGCTGTCTCTTATCAAATTTATCCATTTTACTCACCTAAAGCCTCATCAATGGCTTGTTTGATAACGTCATAATCAAATGTATCATCGCCTTCTATCATCACATTATTGATCATGATAGTCGGAGTTGATTCAATTTCAAACTTACTGACCAAGTCAGAATCAATGACAAGCTCGTCCATTAGTGCGTTATTTTCGATCGCTTCCATGAATGCTTCCGTATCAATCGCGTTAATACCATTAGCAATTTCCTCTAGTTTATCCATCGTTACCCATGCTCCTTCATGGTTTCCGGCAGGTTGCGCATCAAAAAGCGCTTGATGGAAGTCCCAATATGCTTCAGGGGACTGCTCTTGTACGGTCTCCGCAGCCAAGGAAGCTAATCTTGATTCTTCCCCATGGAACAAGACATTAACAAATGCAAATTTTACCTTACCATCGTCTATATAATCTTTCATCAATTGAGGCAAATAACGGTCACCCCATGTTTTACATCCAGGACATTTAAAATCTCCAAATTCTACAACCGTTACCGGAGCGTCAGGATCACCGAGTATAGGCTGCCCTTCCGTTGACGGCGCTTCATCAAATTCTCTTCCCAGAGATTCAGAATTGTTCTGGTTCACCAGGACGACTAAGACAACAACTAGTGCAACAATAACTAAAGTAATAGCCACAATTATTTTGAATGGCGATTTTTTCTTCATACAAACACCTCTCCTATTTCTATGTAAATTTAACATGAGAAAATTGCGCTCACTTGTCTTTTAGCAAATTAACCATTTCTAACCTATCAAACCATACTTTATTCAGCGCAAGTTTACGAAAAGTAACTCTATGATAAAAATTCAGATACAGTTTCAATATACAATATTTTTTCTATAAATACACCAATTTGCTTGTCGCTTTTATGACAATATCAAAACATTATCATTTTGTCTAACATCCGTAACTGCATATTTGTTCACTTTATTGGAAAGAAAGGTTGGTTAGATTCAGATGATGGAGGTAGTTTTCTGCATGCGATTTACTGCTCTTCACTCTTGCATGCTATCCTTTAAAGATAAAGGAGGTTTCCAAGTAATACAATCACTTAATGGACCCTTTTATAAAAAACAACGTTTAACTGTTTTGATACTTTTACGTTACACAGTTATAGAACGAATAAAATCTAGTATGCGAGAGAAAATACAAATGTTCGTAAATAATTTTTAAGGAAGATGATTTGATGAGATATATTTTAGCATTCTTATTAAAATTGGTTGCTACTGTCGTAATATTATGGATAACATTAGGTATGATTTTTAATATTTCTTTCAGCAATCTATTTATTACCAGTTTGATTTTAACCGTGGTTGCTTTTGCAGGGGATATGCTTATACTGCCTAGAATAGGTAACATTGCAGCCGCGGTTGGCGACTTTGCACTTGCTTACATTGGCATCTGGGTAATAGGGTCCTTTTTATATGATAGCATGCTTTCGCTGGATGCCGCTGCATTAATAGCTGCATTCTTAATTACCATAGGTGAACTTTTTTATCACAGATATTTACGTAATTTTGTTTTTGACAATGTGGACAAAGATCAAAATCACCTTCATTCAGATAACTTGCAAACAGAAGCCAGCGAAGAATTTTACGACAGAAAAGACAAAGATGAATGACTATGGATGCCTCCTAACTATTGCGTTTGGAGGTATTTAAATGATCTAAGTAAGCGTGAGTTAAGAAAACACCTGCCTTATGGATACAAAGTTCCTTAAGACAGGTGTTTTTCACTTTAATTATTTACGACGATTTTGTCGGTTTTGTCTTTCATTACGATCTTTGCGATTTTCGTTGTTATCGTTGTTATTATCAATGTTGTCTAAATCAATAAACTCATTTGCAAATTCAACATTGTCGACCTGATTTCTGTTGTTATTGTCGTTGTTACGCTTTCTGTTGTCATTGCGATTAAAATTATTGTTATTCATTGATAATTCCTCCTTCTGTTTGGTAGACAAACGTTTATTTGGAATAAGAATTCCTATATACATTCGTCTAAAGGTTAATATGCCCCCTCTTCACCAAATTATAAGCAATATTTTTTCATTCTTAGGTGCTTTTAGTAACCAAATTATCCCTACTTAAACGTCACGATTATTCCCCAGCTCTGTAATAAATATCGTAGTAAGATGCATAATTGGTTTAAATATTGTCACCATATATATGAAGGTAAAAATCATTAGGAGGATTTCCATGGAAAATAATCAAAACACGCAACAGATGAACCACGGCGGTCATGAGATACTCGATGTCCATGAGGTATTGTCAGGTGCAATTAATACGATGAATACGTACACACTTTTAAGTGAAAAGATAAAAGATCCAGAACTTCGGGATATTTTAGAGCGTCAAAAAGCATTCATGCAAGATGAATACAACATTACTTTGGAATGTTTTAAAACTGGTAAAGACCCTTCTCATCCTACCCAGACTTATAAAATGAATCAAGATAACCAGGTCACTTATGGGTTAAAACCTTCTCAACCGAAAAAAACAATGCAAGCACCCGATGAAATAAACGATGAAGCCATCGCACAGAACATGTTATGTGCAGTTAAATCAAGCGTACCAGTGAAAGCGACCGCAGCATTAGAAACTACAAACCCTGTTGTACGCAGAGTTCTTGCAGATTCGCTTCCAAACTGTATTGAAATGGCTTATGAAATTTCTTTATACCAAAATAAACACGGATATTATCAGGTACCACAGCTTACACCGCCAGACATGATGCAAATGCAAGAAGGCTATGCACCTGTTACCACCATTACGAATAATCCTTCCTAGCAGAGACGCCCTTTTTATGTACAGAGGGCTTTGGAACATCCTTATTTCAACAAATATAAAAAGGGCTCTATATACATAAGAGCTCCTTTTTCATCCTGATTTTTCAAGCTGAGTCCGCTTGAAAATTTGATAAACCGCTCCATTTCAGTCTATTTTCGCCCCAATATCTGACAAACCGCTCCATCTCTTCCTCTATCCGCTCCAATATCTCATCATACGCTCCATCTCTTCCTCTATTCGCTCCAATATCTGACAAACCGCTCCATCTCTTCCTCTATTCGCTCCAATATCGCATAATCCGCTCCATCTCTTCCTCTATTCGCTCCAATATCTGACAACCCCAAGTCAGGCTGGGACACGCTCGTAAAATAGATATCTCCATCTAAATACCAAATACCTTCTCATTTTACGAAAAGTATGATAATATCATTATGAAAACTACATAACGTAACCACAAGGGGAGCGAATGCTGAGAGGGGACTTTAAGTTCTTACCCTTTGAACCTGTTAGTTAGTACTAGCGTAGGGATGTGGTGGTAAATAGTTTACGTAGAAGAGATGGGGGGATAAGTATGTATTAACCTAAATCTGATCCGTAAACTATGAAACTATGTCTTCCTAAATGGTGCGTTAAAAACATTATTAGGAGGCTTTTTTTATGAAGAAATTAAGTTTACAAACCATGATTGAGGTAGCAATTTTTGCAGCCCTTGCCTTGCTATTAGACCTCTTGCCGTCAATTCGGTTCGGCGCCTCAATTTCCATTTCCTTTGCCATGGTACCGATTTTTATTATTGCTTTTCGCTGGGGATTTCTTGCTGCTGCAACAAGCGGGTTTCTATGGGGGCTGCTACAAATTACTATTGGTGAAGCTTGGATTCTAACACCTTCCCAAGCATTCATCGAGTACTTTGTTGCATTTGCATGTGTTGGTTTTGCAGGAATATTCATCAAACCAATTAAGAGAAACTTTAAAAGCAATAAGAAGAATAGTGCAATGACCTGGGTTGTCATTGCAGTTTTCGCAGGTGGATTTGCACGCTATTTTTGGCATTTTCTCGCAGGCATGATTTTCTTTGCCAATTATGCGGAAGAAGCAGGTCAAGCCCCATTCATCTATTCTCTTACAATGAATGGGATCTCCTATTTCTTTTCATCACTAGCATGCGCCATTGTGTTAGTATTAATTTTATCAAAAGGATCACGTTTAATCACATCAGCAAAAACAACGGATAACAGGAATGCAGCATAAAAAAGTTTAAACTGAACGGTGCCTGTCACCGTTCGGTTTTCAAGTAACAGGCACCCCAAAATTTTCATTTCTTTTTCAACATAATTACTTTCGAATTGGTATATTCAAGGATCCCATCTAGAGAATTTTCTACTCCGACCCCTGATTGTTTATGACCACCAAAAGGATACTGCGGTCCCATTACCTGGAACTCATTAATCCATACGGTACCTGTTTCCAACTTTTCAGCAACCGTTCTGGCAAGTTCTAAATCTCTTCCCCAAACCGTACCAGCCAGACCATAACTGGTATCATTCGCTTTCTTAATCACTTCTTCATAGTCGCTATATTTAATTACCGGTAACACGGGACCAAATGCTTCTTCCGTAACCACCCTTGAGTTTTCGGGAGGGTTATCGATAATCGTTATAGGGATAAAATAACCCGTTTTATCCTCCACATTTCCTCCACAGACAATATTAGCACCTGTTCGTTTTGCATCATTAATTAAATCTTTTACTTTTTCATACTGCATTTTATTTTGAACAGGTCCAATCATTGTTGTTGGCTCCATCCCGTCACCTACTGGGATTTTCTTTGCATACTGAACAAAGGAATCTAAAAATTCATCATAAATTTTTTCATGTACATACAAACGTTTTGTTGCCACACATACCTGTGCCGTATTAGAAAATGCAGACCAGAATAATGGCTCCACAATCTCTTTTGGATCAGCATCTTCTAAAACAATTGCTGCATCATTTCCTCCTAATTCAAGTGAAACACGCTTCAGATTATTTGCAGCACTTTTCATTACTTTCTTACCAGTTGCTGTTGACCCTGTGAAGCTAATTTTATCGATGTCAGGATGTTCTGTCATCCATTGACCAAGTTCATTTGTTCCAGCTACTACATTAAAGACCCCCCGCGGAAAAATCTCTCTCGCTATTTCTCCGATTCGCAAAGTCGTTAATGGTGTATATGGAGAAGGTTTTACAACGATGGTATTTCCCGAAAGCAGAGCAGATGAAATCTTCCACATTGCAAGCATCACAGGAAAATTCCAAGGTACAATTAACCCCGCCACTCCAAGCGGTGTTCGAATTCTTTCCACCCGATGCTTTTCTGTGTCCTCTATTACTTCTCTAGGAACTCTATAGTTAGAAACTGCTCTGCACCAACTGGCTGCATGATCAATTTCGGTATAAGATCCAAACGCTGCATTGATCGGTCTTCCCATTTCTAATGTGAAAATACGAGCTAACTCTTCCCGATTCTTGGCAATTACGTCAGCTAGTTTTTCTAACATTTCTGCCCGTTTTTCCATAGAAAGTGCTGCCCATTTTGGGAAAGCTGTTCTAGCAGCAAATACCACTTTATTTAAATCATCCCTTGAGGCAACAGGTGAAACACCAACTTCTGTCTCTTTTGCGGGATTAATGACTGGAAGTGTCTTTTCCGTATTTACCTTTTCCCCATTAATTGTCATTGAAGTTTGCTTTATGATTGTTGGCATAATTCCCCTCCTTAAACTTTCTATTAAACTTGCATCATGAAAAACTCGTAATAATATTAAAACCATATGTTCTATAATTTGACATATCACGAAAGATATCGCTCACATCATTTAAAGTAACTTCCTTAGAAACAAGTGATTTCGGGTTAAGCTTTCCTTGAGCAATTAAGTTTAATAGACCATCATATTCTGTGCGAGGATTTCCAAAACTTCCGACGATTTCAATCTCACTCAATGTAATCATATCAATCGGGATATCTACAACCCCAGATTCTTGACTCGTCGTCAGTCCAATTTGCACATGTCGGCCGCCTTTTCTAACAGACATGATGGAATTTAAAATGGTTTCCCTAATTCCAAGTGCATCAATTGAAGCATCTGCTCCTCCTTTTGTAATGTCTTTAACAGTCTCCACCACATTTTCCTTTCGAGCGTTAATTGTATAGACAGCACCTTCTTCCTTTGCCATTTCTAGCTTTTTATCATCCACGTCCACAGCAATTACCTGCGCTCCCACAGCATTCCCAACTTGAATTGCCGATAAGCCAACACCGCCAGCCCCATTAACCACGAGAAATTTTCCAGGAGTTAAGTTGGCACGAGCAACCCCATGAAATCCTGTCATATAACGGCATCCAATCGCTGCAGCTGTTACAAAATCTACTTCATCGGGAAGCTGAACGAGATTAAAATCTCCATTTGGAATTTTAATATATTCCGCATAGGCCCCATCTTTTACTGTTCCATATACCTGGGAATGCTCACAGATATTTGATCTTCCGCTTAAGCAATAGGAACAATGGGTACACGCTTCGTGGAATGGTGTGGAGACGCGATCTCCTAGTTTAAAATTTTTCACTTCTTTTCCTATTTCAGCGACAACACCACCCATTTCATGTCCGGGAATCAGAGGTAATTCCGGAACTAGACCTATCCATCCCATGTCTCCCATCCATGTATGCCAATCACTTCTGCAGACGCCGCTTGCTTCCACCTTAACAATCACATCATGCGGCCCTGGTGTCGGATCTGGCACATTCCCTACTCTTAATGGCTTTTTTAGCTCAACAATTTGCGCTGCTTTCATTTATTTCCCTCCTCAAATTTTCCACACATTTAGTGGTACACCCATTCAACCATTTAACTATTACCGATACTTATTCCTCAAGAAACGATCCATTGTACACCCATATTATTTGCACAGCATCTCCCCTATAGCTTGATATCTGGTATTGCAACTATCTAGAAAATGCCTTTTTTAAAGCATTTGCAGCCTGTTCAATTGCTACCTTACCTTGGTTTAATACACCGGGCATCCAAAAAAATGCATGAATCATTCCATTGTATCTGGTGGCTTCCACAGGTACCCCCGCTAATCTAAGACGCTCAGCATAGGATTCACCTTCGTCCCGTAACGGGTCAAACTCTGCGGTAATAACTAGGGCAGGTGGTAATCCGCTAAGATCATCCGCTAACAACGGAGAAGCATATGGATGTTTGCCTGTATCATCATCAGGCAAATAGTGATTCCAAAACCAAACCATCGTGTCTTTTGTTAAATAATATCCATCCGCATTTTCTCTATAAGAATCCGTGTGATAGGAATGATTGGTTACTGGATAGATTAACATTTGAAAATGAATAGACGGTCCGCCCTTATCTCTAGCCATTAATGTAACTACGGCAGCAAGATTTTCCCCTGCACTATCACCGCCGACCGCAACATGCGAAGGATCTGCCTGAATGGACGAGGCATTTTCAACTACCCAGCAAACGGCAGCATAGGCATCATTAATAGCTGCCGGGAATTTATGCTCAGGTGCTAATCGATAGTCTACAGAAACGACTACACAATTTGCTCTATTTGTTAGAAGCCGACATGGCACGTCCACAGTATCTAGATTGCCAATAACCCATCCACCCCCATGATAGAATACGAGAACAGGAAAAGGTCCTTGTCCCTCTGGTGTATAGATGCGAACAGGAATTTCCCCCTCAAGTCCTGGAATCAATCTATCTTCCACCTTTCCAACCTCTTCAGGAACACCTGCCAGTTCTGATAAATCTAAAGATGCTCTCACTTCTTCCGGAGTAAGTAAACTCATTGGCGGATTTCCTGCTGCCTCCATTTGCTCAAGGATAATTTTCACCTTTGAATCAAGTTTGTCCATGTTTAGTCCCCCCCAAAGTCTAGTAATTAAAAAATCCTGTCCTACTTCAATTAGATACTTCTGGAATGTGTTCCATAGAAAACCCTTCATATCCCTTTATCGCTACATCCTCGCAAATTTGCCGATACTGTCCCACACCTCCCATGTAAACCAGGGATCCGCGCGGTTTACCCTCAATGTTTGCACCCATATACCATGAATCTGCTTTTGGTAAAAGCGTATACTGAGCAACTTCCATACAATGTTTCTTCCAAGACGCTTCGGCTTCGACTTTTGCCTCTATTTTTTCTATTTTATTTTTACCAAGGTAGTCGATGCAGTCTGCAATCCATTCCACATGCTGCTCAATGGAAACAATCATATTACTTAATACAGATGGACTTTCTGGGCCTGTAATCATAAACAAGTTCGGAAATCCGGAGGCAGCAATTCCAAGATACGTTTTTATGTCTGCACCACCCGCCCATTTGTCCTTTAATGTCACCCCGTCTTTTCCGCGAATATCCATATTGAATAATGGTCCTGTTATTGCATCAAAGCCCGTCGCAAATACGATGACATCTAGTTCATGCTCCGCTTCTGTCGTTCGTACGCCTATTGGTGTAACTTCCTTAATAGGTGTCGTCTTTAAATCTACTAAAGAGACATTATTACGGTTATAGGTTTCAAAATAATCGGTATCAATAATTGGACGTTTCGTTGCGTAATGATAAGAAGGCATTAGTTTTTCAGCTATATCGGGATTATCAACTATCTCTTTTATTTTGGAGCGGATAAATTCAGATGCGGTTTCATTGGCAGCTTCATTGGCAACAATATCGTTATAGCAATACATTAGAGTAAAGAGACCGCCATTATTCCATGCTTTCTCATAATTTAATTGACGCTCTCCTATTTCATCTTCAAGTGCTGATTTATCGCGAGGTATATCTGGTATACCATGAATGGATGCTTGCATAAATTTTCTTAATTCATGATAGTTTGTCCATGTTTCTTTTATTACCTTTTCATCAATAGAGTGGTTATGTGCTGGCGTACTATACTGTGGAGTGCGTTGAAAGACAGTAAGCTGGTCTGCTTCTTTTGCAATAACCGGAATCGCCTGAACCCCGCTTGAACCAGTACCAATCACCCCGACACGCTTTCCTTTAAAATTCACTTTTTCGTGTGGCCAATCACCAGTATGGTATATTTCCCCTTTAAAGCGAACTATTCCATCAAAATTTGGTTTATTCGCAGCCGATAAGCAGCCCAAAGCTGTGATTAAATATTTCGCAGTTACATTCAATCCATTGTTTGTGTGAATGCTCCAATGATTACTTTTCTCATCATAACTAGCAGTAGTAACGCGTGTATTAAATTGGATATTGCGCCGTAAATCGAACTTATCAGCAACAAAATGAATATAGTTTAATATCTCTGGTTGCGCAGCGTATCTAGAAGACCAATTCCATTCGCCAAGAAGTTCTTCTGAGAAAGTATAGTTATAATACATACTCTCAATGTCACAACGTGCTCCTGGATAACGATTCCAATACCATGTACCACCAACATCACTGCCAGCCTCATAAACTTGTACAGAACAGCCAGCCTCACGTAGGCGATGAAGCATATATAATCCGGAAAAACCTGCACCTATGACGATAGCATCGTAATTCGGCAATTTCCCATTATGAGCTTGCTTTGCGTTGTGAGTCATTTCAATCACACCCTTTTTTATAATTTGATGACTCTTTTTGGTGCCAATATTCTTTATTAGATAACCAATCGTATACTTCTCTTCTCCTTCCACATTTCCCCCACTACTTATATTCTATTTTATAAAGAAATCAAATATTCACTCCTTTTGAATAATTCGATTTTTCAGCTTTTTTATATAACTCCCTGACCGGTAGAAATCAATTCAGTTTTCTACCGGCCATATCAGCCTAATTGTTCTGACAGTAAAAAAAGAGAGGGGATATCCTCTCCTTTCACACTAATTTTTTGTGTTCGATTGAGCACCGAAGCTGTTTTTTAATTTACAAAGTTACTCATCGCCCTCTACATACCGGCCAAAGTCTGGTACAGCTGTCTGATCAAACGTACGCACTAATTCTTCTAACCCTTCCGAAAGCTCTTCATCATGCATCGGTTCTCCATGACCGGTTACAGCAATAGCAGGTTTTAAAGCTTCGAGTTTTTCAACAGATGCCTTCGCTTGTTCCCAATCTGTTGTAAAATACCGTGGCGGACCGTGTACTTCTCTATCCTGTACCATCACCTTATACAATGAATCTTGTTTGACAGTAACAAATGCATCCCCAGCAATGAGCAAGCGGTCTTCCTCTCTATATAAAGACACATGACCTGGTGCATGCCCAGGTGTGTGTATCCAACGCCAGCCGGGCATATCCGGCACGCTGCCATCAGCAGGAAGCTCCTTAATACTGCTTCCTAAGTCAATCGGTTCATTTGGAAACATCGGGGACATCTTTGCAACCGCCCCACCCTCTACGCCCGGATCAGGTTCCGGATAACTTTTTTGACCGGTTAAAAAAGGCAGCTCTAACTTATGGGCATAGACAGGAATCTTCCAATGCTCAACTAAGTCAACAGCAGCTCCTACATGATCAAAGTGCCCATGCGTTAAAATGATTGCTTTTGGCCGGCTATTTTTACCAAAGCGATCCTCCGTTACAGCTATAATTTTATCAGCTGATTTTGGCATACCTGCATCGATTAATACAAAATCATTTGTTTCCGGATTTCCCACAAAGCAAATATTAACAATTTGAACAGTGTGACAATAGATGTCTGGTAAAACCTCCACGCCATAACCGCTATTTACTGATGTTGCGGGAATATATTTATAATCTTCACCATAAGAATTATCCTTGTCCATTCTTTTCTCCTCCTTCTGTTATATGAGCATATTAGACATATATAATTACCTTTCCTTTCCGTTAAAATTTTTATGCCTTTTAAGTAAAAGTTTTTAAAGAATGTCTGGCTAAAGGAATCTAAATAAAAAGAAACACGGTCATTATAATGAAATAATTCACCCTTGGATTCCCCTTGTACATCCATAAATTTCTACCATTTAACGAATAATCAGTTGAAATGGAACCATAGAATTTGCAATGAAATATGTTATAGTAAAAAGATGAAAGGGGGTTTATCATGTCTAAAAAGATACTATTAATTGCTCTGACTTTACTGGCTGCAATTGCTTCTATTTTATTGGCAGCTCGATATCCGACGGGTCCCAATGCCGTTTCATATGATGATCCTGCTGGTTTATTGTTATCAATAGGAATGGTAGTTGTTCTATTTTTACCGCCCTTCCTTTTATCATTCTTTCATCATTTTGTTATAAGAACTATTTCAGCAATCTACCAGGCTTTGATTGCGATTACTTTTATCGGGCTTATTTTGGCAAGCTTTTTTGCATCAGCAGGTATCTCTATTATGATTACTGCAATCATTGGTACAGTTTTAATGATTACAAGTATTTTTGTGACCCTATTTGCGGAAGGAAATAAAAATACATATAGCTTCTAAAATGGATAGATCACACAAAAGGAGGAATCACAATGTGGAATAAAAATAAGCTGACTGAAAAACTCGGAATCAGTTATCCGATTATTCAGGCAGGTATGGCTGGAGGAATAACTACTCCGGAGCTGGTTGCTGCTGTTTCGAATGCAGGCGGACTTGGAACACTTGGTGCAGGCTACTTGAATGCGGAACAGACACGAGAAAGTATTCTTAAGATAAAGCAGCTCACAGATAAACCCTTTGCAGTTAATTTGTTTACCCCAGAAACGCCAGAAGTACGTGATACAGAGGTGGCACAAGCTAATGAATGGCTCCTCCCTTGTCGTGAAGCTTTAAATATTTCAGAAGTTCCGAAAGTAAAAGAATACAGTACTGCTGCTTTTGAACAGCAAATCCAAGTTATCATTGAAGAACAGGTACCTATATGCAGCTTTACATTTGGAATTCCTTCACAAGAAACCCTTCAGCAGCTAAAAGAAAATCATATCGTATTGATGGGAACAGCTACAACGGTTACGGAAGCAAAAGCCAATGAAGCAAGCGGCATGGATATGATTGTGATGCAAGGAAGCGAGGCTGGTGGCCATCGCGGCACATTTTTAGGTTCTTTTGAAGATGCCATGATTGGGACCATGGCGCTCATTCCGCAAGCAGCAGACCAAGTAAATATTCCACTGATTGCAGCAGGAGGTATTTCTGATGGCAGAGGAGTACTGGCAGCTTTAGTCCTTGGTGCACAGGGTGTTCAAATAGGAACTGCTTTTCTTACCAGTTTAGAAAGCGGCGCCAACGAGCAGCACAAGCAGGCTGTGTTGAACAGTAAAGAGGACCAATTAACTGTCACCTCCGCATTTAGTGGTAAACCAGCCAGAGGTATTCAAAACGATTTCATTACCAAAATGAAAGAATATGAAATGCATTTACCGCCTTATCCCATCCAAAACACATTAACCCAACCGATTCGAAGAGAAGCTGGAAAGCAAAGCCAAGCGAAATGGATGTCACTTTGGAGCGGTCAGAATCCACGATCATGCAAACAGCTCCCAGCCGGTGAACTGATTGCCGAAATGGTTACACAGATTGATCAGATATCTCTATAAATGAAATAGTGCTGGTTATTCTCGAGAAGCGTGCTGATTCGATTAAGGAAGCAAAATAATTTTCCTTACTATCAAACCACAATAAACAGGCTGCAGGTAATTTTCTCCTGCAGCCTGTTTTGTTATTCTAACTCTTTTTTGAGGTAAGCTTCTCTTATGATGCTGGTTGTTCTTCTTGGGTTGTTCTTCCGCGTTTAATAAAGAACGAAAGAATCAGACCGACAACCGCAAATACCGTAGATACCATAAAGGCATCATTGATTCCTTGAACCTGTGCAAGATTCGCAGCATGAAGCATATCTTGTTGGCTCGCCGGATCAAAATGGTTTTGCACAATAATATCTTGAATACTATCTTTTGCCCGATTAGTCATGACAGTAACCAAGAATGCTGTTCCAATCGCACCAGCAACGGCACGTACCGTGTTAACCATTGCCGTACCATGTGGATGAAGACGGTCTGGCAATTGGTTAAGTCCAGCTGTCATAATTGGCATCATAATCATGGACATCCCAAACATACGAATTGTATAAATAACAATGAGATACGTGTAACTTGTTGTATCCGTTAATTGGGTGAATAAATAGGTTGTAACCACTGTAATGGCCAAACCGACAATCGCCAGCGGCCGTGCACCAATTTTATCAAACACTTTCCCTGTAATTGGTGACATGATTCCCATTATAATTGCTCCTGGCATCAGCATTAACCCTGAATTCATTGGACTGATATCCAAGATATTTTGTAAATATAATGGAATCAATAACATTGGAGCAAACATAGCTACGGTTACGACAACATTAATGACCGTTGTAAGCGAAAATATACCGTTTTTGAAAACCCTGAAGTCCAGCATTGGAACGTCCGCTCGTAATTCGCGTACGATAAAAAGAAATAACGCAATAAAACCAACAATTAATCCGGTAATGACAGTTGCATCTGTCCAACCGTTTGTCCCCGCAGTACTAAATCCATACAAGATACCGCCAAATCCGAGTGTGGAAAGAATCACGGCCACGACATCGATATGAGGAAAAGTCTGCTTCGTCACATTTTTCAAGAAGATAATCCCTAGAATAATCGTTAAAACGGCAATTGGTAAGATAATGAAGAATAATAATCTCCATGAGTAATGTTCAACGACAAAACCAGATAACGTTGGACCGACAGCAGGTGCGAATATAATCGCAATACCAATAAGCCCCATTGCTCCTCCACGCTTTTCAACTGGGAAAAGCGCCAGTACAACGGTTGTCAGTAATGGCATAATAATTCCTGCTCCAACCGCTTGAATGATTCGGCCAGCCATTAAAATGGCAAAATCTGGGGCTATCCCACAGATTAATGTCCCAATCGTAAATAAACTAATAGCAGTTAAAAATAGCTGCCTTGTTGAAAATCTTTCCATTAAAAATGCTGTAACCGGAATAAGCACGCCATTAACTAGCATGAATCCAGTAGTAATCCACTGTGCTGTGCTCTCTACTATATTTAAGTCTTCCATAATAGAAGGTAAAGCCACATTCATCAATGTTTGGTTTAAGAGCGATACAAACGCTCCTAGAATGATAACAGTAAGAATGGGCCCTTTTCTTATATTACTTGTTGCTGATTCAGCCATCGTCTATATTCATCTCCTATTTCTCGTATAATTCTGTTGTTTTTTTGACAGACTGTGTATTTCTTTCTATTCCCTGCCCGAATCCTTTTATGTGATCTGTAACGTTTTTAATAATACTTCCATTCGCTTTACTAGCGGTTTGCATTCTTCGATTTCAGCAAAAAATAGCAGCAAGGACTTTATCAAAAACTTTCTTGGTTTCTTTTCATGCATCTCGTTTCGAAAAGATTCAATGGCTAAAATCGATTCATTCTTCGCCTCTTCATGCAAAGCTGATTTTTTCACTTTTTCCTCGAGTTCTTCCAAAAATTGATTGATTTGTTCTTCCGGAGTCTTCGGTTCTAAATTTGCTTTCAAAGCCTCGTAGTCTTCCATCTCCCAAGAAGTCAAAACAGGCTCTACGTCTGCCGCATTATGAACCATCCTATCGAACTGTTCAACGACAAAACGGGCAACACTCCTGAAATCGATATCTTTATGATCACGGAAAATCAACAGTGTATATTCCTTCAACGTTCCTTGAAACATAAGAGCAAGATCCCAAATATATGGTTCTACTTTCTTTCCATACGCCTCAATCAGGCAATCTTTATACCAATTCATCATAGTAATCCGAATTCTGTTCATAAGTAATGAAATTTGGGGATTATCATGAGGTGGTAAAACCCTGAGTAACATATTCATATAATCCTTATTTTCACGTACGCCATCAAACTGGACAACAATTTTCTGAATCAACCTTTCTTTTGGCGGCAAAGATGAATCAAGATTAAGATTCGCAGCCTGCTGCAACATTTTTCTATAATTGTGCTGGATAACTTGAATTAATAATTCTTCTTTAGAATCAAAAAAATTATATAATGTCCCCTTTGAGATCCTGCATTCATTTGCAATTTCCTGGACCGATGTGGCTAGATACCCTTTTTTAGAAAAAAGATAGATCGCTGACTGCATAATTTCTTCTTTCTTATCCATGCTTTTCCTCCTTTATACAAGGTTAATTCTTGGATTTCCCTTTGAGAAACGCTCTTTTCTTCCTGGATATGGACTAACGAATTTCCCCTATCTGTATGACCAACAAGTCAGTGAAGAACTTTATAGTCAAGTGTACATTGTACGTGACCCATTGGTTTTTTGTCAACTACTTAGTTTTTATTGTATTTTCATAAAATTTACGATTAAGATCCTCGTAATATTTAATTAAAAAGTTAATTATTCAGGAGAAAAAGAGGCGGCTATTGGGAATTTTTCTTGGAGTGTGAGTTGGAAGCTGGGGGTTTGACTTGTTTCGAGCTAGATCAGCTTGGATCGGACGCGGATTCCATTTTCGAGCGCTTTTAGCCTGGGCTGGAGCGCTTTACTCTTTTTTCGAGCGCGTTCAACCTAGGTTGGAGCGCGGATTCCTTTTTTCGAGCGCATTCAACCTGGATCGGAGCGCTCTACTCTTTTTTCGAGCGCATTCAACCTGGATCGGAGCGCGCCGCCCGTACTCCATGGGGAAGCAAGCTGCTTTTCGGCAACCGTTATAAATAATTGTAACTGGATATCCATTTTCTTAGCCTGTTTCTTTTTAAGCATTTCCTATCATAATATATTGCTTATCATCACTATTATAATAAATTATTTTCCTTATACATTTGTATCGACTATGCTATTCATAGGAGGTGCTGTCATGACTGAACAAGCATCGCACGGGAAAAGCAGACAATATCTCATTGCTTGGGAAAGATGGATTGCTGGAATTGCATTTACTTTTTTTATTGCATTATTGGGGTACTTATTAGCCATGGTGCCAGGGTTTCAACCTATCGGGCAATTAGCCTGTGCCATTATCATCGCGGTGGTTTATCGGCAAATTTTTGGATATCCAGAAGCACTGCGTCTGGGCATCACCTTTTCAACCAAAAAGCTTCTCCGTTTCGCCATCATTTTATATGGATTAAAACTCAATATCCACACCGTGTTTCATGACGGTCTGGGACTGCTTGTACGTGATGTTTTCGTTATTCTGTTTGCGATTGGTATTATGATGGGGCTAGCCAAATTAACCAAAGCAGATAAAAACATTTCACTTTTACTTGGAGTAGGAACCGGTGTCTGTGGCGCTGCAGCAATCGCTGCCGTTGCACCCATCATCAAAACGAAGGATGAAGACACAGCAATAAGCGTTGGGATTATCGCAATGTTGGGTACGGTTTTTGCGATTGGATATACCATCGTAAACTCCTATTTACCTTTAACGTCAATGGAATACGGAATATGGTCGGGAATCAGCTTACATGAACTTGCTCATGTTGCCATTGCAGCAGAACCAGCTGGTGAAGATGCATTAGCTGTTGCCCTGCTTGCAAAGCTAGGACGGGTATTTTTACTGGTCCCCCTCTGCTTTATCCTTATCTATTTTATAAAGCGAAAAAATAAAGGGGAACAAACACAAAATAAAGTTGACTTTCCGTGGTTTTTACTTGGTTTTATTTTGATGAGTATTATCGGCAGTTATGTGCTCGGTAAGGTAATTCCTGTCTCAGCTAACTTTATGGAAGGGATTTCTTCTGCAACAACATGGATTCTAACAGCTGCTATGGTTGGCCTGGGACTAAACGTTAGTCTTAAAGATTTACGTAGCAGAGCTCTGAAACCGTTGCTCGCTGTCGCAATTACTTCTGTTTTCCTTTCCATTGTTGCTTATTTTATGATTTAAAAGGATAAAATGAAAACTACTCACCGTTTCATATAAAATCACTTTCTGTTCAAATATAACAGAACAAATACTGGATCACATTCCAGGTTCCGATTGCTTTTTAAGACCAAACACTATTGAATTAGACATCAGACTAAAAGCCGCTCATTCAAGAAATATCAATTGAATCAAGCGGCTTTCTTTCCTATTATTTATTCCTCATCAGCAACTTTCACAAGCTGTTTACCAATATTCTCACCAGAAAACAAGCCTAGAAATGCATCTGGAATTGCATGAAATCCTTCATGAATTGTCTCTTCAAATTTTAATTCTCCATTAGAAACAGCTTTCTCCAATGCTTCAAATGCTTCCTTATTATGTTCTGCAAAATCACCTACAAGAAAGCCTTGCATTTTGACACGTGATTTAATAAGAAATTGCTGAACTCGCAGGCCTATATCTTTCTCTCCCTCCTTTAAATTATAGGAAGAAATGGCACCACACACGGGTACACGGGCAAAGGTATTTAATAAAGGCCAGACAGCATCTGAAATATCACCGCCAACATTTTCATAATAAACATCGATTCCATCTGGACACGCTTCTCTTAGCTGCTTGCTGACATTTCCTTTTTTATATTCAACTACAGCATCATAGCCAAGTGTCTCTGTAATATACGTTGCTTTTTTCTCTGATCCAACAATGCCAACGACACGAGCGCCAGCCTTTTTCGCTAATTGTCCTGCAATTTGCCCTACTGCCCCTGCTGCTCCTGACACAACAACCGTTTCTCCTTTTTTAGGCTCACCAATATGCATCATTCCAAAATATGCAGTCAGAGCAGGCATCCCTAGTACACTGAGTGCATTGCTAGGAGACACTCCCTTTGCGCTCACCTTTCGTACTTTATCTGCTTTAACGACATTATATTCCTGAAAATCAAGCGCTCCTGTCACTAAATCACCTGTATGAAATCTGTCACTATTTGACTTTATCACCTGACTGACAGTACCTCCGTTTAGAGGCTTTCCCACCTCAAAAGGCTGTGCATAAGAAGGTGCATCAGACATTCTCCCTCGCATATATGGATCTACAGAAACATACAACGTTTTAAGTAAAACCTCATCCTCCGCTGGTTCAGCAACTTCCACTTTTTTAAATTGAAATGTATCCTTATTTGGCAATCCATCTGGACGCTCTTTTAGTATTAATTGTTCTTGTTCCATTCTATTTTCCCCCTTGCAAAAGTAATTACAAATTACTTTTCTTTTCCCCTTTAAATAAAAAAGTAAACGTGCTAAATTCTATTAGACTATATTTTTTTGCTTATCCATGCAAAAAAATATAATATTAGGTACAATAAAGTTCGAAATCTTATAGAAGATAGAAGGAACACTGATGAAAGAAAGAGGGTTATTATATTGAAAACGCAAAGAATATCGCCGATGCCTTTATTGATTATAGGAACAGTATTTTTAATTTTATTTGGCGTTATTGCATGGGGAGTTTATTTTGACAGCAACTGGATTAGATCATTTGATTTAGCATGGATTGAACGAATTCAAGGTTCTATATCTGAGGGGAAAACATCCTTTATTATGAAAATTACAGAGCTTGGGAGCATGGAGCTGGTTATTGTCTTAACGATAATTATTGCGATTGTGCTATTTTTCAAGCGAAAGTTTGCGGAAGGATTATGGTTTGGCGGTACCATCCTATTTTGTGCAGCAATCGGCGGAAAGGTTTTAAAGAAAGTCTTTGATCGAGAACGTCCGGCGTTTCTACAGCTGATTGAAAAAACAAATGAAAGCTTTCCAAGTGGTCACGCCACTGCAACAACAATTTTTTATGGATTTATCGGCCTGGTACTTATCCTTTCTACTGCACAAATTTGGAAAAAGGTGGTTATAGGCTTTATCACTGTTGCGTGGATTGGCTTTATATTGATTACAAGAATTTATTTGGGTGTACATTTCCCAACCGATGTGCTTGCAGGATTTTTATATGGCTCAGCAGCGGTATTCATTTCCATCGGCGTCTACTCACTCGTTCGGCAGCCACTTCGCAAATTCCTTAAACAGCCTTCCAGATAATGGAGGGCTGTTTTTTTAATGCTTAAATTTTGAGCGGGTGTGGCTTGGGGCGGAGCGCGTTGGCTTTTTTCCGAGCGGATTGAGCTTCGATCCGAGCGCATTGGCTTTTTTTCGAGCGGCCTGAACTTCGATTGGAGCGCGTTAGCTTTTTTCGAGCGAGTTGAACCTGGATTGGAGCGCTTTTTCTATTTTTCGAGCGAACCTGAATCGGAGCGCTCAAGCCTTTTCCCGAGCGGCTCAAGCCTGGACTAGTCTTTTTCAATACCTTTTTAACCTAAAAAGATTAAAAAGTGCTTGACCTGAAAACGATATCAGCAAGTACACTCGAAATAGAAAGCAGCCCGGCAGGTTAATTAGTATAGGATTGAAACCTGGTATGAGTGTAACTGTAGAAGGCATGATCATATGGGATTCGGTATCCCTTGCTAACCCCGGGTTGCTTTTATCATCATGACATAGATGGACTTCTCACCTAAATAAAAGCTGCAACAATAATCTTGTTCCTCGTTCATGAGATATTTTTTCAAACTGTCGATCTTACAATTAATTCAGCAGTAACTTCTTTATAAGAAACATGATCAGATATAGCCTGTTCAAACAGAAGCTGTCCAATGGAATATAAAGGTATATTAACTGTAGTAATATTCATTGCACGAGCTATCGGTTGATTATCGAAGCCAATAACTGCTAAATCATCCGGTATCTTGAATTGATATTTGGAACTGGAGGTAATTATTCCGGCCGCTACCTGGTCACTTGTAGCTAGTATAGCTGTCGGTCGCTTCCATGATATAGAAATTTCTTTTAAAATACGTTCCCCATCTTCTATGTAGAGGCAATTTTTAAAGATATAATTTTCGTTATAAGGCAGTTCTTTTAATTTTAGAAAATCGCGATAAGCCTGTTCACGCTGTCTGCCATTTGTTCCCTCTAAGCGATTAATAGAAAATCCAATTTCCCGGTGCCCCCGCTCATAAAGATACTCCAGAGCCTTCATAAAGCATGCATAATGGTCCACAAATGTATAACTTAACGGCATCTTCTCCCCATTTTCAAAAAGAACAATTTTTCCATACTCGCGATAATGTGCAACCTTATCTAGAGATATCTTTCTGGAACAGATGATCAGACTGTCAATTTGTTTTAACTTTAACATTTCCAAAGCTTCCATTTCCTGCTCCTCGTGATATCCAGTCTGATAGAGCACTAATTTATACTGGTGAACTGAAGCAGCTTGCGAAACCCCTTGAACTAACTGCGAAAAATATGGATGGTCTAAAAATGGCAAAACAACACCTACTAAGTGTGTCTTTCCTTTTTTTAAATTGACTGCATTAATATTGGGAATATAACCGGTTTCTATGATTGCTTTTTTGACAGCCTCTTCCTTTTCCTTCTTTACATAAGGATGGTTATTTAATACACGCGAAACCGTCGTGACAGATACACCAGCTGCTTTAGCAACATCCTGAATGTTCGCCATTATATCACCTCTTGTTATCGATCAATCTATTAATTTATACTTGTTTCTAGAAAAATAATATCTATCTCAAGTTATCCTTCTCCATGATTTATATATGTCGTCGTATACGAATCTTCAGAAATAACCAAACAGTTTAACCTGCCTCCATATGCGCAAGCTCCATCGATTCCGATTTTCTTATTTCCAAAGAATACGCTGTTATCATTGTTTCCACGAATATATTGAGTGGGTGAATGCCCATGTACGACTGTAAAATCATAGTTATGATCGAAGCCCAAAAATTCGTGGCGAATCCAGATTTTATCGTAATCAGGCGTCTGCTTCCAGTCTGATAATGATGGATCAAAACCTGCATGGATAAATAGATGATTTTCTGTTTCATAGTAGTATGGCAGATTCGATAGGAATTCTACATGTTCTTTTTCGTTTTCCGTTATAAACTGCTTGGCAGCATGTAAATTTTCCTTTGTAGGTCCATATTGAAAGTGCTCGTATCCGACATAGGTTTCCAATGTGGAAAGACCGCCGTTTCTTAAATATAGCTCCATTTCCATTGGATCATCACTATATATAAAGTCTAAAAACATCTGGTCGTGATTTCCTCTTATCGCAATCGCACCATACTCCACAAGCTTCATGACATAGGAAACGGCCTGCTTCGATTTTGGTCCTCTATCTATATAATCACCAAGTAAAATAAGTTGGTCTTCTGCTGGATTATAATGATTTATTTCTAAAAGTTTAACAAGTTCGTCATAACATCCATGTATGTCGCTGATAGCCAGGATTCGTTTATCGTTAATGGTTATCCCTCCTTATTTGTTATCTCATGCCTCCACTTTTACCGTAACAATATCAAACGGCCACTTAATCAACCAAAGATTCAGAAAGCGCTATGATTCTGTTCGTGGAACATTCACCAAGAATATAATCAGGCAACAGTTGCTGTGATTTCATACTTCCGTTCACCTTTATTTAACATATTCTATATTATGATCTTCACACCAACGAATGGCCATACGTTTATATTCCTTGTCCCGGTAAGAAAACCATTGATCCTCTATATCAAAATAGGAAATGTTATCTTTAAAACGCCTAAATTAATTCAATGGCCTCCAATACATCTTCTAAATTTACTTTCATATCTTTGACACTCCTTTCGATCTTTGTATGGATATTATTATTATCTATTTTAAACCTCCTTTATTAAAACGGCTAGATTAATTTATCACTTATTGAAGATGTTACATAGTTTGCTGTTCTTCATAAAGAAAGTAACATTTCTTGTCCCTTGCGATTGATTTTAAATTTCACCTATAGTTCTTTCGAATGCAAATACATGAAATACTGTTCTGGTTTTTATCGTTTACCATTCGATGTTCCTAATCGCCATTCGTCCTTAAATTCCAACAATCATGGTATACTAGAAATACCTACAGGTAATTTTCAGTATTAAGAAATCTACATTCCAAAAGATATTTGTATAACAAATTAAGGAGGAAGTGGTAACGTGTCAATTCTTGAGAATAAACTTGGAATAACTACTCAAGTTGAACTCAACCGAATGAAAGAAAAAATATCGAAGGAAAAAGCGAAACGACTCTTTGACTCGGGTGATATTGACTCTATTGAAGTAGGAACTTTTAAAGGCTTAAGCGAAATTCATAAATATCTCTTTGAAGATATCTATAAATTTGCCGGCGTTATGCGTGACGTGAATATAGCCAAGAATAATTTCCGATTTGCTCCGGTTATGTACTTAAAACATTCCTTGGATTATATAGATAAGATGCCTCAAAACTCTTTTGAAGAGATTATTGAAAAGTATGTTGAAATGAACATCGCTCATCCATTTCGAGAGGGAAATGGTAGAAGTACTAGGATTTGGCTTGATTTAATGCTAAAGGCCGGGATCCAAAAGGTTATTGACTGGAATCAGGTAGATAAAGAAGATCATCTAATGGCTATGGAACGCAGTCCAGTGAAAGATATCGAGATTAAACATGTGTTGAAACAAGCCTTGACAGAAAAAATTAACGATAGAGAAATTTTCATGAAAGGAATAGATGTAAGTTACTACTATGAAGGATATTCCGAATACAATATTGAAGAATTATAAAAATGGTGGTACTTATTTCGGAAGTATAATAAGTACCGTTACTTATGTTCCCTATTATCTTCCCCCAAAACATAGAAGAATTAATGCAAACTGAAATCTTGCCACTTAGAGATAAATAACGGATAGAATTACTCTGGTTTTTATTCATAAGTGTCACATAAACAGACAAAACAAAGAGCCATGCCCCAATAACATGGCTCCCCGCCTCCTCTAATGATCGTGTCCGTGATGGTGCTCCGTGCCCATTTCATAATCTGCCTGACACATAATCGAATTTCCGTGAGGGTGTGTATCCGTTTCTACCTGAATCGTAACGTGACCAATTCCTTCATCTCTCAAATCATCTTCAATGGTACGAAGCAGCGTTTGGCTTTCCTCCACCATCATATTGCCATCCACTATAATATGACAAGAAAGTGCATTTTTTCCGCTTGTAATACTCCATACATGCAGATCATGAATACCCTTAATGCCGTTTACACGTTCGATTTTTCTAACGATATCCTTTAAATTTACGTTAAGCGGGGTACCTTCCATTAAAATATGAACGGAATCTTTCGTTACACGCCATCCGCTTACTAAAATAAGTATGGCGACAAGTACACTGGCTGCGGTATCTGCCCATGTCCAATGAAAGAAAATCATTAGAAGTGCCGCAATAATTGCCCCGACTGAGCCTAGCAAATCACCAAGAACATGTAGGAAAGCAGCTCGCATATTTAAATTTTCTTTCGTATCTCCACCACGCAACATCGTAAATGCTACGATGACATTTACCAGCAATCCAATCACAGCGATGATCAGCATTCCAGTAGAAGCTACTTCAGGCGGGTCAAATAACCGCTGGAAAGCTTCATAAAATATGAATAACGAAACAATAAGTAATGTAGCGCCATTTAAGATAGCGGCTAAAATTTCAAAGCGTTTATATCCATACGTTTTAGCATAATTTGCAGCTCTTTCTCCTAATATAAAAGCAAGCAAAGCAATCAATAAGGAGATGGAATCACTTAACATGTGTCCGGCATCTGCTAAGAGGGCTAAGCTATTCGTCAGTATTCCCCCAACTACCTCTAAAATCATAAACGCTGTAATGATAAGAAAACTAATCAATAATGTTTTCTTATTGGCACCATGCGTATGATCATGACCGTGATGATGGCCCGCTCCCATATGAAAACCTCCTTTTAAATAATATAAGTAGAAAAAAGACTTTACGGGATGATTCGAAAGATCAACTGTGACTTGCGTGATCGATCATTTGTTTTAAAAGAAGCATTACATGTTCATCATCAGGTGAATAATAAAGTGTTGTCCCCTCGCGACGATTTTTAACAAGCCGCAAATTCTTTAGAAAACGCAATTGATGGGACACGGTGGATTGCCTGATATCTAATGTTTCTGCAATCTTATTTACAGAACACTCTTTTTTAAATAGCAAATGAAGAATACGAATTCTTGTTGGGTCACCTAATGCTTTAAATGTTTGTGAAACGATAAATAATGTTTCGCTGTCCAGATCTTCCGAAGAATTGTTTTCCACATTGTAGTCCTCCAATTTATAAAATACCTCCTTTTATAATTTCATCTAATAATAATTTTAAACCTGACTTTTATATATGAACATATTAACATATAAGCATATAGCATGCAATGATAAGGAAAAGTACATCTGGTTTTCTTAAATCCAACAAAATCGAAGACAAATAATGCCAAAATGGGTAAACTGATAACATGAACTTTAAAAGATTGGAGAAATATATATGGAGAATATTGCTTTAATCAGCATTGCGGTTATCGTTGTCGTTGGTATTTTTTCACAATGGCTTGCCTGGCGGATTCAATGGCCTTCGATTGTTATTATGTCTATTGCTGGTTTATTAATGGGGCCTGTTTTCGGTCTATTTAACCCGCAAGAAGCGCTCGGTAGCTTGTATAGCCCGCTGATTTCACTTGCAGTTGCTATTATTTTATTTGAAGGAAGTTCAAGCCTTGATGTCCGGGAAATTAAAGGAGTATCTAAATCTGTTTTTCGGATTATTTCAATAGGTGCATTCCTTGCCTGGATTGGCGGGGCAATGGCTGCTCATTTCATCGCAGGATTGAGTCTCGAAATATCTTTTATTATTGGTGGACTATTTATTGTCACAGGACCAACTGTTATTCTTCCACTGCTTAGAAATGCAAAGTTAAAGCCTCGTACGGCTGCTGTACTTAAATGGGAAGGTATTATTGTAGATCCTTTTGGTCCGCTGCTTGCACTATTTGCGTATGAAGTTATTAAAGTACTTACAACGGACTCATTACACGCTAATTATATGATAAGTTTCTTTATTAGTGCATTGATTGCCGTTATTTTTGGCTATGTTATTGGATTCTTTGTCAGCCTCATGATCAGCAAAGGGATTTTTCCGGAATATTTAAAATCCCCGGTTATCATCGCCTTTGTATTACTTTGTTTTACCTTGGCAGAGGTTGTCATGCACGAAACCGGCATGCTTGCTGTTACGGTAATGGGATTAACCCTTGCCCGCACCAAGAAATATGTGTCATCGATAGGACATGATGTCAGTCATTTTGTAGAGAATATATCCGTTTTATTAACATCCACTGTATTTATTTTACTTACAGCTTCGTTATCTAGAGAAACCATTGCAGAGATGTTCTCTTGGCCAATTATCGGATTTGTGCTTGTGATGCTATTTGTAGTAAGACCTTTATCGATTTGGCTTTCCACTATTGGGACAGAGCTTTCCAATGCTGAAAGAACTCTGATTGGCTGGATAGCACCTCGAGGAATTGTAGCATTATCTGTTTCCGGGTATTTTGCATCCAGTTTGCTAAATGATGGACGCGAAGAAGCTGGAATCCTTATAGCTCTAACTTTTGCGCTCGTATTTATTACGGTATGTGTGCATGGTTTTTCACTTAGACCGATCGCGAAAGCACTCAAACTTGCCAATGACGCACCACCTGGGGTTTTATTGGTCGGAGCAAACAGTTTTTCGATTGCACTGGCAGCGTATTTACAGAAGATAGGCATTCCGGTGTTGATTAGTGATTCTTCGTCTGCACAACTTCAGCCGGCTATTCACAAGCAAATCCCTACTTATCAAGGGCAAATCCTTGCAGAACATAGTGAATATGAAGTAGACCTGACGCCGTATGAAACTATTCTATCTCTGACTGGAGATGCAGCATTTAATGCGCTTGTCAGTCAATCGTATGCACCAAGTTTTGGATATAATAATACATTTATGCTTCCAAGTAACGAATTTCAGCAAGGTGAAGTGAACGAGGTGCCTGCCACAAGAAAAGCACACCTCCTATTCGATGAGAATGCGATTTTCACAGAGTTAAATAAGAAAATAAATACCGGCTACACCATACAAGCTTTACCGATTGAGCAAAAAAGCAAAATCGAGAGGAATCAATTACAAGCTGATACTGTTCCTCTATTGGTGAAGAAGGAAAACAAAACAATTCAGCTGATTACGCTCCAAAATAAAATACCACTTGCTGAAGGAGACCAACTCGTTGTTTTAAAAAAAGATAAGACAGAAAACTAATGGAGTATATTCACACAAATTAGGAAAGTATATAGCCAAGTGGTGCCATATATACTTTCCTTTTTTTAACGGGTATTCTCAGAATTGTCACCAATCTACAGCTCTGTCCGCAGCTCCCAAAGCTCCGGAAAGAAATATTGATCCAGCACTTTTTTTAAATAACTTACACCCGCAGAGCCTCCTGTACCAACTTTAAATCCAATAATACGTTCCACCGTTTTCATATGCCGGAAACGCCATTGCTGAAATAAGTCTTCTATATCGACAAGTTCTTCTGCGAGTTCATATAACTCCCAATATTTATCTACATTTTGGTATACGGTCATCCAGGCCTGTTTTACACTTTCATTCGACTTGTGGGTCAAACTGACATCCCTATTTAATACCTCCTCGTCAATTGGAAGTCCAGCCCTGGCTAGCGCTTGAATGGAGACATCATAAAGGCTTGGTGCTTGATGTGCTACCTGTAACGTGTTATAAAGTTCTGGGTCGTTTTCATATATTTTTAAAACATATTCCGTTTTATATCCTAGTGCAAATTCAATTAATCTATTTTGGTAGGATTGGAACCCGGATGCATTTCCCAGTTTATCCCTGAACTCCATATATTCACTTGGTGTCAGTGTGGAAAGGACATCCCATACGCCTTTTAACTGTTCCTGTATTTGCGATACCCGTGCCAGTTTTTTGAAGGAAGATTTTAGCTTATCTGACTGAATATCCTGAATAGCGGAATCTAACTCATGCAAAATTAACTTCATCCAGAGTTCGCTTACATGGTGAACCACGATGAATAGCATTTCATCATGATGATTACTTAAGCGGTGCTGACTGGATAATAACGAATCGAGTTCCAAATAGTCACTGTATGTCATCTTCTCTTTAAAGTCCGTATGAATTCTTTTTTCATTTTCAAAAGCTTGGTGTTGATTGATAGACTTCATGTTAACTCTCCTCTATTGGTTTTATTACGGCACGTACAGGACTTCCATCTCCTTCTTCCAATGCTAATGGCAACGCAATCAGTTCATAGTCGCCTTCTTCCACCTGATCCAGCATTACATTTTCCAAAATGTAAATATCCTGTTTATATAACGCGTGATGTCCAGTCAGTTCTTTGCTTGAGATCTGATCTACAGAGGGTGTATCCACCCCGACAAGCTTTACACCGACAGATTGCATGTAAGCTGCACCGTCTGCTGTAATCGGAGGAACCTCTTCCGGAAATCGGTCCGGTTTATTAGGTAATGCTGTTTTAATTAATAAACGTTCTGCATAAGAAATTCCCTTCGTTTTTAAAGTGTTTTCACTAATTTCAGTAAAAGAACTTAAATCAATTACTTTGCAAGGGCCAATATAGCGCTCAATATCTAAATCGAGTATCCGCTTTCCATCATTTAAAAAGTGAAATGGAGCATCGACATGGGTTCCTATATGGGTACTGGTCGTTATTCTTCCGATATTGACCGAGCCTGTCATCGCCTTTGTTGCAGTAATCTCATAATGAAACGGCTCCGTCTCTGGCCAATGAGCTAATTTATTATTCAGCGGCTTGGTTATATCAATCCACTTAGACATTAAGAAACAACCTCTCTTTCATTAGAAAATTGCTCATATATTTTATCTTTCATAATTCTTTTCAGTATTTGAATACAGTTATAAACATCTTTAAATGAATTATATAAAGCAACGGGTGCAAGGCGAATCCCAGATGGAGTCCTAAAATCAGGAATGACCCCTTTTAACTTAAGTGCTTTACAAATACGCGCCGCCTCGGGATGCTCCAAATAAATATGTCCCCCTCGCTGCTTTTCATTGGTCGGATTACAAATTACAAAGCCAAACTCCTTTAATTCATATGTAATTAAATCCATCATATATGCAGTTAGCTGAAAAGATTTTTCCCGCACTTTTTCAATTCCTGCTTCGTGAAATAAATCCAGTGCACCGATTAGTGGAGCAGCACTTAAAACATGTGGTGTCCCAATTTGAAAAGCTCCGGCGTTTTGAGCGGACGTTAACGAATGTTCCATATCAAACTGTTTTTCTTTATCTGAGCTAAACCATCCTGCAAGACCAGGGGTGACACCAAAGTGTTTTTCATTTAGATATAGTGCGCCAACGCTACCCGGCCCGCCATTTAAATGTTTGTAAGTGCACCAAAAAGCAAAATCAACATCCCAGTCATGCAATTGATGAGGAATTGCTCCGACCGAATGGCATAAATCAAAGCCAATCTTAATCCCACGTTCATGAGCAGCTTTTGTTAATTTTTCCATATCTAAGATTTGACCGCTCCGGTATAATACGCTTGGTAAAACAATTAATGCAACATCTTCTGCCATGGCATCTATAATCGTTTCTTCATCCAGCAGCTGCCCATCTTCACTTTGGACTTGAATAAGATGGGAATCATCATACCCTTTCAATCGTAACTGTGCCTTTAAAGCATAGATATCACTAGGGAAGTTAAGGGAGTCCGCTAGTATTTTTGTCCGATTTCCTTTTGGCGCATAAAAAGTGGCCACAAGGTGATGTAAATTTACCGTAGTCGAACCGGTTACCACAACTTCCTCCTTTTTAGCCCCAACTAGTCCAGCCATTTTTTCTCCAAGTGATTCAGATAAGTAAAACCATGGCCGCTCGCCATTTGTCCAGCCGTCAATCGCGTACTTCTTCCAAGAATCTAGTAAATCATATACAGTCTGCTCAGATCGCTTGCTCATCAGACCTAAAGAATTCCCATCCATGTAAACGGTATCATTATTAAGATAAAATTCATTTCGGAATTGCTTTAATTCATCTTTTGCATCTAATTTTTCTGCGTAGGCTTTTGTATATTTTTCTTCCATTTTAATCACTTCCTCTCGTATAGTTTAATAGATAGTTTTACTACTAGATTATCAGCAACTTACCAGGAATGGAACCAATAAGAATTATTCATAAAATAAGCCCATATAATCACAACGGAAACATGATTTTATGGGCCGATTATTAGAACCTAAAGGAACATAATCAAGTACCACAGAATGTTTGATAAGGCTGATTCGGCGGTGTAGCTGTATATTTTTCTTGTTCTTTTGTATAGGCATAAGGATCTTCCAAAGCAGTTAATAAATCATGAAATGGTTGATAATTCTGCTCTCTAGAGGCCGCTGTTAATGCTTCTTCCACCAAATAATTCCTAGGAATAATCGATGGGTTATGTTGCTTCATCAATTGATGGGCTGTTTCCTTGGACGGGGACTGATTGTTTAATTTATCCTGCCATTCCTGATACCATTTTTTAAATGCATCAGACTGGAAAAGCTTTGAATCGGCCTCAAGCTGCTCTAGGGTTAATGATCGAAATGTGTTTGTGAAGTCTGCTTGATATTGCTGCATCAAGTTTAATAAATGTTGAATCAATTTTTTATCATTTTCACCTTTATCCATCATCCCCAGCTTCAACCTCATGCCATCCAGCCAATACCCTTCCACTAATTTCACATAGGTTTCAACAGCTTCTTTCGCCTTTGGAATGGCCGCTTCTTCTTCGTCTTCCATAAGGATTAACAAGGATTCCGCAAAACGAGCCATATTCCAAGCCCCTATTCCCGGCTGATTTCCATATGCGTATCGGCCTTCTTCATCAATAGAACTAAACACTGTTTTAGGGTCATAACGATCCATAAAGGCACATGGTCCATAATCGATTGTTTGTCCGCTAATCGTAACATTATCCGTATTCATAACACCATGTATAAAGCCTTTCATCTGCCAGTCCGCAATTAATGCTGCTTGTTTTTCAATTACCTTATACAGGAAAGACAAGTAGCGATTTTCATCTTCTGCTATCTCTGGATAGTGTCTGTTTATCGTATAATCGGCCAACGCCTGTAAATCCGCTTTACTTCCCTGTTGCCTTGCATATTGAAAGGTTCCTACACGAATATGACTTTTTGCTACTCTTGTCAATACGGCCCCTGGTAATGCCTCTTCACGAAGGATTTCCTCTGCTGTTGTTGTTACAGCTAAGCTTCGGCTTGTCGGAATACGTAAACCATGCATCGCCTCGCTGATCAGATATTCTCTTAACATTGGTCCAAGAGCAGCCCTCCCATCTCCTCCGCGGGAATACGGGGTTCTGCCAGATCCTTTTAGCTGTATATCATAGCGTTCACCTGCAGGGGTTAGCTGTTCTCCAAGTAACACAGCTCGACCGTCACCGAGCATGGTAAAATATCCAAATTGATGACCTGCATAAGCTTGGGCAATTGGTTTGCTTCCATCCGGAAGGTGATTGCCCGCAAAAATTTCAGGTTTTTCTTTCAAAATCGTGCTATCCAGCCCTAATTCTGCTGCTATCTTTTCATTGAATACCACTAATTCTGGATGCTCTACTTCTGCCGGTTCACTCGGACTATAAAAAAGCTCTGGTAAATGCTGATAGGTATTTTCTAATTGCCAGCCTTGCTGATGTTTATCTGTCATATTATCGCCTCATATAGTTAAAATAAAGTTTATTCCCTTTAGCATAACATATCAATACTGCTATACCATGCAAAGAAACAATCTATATTTTACTATTTGTGTTTTGACAGAAACTATGTATAACATATTCAATCAACAGTATATGTAGACACCTTTGTGAGGGAGAAACAGTTATCTCCCTTTTAGGTGCATATTACCAACTGGCTTTTTTCACGCCAGGTATTTGGCCTTTATGAGCATATTCTCTAAAAGCAATACGGGACATGTTAAACTTACGCATATAACCACGAGGTCTGCCTGTCGTCTCGCAACGATTTTTCAAGCGTGTTGGAGAAGAATCTCGCGGCAATTTCCGAAGGGCTTCATAATTTCCTTTTGCTTTTAACTCGTTTCTTAAAACAGCATATTGCTCAACCATTTTCTGGCGCTTTTTCTCTTTTGCAATTTTAGACTTTTTAGCCATTTGATATTTCCTCCTTTTCATGTGGGATATTTATATCTAAACCTTTTCGGTATTAAATCGTAATGATTACGAATATAACTCATTATAAAGATTTCTTCTCGCAATGTAAATAGTAATTATTACTATTTACATTTTTGAGTTTGTTATTAACAGCCTACCGTACTTTCTTGAAAGCCTATTATACAATCAATTTTTTCTATATAATTAGGATAATATAGTTACCGAATTCAAGATAATGCGAAGTAAAGTCTCGAATAAAATTGTAAACTTTTCAAAAGAACTGATAAATAATTAATTATTTATGGGAAGTTTTTGTATGGTTAGGTGAATATAAGGAGGGCTTTGTATTAGAAGGAAACTTCAGGTGTAGAAAAGTCATGTACGGATATGAAGGTACTGACATTAAATAAAAAATATGCATAGTAACGGTGGAGCAACTTGATAAAAAGCTAGAATATATAGTCATCTCGTAATAATCCATTGTGAGTCTTGTATTTCATACTGGTTTCTTAAATTCAACATGAAAAGGGCTAAATCTAATCTTAGATTTAGGCCTTCTTCATGATTAAACACTTCTGTTACAAGCTCTTGTTTTATTTTTCAAGAAGTTTCAGTGACTCGCGGTTGAATGCTGGTAAATCATCTGGTGTTCTGCTTGTCACAAGATTACCGTCTACCACTACTTCTTCATCTTTAACAGTAGCACCAGCATTTTCAAGGTCTTTTCTTACAGAAACAAAGCTGGTTAAGGTCCTACCTTTTAGTAAGTCTGTTTCTACTAAAAATTGTGGACCGTGGCAAATTGCAAATACCGGTTTATTGTCTTTCATGAATGCTTTTGCAAATTCACCATTCTTTGGATCGATACGAAGTAAATCCGGAGAAAATCCACCTGGCACTAGTAACGCATCATAATCGGATGGATTTACGTCATTAATACCTTTGTCTGCTTCAATCTTGTCTCCATTTTTACCGTTAATTGTTTTATTACCTTCGTTACTAATAACGTCTACAGTATGACCAGCTTCCTTAAAAGCTTTAACTGGATCAGTTAATTCGATTTCTTCCACCATATCTGTAACTAATGCTGCGATGTGTTTACTCATGTTTAACTCATCCTTTCATTCTTATATTCATCAATAAGTTTATCAAAGGTCGTCCATCTTGTGAAGAAAGCTGCTTTAATGGTATGTGCCTCTGGGTAACTATTATGAATGGCCCCGGAAATTATAAACCTAACCGCGAGTAGGTTAGTGTACAATAACTGTACATAGTGCTGCAAACCTAGTAAACCTTCTAATACTGGACATTAAAAGTTATTGACGCTTCCCCCTCTGAGATATATCCGTCTCGATTTTCTTTCTCAATATTGCACTGAATATCAAAGTATTATATTGTTGTACCCAGTACTATGGTTCATCACCTTAAACGGTTAAACCAATATGGGAGGTAGTTGACTGAATGAATAAACAGGACCAACTAAATATGATCAAAGAGGATTTTACTAAATGTCAAAAAGTGCTATTGGCAATCGGTGATGAAACAAGGCAATCGATCTTGTTAGTTTTAATGGGTACGGATTGTCAAACAGGATTACGAGTGGGTGAAATCACTGAGCAAACACATCTTTCTAGACCCGCTGTATCGCACCATCTTAAGGTTTTACGAGATGCCGGTGTTATTTTAATGCGTAAAGAAGGAACAAAAAACTTTTATTATATTAATGTAAGTACTGAATTGAGCTTATTAAGAACACTTATGTTGGATATTGATAAGTTCATGCAAAAATTTTATTAGGGAATTGAAGCAACCATTATTGGAGGTATAAACTATGAGAGCAATGGTTATTGATAAGTACGGGAAAGTCCCAATGCGTTTAGCAGAAATGCCCATACCTGAAATCGGTGAATATGAAGTACTTGCAGAAATTCATGCAGCTAGTATAAATCCTATTGATTTTAAAATCCGCGATGGGAAAGTGAAATTGTTAGTTAAATATAAAATGCCTCTTATCCTTGGGAATGACTTTGCTGGAGTCGTTGCAAAGGTTGGCGCAAAAGTGACTCGTTTTAAGGTTGGTGACGAAATATATGCACGTCCACGTAAGAGTAAAATCGGTACTTTTGCTGAATATATCGCTATTCACGAAAATGATATCGCCTTAAAGCCTAAAAATTTAAGCTTTGAAGAAGCAGCATCAATCCCGCTGGTTGGATTAACCTCCTATCAAGCCCTAGCAGACATTTTGCAATTACAAAAGGGACAAAAAATTTTAATTCAAGCTGGCGCTGGTGGTGTCGGTACTTTTGCTATTCAACTGGCCAACTTAATGGGTGCTACTGTGGCAACGACTGCAAGTGAAGCTGGTACAGACTTAGTAAAATCTCTCGGTGCAGATGAAATTATAAATTACAAGACAGAAAAATTTGAAGAAGTACTGAAAAACTATGATGCCGTATTTGATACACTCGGGAGCGAGATACTTGAAAAATCCTTTGAAGTAGTAAAAAGCGGTGGGAAAATTGTTTCTGTTTCGGGATTACCGAATGCTCGTTTTGGTAAAGAACACGGCTACGGATTCTTTAAAACATTTTTATTCTCCGTAGCAAGCAATAAACTTACTAAGCTTGAAAAAAAGCATCATGTTCAATATACGTTTTTGTTTATGAAGCCAAGCGGAGAGCAATTACGTATAATCGCAGACTTTATTGAAAGTGGTAAAATTAAACCTGTAATTGATAGAGTTTTTTCTTTTGAAGATGCTCAAAAAGCGATAGAATATGCAGAGTTAGGCAGGGCCAAAGGGAAAATAATAGTTAAAATCAAATAATTGTCAAACGAAGCAAATAATATATCCTAGCTTCCCATTTTTCTAACACTATCCAATAGAGGGTATAATCTTATTGAATGAATTATCATGTATATAAAAAGCTTTTGTTGCTGATACACCGAGTAGACACTTAACTCGCCATAAGGAACAATTTTCAATTTTCATAGAAAAATAACCCTCACGGCCCCCAGCCTATGAGGGTTATTTTTTCGTTTTTTCATCCATAATAAGTGCGGCTAATATTCCAAAAACAACGTCTTCTTTAAGATACTTCTTTTCCTAACAGCTCAACCTCTTGTTTAGGAACGTTAATAACAAAACTCATTACGATACATAGGGCGAAATTTACAGCTAATCCCCATAGACCGCTTGCAATACCTAAAGGCTGCAAACCGGCAAATACCATTACGGAAGCAAGTATTGTTCCAGCCAACATGCCTATTAATACCGCATGGCGGTGGAGCCGTCTCCAGTATAAGCCTAAGATAAACGCCGGGGCAATCTGAATCAGCAGCTCAAATTTCAGTATAAATATCCGATACAATGTTGCCGGCGGGTACCAAGCAATCAGCAATAAAATCACCACAAATGCTACTCCAACTATTTTACCTACAAGGATTTGTTTTTGTTCATCCGCGTTTTTATTTATATGGGTTGAATATATATCCTTGGAAATGATTGATGACAAAGTGAGTAATACAGAATCCGCTGTGGATATGATAGCAGCGACAATTCCTCCAAACAAGATTACCATCGCCCAATAAAAAAAGGAATTCTGCATGGCGAGATGATTCGCCATCATCCCAACAAGCTGTTCTGATTCGCCTTTACTCAATCCAGGAAATGCTTGAATTCCAATGATTCCGACTAAAAATACGAAACCGGAAGTAACAAAAGGCATCCAAGCCATCCAGGACAAAGATTTTTTCAAAGACTTTTCACTTTTAGCAGCAAATATTCTTTGAATAGCGTGTGGGTAAATTGCAGCTCCAATCGTTACAAGGATAAGCATGCTAAACCAGCTGACCAAACCTTTGCTATCCGGGACGCCGAGCTTTTCCGGAGAGACGGTTGCAGCATAATCAACTGCGCTCGGCAAACCGCCAAAGTAAATCATCGATCCTATCAGCAGGATGACGACGCCAACAAGTAACGCTATTCCTTGCATAGTATCCGTATAAGCTACAGACCGCATACCGCCAAGCCATCCATAGATAACCATCACGGAAACAAAAAATACAACAGCTGCCTGATAAGGAATCGTGCCACCTGTTAGTCCGCTGACACCATGTCCAATAGCAATAATTTGTTCCAACATAAAATTACACAGCCCGTATAACATTAGTATAGATGCAAGCAACGTAACTCCCTTGGATTGAAATCGTTTTTGAATATAATCCGACGGTGTGATGAATTGAAACTTTTTACTCAGTACGTACAGTCTTGGGGCGAACAATAAATAACCCATCACTATCAAAATAAAAAATGTGATAGATTGCATCCAGAAAAACCCCATACGGTAAGCAGTCGGTGCATAGCCTACAATCGTGTTTCCGCTATACTGTGTAGCAAAGAAAGTAAAGAATAATACGAAAACACTAAGGTTTCCGCCCCCTAGATAAAACTCTTTATTTGATTGATGCAGCCCTTTATTTCTCCAATATGTAATAAAACCTATAAACAGCATTAAAAACCCATAAAAAAACATAATGATTATACCAGAAGCACCTGAAAAAGCGAGATTATTCATTGATTCTCTTCCTCCTCCCACGACTCATCTTCATCAGCCATATGCAAGCAATTTTTCAAAATATAAGTTAATACAATCGATATGGCCAGGGATACGCCGAGGATAATCCACGCCCAATAAGGAACTCCCAGAATAAGCGGTTCATAGGATCTCGTTGGTAAATACCATGGAACACTGAGAATAAATAAAATAATTAAAACAATCCAAATCTTCAAATTTTTTATAGGCTCTTTTTTCTGTTGCATTTCTTACCTCCTTCTATTACAATTCATTAAGAATTGAATAAATTTTCTTGGAACCGGAATATTCGAAATATAATATAAAGAATACTTTATAAAAAAGAATCGCCCATGTCAATTAAAAGTTTTAATTTTTAGTCTTCCTTTATATTGGTTGTATGCCTTTAAAATAAATAGAGAGAAATTTGGGATTAGGTTAGCTTTTTTGGAGCAGGTCCGGCTTCGATTGGAGCGGTTTGAGATGGGGTTGGAGCGCTTTCTGGCTAGGTTGGAGCGGATTTGACCTTTTTCGAGCGCTCACGCCTCATTTGGAGTGAGTACTTCTATTTTCGGGCGGTCTTGGTATTTCTCTATCTATTTTTTATATTGGAAGGAAATAATAAAACAAAATTATAATTTTTTGACATATAAAGGTTAAAGTCTTACTATTAAAAGAGAATGTTCAAAAATTTCCTTGTTTCTTAAATAGTACGGCTAGAATCTCTATCATTCTAGGAATCAAGGAAGTAGATTAGCAGACTTTTTGAACACTTCTCATCCTATAAGGAATGATAATACATATTTAAAAGGGGGATCGATTTTCTCAGTTTAATGAGAGAAGCGTTTTCATGACAGAAACTTGGTACTTTTTAGACACCCATAAACAGACTCCTGCCTATAATATGGCGGTAGATGAATGCTTGCTCCGGTGGCATAGTGAAGGCAAGATACCACCTGTTCTCCGTTTCTATGAGTGGCTACCTGCTGGACTTTCCGTCGGTTATTTCCAGAAAACTAAAAACAGAATAGATCTCGAAGCAGTGGAAAAGCACGGATTCCAACTCGTTCGTAGATTAACGGGCGGACGTGCGGTGTTGCATGACGAAGAACTTACATACAGCATTATCATCTCGGAACAGCATCCACGCATGCCAAAGTCGGTCAAAGAAGCCTACCTTGTCCTATCACAAGGGTTGTTAGAGGGTTATCGCAATCTCGGTATTGCCGCCGATTTCGCTATACCAGAAGACAAACTAAAGCCTACACAATCTGCAGTTTGCTTTGAAGAGCCTTCCTGGTATGAATTAGTGGTTGATGACAAAAAAGCAGCCGGAAGTGCCCAAACCAGAATGCAGGGGGTTATTTTACAGCACGGCTCCGTCCCTCTTTCTGTTAATAAGGATACATTATACGATCTTTTTATTTATCGTAATGAAAAGGTTAAGGAACGTGCCCGTGCTGCGTTCGACGAGAAAGCGATTTCTATCGACAAGGCAGCTGGACGGGAAGTATCCTTGGAAGAAACAAAAGAAGCACTCAAAGCCGGCTTTCAAACAGGATTAGATATTGAACTGGAGACATTTACCCTCTCTAAGGAACAGGAACAAGAAATTGATGATTTAATGCACAGCAAATATTTATCAGATGAATGGAATTATTCCAGATAGGAGCAAATAACATGCCAAAACAAGAAGAATATTTACGCAAACCCGAATGGCTGAAAATTAAGCTGAATACAAACAAATCTTATAACCATTTAAAACACTTAATGCGTGACAAACGATTAAACACGGTCTGTGAAGAGGCAAAATGCCCGAATATCTATGAATGCTGGAGCGAACGTAAAACAGCTACCTTTATGATTCTTGGTGACACATGTACAAGGGGCTGCCGCTTCTGCGCTGTAAAGACAGGGCTTCCAAACGAGTTAGATTGGAACGAACCTCATCGTGTAGCAGACTCTGTTGAAATCATGGGATTAAAACATGTTGTTGTGACAGCTGTAGCCCGTGATGATTTAAAAGATGGCGGTGCTGCTGTTTTCGCTGAAACCGTGCGTCAAATCCGTGAAAGAGTACCTGGCTGTACAATTGAAATATTGCCTTCCGATATGAAGGGAGATTATGAAAGTTTACATACCTTAATGGACAGCGGTCCGGATATTTTCAACCATAATATTGAAACCGTACGAAGATTAACGAAAAAGGTTCGTGCAATTGCAAGATATGAGCGTTCTCTTGAACTACTAAGAAGAGTAAAAGAAATCGCTCCAAATACGCCGACAAAATCCAGCATTATGGTTGGACTTGGGGAAACAAAAGAAGAACTTATCGAAGCAATGGACGATCTTCGTGCCAACAACGTGGATATTGTAACGATTGGTCAGTATCTCCAGCCTACAAAAAAACATTTAAACGTAGAGCGCTACTACCATCCAGATGAATTTGCTGAACTGAAAGAAATTGCTCTATCCAAAGGATTCACGCATTGCGAAGCCGGTCCACTTGTACGTTCTTCTTACCATGCAGATGAACAGGTAAGCCAATCCGCTGCCCAACGCCGGATTAAGTATATGAAGGGCTATGAAGAAACAAGCGGGAAAGAGTTGGATAACTATACATTCTAATGAAAAAGCAGTTTAACCTTTATATCAAATAGGTTAAACTGCCTTTTTATAGACTTATTGTTAATTTGCTTGCGCTTAATTGAAAGATATCTAGCTCCTTGCTTTCCCAATCGTCTTATATAGACGATATATTTTTGATACAGTGTACATTACCCATTTCGGTATTTTTTTGGGGAAATAAGAGCTTTGGTAATAGCGCATATAAGCCTGTTTTAAATCTTCCCATTGCGTGCACTGTTTCTCCTGTGAAAAACGAGCTACATCAATAATACGTACATCATCATCTTTTGTTACGATAAGATTATGCAAATGAATGTCTGATGGATTTAAACCAGCCTCTTTTGCATATTGCAGCCCCCTATCAACGCGCTCTATATAATAAGGTTTTATTGAAATTCCTTCTGCGAGGCATTCAAAGAATGTTTTCCCCTCAATAAAATCCATCACTAAATAGTTGGTTCCTGCTTCATATATAGCAGGATAATAATGCTTCCCATTCAATTTTTCATAATTTTGTTTTTCTTGCATTGCAGTTTTT
Organism: Oceanobacillus sp. J11TS1; assembly: GCF_018333215.1. GTDB lineage: Bacteria > Bacillota > Bacilli > Bacillales > Amphibacillaceae > Oceanobacillus. The sequence continues at coordinate 29,052 of NZ_BORO01000016.1, read as the reverse complement.
TCAAATGATGGATAAAAAACTTTTATTACCCTATTTTCATTTTTTACTTTAAATACAGCAGCACTTCTCCCCATTCCATATAACTTTAAGTCACGGTGATGTTCAAGTACTTTTACGCGTCTATTTTTTTTAACAAATAAAATGGTGGATACATAGTAGCAGTATTTGGATTGTGTCATTACTTCTTAAACTTACCCTTTCTTTTGGCTAACTCTTTTTTTATGACGGGTAATGCATGTTTTTGCGCTTGCTTTATTCCCTCTTTTACCATTTTAGACTTTAGAAGCTTCGTAAGTTTAGACATCTCTTTCCCTCCTCGTAAAGTATGTGGGCAAAAGTTCATAAAAAAGAGACCTTTGCCCATATCTATTTGGACAAAGGTCTCACAAGCAACTGGATTAAACAGTTGCCAGCAGTGCCGAGGATTTCTCCTGTAATGACGACAGCTGCTATTATGTTACTCCCCTTTGGAATTTGTTTCATTAAATATTTTAGTTTATTATATAGGCTCGGTCTTATATGTGCAACTTTTAACCACAACAATTTAATTCTTCTTACCAAGGCCGTAAGAGACCTGAATGATTCATGGTAATATTACTTCTCCGTTGAGCTAAAGCATATCGCCTTATAAGCTGATACTTGTTCCGCACATATCTATTCTTCCTTTTAGTATATAGCTAGAAACTGCTACACAAATGAGTCTTTAGACCCTGTAAAAATCGTCAGCCGATAATTTTAATAGATATTTTATTTTAGAAAACCATTGAACAACCATATATAGACATGGTAATATAGTTCTAGTCTTTTTGGACTCTTATCCTATTTTTTATGTACAAGTTTATTAGAACAGGAGATTAAATCATGAAAAAAAAGATTGCTATCATTCTATTATTAATCGTCGTTTTTATTGCCGGGTGTAGTAATAATGGTGCAATAAAATCAATAGCCGGTGATTGGAACTTAGATTCTGATCAAGCAAATTTTAATGTAAACATATCAAAAAGAGGAAAAATCCAGATCCAAGTACAAAATCCCCATGAGTATCTATCTATGGAAGAAATGCAAGAAATATCAAGGATGAGTGAATCGGATAAAATAGAAAATGAAGCTTGGGAAGTATCACTCGTTTATCAAATCGATCAGAATAAATCAAATATCAACGATACATATGAAAATAATGAGAAACTTTATAATTACTACGGCGATGCGGACGACATTAATACCGACAACGATAACTTGGATGCTTATATGGAAGATGAAGGTAAATCAAATTTATTTATTGCCGATTTAATCGGTTTTGAAATGGAAATGTATAGTCCAGATAGCGAGGATCTTGATTGGTTCATCGAAGCACTGAAGGATGAATGGGATGATGAATATGGCGATATGGAAGTTGTAGAACATACAAACAATCATTTACAATTACGTTTTTCCATGGCTGATTTAAATAATTTTAATCACTCTGAATTTGAATATTTAACGGATTATGCTGCAGAGTTAGCACTGTTACAAATTTCGGATGAATATATGCTTATCAATGTAGATGAAGATGCGGAAACATACGCTTCATCCGTAATTCAAGATCATCGCGTTTGGAATAACGAGCGCAGATAAGAAATACTGTTTTTATTAATACGAGTCATCTGTACTTCATAAATTTATATATGGAGTGCAGATGATTTTTTTCATGACCTCATAGAACCCACCCTAAATCCCGGAGTATCTCAAAAATTTTCATAATAAAAATATTTTTTTGGTTTTTCCTATTGAATCGCACGTAACGTGTTGTTCTATAATAAAGAAAATGAAATGGGGTGAGGAAATGTATACAATTGGAAAATTGTCAAAGCATACTTGCGTCACCGTGCGAACCTTAGATTATTACGATGAAATTGGGTTGGTTAAACCTTCCTCAAAAACAAGCGGCGGGCATCGTTTGTATAACGAAGAAGATGTCATGCGGCTAGAACGTGTTTTAGCATTAAAATATATGGGCTTCTCCCTGGATCAAATTAAGAAGGTATTGGAAATTTCCTCGGCAAACTGGCAAGAATCGATACAGCAACAATTAGAGCTCGTTAAACGGGAACAGGAACGTTTAAAAATATTAGAACAAGCGCTTCTTGGCGTTTCCTATTCCATTGAACTTGAAGGGGAAGTCAATTGGCCAATCATTTTCAGTATCATTCAGTTATACCAGCAAGATTCGAAAGATGCCTTACAGCAATATAAAGAATACCTAAGCGAGGATGAGATAAATAAAATTTCGGATATGAATGTGGAAAATATGAGTGAGGAAGACATCAGGGAATGGTTGAAAGTTATTGGCGATATTAGAACTAACCTACATCTTGATCCAAACTCAAAAGAGGCTGAACACCTCGTAGTAAGCTGGGCAAACCAAGCAGAGAAAATGTTTAATAACGATGAGGAATTGTTAGGAAATATGTGGGAAGCTCTCCAAAACTTAAAGGAAGGTATCGCGTTTTACCCCATGGACAAGGATGTCATCAATTTTATCAAAAGTGTTGCCATTGCAAAGGAGGAGCAAAATCATGGTTCTTGATGTAAACGGTGTAACGAAGGTGTTTGCCGATCGAGGGAAAAACAAGCTGGTTGCAAATGATAATCTCTCCCTTCATATAAATGAAGGTGAAATATTTGGGCTTCTCGGACAAAATGGAGCTGGAAAAACGACGTTGGTGAATCAAATATTAGGGTTATTAACTCCAGACCATGGGGATATTCATTTATTAGGAGAATCGGTACTTCAATCCCCTGCCCGAGCCCGTTCGATTTGTTCTGTACAGCCACAGTCCCAAGTGCCGCTAGGTTTTCTTACTCCGAAACAGGCTGTAACACTAATGGGAAAAATGCGTCTCGGGAAGAAGTTTGATCCGAAGCGGGTGGAAATACTTTTTGAGGCTTTAGATATGAATAAGTGGGCAAATAAAGAAGGCGAGAAATTATCGGGTGGAGCTAAACGACTAACTGCTTTTTGTATGGCAGTCATTGCCCCAGGTAAACTCGTGATACTTGATGAACCTACAAACGATGTTGACCCTGTTCGCAGACGTTATCTCTGGGAGGTAATCCGTAACCTGACAAATGACGGAACCTCGGTGATTTTAGTTACACATAACGTGCTTGAAGCGGAAAAAGCTGTTGATCGTGTGGCAATCATCGACAATGGAAAAATTCTTACACAAGGCACACCTTCAGAGGTTAAACGTTCTGTAACGAATCAAATGCGTATGGAAATTAGTTTAGCTAGTGAATTAGATATGGAGATTCCTAGTTGGACACTTTCCTCACATAAAAAAGGTTCTCGCTTCATTCTCTCATTGGATCCAAACGATATATCTTCAGCGATTGAATGGGCGAAAAATCAAGCGGATAACGGTCTCATTATGGACTATTCTCTATCTCCCACTACGATTGAGGACGCCTATATTGAATTGACTTCTAAAAAGGGGGATGAATGATAATGAACATTTTCAGACATTACAAATATGTCTTTCAAATGCAATTTCTGAGAAACGCAGGATTTTTGATATTTATGATTCTGATTCAAATTTTGGTTTCCATCGGCATTGTTATCGGTTTTACCTATCTTATTCCAGTTCCAGATACGAACGCCATTCTCTTTTTAGCAACAGGTGCACCTACAATTATTTTAATTTTTACGGGATTAGTTATTTTGCCTCAACAAGTTGGCACTGCAAAATCAGATGGGTATATGGAATTTTTACGTACTTGGCCCGTTAACCGCGCTGTCATCCTTGGAGCCGATACAACGATCTGGTTAATTATCACTGTGCCAGGCATTGTCATTTCCGCCTTTGTTGCACACTTCCTGTTTAGTCCCGGATACGATCTCTCCTGGACAGTAGTTCCAGCCTTACTCATGATTGCTTTAACGTCTATTGGTGTCGGATATGGCTTTTCCTATCTTTTATCACCAACGGCTTCCCTTGCTCTATCTCAAGTAATAGTTTTTGGGGCGCTTATGTTTTCACCAGTTAATTTTCCAATGGACCGACTGCCAGAATGGCTTCAAATCTTGCATGAAATTCTCCCCATTTATTCCATGGCTGAGATTATGCGGGCATCCCTTGCTGCTTCTACCTTCGAGGCAACTGGGGGAAATTACATTAACTTGTTGATATGGTGTGTTTTGGGATATGGGGGAGCTATTTTTATTTTGAATAAGAAATGATAGGATGTGTAGATCGTAAACTATTAAACTGCTTTTCCTAGAGTTGTTATATAAAAGAGCCAAAACCTTATCAGCAAAGGAATTTTGGCTCTTCTCTAACTACTACTTCTACTTTGATAGGCTAGCCAGTTTAAAAATAAACTTCGGCCCTTCACAACTTGCTGAATACCGTAAAACACAAGATTGCGAACAAGCAATTTATAGCTAATCTTGATATATTTTTTGTGCTTCGTACTTGAAACCGCAATATTTATAATTCTGTTTTTGATACATTTCCCTAGGAGTATCCTCTCCATCGGCCACAAGTATCACTGTCCGATTTGGAAATGCATCCATTGCAAACTTTTGTAATTGGCTCCCTATTCCTTTGTATCGAAAGGACGGTTCAACAGTTAGATTATCGATTTCTACGGTTCCATCCGAGATAATTAGTTCCACATAGCCTGCGGGAGTCCCTTTATAAAAGGCTAAAACTTGCCGAATATTTCTATCTTCAAACTGACGCTTTATTAGATTGGCCTTTTGCTTTGCAAATTCACTTCCAAACTCTAAATCATTTTTGTATTGTAACTCAAGGTATATTTCCAAGTTTTTTCTGTCACTACTTGAATATCTATAGCTGGATTGTTTTTCACCTTAGGAAAATGTTTCGGCTGGATCGCATATAATTCTAAAAAACCTATTTCATACCCCATATCCGTTAGGTAAGCAATTATTTCTTCTGTTGGCTTTTGGTTTTCTGGAAAATAGAATTTCACGTGCTTTTGGCCTTTTCTCAGATGATAATCTCTGAGATATTCTTCTGCCGATTTAAATTCAGTTAAAGACGGTAATTCTTTAAACTCAATAAAATTACTATCGTACCTAACTAACATCTCCGGATAATGAAAATGTCTGTATCGGGTATTTTCAATCACCATATTCCCCAGTTTATATATATCTTCAAATGTGATTTGACGCATTTGTATATTCTCCTTATTTGGAATGAAACTTTCTATCCATTCGTCATTCTATGCAATTAAAAGTAGTTCGAATTATCTTTCATCCTAATTTTAGCATACAAATATTAATTCTACACGATAATCCGATATCCAAATTATAAAAAGATGATAATTGATATAAAGTGCAAGACGGCTGTATTAGCCTTACAAAACAAAGAATCCAAACGGGGAATCATTTCAACTTTTCTAGAATCAGGGAAAAGTGCAGAAAAAAAGAACCGGGCTAACCTTTTCATATTAACCCAGTCCCTCTCTCTATTTATGTTTCTCACTATGAATTACTTCCACTAGATGCGACTCTGATTTTGTATGGCCATGGATATCACAATAATACACGACAGTTTTTATTTTATGGAAAATATCACAGGAGCGCTTTTCCCTGAGGAAATTTTTCCAATAGGTATATTCATGCGTGTCAACGTAGATCGTTTCATAATTGACACTTGATTCTATCCAGTTGTGTTCTGTTTCCCCCGTCGTGGTGTCTTGCTCCATAATTTCTGCCCATGCTTGATGCAATCCAATTGAGAAGTACAGAAGAAGCGTAAAACCTATTGTAAAAATAGCATTCCTCAATTTCATCAGCCCTTTTTTCATTCTATGTAGATCAATAATTCTACTACGTAATCTAACCAAACTAATTAAAAATATACTTCTAATTCGACAAAATCCGCATCCAGCATTGTTCTATGACACATATTCCGAACTGAAGTGACCTGCTACGGTGATGAAATAGAAAGTTAGTGATTGGCGGCGCGGCGAAGGAAGAAACAGTAATAATGAGTGCGAAATATTACATAATCAATGAAGAATAATTATTCCAACCAAGGAAGTTTCATACAACTTAAATACAAAAGATTTACTTCCATATACAGTTAAGGGTAAACTAAATTTATCAATCTAACGGATTTCTATACATACATTTATGACTAAGAGCTAGTTAAACAACCGAAAAAAGGACATGGAATAGAAAGGCTATATAATTCTTAGAAAGAAGGGCTTCACAAAATGCGAAGTATGCAAAGTAAAATAGTTGAACGTTTTCTTGCTAGACTGGGGAGTAAAGAGAAATTTATCGATGAAAGACGTCTTGCTAAATTTATGGAAAAAAAACGAGTTGAAAAGCCATATAACTTACCTGAATATATCCAAAAAATCTATGCCATTGAAAAACGAATTTTTGATGGAATGGATTGTTATATTTTTAACCAGAAAAACAAGTCACCTGATAAAAAAATTCTTTACTTGCATGGAGGAGGTTATGTAAACCAGCCATCGGACTTTCATTGGAAATTTATTGGGGAAATAGAAAAGAATACAAACGCTACAATATTTGTACCAATTTATCCAAAAGCACCAAATCACCAGTATCAAGAATCCTTTGATAAAGTACTTCCAATCTATGAAGAGATTCTACAAACTACAGATGCGAAAAATATTATACTCATGGGGGACTCTGCTGGGGGAGGTTTTGCATTAGCTTTAGCTCAATTGCTTCAAGAAAAAGGATTACCGCAACCCCGGCACATCATTTTAATCTCACCTTGGCTCGATATTACCATGAAAAATCCTAAAGCCTATGAATTAGAGCGTAAAGATCCCATGTTAGGAATTTACGGTTTGATTCAAATGGGGAAAGCATACGCAGGAGATACCGATCCAAACTACTATTTACTCAGCCCGATCAACGGACGATTAAATGGATTGGGAGAAATTTCTCTATTCATCGGAACACACGAAGTACTTTTGCCTGATGCAAGAAAGTTTAGGGATAAAATGAAGGCACACGGTGTGACAATAAATTACTATGAATATCCAGAAATGAACCATATTTTTCCGCTTTACCCTATTCCAGAAGCAAGAACAGCGATTCAAGAAATGGTAAATATCATACATAGATAAATTTGTTTGTAACTTTGGTAAAGTCATCCCAGGCTTAGGCTATGATGATATGTTTCTCTATCAAAAATGCTTGCCCTAATGATAATAGGACAAGCATTTTTTGAAGTCTTCCATTCAGCTTTACATTTCAATCAATTTGTAAACTGCTCCGCCTCAGTCGATTCTTTCAAAGCTGCCGTGGATGTAGAACCGCCGGAGATAACCTGTGCCACCTCATCAAAATAACCAGTACCAACTTCACGCTGATGACGTGTTGCACTGTAACCATATTGCTCACTTGCAAATTCATTCTGCTGCAATTCAGAGTATGCTGCCATCCCTTCATCCTTGTATCTTCTTGCAAGCTCAAACATGCTATGATTCAAAGCATGGAAACCTGCTAATGTAACAAATTGAAATTTGTAGCCCATTTTCCCGAGTTTTTTCTGGAAGCTAGCGATCTCCTCATCTGAGAGCTTTCGTTTCCAATTAAAGGATGGCGAACAATTATACGCTAATAATTTATTTGGATATCTCTTATGAATTGCATCAGCAAATTGCTGTGCTTCTTCCAGATTAGGCTCTGCTGTTTCACACCAAACCATATCAGCGTACGGAGCATAGGCTAACCCACGTGCAATTGCTTGATGCAGTCCTGCCCTGGTTCTGTAAAAACCTTCCGATGTGCGTTCCCCAGTAATAAATTCTGCATCATATGGGTCAATATCACTTGTAATCATATCAGCAGCATTCGCGTCTGTCCGTGCAATAATGACAGTTGGTGTCCCCATCACATCTGCTGCAAAACGAGCTGCAATTAAATTATTTACAGCCGTTTGCGTAGGCAATAAAACTTTCCCACCTAGATGGCCACATTTTTTCTCTGAAGATAACTGATCCTCAAAATGCACTCCAGCTGCACCTGCTTCAATCATTGCTTTCATTAATTCAAACACATTTAGCTGACCGCCAAATCCAGCTTCTGCATCAGCTACAATGGGAGCAAACCAATCTATATCCATATTCCCTTCTGAATAATGAATTTGATCTGCACGCTGTAATGCTTGATTAATTCGCTTTACCACATTTGGAACGCTATTTGCTGGATAAAGACTTTGGTCTGGATACATCTGTCCTGCCATATTGGCATCAGCAGCAACCTGCCAACCACTTAAATAAATTGCTTTCAAACCTGCTTTGACCTGTTGTACAGCCTGGTTTCCAGTTAAAGCTCCTAAAGCGTTTACATAATCTTCCTGATGGATTAAATCCCATAATTTCTTCGATCCGCGCATCGCTAACGTATAGTCAAGATCAATTGATCCCCTTAGACGAATTACCTCTTCTGCAGTATATGGCCGCTCAACTCCCACCCAGCGACGATCGTTTTTCCATTGCTCCTCTAATTTTCCCACACGTTCGTTTGTCATTTAATTACGTCCTCCCTTTATCAATTCTTCGTAAGCTGGTATCGTTAAGAACTCGGCAAAAGTATCTTGTTTGATTAACGCCTCAAATATCTCAGCTGCAAGCTTAAAGTTCCCACTTATAAAGGCATCACTGCCAACATGACCCTCAATTGTCTGTAATTCTTCCTTTAGTAATTGCTCCACTAACTCCAAGGATACGTTCCTTCCGTCAGAAAGTATCCCTTTGGGGTAGCGCACCCATTGCCACACTTGGGCTCTGGATATTTCCGCTGTTGCTGCATCTTCCATCAAATTATTGATTGGGACAGCTCCTCTTCCTGATAACCACGCTGCTGTATATTGAATTCCTACATTAATATTCGTTCGCAGCCCTTCTTCTGTAATTTCCCCATCCGGTAATTGCAGGAGATCTTCAGCAGTGACTTTTACATCCTCGCGCTTCCGGTTGATTTGATTTGGGGTCGGCATGATATGATCAAAAATATCTTTAACGAGCCCTACCATTCCAGGATGTGCAACCCATGTTCCATCGTGTCCATCTGTTGCTTCGCGCTCTTTATCCTTCCTGACTTTGTCAAACGCAATCTGATTTGCAGCAGGATCGTTTCTTACTGGTATTTGTGCTGCCATCCCGCCAATTGCTAGAGCATTACGCTTATGACAGGTTTGGATTGCAAGTAAAGAGTAATTTCTCATAAATGGTACTTCCATCGTTAAGGTAGATCTGTCAGGTAATATTCGCTCTGAATATTGATGGAACTTTTTAATATAACTGAAAATATAATCCCAACGTCCACAATTCAACCCAGCTGCATGTTCACGGATTTCGTATAATATTTCATCCATTTCAAAGGCTGCTGTAATCGTTTCAATTAGTACCGTTGCCTTTATTGTGCCTTGAGAAATCCCAAGTTCATTTTGTGAAAATACAAAGATATCGTTCCAAAGACGTGCTTCCAAATGATTTTCCACTTTCGGCAAGTAAAAATAAGGTCCGGTTCCTCTTGCCAACAATTCCTTCGCATTATGAAAGAAGTACAGCCCAAAGTCTACCAAGCTGGCTGACATCGGCTCACCGCCAACTTGTATATGCTTTTCCTCTAAATGCCATCCCCTCGGACGAACAATTAATACAGCTGTTTCATCCTGTAAGGAATATCTCTTGCCATTCTCTGCCTCAAAATCAATTGTTCTTCTTATTGCATCCCTTAAATTAATTTGACCATCTATTACATTTTCCCAAGTAGGTGAAGTGGCATCTTCAAAATCTGCCATAAAACCTTTGGCCCCAGAATTCAATGCATTGATAATCATTTTCCGATCAACCGGACCTGTTATTTCTACTCTTCTATCCTGCAAATCTTTAGGCAATTGTTCTATTTTCCAGTTTCCTTCTCGGATATGCTTTGTTTCCTCTAAAAACCGCAGCTGTCTTCCTTCATTTATTTCGTTTTGTAGCTGCTGTCGATGTGCTAACAGCTTTTTTCGCTGTTCATTAAAATTACTGTGCAATTTCCCCAGAAACTCCAACGCACGAGGTGTCAGGACCTCTGAAAATTCCTTTTCGTGCGTGATTTGTACCTTTGCTTGATTTATTAGCATACTTTTGCCTCTCCCTTATTTTTGTGTTGTATAACAATCCGAATAATAGTATTGTACTATAACAACAGATGAAAGGAATTACTCTGCTCTTTTTGACAAACAATAATCACATTCCATTATAATACTTTCAGAATCAACCTTCTTACCACATTCAGGACACGAAAGGTCTTCATATTTCATCATCAGTTCACCCTCCTTTTATATAACAAAATATTTATTTTGCCTTTGTTATATAACAGTATAGCCACCCTTTAACAATAATGCAATACCTTTTTTATAAAAATCCAAAAATTTATTATTGAATAAATACGGAAGAGTATAAAATGATTGATATGAAAGCAGATTTTAAAACGCATACAATACCACAGAAAGCCTATTTCGTACTCCACATTCAAACGGGGTTATCATTTTTAAAATAACAACTTATAAAAATCCTTTCATTCTATATGAAAAGCCTATTTACCAGGTCTACCAAACATTTGATAAACCCTATAAATAAGCTTTTTCCACTCAAATATAATCTTATGAAACGTTGCACTGTACAAATTCAAGTATTTAAGGCTTTTCTAATACATTTTTACTTTGAGTCTTCCGATAAAAAATCTTGTAGTGCCTGTTTATTTTGTTCAATATCAATATCCAATACAGCCCCTACATCTGTACGAGTATTTTGAAATGAATTATCTACTGGAATTCTTAATGTCTCCATTGGATGCTCGCTGCCACTAATTAATCCTTTACCTATCGAAAGGATGGTTTTATTATCTACATTTGTATCGATGTACGGATCAGCAATCCCTAACAGTTTTGGTAATTTCACAAAGCCTTGGAGACTCACCACTTCGTCTTTCAGTTTTGTGATTACTTCCTGCTGCCGCTTCACTCTTCCATAATCACCCTCCTCATCTTTACGAAAACGTACATAGCCAAGCAGTTCATCACCATGTAACACTTGTTTACCAGGTTCGAGTGTCATTCCTATCCCTTCTGACATTTGATGAGGTACATCCACTTCAATACCATCAGGAGCAATCATATCTGTAATTTTTGCAAAGCCTTCGAAGTCAACCACAGCATAGTAATTTAGATTTATATCAAAATTATGTTTCAACGTCTGTCTAAGTAGCTCCGGGCCATCAAATGCATAGGCAGCATTAATCTTTTGCATACCGTGTCTAGGGATCTCTACATACGTATCACGCATAATGGAAGCAAGTTTTATATCTTGGGTGTTCTGATTATAATGAGCAATCATAATTGTATCTGACAGACCCCGCTCATCTCCACGCGTATCACTGCCAATCAATAAAACATTGATTTCACCAAATCGGGCTTCAGAACCCTCAAAAGGAACAAAGGTCGTCCCGTCGTCTTTAAACGGTCCATCTTTTGCTTCTGATAAACCTTGATAGTATTGTGTTATTACATAAACTCCTGCTGCAATAACGCATATCAAAACGAATAACAGAAGATGACGTATTCGTTTACGCTTTGTTGATTTTCTTTCACGTCTTTTCATATGTAACGCTCCTTGTATTTATTTTTAATTAGAAAGTGATTTTAAAGCTATCTGTACTGCTACCGCATCATCCATATATCCAATCGGGAAAACATAGTCTGGGATGACATCTACCGGTGTAATAAAGTACAATAGTACGGCTCCCATGACAGTAAGCGTGAAGGGAGTACCCTTATATTGTACAAATTGTGCGTAAAAATCCTTTAACTGTTTAATAAATGGTCCGACACTTCCTACTTCCTCGATTTTTTTACTAAATTGACTGAGAATGATTTGTTTTCCTTCTTCTGTTTGGGCCTCTTGTTCAAAACGAGTTAGTTGCTGTTGAACCGCATCCATACTGAAATTATCATGATAAAGGTTCGATTCTTTTAGTGTTTGCTGAATCTCTTCCATAGATGAATCTATCTCTGAACGATCATGCGAATCTGGTGAATCGATTAGGTGACCAGCAGCTTGCAGCAGTTCTGCCAACGGTACATTCAGACAAACAGCAAATTTCTTTAAGTGTTGAATGTTCGCCTTACGTTTTCCATTGATAATACGTGAAATAGTCGCCTTATCAATCCCAGTTTGCTCACTGCATTTTCTAATCGACAATGCACGGGTATGTAATAACTCTTTTAAGCGATTTCCAAAATGGTCAGCAGACATATTTATTCTCCTCTCATTTATATAAATCTTTTAGTGATTAATCATCATGCAAATATTTTAATGAAGGTAGTCCGCATAACCTTCCGATTCGAGAATTACGAACAACTTCACTTAACAAATATGAAGTACCACAATAATAATCTATTAGACAATATATATGAACGTTGTCATAATGTCAACGATTGAAGGGAAAGATTTAAACTAGGTAAGAATCAGAACCAACCCCATTTCTCTAGATTTGTCTAATATTAACTTCTGGATATTTTTATTTAAATGCGACAAAATACCGAATGAACGTGTATAATGGCATTCGTGATAAAATCGACAAAAATTAACAAATTATATATTTTTTCGTGCAAATCGTAAACAAAGAATATATAATAATCAAGGATACAGAGTTTTCTTTTGTTAAATGGAGGTTAGAAAATATGTTCAAGAAAAAACCGGATAAGTTTTCCCTTTATCTAGTTGATTTCGCAAAGCATTTACATGAAACGGCAGACTATTTTGTTCATTATAAGGTGAAAGATGCTGAGACACTTCAAGAATTTTCCAATACCATTAAGAAGCATGAATCGGTTGCGGATGATAAAGTGCATGAAATTATTAAAGATTTAAACCAGGCCTTTATCACACCTATTGAGCGGGAAGATATTCTCCAACTTGTAAATAATCTGGATGACATTATGGATGGAATAGAAGAATTCTCCGCTATGATGGAAATTTATCATATATTGTCTTCAGATGGTTATATCGATCAGTTTACGAATTATATTCTAAAATGCTCAGAAGAAATTTTAACGTCGATGGAATTAATCGCAAATTATCAATTAAAAGATGTGGAAGAGCATGCTATCCGAATTAAAGAATATGAAAGTAACTGTGACGAATTATACCGTGAATCTTTAAAGAATCTATTTCAAAAAGAACACGATGCAATTAAAGTAATCCAATATAAAGAAATTTACGGGATTTTGGAAGCAGTAGCGGACTATTGTCAAAATGTAGCAAGTACACTACAAAGTATCATTATGAAAAATGCGTAAAAGAGTGGTTAAAATATGGAATTTCTTACTGTAATAATTGTATTAATTGTAATTTGTGCGCTCCTCTTTGACTTTATAAACGGGTTTCACGATACAGCAAACGCAATTGCCACATCTGTATCCACCAAAGCCCTGACGCCTAGAAGAGCAATCATCTTGGCTGCTGTCATGAATTTCGTCGGAGCATTGACCTTTACTGGCGTTGCCCAAACAATTACGAGCGGTATCACGGATCCGTTTGAATTAGATAATGGACTGGCAGTCATTTTAGCCGCGTTAGTTGCGGCGATTATTTGGAATTTAGTTACGTGGTATGCAGGTATCCCTAGCAGCTCTTCTCATGCAATTATTGGCGCTATTACTGGTGCGGTCATCGTATCGGCGGGATTTAATGCAATTCATTTTAAAGGTTTTCTCTCTATTCTTGAAGGGTTGATCTTCTCCCCGGTTATTGCTTTTATAGTCGGATTTATCATATACGGGATTATTAAAGTTATTTTTAAAAACAGTAATTTAGCTAAAACAAATAAACGCTTCCGGTTGGTACAAGTAGTAACAGCAGCTGTACAATCCTTCGCCCATGGCACAAATGACGCGCAAAAATCGATGGGGATTATTACGATGGCGTTAATTGTTGGAGGCATGCATACAACGACGGATATTCCATTCTGGGTACAGGCTTCCTGCGCAACAGCGATGGCACTTGGTACTTCCGTTGGTGGATGGCGAATCATTAAAACGGTTGGCGGTAAAATAATGAAAATTCGTCCGGTAAATGGCGTTGCAGCAGATCTTACTGGCGCCGCCGTCATCTTTGGGGCAACACTTATTCATTTACCTGTAAGTACAACGCATGTTATCTCTTCCGGTATCCTCGGAGTCGGAGCCTCTCATCGGCCTAAGGGCGTTAACTGGGGTGTGGCAAAACGGATGGTTGTTACCTGGGTGATCACATTACCGATAACTGCCGCACTTGGCGGGATTATTTATTATATTTTAAATTTGTTTATGTAACTTTTTCATATCATGTATTTAGAGACGTTTTAATCAAAGCGTCTTTTTTTATGGAAACTAGAAAGACACGGCCAATATTCCATTGTCATCTTCTAACGTTCTATGAATGGGACTTACGTATACTCGTGTATATACATAACTTTTCAAACTTTCCCCCCCTGAAATTAGATTTTGTCAATTTCCAGGGGGGTTTTTCTCATCTCATTGCTTCCACTTCATCCCATAAAGAAACAATGGAGAACAATCCATTTTACTTCATAAAAAGTGAATGATTAATCCTTTTAGTATCCAGGAAATTCCTCAGAGCGGATATTATCTTCATTCACACCCGCTTCAACAAGCATTTCCTGCATTGCTTCAATCATATCTCCTGGACCGGATAAATAATAAATTGGCTTATTTATATCTGAAACATAGCGTTTGAGGAGATCTGCATCAATATGACCGCGTTCTCCACTCCATTCGTCAGCATCAGCTCTCGTCATAACAGGTACAAACTTGAAATTTGGATTTTTTTCTTCCAACTCCTCAAAATCAGATAGAAATGGTGCATCATCAGGTGTTTTATTTGAGTACAGCAGCGTTAAGTTATGATCCGTTTTCTGGTTTGTTGCCTCAGCAATCATGCTGCGAACAGGCGTGATACCAATGCCGCCGATTACAAATACAGCAGGCGTTGATTCCGTTTTATGAAGGGTGAAGCTTCCATTCGCACCGTCAAATTCCACTCCACTCCCCTCCGGCAAATCTTTTAAAACGCGCTTAAAAGCAGAGTCTCTTAGCCGAGTAGCTGTAACGATTTCCCTTTCACTCGGCGCATAGACAAGTGACAAAGCCCTCTGATTCCCTTCATCATCCGTTTCGCTTGGATTAATTAGTTTAATATGAGTATACTGACCTGCTTTAAAATTGAATCCTTCGGGAGCTTCCCAATGAAAAGCCATTGTATCTTTTGCAACGATTTCTTTTTTCTTTAAAGTAAGCTTATTTTTGTCTGTCATTTCAATCCGCTCCTTTACATAGTTTGAACATCTTCTTAAAAAGAGGAGAATGATACGATTGGTATATCATATGTTTACCCTTATTTACCCTAACCAAAACAGAACTTGAATCATCTAATAAACGTCTTCATGCGTGAGTCACGAGAAAACACGTTCCACTAGACCGCTTTTAAAATTGGGCTAATAAATATCAAACTTTATTCTAAAATCGTAGCCAATAATGGAATGAATATAATTTTTCCTCATATGATATTTTGGAGGTGAAAAAATGCCAAGAATACCTTACCGAGAGGCTGACGTCGCCTTAATGGCAAGAATGATGAGAGCAGAGGCTGAGGGCGAAGGAAAACAAGGGATGCTATACGTAGGGAATGTCATTGTTAACCGTGCAGTAGCAGATTGTAGTGATTTTACGGAAGTAAGAACAATTGATGATGTCATCTTTCAGGTTCAAGGAGGAAATTACTCATTCGAAGCTGTTCAAAAAGGGAATGCATTTTATCAAAGAGCCAGAGATGCTGAGAAAAGATTAGCGAGGCGAACTTTGGAGAGTTGGAGAGAACACCCAGCAAAATATGCGCTTTGGTATTTTAATCCATATGCTCCGTGCCCTCCAACATGGTATGGTCAGCCTTTTTCTGGTCAATTTAAACAACATTGTTATTATGAACCAGCTCCTGGAACGTGTGACAGTGTTTATAGTTGACGATTAGTTTGTTTTCAGAGTAGACTAGAATGTTTCCGCAACAGCAAAGTTCCTCTCTAGCGACCTGCATTATTAACAGCAGCTTGCTAGCAAAAATTATTTTCTTCCTGATTTGTTCACCTAGGAAAACCGTCTGATTAACGATAACGAAAACACGCAAAGCATCTTAGCTCAGCGTGTTTTCAGTTTTTATTTTAAGCAATCTGGCTTTAAAGTGTTGGTGTTGGTGGTGTTGGTTATTTTGTCGTGCCCCATTCTCTAACCGTTAAATTTTCACACGGAAACGGAAAGCACGGCTACAGAATTGATATTGCTTAATCTATTTATTTTTCATGTCCTTTTGATAATTGAGTTCTATCCTCCATTTGAGGGGGTTCTTCTGTCCATCCATTTTTAATCATGATGTCCCCTCCATCATTTGCAAAGTTTAGAATATCCTTACTAGCATTTAGCATTTTAGCTGGCAAGTCTTTCCTTAAGCTGAAGGAGGTACCCAGGGCATTACTGCCTAAGCCAAAGCTAGTCAAAATCGATGTATTATACATCATAAGCTTATCCGAAAAAGGAGATACTGTTGAATTTGAAACGATTCCGGCCGCTGTAGTTGGAACATTAATATCACTTTCCAACAACACTTCACTGAAATTCTCAATAATTTTTTTGGACAATTCTTTGCCTCTGACAAAGTAATTTCGAGCCTCTTTATCTGCAGCTACTTGAGAAAAGCCTGTCATTAATTTCATCCCAGCAACATTTGATTCAATTGTTTGATAAAGATAAGCCACTTCAACCGTATTTAATACCCTTCTTTTACCCATCATTTTTAACCCTGACCGGTAATCTTTCTCTTTTGCAATTTCAACCTGAGTCGGCATCGTAACACCAGGTGATTTTGAGAGCACACCTTTTTCTAATAAAAATTGGGTGGCCTTTACACAATACTGCTCTGCGAATGAAGAGAATCTTGTATACATTTCCATGATATCCTGCCGATACGCCATACAAATATGCAATGCATGAAGACCTGCAGCGACTTTCATCATAGTGCGTAAATACATGATTTCATAAATATCATCAAACAACCTTGGCGCACTAAGGTTCACATCATTTTCCGTATACCCTATTGGAATAGCAGCTCCCTCTTGTTTGAAAATATCTACTATTTCATTAACAAAAATAGTTTCCCCATCGTAAAAGGATTGTAATATTTCTAAAGCTTCCGGATCTTGATTATTTGACAAAAAAGCTTCAATCACTCTTAACATCATCGTCTTTTTTTGATAAACAACCCAAAGCGTTGCAAGCTCGGATGAGGTTATCGATCCTGTTGTCATATGAATATTCCCCCATATAAAATATATTTATAGGTAGGATTTGCTCTACTTGCGGGAAATATTCATGTTATTTTCTTCGACACTTGATTTGTCCTTCCGTCCGCGGACACGGCTCACTGGACGATAATAATCTGCTAGTTCAAGGTAGGCTTCATGCTAAGAAGATTGGAAGGTATTTCCTTCCAATTAAAATTCAATAAAAAAAAGAAATACACCCAAATTAAAGCACCCAAAAGTTAAACTGCGAGGGCAAATTAGAGTATCGTATTTGTGTTTATATACCTGCAGAAGTCAATTAAAATATTTGTTAAAGTTTACAGAGGAATTGATAGAACGTTTCATGAGTTAAAATAGCTTACTTACGATACTTTTGAGATTTTTACCGATTAGTATAGCCTGCATTCGCATGAATCGTTGTTCAGGTTAGATAGGAGGATTAATCAGATTCCAAAAATCCTTTTAACATAGGTGTATCCACGGCTCCTAGTGCTACCGAATTAACACGAATATTTATATCTCCATTTTCTAATGCTACAAGCTACAACTTTGGTCATTCCTACGTCCTTATGTTTAGCAACGACGTAAGCAATATTTTTCGACTGCGGGCGAAAACCACCACGGACGATAGATTGATAATAAGAGCTTGTGGCGATCGGTTAAATTCTATTGGAAGCGGAGCATGCCGCTATCAGGTTGTTTTTTGATGTGGGGAAACGAGTGCCAAGTAAAAGATACGTAACAACGAAGGGAGCATTGATTTTTATCATCTCTCCTAACATGCTTTATAGCTAACCGTTCGCACTTTAATTATTTGCATTAGGATATACAGTAAAAACACACATCAAAAATGGCGCTTTCACTGTATATATCGTCTATTGTTTTTGCTCTATTTCTATTCCAGGTTAGCATGCTTACCATACATCTTATGGGAATCTAAGCCTTTTTTCTCCATACAACGTAAGACCAAAGCATCATAAAATAATAATGACGTTTGTTCAAAAAGAGAGCCCATAGGCTGAATCGTCTTATAATCGCCTTCAGACTGATCCTTCGTTACACCTGGTAATTCAATCGTAATGTCAGCTAAGTCGCCAATGGTGGATTGAGGAGAAATGGTTACAGCCGCAACGATTCCTCCAAGGCTTTTCGCTTTCTCAGCAATAGCTCCTAATGTTTTCGTTTCCCCTGATCCTGATCCGATGATTAATAAATCACCCTTCTCTAAATCAGCCGTTACAGTCTCCCCAACTGCATACGCATCCATCCCCATATGCATCATTCGCATGACAAAGGATTTCGCCATAAATCCTGATCTTCCTGCACCAGCCACAAAAACTTTCTTGGATTCTAAAATCTGATTCACTAATTTCTCTGTTTCTGAATCAGAAATCAACGCAGCTGTTTGACTTAGTTCTTGAACAATTTTGGTTACATATTGGGTTGTTTTCATCTTTATATTACCCTTGCAAAATTAATTCTTTCATTTCGCCTGCAGCGGCTTTTTTATCTTCTTTACTCGTAATTCCTCCGCCTACAATAACTAAATCTGGCTGATGTTTAATTACTTCAGCAAGTGTTTCTAATTTGATTCCGCCTGCAATAGCCGTTTTCGCATTTTTTACAACGCCCTTGATGGTGTGTAAATCTTCAAAGGAGTTTTTCCCTACAGCTTGTAAATCATATCCTGTATGAACGCAGATATAATCAGCACCGAGTTCATCTAGCTCTTTAGCACGAGTTGCGATATCTTTTACAGCAATCATATCCACAAGGATTTGTTTACCCTGCTTTTTCGCTTCTTCTACAGCGCCTTTAATGGACTCATCTTCTGCTGCGCCAAGAATCGTGATGATATCAGCACCTGCAGCAGACGCTTGGCTTACCTCGTATCCAGCAGCATCCATAATTTTTAAGTCCGCTAATACCGTTAAATCAGGAAATGCTGCCTTTACTTCTTTGACTGCTTTTAGGCCTTCATTAATTACGACAGGGGTCCCAATCTCAACCACATCAACATACTCTTCTACCTCTTTTACTAATTCAATTGCTCCTGGAATATCGACAAGGTCTAATGCTAATTGTAATTTCATTATCTTCGCTCCCTTTCAAGTTTTTTGTTGTTATTGTGCTAAATGATTTTTTATAAGGCAAGCTTACATTTTGCCACTTGAAACCCTATTTACTCATCAGCATGTCATCAAGTATACTGAGTATATCTAGAAATGAGAAGTACGCACTTTTATCCCATATAGTGCTAAAAAGTATACTATTGGAGGAAATAAAGCGGAGGTGGATGGAATGCCAAATTTAGGAGAGAGAACATTTAATTGTGAAAAAGAATTAACACTTGCCGTCATTGGTGGTAAGTGGAAAATGTTAATTTTGTGGCATTTGGGCAAGGAAGGTACAAAACGCTTTGGTGAATTAAAGGCTCTGATGCCTGGTATTACCCAAAGAATGCTTGTTAATCAATTACGGAATCTGGAAGATCATTTAATTGTTCACCGTGAAGTATATCCAGTTGTGCCCCCAAAAGTTGAGTATTCACTTACAGTACACGGCGAAAGGCTTTTGCCAATTTTAGATGCGATGTATGAATGGGGCAAGGATTATATTGAGAATGTTTTAGAAAAAGAAACAACGGATCAAGCCTCTATGAAATAAATAGCTCCCTTTCCACATGCTATGAGCCACCTATTTTGTTTTTTACTCGCAACCCATCAATAGAAATATATGACAAAGTCTTGAACGGCCATTTTCACATCCGTCCAAGGCTTTTTATTTTATCGTAACAGTATTATTTTTCACAGTATGTTCTCTCCATGTAACTATTTGCAAATAAAGTGCGTACTTTTAAAGATGAAATATACGTAATATACTGATTTAGCAATGCAACGCAACTTTATGGCAGTACACGGATTGGATGAAGGTTAGGTTGAAGTCAAAAGTCACAAAGGGGAAAATCAAATGGACTCTATGACGTTTGTATTATTTGGGGCAACAGGAGATTTAGCAAAAAGAAAGATCTATCCTGCTCTATTTAATTTATACTTGAATTATAAACTACCGGAAACGTTTCATGTTGTCGGCACCGGCAGGGAGTCACTCTCCACTGCTGAATTCCAATCAAGGATCATTGATTCCTTGTATACATTTTCCAGGCATTTACTTCATGATAAAACTAAAAAAGAAACATTTGTAAGCAACTTTCATTACCACCAATTGGATGCTGTGGAATCAGCAGGCTACAAAGAGCTGCTGGAACTCGTTCAACAAAAGGAGAAAGCTCAAAACCTGCAAGAAAACAGGCTTTTTTATTTATCCGTAGCACCTGAATTATTTGAGATTATTGCATGGAATATTAAAGAAAGTCAATTAGGCAATGTAAGTGGATGGAAACGATTAATTATCGAGAAACCTTTTGGTCATGATTTGCAATCTGCCC
Organism: Oceanobacillus sp. J11TS1; assembly: GCF_018333215.1. GTDB lineage: Bacteria > Bacillota > Bacilli > Bacillales > Amphibacillaceae > Oceanobacillus. The sequence continues at coordinate 8,200 of NZ_BORO01000016.1, read as the reverse complement.
AAAGGTTAAATAAAAAGCTGGGAAATTCTTTTGAGGAAGAGGAAATTTATCGTATTGATCATTATTTGGGAAAGCCAATGGTACAAAATCTGGAGGCTTTAATACTTGCAAATCCTGTGCTGCAGTCCTTATGGAATAACCAATCTATCGCTAATGTTCAGATAACAGCCAGTGAAATCGTTGGTGTAGAAGAAAGAGCTGGTTATTATGACAAATCAGGAGCTATTCGCGATATGGTTCAAAATCATATGCTGCAATTACTGATGATGACAACAATGCATTTACCCGGCCAATTAACTAGAAAAAAAATCGGCAATGAGAAAAGAAAAGTTTTAGAAGCATTACGTCCTCTGCAAAAGGATGATGTAGGTAATCATATTGTTCGCGGCCAATACGGACACGGGAAAATAAACCAGGAGCCTGTCATTGCGTATAGAGAAGAAGCAGGCGTCAACATTTCTTCCCTAAATGATACATTTTTTGCAGCTCGTCTATGGATCGATAACCACTTATGGAAAGGCGTTCCATTTTATATTCGTACTGGGAAAAGAATGGCGGTAAAAACCACTAAGATTGTAATTGAGTTTAAAAACCATTTACAGGATACCCGCACTTCTAAAGGGGAACGAATCGAGCCTAACCTATTAACAATATATATTAATCCAAATGAAGGTGTCTCGTTGCGTCTCAATAGCAAAAATCCATTAAATGGTGAAATGGAGCCAATCAAAGTCGACTTCGCAGCAGATAACCACGACGTACCTGAAGCATATGAACGTCTATTATTCGATGCACTTTGTGGAGATGCGACATTTTTTGCGCACTGGAACGAGGTAGAGTTATCTTGGAAATGGGTCGAACCTATCATAGAGGCATTTAGAGAAAACAAGGTTCCGCTTTACCCCTATTCCTCCGGTTCAATGGGACCGGATTCTGCTCATCACTTATTGCAAAAAGATGGATATAAATGGTGGTAGTAAAGTGTAATGCAGGAAATACTATAAAATGAAACTTTATTTAATAGGTGCCATCCGCAAATAAAGAACTAAATATGATAAAAAGCTTATGATGGCTGCTAGAACTAAGATTTAAAGAAACTTAGACAAGATCAAATGTACACTTTAGCAGCCACAGGAAATGTAGAATTTTCCTGTAAGGTTATTTTGTGTATATTTGATCTGCACGGGTATTGGTAAAATGACGCTATTTAGTGGGAGAATATTGATTTTAAAATAGGTATGCTGTCTATTGATAAGACGCTCTACTACAAAAATTTGGAGAGTTCCTCCTTGATAGGACGGAAAACTTAAGCAAGTGTGCGTTAAATTGTAAAAAAAAGTAAGATAAAGACACTTTCAATATTCTCAAGGAATGGAAAAGATACCCAATAATCGTGGTACAAAAGTGTTTATGAGCTATAAAGAGGAACCAAGGCATACGCACACACACGAGTACCAATGCAGGTCTTCATAGAATTAGACTACATGCCCCACTTTTAGGTCTTAACGTTATATCCGCCGCTAGAAGTTATCCAGAATTTTAAACTTGGGGTTATGTTTTTGTCATTATTCCCACTGATTTAAAATTAAGTCATTAATGATTTTTTCATTGTTTTAAAGCAATATTCAACTAGAAATAAAAGCTTTAGAATTGTTTTACTACATTTTGCTATATCCGATCATAGCTAAAATCGCAATAGTACTGATGACAAATATGGTCTTGAGTAAAAATAAACGGTTTTCCTTAAGTTTTCGAAAGAAATCCCAAATGATTTTAATTATCAAATAGATGACTATTAGGATAGTCATTGGTCCCCTGATATTTTCGCCATTTGGATTTCCTCTGACTTGTCCCTTTATAATCTGCGACGGGAAAACCAAAGCGGCAAATATACAAACAAATGTAGTCATAACGATAATGAAAGCCATTAATTGGTCTTCTACAAGCCCGGTATTTACAACCCATTCAGCAACTGTATTTATTAACCACGCAGCTCCGATGAAAACAGCTTGATGGAAATCCTGAACCAATTCCATAAAATCTTTCCCCAAACTTTTAAGCATTAGATCTTATTCCCTCTCCGTACTTAGCCAATACAATATAGTGCAATATCATTGATATGATAGAATTTCAGAAAGTATTAAAAACTAAACATGAAAATTAATATAAAGTGTGCCACAGATGTTAATAAATTGGAAAGCTAAAATAAGAGTTTATTTCGGCTTTTTATGAAGCTTAACCAGGTGACACGCCTTCTCCTTAATATCAAACGCTAAATATGAATGTCTCTGAATAGTCCTTGATAAAATCATCTACAAAAGAACCGTGGTGAGTAGTACAATCCGACACCTGTGGAGGATGATATTTTAATAGTGTATCCGTTTGAAAGTACTAAAGCGGTTTCTATTATATGCTTGTTCTCCCATGATTTTTATATCCAGATTTAAAATTGGTCTCCCAATCATTAGCAAAAGAGAAAATTTCTTATGTGATAGAAGCGCCTAAATGGTCACTTCTTGGAGGAATCTAAGGAGTCGTCTATTTAAAGCTATCGTTATTAGTATTCCTTTTGTTGGTGTTGGTATAACGATGGTATCCTAACCGACAATGTTTACTAAAATAGAGAAATGAAATGCTATTTAACTGTTAATTCACATACTTTCTTCCACTCTCCCTACTAGTTTAAATAGAAATCGATAAATTAACCGATAAGCTTCCTCTAATGACATTTCCTCCTTAAACCCATCTACATAATTCAAGGCAAAATTCAAGTCAAGCAAGCCATCCGTTTGATTAAAAATCAATTCAAATCTTGCTTCATCTCTATGTAATTCTTTATTTAAATTTTCTTTAAGAGACATCTCAAACTTTTTCTGCAGCTGTAATACTACCATGGCGTCATATGTTCCAAATCTCGCCTGGACTATTTTATTATATTTTTGAAATTCTTTTGTCATCCGCTATCTCCTACTCTTTAACACTTAGATTTCGATTCATTGAAATATAGATTTCTCAGACATCTTTATCCAAACAATTTCTTATTTCATTGCGATAAATAAATGAGCCTAGGACGTTGTTTTTTTGTTTTAAATCACTGAATGGAACTGGTATTAAAACAATATCTCCTTGATTATACATCGTTCCAAACCTCATCATCAATGTCATTGTCCCAAAAGTCCAGGCTGCTGTCACTAGCTTTTGTTAAATCCTCGAGAACTATTTTACGCATAGTTTTAATGTTGCTAAGGCATTACACTAAAAATAGCGCCTTATTGTTTGCTTTATGAAGAAAATAATAATAGGGAAAATTAACAGAGGTAATTGGCTGTTAACTTTCCCTGCTATGTATCTTACACTATACGTGGTTACAAAATGTATTACTAATTTTTGCATTGCTCACATTTATTATTGATATTTTCACCACGTTTAAAGGTAAAAAATTTCAATAGATGTAACATAATCGTTGGATAGTGGCATACATATTAGCTTACTTAAAAGGCTGTCGTAAAATGCAGGATATGCATTTTACGACAGCCTCATTTGAGTTCAATTTCATATAAGCATTTTTTATATGTTAGACTTTATATATGCTTTCCCTTTTTTTCTACCGTGTAATAACATATATAATATACCAGCTATAGCTACAAGAACGCCCATTAATACATACAAACCGTTAAATCCAATAAAAGGTATAAATAATCCTAATAATGTTGGTCCTATACCAGCTCCACCATCAAGAAAAATATAAAACGTTGAAGTAGCAAGCCCGCTTCTGTGTGTTGGCGATTCTTGAACTGCAATAGCTTGCCCGCTTGCTGTAAAAGTTCCATACCCAAGTCCAACCAAAACACCTGCTAATAGAATAAACCATCCAGCTGTTTGAGCTTGACTTAAAATTATTAAACCTATAGCAAGTGCTACGAATGCAGGATATAAAACAAAATTTTCTCCTTTTTTATCAAACCATTTTCCAACAAAGGGTCTGGATATAGCAGTTGAAATTGCATAAAAAAGAAAGAAAAAGCTTGCTATTTCAACTACACCAATTTCAATAGCAAAAGTATTTAAAAAGGAAATAATACTCGCATATCCTGTTCCTACAAGAAGGGCAATAAATGCAATGGGAATAGCTTTAGGTTCAAAGAAATTAGTGAACTTGAATTGTTTGGATTCTTTTAATTGCTCCTCTGTAACCTCTAATTCTGGGACCTTTAAAAAGAAAGAGAAACCAAAGCTGACGACAGCTAAAATTGCACATAAAATAATGTTTACATTAAAAGAAAAATGTTGCGTAATCATCATACCAATAAGCGGCCCCAATCCGGCTCCTAGAGGATTACTTAAAGCAAAATAGCCAATACCTTCTCCCCTTTTATCCGCAGGAACAACGCGTGCAACAATAGCTCCTGTTCCGGTAATTGCCGTACCAAGGGAAAATCCATGTATAATACGTACGATATCTAACAGGATTAAGTTACTTACTATAAAATAACAAAATGTCGTGATGACAGTTAATATCAATCCAAGATAAAGCATTTTTTTAGGTCCAAAGCTATCAACATATCTTCCTGCTACGATACGTGCGATTAAGACCCCAATAATAAATATACCCGTTGCCAGTCCCGCTTCACTTGTATTCGCATTAAATTCATCAATAGCAAATACTGAAATGGTGGTAAACAATAGATAGAGTATTAAATATAAAAATAAATTAGATATACAAACAATAATAAAATTTTTACTCCATAAATTGTTATTATTCATAATAACCCTCTTCTCTTATAGTTAAGCATTACGTAATCAAAGGAGTATTTAATGAAGGTTTTATTTATATGAACGAATAGCTATGGAGATTTTAAACAGTATATAATTCCATACAATTATTTAATCAGTTATTTCGTCCATTAATTTACTTGCTCGCTTTTTATAATCTAGAAGATCAGCCTTAATACTGTGGATATTCTCGATTTTTTGATCAATTATGGTAATCTGTTTATCCGCAGTTTTCAAAATGTCTGCTAGCTTTTCCTTACGTTTTTTTGGGTCATCTACTTTTCTATATTCAGCTCTTTGATTTTCTAATTCATCTTCAAGCCCTAAAAATTCTTGTAACTCTTTTAAAGAGAGACCTAGTACATCTTTAGCCATCGTAATTCGTTTTAAGCGATCAATATGTTTAATGGTATATAACCTAAATCCACCGTCACTGCGCAAAGTTTCCGGAATAATCCCAATTTCCTCATAATATCTAATAGTTCTTTTACTTAAACCGCTTCGTTTTGAGACTTCATCTATTTTCATAGTTCCTTCACTCAAAATAATTCCTCCTTACGCAATCTGTTCTACATTATAATTAACATTAACGTTAACGTCAACTAATTCTAAATGCTTATGAGATGTTTTAGTTTGCAATAAAATTTGAAGATTTCTCATAATTACTAATAAATTCCATATAAAAATACCAAATCACGCTTTTATAGTAATTTGGTATTTTTGATTATCATATACCTGAATTATTCATAGAAAAATCACAATGAATACACACCTATTTCAGAAATTAATCGATTATGTGACATGGTACAAGAGATTGCAGGCAGTCCCTTGTGATTCCATCGAATCTCCTTCTTTTGAGGATGTCACTTTTTCAGGCGCTCATGGAAGAAGCATTAAAATATGATTCTTTACCAGTTATTGAGAAGGACTATACGTTTTCAGAGTTGATTAATCCAGTTTTTCAAAAAATAGATAATCAAATTAAAGTGTGGGTTACAGTGAAATATTTAGATGAAACTACAAAAGCAACACAGTTTTCACAGTATGAATTGACTTTAGAAAAAGAGACAAACTGGGTTAGTGTAGAGTGAACAATGCAGCACGTATTCTCATTAAGTAATGTTAAATACGTGCTGTTCTACTATTTTTGTTATTTCACATCTTCTTCAATACGGAATAATTCATTCATATCTTTAATATCTAGGGCATTCACAATTTTATCTATGTGTTCTAATTGAATTCGTTGGCGCTTTCCACTTGCCAGTTCACTAAGCGTGGCACGCCGAATGCCTGTTTTAATATGTAATTGTGTAATAGATAAGTCATGATAATGTAGTAATTGATTCAGTTGCAAATGTACTTTTTTCAATGTTAAATCTCTCCTTTTGTATTGACTGTACTCTAAAGCGTACAGTACAATCGCATTAATAGTGTACCTATAAAGGTACAAATTAATCTTAAATAAAAGGAGAGATTTCATGATTACTGATCCAAAGGCCTAAGAGTTATTAGCAAAAGAATTAAACCACCAATTATATATTGCAGAAATGCAAGAAAGATTAATTTCTGTTACGTATTTTCTGATGATCTATATACTATCGTATCATGCTATCCCTGAATTAATTAAACTTATAAATTTATTAGAAAAAGAACAAGAAGGTACTACCTATTGTATTGGAAAGCTAGATGGATTTCCTTGGAACACAGGGGTTAAGAAGCAGTTTTGTACTTATTTGCAAATGTTACTTTAATTTTATAGAGAAATTTTCGTTATGTAAGCACTCCGGTTGCTGTAACTTTATCTAAATAACAAGAAAGTATATCTAGCTAAATGAATAAAGAGTGCTTACCTTTTATTATTTTTCTTCACATTTTTGGCTTTAAATTCTGCATTTGGGATTAGAGATCATTCAATAAATAACTGTTTAAACTATATCTTATCCTGATCGATCAGGAGCCATTATCTGCTTTAATGCTTTTGAAAGCACCTTGAAGCTCTAGGATTTCCTCCAATAGTGTTCCTAAAACCTTAATTATTTCTGGAGCACTTTTGCCTGCTATCTTTCGAATGATTTCAGGGCGTGTTGTCCGTTCTGTCAGTGCGAGTAATACTTCAGCTCTTAATCATTATTTCTTACCTTTAGTAATCTTGCATCACTCCAAGTGTATACGGCCTTTGTAGAAGGGATGTCATTATAAATTCGCTTACTTTTGCGTATCCTCAGGTGACCATTGCTTCTTTCGTATTTTTTCTTCAGCGCACAGATAAATGCCGCTGCCTTTTCTATCTTTAGCTCGGAAAACACTTTTCCCGGTTTTTTGTGTAAATTCGTAAAATTTATCCTCCTCTCCATTATTTCCTGTACTATTGAACTTTTTGAATCTGCCTAGTTTTGGACGTGTTTCCATTTACGATGCGCTAATTTACGCTTTTCGTTTGGATACTTATGTCGGTTGGGATGGTTAACTCTTAGCCAATTGCGAAATCACACCAGTCGGTCGATTTCAGATGAGTCTTTATTAAATACAAATAAATTAATATCTGTACCGGGATTATAGAAAGCATTTCTAATGGAATACTTAGATCTATAATCCCCAAGAACGGAGCGATATAGGAGTTAAGAACAGAGTAGCCAAAAAAGACGAAAAGCGTGATACTAAGTGCGATGACAATACGGCTATCTTTAAGAAGTGACAATTGTTTTCTCAAAGGAATACCGTTTCACCTTTCATAGAGGATATAAATTTAAAAATAACGATGATAGTTACGATTGCTAACAAACCAATATTCCGCCGCCAATCGTAAGCAGAAGCAATCACTCGTCCAATTGGAATTCCCAAAACAAGGGGAGCATTATAACCCGTATCAATATTTGCTATTGCCCCTATTTCTTTACCAGGCTAAGCCAGCTTCGATGATAAATTATAAGCTGTCACAACAAAAACACCGATTCCCATTCCCATGGCCCTGGCAATGATAAGCAGACCAAAGTTTTTGTAAAAGACTGTTAATTAGGTGTAACTCCACAAAGTGTATAATATAACAAAAAAGAAATAAATGATTGGCTTTACTAATGCTATTAGCAATTTATACTACTTAATCAAGAAATAAATTTTATTTATAATCACTAAAAAGTTCCCTACCAAAATAAGCGTCAAATAATCCCCACCTGTTTCCAGATGGGGATTTCGTGTATGCTTTATTTAGATTTATTAGGAACACGACATTCTTCTAATTTATTAGAAACAGAACAAGAAGGAACTACGTATTGTATTGGAAAGCTAGATGGAATCTCCTTTGGATGACGTAAAATAGTTTGTGTAAAATAGTTGAGATAAAAAAAGAGGTAGGGTACCCTCGAAATTGGACAAAAAATCAAGAAAGGAGACCCTACCATGTCTCAAAGTATAAATCAAAATACCTTTA
>NZ_BORO01000015.1 GCF_018333215.1 Oceanobacillus sp. J11TS1 | reverse complement strand
TAAACTGTAATTGAGTCATTATTAATTCCTCCTACTTTGTTTATCGTCGTTGAAAACATTGTATCATAAGGAATTAATATGGCTCTTTTTTTATTTCCCCTTTTTACACAATTATATGGACTTAATCGGGTTCGACTTGGGATGGAGCGCTTTTTCTCTTTTTCGAGCGCGTTCGGATTGAGGTGGAGGGCTGTTCGAGCGGGTTCAGCTTAACATTAAAAAACGCCATCTTCCAATAATCTTATCAGTACAAATAAGAGAATGAAAAATGACGTTGAGCCGTTTATCTAATTAAGGTGTAAACCATCCCAAAAATAATACAGCGTTGGTAGGCATGAACCTGTAATGCCCCCGGCAGGATTCGAACCTGCGACACACGGTTTAGGAAACCGATGCTCTATCCCCTGAGCTACGAGGGCTCTTTTTTCTCCTTAAAATCTTGATACTATCCTTAAGGAAAAAATAAACGAACAATCGTATTATACTAAATCTTAGCCGTTTTGCAAAGTAAGGTGTTTGCATTTATTTTCCTGTTCTCTGCAATCGCGTGCGATAAGGAATAGATAAAAAGTGAAGAATCATTAGGAAACAGCCAATAAGAATAATCCCCACTGAGGATAGCTTCAATAGAATGACTAATCCTAACAAAACAGGGACTGCTAATAAAGGGAGCCAGTTTCCTTTTTTATTGGCATGGTAATAATTCTCTTCCCCGCAATGTGGACAAATCATTTTAATCTTAAACACTTGCTTAAAGGTCTGGCCGTAGCTCCATCGTTTCCCACAATAGCTGCATTCTGGTGTATGCATCCGATTTCCCCCTTCTTTAAGAAATTAATTATTTCTGTCCATTTGTAATTTCTATAGATCGCTCTCTCGCACTCTCTACGCACGCCTTCACAATCTTATCAAAACCATTTCCCATTAACTGCTTTAAACCAGCTTCTGTGGTGCCTGATGGGCTTGTAATATTAATACGCAGCTGTTCAGGTTCTTCACCAGATGATCCAAGCATTTTACCTGCTCCAATCACGGTTTGTGCTAATAACTCTAACGCTGTATCTTGATCTAATCCAGCTTCAATCGCTGCTTTCTCCATTGCTTCCACCATATAGTAGAAAAATGCCGGGCCACTGCCTGCAATCGCCGTAATTGTGTGCATATCCTTTTCATCTACAATTTTAGTTGTACCTACCGTCTGAAAAAGTTCTTCTGCAAGGTGGAGCTGGCTAGGTTGCACATAGGTCCCCTTAGAAATAGCTGTTGCTGACTGTCCAATTAAAGCGGAAGTGTTCGGCATAGTTCGAATAACAGGTATTCCTTCACCAAGCGTTTTTTCCATCTGTTCAATCGATAACCCTGCAATGACGGAAATAACTACGTGTTGGGGCTTTATATAATCTTTAAGCCAGTTTAAATAATCACTCGCATCCTTAGGTTTCATAGCAAGAATAAGAATATCTGCATCATGGATCATTTCTTCCTTATTTCGGCCACATGTGACACCATATTTTTCGGCAATCAAGTTTAATCGTGTGTTATCGCTGCGGTTTGTAACAAGTACCTGATCGTTTGACACAACGTCGGCTCTGGTAATTCCAGCAATAATTGCCTCTGCTAAATTTCCCGCACCAAAAAACGCAATTGTTTTATCCATGTACTTTCCTCCTCGTATTATATATTCATTCATTTGTTCATCTATTTTCCAAACGAAATAAACAATAAAAAAAACTGATTACACATCCTCTGTAAAGGACGGAATCAGTATTATTCCGCGGTACCACCTTTGTTGATAAAAGTTATCCACTTTCATTGATAATGCAGCTTCCTGCAGTTAGCATACACTAACATACTCCCGGATAGGTTCATAAAGGCATCTACAGAAATCTTACAGCCATTGGATTTCCTCTCTGTGGTAAACACACATAAATTACTGGTCCGTTCAACGTATTTATTTATTGAATTGTACTATAAGGCCTTGTCATACTTTTGTCAAGCAGTATCAATTCAGCAAAATTCATACGTCTTTTCATCTGCCAAAAAAATTGATCTTTGCTATAATTATTGTACATGAATGAAAGCCAGAAAGGAATTTTATCAATGGATGATTCAAAACAAATAAATCAATTAAAAGCCGTACGAAAAGAACTTACGCGCTTTATGCTTCGTTACAAATTTGGATTGGATGAAATGAATACAAAGCTTCATATCCTTCAGGAAGAATTTGAACATATTCACGACTATAATCCAATTGAACATTTAAAATCACGTATTAAATCACCGGAAAGTATTTTAAGGAAGTGTCAGCGCAAAAATGTTCCAATTACGCAGGATTCTATTGGTAAACATATTAAAGATATTGCGGGCATTCGAATTGTTTGTTCCTTTATATCTGATATTTATAAGATCAGTGAGATAATCCAAGGGCAACAAGATATAAAAGTGATTGAAATCAAAGATTATATTAAGAATCCAAAACCAAATGGATATAAAAGCCTCCACTTGATTTTGTCGATTCCTGTCTTTTTCTCCGATTGTGAAGAAGAAGTCTTTATTGAAATTCAAATTCGTACCGTTGCCATGGATTTCTGGGCGAGCTTGGAGCATAAAATTTATTATAAATATGATGGCAAAGTGCCGGCTCATCTTGTTGAAGAACTAACAACCAGCGCAAATATTGCGAATCAATTAGACGAGAAGATGGAGTTTCTTCATCAGGAAATGAAAGAGGCAAAAGAAGATAAAAATGCAGATAATCAGCTCGATTTTCTGCCGCTGGATAATAAACGCTTCCCGCTGCCAAAACAGTTACTGGAATCATTGATGGAGAAAAGAGATAAAAAATAAATTTAATTATATATATATTAGAAAACCCGCAGCTCGAAAGCTACGGGTTTTTATCTCCAATTTTTTACGTTTGTTTTAAATGGAGGAGGTAGAGGGATTCGAACCCCCGCGCGGTTTGACCCGCCTCTCGGTTTTCAAGACCGACCCCTTCAGCCAGACTTGGGTATACCTCCATAAATATTAAAAACTTCCATTCGCTTATCCCTCGGCGAACAAAATATACTATATCATTCGTAAATATTATTTGTCAACATTTTTCAGCAAAAAAAGAGAGAACCTCAAAATAAGAGATTCTCTATGCTAGAAGTTACTTTCCAATAACCTCTACGCCGCCCATATACGGGCGCAATACTTCTGGAACAACAACACTTCCATCTTCCTGCTGATAATTTTCTAAAATAGCTGCAACTGTACGTCCTAATGCAAGACCAGAACCATTTAATGTATGAACAAATTCTGGTTTTCCATTTGCTTCACGGCGGAAACGAATACCTGCACGGCGCGCTTGGAAATCTTCAAAGTTAGAGCAAGAGGAAATTTCACGATACGTATGCTGACTTGGTATCCATACTTCAATATCGTATTTTTTCGCGGCTGTAAAGCCTAAATCACCTGTGCACATGCTCATAACACGATAAGGCAGTTCTAACAACTGTAATACCTTCTCCGCTTCACCAGTCAACTTTTCTAATGTTTCATAAGAGTCTTCCGGTTTCACAAAATTCACAAGCTCTACTTTATTAAACTGATGCTGGCGAATTAAACCACGTGTATCTCTTCCAGCAGACCCCGCTTCAGAACGGAAACTAGCGCTAAATGCGACATATTTTTTCGGTAAATCATCCACTGTTAAAATTTCTTCACGATGATAATTCGTTACAGGAACCTCAGCTGTTGGAACCAGAAAATAATCCCATTCCTCTAGCTTAAATGCATCCTCTTCAAATTTTGGGAGCTGTCCTGTTCCTGTCATACTTGTACGGTTTACAATGTATGGAGGAAGCATTTCCTGATAACCATGTTGATCCGCATGCAGATCCATCATGAAATTCAATAAGGCACGTTCAAGTCTTGCTCCTAGTCCTTTATAGAAAACGAAGCGGCTTCCAGTTACCTTTGCAGCTCGTTCAAAGTCTAAAATATCTAAATTTGTTGCAACATCCCAATGTGGCTGTGCTTCAAAGGAAAACTCCGGCAATGTTCCCCATTTGCGAGCTTCGACATTATCGTCCTCGTCTTCTCCCACTGGCACACTCTCATGAGGCAGATTGGGAATAGAAAGCATAATCTGTTCTAAGTTTTCTTCAATTTCCTTTAATTCTTTATCCAGCTTAGAAATTTCTTCTCCAACTTCACGCATTGCTGCAATAGCAGATTCCGCATCTTTCTTCTCGCGTTTCAACACAGAAATTTCCTTTGTTACTTCATTTCGCTTTGCCTTCAACTGCTCTGTCTCTGCAATTAATTCACGTCTTCTGATATCCAGTTCACCGAATTTGTCTAAATCCCCTAAATCCTCTCCGCGATGTGCTAATTTGTTCTTTACCTCATCAAAGTTATTTCGTACATATTTCATATCTAACATAAAATTACCTCCTAAATAATTTTTTTCATTTAACAAATTTCTTAAAGACATTAAAAAACTCCCGTCCCTTATAAAAAGGGACGAGAGTATACTTCCCGCGTTGCCACCCTAATTGAAGAATCAACTTGGATTCTTCCGGCTTCTTATACGAATAACGTCGTATCCCCGTGCTTACTTCATGAGTTACTACTCACTTCTATAAGCATGCTCCAGGATGGATTCACTGTATTCTAACGCTAATTTTCACCTGTCATTAGCTCTCTAGAGATAGAAAAGACAGCTACTATTTCCTATCAACACATTATAATTTCCTTGAATTATTGTATATCATAAGCTATTTCATACCATGTTGCAAGTTTTCTACAAAGATTAGCTAAAAAGCCCTTTAACCCAATCAAATGCACCTTGGAACATATTCACAAAGAAGTTGCCAATAGATTGTAAAGTAAGCATGAACCAATTGGATTTTTCAACAGAATCAGCAGCTACTAATTCATATTCACCTTTGCTGCCGTCTTCTGTAATATAGCCATAATCTTCTTCTTCCCCATCGTAGACAACTTTTGCAGTACCAATTACTTCACCAGCTTTTATTGGCGCTTCTAGTTCGCCATTACTATTCAGCATATCTTCATTAATCGTATATTCTAAATGATATAATTCTTCTTCCCCTGATTTCACAGGAACTTGGATGCCTTCGCTAATACCAATGTTTACTTCCTTATCTTTTCCTTTTGCTACAGGAAGTGTTTCCTCGCCCTTTTCTTGATATCCAGCAGGGAATAATTCTTGCGTTTCATATTTATCAAAACCATAATCTAATAATTTTGCAGTCTCTTCAAAACGCTCTGTATCACTTGTTGTTTTCATAACAACAGAGATTAAACGTCGGCCATCGCGTTCCGCTGTTCCAGTGAAACAGTATCCTGCAAGGTCAGTAAATCCAGTTTTTAATCCATCAACGCCCTCATAATGATATTGCTTTAAATATTCAGCATCGTGATCAAGCATATAATTCCAGTTATCGATTTCTTGGCCATCAAATTCCGTTGTCGGTATGCTGGAAATGTCTAAAGCTTCCGGGTAATCATTCACGAGTGCAGTACCTAGAATGGCTGCAGAACGAGCAGATAGCAAGTTCGTATCATTTGGACCAGTTCCTTCTGGATAATTATCTCCTAGGCTCTCATTATCTAGTCCCGTAGAGTTTACAAATTTAAATTCTGGAAGACCTAATTCTTCTCCCTTTTTATTCATCATTTTTACAAAGTTTCCTTCAGATCCTGCAATTAACTCTGCTAGAGCAATTGTTGTAGCATTATCTGAATTAATCGCCATTGCTTCATATAATTCTTTCACTGTGTATTCCTGTTGTTGCTTTAAGCCAACACCAGAGAATGATGTATCTGCAGATATGCTATATGCATAATCACTTATTTCTGTTGTTGTATCCCAAGAAATATCTCCATTTTCGACTGCTTCCCAAACAAGATATTCTGTCATCATTTTCGTCATGCTAGCAGGAGGCAATGCAACATCTGGATTTTTTGCATATAAAACTTTTCCAGTATCTGCATCCACTAAAATGGCTGATTCCGCCACTAAATCTACTTCATCCGCATAAACAGATGTGATTGGTGTTGCTAAAGATGTTAAAACAAGTGCTACTGTAGCCACCAAAAGAAACAATTTTTTCATAGTCTTTCTCACATTACTGTACCTCCGTTTAATAATATAGCTTTGTACATAATTTCTATGTATTCTGCTGAGCATGTCTCACATTTTACCATAAAAATTTATAAAAAAATAGATGGAGCAACATCCTCCATCTATTTTTTTTACGACCGTATGACACAAATTTGTCATCATATATTATTGGTGAATTCGTTCCTTATATCATTAGGAAAAATTTATTCTTGGGCTAAAAATAATCGTCTAGCTCAGCGCCAATAACGAGGAGACTTCAGGCTCTCTGCACTTTCCTTTATTACTGTGCAAAATAATTCGGTGCTTCTTTTGTAATTTGCACATCATGTGGGTGACTTTCTTTTAAACCTGCCCCTGTAATTCGGATGAATTGGGAATCTTGTCTTAGGCTTTCTAATGTTTTCGTTCCGCAATACCCCATACCAGCACGTAGTCCGCCTGCTAGTTGGTGGAAAGTTTCTGTAAGAGGACCTTTATATGCGATGCGTCCTTCAATACCTTCTGGCACAAGTTTTTTATTATCGGATTCACTTTGGAAATAGCGATCTTTGGATCCTGCTTGCATTGCTCCGACTGATCCCATTCCGCGGTACACTTTATATTGACGTCCTTGGAAAATTTCTGTTTCTCCAGGGCTTTCTGCAGTACCTGCAAAAATACTTCCCAGCATAACCGCATGTGCACCTGCTGCTAATGCTTTCACAATATCGCCAGAGTATTTAATACCGCCATCAGCAATGACAGGAACACCGTATTCTTTTGCTGCTAAAGCACAGTCATAAACAGCCGTGATTTGTGGTACACCGACACCTGCAACCACGCGTGTTGTACAGATTGATCCAGGACCAATACCTACTTTTACAACAGATGCTCCCGCTTCAATCAAAGCTCTTGTTCCTTCTGCTGTTGCAACATTTCCGGCAATGATTGTTAAATCAGGATATGACTCTCGGATATGCGTTAATTGGTTAAGAACGCCTTTAGAATGACCATGTGCCGTATCAATGACGATCGCATCAACGCCAACGTCAACTAATTTTTCAATTCGTTTCATTGCATCGCCTGTAACGCCTACTGCAGCTGCTACGATTAACCGTCCCTGTGAATCTTTTGCTGCGTTTGGAAATTCAATAACCTTTTCAATGTCTTTAATTGTAATTAATCCTTTTAGAATTCCGTTATTATCAACGAGAGGCAATTTTTCAATTTTATGCTTTTGCAGAAGCTTCTCTGCTTCGTCCAGTGTCGTTCCAACTGGCGCTGTTACTAATTCTTCTGTTGTCATCACTTCTGAAATTAAAATGGAATAATCCTCAACAAAACGTAAATCACGATTGGTTAAAATACCGACGAGCTTTTGTTCCTCTGTATTATTTACAATTGGAACACCAGAAATACGATATTTTCCCATTAGGTGTTCAGCATCATATACTTGATGCTCAGGGGTTAAGAAAAATGGGTTCGTGATAACACCACTTTCTGATCGCTTCACACGGTCTACTTCTTCTGCTTGCTGTTCAATAGACATATTTTTATGGATAACTCCAAAACCGCCTTGACGTGCCATTGCAATCGCCATTTCCGCTTCCGTAACGGTATCCATTCCAGCACTGATAAACGGTGATTTAAGGTTTAGGTTTGATGATAAATCAACACTTAAATCCACCTGATTCGGTAAAACCTCCGATTCTGCAGGAACAAGTAATACATCATCAAACGTTAAACCTTCTTTTGCAAATTTGTCTTCTCTCATTGCTAGCTCATCCTCCAATCATTGAATTCACAACATATTTTCACTTCATTTCATGGATACTATACAGTTTTTCCTCGTATATCTCTAAATGATAAAGACATACTAATCTTTAGAAACTGCTTTTTTAATATTTTCCAGTGAAAGCAGTAGCAAATATCTATTTTTACTTACATTACTCTATCTTTTGCACTTTTTCAAGCCACCTACATAGAAGAATAAATAGAGGATACATTCAAAATATTTTAATAGTTATGGAGCTGGAGGATTGATGCATTATGAAGACGTATTTCAATTTTTAACTGTGCAAGAAAATGCCCAAAACTACTTACGAGAAAGATACCATTTCCTAAGTGATGCGACTGCCAAAAGTTATCAAAATAGCACTGCCTTTGTACATTATCTTGGGCATGGAAAAAGTTTTATGGAATCAAGTAAAAAAAGCAGCTTGGTGGTTCAGCCAGTTCTATCTTTTTATGGAATGGTGCACCTCTTAAAAGGGTGGCTGCTAACGAAACGTCCTGATTATCCTGAAACGACAGCAGTACTCGCTCATGGTATGACTACACGAAAAAGAAAACGAAAAGATTATCGATTTTTAGAGGATGAAGTCAAAATTCAGCAGCAAGGATTATTTCCATATGTCAGCCGCTACTTATTTTCTTTCAGCCCTTTTCCATTAGATCGTGTTTCTATGCGTTTGCTGTTAAGTACCATTCCTGAGCTGAGCAATATATGGAAGCTCTATAAAGAAGAATCCATGACTGTTGTCGGAAAAAAACACCATAGACAGCTTATCTTTCCAGCGACTATTTTAGATGCATTTCATTTAAAAGAAGAAACTTTTGTAGAGCGTATTCGTCCTTACTTGCCTTCGATCAACGATATGCAACAAAAAAAGGGGGAACTGCATCTTTATCTTGCAAAACCAATCCATAACTGGAACGGACCTTTTCGTTATCATTTGGATAATGAGTTTATTTATTTCCCATCTAACCGGGCAAACTACTTCCCTTATTCTGAAGTTTTAGCGCATTATATTCTCTTGTTTAATTTGAGTATGATTTGCAGGTATGAAACAGAATGGTGGGGAGAACTCATCCAAATGAAAGCAGATAGGGAATATCCGTTTATTCAACAATTTTTAAAAGTAACGCAGCAAAAAACACCAACGCTTATCAGCGAGCATTTATTACGAAACTTTGATTAAGGTTCTTTTTCTGGAGCGGCTGTTATAAACTTTTATAAAAAAATCAACCAACCAGCCATATATTGCATAGCCAGTTGGTTGATTCATTTCTATCATCTGAACGAGGAACAAGAGCCTCGATGATTATCTATTACTCCTCATCGCCACTATCGTCGTTTGTATCCTCCGACGCTTCTGTTTCTTCTGTTGCTTCCACTTCTTCTGTAGCATCTGCTTCTTCTATTTCTTCGTCTTCTTTCTCAATTCGAGCCACCGTTGCAACCTCTTCATCATCCTGCAGACGAATCAGGTGTACCCCTTTTGTATTTCTACCCGTTTGAGAAATATCGGATACTTGAATGCGAATCAGCACACCTGCAATGGTAATGAGCATTAAATCTTCATCACCTTGAATTACTTTCACATCTGCTACATGCCCTGTTTTTTCGTCAAGTTTACAAGTGAATACGCCTTTACCGCCACGGTTAATACGGCGATATTCGCTCTCTGGTGTCTGCTTTCCAAATCCTTTACTTGTTACATGAAGAATTTTAGACCCTTCTTCAAGAATTTCCATGGAGACAACCTCATCATCCCCACGCAGGGAAATTCCTTTTACTCCTGCTGCTGTTCTTCCCATTGGGCGCATTTGTTCTTCTTCAAAACGAATCAAATAACCTTTTTTCGTAGCAATCATAACTTCTTTTTCGCCATCGGTTAGACGAACGGAAATTAATTCATCCTCTTCTCGAAGATTTACAGCAATCAGCCCGCCTTTACGGATGTTTTTGAATTTTTCAAGGGACGTACGTTTTGCGATTCCATGCTTCGTAGTAAAGAATAAGAAATGATTCTCGTCAAACTCGGATACGGAGATGACAGCATTAACCCATTCTCCTTTTTCTACTTGAAGCAAATTAATAATCGGAATTCCTTTGGCGGTACGGCTAAACTCCGGAATTTCGTATCCCTTTGTTTTATACACTTTCCCTTTATTGGTGAAGAATAGAACTGTATCATGTGTAGAAGTAGACACAAGATGTTCTACAAAGTCATCATCATTCGTCCCCATCCCTTGAATACCTCGGCCTCCACGACGCTGTGTACGGTAAGTGGAAGCAGGCAATCGTTTGATATAACCTTGGTGGGTTAGCGTGATAACGATATTCTCTACCGGAATAAGGTCTTCATCTTCAAAGAAACCAGCCCCGCCAGCTACAATTTCTGTGCGGCGTTCATCGCTAAATTTCTCTTTGATTTCCGTAAGTTCCTCACGAATGATTTCTAATACTTTCTCTTCATCCGCTAAGATAGCTTTTAACTCAGCAATTAATGCTTGAAGTTCTTTGTATTCATCTTCAATCTTTTCACGTTCTAAGCCTGTTAAGCGCTGCAGGCGCATATCAAGAATAGCTTGTGCCTGCTTCTCAGATAATTCAAAGCGTTCGATTAATCCTTCTCTTGCAATATCTGCTGTTTTGGAATTACGAATTAAAGAAATAACCTCATCTAAGTGATCCAGTGCGATACGCAGACCTTCTAAAATATGTGCACGTGCTTCTGCTTTATTTAATTCAAACGCTGTACGGCGCTTGATAATTACTTTTTGGTGCTCTAAATAATATTCTAAGCATTGTTTAATCGTTAATACCTTTGGTCGTCCATCTACAAGCGCAAGCATATTAATACCAAATGTGGTTTGCAGAGACGTATGCTTATATAAATTATTCAAAACGACATTCGCATTCGCATCTCTTCTAAGCTCCATCACAACCCGCATTCCATTACGGTCTGATTCGTCACGAAGATCTGTAATACCATCAATTTTCTTATCACGGACCAGTTCAGCTATTTTTTCAATAAGCTTGGCTTTGTTCACTTGATAAGGAAGCTCTGTCACAATAATTGTTTCTTTGTCATTTTTTCCTTGCTCTATATTAATTTTTGCTCGAATGGTAATGGATCCTTTTCCAGTTTCATAGGCTTTACGGATACCGCTTCTGCCTAAGATTTGTCCTGCAGTAGGAAAATCAGGACCAGGAAGATAGTTTTCCATAATTTCATCAACAGTTAAATCGGGATTTTTACTGATTGCCAGTACCGCATCAATTGTCTCTCCCAAATGATGTGGCGGAATATTGGTTGCCATACCAACCGCAATCCCTGATGTTCCATTAACAAGTAAATTAGGGAAACGGGCCGGAAATACAACAGGCTCGCGTTCAGCCCCATCATAGTTATCCTGATAATCAATTGTATCTTTATTAATATCACGAAGGAGCTCCATGGAAATCTTAGACATACGTGCTTCTGTATAACGCATGGCTGCAGCGGAATCACCGTCAACAGAACCAAAGTTGCCGTGCCCGTCCACAAGCATATAACGATAACTAAAATCCTGCGCCATTCTTACCATAGTCTCATAAACAGCCGAGTCACCATGCGGATGGTACTTACCAATAACTTCTCCAACGATACGTGCTGATTTCTTAAATGCTTTGTCAGAGTGCATTCCCAAGTCATTCATAGCGTAAAGAATACGGCGATGCACAGGCTTCATGCCATCTCGGACATCCGGTAATGCCCGGGATACAATAACACTCATTGCATAATCTAAGAAAGATGTACGCATCTCTTTACTAATATTTATTTCTTGGACACTCGGACGATTTTGCTCTGCCATAGTCTAATAACCTCCCAATCACTATTACAATAGCGATTTCCTCAAATCTTTCTAGCTATTATGTCCTCTTCACAAAGGGATAGAAAGGCTTCTACCCGCTTTTACATTTATATAAAGAGGATAATGTCACCATTAAATATCCAGATTCTGTACGTATTGGGCATTCTCTTCAATAAAGTTGCGTCGCGGCTCTACTTTATCACCCATTAACATATCAAAAACTTGGTCAGCATCGATTGCATCACTAAGTTCAACCTGCAATAGGGTACGTGAGTCTGGATTCATTGTCGTATCCCAAAGCTGATCTGCATTCATTTCGCCCAACCCTTTATAACGTTGAATACCTGGTTTTGGCGCTTTTGGAAGCTCAGCCAGTAGTGCATCCAGCTCTTTATCGGAATAAACATAATGAACAGCCTTCCCTTGTTTAATTTGATAAAGTGGTGGCTGTGCAATATAAATATAGCCATGCTCAATTAACGGACGCATATATCTGTAGAAAAAGGTCAATAATAACGTTCTGATATGCGCTCCATCTACGTCGGCATCTGTCATAATAACAACTTTGTGATAGCGTGCCTTTGTGATATCAAATTCATCGCCAATACCTGTTCCTAATGCGGTAATCATGGCACGTACTTCATTATTCGATAAAATTCGGTCCAAGCGTGCTTTTTCGACATTTAGAATTTTCCCGCGCAACGGCAAGATGGCCTGGTAATGACGATCCCTTCCTGATTTTGCAGAACCGCCGGCAGAGTCACCCTCTACAATATATAATTCACTCAAAGAGGCGTCTTTGGAAGAACAATCTGCAAGTTTTCCTGGCAAACTGGTTACATCCAATGCACTTTTACGACGTGTTAGCTCTCTTGCTTTTTTCGCTGCCAAACGTGCTCTCGATGCCATTAATCCTTTTTCAACAATAATTTTTGCTATTGTCGGGTTTTCGTAAAGGAATTTAGAGAAGGATTCAGTAAACACACCATCTGTAATGGCACGTACTTCACTATTGCCTAATTTTGTTTTCGTCTGTCCTTCAAATTGCGGATCTGGATGCTTCACAGAAACAATGGCTGTCATTCCTTCTCGAACATCTTCTCCAGACAAGTTTGATTCATTATCTTTCAGCAAATTATTCTTTTTCGCATAATCGTTAACAGCACGTGTCAGTCCTGAGCGAAAACCAACTTCATGTGTACCGCCCTCATACGTATGAATATTATTAGCGAATGAATATAAATTTGATGCAAAACCATCGTTATACTGAATGGCAAGTTCAACTGAAATTCCTTGATCCTCACCCTCTGCAAAAAATGGCTCGTGCAATACTTCTTTGTTTTTATTAATAAATTCCACATAAGAGCTAATTCCACCCTCATAGTGGTAGGTTACCGGCTCTTTTCCAGTACGCTTATCTTCAATGGAGATACGTAATCCTTTGTTTAAGAATGCAAGCTCTCTCAGACGTTGCTCCAGTGTTTCATAGTTATATTCAGTCGTTTCTGTGAAAATTTCCGCGTCTGGTACAAAATGAGTTACTGTTCCTGTAATATCTGTCTCACCGATAACGGTAATTTCACCATCAGGAACACCCTTTTGAAAAGAAAGATAGTAAACTTTTCCGTCACGATGAACAGATACCTCTAATTTACTAGAAAGAGCATTTACAACAGATGCACCCACACCGTGAAGTCCACCAGAAACCTTGTAACCTCCGCCGCCGAATTTACCGCCAGCGTGAAGTACTGTCATAATAACCTCTAGAGCTGGTCGTCCTGTTTTCTTTTGAATATCAACAGGAATTCCCCGGCCATTATCTTGTACCGTAATGCTGTTATCTTCCTCAATAATGACTTCGATATGGTCACAATAACCTGCTAATGCTTCATCGATACTGTTATCGACAATTTCCCACACAAGGTGGTGTAATCCTTTTTCGCTGGTAGAACCAATATACATTCCTGGTCTTTTACGAACCGCTTCAAGACCCTCTAATACCTGTATCTGATCAGCATCATAGGCTTGGTTTTCTGTAACTTTGTCTTCCATCGACATCTTCTCACACTCATTTCTATATGAATTACAATTCATCAATCTATATTTAAAAAAGATATGCTGCAGTTAAGATGCAGAAATCTCTTGTTTTAGAGGTTGTTTAAAAAGTCCGGTAAATGCATTTGTTTACATCCGGCTTACTCTTCATAATAATCTTCTAAATTACTGATTGTTGTCAGCATACCGGATCTTTTTCTTAAAGTAGCTACAGATAATGAACTAAAATATATATGATTTTCTGTAACCATAATGGATTTGGCCTTCTTCTCCGGACCGGACACCTTGTTTTCTTGTTTCCATTCTTGTACCATCTGATACATTCCCGATGTACTTGTGTATAGATCGTAATCAATGATCGCAACGACTTCCTTCGAACGAATAACATTGTCATTACCAATGTGAATGAACACGATCAATCGCTCCCTTTCTTCATTCAATCAGACGCATTTAACTCTTGGTTTTCATGATGTATAGGTTACGATTCTTCTGTGTTTGTCTTCGTTGCCACGCCTTGATGAATATAAAATAACTCTGCATTTTTCAACGTTTCATGGTGAATCCCGTCGACATTTGTTGTCGAAACGAATGTCTGCACTTTTCCTTGGATTGTATTCAATAAATGGGACTGGCGATAATCATCTAGTTCACTTAATACATCATCAAGTAAAAGGATTGGATATTCTCCCACTTCTTGATAGATCAGTTCTATCTCTGCTAATTTAATGGACAATGCGGTTGTTCTTTGCTGTCCTTGTGATCCGTAAGTTTGTACATCCTTGCCATTCACAAAAAAAACAAGATCATCGCGGTGCGGGCCAATTAACGTTGTGCCACGTTCAATTTCTTTTTTTCGAACATCCTTAAAGGAATCTTGATAGATAGTAGTTATTTTCTCCTTATCTGCCTCTTCTGATACCTTTATTGTCGCATTATATTGGATATCTAAGTTTTCTAGATTGCGACTTATTCCTTCATGAATAGGTCCTGCCCATTTTCGGAGCAAATCTAGGTAAACAAACCGTCTCTCCAACAAAAAAGAAGCATGCTCAACCAGTTGGTCTGTCAATACATCCAACATAGTTTCATCAGCACCGCTCATACGTTGCAATTGTTTTAATAAATGGTTTCTTTGCTTCAGTATTTTTTGATATTGAGATAAATGATATATATAGGTTGGCTGGATTTGGCCTAACTCCATATCCATAAAACGACGGCGAATCTGCGGAGCTCCTTTAACAATGGTTAAATCCTCTGGTGCAAACATCACTACATTGACGGCACCAATATAATCACTCAACCGATGCTGTTCTAAATGATTTACTTTTGCTTTTTTACCTTTGGATGAAATGGAGATTTGCAGGGGAATAGATTGATTTCTTTTTGTAATCCTTCCCTCTATTGTAGCATAATCTGAATCCCAGCGTATGAGCTCTTTTTCCCGCATTGTCCGATGAGAACGGGTAAAAGAGAGCACGTAGATAGCTTCCATCAAGTTTGTCTTTCCTTGTGCATTTTCCCCAATGATGACGTTAATTTTATCATCAAAGGTAATATCTAAGGTTTCATAATTGCGGTAATTGGTTAATTTTAACTGTTCAATATGCATTTTTATTCCTCTTTGAGAATGATAAAAGATCCTATCTCATCTATCTCAAGGATGTCTTCTGGATATAGCTTTCTGCCGCGGCGGTGTTCACGTTCCCCATTAACCACAGCACCTACATCTTGAAGATATGCTTTAACCATTCCACCAGAATCCAAAAAATTGATTAGCTTAATACATTGCCCAAGTGTAATATATTCCGTATTTATTTTTATTTGTTCATGCATGCATATCACCAAATACTTTCTGTTTTTTTATCTATCCAAATTCTTTTTCGATCAAGATAAATACCTGTATTCATTCTCTTATTATCTATTTTACTAAAAATTGATTAAAAAAGGAAGAATAGGCCTCAAATAATTACAAAAAGATATGTATAAGCGTTTTTAAGATATTTTAAATGGGGTTCTTCTCGATTTGGCCTTTTCTTCTTAGAGCCTGTTTTCTGTTGTTTTTTAAAAGTCCTTAAAAAGCAGATATAATCGGTAAGTTTTTTCAGGAGCGTAAGGAGGTGATATCAGTGTTAAAGGATTACTAGCTAATTGCGCGCGCAGAAGAACAGCCCTTTATGATTCTTTCCATTTCACAGATAATGAAAGAGGCTGAGACAAAAGTGTTTTTTATCTAACAGATTCCAACAAAATTCGCGCAAATACCCGCTTGGGAAATATACTTTGTTTTCTCACAGGAGTCTACGCATATTTCCTACGTTATTAGCATGTTGTTTGGCTTCTAGACGATACACTTTCTTTTTGTCCCAACCTCTTTAGATTGATATATAACTTTTACTTATCACTCAGATTACCTGGATATTTTTACGCAGAACGCATAAAAACATCGGTTAGTATGTTCTAACCGGTAAAATCAATTGAAGAATAGAATCATTTTCTACAGGGCGTATAATAAATGGACGCATGGCACCAGTAAATTCAATCACTACTTCATCGTATTCAATAGCTTTCAGTGCATCAATCATATATTTAGAGCTGAAAGATATTTTTAAATCCTCCCCGTCAATTTGATCAGCGGACACTTCTTCAACAACATTTCCGATTTCCGGAGAATTACTTGAAATTTCAATAACTGCATTATCCGTACTTGTAAACTTAACAACATTATTTCTTTCTTCTTTTGCCAATAGAGAAGCACGTTCAATTGATCTCAACAGTGGTGTTGTCTTAATTTGAATGGTTGTTTTACTGTGATCCGGAATTAATCTGGAAGTTTCCGGGTAATTGCCATCTAATAATCGTGACAAGAAATTCAGATGTTTTGTACGGAAGAGAATTTGATTATTCGTTACGCTGATTTCTACCGTATCTTCGGAATCATTAAGAATTTTATATAATTCACTTAAACTTTTTCCAGGTACAACAACTTGTTCAATGGAAATAGCCGTATTCGCTATCGGAACTTCTCTTTTTGCCAGGCGATGGCTGTCTGTTGCAGTAAATACAAGTTTTTGATCTTTTAACTGAATATTTACCCCTGTTAATATTGGTCTTGTTTCCATAGTAGATACAGCAAATCCAGTCTGCTTAATCATGCTTTTTAATAAATCGATTGGCATTTCAAAGCTATTTTCTGTCTGTAATTTTGGAAGAAGCGGATATTCATCAGCGCTTTGTCCGTTTAAATTAAATTCTGATTTTCCAGAAGTAATTTTTACGTTAAATTGATCGTCAACGACAATATCTACTTGAGATTCAGGTAGCTTTCGAACAATTTCAGGAAAGTATTTAGCTTGCAGCACAATATTCCCTTCCTCAATATTTTCAATATAAACTTTATCCTCATCTTCTGTTGGAATATAAGATTCAATTGAAATATCAGAGTCACTACCTGTTAAGGTTACTCCATGTTTTTTCACTTCAATTTTCATACCGGTTAATATGGGGATAACTGTTCTAGCAGAGATTGCTTTCATAACATCTTGTACACTTGCTATTAATTTATCCCTTTGTATTGTAAAACGCATGTATATATCCTCCTTGTTTCTAGAGAAAAGCTGTGCAATTCTTTTATTGAAAATCGTAATTCATTTTTCAGCTGTAATTTTTATATTTTTCCTAGCAAATAAGGTTCTATTCTTTATTAATTATAATATAAAAAAACAGTAATAATAGTAATAAGGGCTGTGGGTACTGTGGATAACTATCATCAGCTTCAAAACAACAGAGTTTTCCACATGTGTATAACCTGTTTGTATGTTGTTTCATCTGTTCACATTCGTACACAACCGCTAATTACAAGGAAGTTCAAAAAGTATCATAAAAATGACCCATTAAATTTATAAAGACTTCAGCTTTTCTTTTAATTCCTCAATATCTCGATCTAATTCTGTATCTGTTTCAAGCAGTTTTGAGATTTTCTCATGTGCGTGAATAACGGTTGTATGATCTCTGCCGCCAAATTCTTGTCCAATTTTAGGAAGCGATGCATCTGTAAGCTCTCTGGATAGATACATTGCAATTTGTCTTGGAAATGCAATCGATTTGGTACGTTTTTTAGCAGGAAAATCCTCTAGCCGAATATGATATCGATCTGCAACAACTTCTTGAATAGCAGGGATGGTAATTTCTTTCGGTTTATTGCTGGGGATAATATCCTTCAACGCATTCGCTGCTAAAGAAGCGTCAATATCCTGATTTACTAGAGAAGAATAGGCAACAACACGGATTAACGCACCTTCTAACTCTCTAATATTGGTATTAATTTGATTAGCGATATATAGCATGACCTCATTTGGAATATCTAATCCTTCTGCTTTTGCTTTTTTATTTAAAATAGCAATCCTTGTTTCTAAATCTGGAGGTGTAATATCGGTAATTAATCCCCATTCAAAGCGTGAACGCAAACGGTCCTCTAATGTAGGGATTTCCTTTGGAGGCCGGTCACTAGAAATAATAATTTGTTTACTTTCTTCATGCAGTGCATTAAAAGTGTGGAAGAATTCTTCCTGTGTCGATTCTTTTCCAGCAATAAATTGAATATCATCTATAAGAAGGACATCAATATTGCGATATTTATTACGAAAATGATTGGATTTATTGTCCATAATGGCATTGATAAACTCATTCGTAAATTTTTCAGAAGTCAGGTAGACCACTTTAGCATCTTTATTATGCTCTCTTACATAATGACCAATGGCGTGCATTAAATGTGTTTTACCTAATCCGACACCGCCGTAGATAAATAAAGGGTTGTATGCTTTGGCTGGAGCCTCAGCAACAGCTAATGATGCTGCGTGGGCAAAGCGATTTCCGGCTCCAATAACAAAAGTATCAAAGGTATATTTATCATTAAGCATAGATTTGGGAGAATCTGTTGCTTTGGCATCAATATTTGGTTTTGGCATCGGCTTTTGATCTATTGATCCTTCTGCGGAATCAGGAATTATAAATTTTGCATTCAGCTTAGAGCCAGTCACTTCTTCTAAAGTCTGTGTAATTAAGTCTGTATACTGTGTTTCCAGCCAATCCTTTGTAAATTCATTGGGAGCAGAGATAACCAATGTATTTTTTTCTAATTGAAGGGCCTTTGTACTTTTCAACCAAGTGTCAAAGCTCGGTTTACTTAATTTTTCTTGAATGGTGTTTAACGTAGCACCCCATAATTCTTCAATATTTTCCAAAGTGCTTTCACTCCTTTCGATATAAGTTAGGAAATATATTATCAAGACAGCAGACTATTATCGGGAAGTCATCTCATCATAATAGATAATAAATGCTCGTACTAAAAAATAATAAACGAGCGAAAATGGAATCGTTAAAGAATCCAAGCGCACTATCATTGTAAGAAACGAAACATAGAAAGGATTTGAATCCCCTGCTGTACATACTTTTTAATCGTCTAATTAGAGCCATTTTAGAAGAAAAAAGCCTCTCTCAATCTATCTCATTCGTTAGATGGAAAGGCTAAAGTATAAGAAAACGCAAAAAAAAGGCTGTGGATAATAATTTATCATGTTTATCGAATCGATGAATCAATCGGGAAGTAGGAAAAATCCCTATTTCCGGAGAGACATTTCTAAGAAAATTATACATATATAAACGCTATCCACAACGCTGTTGAAAACTTTATCAAAAATCCGTGGAAAGTATATCCACAACTTATCCACATTGTGTGAATAAGTTTTTTAGGCAGAAATGATTTCCACAAACTAAAACATAAATATAATACCAAATAAAAGCGAATAAATCAATGACTTTTAAATAGTTATCCACATATTCTATCTGTTGTGTGTTTTGATTATAAACAGTGCTATATTTTGTGATTAAATTGTTTATTTTGTGTGTGGATAGAAAAATAACAAGGAAAATAATTCGCTAAGGACTGTGGATAACAAATAAAAATTTCTAAAACAGAAATTAAACTTCAACTGTACTAGTTTCTGTACTACTCTCAGGGGTATAACTTTGAGAGAATTAAACGGTGATGTATCTCAAGAAAGCTTGTTGTATGGTACAAAGGCAAAAAAAATTATTTGGATTTTTAACTCCATTTAATCCTGACTGGGAGTGAAATTTGATTTTTTATAGAAAACGTGTGAGTGTGGAGAAGCTTGAAGATATAAACGAATTATTCAACCACGCACAATAGGTAAAAATGTGTGAAGGAAAAGGCAACTTGATTTTTATCAAATAGCAGGTTGACAAAATGATTGTTTTTTTCGTATAATATCAAGGACTGTCTAATGGATAAGTTATAAGCTAATTTAGTTTAAATATGAAACTTGGATTTTCCAAGGAGGTGCACACTCATGAAAAGAACGTTTCAACCAAATAACCGCAAACGTAAAAAAGTTCACGGCTTTCGCGCGCGTATGAGCACAAAAAATGGTCGTCATGTATTGGCTCGTCGTCGTCGTAAAGGGCGTAAAGTTTTATCTGCATAAGCCACTGACAACTATCAGTGGTTTTTTTTCTGTACTTTAGGGTGAGGGCGTTCAAAAAGACCTATTTATAAAGCGTATGGGCCCCTTTGGGCGTCTACCATGAATATAAGTGTACATATTTTGTGTAGCAGATAGACAAGCTCCTGGGCAGTGAATAATGAATAGAAAATGATGTTTGTGTTTAAACATAAAGGTGATGACGGTGAAAAAACAATTTCGTATAAAAAAAAATGAAGAATTCCAAGCAACTTTTAAGCATGGAAAATCTTTTGCAAATAGGCAACTGGTTATTTATTATAGAAAGAAAGAAGACCAAAATCATTTTAGGGTTGGTCTATCAGTTGGTAAAAAAATTGGAAATGCCGTTGTCAGGAATCGAATTAAAAGACTGTTGCGAGCGTCTTTTCAAGAGTTAGAGCAGGATATTAAACCTTACTATGATATCGTAATCATTGCTAGGATTCCAACCAGAACAATGAGTTACGAGATGATGAAAAAAAGTCTCTCGCATTTATTATACAAAGAAAAATTATTTAAGCATTCGAAGTAAGTATAAGTTTAAGATAGAAATCACAATGTAAATAAGCTAAAATGACAAGTAGTAACGATGGGAATCTTAAGGAGGAAGAGTTTTGCGCAAAAAATACGGGATATTAATCACTTTTCTCGTGTTAGCGGTTTTATTAGCGGGCTGTACCCAGATTGATGAACCGATCACACCGGATAGTGAAGGAATATGGAACACAATCTTTGTTTATCCATTATCTTGGTTTATAACAACGATTGCAGAATTTTTAAGTGAAAACTATGGACTGGCTATCATTGTAGTCACAGTATTTATCCGCTTATTGTTAGTGCCATTGAATGTAAAACAAATTAAAAGCACAAAGGCAATGCAAGAAGTTCAGCCGCAGTTGCAGGAACTTCAGCAAAAATATGCTTCTAAAGATGCAAATACACAGCAAAAGCTGCAGCAAGAAACCATGCAATTATTCCAAAAGCATGGCGTTAATCCATTAGCAGGGTGTTTACCTATTTTGATACAGATGCCAATATTTATTGCGATGTATCATGCAATCAGACGTACGACAGAAATAGCTACACATGATTTTCTTTGGTTCCAGCTTGGGACACCGGATTATATTTTACCGATTCTAACAGCATTATTTACTTTCTTGCAGCAGAAATTAATGATGTCAACAAACTCAGCTGCTAACAGCAATCCACAAATGCGATTACAATTGCAGATTATGCTTTATGTGATGCCGATAATGATTGGTGTTATGGCATTCTTCTTCCCAGCAGCGTTAGCATTGTACTGGGTAACTGGTAATATCTTTATGGTATTCCAAACACTTCTTATTAATAAGCCAATGATGTCGAAAAAATAAAGTGAAACTTCCTTCAGTGGGTGTTTTCTTTCATCCCCCACTGAAGGTTAGTACCACAAGGGCATGACCTAAAGGCCCTTGAACGAATCGGGCCGTTACTGGCTGTTAGTTCTCCCACTTAGAAATATAATTTTTTACTCATTTCTTGAAGTGGGAGTCTTACAAAAGCCCTTCGATGGGACGAGTAATCGCAATGGTTTTCGGTGGGACGAGTAATCGCAGTCCCAGTCCCAGCCAGTTACACTGCGATAAAAAGAAATTTAATTATGGGGGAAGGACTTCCCCCATTTGTAATAAGAAATAGAGTAATACGATCTTATTTTTGAAAACGTTTATGCTGAGTTAAAATGGAGGGGAAGCTATTGAGAGAAGTAACTGCGAGTGGTCAAACAGTTGAAGAAGCGATTCAATCCGCCTTAGAACAATTAGGGGTGGAGAAGAACCAAGTAGATGTTGAGGTCATCGATGAAGGTAAAAAAGGAGTATTCGGTATCTTTGGATCCAAGCGAGCATTTGTAAAAGTGACCGTAGCTAAGGATCCAATTGAAGAAACAGCTCAATTTATCAAAGAAGTTACTAGCAACATGAATCTCTCCGTAAAATTAGATATAGAAGTAAAGGGGAACCATGTAACTTATACCATGCAGCATGAAAATATAGCAAAGCTCATTGGAAAACGTGGACAGACTCTAAATGCTTTACAATATCTAACTCATTTAGCTATAAATAAACAAAATGATACGTA
This sequence comes from Oceanobacillus sp. J11TS1, assembly GCF_018333215.1. Lineage (GTDB taxonomy): Bacteria > Bacillota > Bacilli > Bacillales > Amphibacillaceae > Oceanobacillus. The sequence continues at coordinate 62,364 of NZ_BORO01000015.1, read as the reverse complement.
TTATACAGTTACACTTGATGCAGAAGGCTATCGAGAAAGAAGAAAGGAAACATTGGAATCACTTGCGTTAAAAATGGCGGATAAAGCACAGAAGACAAAGAAAAAAGTTGTATTAGAGCCCATGCCGGCATTTGAACGTAAGATCATTCATAGTGTTTTACAAGATACACAGGTTTCTACTTATTCAGATGGTGTGGAACCGAATCGTCATATTGTTATTAAACCATAAAACCAAAGCCTGGAGGGAAATACAGTTCTCGGGCTTTGGTTTTTCTTTTATATTCTTTAGTAATTTATACAATTTAACGGTTTATAAAGACTTTTACGAAATCAAAGGGTAAAGGTCTTTTTTGTCTTCTCATAATGAATGAACAAACTAGATTTTTCCTAAACTGTAACCAGCGGAAGAAATGCTGTCTTTTCACTTATCCACTAATCGAAAACAAATCTAAAAAACATTATTCACATGTGGATAATAAAAAATGCTCGATAGACGAAACTATTTTTGTGGATAAGTTTCTTTTTTGATAATAATATGTTATTCTTGGTTGTTAGTGATAATAAAACTAAACAAATTAATTATAGATATAAAATAAGAGGAAGGCAGGTGAATGAGATGGAGACAGATACAATCGCAGCGATTTCTACTCCGGTTGGAGAGGGAGCAATTGCAATTGTGCGACTAAGTGGACCAGAAGCAATTGCATTAGCTTCTGATCTGTTTGCAGGAAAGAACCTAAAAGAAGTAAATTCTCATACCATTCATTATGGAAAAGTAATGGACCCTTCAACAAACGAATTTGTAGAAGAGGTCATGGTATCTGTGATGCGTGCGCCAAAGACATTTACACGTGAGGATATTGTTGAGATCAACTGTCATGGCGGCTTGGTGTCTGTTAATCGCGTGTTAGAGCTTGTATTAGCGAAAGGAGCGCGTCTAGCTGAGCCAGGTGAGTTTACAAAACGTGCATTTTTAAACGGGCGGATTGATTTGTCACAAGCCGAAGCGGTAATGGATTTAATCCGTGCAAAGACAGACAAAGCAATGAATGTGGCATTAAAACAAATGGATGGGCGCTTGTCGAAGCTCATTCAGACTTTGAGACAAGAATTATTAGAAACAGTTGCGCATGTGGAAGTAAACATCGATTATCCGGAGTATGATGACGTAGAGGAAATGTCACATACCATGATGAAAGAAAAGACAAAAGAAGTAGCGGAAGAGATAGAGAAGCTGCTTGAAGTTGCAGCACAGGGAAAAATTCTCCGCGAAGGTTTAGCAACAGCAATTATTGGCCGGCCTAATGTTGGAAAGTCTTCCTTAATGAATACATTAGTGCAGGAAAATAAGGCCATTGTTACAGAGATTCCAGGAACAACCAGAGATATTATTGAGGAGTATGTGAATGTTCGTGGCGTACCTTTACGTTTAGTAGATACAGCTGGTATTCGTGAGACAGAGGATATTGTAGAACGGATCGGTGTAGATCGTTCTAGGCAGGTATTGAAGGAATCCGATTTAATTTTATTTGTATTGAATTATAATGAACCTTTAACGGAAGAGGATAAGAAATTATTTGAAGCTGTTCAAGGGCTAGAATATATTGTTATTATCAACAAGACAGATTTAGAACAAAAATTAGATTTAGAAGAGGTACAAGCAATTGCAGAAGGGAAGCCTGTCGTGACTACTTCTTTAATAGAAGAGCAGGGCGTAGACCAATTAGAGGAAGCTATTGCAAATATCTTTTTTTCTGGTGAAGTAGATGCTGGAGATTTAACGTATGTGTCTAATGTGCGTCATATCCAGCTATTAAAGCAAGCAAAACAAGCATTAGATGATGCAACGGAAGCTATTTCACTTGGTATGCCGATGGATATTGTTCAAATTGATGTGACACGTTCATGGGAATTTATGGGGGAAATTATTGGTGATACTGCAAGTGACAGCCTGATTGACCAGTTATTTTCTCAGTTCTGCTTAGGTAAATAATATATTGCGTTTTTAGGGAAACGAACTTTAAATAAGGAAAGGAAGAAAAAAATGACATACAATGCAGGAAAATATGATGTCATTGTTGTTGGAGCTGGTCATGCAGGCGTAGAGGCAGCGTATGCTTCTGCTCGCATGGGAGCAAAAACATTAATGTTGACATTGAACTTAGATATGATAGCTTTTATGCCTTGTAACCCATCCATTGGTGGTCCTGCAAAAGGTATCGTTGTACGTGAAATTGATGCGCTTGGCGGAATTATGGGGAAAATCATCGATAAAAGCTATATTCAAATGCGTATGCTAAATACAGGAAAAGGTCCTGCTGTACAAGCATTACGTGCTCAAGCAGACAAACCCGTATATATGCAGGAAATGAAACATCTTGTCGAAAATGAGGAAAATTTAACGATTCGTCAAGGTATGGTTAATTCATTAATTGTAGAAGATGGTATTTGTAAAGGAGTTCTTACAGAAACACATGCAGCTTATTATGCAGATTCTGTTATCGTAACTACTGGAACATTTATGCGCGGGAAAGTACTCATGGGCGATTTAGAGTATGAAAGTGGTCCAAATAACCAACGTGTATCTATTAAGTTGTCTGAGAACCTAGAAGAGCTGGGCTTTGAATTAAGACGTTTTAAAACAGGTACACCACCACGTGTGAATAGCCATACGATTGATTATTCACAAACAGAAATCCAACCGGGAGATGAAAATCCGAAAACCTTCTCCTATGAAACAACCGAAGTAATACAGGATCAAATACCTTGTTGGTTAACATATACCAATGAATTTACCCATCAGGTAATTAATGAAAATTTAACTTTATCAGCAATGTATTCTGGGATGAAACGAGGTACAGGACCACGATATTGTCCATCCATTGAAGATAAAATCGTGCGTTTTAATGATAAACCACGTCATCAAATTTTCTTAGAGCCAGAAGGAAGAAATACAGAAGAAGTATATGTACAAGGACTGTCAACTTCCTTGCCAGAATCGATTCAACACAAAATGGTCAAATCGATTCCCGGCTTAGAAAATGCAGAAATTATGCGTGCAGGATATGCGATTGAGTATGATGCGATGGTTCCGACTCAACTATGGCCGACGCTGGAAACCAAACGTTTGCCTGGTTTATTTACAGCCGGTCAAATTAATGGAACTTCCGGTTATGAAGAAGCAGCAGGTCAAGGATTGATGGCTGGAATGAACGCAGCAGCGAAAGTATTAGGGAAAGAACCAATTATTTTAGACCGTTCCCAAGCGTATATTGGTGTAATGATTGATGACTTAGTAACAAAAGGAACGAATGAACCTTATCGTTTACTAACATCACGTGCAGAATACCGCTTATTGCTTCGTCATGATAATGCCGATTTACGTCTTACCGATATCGGTTATGCATATGGCTTAATTACAGAAGAAAGATATGCAGCTTTCACGAAGAAGAAAGAGCAAATTGAAGCAGAGAAGAAACGTCTAAATAAAATTGTTGTGAAACCGACAGAAGAAGTACAAAACATTATGAAGTCTGCTGGTGCTGCTCCAATGAAAGAGGCAGTAAAAGCGTATGATTTATTAAAACGTCCCGAATTAACGTATGAATATGTAGAACAAATGATTGAAAAAGACGAAAATATTCGTGAAGATGTAAAAGAACAGGTAGCTATTCAAATTAAGTATGAAGGCTACATTAAAAAAGCAAACGATCAAGTAGCAAGAATGCTCAAAATGGAAGATAAGAAAATACCAGCAGATATTGATTATAGTGCAATAAATGGTATTGCCACAGAAGCACTGGAAAAGCTGAAAAAGGTACGTCCGCTTTCCGTTGGACAAGCATCCAGAATCTCTGGTGTAAATCCTGCTGATATTTCAATCCTGCTTGTTTATATTGAACAAGGAAACATTGCTCGAGTTGCTAATTAATGCAATGAAAAGAGTAACATTTTAATAGATAGGGTATTCATACCAAATTGGATACTTTTTATAATATAATAAAATAGCGGCGTTAGGAATACGTCGCTATTTTTTCTAAATAATAGATCGTGCTCCCTATATAGATACATAAACACAGAATGAAGATAAAAGGGGAGAGGGTTCCTTTCCTGAATTAAAAATAATAACACGCCTGTATCTTGTGAAAGCAACAGTAAATAGAAATCTAGAGATTTTTCGGAAAAGTATAGATTTGTTAAAGCAAAGCCCCTTACAGATGACGATGGCGTAGTAAAGGAGATTGTTATGAAACCAGAACAATTTGTGAAAGCATTAGCGGATAAAGGTATAATATTAAATGAATCACAGCAAAAAGCATTTGATATTTATTTTAAAGAGCTAGTCGAATGGAATGAAAAAATAAATTTAACAGCAATTACAGATGAAGAAGGTGTGTATGAAAAGCATTTCTATGATTGTATTACTGCAGCTTTTTACGTCGATATGACACAAGAATTATCTATCTGTGATATTGGTGCAGGTGCAGGATTTCCGAGTATTCCGTTAAAGATTTGTTTTCCACACTTAAAAGTAACAATTATAGATTCTTTAAAAAAGCGGATTACATTTCTGAATCATTTAGCAAATAAATTGGAGCTGACAGATGTAGCTTTTTATCATGATCGCGCCGAAAACGCAGGGAAAAATGAGGCATTTCGCGAACAATATGATTTAGTAACTGCAAGAGCCGTAGCTCGAATGTCCGTCCTAAGTGAATTATGTCTGCCATTTGTGAAAAAAGACGGTTATTTTGTGGCCATGAAAGGATCACAAGCAAAAGAAGAACTGGAAGCAGGAAAAGCGGCAATTGAATTACTTGGGGGAGAGGTAGAATCTATAGATACGTTTACACTTCCTCGAGATGAAGGCGAACGATCTATTATTCAAATTGCTAAGAAGCGTAAGACACCTAAAAAATATCCTAGAAAAGCAGGGTTACCAAATAAAGAACCAATTGAATGACACTATCTTGCTAAGTGAAAATAAATTTTAGGCAGAGGAAAAGATATGATGCATATTATTTAAATTCATTTTATATTTTTTCAGTGGTAGGTATGGTAGAATAAAACTATACTTATCGGCTGTTCTTTGTTGTCTCCTGTAAAGCATAGATGCTATTATATGAATGTTATCATGATGGATGAACGACGGTATGTAGAAACAGATAAGAGATATAACGAAGCGTGAAATTATTTCACGAAATAGAGATATAACTTGCTCAAGCCTTTACGTTTTTTGTCTTACAAGATGTGCTAGGGCAGACGTTACGGCATGAATGCTTCGCGCTTTTTTATAGATAAATTCAACCAATGATTATGGAGTATAGATAATGTTTCACGTGAAACATTATCTTTTAAGTGAAGAGGAAATTTGGAATTTGACGTGAATTTTTTCTTATTTTCATAAAAGCCGCGTCTAACTCTGAACTTTTGTTTTTATATAAATGGGTAATGAATAGTTTGTTAACTTTAGAAGGTGGTGTCAGCAAGTGGTGAGTCCTTTTAATCGGATATTTGGAAAAAGCGATAAGGATCCAATTGATACGGAGAAAGTTTCTTTTTCTTCAGATGAAGTGGTTCAAATCGATATCGATAAAATTCAGGCCAATCGCTACCAACCACGAACGATTTTTCAAGAAGAAAAGATAAAAGAATTAGCTCAGACCATACACACACATGGAATGATTCAGCCAATTGTCGTTCGTAAAATAGATGATGATTCTTTTGAATTAATTGCAGGGGAAAGAAGATGGAGAGCAGTTCAGCATTTAGGCTGGAAAAAAGTATCCGCTATTATTCGTGACATGAGCGATACAGAAACTGCCTCTGTAGCGCTAATAGAAAACTTGCAACGGGAAGAACTGACCGTAATTGAAGAAGCTGCGGCATATAATAAGTTACTTGAACTGCATAACTTGACGCAGGAAGCTTTAGCACAGCGTCTTGGAAAGAATCAGTCTACAATTGCAAACAAATTAAGATTATTAAAGCTTCCTAAAGAGGTACAAGATGCTTTATTAGAAAAGTTAATTACGGAAAGACATGCTCGTGCCTTAATTAAGTTAAAGGATGAAGAGCAACAGCTTCTTGTCTTAAAAGAGATTCTTGAGAAAGAATGGAATGTGAAACAAACAGAAGAGCGGATTGCTAAAATCAATGAGCCAAAAGAAGAGAAGCGGAAACCAAAGCCAAGATTGAAAGGTATTAATAAAGATGTGCGGATTGCTATGAATACGATTAGGCAATCACTTCATATGGTATCAGATACAGGTGTTGAGGTAGAATCAGATGAGGAAGAACTAGATGATTACTATCAAATAACTATTAAAATACCAAAACAAAAGTAGTTATCGAACGATCAGCATGGATGATTTCCTGGCCCATCTTAGTGCGAGATGGGTATTTATTTTGGAAAAAGTAATAAAAATAGAAACTTCTAAGAATTCTCAGGTGGTACTTTAAATCATTCTATATTAAAATTGAATTAAAATATGCTAAAATGCATCGTAATTTATAAATAAATGCTATGATAGTTAATAGAGAAGTGATTGCTCAATTTTTTTGGTGAAATGACTTAAAATGCTAGATTATTTATCACGGAGCAAGTATCCGTAAAACTACTACCACTTGATAGAGCAAGAAGATAAAATTGATTTGTTAAGTTGGGGAATAGCGGATATCAACTTCCTGATTATTCAACAAACAACGGGCTTATTGGGGCGAGTAATCGCAGACCCCAGCGGTTGTGGTGGGGCCAGTACCCGCAAATTCGTTCAGAGGAAAAAGAATAAAAACCTCATTGAATGAAAGTTTCATTTTATCAAAAAGATTTGAACAACCTCCGAGTAAGGTAGGTGTCAACATGGGAAAAACTATATCCATTGCAAATCAAAAAGGTGGCGTTGGAAAAACAACATCATCTGTTAATGTCAGCGCTTGTTTAGCTTCCTTGGGTAATAAGGTATTACTCGTTGATACAGATCCACAAGGGAATGCTACGAGTGGAGTTGGCGTTAATAAAGCGGATGTTAACCAATGTATCTACAATGTGTTAGTAGAAGATACGCCAGCAGAAGATGTCATTGTTTCCACAAATTTAGATAACCTAGATATTATTCCTGCTACGATTCAGCTAGCAGGATCGGAAATTGAACTTGTACCGATTATTTCAAGAGAAATTCGTTTGAAATCTGCATTAAATGAGATTAAAGATCAATATGATTACATTATAATTGACTGTCCGCCATCCTTAGGGTTGTTAACGATCAATGCATTAACCGCATCCGATACAGTGATGATTCCCGTACAATGCGAGTATTATGCATTAGAAGGATTAAGTCAGTTGCTAAATACGATTCGATTAGTGCAAAAGCATCTAAATAAAGAGCTGATGATTGAAGGCGTTCTTCTGACAATGCTGGATGCACGTACCAATCTTGGAATCCAAGTTATTGAAGAAGTGAAAAAGTATTTCCAAGACAAAGTATTTGAAACCATTATTCCGAGAAACGTTCGTTTAGGCGAAGCTCCGAGCCATGGTCAGCCAATTATTTCTTATGATTCAAAATCTCGGGGGGCAGAGGTATATCTTGATTTAGCGAAGGAAGTGATGACAAATGCCGAGAGGGTTAGGTAAAGGAATTAATGCGTTGTTTCCAGAAGCTGAAAAAGACAATAAAGATAATATTCAAGAGATTGAAATATCTAAGTGTCGTCCCAATCCTTATCAGCCAAGGAAGAGCTTTCAAGCAGAATCTATTGAAGAGTTAAAGGATTCTATTAAAGAATATGGTGTTATTCAACCAATTATTGTACGAAAAAGTCTTAAAGGGTTCGAAATTGTTGTTGGGGAAAGAAGATACCGTGCAGCAAAGGAAGCTGGTCTAAAGACAATTCCTGCAATTGTCCGAGAATTAACGGATGAACGCATGATGGAAATCGCGTTACTAGAAAACCTGCAACGCGAAAACCTAACTCCTATTGAAGAAGCACAAGCCTATGCAAATTTAGTAGAAAAACTAAACATAACACAGCACGTACTCTCAGAAAGATTAGGAAAAAGCCGATCACATATTGCTAATATGATTCGTTTATTATCTTTGCCGGAAGAAGTGATTGCCTATATTAATAATGGCGAGCTATCGATGGGGCATGGCCGTGCGCTGCTTGGCTTAAAAGATCGAGAATCCATTCTAGCTTTAGCGAATAAAATTCGTAAAGAAAAGCTAAATGTTCGCCAAGTAGAGAAGCTAATCATAGCAATCAATGAAAAACAAGTGAAAAAACAGAAAAAAAAGCCGAAGAAAGATATATTTATTCAAGAAAGAGAAACAGTGCTTCGTAATACGCTTGGAACAGCTGTTCACATTCATAAAGGGAAGCAAAAAGGTAAAATTGAAATTGAGTTTTACAATGATGAGGATTTAAATCGCATCCTGGAGTATCTTGAAAAATAAAAAATAGCCGATAACTATTCTCGTAGAAATTTGCAGAGAACTTATCGGCTATTTTTTTATTTTATTTAAACTCGAGAGGAATAGGGGAAATTTCCGTATGACATCGATTGGGATAAGTGGTTATTTTGTACGATTTATGTTGCATCGGAATAGCAAGCAAGATTAGCAGCTTGTATAGCATGAATCATCCATATTTATAACTTTTACAAAAAAGGATAAAATAACTTTAGAAAACTTGATTTATTCATTGGCAACATGAGGTTGCACCTTGATGCACTTAGAACTATCTTTACTTTTTAACTACGTCCCTCAATAATGGAAACAAAGAAAGGTGTTGGCTGACATGATTTTTAGTGAACGGTTAAAAAAGGAACGAGAAAAAAGAGGTTGGTCACAAACTGATCTTGCTGAAAAAATTCATGTGAGTCGTCAATCTGTTTCAAAGTGGGAAACAGATAAGAACTATCCGAGTATCGAAGTAATCATTGAATTAAGTGATTTGTTCGGTATCACGATAGACGAAATGTTGAGGGGGGACAAGAAAATGACGGAACAAGTCATTCAAGACAGTAAAAAACTAGCATATCCAAGGTGGAAAAAGTTCTTTGATAGTGTGTTTATGTTAGGGCTAATTCTAATAATCGGAAAATTAATCATTTTTGGTTTGAATTATTTTGCTGGTACAAACATTATGATTTTAGAAGGATTGCCAAAAGGCGTGGTGAGTTTTACACCTTTCGTTTTAATGGTTTTAGGCGGTATTGGTTCAGATCAGTTAAAAAATAAATATACGGATTAATAGACCAACATCATTCCATAGTTGAAAGATGTAAATAAATAGAATAATGACAACTAGATAGTGGTGGAAAAATACGGATACTCCTACGAGAAAACGGTGGAAGACCCCAAGGGAAAAATTCCACTGAACAAGTATCTAAAATTAAAATAAGACAGTGTAGCTTGGCTATTCTGCCTTATTTTTTTGGCTAAAAAATATATATCCTTACATAACTTGATATGATACATCCATCAGCATAATACAAAATTATTTGGACAAAATGTTTCCTAACGGCAAAATATTGTCTTAAATAAAATATACTTGACAAAACGAAATATAATGCATAAAGTAGTTGTTAAATAATAAAGTTTACCGAGGGCAAAAATAAAGGGAGTGGGAAAGATGAAAAGAAAATGGAAGAATATAATGAGCATCGGAATATGTATGGGATTCTTCTTTTTAGTTGCTTGTGGATCGGATAATGGGGAAGGCAGTGCGGATGAAGACGATAAGATTACAGTCGTTACAACGATTGCTCAAATTGGTGAACCATTGTCGGTTATTGGAGGAGAGCATGTAAACGTAGAAAGTTTAATGGGGCCGTCCGTGGATCCACACTTATATAATCCTACCCAAAGTGATATTTCGAAGGTAGATGGAGCAGACGTCATTTTCTATAATGGGTTAAATTTGGAGGCAAATATGACGGAAGTATTTGAATCCATAAGCTCAGAAAAGCCAGTATTAGCAATTGGCGAGACGCTTCCGGAGGATCAGCTGCTGAAAGATGAAGAAGGAGCTATTGATCCACATATCTGGTTTGACTATAACATGTGGCAGGATGCGCTTGATGCAGCTGTCGAAGAATTAAAAGATTATGCACCAGATTATGCAGATGAGTTTGAAGCGAATAAGCAAGCTTACTTTGCAGAATTGGATGCGTTAAAAACAGAAGCAGAAAAATTACAAGATATCCCGGAGAATCAGCGTGTTTTAGTAACAGCACATGATGCATTTGGTTATTTTGGCAGATTGCATAATGTAGAAGTTGTTGGTTTACAGGGATTAAGTACAGAGAGTGAGATTGGCGTATCTGACATCAATAAAACAATTGAACTCATTGCAGAGCATGATGTTCCAGCAATCTTTGTAGAAAGCAGTGTAAATCAAGATTCTATCAATGCGGTTGTTGAAGGATCTGCCAGCAATGGCGTAGAGATCGAAATTGGCGGAGAATTATACTCGGATGCAATGGGAGAAGAAGGAACAGAAGAGGGCACGTATATTGGAATGTATAAGTATAATGTGGATACAATTTATGAAGCATTAACTGAAGGAGATGAGTAAGTTGCGATCATCTATTATTCAAGTGGATGATTTATCAGCATCCTATCAAAAAAATAAAGTATTAAGTAACGTGAATTTCAATGTAGAAGAAGGAACGATAACAGCAATTGTTGGACCAAATGGAGCGGGAAAATCAACATTAATTAAAACAATGCTGGGCTTGCATCCGCAGCTAACAGGAACGGTTCGTTTTTGGGATACTTCCTTTAAAATAGCCAAGAAGAAAATTGGTTATGTTCCTCAACGGGGGTCTGTGGACTGGGATTTTCCTACCGATGCCTTAGATGTGGTCACCATGGGACTATACGGAAAGATCGGCTGGTTTCGTTTTCCTTCTAGAAAGGATAAGGAAAAAGCGATGAACGCATTAAAAAAGATGGGCATGGAATCTTATGCGCACCGTCAAATCAGCCAATTATCTGGCGGTCAGCAGCAGCGTGTATTTTTGGCACGTGCGTTAGCTCAGGATGCGGAATTATATTTCATGGATGAACCATTAGCAGGTGTAGATGCATCTACAGAAAAAGCAATTATGGCTATTCTGAAGGAGTTAAAGCGTAAAGGAAAAACGGTTTTGGTCGTTCACCACGACTTACAGACAGTCCCAGAATATTTCGATCATGTCTTACTTTTAAATAAAACAGTATATGCCCACGGTAAAACAGAAGAAGTATTTACAAAGGATAATATAGCAACCACGTATGGTGGAAATATGCAATGGATAGGAAAGGGAGATCAATATGTGGTCCACGCTACTTCACAGTAATACCATATGGGTGCTATTAAGTACAATGATTCTTGGGTTTGCTGCTGGGGGGATTGGATGTTTAGCTTATTGGAAAAGACAAAACCTAATGAGTGATGCCCTGTCTCACGCGGCACTCCCTGGCGTGGTTGTGGCTTTCTTCATCATACAGGAAAAAAATTTATTGTTGCTTGTCATAGGTGCTGCAGCAAGTGCATTGCTTGGAGCATTCCTTATTCAATGGATAACGAATGCTTCGAGAATTACGGAAGATACTGCGATGGGAATGACATTATCCGTTTTTTATGGTGTTGGTATTATGCTTTTATCCATTGCCAATCGCTCTGCAGGAGGGAATCAAAGCGGGTTAAATAGTTTTATTTACGGGCAGGCAGCAGCAATGGTCCGTTCCGATGTCATTACCATGGTGGTATTGGCGGGCATCGTCATTTTGATTATTTTTATAGGTTTTAAAGAGTGGAAGCTCTACTTATTTGATGCTGCCTTTGCAAAAGGAATTGGGATGTCTGTTCGAAGCATGAATGTCCTATATACCATTGTGCTTGTCACCACCATTGTGATTGGAATACAAGCAGTGGGTGTTATCTTAATGGCGGCTATGCTTATTATTCCAGCAGTAAGCGCCAGGTATTGGACGCATTCTTTTCGAAATATGATTTTGCTTTCTTCATTGGTAGGAGGGGCCGCTGGCGCACTTGGTACATGGATAAGTTCTACAGGAAGCGGATTGCCGACAGGGCCATTCATTGTACTTGTATCCGCAGCAATTTTTGCTATTTCTTTGTTATTTGGAAAAGAGAAAGGAATTATTATTCGCTTTATCCAATTTAAAGTGCAACAACGCGACTCGGAAAGAAATCAATTCGTAATGGATAAAGGAGGATCACAATGACGTATACGATGTGGATTATTTTAACGGCTTCACTTGTAGGCTTATCCTGCGGGGTAATTGGGGTCTTCCTTATCTTAAGAAAACAAGCGATGATGGCTGATGCAATTAGTCATACGGTGTTATTAGGGATTGTAATAGCTTATATGGTAACTCAGCAGGTGAGCGGCACAGGTATGTTAATTGGCGGCATTTTAGCTGGGATTCTTACAGCATTTCTTGTACAAATGTTACATTCCTTAAAGGTTCAGCATGATGCATCATTGGGTATCGTCTTTACAACTTTGTTTGCGGTTGGTGTGATTCTTATCTCCACATCTGTTGGTAACGTCCATTTAGACGTACAGCATGCGTTGATGGGAGAGATTACATTTATTCCATTTACAACAGTGGAAATTCCTTTGATTGGTGCAGTTCCAAAAGCTACAGCATTACTTACTGTCGTATTAATTCTGGTTATTTTCTTTATTATTGCATTCTATAAAGAATGGAAAATTACTTCTTTTGATCCGGCTTTGGCAGCAAGTTTAGGTATTCCCGTTATCTTCTTTCATTATTTGTTTATGACCCTTGTCTCTGTCACAACGGTTGCTTCTTTTGACGCAGTAGGTGCGATACTCGTTGTGGCCATGTTAATTACGCCAGCTGCCTCAGCATATCTATGGACAGATAAGTTAATGTGGATGCTTATTCTTAGCGGTGGATTCGGAGTATTATCTGCTGTCATTGGTTATTGGATTGCAACATGGCTGGATACATCCATTTCTGGGTCCATGGCATTTGCGACAGGATGTATCTTTTTATTTGGTTTCCTTCTTTCACCGAAGCACGGTTTGATTTCTAGATGGGTCCGACCAGAAGCATGGAAGGAAGAGCATGTATCATGAAAGTCTTCTAAACGAGAGAGAAACAGTTGAGATTTATGTCTTAGCTGTTTTTTTTGAGTAAAAAAAGCGTAGATAAATGATTGCAAATTGATTGAATTTTGATTATAATGCTCTTTAACGTTTTGTCTGAATAGGGGAGAATTAGGTTTGAGAGGGATATTTCATGTTGCTTAAGTGGGAAAAATAACACGGATAAACGAGACCTATGAAAAATACCTCTGAAGTGTATTCCCGAGTTTCAGTTATATTCCCTTCCCGTCTATACTATATTGTGTTGGTATCCTCCCAGACAATACATATAAAATAATTACAACGTGAAATAGCGAAAATGTTTCACGTGGAACAATTTCATAAGATGAGTCCTGTAGAACTTTATCTGTTGAGGTAGACACGGGGGCTGTAATTACTTGTTCCTCTAAAAACTCTTGAAAATAGGAGGTAAGAAGTGGCCATATTTGGAACAATTGTTAATTTCGTTTTTATAATTATTGGCAGTGTGATTGGTTTATTTTTCACAAAGATTCCAGAACGATTTAAAGAAACAGTGATGAATGGAATAGGGTTGGCCATTGTTTTAATCGGAATGCAAATGGCATTACAGACAGAGCAAATTATTATTGTCTTATTAAGCTTGTTATCTGGGGCAATTATTGGTGAAGGATTGAAGATTGAAGAAGTCCTGAATCGTTTTGGTAAATGGATTGGTTACCGTTTCGCTGCCAGTGAAAACAATACAAGCATTTCGCAAGGATTTGTCACAGCATCTCTTATATTTTGTGTTGGGGCGATGGCGATTATTGGGGCATTGGACAGTGGTATTCGGGGAGACCATGGTATTTTGATAACAAAAGGAATTATTGATGGTTTTACCTCTCTTGTATTAACGACGACATTGGGCTTCGGCGTTATTTTGTCAGCAGTACCTGTTTTTCTTTACCAAGGAACGATTACCATATTAGCGACTCAAATTGACAGGTGGGTGTCAGCTGCCTTTTTAGATGGATTAATTGTTGAATTGACAGCAGTTGGCGGATTGCTTATTCTTGCAATTGGCCTTAACCTATTAAATATCACGAAGATCCGTATTGGAAACTTATTACCTAGTATTTTGACTGTCGTGTTCGTTTATTATGTGTTTACTTTGTTTTAAAAGATGAAAAAAATCGGGTGTTCTTTGCCCGATTTTTTGCATGTTAAGAGGTATAAAATTTTAGCGGCTCTTTTTGATTGAGAAGGCTTGAGCTCAAGACCGGTGGAAAGTGTCGTGTTTTCCATAGCAGTTGCTATCTCAAATTTAATTTGGCCATCCCCGGTTTTAGTGAAGAACCTAGGATGGAATTTTAAATGATATCATCGGCTGGCTGGGTATGTGTATGCAGTGAATAGGTTAATTGGTTATCAACTTGCTTGAGTATCTCTGCAATTTCTCCAGCCATGTCCATTACAAGAGATAATCGTGTGTTTTGTAAAACGGTATGTTCCATAAATCCGCTAACATTCACAACCCCGGTAATATTCATATTTCCAACTCGAGGAAGCTGCTTATTTAATGCTAATCCAGGTTTTAACGGCTTATTTTCAACAATAATACTTCCAACAGAGCTCGTTTTTCCTAAACATGCGTCAATAGCGATTAGATAAGGTTTATCATGGTTTTGATAGATGTTATCTAGTGACTCTTTTAGATTAACAGCGTGAATGGGCTCATGAATGGTTCCATAAACATGCATATTCCTAGGGTTCATTGCTTTGAAGTAGGTGCCGGCAAGCGGTCCCAATGCATCCCCCGTAGAACGGTCTGTGCCAATAAAGACCGCTATATAATTCTTTGCTTTTAAAGGAACCCAGGGAATGATTTGATTAGATAATGTCTTAGCTATGTTTGGTTCTTTATGATTTGCTTGAAAATGACTTGATTGTATGCGCAGGCGATTTTTTAGATTCATAGCAGTTCCTCCAAAATCATATTGTTACAGTATACGGTATTTTACGAAGAACTATACGTATGAATTGGAGGAAATACGATGTGGAGAAGGAGTATACAATGGATGGCATTAATTCTTGGCGCTACCATTGGAGCTGGATACGTATCAGGAAGAGAACTTTGGCAATTTTTTGGACATGAAAGTGGACTGGCTATCGTTTTATTTTCTTTCTTTTTTTCATTTTGCTGTTATGTCATTATGATGATCAGCTACCGATTAAAAACGTCTAATTATTTACCTGTTTTAGAAATCATCGCTGGAAGAAAGTTAACGAACGTATTTGATGGTTTAATTCTTTTGTACCTTTTTACCACGACGATGATTATGATTGCAGGGAGTGGAGCAGCTGGCCAGGTATTTCATTTACCATATAGTGTAGGAATAGCAATTACGAGCATTTTACTTGTATTGATATTTTTAAAGGGCGTAAATGGATTACTGACTGCAAATGAATTTATTTTGCCTGTTCTTATTGTCGGACTTTTATATGTACTCGTGACCTATGTATCAAATGAAAATTTGCAGCTCTTCGCATATTGGCGGGAACAGCGTAATTGGCTTGCTGCATTTCCATTTACAGCATTGAATATTCTTCCTTTAATAGCTATTTTAGGAGCAATCGGAAATAAGGTGAAAGGAAGAGGAGAAATTATTATTTCTTGTATTGGGACAGGGCTTTGTTTAGGTGTCGTTTCGTATATTTATAATAGCAGCTTAATTCAAATTGCAGATGTGATTGTGTTATATGAAATTCCTCTTTTCGCCATTTTAAAAGAGTTTCCATTTGGCATGATTTTGTTTATGTCTATTCTTCTGTGGCTAGCTATTTTTACAACAGCCGCTGCAGGAATGCTAGGAATAGCTACGAGAGTACAGTCCTTTTTAAAAGAAGAAAAACCAATGTACCTTATTGTGTTTGTTTCTGTTTTATTGATGCTACCCTTGACCGTTTTTGGATTTTCCACGTTAGTAAGTTTCCTCTATCCCTTATATGGGATACTTAATTTATATATATTAGCAAGATTATTAACCTACCCCTTATGGAGCAGCTATGAAGAGAAACATAATAAATAACCCTGTTTGGAAATAGGGAGTTAATTGTTTGAAAAAATGCAGATAACTTCTATAATAAAAATGGATAAAAAATAAGAGGACAAGCGAATAATATAATTGGAAAGTATTCAATTAAAATGGGAATAGATGGAGCTAGTAACAATAGTCTCATAGATAACTTGTAAGGACTCATTTTTGAGAATTGCATAGACTTTATGATATGCTTTTGGGACATCCTCTAATCGGAGAAACGTGACATGGGAGGGAAGGGAGTTATCGTTGCATGAGTTTTATAGAAAAACAATTAGATAAACTATGGGAATATTTAAGCAACCCAGAGCTTTGGCTGGCATTATTAGCAGGAGCATTTCGGATTGTGATGATTGTCTTTCTTGCTTGGCTGGTTGTTCGGGTCTTTAGAAAAATAGTAGATAAATTATTTGTACAAAGAAGAAGCGGGCCTATACGCATCCCCAAACGTCGCGAGGATACACTGACGAAATTGATTAAGAATGTGGTTGCGTATGTGGTGTATTTTATGGCTATCGTGATGGTATTACAGGTTTTTAATTTTCAAATTGGGCCTCTATTAGCCGGAGCTGGTGTTGCAGGTCTAGCCATTGGTTTTGGTGCACAAAATCTTGTACGTGATGTAATCTCTGGTTTCTTTATTATTTTTGAGGATCAATTTGCGGTAGGAGACTATATTTCAACTGCAGGAGTAGAAGGAACCGTGGATGAGATTGGCTTGCGTACTTCAAAAATAGTTTCTTGGACAGGCGAGCTTAATATTGTTCCAAATGGAAATATTACGCAGGTTATCAATTATTCAGCACGCAATGGATTAGCTGTTGTGGATGTAAACGTGCCATACGAAAGTGATGTCGCACAAGTAGAAAAAATTATTCAAGAAGTAGCAGAAACACTACCAGATAAATATGAATTTATTTTAAGCGTTCCAGAGGTAATTGGCGTGCAAAACTTAGATGTCTCTCACTTTGTTGTTCGTGTTATTGCCGAAACAGAGCCGGTATTCAAATGGGCCGGAGAGCGAAATATTCGTAAAGAAATTCAGGACAAGTTATATAAATCCGGGGTTAAAATTCCCGCACCGCGTATTGTTACCTATTCAGAGGAGCAAGTAGAGGAATTAACCCAAGAACGTCTGCGAAATCGCGGCTAAATAGCTTTTAAATTTGCTATAATGAAAATAATTGAAAAAAACGGTTAAAAAACGCAGTAAACAGTACTATCTAAAAAGGAGCAGGGGCCATGGATAAAGAATTTGGTTTGCATGATGTTGTTCAAATGAAAAAACCTCATCCGTGTGGGGAAAACCGTTGGAAAATTATCCGTATGGGGATGGATATTCGAATTAAATGTCTTGGTTGTGAGCATAGTGTGCTTATCCCAAGGAGAGAATTTACCAAGAAGATGAAAAAAGTTTTAGAAAAACATGAAGAATAACTAAAAATTGATTTTACATGGGAATATGAATCCGAAAAATAAAAACTCCCTTAGAAGAAAACTCAAAATGGGTCCAAGATGGAACCTGTTTTGAGTTTTCTCATGCTTGTCTTTTTGTAAGCGACTATCTATAATTGGAGTTACGAAAGTGTTCATGAACGAAATCCTTAAGGAGTTGAAGAAAGTAATATGGCACTAACAGCAGGAATTGTCGGTCTTCCAAACGTAGGAAAATCTACGCTATTTAACGCAATCACACAGGCTGGAGCTGAAGCGGCAAATTACCCATTTGCTACGATTGATCCGAATGTCGGGATTGTGGAAGTTCCAGACGAACGTTTAGATAAATTAACAGAGCTCGTAAATCCGAAGAAAACCGTCCCAACAGCATTTGAATTCACCGATATTGCTGGGATTGTAAAGGGTGCAAGCAAGGGTGAAGGTTTAGGAAACCAATTTTTATCCCATATTAGACAAGTAGATGCTATTTGTCAGGTTGTACGTTGTTTTGAAGACGAGAATATTACACACGTTTCCGGAAAAGTTGATCCAATTGATGATATTGAAATCATTAACCTCGAATTGATTTTGGCGGATTTAGAAACGGTAAACAAACGGTTCCAGCGTGTGGAAAAGTTGGCACGTCAAAAAGATAAAGAAGCGCTGACAGAGTATGAAGTGTTAACCAAGATTAAAGAAGGCTTGGAAAATGATCAGCCAGTACGTGCCTTAGAATTTACAGAGGAACAGGAAAAAACGGTTAAAGGTCTCCATCTATTAACAAGTAAACCTACATTATATGTAGCAAATGTAAGTGAAGATGATGTAGCAGACCCGGCATCAAATGAGAATGTCCAAAAGGTAAAAGAATATGCAGCAAATGAAAATGCAGAAGTGATTGTTGTTTGCGCGCGTATCGAGGAAGAAATAGCTGAATTAGAAGCGGAAGAAAAAGAAGAGTTCTTGGAGGATTTAGGTATCTCAGAATCAGGCTTAGACAAGTTAATCAAAGCATCTTATAACTTGCTTGGACTAGCTACCTATTTTACAGCGGGAGAACAAGAAGTACGCGCTTGGACATTCCGCCAAGGTATTAAAGCACCGCAAGCTGCAGGAATCATTCATACGGATTTTGAACGAGGATTTATTCGTGCGGAGACAGTATCGTATGATGATTTAGTGGATGCAGGTAATATGGCTACAGCCAGAGAAAAAGGTAAAGTGAGGCTGGAAGGTAAGGAATATATTGTACAAGACGGCGATGTTATTCATTTCCGATTTAATGTTTAAATAGGTTTTCAAAAGTTTGGTGAGTCATTTTATTAGACTTTTTGAACGACGTTTATAAAATAAAGTTTCGTTTCTAAGATGTAGGTAACTCCCTAAAAGGCAATTAACTGTCATTTCCCAGAATAGAAGTAAATCAGGTTCTCTCGAAGGCTTGTCATAACATAATTTATTTGGTATAATGTCCAAATGTGAGTAATTAATAATTATTCCTTGCTCTTATACCATGATTCAATCGGAATCACAGGAAAATAGGGGCCGCTAAGACCAAAAGGAGGTGTAACGGATGAGAAAATACGAAATTATGTACATCATCCGCCCAGATATCGAGGAGGAAGCACAAACTGCTTTAATCGAGCGTTTTAACAAAATCCTTACTGATAACGGAGCGGAAATCGAAAAAGTTGATGAAAAAGGCAAGAAGCGTCTTGCATATGAAATCAATGACTATCGTGATGGTTATTATGTTGTTATCAATTTCCAAAGTGATGAAGCTGCAGTTAATGAGTTTGATCGCCTAGCGAAATTTAGCGATGATATTATTCGCCACATGGCAATTCGAGATGAAAAATAATAAGGAGTGGTTCTGATGTTAAATCGTGTCGTATTGGTTGGCAGATTAACGAGGGATCCTGATTTACGCTATACTCCTAATGGTGTTGCAGTAGCTAATTTTACTATTGCTGTAAACAGACCTTTTTCAAATCAACAGGGAGAGCGCGAAGCAGATTTTATAAACTGTGTCGTTTGGCGTAGACCAGCTGAAAACCTAGCGAACTATATGAAAAAAGGGAGCTTAATTGGTGTAGATGGTCGTGTTCAAACACGTAATTTCGAAGGCCAAGATGGCAAACGAGTTTACGTTACAGAAATCGTTGCAGATAGTGTCCAATTCCTAGAGACAAAAGGGTCGCAAGGTGGAGGACAGTATCAATCTGATGGATACCAGAATAACCAAAACAACCAGAACCAATATCAACAAAATCCATTTTCATCAAATCCAAATCAAGGCTTCAATCAAAATCAAAATTCAAGTCAGGAAGATCCATTTAAAAATAATGGAGAACCGATTGACATATCAGATGATGATTTACCGTTTTAGATCATCTCTCATAAAATTAGTTTAATAAAAAGGAGTGTATTCACATGGCAGCTCGTCGCGGACGCGCAAAACGTCGTAAAGTGTGTTATTTCACAGCAAACGGAATTACACACATCGATTATAAAGATGTTGATTTGCTAAGACGTTTCATTTCTGAACGTGGAAAAATTCTTCCTCGTCGTGTAACTGGAACTTCTGCAAAATACCAACGTAAATTAACAATTGCAATTAAACGTGCTCGTCAAATGGCTTTATTGCCTTACGTAGCAGATTGATTAATAAAACCCTCTAGTTCTTATGGACTGGAGGGTTTTATTGTATCTTAATTATTATTTGGATGAATCGCTTGTGATATCTGTACGATCCGTATCAATTGTCTTAGAGGATAGGAATGGCACGGTATTATAAAAAAGTAGAATGAATAAATGAAAAATCAAGAGAACGCTTTTTAGTAAAAAATCTGGTTAATGTTACATCATCTATACTGCAGCTTTTCTTTTAAATGAAGACCCATATAAGGACAGAGGCTAAAATAACTGCAGGCAATCCAATAAAATAGATATAAGAAAGGCTTGAAAAACTTTTCTTTCGTTCATAATTATCGTCGAGACTTTTTGTAACAAGAATGGTGCCAATTAAAGCGGCAATACAGACGACAATAACGAGTATGATAAGGATATATAGCATAAATTCACCCCCTAAAATATAAAACCATTTTACAAATATTCGAAATCCAAACTAAGAAGACAAAGATAACTAAAAATCATTCCTTATCTCTGTCTTATCAAGTTAAGCACAATCCTATGAAACGGTGTTTAGTTGGGGCCTCCAACAGCAGACTTTTGCAGGTAATCTGCATCCAGCGTGTAAGAAGCGATTTTTTTCTTCCACTGTTTCACTACATCGACATGGTCTTCATAGCTGAAAACGTGAAACGTCACTTCTTTGTTTTTTCTTTTTAGATAAATGACGTGTGGGATATTGTTTGTATCAGGATGAAGAAATAATGCTTCATTACCTGGAAATATATGATTCTTATTTAAAAATTGAGCATTATTAAAGGAATCTAAAAATCTGTTTTTTTCTTCTTCGTCCAAGTGTTTCCCATCAAATGTTATTGTAATACCTTCAGATTCTAGCCTTGGATGCAACTCGAATTTACTTAAGACCCATCCTACTAAAGCACTTGGGGGACTTGTTAAAAATTTGAGAAGTATTCCAGCAATGATAATCAAGGCAAAAGTCCATGTCATTTTATATCTCAACTCCGTGATCAATTATTTATTTACTGGCTTTGATACGGAGAGGCTGTTTCCGTTAGTCGTTCCATCTTCTATAGCCAACTCCATAAAAGTCATACCATAAGATTATCACAGAAAAACGATATGAACTTTGACAATTTTTAAACATGTCATTTGGAAAATCCCAAAGATTCTCTTGACAGTGATAAAAGACATAAGTGCAATGAAGGCATATACTTAAAGGCTCGGCTTGTTCCATGTATTCAAAAACAACCTCATTCCCTCTTAAAACCTTAAAAACTCTCTTCAAGCACAGAAATCGTTTATCCTCCTATGCTTGAAGAGAGTATATGAATCACTTATGCTAATAAGATTATACAACGCCAATTAAGATAGCAGATCCTAATAAAACAATACTGAATCCCCATAGCCAGAAGAAAGAGTACTTAATATGTTTCCCCATGTTAGCAGAAGCAAGCCCAATGCCTAACCATAATGCAGGAGAGAAAGGGCTTACGAAAGTGCCGATAATATTCCCGATCATCATAGCGTATGCAGTAGACGTTGATGAAATATCCTGTGTGCTGGCAATTTGTTCAACGATTGGCAGTAATGCAAAATAATAAGCATCTGTGCTGGTTAATAAGTCCAAAGGAACACCAAATATACCAACGATGATATGAATAAATGGAATAACAACAGCAGGCATAATTGCTACTGCTGCAAGAGCAATATCCTCCAGCATTCCAGAACCATTTAGAACTCCTAAAAATACGCCGGCCGCTAAAATTACTGCAGCCATCATTAAAGCATTTGGCGCATGTTCTTTCACACGGTTCATTTGATTGTCTACACCTTTATAGTTTAATGGAAGTGCAATAGCAACCCCAATCATAAACGCATATTGTGGCGCCAGTAATCCTCCCATCATTGTTCCTAATACGAGAATAGTAAGAACGAGGTTTACCAGGTTTCTCCACTTTATATCTCGAGGTTGCTCCTTAGCAGCAGCCATTTCTTCACTTTGTTTCTTGGTAAAGTTATCCGCAATAGCATGAATATTTACATTTCTGCTTATTGTAACTTCACCAGCAGCTACTTTTTGGCTAATTTTTCTTTTTTCTCGATATCCGAGAAAAGCAGCTAATACGAGAATCAGTACAGCTCCGATCGCTTGCACAGGAATAAGTGGTAAGTAATACTCAATTAAATCCATTTCAATCACAGTTGCTGCACGTGCCGAAGGTCCTCCCCAAGGAATCATGTTGATAACGCTGGCACTTAAGGCAACTAATAATAGAAGTAAATAACGACTCATATGTAGTTCTTTATATAAAGGGAGTAACGCAGGAATACAAAGAAGAAAAGTGGATGCCCCAGCCCCATCAAGCTGAGCAATCATACCAATAACTGCTGTTGCCATCGCTACGATAACCACATTGCCCTTGGTCACTAGAATCATAAAGCGAATAAAGGGATTAAATAAACCGCTATCTTGCATAATCCCAAAATAAACAATCGCAAAAATAAACATAATGACGACGCCCATTACTTGTTCTGATCCGGCGCTTAAAAATCCGGATAGGTCTTTAAAGTCAAACCCTGCCAAAAAAGAACCAATAATTGGAATAATCGTCATCCCGACAATGGGACTGATTTTATTCCAAATAAGAAGTCCAACAATTGAAAAAATAATTAATAGCCCTACAATTGTGAGCCAAATCGAAAAATCTTGCATAGTAAACCCCTTTCATTTGTAAACGCTTTACATAAATTGTTAGAAAAAATTATATACTAACACTATAAAACTCTTACAAATAAATAGCAATAGTTACTTTTTTCGACATGGAGAATCGTTTTAACGAACTCTTTTTTGTGGATATAAGAATATCATTCGTGTTAATAGCAGTATCGGATAAACAAAGAAAATAAATAAAAACCAATCTGGAATAGGCCAGATAAATGAAGTAAACGAAAATACGATTATCGGGATTGTCATGGCACATGCTGTTAATTTCCACAACGTCCCATAATAGAGTTTACGATTAGATAGATAGACAATGCCCCTTCCTAAATATGCAATGAATGAAATAACTCCAATTAATAGAATAGACAAAATTAAATAATAGAACATAAAAAAATAGATAAGCTGAAGAATAAAGTTCATCTCCCCACCTAGGCCTGTCCAAGTTGTTAGACGAGAAACGAGTTCAGGCAATGATGCCAGCATAAATAAGATAAAAAGATAAATCATAATTTTATCCATTCCAATTCGATTTAACTGAAACATTGCTTTTTTTTGTGGGAGCAGAAGGCTTTCTTTTAGTATTTTTGTAAATTGCATTTTTCTCATCCTTTATTCACAAAGTAACATTTTTCGTGGAAAGCACCGTCTATCTATTTCCTGGCGTGTCGTTTTAACTGAAATTTTGGCCAAGCATAACAGGATTGTATTGAACAAATGGCTTCTATGATTTAATCCCTGCTTAAATGGCAACAATATTATTATAAAGGAAATATATTTTATATGGGTATGAAAATAGCGTTATTCGACAAATTTCCCGGGAAATAATTTAGAAATAATTGCATTTGCTCGTCTTTTAGCGAATCGGAATTTTTATTCTCTGCGCTTGTCGAAAGTTACTTTTGGCATGGGACTGGGACTGGGACTGCGATTACTCGTCCCACCGAAAACCACTTGCGATTACTCGCCCCATCGAAAACATTTGCGATTATTGTCCGATCAAAAGAAGATGCAGTTTTGAGTATTCCTCTTGTATACAAGGTACGATACAAGCCTTTCTACTAAATTCATGTTATCATAATAGAATATGTATTAAATCATGTTGTAACCTTCCATCGAATGGAGGAAGTGTACAGACAATTTGACTTTTAAACATCCTCTTAAAATGGTATATTTCCCTTTGAGAACAGAGGTTTTATTTTTTATCTATATTGCTAGAACGAGGTGCATTAAATGAACCAATCCAGAAAAATTACAGAAGGGGCATTAATGGTTGCTTTATTAATTGTGATATTAGTTGCTTCCTTACTTCCAATACTGAATGTAATCACACCTTTTGTATTGCCTGTTCCTTTTATTTTCTATGTCAAACGACATGGCGTGAAGGCAGGACTTGTTATGACGGTGGCTGCCGCTGTGATTACTATATTACTCATGTCTCTTTTTACATTGCCATTCATATTTGTGGCTGCTGCAGGCGGTATATTTATTGGGTATGCCATGCGTAAAAAGAATACGGCATACGAAACATTGGCTCAAGGTACATTTGGCTTTATCATTGGCATGCTCCTTTCATTTGTTTTTATTCAGACCCTATTAGGAGTAAACCTGGTGACGCAATTTGGAGGAATTGTGGAAGAATCTGTTAATATGAGTACATCCATGATAGGGAATTTGAATCCTGCGTTTAATTCAGAAGATGTTCAAGTGCTAGTAGACGAGCAAGTAAACTTATTGAAACAATTGCTTCCAACGTTTATCGTGATTTTTGCATTTATCTCAGCGTTTATCACACAATGGATAAGTTATAAATTGTTCAATCGGATTGAAAAGGAAAAGTTTTATTTTCCGCCCTTCCGTGAATTGCAATTTCCAGCTTCAATTATTTGGATCTACTTGTTAGCATTAATCTTATCCGTTATTGGTTTCGGGGAGGGGAGCACCCTAGCTTTTGGTGCACAAAACTTATTGATGATTGTAGGAATCGCATTGTCACTGCAAGGTTTTTCATTTATCTTTTATTTTGCACATATGAAGAAGATACCAAAAGTATTTCCTATCTTAATTGTTATTGCAACATTTCTTTTTCCAACATTTCTCCTTTATTTCATTCGAATCTTAGGTATAATTGATATAGGTTTCCGATTAAGAGGGCGGTTAAAACAATAATGATAGAAAGATTGTTGGATTTTGAAGGAGCTGAATACCTTGCCTAATTTAGAGAACAGACCTACATTGAGCAAACATGTGTGGATGATTTATATCCTCTCTTTCCTATTGCTTTTATGTGTGTGGTACTTTCAATGGATAGTAGGCTTAATTATGACAGTAGCCTTAGCTGCTTCATTTTATTATAGTATTCGAACGGAAAGAATGCTTCAAGATGAGGCTGAAGAATATATTTCGACCATTTCTCACCGAGTCAAAAAAGTTGGTTCAGAAGCATTACTAGAGATGCCTTTTGGTATTATTTTATTTAATGATAATTATCAAGTGGAATGGGCCAATCCGTTTATGAATCAATTTAGCCAAAATAAAGATAGGATTATAGGCGAATCGCTTAATAATTTGTCGGAGGATTTAATCCCGATGATTGTAGAGAATAGGGATGAAACCTGGGTGGAAATTGGGGATTATACGTTCCTTTGTGTTATTAAAAAAGAGGAAAAACTGTTGTATTTCCTTGACCGTACAGAACATCAGGTACTAAAGGAACGGTATCATAATGAACAAACGGTGCTCGCCATTATCTTTTTAGATAACTACGAAGAAATTACGCAAAATATGGATGATACAGCGAAGAGTCAGTTGAATTCACAAGTGACGGCCGTTCTGAATAACTGGTCTAGCCGTTATGGTTTGTATCTAAAGCGAACGTCCCAGGAAAGGTTTTTGGCAGTTGGAAATATAGAAATCCTGGAAGAACTAGAAAAAGTGAAATTCTCGATTTTAGATGAAGTTCGGGAAATGGAAGGTGCCCAGGGCAATCCTGTTACATTGAGTATCGGGGTTGGGGTTGGCAATATGACACTTCCTGAGATTGGAGAGGTAGCACAATCTAGTTTGGACCTGGCTTTAGGTCGTGGCGGTGACCAAGTTGCAATTAAGGACGAAAATGGGAAAGTTCGTTTTTATGGCGGTAAAACCAATCCGATGGAAAAACGAACCCGCGTAAGAGCACGTGTTATCTCCCATGCATTAAAAGAGTTGGTTCGTGCCAGTGATAATGTTATTATTATGGGACACAAAGCTCCAGATATGGATGCTATTGGTGCAGCTATTGGTGTGTTAAATATTGCTAAAACAAATAATGTGCCTGGTTATATTGTGTTTGATCAGAATAATATGGAGACGGATGTTTCTAGATTGATTGATCATATAAGAGAAGATGAAGAGCTTTGGGAACAATTTATCTCCCCAGAAGAAGCAGAGGATCTTATGGAGGATCAGCAAAGTTTATTAATTGTTGTGGATACCCATAAACCGAGTATGGTTGCCGTAGAAAGTTTGTTAAACTATACCGATTATAAAATTGTTATTGATCATCATCGCCGAGCAGAGGATTTCATTGATAATCCAACGCTTGTGTATATGGAGCCTTATGCCTCATCGACAGCTGAACTTGTTACAGAGCTATTAGAGTATCAGCCAAAAGGAACGAAATTGAAAATGCTTGAGGCCACGGCGTTATTAGCTGGAATTATTGTTGATACGAAAAGCTTTACACTGCGTACAGGCTCAAGAACATTTGATGCAGCATCCTTCCTCCGGTCTCAAGGAGCAGATACTGTATTGGTTCAGCGTCTGCTCAAAGAAAATCTGGATGTCTTTATCGAGCGCAGTCATATTATCGAAAGAACGCAAATTTATAATGACTATATTGCGATCGCCACAGCGCCGAGTGGAAAAGCATATAGTCCTGTACTGATTGCTCAGGCTGCGGATACGTTATTAACGATGGTAGGCATTTCTGCTTCTTTTGTTATTTCCGAACGAGCAGATGGCAGGGTTGGAATTAGTGCAAGGTCACTTGGTGATGTGAATGTCCAGATTATCATGGAAAAAATGAATGGTGGAGGTCACTTAACGAATGCAGCCACGCAAATGGAAGACAAGACGATTGACGAAGCAAAAGCAATGCTCATTGATATTATTGATGAGTTAGAGTATAAAAAAGGGAGAGATACAGAATGAGAGTTATTTTCTTAAAAGATGTAAAAGGGAAAGCAAAAAAAGGCGATGTAAAAAATGTTCCTGATGGCTACGCTCGTAATTACCTATTAAAAAATAATCTAGCAGAAGAAGCTACTTCTGGAAATTTAAAAGCTCTCGATGCGAAAAAGAAAAAGCAAGATAAATTAGAAATAGAAGCAAAAGAAAATGCGATTGCTTTAAAAGATAAATTGGCTGAATTAACCGTGGAAATAGAGGCGAAATCTGGAGATAGTGGTCGTTTATTCGGTTCTATTACAAGCAAGCAGATTTCAGAAGCATTAAACAAACAGCACGGTCATAAGGTTGATAAGCGTAAAATTGAATTAGATGAGCCGATTCGTGCGTTAGGTTACACCAATGTCCCTGTTAAATTGCATCCAGAGGTTTCTGGTTCTATAAAAGTCCATGTAAAAGAAAAATAATAGTATTATAGTGTATGTTTAAAAGGAGGATAAAAAAAGGGCTAGAAGTTCAGGCGGCACAGCTCCCCGTACTAGACCTTTTGAATATCCGCTTATAGAGAAAAAGTAATTTATATACCAACCAAGAAAAGAAGAAATTGGCACAAGGAAAAGCGCGCCGATTTCTTCTTTTCTAGGTGAGATAAGGATATACTGTTTTTAGGCAGGAGGATAATGAGATGAGTGCATCTTTTAATGATCGTACGCCACCGCATAATTTAGAAGCAGAGCAGTCGGTTTTAGGTGCTGTTTTTTTAGAACCAACAGCATTTGTACAGGCTTCTGAAATATTAATTCCAGAGGATTTTTACCGCGCTAGTCATCAACTTATTTTTACTGCTATGATGACTTTATCAGATCGTGGGGAACCAATCGATGTTGTTACGGTTACCACTTATTTAAATGATCGAAAGCAGTTAGAGGAAGCGGGCGGCGTATCTTATTTAACAGAGTTAGCAGAAAGTGTACCAACAGCAGCCAACGTCGAATATTACAGCAAAATTGTCGAAGAAAAATCAACTTTGAGGCGTCTCATTCGTAAGGCAACAGATATTGTAACCGCATCTTTTGAGAATGAAGATGAAGTGGAGGGCGTCTTAAATGATGCCGAAAAGAGTATTTTAGAGGTTTCTGGACGGAAAAATACAGGAGCCTTTAAAAATATAAAAGATGTTTTAATTGATGTGTATGATAATATAGAACAGCTCCATCAGCAAAAGGGTGATGTGACAGGTGTTCCAACTGGTTTCTTAGATTTGGACCGTATTACATCAGGCTTTCAACGTAATGATTTAATCATCATTGCAGCCCGGCCTTCTGTAGGGAAAACCGCATTTGCTTTAAATGTGGCTCAGAATGTTGCTGTGAAAACGGACGAAAATGTAGCTATTTTTAGTCTGGAGATGGGAGCTGATCAGCTTGTTCAGCGTATGCTTTGTGCAGAAGGAAATATCGACGCCCAACGGCTTAGAAATGGCCAGCTGCAAGCAGATGACTGGAGTAAATTGACCATGGCAATGGGTTCCCTGTCGAATGCAGGAATCTATATTGATGATACGCCGGGAGTAAGAGTGAATGAAATTCGTTCTAAATGTCGACGTTTGAAGCAGGAGCATGGACTTGGGATGATATTAATAGATTATTTACAGCTTATTCAAGGAAGTGGCAGTTCCAAGGAAAACCGTCAGCAAGAGGTTTCTGAGATATCTCGTTCCCTAAAAGCATTGGCCCGTGAGCTGGAGGTACCGCTAATTGCGTTGTCTCAGCTTTCACGTGGTGTAGAGTCAAGACAGGATAAACGGCCGATGATGTCTGATATCCGTGAATCAGGAAGTATTGAGCAAGATGCGGATATTGTCGGATTTTTATACCGTGATGATTATTATGATAAAGAAACAGAGAAACAGAATATTATCGAAATTATTATTGCGAAGCAGCGTAATGGTCCCACAGGTACAGTAGAGCTTGCTTTTGTTAAAGAGTATAATAAATTTGTGGATTTAGATCATCGTTACGGAGAAAATGATATCCCGCCGGCGATGTAATTTGGAAATTTATTTAAGTAAATTTACTATAGCTAGAATAAAATAGAATGCACAAAAGAGAGATTCAGCCTCCTATTAAATTGATAAGGCTGAATCTCTCTTTGTATGCTTTCCCATGTTTAAAACAATCATGCGGATAAGTGATAAAAATATAAACTGCCAAGCATCAACAAAATAGTTACAGCCCCTGTTATAAATGGCAGTGCGTACCTTTGTGGAACCAATTCGGAGAGCGGGCGCCGTTCTGAATCAGACATCCGGCTGAAAAAATGCTGAAAGCTGTAAAAAACAATATCAAAAAATCGTCCTTTAATGACATAACCTGCCAGAGCATACAAAAGAAGTGCAGCTCCAAAAACAAAGGAAACATTTATGTAACCCAAAAGGTCAATTCGATGGTAAAAAATAAAGCAGAATAAAAAGATAAGAAATTGGATAATTCCAACCCAAATGAAGATTTTTTTAACCATGATAGCAGTGTCCTCCAAGAAATAGATATGTAACATTATATCATTAAAAAAGATGTTCAAAAACTTCGATTACAATAACAGATTAAAAAAAGATTTTGCATACATCAGATAGAATAATAACATTCGAGTTCACGGAAAAAGAAGATAGATAAAATTCGGTCACAAATGATTAAAACAATTTAATAGATTCGAAAGAAAAGCAATTAGGAAAAAAGAATCATTTTTATAGAAAAAAACAGAAATTTTAATTGATTTTGCTTTCTATATTTAAATATTTATTAACGTATGGAAGCGTTGACATTACTGGGTTTTCGGTCGATAAATCTTTATTTAACGCGGTTGAATTATCTTTTATTTCAATATTAACTGAATTATAAAAATAATTTACATATTACACCAATATAGTGTAATATGTAATCACTATTAAAGAAAAAGGGGTGTACAGAAAGTGAAAAATTCAAAATATTATCTCATTATTGTTTTGGCATTAACCATGGTTATGATCGCAGCATGCGGATCAAACGACAGTAGCAATAATGAAAATAAAGAAGGAAGTTCAGATAGTGGTGACTCAGCTGCATCAGGTGAGCAAGTGCTGAATATGGTAGAGACAGCAGAAATTCCAACCGGCGATCCATCTTTAGCAACAGACGCTGCTAGTTTCATCGTGTTTGGACAAACCATGGAAGGTCTTTATGTCTTAGATGAGAATGACCAGCCAGTTCCGGCTATTGCAGATGGCGAGCCAGAAGTGAGTGAAGACGGACTTGTCTATACGTTTAAATTACGTGAAGATGCGGCATGGTCTAATGGAGAACCTGTAACAGCACATGACTTTGTTTATTCTTGGCAAAGAGCATTAAATCCTGACACTGGTTCACAATATGCGTACATGTTCTCTGGAATCATTGAGAACGCTACAGACATTATGAATGGTGACGCAGATCCAGAGGAATTAGGAGCTGTAGCCGTAGATGATCATACATTAGAAGTAACACTGGAACAACCAGTTGAATATTTGAATTCATTATTGGCTTTTGGTACGTACCTTCCATTAAATGAAGATTTTGTTGAAGAAAAAGGCGATAGCTTTGGAACCAATAGTGATAACATGCTTGCAAACGGTCCATTTGTATTAACGGAATGGGACGGTTCCGGGTTAACTTGGAAATACGTAAAAAATGAACACTACTATGATGTAGATAATGTAAGCCTTGATGAAGTCAATGTACAAGTCGCCAAAGAGCCAAGTACAGCAGTAAACTTATATGAAACAGGCGAAGTAGATCGTACAGCAGCATTGAGTGCAGAATATGCCAAACAATATGCAAATCATGAAGACGCTGCAACTTTTGAAGAGGGTAGCTCTTGGTACCTTAAATTTAACCAAGAACGTAATGGGGAAGAAACACCATTAGCAAATGAAAATATCCGTAAAGCAATCGCAATGGCTTTTGATAAAGAAGCATTTACAGAACAGGTTCTATCTAACGGTTCCATTCCTACCGACGGCTATGTACCGCGTGGTTTAGCAACGAACCCTGAAACAGGAGAAGACTTCCGTGAAGAAAGTGGAAGCCTGATAAGCTATGATGTAGAAAAAGCTCAAGAACATTGGGAAAAAGGTCTAGAAGAATTAGGTGTAGATTCACTTGAACTTGATTATTTAAGTGATGACACGGAAAACGCAAAAAGAACTGCGGAGTATTTCAAAGATCAATTAGAAACAAACCTTGAAGGTTTAACACTCACATTGGAAAATGTACCATTCAAAAATCGTTTGGATAGAACAACAGATCAAGACTACGATATGGTAATGCATGGTTGGGGACCAGATTACTTGGACCCATTAACTTTCCTTGATTTATACGTTACAGATGGAGCGAATAACCAAGCAAGTATTTCCAATGAAAAATTTGATCAGTTGATTGAAGATGCGAAAGTAACATATGCAAATGATTCTGCAAAACGTTGGGAAGCAATGCTTGAAGCTGAAAAAATTCTTGTTCAGGAAGATACAGCGATTGCACCTATCTATCAACGCGGAAGATTAACACTTATTAAGCCATATGTAAAAGGTTTAGAAGAGCATTTATTCGGTCCTGACTATACACTGAAAAATGTCACAATTGAAAAATAATCATCCGTGAGAAATAAATACTGTTTGGAAAAGAGAGACTTTTTTGTGAAAAGTACTCTCTTTTCCTCATTTTTACAGGTATTTAGAATATTTTTATTTATTTGTATTTAGGAGGACAGAATATGGCGAGATATATTACGAAGCGTATCATTTATTTGATTATTACGCTGTTTATTATTGCTTCCGTTACCTTTTTTCTAATGAAGTTTTTACCGGGGACCCCATTTCAAAATCAAGAACGACTAACGATAGAGCAGCAGGAGATTTTAAATGCCAAGTATGGGTTAGATCAGCCGATTCCAGTACAGTATATGAATTATATGTTGAATATTGTTAAAGGTGATTTAGGGGTATCCTTTCAATTTGAAAATCAACCTGTAATGGACTTGCTGATGAATCGAATTGGACCATCTCTGCAGCTTGGTGTACAAGCAATGATTATAGGTACCATCGTCGGTATTGCACTCGGAGTGCTTGCTGCCATGTTTCAAAATACATGGATTGATTATGGAAGTACATTTTTAGCAATACTAGGGAAGTCAATTCCATCCTTTGTACTAGCTGCATTATTGCAATATTACATTGGGGTAAAACTGGGATGGCTGCCAGTCGCCTCATGGAATGGTTTTTCCTCATCTATTATGCCTACCATTGCACTTGCCTGTTTCCCGATAGCAACGGCAGCACGTTTTATGAGGACAGAGCTGATAGAAGTATTTGGATCGGATTATATTACCTTAGCAAAAGCGAAAGGAAACTCACGCATGGAGGTAGCGGTGAAACATGCTATCCGTAATGCATTAATTCCGTTGATTACGGTATTAGGGCCAATGGCAGTAGGGTTAATGACTGGTTCCATGGTGGTAGAAAAAGTATTTGCTGTACCAGGAATCGGTGAGCAATTTGTAAAATCAATTATGACAAATGATTTCCCAATCATTATGGGGACAACCTTATTTTTTGCCTTCTTATTGACGGTGATCATTTTAATTATCGATATTCTGTATGGAATTATTGATCCAAGAATTCGTCTGACTGGAGGCGATAAATAATGAATAGAGAGTTAGAAGAAATACCAAAAGAAAGATTTGAGCCTGCTCCACAGGATCATGCTGCAAGTGAAAAATTGGAGAAGCCACAGCTTTCCTTTGCGAAAGATGCCTGGCTGCGGGTGCGAAAAAATAAGGCTGCAATTGTCAGTTTAGTTATTTTGGGGCTTGTCGTACTTATGGCTATTATTGGGCCGCATCTTACCGGACATGATGGTTATGAACAAGATGTAACAAGAAATAACCTTCCACCGCGTGTACCAGTTTTAGAGAATATGGGTATTTTTGATGGTACGCAAAAAATCGGCGGTGAAGAGGTAAATAAATATGAACAAATGAATATAGATGAATACTACTGGTTTGGTACGGATAGTCTGGGCCGAGACTTATTTACCCGTGTATGGCTAGGAACACGAGTATCTCTATATATTGCTGTATTAGCAGCTGTGATTGATATGTTAATTGGCGTTATTTACGGTTTAATTTCTGGATTTAAAGGCGGCAGAGTCGATAATGTGATGCAACGAATTTTGGAAATCATGTCTGGTATTCCAAATTTAATTGTAGTTATTTTAATGCTATTAATCTTAAAACCTGGTATTATGTCCATCACCATCGCCATGGTAATAACGGGTTGGATTGGTATGGCAAGGGTTGTCCGTGGTCAAGTGCTCAAATTAAAAGACCAAGAGTACATACTCGCATCTCGCACATTGGGAGCAAAAAATAATCGATTGCTGTTTAAGCATTTGTTGCCAAACCTATCAGGGGTTATTATTATCAACACCATGTTCACGATTCCTAGCGCCATTTTCTTTGAAGCCTTCCTAAGCTTTATTGGTATTGGATTACAGGCTCCAGAGGCATCCTTAGGTACACTGATTGAGGACGGCTATAAAACGTTTCAATTTTTACCTCATCTAATGATTATTCCGTGTATCCTTATTTGTGTGATTTTGATTGTATGTAATTTAATTGGAGATGGACTACGTGATGCATTTGATCCGAAAATGCGCGACTAAAGTTGAGGTGAAATAACATGAAAAAAATATTAGAAGTAAAAGACCTTCATATATCGTTCCATACATTTGCAGGAGAAGTGCAGGCAATCCGGGGTGTAGATTTTGATTTATACGAAGGAGAGACACTGGCGATTGTTGGGGAATCTGGTTCAGGTAAATCGGTAACGACCAAGTCTATTATGCGTTTGTTGCCGGAGGGGAATTCTGAAATTAAATCAGGGGAAATCCTGTTTAATGGCGAAAATCTCGCAACTGCATCGGAAAAAAAGATGCAAAAAATTCGCGGGAAAGATATTTCTATGATATTTCAGGATCCAATGACTTCCTTGAATCCAACGATGACCATTGGCAAACAAATTATGGAACCATTAAGAAAGCATCGAAATTTAAATAAAAGTGAAGCAACAAAGCGAGCAATCAAATTATTGGATTTAGTTGGTATTCCAAAACCAGAGACTCGCTTGAAACAATATCCGCATCAGTTCTCAGGCGGTATGAGACAGCGTGTGGTAATTGCAATCGCACTTGCTTGTGCTCCTAAAGTATTAATTGCTGATGAACCAACAACTGCTTTGGATGTAACCATTCAAGGGCAAATACTAGACTTGATGAAAGAACTGCAAAAGAAAATTGAAACATCTATCATTTTTATTACCCATGATTTAGGTGTTGTAGCCAATGTTGCTGATCGTGTAGCAGTAATGTATGGTGGTAAAATTGTTGAAGTGGGAACGGTAGATGAGATATTTTATAATCCGCAGCATCCATATACATGGGGATTAATCAGCTCGATGCCAAGCCTGGATACGCAGGACGAGGAGTTATACGTCATTCCTGGTACGCCTCCGGATTTGCTTCATCCGCCTAAGGGTGATGCCTTCGCACCGAGAAACGAATATGCTATGAAAATAGATAGAGAAGAACAGCCGCCAATGTTTAAAGTATCGGATACGCATTATGCTGCAACTTGGTTATTGCACCCAAATGCGCCGAAAGTAGAACCCCCATTGGTAGTTCAAGAGCGACAAGCTAAGTTTCACGCTTCTTTAAAGGGGGGAAAGTGATATGGCAGAGAAACTATTAGAAGTAAAAAACCTAAAGCAATATTTTAATATTGGCAAACCCAAAGAAGTACGAGCTGTTGACGATATAAGCTTTGATATTTATAAAGGAGAGACGCTTGGACTTGTTGGGGAATCGGGTTGTGGAAAATCAACGACTGGAAGATCATTGATTCGCCTATATAATGCTACAGGCGGGGAAGTATTATATAACGGAGTAAATGTACATGGAAAAAAATCAAGATCGGAACTAAAAACATTTAACCAGAAAATGCAGATGATTTTCCAAGATCCCTATGCATCTTTAAATCCAAGAATGAAAGTCTCTGATATTATTGCCGAGGGTATCGACATCCATGGACTTGCTAAATCCTCCAAGGAACGCACAGAAAAGGTCCACCGACTGCTTGAAACAGTAGGCTTGAACAGGGAGCATGCCAATCGCTATCCCCATGAATTTTCCGGCGGACAGCGACAAAGAATCGGGATTGCCCGTGCGTTAGCGGTAGAACCTGAATTTATAATAGCGGATGAACCAATATCTGCTTTGGATGTATCTATCCAAGCACAAGTGGTTAACCTGTTAAAAAAATTACAAAAAGAACGTGGATTAACATACTTATTTATTGCCCATGATTTATCGATGGTAAAATATATTAGTGATCGTATTGGTGTGATGTATTTTGGAAAATTGGTTGAGCTAGCTCCTGCTGAAGATTTATATCGGAATCCAATGCATCCATATACGCAATCCCTTCTTTCGGCTATTCCACTTCCGGATCCGGAATATGAAAGGACACGTACCCGTAAAACGTATCATCCTGAGGATCATCAATATGCAGAAGGAGAAGACGTTAAGATGCGTGAAATTTCTCCAGGACATTTTGTGCTCTGTTCGGAAAAGGAATTTGAACAATATAATACAAATTATAACCATTTATAACGGAGATTAATGAGAATTTCTACAGTTACCATTAAAAAAGACCGCATAAAATCAAGCTTCTCTTAGTTGATTTTATGCGGTCTTTTTAATTTTTAGCACGATAAAGGACGTAGCAAGTTAAATCTTGTATAATAAAAGTTATAAAAAATAGTTTACAAGACGAAATGAGGTGGCGGTGTATATGAAGTGGAAATTTGTATTAAATATTGATCGAATTTTCTTTCAACACACAGGAACGGAGAAATTAGAACGCCTTGCGCGAGAAGGGTGGATTGTGGGGAAATTAAGATGTGGAGGGTTTCTTTTTCAGTTAAAAAAAGAGGAACCAAAGGAAGTACAGTATCAACTGGGTTTTCAGCCAATTCCGGAATCAAATGAAGCTATTCCTCACCCAGGACAAGGCTGGGAAGTGGTAGACGCAATCGATTGTGTGCAAGTTTACCGGGCTGCTCCAGATGCTCCGCCGATAGAGATGAATCATGAACAGCTCATGGAACAAATAAAACAAGAAGAACATTTGCTAAGGAAATATACGTTGTCATTATTTATTTTTTTAATTCTTTCCTTTGTATTACATATAATAGTAGGTTGGGCTTTGGTAGAAATGATTTTACTAGGCGGAATTATTATGTTATTGATAGCGTTTCTTCTATTTTTAGCTTTGTATATTCTTAATAGGTACCGACAGCATAATTTAAAAGAATTGTAATGTAATAAATATAATTGAAACAAAAAGGATAATTTTAGGAAATGCATTGTCTGAATTGAGACATAACCGGAGGATACAAACGTATATAGGAGGAAAAGGCAGAAAAGCTCGTATATAATTCGGCAGACGGAATATATTGCTTGAAACGATTGTTAAATGGCTCTTTAGCCGGTTTGAGCTTTGTTCAGAACTCTTCTATAATTTATAGTGTTGGCTTGAAGCGAATAAATACATCTATATGGGTGCTGAGAAATAAATGAGTCTATTGTTGGTTCATTTATTTTTATTTCTAGCGTAAATGGGGAACGACAGTCATATTAACTTAGAAGTTCTGCAAACGAAAATAATATAGAGAGGTGATTACATGGCAGTGGTTGAAGCAAAAAATTTGTCTAAAATCTTTGGCAAAAACATCGGCCAATCTATAAAAATGTTAGATCAAGGTATGACGAAAGAAGAGATACTCAAAAAAACGGGGAATACTGTCGGCGTAAACCGTGCAAGTTTTTCAGTTGAAGAAGGCGAAATTTTTGTAATAATGGGACTTTCAGGCAGCGGAAAGTCTACGTTGGTTCGATTAGTAAATCGTTTAATTGATCCAAGTGAAGGATCCATCCTTATAGATGGAAAAGAATTAGCGACATTAGATAAGAAAGCTCTGAGACAAGTGCGTCGTGAAAAATTAGGAATGGTGTTTCAACAATTCGCTCTTTTCCCGCATCGCACGATTTTACAAAATGCCGCATTTGGCTTAGAAGTGCAAGGTGTCGATAAAGAAGAACGGGAAAAACGAGCGGAGGAATCACTAAAAATGGTTGGTCTAGGTGACTATATACATCAAAAACCAGGCCAATTATCTGGTGGCATGCAGCAGCGTGTCGGACTGGCCCGTGCGTTAGCGAATGACCCCAAAGTTCTATTAATGGACGAAGCTTTCTCCGCACTTGATCCACTTATCCGTAAAGAAATGCAGGATGAGTTAATTGATTTACAAGCTACAATGAAGAAAACCATTATCTTTATTACGCATGATCTTGATGAAGCACTTCGTATAGGTGATCGTATTGCGTTAATGAAAGACGGTGTGATTGTTCAAATCGGAACACCGGAAGAAATCTTAATGAATCCAGCAAATGACTACGTGGAGAAATTCGTAGAAGACGTGGACCGCTCTAAGATTCTTACAGCAAGCCATATTATGAAACGTCCAGAAACAATTAATATAGAGAAACATGGCCCGCGCGCAGCGTTAGAAAGGATGCGCAAAGAAGGAATCTCAAGCATCCTTGTTGTCGATGGAAACCGTCGCTTACAAGGCTATGTAACAGCGGATGATGCTTCCGAAGCGCGTAAAAAAGAAGTATCTAATATTAAAGAAATCCTAAAAACGGATATATTAAAAGTTGCTCCAGAAACCTCCATGCAAGAAATTTTCCCTATGATTTATGACACTCCTGTTCCGCTTGCTGTTGTAGAAGAGAGTGGTCGTTTGAATGGAATTATTGTCCGCGGTGCAGTATTAGCCGCACTTGCAAATGATGGAGAGGTGAATATGGATGCTTGATTTTTTGAAAGATATACCAATACTGCGCTATATAATTAAACAAATACCTTTAGCAGAAGGAACAGAAAAGGCAACGAAGTGGATTCAGGAAAAATTCGCCTTTCTTTTTGACCCTATAAAGGAACATTTTGGAAATGTTATGGACTTTGTGTCAGGGGATGTTTTAGCAAATATCCCGCCGGTTCTTTTTATCTTAATTGTTGCCGTGATTGCATTTTTTGTTTCCGGTAAAAAGATTGGTTTAGCAGTATTTTCAATTGTTGGTTTATGGTTTGTTTATAACCAAGGCCTTTGGGAAGCATTGATGTCTACGGTGACATTAGTTATTCTAGCAAGTTTATTATCTGTGATTATTGGTGTTCCTGTGGGAATATTAATGGCGAAAAGCAAAATTGCTAATACGATATTTACCCCAATTCTGGACTTTATGCAGACTATGCCGGCATTCGTATACTTAATCCCGGCGGTAGCATTTTTCGGGATTGGAATGGTTCCAGGTGTGTTCGCATCACTTATCTTTGCGACACCTCCAACGGTTCGGTTTACAAACTTAGGTATTCGTCAAGTTTCTAATGATTTAGTGGAAGCATCGGATTCATTTGGTGCGACAGGATCACAGAAGCTATTTAAAGTAGAATTACCAATGGCCAAGTCTACAATTATGGCTGGTATTAACCAAACAGTTATGCTTGCTTTATCCATGGTCGTAATCGCGTCAATGATCGGTGCACCTGGACTTGGCAGTCAAGTACTTTCTTCTCTGCAACGCGCATCTGTAGGTACCGGATTTGTTGCAGGTGTTGGTATTGTAATTCTAGCAATTATTATTGACCGCATTACACAAAATAT
Organism: Oceanobacillus sp. J11TS1; assembly: GCF_018333215.1. Classification (GTDB taxonomy): domain Bacteria; phylum Bacillota; class Bacilli; order Bacillales; family Amphibacillaceae; genus Oceanobacillus. The sequence continues at coordinate 23,335 of NZ_BORO01000015.1, read as the reverse complement.
GAATAAATCAAAAGAATAAATTTGCATGACAATCTTTTCATGAGAGAGGTAACTCCCTCTCATGCATGAAAAGTGTCTATATAGGAAAATCTAAATTTTAAGAAAAGGGGAGTTTTATTTATGTCTAAATGGAGCCTTAAACGTGCCGGACTTATCGGTTCATTAGCACTAGGATTAGTTGTTGCAGGTTGTGGCAGTAATGGTGGAGATGGCGATTCTTCTGAAGGTGGAGCTGATGGAGAAATTGAATTAGCTTACGTTGAATGGGATACGGAGATAGCATCTACCCATGTTGTTGGGAAAGTGTTGGAAGACTTAGGTTATGATGTAACATTAACAGCACTGGAAAATGCATTTATGTGGGAAGCGGTTGCCAATGGTGAAGTTGACGGAATGGTAGCTGCCTGGTTGCCGGGAACACATGCGGAACAATTCGAAACTTACGGTGATCAAGTAGAACAGCTTGGGCCTAATTTAGAAGGCGCTAAAATTGGACTTGTCGTACCTGAATACATGGATGTAGATTCAATTGAAGATCTTACGGATGAAGCTGGTCAAACCATTACAGGTATTGAAGCAGGTGCTGGTGTTGTAGCTGCTGCGGAAAACGCTGTGGAAGAATATGATAGCTTGGATGGCTGGACTTTACAAACATCTTCTTCTGGCGCAATGGCAACAGAATTAGGCGGTGCCATTGATAACAAAGAAGAGATTGTTGTTACTGGATGGTCTCCGCACTGGAAATTCCAGAAATATGATTTAAAATATCTTGATGATCCAAAAGGCGTGTTTGGGGAAGCAGAATCCATTGAAACAATGGTTCGTGAAGGCCTAAAAGATGATGCTCCAGAAGTGTACCAAGTTTTAGATAACTTCAACTGGACTACAGATGATATGGAAGAGGTTATGTTAAACATTAGTGAAGGTGCTTCTCCGGAAGATGCTGCAGCTGAATGGGTAGAGGCTAACCAAGATAAAGTAGATGAATGGACAGAAGGAATTGAATAATTAACTTTTATCTTCAAAAGGCGACTCCAATCATTGTGTTGGGGTCGCCTTTCTTGTAGGTTAGAAAAGTACAATCAATTTGGCCGCTCGAAAAAAAGGAAAAGCGCTCCAAACCAAGTTAAATCCGCTCCGAAAAAGGAAAAAGCGCTCCACCCCAAGTTGAACGCGCTCGAAAAAAAGGAAAAGCGCTCCGCCCCAGGTTGACCCCGCTCCGAAAAAGGAAAAAGCGCTCCGCCCCAGGTTGACCCCGCTCCGAAAAAGGAAAAAGCGCTCCAACCCAAACTGCCTCCGCTCCAAAAATGTAAAACAAGCCCCATCCAATCTAACCTCATTAAAAAATAGATAACTCGATATTTAATAGCTTTTTTAACTGATGTTGACGTAGCCGTTGTTTTTGAATCGGTTGCTTCTGGAGACGTAGATGCTACTTTAGCAGCTTGGATGCCAGTTACACACAAAGAATTCTATGAAAATCTTAAGGATAACTTTATTGACTTAGATCCAAACTTAAAAGGAGCAAAGATTGGTATTGTTGTTCCAGATAGAGCCAAATCATTAAAATCTAGTAATTAGCCTTTTAATCAAGGAAATTCCCTCCTATTAGTCCCTCCAAGGAAAATCCGAACATTATTTGGTTTTTGTGTTATTTGATTCGCTTTTTTAGCCGAGGCAAACAAGTATAAGGTTAATCAAGCGTACGATAAGAGCGGAATGAGATATAATGTTCGTATTTTGAATTGACGTTTGTTTTTCTTACTGATAAAATAACTAATGGTTAGTTTAAAAAACAAATGATGATAAGTGATTGTTTTGACATGAATGGATATATAAGGAAGTATTAAAATTTCATGTTGGGCAAGAATCTTCATATATAAAATAATCTTGGAGGTGCACCATGTCCTCAGTAGTAGTTGTAGGTACGCAATGGGGAGATGAAGGGAAAGGTAAAATTACCGATTTCCTATCTCAAAATGCAGAAGTAGTTGCTCGTTATCAAGGCGGAAATAACGCTGGTCATACGATTAAGTTTGATGAGGTAACATACAAGTTACATTTAATCCCGTCTGGAATTTTCTTTAATGATAAAACGTGTGTTCTTGGAAATGGAATGGTTATTGATCCAAAAGCATTTGTAGAGGAAATTGCTTATTTACATGAGCGCAATGTTTCTACAGATAATCTTCGTATCAGTAATCGTGCGCATGTTATTCTTCCGTATCATTTGAAGCTAGATATTCTTCAAGAAGAAGAAAAAGGTGCAAATAAAATTGGTACAACGAAAAAAGGAATTGGTCCTGCTTATATGGATAAAGCAGCGCGTGTTGGTATTCGTGTCGCTGATTTAATGGATAAAGATTCTTTCCGTGAAAAATTAGAGCAAAACTTAAGAGAAAAGAATCGTTTATTTGAAAAAGTATATGAGTCTGATTCTATTCAAGTAGAAGATATTTTAGAGGAATACTATGAATATGGACAGCAAATGGCTCCTTATGTTGTAGATACATCTGTTGTTTTAAACGATGCAATCGATCAAGGAAAACGTGTCCTGTTTGAAGGTGCACAAGGAGTTATGCTTGATATTGACCAAGGTACGTATCCGTTTGTAACATCTTCTAACCCGATTGCCGGTGGTGTTACGATTGGTTCTGGTGTAGGTCCGACTAAAATTAATCATGTTGTAGGTGTCTCAAAAGCATATACAACACGTGTAGGTGACGGTCCATTCCCAACAGAATTAAATGATGAAGTTGGACATCAAATCCGTGAAGTTGGCCGTGAATATGGGACAACAACGGGCCGTGCGCGCCGTGTAGGCTGGTTTGACAGCGTGGTTGTCCGTCATGCACGCCGTGTGAGTGGTATTACGGATTTATCTTTAAACTCAATTGATGTACTAACTGGTATTGAAACACTAAAAATCTGTGTAGCATATCGTTACAAAGGTGAAGTTATTAAAGAGTTCCCTGCAAGCTTAAAAGCTCTTGCGGAGTGTGAACCAGTATATGAAGAGATGCCAGGCTGGACAGAAGATATTACAGGTGTGAAGACGTTGGATGAACTTCCAGAAAACGCACGTCATTATTTAGAACGAATTTCTCAATTAACAGAAATTCCATTATCTATCTTCTCTGTTGGTCCGGATCGTTCACAAACAAATGTAGTAAGAAGCGTTTATCGCCCATAAATAAAATTATTAAAAAGAGGCTGTCCATACAGTCTCTTTTTGCTTTTATTAAGTAAAAGTATTCTCTTCTATTTTTAAAAATTTTTATCGTGAAGACTAAGGAGCAGAAATACTAAATACATAAAATTTAGTTGCTTGATTATAATTATAATAATAATACAGTCAATTAACATTTATACATTCATAATCAAATATACACCACCTTCTCTTGACAACAAGACATAATAGTAATTTTACGTTAAAATAGAGAGAGTAAGTTTATTGCTATTTTTATAATCAAGCTATTAACATTAATTGTTTGAATCTACCTTTATATATAAAAAATCATTTATTTCATGATTAAACACTTTAACTAGCGGAAGCTATTAAGGTAAAGTTTTAATTTCAATCTAATAACATTTTTATAAATTATTTAACTAAAAAAGGATGTGCAACCTATGAGTCAAAAAATACTAGTTGTTGATGATGAACAGCCAATTGCAGATATATTAAAATTTAATCTGGAAAAAGAAGGTTATCAAGTCGTGGTAGCGAATGATGGAGATACAGCGATTGAACTCGCAGAATCAGAGCGCCCAAATTTAATTCTATTAGATATTATGCTGCCAGGGAAAGACGGGAATGAAGTATTACGTGAAGTGCGTAAAACACAAAGTATCCCTGTTATCATGCTGACAGCAAAAGATGCAGAAATTGATAAAGTACTAGGATTAGAGTTAGGAGCGGACGACTATGTAACCAAACCTTTCAGCAATCGAGAATTAATCGCGCGTGTCAAAGCAAATCTGCGCCGTGAGCATGTTACAGATGAACCAGTAAAAACAACAAAGGATATTGTTATTGGAGATTTAACCGTTCACCCGGATGCTTATGTAGTTTCTCGTAAAGGAGAAGAAATTGAACTAACACACCGAGAGTTTGAATTACTGCATTATTTAGCACGTCATATAGGGCAAGTCATGACAAGAGAACATTTGTTGGAAACAGTGTGGGGTTATGATTATTTTGGCGATGTTCGTACAGTCGATGTTACGGTTCGGCGTCTGCGTGAAAAAATTGAGGAAAACCCGAGTAACCCATTATGGATCGTGACAAGAAGAGGTGTCGGTTACTATTTACGTAATCCTGAACAGGAGTAAGGTGTTATGAATAAAGTTGGTTTTTTTAAATCGATCCAGTTAAAGTTCATTATCATTTACATTCTGCTCTTAATTTTAGCGGTGCAGGTTATTGGATCTTTCTTTACCCACCGTCTGGAAGAGAATTTAATGGATACGTATAAGGCTTCCATTAATGAGCGTGTGGAGATGCTGAGTTATAATCTGGAGCAAGCTTTCACAAGAGAACGGACAGATCCTGAAGATAGTTTAGAACAGGAAATTCAAGCCATTATAAATGATGTAAATACAGAAAATATAACGACGACCATTCATGTTTATAATAGTCAAGGACGGATTTTAGGGACGAATCAAATCGATGGACAGTCAGAGGTTGGGAAGAAATCGACGGAAATAAATGTAAAGAATACATTATTATTCGACACGCCTCGGAAAAATATGTACTTTGATCCAAAAACGGACAGTAGGGTCTATGTACATGTGGAACCATTAATTGGGGATGATAATGTTTCTGTTGGAGCAATCCAATTTAAAGCTTCCCTGGAGGAAGTTTATGACCAAATTGAAGAGATTAATAATATCTTTTTGCAGGGCTCTATTTTAGCGATAACGATCTCCGCAATCCTGGGAATTTTAGTTGCTCGAACCATTACAAAGCCAATTAAAGAGATGCGTGAACAAGCGCTAATCATGGCGAATGGTGACTTTACACAAAAGCTGGATGTCTATGGCCAAGATGAAATAGGCCAGCTTGCAGAAACGTTTAATGACTTAAATAGCAGGCTCAAGCATTCCTACGCCACGATTGAAGAGGAACGGAGGAAATTGAGTTCCGTGCTTTCCTACATGAGTGATGGGGTTATTGCAACGGATCAAACTGGCTCTGTGACATTGATGAATGACGCTGCAGCACGGATGATTGGAGCTGACCCAGATGACGTTATCAGTGACGATTTAATTGATGTGTTGAACCTGGAAGAAAAAAATATGGATATTAGTAAACTTCCAGATAGCGGTTCGATGATTATTGATTTTAGTGATGAAGAGACACCGTTTATTATCCGAGCGAACTTTTCGACAGTCGTTGATGAGGAAGAAGAAGTAACTGGTTTTATTACGGTGATTAGTGATGTTACCGAACAAGAGAAAATAGAACAAGAACGTCGGGATTTTGTGTCGAATGTATCGCATGAGCTGCGTACACCGCTAACAACAATGAAAAGTTATTTAGAAGCATTGTCTGATGGAGCTTGGGAAAATAAAGAAATTGCCCCACGCTTTTTAGAGGTGACACAAAAGGAAACAGATCGCATGATACGAATGGTAAATGACCTATTGCAGCTTTCTAAGATGGATTCCGATGAGCTGCCAATGCATAAAGAAAGAACTGAATTTATGGGGTATGTGCAACAAGTGCTTGATCGTTACGAAATGAATTTACCAGAAACGATCACATTAGAGCGTAATATACCAAAAGGAAAATCATTTGTATGGATGGATAAAGATAAGATTACCCAAGTATTTGATAATATTATTACCAATGCTTTCAAATATTCGCCAGAGGGCGGAAAAGTGCGCGTCAATCTTGATGTAAGACGCCATATTGTGATTGTCAGTATCCAGGATGAAGGAATGGGAATTCCATATGATAAGCTCGACAAAATATTTGACCGTTTTTACCGTGCAGACCGTGCTAGAACAAGAAAACTTGGAGGAACAGGGCTTGGTTTAGCCATTACTAAAGAACTTGTAGAAGCCCATCATGGTAAGATTTGGGCGCAAAGTAAAGAAGAGTGCGGAACGACAATTCTATTTACCTTGCCACTCATGGGATCGAAGCGGGGGAAAGGCAAATGAAATTAGAGACTGCAAAATCATTATTGCTGATTGTTTTAATAGGAACCAGTTTAATTCTTACGTTTGGAATGTGGAACTATCGAGCGGAATATGAGCCGTTAAATAATGAAGGGTCTATCGATCAAGTAGATTTAGGCGGAGAACAGAAGGATGTAAGTGATGTTGTCATGCCTAATGACATTATTTTTAAAATGAATGGACAATACTTCGGGCATGTAGACCCAATGGATAAAGTGCAATTTTTTGGAGAAATGCAGCAATGGGAGATTACAGGTATACAAAACAGCAATATAGCTGAAGAAAAAGAATCCGATGCGGAAGTAGAAGTTATCTTCCCAACAGAGATTCCTTTGTCGTTATTTGGTGATATTTTAAATATGGATGATTCATTTGCTCATAGTGCGAACTTTTATGTGGATCGGTTCTATATCGATCTGCAAGAGGATAATCAGCTATTAAGGATTCGATTTGTGGAGAGGGGTGGAGAAAACGTTGTGGAAGGTGTTATTCGTTCCGTGACGAACTATGATGCCCTGCTGTCGATTTTTAATGATTTAACGGATGACAAATACGAGGAAATGAAGTTATTGACCGATACAGCCAGGAATATCTACATTCCGGTAAAACCAAAAACAATGACTTCCTATACGTATACCTTTGACACGATGGATGCTGTGAAAATTAGAAATATCATGTTTTCCAATCCTAATTTGGTCAGTGTATCAGAATCAGCACCGGGATCGATTATGTATCGGACAGATAATCGTCAATTAAATATTTCGGGACATGGTATGAGATTTATCAACGTTGCTGAACCAAATAATGAACCAACAGAAATCAGTATCTTACAACGAAGCCTAGATAATATTAACGAGTATTCTGGGTTTACAGATGATTACCGGTTAGATAGCTTTTCAGAAGAAAGTATTGCTTATCGTCTGTACCATTTTCAATATCCTGTTGTAAATAACTCGTATATGGATTTATCGACAATTTATCAAGAATGGCATAACGATCAGCTAAGTGAATATAATCGTTCCTTGATATCTTTACGAATGATTATTAATACATCGACCAAAAAGTTAAGAAATAGCGATGAAATCATTGCCAGCATTCAGCGGAATGAAAATCAATCCGACATTCGAGATGTGCAGATTGGCTATCGATTAACGATTGAGTCGGATGATAATGGCGAGGATTATATATTATTAGAGCCGAATTGGTATCAGCGGATTAATAACAGCTGGTCAACAGTACCAGACCAGAATGCAGATACACAGAGCTTAGAAGGGGGAAGTTGAGAATGCAATGGTCACATATCAAAACACTGTTTATTCTCAGTTTCCTTGTCTTAAATGTTTATTTACTGTTTCAATTTATTAGCAAGCAGCAAGAGATGGATATTCCAGAACTCGAAATTAGCGATATGAACTTAGATGATGAACTGGACCAAGAAAATATCAAGATTACCGCAGATGTTAGTTTCGAAGTGCCAGAATTAAGTTATATTTCATCTTCACAAAAGGAATTTACCGCGTCAGAAATTAGCGATTTAAATGATAAAGAGGATATGGATGCAGAGAAAAGCGTGGATAATCAATTAGTATTAGCAGAGTTTTCCCAGCCGTTAGAGATTCCAAAGAATCCAACGGCTGATATGATTTCTAACTTAGTCAGTCCTTATGTTCTAGATGCATCCGAATTTAGCTTTGGGACATGGAATCATGATCTGAATATTATCGTCTTTTATCAAAATAAAGAGGGGCATCCGATCTATTTAAATCAACATGCGATGCTTATCTTCTATGTAAACGATGATAATGAAATTACACATTATACGCAGACCATGGTTGGTAAAGCAAATCCACAAGGAAGTACAACATTAAATACGCCAATGACTGCCATTGGTTCCCTTCTTCATAATCGCTCTTTAAAAGCGGATGAAGAAGTGACAGACGTTACTTATGGCTTTTATTCAAGAATTGAGGAAGAAGGAGAAGGTACACAGGTTTTTGCGCCAACTTATAAAATAACCGTAAATGAGGAACGCGATTATTTTGTCAATGCGGTGGAGTCCTTTACGTACCCGGGGAGCTATACAGAGTATTTTGTAGCCATGTTTCAGGAAAATTATTTAAGAAAGCTTACTTTAATGTTGGATGGGGAAGAATCAAATGCAAATCACTTTATTTCAATAATTGAAGATAAGATTGAGCCTTTTAGGAGTGAAACGGAATGACCTTACGTTTTAGTGTGCTTGCATCTGGCAGCACAGGTAATGCATTTTATATAGAAACAGAGCAACAGCGGCTATTAGTAGACGCTGGATTAAGCGGGAAAAAGATGGATGGTCTTTTCCAGACAATCGATGTTGATCCTTCAAAGCTAGATGGGATCCTTGTAACGCATGAGCATAGTGACCATATCAAAGGTTTAGGAATCTTTGCGCGTAAATATAATCTTCCCATTTATGCAAATGAGAAGACATGGCAGGCGATGGACAGTTCCTTAGGCAAATTAACCATTGATCAAAAGTTTCAATTTGATATGGGATCTGTCCGCAGCTTTGGGGATCTAGAAGTCGAATCCTTTGGCGTGTCTCATGACGCAGCAGAGCCTATGTTTTACACGTTCCGCAATGATGGCAATAAAGTTGCTCTTGTTACCGATTTAGGCTATGTATCAGAGCGTATCAAGAAAACAGTGGAAGATGCAGATGCCTACATTTTTGAAGCAAATCATGATGTAGAGATGCTTCGAATGGGACGTTATCCTTGGAATGTAAAACGACGTATCCTTGGAGATTCCGGACACGTTTCCAACGAAGATTGTGGGCTTGCTTTAACCGATATTATTTCCAACCGTACCAAAAGGATTTACTTAGCGCATCTTAGCTTGGATAATAATATGAAGGATCTCGCACGTATGTCTGTAGACCAGGTTTTAACCGAGCGGGGAATAGATGTTGAACTGCATGACACAGATCCAAATGAACCAACCCCACTGTATGAGGTGGGCTCTGTAACAGAGCGTGTATAGAAGAGAAGGAATAGAAAATACTGTGAGGTCTGTATTTGGGATAAATATTTCATTTGTGCATAAACTGAAATTAGTTACCAAATGCAGACCTCTGTTTTTGCACAAGAAATTATAGAATTATTACCTTGTGGATAACTATTAGCAGAAAATAGCCGTGTCCAGCTCCGTGAGCCCTGAGCACAGCATCTTTGGAAGAAAACCACTTCTTACGGAGTTATCCACAGGAGTCTCCGTATCATTCCTTCCCGCTCATTTATGTGATTACTATAATTTAATCCACAATGTTAATAATTCGTTTGCGAACAGTTTCACGGTAATAGCAACTAACTTTTTTAGAAAGAAGTAAGAATTTTGCGTTTAGTAACCGAAGCTTATTGGGAAGAAACAGGTAGATGAATGGATAAGGAGAAAGATATATGGGATATAATGATTACCCGGATCAACCTCAATCACAACCGAAACCGAGTAAGAAGAAAAAAGGGAAGTGGCTTGTCCCGCTATTAACTGGCATTATCCTTGGTGGGTTACTTGTGCTCATTATCAATCCAGATTTTCTTAAAAGCGAGGATAGAGGAGCGAATTCCGCGAAAGAAGAAATGAATGATGGTATAAGCAGCGGTAACGGCACCGTGGAGCAGCCAATGCAGGTGGATGTCTCCACACAGCTGACCGAAATTATTGAGCAAGTGACTCCGGCTGTTGTCGGCATCAGTAATATTCAGCAGCATGTCTCTTGGGGAGCTGGTGCGGATGGTATTGAAGCGGGAACCGGGTCAGGTGTTATTTATAAAGTAGAAAATGGTGAAACCTATATTGTAACAAATCATCATGTTATTGAAGATGCCGATACAGTAGAAGTTATCATGCACGATGATACACACATGGAAGCAGAAATTATCGGGAGCGATTTATTTACCGATTTAGCAGTACTTAAAATGGAAAGCGGAAAGGGAGATACCGCACTGGAAATTGGCTCCTCAGCAAACCTGAAAGTAGGAGAACCAGCAATTGCAATTGGTAATCCTTTAGGTGTATATTTATCGAGTACAGTCACGCAAGGTGTGATTAGCGGAACAGAGCGTACGATTCCAATGGATTTTAATTTTGATGGGCGACCGGATTGGCAAGCCGAAGTCATCCAGACAGATGCGGCAATTAATCCAGGAAATAGCGGCGGTGCCCTGATTAATTTATACGGCCAATTAATCGGGATTAATTCCATGAAAATCAATGAGGAAGCAGTAGAAGGGATTGGTTTTGCCATACCAATCGATAGGGCACTTCCAGTCATCGAGGAGCTTGAGAAAAATGGGGAAGTCATCCGCCCATATTTAGGCGTGGAAACTTATTCGATTGAGGAGCTGCCACAGTATGAATGGAGAAACACATTGCAATTACCGCTTGAAGTAGATGGCGGTGTTTATGTGTGGAGCGTAGAAAAATCATCACCAGCTGACCTGGCAGGTATGAAACAATATGATGTGATTGTCGAATTAGATGGGGAACCAGTTCATAATATTATTGACTTGCGAAAAATCCTTTATGAGAATAAAAATGTCGGTGATACCGTAGAAGTTACTTTTTATCGAAATGGTGAGTTAAACAAAACAGACATTGAGCTGGATGTACAATAATGAAAGGATAAGGAATGGATAGCTATAAGTCCATTCCTTTTTGGTTATGCGCAAAGATTTGGTGAATATTAAAATTTAAATTATGATATGATACCATGGAATTACTATTATGGGGAATGGAGAGGAGTATCTCCGGAGATGAAACAAAAATTAACTATTTATTCAGTATTATTATTACTTATTTTAGGATTAGGAGGTTGTAAAGAGGCGGTAGAAGAAAGAGATAAAAAAATTTCGGAAATGAGTGCAGAAGAATTACCCGATGTCACGGCATTTCAAGATGAGTTTACACGTGAATTTATGGTTTCGACAGAACCAGTCAAAGGAGGGTATTATTTATTTCGATCGAAAACAGGTGGATATACAATGATGTATCCGGAGAATGCACGATTAGATAACCTTTACTATGAAAGTCCTTCTGATGATTATGAAACTGTTAAGTATGGAGCAACTAATGAAGAAGTAGGATACTGGTATTTGGTGCGTGGGACGTATAATCAGGGCAAGGGGGCTGATTCTTTAGAAGGATTAAAAGCAGCGGTAGAAGGTCATACAAAGTATAATGGAGAATATGAACAGATGGACTATAACGATAAGAGGATTCACTTTGCAAAAATGGAAAATGTGAGGTCTACGGGGAGAAGTATAACTTACCGCTTTATAGGAATAATCCAATCCAAAAACAGTAACCAAGCTCTTTCGTATATTTGTAATGTAACTACAGATTATGAAAATGATATTAACGTACCATCTATCGAAAAGGAAGTGTTGAATATCATGGAATCGGTAGAATTTCAAAAATTGGAGTAAGGAGGTAGAGGTTTATGTCTGATGGGGCAAAGGTTCTTTTTGAAGACCCATTGATACAAGATCGATTAATGAAGGAAGAGTATGGAAAATTAACAGAGGAAAAGGTTGAACAAATTTTGAGACGAGAGAAAAACTATCTAAAAGAAGAATAGGGATTCATTACTCTGAAAATTAAAATTATGATACCATATAATTACTCTTATAAAAATGGGGAGGAGTATCTCCGGAAATGAAACAGAATCTATTAATTTATTCAGCATTACTTTTTTTGCTTATTTTAGGATTAGGAGGTTGTAAAGAAAAGAAGGACGAAAAAAACAAAAGAGACTTATTACTTAGATGAAAGATTACATAAAATTAAATTGGAAATATGTTAACATATAATTACTATTATGAAAATGGAGAGGAGTATCTCCGGTGGTGAAACGAAAATTAACTATTTATTCAGTATTATTATTGCTTATTTTAGGATTAGGAGGTTGTAAAGAGGTGGGAGAAGAAAAAGACAAAAAAGTCACGGAAATGAGCACAGAAGAATTACCAGATGTTACAGCATTTCAAGATGAATTCACACGCGAATTTATGGTTTCGACAGAACCGGCCAAAGAAGGATACTATTTATTTCAGTCGAAAACAGGTGGATATACTATGATGTATCCGGAGAATGCGAAATTAGACAAGTTATATTATGACATGTCAGTCGGTGAGTCTGATTCCAGTGCTTATGAAGGCATTCAATATGGAGAGAGTATAAAAGAGGAATATCAATATTTTGTTCGGGCAACGTATAACCGCGGTAAGCAAGCCAATAATCTAGAAGTATTGAAAGAGATATTAAAATCGCGCACGAGTTTCGATGGAGAATATGAAACCTTAGACTATAAAGATAAGACGATTAATTACGCAACTGCAGAGCGTGTAACACGTAATGAGAAGAATAAAGTTTATCGTTTTTTAGGTATCATCCAATCGAAAAGCAGTAGTCAATCACTTTCTTATACTTATAACGTAATTGCTGATGAAGAGAAAAATATTGATTTACAGTCTATTGAGGAGGACGTATTAGCTATCATGGAATCTGTAGAATTTCAAAAATTGGAGTAGGGGAGCTGAAAAATCATGCCCAGTGAGAACACGGATATTCTTCTCAAAGATTGCTTAATACAAGATCGATTAATGGAGGAAGAATACGGTAAATTAACTGAAGAAGAGTTTAAACAAATTTATATTGAAGAAACAGGGCAAAAGCCACCTGAAACGATAAATATTTATTATTCTGAAGACTATGTTAATGAGTCTGAAGCTAATGGTTTTAATGGTACAATTATTCATTTCTATGATAAAAATCGGGAAATTAATGAGGCGTATACGATAGCTAGAGGCAGCGAAGGGATGGAATTAACTGAAGGTAATTGGAGGCTTGATGATTGGGCATATAATACAATGGGAATTTTAACTGGGCAGGATGCTAAACAATATGAAGCCCTGATATCCTTTGATAAACAAGTAACAGATGAAATATTAACGAACACCAAGCAAGATGACCAAGAATTAGTAAAATTCGGTTTAGGGCATTCCCTCGGTGGCAATTTGATTACAACAGTTGAATTACTAACGGATCGATTTAAAGATGTTTACACAACTAATCATGCACCACCCACTCCTCATCAGCTAGCTGAAATAAGCGCTGAGTTTAGAGAGGATTTAGCTATTGAATTTAACATTGATCCATATGATGATTTAGCAATCTATGACATCGACCTTGAAGAATTAAATACATTCACAGAAGAGTATTACCGAGAAAACGGAGAAAATATTCATCATAGATACATTAATAATGAAATGATGCATGTATTAAGTGAACTAGATATTTTTATTGAAACAGGAACTTCTACTGCTATTGAAGGGGTAGATAATGAGGAATTAGATGGCTTACACGATTTGGTCAAAGCGATTCCAAATGAAGTAGTGTCAAATATACAATTATACTTAGCCAAAAATTATAGTGAAGTATACAGTGAAAATGGGTTTGATGGACTGTTTCAAATAGTAACGGGTATAGATGCAGAGGTAATGGATGATGTATTTAGGGTATTGAGCGTGACTGGGGATGATTGGGCAAGTAAAGATAATCTGGAATCACTTTATAGTATAGTAACTTCTTCGCCCGGTATAATAGCTGAAATGAAAGAGAAAATGCCTCGATTTCAACAACAAATACAAACCTTGAATACACATCTTCCAACAATATTAGCTGAGTTCCAGGAGCTAGGATATTTAACCGAAAAACAGAAAAATCTTATTTTAGAAGAAGCAAAAATTATAGAGGAGAATACAGAAATTATCGAAGAATCGAGCCAAAAATTAAGTACATGGAATATATTTGCTACAACTAATTCATTGGTAACCATCTATTTATCGTATCAAATCATAAAAGATAGTTTAGGTAGAATTTCAGAGGAAACAAAAGATATTCAAGAAGCTTTCATGAAATCTGCCGAATCCCATAAATTAGGCGCAGTTATTAGCGCGTTAGGTGCGCTAAAAGGGAGGGAGTATACGGACTCAGGTGTTATTGTAACCGGTACAAGTGAATCGGGTGGAAAAATAAAATTAAATTTGACTTCCGCCATCCAAATTTATGAACGGGGTATAGCTTTGGTGGAAGAACAGCAAGCAACTTGTGATAAGATAAGAGAACTGTTCGAATCAGAGTACTTAAATGATTTCATTAAGAGAAGAGACAACGTTGTTGAAAAAATAGAAAATATGGAAGCAAATCCACATGATTATCAATATTTACTTGGTGATTACCCTCCAAGTGCATACCGAGTTTACCAAATCAAAAGAATTGAAGTAGATTACGATATACCAGGAGATATTGGTTTTCAAGAATCATTTGAAAATCTTCTTGAACATTTAGAAATGGAGGTTAATAAATCTCTGCAAACATTAGGGATAATCCGGGAAACACTTGAACAGTTTTTTGAAAAAGAAGAGGAGATTGCAAATTCAATTTTTCAGGGGGCATAAAGATGGAAATGGGAGAGGAAAGTCTGCTTTATCAATTTGAAAAGATAGAGGATTTAACTGACAAGGCAGAGCTATTCAAAGCTGAATTAAACAAGTTACAAGCTTTTACAGAGAGCTTGAATCGGCTTGTGAAAAATAAATTTGAAGATAGTGATGGGAAATTAATTACAAGTATCATTGAAGAAATTGATACAACATCCAATAAGAATCTTCAGCTATTTGAAGAGACTAAAATGGATATGAAATACTTTGCGACAAATTATACGGAAATCATTAATGATATGAATATGCAAAAGGTAATATTGCATTATGAAATAAAAACAATGGAAGATGAATGATAGATCTCCAATGAAGAGTTTGTATACATCTTTCCCCAAATTATGTTCTAAACCGTTAAAGGCTGGATCAAAAAGCGATGCAGCTTTTTTTATGTGGTTATCCACAAAAACAAAGAGTTATTCACAAATAGGGGATAACTCTTTGTTTAATTTCTATATTTTGTGTGGAAGATATGTTCTTATACAAGATAACTGCGAACATTTGTGCATATGTGGATATAAATGTGGATAAGTGTAAGTTGTCCATAGCTTATATACAGGTTTTTATAATTACACAGAGGTTTTCCACATGTGGATGTGAGAAAGTTAAGCGAAGTCCTCCTTTTGCCGACGGCGCGTCCACAAAAAGATAAGTAGAACAAGTAAAGTTATATCTAATCGCGATGCAAATAAAAAAGCAATGACACCTTCATTCGCCAGTATAGGAATTTTTGAGAAAAAGAGTGCTCCAAGCATAATGAAAATTAGTGGAATGATGGATATGTGGATAAATATCCTACCTATTAACAGCATTCCTGCCATCACTTCGAAAAGGGCTACGAAAAAGTAAACATATTCGGAAAAAGGAATCCCCATCTGTGCAAAACTGCTTATCATCGATAGGTCCGCAAATTTCATCATTCCGGAAACAAGAAAAACAAATCCAACTACATAACAAATCAGTTTTATTGGTTTCATGTGAAACAATCCCCCTTTTTTAATCGTATGCGGGGAAAGGGACAATCTTTCCAAACAATAATAAAGTATGTATAATTCAATATGTATGCTTAGATGCTGGTTAAGATTTTTTGAGAAAGGGAGGAGAAATATGCTGCGTCAATTTTTTTCATACTATAAACCGCATAAACGATTATTTATTATAGATTTTTCGGCTGCAGTGTTTGTTGCTCTGCTTGAGCTGGCTTTTCCAGTAGCGGTACAAGGCTTTATTGATCAATTATTACCGGGGCAAAATTGGAATATCATTGTTGTCGTCTCTATCTTGTTGCTGATTGTTTATATAATCAGTAGCTATTTGCAGTATGTCGTTTCCTTTTTAGGACATAAACTTGGTATTAATATAGAAACAGATATGCGCCGTGATTTATTCTATCAGGTACAGAGACAATCTTTTCGTTTCTTTGATAATACGAAAACAGGGCATATCATGAGTCGTATCACCAATGATTTATTTGATTTAGGGGAGCTGGCCCACCATGGTCCAGAGGATTTCTTTATCTCGATTATGACATTTTTAGGTGCTTTCTTTATTATGTTCACCATTAATCCAGTTTTAGCACTTATTGTTCTTATTACCGTACCAATTTTGATTTTCCTTATTACATTTGGGAATATTCGTATGAATAGAGCTTGGAAGCAAATGTATGCGAACATTGCGGGAGTGAATGCGCGGATTGAAGATGCAGTTTCTGGTGTACGTGTCGTACAATCCTTTACCAATGAGGAATTTGAAAAGAGTCGTTTCCAAGAGGATAACCAAAAGTTTCGTACTGCCAAAGTTCGTGCATACAAGGTGATGGGAATTGTTCATGCAAATATATTCTTATTGATGCGTTTAATGACGTTAATTGTCCTTGTTGTAGGTGCATGGTTTACTTATACAGATCGCCTTTCCTATGGGGAGCTTGTCAGCTTTATTTTATTTGTCAATGTGCTGACCACACCAATTAATAAAATTACGGCATTATTAGAATTATATCCAAAAGGAATGGCTGGCTTCAAACGTTTTTCAGATATGATGGCTGTTAATCCAGATGTGGAGGACAAGCCAGATGCTGAAGCGGTAAGTCAAT
Source organism: Oceanobacillus sp. J11TS1 (assembly GCF_018333215.1). GTDB lineage: Bacteria > Bacillota > Bacilli > Bacillales > Amphibacillaceae > Oceanobacillus. Next base: position 6,520 of record NZ_BORO01000015.1, on the reverse strand, counting down.
TAAGAGGGGATATTCGTTTTAATCAAGTTAGCTTTAGCTATGATAAAACGAAAAAACCTGTACTGAATCATATTAATTTTAATATTAAGCATGGAGAAACGGTTGCATTTGTCGGACCATCTGGTGCCGGAAAAACTACGATTTCTGCTTTGATTCCAAGATTTTATGATGTGAATGAGGGATCCATTACCATTGATGGCATGGATATTCGTGATATGACAAAGGAATCTCTCCGAAGCAAAATAGGTGTCGTCCAGCAGGATGTTTTTCTATTTACAGGAACCCTGCGTGAGAATATTGCTTACGGAAATTTGGAAGCAACAAATGAAGAAATCGAACTTGCTGCAAAACGTGCACATATGGAAGACTTTATTAAGGAACTTCCAGATGGATATGAGACACAGGTTGGAGAAAGAGGCTTGAAGCTTTCAGGAGGCCAAAAGCAACGAATCGCCATTGCTCGTATGTTCTTGAAAAATCCACCCATTCTTATTTTGGATGAGGCAACCTCTGCACTAGATACGGAGACAGAGATGATTATTCAAAAAGCATTGAACGAACTTGCAGCTAACCGCACAACGATTATCATTGCTCATCGTCTCGCTACAATTAAAGAAGCAGATCGTATCATGGTCGTGACGAAAAAAGGAATTGAAGAAGAAGGAACACATGAAGAACTCCTAGCGAAAAAAGGTATCTTTGCCCATTTACATGGCGTACAGATGAAATAAGCAAACAGGCTGTCACTTAAGAGGCAGCCTGTTTTTCTTCGTAGGTGAAAATTTGCTCCGGCCACGGGCTGAGCCGCTCGAAAAAGGAGGAGGTCGCTCCAGCCATGGTCCGAACCGCTCGAAAAAGAAGAAATTCGCTCCAACCAAGAGTCAAAGCGCTCGAAATAGAGAAAAAGCGCTCCAATCAAGGATCAAAGCGCTCGAAGATAGAGAGAAAGCGCTCCAGAGTCAAAGTTTCAAACCGCTCCAAAATAGAGAAAAGCGCTCCAACCAAGATCCAAACCGCTCCAAAATAGGAGAAACCCACTCCGCCCAACCTCCCAAACCACTGCCATATCTTATTATTAACTAAAAATCCCACGTCCCCTCGAAACATTCCGAAAATCTATTTCCCAGGCAATAATTTCTATAAGCATAAAAACATATAAACGACAAAAGCTAATGTTAAATAGGAGGTGGCAATATGAAGCGGATGTATCGAGTGGTTGTTTTTGTCAGTATTATTATGATTCCTTTGTTGATTGGAACATGGGTGAATGCCGAGGAGCCGGAATATGCACCATGGGGACAAGTTGCAATGAAAGAAGTAAAGGCAAAATATCCTCAAGAAAAAATTGTCGATTATTTGCATGTAGGTAGACAATCAGAGGGAGAAACGACGGTTGAAACTTTTAAATTATGGTTAGTCGGTGAGAAAAAAGAATTTGGTGTTATTATTGATATTTATTTTAAAACAAGTACCCAAGAAATAATTGAGATAAAAATGAAGGAAACACAGAATTAGGAAAAGTTAATGCTTCCACTCGCTTGCTAACAGACCATAAACGACTAAATCCTCAAAATGATCGTAAAGCCATTCACCTTGTCGAATAATGCCTTCTTTTTGAAAGTTGAATCGTTCTGGAATAGCGCGGCTTTTTTTATTATGTGTTGTCGCACGGATCTCAATACGGTTTAATCGCAACGTATAAAACGCATAATCAATCATCACTTGAACTGCTGCTGTCATGACTCCTTTTCCCTGATAGGTTGGGTCTAACCAATAGCCAATGGATGTACTGCCATTTTGCCAATCAATATAATTATAACTAATACAGCCAATAATGTTGTTGCCCTTGAAAATACCTACATGGAGGGATTGTTTTCGTTGGGCACTTTGCAAGCACATGTCAATAAACGCTAAACAATCTGTTGGCTGTCTCGTCATTTCTATCCAAGGAAGCCATGTACGCAACTTTTCTCTGGAATTTTCCACAACCTTAAACAGTGCATTTGCATCTGTCAGCTGTAACTGACGCAGGCTCAAGTTGTCATCTATTGTATAATGAAACATAGCAGTCTCCTTCCTGGTGCCCTTTTTTAAACATCTTCTCTTATCATACGTTATTTGTGCGCAGATGTTTAATAATTTCGTGAAAATATATTACAATAGACTATATAGCTTAAAAAAAGGAAAGATTATGCAAGGAAGTCCTTTATTTATGATAAAATGGGTTAATGAATTGTTTTTACAATAAAACGGAATAACCTGTAATTAGACATTATATTTAGCGGAAGGAATTCACGATGACGCTTTCGGGAAGCGTGGTGAATTACTGGAACTGGTCCAGGTACTGAGACGGGGACTGGGACTGCGATTACTCGTCCCATCGAAGGGCTTTTGCGATTACTCAACTCACCGAAAAAATTTACGATTACCCGCCCCACAAACCCCATTTGAGCGGCCGCTATTGTCTATACATATGATAAAGTTTCACTTTTAATATAGAGGGAAGAAGGATGGTACATGAGCGAAGAAAACGTCACACGAATCCATTTAAATGGAAAAGAATATATTTTAATTGGAACAGCCCATGTTTCCAAAAATAGTGCGGAACAGGTGAAAGAAGTTATTGAAAGAGAACGACCTGACGCCATATGTATTGAATTAGATGCACAACGTTATCAATCTGTGAAGGATAATAATAAATGGAAAAACACAGATATTTTTCAAGTAATCCGAGATAAAAAAGCAGTTATGCTATTAATGAACTTGGCGGTTTCCTCTTTCCAGAAGCGAATGGCAAAACAATTTGGTATCCGCCCGGGAGAAGAAATGATACAAGGTATGCTGTCAGCGGAAGAGACTGGCGCTGAGCTGGTCTTGGCGGATCGGGATATTCAAATAACATTTTCCCGAATTTGGGGGAATATTAGCTTTAAAGGAAAAGCCATGCTGTTAATGCAAGTGTTTGGGAGTATCTTCACCAGAGAGGAAATTACAGAAGAAGAATTAGAAAAAATGAAGCAGCAAGATACCATTAATGCGATGCTGCAAGAGTTTACAGAGCATTTCCCAGACTTAAAGAAGCCGTTAATTGACGAACGAGATCAGTATCTGTCGCAAAAAATTAAAGAGGCTCCTGGAGATAAGGTAGTGGCTATCCTTGGCGCAGCACACGTTCCAGGTATTACAAAAGAAATCGAAAAAGAGCAGGATTTGGAAAAATTACGGGAGCGTCCGCCAAAACCAAAGTGGCCGAAAGTAATTGGCTGGACAATTCCTATTTTAATTATAGCAATCATTGCTTATACATTTATTACGAATCCATCAGCGGGCTGGCAGCAAACAATAAGCTGGGTGCTCTGGAATGGTTCGCTTTCAGCCGTTGGTGCATTTGCTGCTTTTGCACACCCATTAGCTGCTCTTACCGCATTTGTCGCAGCGCCATTTACTTCGCTGAATCCATTGCTTGCATCGGGTTGGTTTGCAGGTTTTGTACAAGCTTATATTAAGCGCCCTAATGTGGGTGATTTTGATTCATTAGCAGATGATGTTCATTCTGTAAAAGGTTTTTGGAATAATAAAGTCACACGTATTTTGCTGGTGATCGTGTTTGCAAACATAGGAAGCTCTTTAGGAACCCTTATTGGCGGTGCAGACGTTATTCGTGTATTTATCCAAAACTTATTATAAGTAGGTGTCCAAAAAGAGGGACTAAAGGTAAGATGTCATTTTTAAAGGAACCTCTAATATGCGTTTAAGATGGTTATACTAACCAGTAGTAAAAGATAGTTTTCAAATGGAAAGCTATCTTTTCTGCACAGAAATGAAATGATCAGTACCAAATTCAAATTTTTTATTTTATTTAGGAGGAATTTACTCGTGATCATTGCGATCATTTTTTTATTATTTGTATCACTTTTCTTCTCAGGAAGTGAAACAGCTTTAACAGCAACCAATAAGGTAAGGTTGCAGGCTAAAGCAAACGATGGAGATATAAAAGCAGAAAAACTTCTTCATCTGGTTTCCAAACCGAGTGAATTTATTACGGCTATTTTGATTGGGAATAATGTGGCAAATATTTTGCTTCCTACCCTTGTTACTATGTTGGCAATAAATTATGGATGGAATGTAGGACTAGCTTCAGCGATTCTTACAGTTACCATTATCATATTTTCAGAAGTTATCCCAAAATCTATAGCAGCCAGTTTCCCTAACCGGATTTCTTTTTTAGTATTTCCCATTATTCGCGTAGTTGTGTTTATCCTAAAGCCAATTACCTTCTTATTAAATGGGTTGACCGGCTTTATTACAAAAGTACTTTCTAAAGGAGAAGTACAGGCTGGATCTGTTTCTAAGGAAGAGTTACGGGCGATTGTCGATATTGCAGATTCAGAAGGGGCATTCCAAAAGGATGAGTCTTCGCGAATTCGAGGTGTTTTCGATTTTTATCATCTGAACGTGAAAGATGTTTTAAAAACTCCTCGTGTCGAAATTGTCGGTTTGGATAATGAAGCAACCTATCAAGAAGTAAAGGATTTAGTCCTCTCTAGCCCATTTACGCGGTACCCTGTCTACGGGGAAGACGTGGATGATATTATTGGGATTTTTCACTCTAAATATTTAATTGCTTGGACCGACGATAAGGGAAAAGTACTCACCGATTATAGTGATACAGATCCGCTTCGAGTATATGAATTTAATAATATTGAATGGGTATTCCATAAAATGCTGGAGGAAAAGAAACACATGGCTATCGTGCTGGATGAGTACGGCGGCACCGAGGGAATTGTGACACAAGAAGATATTATTGAAGTCATGATTGGACAGGAAATTGAAGATGAGATGGACATAGAAGAAGATGCTCTGGTTGAAAAACTGACGGAAACAGAAATTATCTGTGACGGAAAAATTACCCTGCATCAATTAAATAATACCTTTGATACAGACATCCCAGAAGAAGACGATGTTCTCGCAGCCTACATCCTAAGAAATTTCACTACCTTCCCAGCAGAGGGAGATAGTTTAGAAAAAGAGAACTTAACCTTTCACATTTTAGAAATCGACGGAAGATATATTAAGCGAGTTCAGATTATTAAATAGAAAGAATGAAGACTTGTGGGCCTCTCTTCATGCAAGAAGGTCCCGTCCTACAAGTTCCCACATCTTTCTGATTTCAATGTGTCAAAATTCTTAAAATGTCGATTTTTGCTATATGAGCCTGTCTCTTTAGGAAAGATTTCGTTATAATGTATGGAAGGAACAGGATGTAGAGGAGCTGAACGGTTTGAAATCTATCTGTGTGGAGCAATTAGTAAATGAATTTCAATTGGAAGTCCTAGCTGGAGGAGAACAGTTAGATCGTACCATCAAAAAAGCGAAAACACATCGCCCCGGTTTAGAATTTATAGGTTACTTTGATTTCTTTCCGATGGAGCGCGTACAGATATTAGGGAAGAAAGAAATTAACTTCCTGAAGCAGCAATCGGATGAAGCTCGTGCGGAACAGATTGGCCATGTAGTGCATTATCATCCGCCTTGCTTTATCGTGACTGCCAATCAAGATGGTTTGACCTATTTGACAAAATTCTGTCATGAAGAACAAATTCCGCTGCTGCGTACCAAAGAATCAACAGTTGATTTTACTGCAAAGGTCGATAACTATTTAACACGAAAGCTTGCACCTGAAATTGCGGTGCATGGTGTTTGTTTGAATGTCTCTGGAATTGGTATTTTAATTCGCGGAGAATCAGGTGTTGGGAAGAGTGAGTTAGCCCATACTTTAATTGGACGCGGACATCGCCTCGTTTCTGACGATATTGTTATTTTGAAAAAGCTGAGCCATAAGACGATTCTTGGTACACATAATGACATTAATCGGGAATTTCTCGCACTGCGCAGTGTGGGTCTTTTAAATGTCGTTCGCATGTATGGACGGAAAGCTTACCAGGATGAATCCCGTATTTCCTTAGATATTGAACTTAAAAAATGGGAAAAAGATGCGTTAAACAATGACTTAGAGTTAAAAACAGAACATCAGGAATATATGGGCGTAGAGGTCCCAAGTATTGAGATTCAACTTCAACCAGGGAGAGATGTTGCTGGTTTAGTAGAAGCAGCCGCGAATAATTGGTACCTGCAGCAACAAGGTTATAAAGCTTCCGCAGACTTTATGGAACGCGTTCAATGGGAAGATGGAGATGACTGATTTTTTCATTAGAGATATTAGTGAGGGGGGAGGAAATAGATTCTCCCCCTTTTGTTATTGCTGTTACACCCGCTTTTGCGGGCTGGTCGGTTCCTGTAGTATTTATAAACAATAGTCCCGCTTTAAAAGAGTCGAATGCGCTCGAAAAAGTAGGAATTCGCTCCAGCCCAAGCCGAATGCGCTCGAAAAAGGATTAAGTCCATATAATTGTGTAAAAAGGGGAAATAAAAAAAGAGCCATATTAATTCCTTATGATACAATGTTTTCAACGACGATAAACAAAGTAGGAGGAATTAATAATGACTCAATTACAGTTTA
>NZ_BORO01000014.1 GCF_018333215.1 Oceanobacillus sp. J11TS1 | reverse complement strand
TGCTGTATGTCCATCATATTCACCTCCTTAAATTGAAGTCATCATGTAGTACAGAAATGCTAATGCCGCTATATAACCCAACACGTGAAACCACTTGTAAAAGCGTTCACTCATATGCGGGACCTCAAGAAATCTTCATGATCTTGCTCGATTGCGACAACTATCATTTTGATTGCGTTCAATTCTGCGATGTATTTTTCAATCTTGTTGATTTCTTCTAGCGATCTAGTTGCGTTTTCTGCGTAAACAATTGCTTTTGAGATATCGCCATCCCGTAGAGCTAATCCTTCATTTTCTCGGCAATACTTATAGCAATCTTTTTCTTTTTGTAATCTTTCAAAAATGTTTTTCATAATAACCCTCCTAATCTGATAAATCCTGTAATCATTTGAGTAAAAGGTGCTGCAATATCTACTGCCGCGTATAAAGCCATTAGCATTTCCGGGTTGTTTGTGATTTTGCACCATTTCAGCAAATCCTCTGCTTTCAACTCCACTCGGCCTGTTTCTAACTTGGCTATATTACTGCGAGACATTTCCATACGATCAGCCATAAATTCTTGGCTAAATTTTGCCCCCTTCCTCATTTTGACAAGCGCCTTTGCCATCTCCATAACGTCAATTTCACCTCCTTTAATGTTCGTTATAAGAACATAATCAGAATGTTCCGAAAGAGAACAGCAATACTAGGTTGATAGAGTTATAATGTAATTACCGACAACCCTCAGTTGGTTTCTAGTTTGCTTGTTTAATTTGTTGGTCTATCCAGTTCATCAAAGCGCTGTACGGAATGCGAATCTTTTCAGCTTCTTTGATGGACGGGAAACCATTATGTTTAGATTGTCTGCATAATTCATAAACTGCAGATTTCCCAACTCTTAATATTTCAGCTGCTTCAGGAACTGTAAGAAATCTAGGCGTGTTTTTATATCCGTGAGACTGAAGCATTCTTTCAATATCTCGTAGATGCTTTTCGTTCTCTTCACGAATGATTTGGCGAATGGATTCTTCCATGGACATTTAGATCACTCCTTTTTAGTGCATTCAGCGCAATACACGCTTGTTCCGCCGAAGTCACCGTCTGTTAATATGGATTGAAGCAATTCGGTATCGACTTCCTGTTCGATTCCGCAAGATGGACAAATAGAAAAGATTTCATCTTCATATAAATCAACCATCTTAGTTGTTCCGTTTTCGGAAGTTATTTTGTGGTATAGCATCAGATCACATCCTTTAAGTCACTAATATCAACTTTGAATTGAATAGCCATTTCTTTAACTACCTGGATATAGATTTCTACTAATCTTTTATCTTCTGAAATGCAATCTAGCTTATTAATTTTGTTGATATAAGTTTTTGACATTCCTTGAGCAAGTGCTCTTTCTTTGCGATTGTTAAGGCGTAATTCTAATTTACATTTAGCTTTCTTTTCGAATCGCTCGTAACTAAGATTTCTAACACTGCGATACGGTTCAACACCTGTCCATTTAGCAGCAATCTTTTTGAGAACTACGTCAGTGGTGCTTCTCCATTCATCGCTGTTCATAGATACAATGTTGGAAATGTTATTAACTTCATTTTGAGTTTGCAAAGCCAGCCGTTTAACTTCTTTTGTTTCAAGTTCATTCTTCGCTACCGCTTGAAACATTTGATTCATCATTTGAAGTTCTGGACTTAGTTGTGTTGTATCGATTTCTGGTTTGTTACTTGTTAGTTGTTTTTCCATTTCTTCAAAACGAGTGACATATTCAGCGGTGAACAAAATGCCTTTTTCACCAGTCATTTTGTTGGCTACCATGTCGCAACCTTTTTTGGTTAGAAGGAAGCACGGCCTTGTCTGGTTGTTGCTGTCTTTATAAGACGATTCAATAAAGAAATCTGCCGAATCCAATTTTGGATTGGGGTCTAAAACCTGTTTATATCCTTGAATGTTTCGCATTAAGTGAGCGTGAGTTTTATCAGTCATTTTTGCTACTTCACGACTTTCTGTTACGAGTTGTCCGTTGTGAGAAATTACTTTTAATTGGTTCATATGATTACCTCCTGTCTTTTAGATCACTTTATGGTTCTCTAGTTCACTTCTAGTTAACTCATTGTCTAAAAAAATATAATCGGGCCTAGATTTGAACACAGCGGCTATCTTGACTGCTAACTCATAAGTTAATCGGCGCTTACCATTTTCAATCATCCAATAGTATTCTTTGGATATACCTACTTGGTCAGCAACTTCTTGGTAAGTTAAGTTCTCTCTGGTGCGAATTTCTTTTAATTTATCAAGCGCCATTTTTATCACTCCCTTCCGGTTAACTCGAGGTTAACTTTAGTATAATTCACATATAGTTAACTTGTCAAGCGTATATCTATAAAAAGTTCCTTTTTAGTTAATTTAAATGAAATTAACAATTAGTTAACTTATAATGGAGGTGAAACAAATGCTCTTATTGGTAAAGGAGAAAACACCTATGGATGGAAAGAGATTAAGGGAATTGAGGAAGGCGAAAAAGTTAACACAGGCAGAACTAGGGAAAATAATTAATGTTACTAAAGTTTCTATTTCTGGTTATGAAAGTGGAGATAGAACTCCGGATACTGATAATTTGAGAAGGTTAGCTGATTACTTTGGTGTTACGTCAGATTACTTGTTAGGAAGAACTAATGATCCAGATTTAACTGCAGTAGATGAAAAAGATATCGCAAAAAGAATAGCGAAAATGAGAAAAGATTTAGAAGAAGGCACTGGAGAAGATGGTTTGAACTTTATGGGTGAGCCGATGAGTGAAGATGCAAAGGAATCTTTATTAGAAGCTCTAGAGTACGCAGAACGTCAGGCAACAAGAATAAATAAAAAATACGCCCCAAACAAATATAAAAATAGAGAGAATCAGTAATTCAGCGGGGGTTTTACTATGTGGATTAAAGAGACTGTTGAAGATATAACAAAAAAGTACAAGACGAACGATCCTTATGAAATAATTGCTGCAAAAAACATTATTCTTGTTGAAAGAGATATGCACGAGGACATTTATGGGTTTTACAAGTATATAAGAAGAAATAAGTTTATTTTTCTTAATTCTAAATTGAGCGATGCAATCAAAAAGTTTACTAGCGCCCATGAATTAGGACACGTTGAGCTCCATTCTAAGACTAATACACCTTTTTTACGACGCAAAACCCTTCTCTCGGTTGATAAGATTGAGCAAGAGGCCAATCGATTCGCTGTTGAGATGCTTTTGCCAGATAAATCGATTCATGAGTACAAAAACACAAATCTATCTATTAAAGAAATTGGTGGCATACATGGTGTTCCTAACGAGGTTATCCACCTAAAAAAATTTTAATATGCTTATAGGAATATTTGTCCAATGCAGACCTTGTGCTACTATAATTTATAGGCGACAATAACTGTTTCTTTAACAGATTACATAGATATAAAACTAAATGAGGGGTTGGTTTAAGTGAGAACTACAGAATTTGTATTAGGTTTAATCGGAGGAATTATTGGATTTGGGGCTGCTATACTCGCCTTAATGATAGGTGGTATTGATGCTGCATTTAGTGAGACTGGAACAAGTGAAATATCTGGTTTAGGATGGGCAGCATTTTTGTTTTCAGCGCTAGCTATCGTAGGTTCCGTTGTTGTTAAATCAAAAGCAAAATTGGGTGGAATTTTATTATTAATTTCAGCTGTCGGTGGACTTATTAGCATTTCTATGTTTTATCTAGTTTCTGCTATTTTAATTGGTGTAGCTGGTCTTATGGGCGTTATTAAAAAAGATAAAACTAAAGATTCAGCTGCAGCTTAAAGGAGTGGATTTTTTGAAGAAATTATTTCTCGCTTTATTACTTACTACATTATTAGCAGCTTGCGGAAGTGATGATGCAGAAAAAGATGTTAACGCTGATGCGGAACCAAGAGAGTTGGAAGAAACTGATTCTGGAATAGAAGATGGAAAAACACTTAACACAACAGACGATCCAATGGAAATCATTACAGATGATCAATACGATGCGTTTGTTGATGGCGCAGCCGAATATAAAGTGGTTGGTAAGTATACCAATGAAGAAACCGACGAAAACGGAATGGTAACTGTTGAAAAAGACGGATATACAGCGAAATTTGCTTTTATAATAGTAGAAAATTCGGACGGTGAAGAATTGGTCTATATGATGGGGGAACATGAAAACGACAACCCAGATAGCGATAGAATAGGGATATTTGGAGTAGATATTAAAACTAGCGAAAAGGAAACGATAGCGGATGCAATTGGAACTGATTTTATTGAACCAGATACGCGTGCTAAGTTTGCTGAAAGCATCTATTTTGAATATGGCGTTCCAGAATCATTCGAATTTACGATGAAAGAACCAATTGATAAAGAAGTTTATAAAGAAGAAATGTTACCAGAAGACAAAGAGCCGAATGATTGGAAAGACTTTGAATTTCACAAACAGTAATTGCGACTGAATAAACTAACTGAAGGTGTACTTAGTACGCCTTCTCTTTTAACAACAAACAGAACATACATTCTTTGCAGGGGGATTTTTAATGAAAATCACATCACTAGAAGAAAAGAGAAGACAAAAAGCGATGAGCGAGATGGTAAAACTACCTGTCTATGATTCTATTTATCTTAATGATGACGGGCAAGTAATGGGGAAGTTAGTCGATTATAAAGAAATCCCAAGATATTATTTAGAGAATGAAGGTGATTTATAATGCGTGGGCATATCATTAAACGAGGTAAGAAGTATTCCATCGTAGTTGATATCGGAAGAGACCACAATAATAAGCGAAAACAGAAATGGTTTTCGGGTTATGAGAGAAAAAAAGATGCAGAAGAAGATTTACCTAATATTATTAGTAAGTTGAAAAAAGGATACACTGATCCTGCTAATATGACAATGGAAGAATATTTTAATCAATGGTTAGACAGAAAAAAGAGCACCGTTGCTCCTGGAACATACGAGCATTACGAATCATACATGAGAAAGCATATAATCCCGGGATTAGGTCGATGGAAAATAAGTAAATTAGAGAGTTATCATATCGAATCTTTTATCGATGAAGTTAATGAAAAAGAACTATCTCAACGCAGCAAAAAGCATATTTATCGCATCTTATCTAGCGCTCTTTTAAGAGGAAAAAAATATGGAATCAAAGAAGGTATTATGGAAGATATAGAGGCTCCTAAAGTCGATAAAAAAGAAATAGAGTATTGGTCAGAGGATGAAGTAACAGAGTTTATGAGCAATTTAAAAAGTAAGAATCACGCAATGCCGATATTGCTATCACTTGCTACTGGGATGCGCAGAGGTGAAGTTTTAGGTTTGAAATGGAATAAGGTTGACTTTGCTAACAAAACAATATCCGTTACACATCAATTAAAAAAAGACGATGAAGGGAAATGGGAATTGTCTTCCCAACTAAAAACTCCCACGAGCTATAGAACAATTGAAATAGATGATGATACAATAGAAATATTGAAAGAACATAAGCGACAGCAACGTAAAGATCAAATGAGTTGCGGAAGTGATTACCAAGATAACGGTTTGGTGTGTGCTACTTCAACCGGAGGATTTATACGGCCGACGTATTTGAGGACTGTATTTACACGTACTCTTAAAAAGAGTAATGTTAAAAAAATTAGCTTCCACGGGCTTAGACACACTCATGCTACACTCTTATTAAAATCCGGTGTGCATCCAAAAGTTGTACAAGAGCGTTTAGGACATCGGTCTATCCAAACGACTTTAGATACTTATTCACATGTTATCCCCGGGATTCAAAAAATCGCTGCAACAAGTATACAAAAGTCGTTATATGGAAATAATGATAAAGGGAAATCCGCAAACTCGATTGCAAACAAAAGTGCTAACTTCACATTGCATGAGATTAAATCAGATGAATATTAATTGTTGTTGTTAATACCTGTTTAAATCAGTTTTTACGAAGAGGAATACCTCCTGTTGGTTTCCGGTACCAGGTTTGCCGGGGGTTCGAATCCCTCTGGGCGCGTAACTTTAGAATGCTAATGATTATTATATTACTAAATGACGATAAATTTTAGTTTACAACCTATGTTCTGATTTTTATCTTGTAATAATATGCTGAAAAGCTAATAGTCACTATCACTTTAACAGATAGGATTTTCTCTTATTCTAGATGTACAACATGGCTTTAGCTATCATAAGTTTTATAAATAAAAAAGATTATAACACTCCCCCTCAATTAGAGTTCAGTTCTCACACTCTAATTGAGGGGTTCTCTTTATCATCAACGTCAACCACTAACATCTACTTTATTATTAAAAAACAAAACACTCACCAATATTAGTGTAATTAAACTTTTTCACGTACAAGGCTTGTTAAATATTCCATTGCCTCCTCTTCATCTTCTCCTTCGATAATCAGTTTGATTTCCTCTCCTTTTGTTAAAGCTAGACTCATCAGCCCCATAATACTTTTTGCATTCACTTTTTTGTGATCATTCTCCAAAAATATGTGGGAATTAAATCTGTTCGCTTCTTGAACAAAATAAGCTGCCGGTCTTGCTTGTAGTCCTGAATCCAGTTCAATTTTCACCGTTTTCTCAACCACCAAATTCACTCTCCTGTCTTTAAGTAAACGCCTTCATTTTTTTAAAAGCAGAGAAAACTCTGCATATGTTTAACGGCGATGTCATTAATATATATTTATTGCATTATATCATATTCTGCAGATGCTAGCATTAATTACCAAGTTGTAATTCTCCGCGCTTAATTTTATCTGCAAATTCATCTATTTTCTTCAGACGATGATTAACCCCTGATTTAGAAATAGTACCGCTTGAAACAAGTTCACCCAATTCCTTTAAAGATACTTCCTCGTACTGTATGCGCAGCTTAGCAATTTCCTGTAATTTTTCTGGAAGCTGCTCTAACCCAACTGTTCGCTCAATCAGTTTGATATTTTCTATTTGGCGGAAAGCTGCACCAATGGTTTTATTTAAGTTTGCTGTTTCACAATTTACTAATCGATTGACAGAGTTCCGCATATCACGAACGATTCGTACATCTTCAAATTTTAATAATGCTTGATGAGCTCCGATAATGCTTAGAAAATCAGTAATTCGCTCTGCTTCTTTCATATAAACAATATGGCCGTTTTTACGTTCTAATGTTCTTGCATGTAAATCATACCCATTCAGAAGCTTTTTTAAGGCTTCTGCATGTTCCTCGTAATAATTGAAAATCTCCAAATGATAGGAAGATGTTTCTGGATTATTCATTGATCCGCCTGCTAGAAATGCTCCACGTAAATAAGACTTTCGGCAGCATTCCTTTTCTAAGTACTTCTCAGAAATGGTACGAACAATTTGGTATTGGTTTTCCATTAAATCCAAATCTTTCAATAAGGATTGAACGCCATTTTTCATTCGAACGATATAGACATTATTCTTTTTTAGTTTCATCTTTTTACGGACAAGCAGTTCTACAGGCAATGTATAATTTTGCTTAATTAATGTGTAGATACGCCTTGCAATGGCTGCATTCTCAGTCTGGACATCCAGCCCATAACCTTGCTTTGATATAGAAATAACGCCATTCATTCGAACTAATGCAGCTAGTTCAGCAAACTGACAGCAAGAATCCGATTGAATAGCGGTTAGTTCTTTCTTGATATCTGATGCGAAGGACATGGTATCACACTCCTTCCCTTTTAAAACCTTATGCACACATACTATAAAAATTGATAAAGCATTTCAGCAATTTTAACATTATTATGACGGAGGGTTCCATCTTTATGCTTTACAACGATATTACCTGGCACGACTTGAACATTCATCGCTTTTAGCCGATCAATATCTGCTTCCACTGGAAACGCCCCTTCTTTCTTATAAATATCCTGTATTTGTTGATCTATGGGTTGGTTATGGACAATAACATAATCCACACACGCATCACCAACATGATCGTGAATTGCCTGAACATGATCTGCTGCAGAATAACTTGTTGTCTCTCCATATTGAGTCATGATATTGCAAACATAGACAATCTTTGCCTTTGCTTTTAATAAAGCTTCTTTTACCTCTGGGACAATCAAATTCGGCATAATGGAGGTATATAAACTTCCTGGAGAAACAACAATAAGATCTGCCGTTTGAATGGATTCAATGGCATTTGGCAATGGTTTTAGAGGCTGCGGCTCTAAGAAAACACGCTTAATCCGTTTTCCAGACAAAGGAATATTGGACTCTCCATGAATAATCTCTCCATCCTCCATAATGGCGTGCAGAGACATATTCTCATTAGAAATAGGGAAAATTTCCCCTTTGACATTTAAAACGCGAGATATCTCTTTTATTCCCTGATTAAAATTACCAGTCATCGATGTCATTGCTGCCAATAATAAATTTCCTAAGGAGTGTCCAGTCAGTCCATTCCCCTCTTGAAATCGATGTTGAAAAAGTTCTAACAGCATTGGCTCGGCATCCGATAGTGCTGCAATAACATTTCGAATATCTCCGGGGGCAGGAATTTCCATCTCGGATCGAATTCTTCCTGTACTGCCTCCATCATCCGCTACCGTCACAACTGCTCTAAGATCTACTGGCAGATTCTTTAATCCCCGAAGCAGAACCGGCATTCCTGTTCCTCCGCCAATAGCTGTTATTTTTGGGATATAACTCATGGCGATTTTACCTTTCTTTTTTCAATATCCCGGTGACTTACATGTGTAATATACTCATCACCAAATTGTTTTGAAAAATACTCGGCTAACGCAACCGAACGGTGTTGCCCGCCAGTACAGCCAACAGCAATTACCAACTGAGACTTACCTTCTTTTTTATACTGCGGAAACATAAACCGGAATAAATCATTTAATTTCTCTATAAATAATTGCGTATCCGACCACTTAAACACATAAGAAAAGACTTCCTGATTAAGTCCGGTCAAAGGCTTAAGGGTCGATACATAATGTGGATTTGGCAAAAAACGGACATCAAAAACTAAATCTGCATCAATTGGAAGCCCGTATTTAAATCCAAATGATAAGAAATGAACCGAAAATACTTCTTGCTTTTCCTCTTTATATAATTCAAGGATTTTTTCACGTAAATCTCTCGGCTTGAGATTGGAAGTATCAATAATTCGTTGCGAGCGGCCACGTAATTCATCAATGATCACTCTCTCCTGGTGGATTCCGTTCAGAGGCAGTCCGCCGACAGCCAGCGGATGAGAGCGTCTTGTTTCTTTATATCTTGAAACCAATGTTTCATCGGTAGCATCTAAAAATAAAATATGACTTTGAATCCACGATGCATGACTAATTGCATCTAATGCCTTGTATAAGGAATCAAAAAATTCTCTTCCCCGTAAGTCCATTACAAGGGCTACTTTTTGAATCGTGTTAGAGGCATCCTTCATCAATTCTAAAAATTTGGGAAGAAGTGCAGGAGGTAAATTATCTACACAATAATAACCTAAATCTTCAAAGCTTTGTATCGCAACTGTTTTTCCAGCTCCTGACATCCCTGTAATAATAACGAGCTTTGTTTCTTTTTCTTGGTTCACTGAACTCTCCCCTTTCAAACCTCTTCCGACACACAGCTTTTTTCAGCGGGACCGATAATCGCAGTCTAAGCCTCAGGTCACCTAAGTCCTTACCCACCAATCCTATTACTGTATTTATTGTATCTATATATTCATTATACAACGAAAAAAATCATTACACCAAGAATTTTTCCCTTTTCCTTTATTTGTATCCCCTTCAGAAAAAGATAAAAAGCGTTAAAATAAGTGCATAAAAAAATGGACAGGTGATTTACCTGTCCCAAAACTAATCTATCTATTAAAAGGGGGTCAATTAGTTATTTCTATCTTAACCTTTTATTATTTCACACGTGTTACAGCTAAGTTAAGAAGCAATTACCAGATATTAATTTTTTTATACAAAATATACCTGTAGGCGGAGGCCTCTTTCCAATTCAAGTCTTTTTAATAACTTTCGAACCGGAAATCACCTAAAATCCGACAATAAATGTGTTTAATCTTCTAATGTCTCCACATATTTAATAGCTGTTTCAGCAGCAATACTTCCATCACCAGTAGCTGTTACAATCTGTCTAAGATCTTTTGCCCGAATATCTCCAGCTGCAAAAATTCCAGGTACGTTGGTCTCCATGTTCTCAGATGTTGGAATATACCCTTCGTCATCCGTAATTCCTAAATCTTTGAATGGATCATTTAAAGGAAGCATACCGATATAAATAAATACACCGCTGGTAGGAAAATCATATACTTCATTTGTTTTTGTGTTTTTTAATGTAATACTGCTGACTTTTCCATCTGTCCCATTAATCTTCTCTGCAACTGTGTCCCAAATGAATTCAATTTTATCATTCTCAAAAGCACGGTCTTGAAGGATACGTTGTGCCCGCAATTCATCACGACGATGGATAATTGTAACTTTGCTCGCAAAACGCGTTAAATATACACCTTCTTCTACAGCGGAATCTCCTCCGCCAACAACCACTAACTCTTTATTTTTAAAGAAAGCTCCATCACATACTGCACAATAGGAAACTCCGCGTCCACCTAGCTCTTCTTCGCCTGGAATGCCAAGTTTTTTATACTGTGCTCCTGTGGCAATAATTAAAGCTTTTGTATGATATACTTTCTTTCCTGCATGAATGGTTTTGTAATTACCATGATCTTCAATCGATTTAATATCGCCATACGCATACGCTGCTCCGAATTTTTTCGCATGGTCAAACATTTTATTCGACAAATCCGGTCCTAAAATATGGTCAAATCCAGGATAGTTTTCAACATCCTCTGTATTGGCCATTTGTCCACCAGGAATTCCTCTTTCTAGCATAAGTGTATCTAAATTTGCTCGGGATGCATAAACAGCTGCTGTCATACCAGCTGGACCAGCCCCAGCAATAATTACATCATATATTTTTTCTTCGGACATTCTTATACCGCCCCTTTATCTTTATAATAGTAGTATTCTTATTCCACCGTATAGTCTAATCAAATTAAGATATGACGTCTATTTTTTTGCTCATTTCAGGGTGGTGGTAACGGCTGGAAAGCATCAGACAGATTCCCTGTACATGTTTATTCCTTCCATGTCCAGGGACCTTCTTCTTTCGATAACTTCGGATGTCTTTTACAGCCTTCTTCCCATAAACGTAATGCTTTACTTGGATAACCTATTTGATAAGCTGCAATACTGTACCATTTATAATAGGATGCCCTTCTTTTCGCTTGTTCACCAGAAATACTTTGATACCGCCCATATGCTAAGGAATAGTTTGCCGTTTTTGCAAAGACCTCAGCAATCCGTAATTTTTGTTCCACGTGAAGCGGATAAATATTATTTATAATTTGAACATGTTTTTGATAACTTGGGTCCCCCGATTCATAATAAAAAAGAGCTAGATTTAAATGACTCAGCAAATTGTTCGGATAATCTTCTAACAAGTCTTCCTCAATATGCATTGCCTCTTCTTTTCTTCCTGTGTAAAACAATGCTTGCGCATAATCATGGACGGCTAAGTGATGTTCAGGGAAGTTTTCGATTACTTCCTCAATAAACGGAATTGCTTTGTCCCATTCATCGTTTTCTATATGATAAAAGGCTGTTTCCTGTAAGATAATCAGTTCATCCTCATCTTCAAGAGAAAATATCTCATCCGCTTCTTCCTCATCAATTTCTATATAATCAAGAAGCTGCGCAGCATCATCACTAAAATCTCCTTCTGGCTTTTTATCTAAATACATTTGTGCATATTTTTTAGCATCTTGAAGCAATCCAAGGTGTGCATAATTATTTGCAGCTAAATAGTAACAATCAACATATTCTCCTGTTTGCAACACTTCCGTTAATAGCTGATTTGCTTTATGATAAGAGCCAATTTCCGTATAAATGATGGATAACTGACATTTATATAAAGGAAAATAAGGTTTGTCCTCGATTGCTTTTTGTATCCATTTAATCGCAATATCAAATTTCCTTTTTTTAAATGCTTCTACACCCTTTGTATAGTAAAAATCGCCTTCAGGAATGAATGGGGTTACGTTATTATTTTTTATTTTGTTTCTTTTTCCTTTTAACATGCATATATCCCCCGTTCTTAAAGACAAGTCGATAAAGTAAAATTTCGCCAGTAGGAGATTTTCATCCTCCACCGAACAGTAGTTGAACCAATCGGGCCGTTACTGGCTGTTGGTCCTCCCACTTAGAAATAACCGTTTCCTTATTTTATGATGTGGGAGTCTTACAAAAGCCCTTCGATGGGGCGAGTAATAGTAATCGCAATGGTTTTCGGTGGGACGAGTAATCGCAGTCCCAGTCCCAGCCAGTTACACTGCGAGAAAAGTATATCATAGAATGTAGCAGATTCCCATATTTGTCATGTTGAATAATAAAGGAAAATTAAGGTGTCCTTGTGCGGAATTGTTCGTTGTTGGAAATCTTTTGCAGAATTGTCCCTGTAGTATCAACTATTCCATTTGGCGTATTTAAAAAACATGAAAAATAAGATGCACGCTAATCGTACATCTTATTTTTTGTTTTACGATATTATTTATCTGGATGTGTTGTTTCGTAAAGTAATTGTTCCAGCTCTTTTCTGTATGTTGTTGCTTCATCTTTTGTCCAGCCCAGTTCTTTTTCCATGAATGGAAGAACGGTATCCATGTGTTTTTCTACCCATGGACGGTTGAAGAATAGCGCTCCTGAGCGGCGGATAAAGAAGTCAACTGGTTTATATGCCATTTCTTCATTGATAGCATACAATAATTGAGCAAACACAACTGGATCAATGTTTTCTTTTTTCGCAGCTTCTTTGTTCTCTGTATAAAGTGCAAATATTTTATCTACATTTGCCCCGTAACGTTGCGTTAGTTGTGCTGCAGTTTCTTCTGTTAAACCAAGGCCTGTACCTTCTTTAACTTTTTCTTCTTTAAATTTCTTAAAGCCTTTTGATCCGCCAACTTCTCCACCTGAAATAGGTAAATGTTTTGTTTGGCTTTCGGTATATAGAATACCTTCTTCTTCTTTCAATTGTTTTGCTACCATATTTACAACATGTTCACCCATCTTACGGTAACCAGTTAGTTTTCCGCCTGCCATGGAGAGCAAACCAGAATCAGATTGGAAAATTTCATCTTTACGAGAGATTTCACTCGGGCTGTTCGCACCTTCTTGTGCAATTAAAGGTCGTAAACCAGCCCAGCTGGATTCCACTTTGCTTGCATCGATTCCAACAGAAGGGAACATATAATTAATCGCATTTAAGATATAATCACGATCCTCTTCTGTCATAGTTGGATGTGCAATATCTCCTTTATAACTAGTATCTGTGGTACCTACGTATGTTTTACCATCACGTGGAATAGCAAATACCATACGACCATCTGGCGTATCAAAATATACAGCCTGTTTAAGCGGGAATACAGATTGATCGAATACAAGATGGACACCTTTTGTTAAATGAAGTGTTTTTCCTTTTTTGGAACCATCTAATTCACGAACATCATCAACCCAAGGACCACCAGCATTAATAATTTTTTTCGCATAGATTTTATGTTTTTCTTTGCTGATTTGATCTTCCGCTACAACGCCGACTACCTTTCCATTTTCATAAATAAATTCCACTGCTTTTGTATAGTTGACTGCTTTCACACCATTTTCAACAGCTTTTTTAATAACTTCAATAGTTAAGCGGGCATCATCTGTTTTGTACTCAACATAAAAACCGCCACCGCGAAGCTCCTCTTTTTTCACAAGCGGTTCACGTCTTAACACTTCTTCTGGTTTTAACATTTCACGGCGTTCTGACTTTTTAACGCCTGCCAAAAAGTCATAAACACGAAGACCAATGCTGGATGTGAATGGTCCTAATGTACTTCCTTTATGGAACGGTAAAAGCATCCATTCTGGCGTTGTAACATGGGGACCATTCTCATACACAACTGCACGTTCTTTACCTACTTCTGCTACCATTTTAACTTCAAATTGCTGCAAGTAACGCAGACCACCGTGTACTAATTTTGTAGAACGGCTAGACGTCCCCGCTGCGAAGTCCATCATTTCAATAAGTCCTGTTCGTAAACCTCTTGTAGCAGCATCTAAAGATATCCCAGAGCCAGTAATACCTCCGCCAATGACTAATAAATCAAGTTGTTCACTTTCTAATGATTCTAATACTGCTTGACGTTTTTTACTTGAAAATTTACTCATATATTCTCCACTCCTTACGTATCTATAGTTTCTTATTCCCTATTTAAAGACGGTTATTCATCTAAAAGCATACGAGAAAATTTATGCACATCATTTTTTGGCAAAGTGTCTTACTATATTGCCATTCATGCTATGATATGACTACTTTAGACAAAATAAAAAGACCACAAGGCAGCTGATATAATAATACCAGCCTTCCTGCGGTCTCTCCTAAATTTCTCCGTCCGTATTTATTAACTTGTCTTTATAGTAACATAGATTATACAAGTTGTATAGCCTTTTGATTATTGTTGTACTTTTCAATGTTTAACACTAAATTGCAGTTAAAAATTACTATACAAGGACTTCAGCCAAGGATTTAAAAATATAGTAACTAGAAGTAGAGCCTGGGTCAATATGGCCGACAGATTTTGCTTGCAGATAGGATGCTCTGCCCTTTGTCGCTTCCATGGATTTCGTAGACTCCATTGCTTCTTTTGCTACTTTTTCTAACCCCTCTGCGTTAATTTCATCCTGACCTTTCCACCATAAAACAACCGGCACCCATACATCAACCATGGTTTTTTCCCCGGTTGTGGATTTCCCCCGATGCTGGATTCCATTGGCAGCTGCTTCCAGGCCTGCTGCCAAATCTTCTTTGTTAACGATATCTTTTCCTTTTAATGCCGTCGATAATTTCAGAAAAGCCGTGCCGTATAACGGGCCAGATGCGCCGCCTACTTTGGACATTAACGTCATGGCAACATCTTTTAAAACAGTTGAAACATCATCATAAGCAGATTGTTCAAGCTTGTTGACTACTTCCCTAAAACCTCTTGACATATTAATACCATGATCACTATCTCCAATTGCTTGGTCGAGCTCTGTCAAATAGGCTTTATTCTCTTGCATGCGTTCATTTGTTTTCTTCATCCATTCCTGAACTAATTGTACTGTTAACATAAGAAAATCCCCTTTCTGACATTATGCTCTGAAAGCGATAGCTTCACTCGGATATGCTAATAGTTGTTTTAATTCAGCATCCACTTTTAAAAGCGTGATAGAAAATCCTGCCATTTCAAGTGACGTCATGAATTCACCAACGTATGTCTGATGAATATCAATTTGCTTTTCCTTTAATAATTCATTCACATGGCCATTTACAATATATAATTCCATCTCTGGTGTTGCACCCATGCCATTAACCATGACCGCGACTTCATCGCCAGCTGATAAACTTAAATCCTCTAAAATGTTGTTCGTTAACTCAACAGCGATATCTTTTGCCGAAGTAATTTTCTTCCGTTCTGTACCAACTTCTCCGTGAATACCGATACCAATTTCCATCTCGTCTTCAGCCAAATGGAAACTCGGTTTTCCAGCATCAGGAACGGTACATGGAGTCAATGCCATTCCCATTGAACGTACTTGCTCAATCGCTTTTTCTGCCGCTGCTTTGACTTCTTCCAAGGAAGCTCCTTGTTCAGCTTTTGCTCCAGCTATTTTATGAACAAATACTGTCCCGGCGATTCCGCGACGACCAATTGTAAAATCACTGTCTTTCACAGCGATATCATCATTTACAATCACTTGCTCTACTCGGATTCCCTCTGATTCTGCCAATTCTCCAGCCATTTCAAAATTTAAAACGTCACCAGTATAGTTTTTTACGATCAGAAGGACACCATTTCCTTGATCGACTGATTTAATCGCTTCAAGAATCTGATCTGGTGTTGGTGAGGTGAAAACTTCTCCAACAACCGCGGCATCTAACATTCCTTTGCCAACATAGCCGGCATGAGCTGGTTCGTGCCCACTCCCGCCACCACTAACTAGGCCAACTTTATTTGCAGACAACTCTTTCCTACAAATAACATTTGTGCCTTCCACTTGAATCCACTGTTCCTCGTTTGCCAGAGTCATCCCTTTTACCATGTCTTCCATCACATTGCTTGGATTATTGATTATCTTTTTCATTTCCATCCCTCCAGATTGTTAATGAATTGAACCAATTCCAGTATCTATGTTAAAAAGTCAAATTGATCCCTAAGTCAGTTAGGTGTTCCATTGTAAGGGGTGTTTCAGTCCAGCCAGACTTATCCTGCTCTACAACATGCTAGGAACTATTCTGTTTTAAATGATCGTGTAGCTTCAACAGCTTTCTGCCAGCCACGATATAAACGGTCACTCTCTTCTTGTTCCATTTCTGGATTAAACGTTCTTTCATTTAACCATTGTGTTGCGATTTCATCCTGATCTTTCCAAAATCCTACAGCAAGTCCTGCTAAATATGCGGAACCCAGGGCTGTTGTTTCTTGAATAACTGGACGTTCTACAGGTACTTCAAGAATATCACTTTGGAACTGCATTAATAAATCATTTTTTACTGCGCCACCGTCAACACGGAGCGTTTTTAAATTAATGCCTGAATCCACACACATCGCGTCCATGACGTCTTTTGCCTGATAAGCTAAAGATTCTAATGTTGCACGGATAAAATGCTCTTTCTTCGTTCCTCTTGTCAAGCCAAAAATCGCACCGCGCGCATCACTATCCCAATAAGGCGTACCTAATCCAACAAATGCCGGAACCATATAAACACCATCTGTTGTATCTACTTTAGATGCTAATGCTTCACTTTCTGGACTCGATTCAATCATACGTAATCCATCTCGTAACCATTGAATTGCTGATCCTGCTACAAAGATACTTCCTTCTAATGCATAAGTTACTTTCCCATCTAATCCCCATGCAATCGTTGTTAATAATCCCTGTTTTGATTTTACCGGTTCTTCTCCAGTATTCATTAATAGGAAGCAGCCTGTTCCATACGTATTCTTCGCCATTCCTTGTTCAAAACACGCTTGTCCAAAAAGGGCGGCTTGCTGATCTCCTGCAATACCAGCGATAGGTACTTCTTCACCAAAGAAATGATAGGATACCGTTTTCGTATATACCTCAGATGATGGACGTACCTCTGGAAGCATTGATTTGGGTACACCAAGAAGATCTAGTAACTCCTCATCCCATTCTAAATCATAGATATTAAACATTAATGTTCGAGCTGCATTGGAGTAATCTGTTACGTGTGTTTTACCACCAGAGAATTTATAAATAAGCCACGTATCAATGGTTCCAAATAAAAGATCTCCAGCTTCTGCTTTTTCTCTTGCACCTTCCACATTATCTAAAATCCATTTCACTTTCGTTCCTGAGAAATATGGATCAATTAGTAGACCTGTTTTACTGCGAATTGTTTCTTCATATCCTTGTTGTTTCAATTCACGACAAATATCTTCTGTCTGACGTGATTGCCAAACAACAGCTCGATAGATCGGTCTTCCAGTATGTTTGTCCCATACAACGGTTGTTTCTCGTTGATTTGTAATACCGATTCCTGCAATTTGACTTGCTTCTACTTTCGTATTATTTAATATTTCTGCAATACAGCCAAGGACAGATGTCCAAATTTCATTTGCATCATGTTCTACCCAGCCCGGTTTAGGAAAGTGCTGCTCAAACTCCTTTTGAGCTGTTGCAATAATTTCCCCTTTTTTATTAAATAAAATAGCCCGAGAACTTGTTGTTCCCTGGTCAATAGATAATATATATTGCTCCGTCATACCCCTATTCCTCCATTGTGTGCTTTGTTAAATATTATTAAGTAGTCTACGGATGTTCAAGAAGGTTTGTCCCTCTTTCCCACAATTAGATTATCATATCACTTTTAAGCAATTTAGAAAACCTATGACTATTATATCAAATGAAAAAAATGACAACATAAAAAGCTCGCAACAAACCGTACCATCCTTCCAATGGCCTTTGCTTTGTGCGAGCTCCTTGTCTCCATCGCGATTCGTTTAACCATAGAATACACCTGATTGCAAACATCTTCAAATCTATTAAAGGTAATAATTGATATTTCCATAAATTGGTTAAAAAAGATTGAAGAACACGCGCCTGAAAAGGTAACCAAAATAAACAAATACAACTAAAGCAAGAATATTTTTACTTGCCCACATGCAGAAGTAAATATTTACAGTCAATAGAGATTTATATAATTTTCTAGAAACATAAAAAACAGCACCAAGCTATTGGTACTGCTTCCTGGGTTTCTATTGTTGCTTTATGAACAATCCCAAAGCTCCCGACTCGAAGTTGAAACAGAAACGGCACCAGCGTCGAGTGCGTCTTTAACTTGATTCTCCTCTTTAATTAATCCGCCGGCAATGACAGGAATATCGGTCCCTCCAACGATCTCTTCAATAATACCCGGTATCCGCCCGGGTAAGATTTCTACATAATCTGGTTGGAATCGGTGGAGAAGCTTCACACTTTGATCTAATGCAGCACTATCTAATATGAAAACACGCTGAATCGCTAATAACTTATACTTTTTTGCAGCTGCAATCACGTTTCCACGCGTCGTTAAAATACCATCGGGCTTCATTTCTCTATTTAGAAATTCCACCCCATACTCATCTGCTTTTAAACCTTGAATTAAATCAAAATGGATTAATACCTTTTTATTTGCACGGTGACTATAGTCAATCATACTTTTTAACTGAACTAATCTTGATTCCAAAATAATAATATACTCATGATTACTTTCTAACGCCTTCTCAAAATCTTTCATCCGTCGTACCGCAGGCAATACTCCAGCAGGTAATTGCATTAGCGTTTCCTCCCTTCATCATGATTCAGTAAATGGCGTGATTCCATCTCTTCTTTCGTATAAATAATCCGCATCGGGTTTCCCCCAACCAAAGCTCCAGCCGGAACATCTTTGTGTACAAGTGTAGCCGCAGATACAATCGCTCCATCGCCAATATGTACACCTGGTAATATTGTTGAGTTGGCACCTATCATCACTTCATTACCGATATGTACCTCTCCCAGGCGGTACTCTTTGATTAAATATTCATGTGCTAAAATCGTCGTATTGTAACCAATTATGCTGTTGGAACCAACAATAATTTTTTCAGGGAACATTGTATCAGGCATCGCCATTAAAGCGAATGACGTGTAATCTCCTACTTTCATATGCAGGAAGCGGCGATACATCCAATTTTTCATTCGGACAAATGGCATATAACGCGCAATCTGAATGACAATAAAGTTTTTCACTACTTTAAAAAAGGATACGGTATCGTACATTTGCCATAGAGAATTTGCGTTATGATGAACCTTGTATCTTTCTGTTCTCCGCATGACTATTCACCTGCCACTGTTAATAAATCCCTCATTGTATCCAAGTAATATGTTGGATGGTAGCTTTTTAAAAAGTCCTCTGTTTTTTCTGACCAGCTCACAGCTGCCGTTTGTACACCAGCACGCTGCCCTGAAACAATATCATGAAAATTATCACCAACCATCAAGGTTGTTTCAGGTGTTGCATGTAATCGTGCCATTGCTTTTTCGACTGGTTCAGGATGAGGTTTTTTATGTGACACATCATCATATGTAATGATAACTGGGAAAAACTCCGTCAGCTTCGTTAATTCCAAGCCCATCATAACCGTCTTTTTAATTTTTGTGCTGACAATTCCTAATGCAATTCCTTTGTCGTGAAGCTGTTTTATGGTTTCATAAACAGCTGGAAAAGTTTCAACATAACGATCATGCTCTTTCATATTATATTCCCGATACGTTGTTATCATTTGTTCAGATTTCTCAGGATCAATATGATGAAATGTTTCATTTAATGGTGGACCATTCAATTCTTTTATTTCTTCCGGTGTAAAATGCAGATTAAATTTTTCAAATGTATGTTCAAATGAAGCACGTATAAGTTCATTAGTATTTAGTAAAGTGCCATCTAAATCAAACAGAATGGTACGAATGCTCATGTTGCATTTTCCTTTCTTCTTTCTTCCAAGAATAAGCAATGCTCATCGTTAGAATAATTGCTACGGATAATCGAATAATTAATAACGGCCATACTGGAATACCAAGCGGTATAAAGACAAGTGTATCCTCGACAACAGCGTGGCAGGAAACAAGAAAAATCAGCGCTAAATACATGTCTTTTTTGGGCACATTATCCTCTTTTACAGCCTGCATCATTAATCCTGCACCATAAGCAAGTCCGATCGTAAGCCCAGCAACCATTGTCATGGAAGCTCGTTTATCTATACCTAGTATTTTCATAAATGGGGCCATTTTATTCGACATCGCTGTTAACCAGCCTAGTTCTCGCATAACTTGCATAATAATCATTAATGGAATAACAATACAAGCTAATTGCACAATGGCAATCACTGCAGCCTGTGCCCCGTGAAGGACAATCTCCCACCAGTTATTTAAAACAACTTCATTGCTGGAGATAAATCCATATTGTGCAAGCTCTCCCCCGCCATTCCAGAATAGGTTGATAAGAAGCGCTGAAGTAACAGCAAGCCCAACACGAATTCCAACAATTACCCACCATTTGACACCAACTCTTGTTGCCACAGCAGATTCAATAAAAAGATTATGAGAGAAGGACAACATTACTGCCAAAATAAATACTTCCTTTACCGTAAAATCAAAAGAAATAATTGCAGCAATACCAGCATATAAATTTAATCCATTCCCTAACACAAGCGGCACAGCAGCTTCGCCTGACAAGCCGAATAATCCCATTAATGGAGATATGATATTCATAAACCATGGGAAAATAGGTGTAAATTGTAATATCGTGATGATTAATGTAATTGGAAATATCACTTTACCAAGGGTTAATGTTGTTTTTAACCCTTGGATCAATCCTCTGAGAAACATACCTTTCATTCTTTTACCTCATTTCAGATTTCAAACATATTTACTTCTTTTTCTTCTTACCTTTATTCTTATTCGATTGCTTCGTCTGTTTCTTTTTTTACTGGCGCATCAAGATAATGAGCAGTTGTTGTTTTTTTCCGATATATCATGATTACAATCCCTGCTGTAATGGTTAGGATAGATATAAATTGGGCCGTTCGCAAGTCGCCAATAATATATAAGCTATCTGTACGAAGTCCTTCAATAAAGAATCTGCCAATGGAGTACGTAATTGCATACGTTAAGAATACCATTCCCCGTGTTGGATTCATTCTGCGGAAAAGGAGTAGACCAGCAAATATCAAGAGGTTCCAAAGGGATTCATATAGAAACGTTGGATAGTACATGACACCATCGATGACCATTTGATTCATAATAAAGTCTGGCAAATACTGATGGAAATTTTCATAAGCAGCTTCCGAAATGGGACCGCCATGCGCTTCTTGATTGACGAAATTCCCCCAGCGTCCAATTGCCTGTCCTAAAATTAAACTTGGGGCAACCACATCGGCAAGCTGCCAAAAAGGGATTTTCCGTTTTTTCGTGAAAAAAATCGCTGTAAGAACACCGCCAATAATTGCCCCATGGATAGCAATGCCGCCCTCCCAGGTGGCAAACACCTTCCAAAATGGACCATTGACGTATCGGTCAAATTCAAAAATCACATAATAGATTCTTGCAGAAATGATGGCAATCGGCACCGCATAAATAACAAAGTCCATTATGGTTTCTTTACCCAGACCAACTCTTTCTGCTTCTCTTGTTGCTAAATAAATTGCTAAAATTGCTCCAACCGCAATAATGACACCATACCAATATATGGTTAATGGACCAATTTCTAAAAATACGCGATCAATAGGAGCTCTCGTCCCAATCATGAATATTCCAACCTCCTAATAGGGGATGTTCAAAAGTCCAAGCGACTTTCAACGACGGGATTTTTTGAACACACGCTATTATTGCTCTAAATCACCTTGTTCAATCATTCTTGTTAAACGGTCTGAGAATTCTTCAGCTGTGTTAACGCCCATGCGCTTTAAGCGGAAATTCATAGCTGCCACTTCAATAATAACTGCAAGGTTTCTTCCAGGTCTGACAGGTATGGTTGCTTTTGGTAAATGAACATCCATAATCTTCATGGTATCTTCATCCAAGCCTAAGCGGTCATATTGTTTCTTTTCATCCCAATTTTCCAGCTGAATAACCATGGAAATCCTTTTTTCACTGCGAATGGAGCTTGCTCCAAATAACGTCATTACATTAATAATACCTAGACCACGAATCTCCAGCAAATGTTCAATAAGAGCCGGAGCGTTGCCTATCAAGCTCTCATAATCTTCTTGACGAATTTCTACATTATCATCTGCTACAAGGCGATGTCCGCGCTTTACTAATTCAAGTGCTGTCTCACTTTTACCGACACCACTTTGACCGATAATTAAGACGCCAACGCCATAAATATCAATTAAAACACCATGTACCGCAGTAAACGGTGCAAATTTAGATTCTAAGTAATTGGTTAAACGACTCAATACTCGCGTTGTTGTTCGCGGCGATTGTATAATAGGTACTCCAGAATTCTCAGAGGCCTCAAAAAATTCTTCAGGTACATCCATACCACGGGAAATAATGATTCCTGGTGTGACATCAGTACATAGATTTTCAGCTCGCTGCTTCCGTTCTTCTGCGTTTAAACCCAGGAAATAAGCTAATTCTGTCTTTCCGATTAATTGTAGGCGTTCACGTGGATAATAGTCAAAAAAACCAGTCATTTCTAGTCCTGGACGTGAAATATCACTTGTTATAATCTCACGATGAATCCCCTCTTCTCCTGCTACTAAATGTAAATTAAACCTATCTAATAAGTCTTTTGTACGGACGGTCGATACCATTTTGAAGCACCTCTCCTTATCAAAGCTAACTGTTATACATTTTAGCATATTCCTGTCAAAAAACGTAGGGGCGAAGTTTTCTAGGTTTTGTTTAAAGAGAGTGTGTAGCTTGGAGGGGATTTTCTGTTCTGTGAGAGGAATAGCAAGGTGGAGTGATTGGCTTGGGGGCGGGTTGGGGGCAGCTTGGAGCGGATATTCGGTTTTCCGAGCGGGTTAAATGATAATTGGAGCGCATATCTAGATCTTCGAGCGGGTTGGATTACTTTTGGAGCGCATATCTGGATTTCGGAGCGGATCGGGAGTATTTTCGAGCGCATATTTGGATTTCTGAGCGGTTCGGTTTAAATTAGTATTTTAATTTCAATCATCTTTCATGTAAACGCTTGTTTTTTGAGGAAACGCTGTATAATATTACATTAATATATAGCCGTTGATGAAGAGAGTAATTATATTTAATGTACCAAAGCGAGTTGGGAGTTGGTGGAAGCCCAATGATACAAAATATAATGAAGCGCACTTCGGAGGTGCTGTCTGAACAATCAGTAGGATACGCCGGGTAATTCCGTTAGAAATAATTTAAGAAGGTTCTTAGCATTGCTTATTAATCGCGTGCTTTCATAAGCAATGCTAAGAACAATTAGGGTGGTACCGCGGTTAAGCTCGTCTCTATGTTAACTATGGAGGCGGGTTTTTTTATGCGTTATAATTTCACATTCAATCATACTGGAGGAGTGTATTATGAACTATCGTCAACAATTTGCAGAAAAGATTCATTCTCATTTAGAAGGAATGGTCGATGTCAATGAAATTATTTCATTGATAGAAGAACCAAAATATAGTACGCATGGCGACTTAGCTTTTCCTTGTTTTACTTTAGCAAGAAAACTAAAAAAATCTCCACAGCAAATAGCTGCAGATTTATCCGAAAAAATAAATGCTCCGTTTTTAGAAAAAACCGTGCCAGAAGGTCCCTATTTGAACGGGTTTCTAAATAAGGAAAGCGTAAGTAGGCAAGTGATTCAGCAAATTAACGAAAAACAAGGAAACTATGGTTCTTTTTCGATAGGTAATGGAAAGACAATCACATTAGATTTTTCATCCCCTAATATTGCAAAACCTTTTTCCATGGGACATTTACGCTCTACGGTTATTGGAAACGCAATTGCAAATATATCAGAAAAATGCGGCTACAAAGTGGTTCGTATAAATCATCTTGGTGACTGGGGAACGCAATTCGGAAAGCTTATTACCGCTTATAAGCTGTGGGGATCGGAAGAAAAAGTGCGGGAGAATCCAATTAAAGAACTGTTCCACCTATACGTTACGTTTCATGAAAAAGCAGAAAAACAGCCTGACTTAGAGGATAAAGCCCGCTCGTGGTTTAAACAATTAGAAGCTGGAAATGAAGAGGCAAGCCAGCTCTGGAAGTGGTTCAGGGAGGAATCTTTAAAAGAATTTGCGAAGATTTATGGGTTGTTAGATATCCAATTCGATTCTTACGATGGAGAAGCATTCTATAATGATAAAATGGACGCTGTGATCCAAGTATTAAAAGCTAAAGACCTCCTTTCCGTATCAGATGGAGCCGAAGTAGTTGATTTAACAGATGAGAATATGCCGCCATGTTTAATTAGAAAGAAAGATGGTGCTACACTTTACGCAACCAGAGATTTAGCAGCAGCTCTTTACAGAAGAAAGACCTATCATTTCGAGAAGTCCTTCTATATTGTCGGGCAGGAACAGCATCTCCATTTTCAGCAGTTATTTCTTGTCCTTCAGAAAATGGGCTATGACTGGGCAGCAGAATTAAAGCATATTCCATTCGGGTTTATTTTAAAAGACGGTAAGAAAATGTCAACGAGAAAAGGCAAGGTTGTCCTTTTGGAGGATGTCATTAAGGAAGCTATTGACCTTGCTTACAAAAACATTGAAGCAAAAAATCCCTCGCTAGTAAATAAACAAGAAGTAGCTAAACAGGTTGGTGTTGGAGCAATCATTTTTCATGACTTAAAGCATGAACGCCAAAATAATATAGAATTTAATCTAGATGAAATGCTGAAATTCGAAGGGAGTACAGGGCTTTATGTCCAGTATACGCATGCTCGGGGACGCTCGATTCTCCGTAAAGCTTCTGTAAAAGATGATTTGAATATAGTTGGTTTAACCGATTCGCATAGCTGGACCGTAATTAAAACTTTGATGGATTTTCCAAATGTAATTGAAAAAAGCTTTCAGCACACCGAACCATCCGTCATTGCGAGATATGTCCTAAATTTAAGTCAGGAATTTAATAAATATTATAGTCATGTCAAAATATTATCGGACGATGCGGAACAAAACAGCAGGCTGGCATTGGTGAATTCCGTTACGATTGTCCTGAAAGAAGGGCTGAGATTGCTTGGGGTGCAGGCTCCGGAGCAGCTCTAATTATTTATTAAAATCCCTCAATGTGTACCACATTTCTTTCACAAAGCACTTGCACTTCACGTTACGGAAAGGTTTATACTTCATTACAAAGGAGTTGATATAGGATGTATACCATTGGGGAATTTAGTGCAAAAACAGGATTTTCATCAAGAACCTTGCGTTTTTACGAGGAACTCGGCCTTCTTTATCCAAGCAAAAGAAATGAAAGTGGACATCGTATATATGGATTAGAGGAACTCGCTACCTTACAGCGTATTCAGTCATTGAAATTTATTGGTTACTCCCTCCAAGAAATTAAAGAACTGCTGGATAAGGAAGAGATCACGTTGGAAAGCTTTGCGGATTCCTTGCCTATTCAGAGAAAGGTTTTAGTGCATAAGCGAGAAGAAATTGACCGGGCGATAACAGCTATTGACCATGTTCAAGAACTTTTAGATGATAACTTCCCATTAGACTGGACCATTCTCACGTCGCTGCTTCATGGTATGGAATTTGAAGAGGAGCAAATTGCATGGATGAAGGAACATTTCCCAGATGATTTTGCCTCTCATTTCACAGATATACCAAAGGAAGAGCGCGTGAAGCTAGACAGAGATGGCTATCTATACTGGCTGATGTCAAAAGATTGATGAGAGAAAATATCCCTGCAGATGCACCAGAAGCACAGCAAGTACTTTTGGATATAAAGTGAAACTTCCTTCAGTGGGGGTTTTCTTTCATCCCCCACTGAAGGTTAGTTGAACGAATCGGGCCGTTACTGGCTGTTAGATCTCCCACTTAGAAATATAATTTTTTACTCATTTCTTGAAGTGGGAGTCTTAAAGCCAGTTACACTGCGATAAATGAGCTATTTCTGAAAATTGTACCTGAAGAGGCCATTGCAGAAAATATGGACAAATGGGAAGATCAGCTAGAATCAATAGAAGCTGACGATTTTATTGCACCGAGTTTCTGGTCGAAAGAGGAAGAAGCGTATATGGAGGAAATAGCAAAAGTGATGGAACAGCAGTATAAAGGGAACGATGAAAAATAAGCATAATAAAAGTCCGGATTTCACCTTTAATTTTATCCTTTATTAAAAGAGAAATTTTCCGGACTTTTTCATCCTATTTTCTTGTGGGGATCCTTTTAAGAGAAATATAGTTCTGTAAGCCTTCTTATATCTATTTCACTTGAAACATTCATAAAGTATGGCGCCTGCCATGCTTGTGTTTTTTTAGCAGAGTTATTTAAAGACTTTTCCCAAGAAGGGTATACTCTGATGGCCATTTTCCCCTTGTTATCTACAGTTCTTAATATTCCTTTGTCTAAAAGAAGCGATTTCGGAAAAATAAACTGACCTTTCAAGTCCTTATCTATAATCGAAATCATTATTTTATCCGGGCTTTCACTATATGCATAAGCCTGGTTACAATGATTTACATCTTTTTCCCAAAATACAACAAAATAACCATTTTTCTTTGGTGTTCGTTTAGCTAAACGACTCCTATATTTATTTTAATATTAAAAGTAGTTCCCTCATATTCCATATTTTGTGGTTCTTTTAAGATATTTGTGATTTCATAATCTGTTCTGCCAGAAAGTAATTCATTGATTAAGTTTATCGATTTTAGCATTTTCTCTTCTCCTTCCTTTATAATTCATCAAATATTGATGATGGATATATTGCATAACATAAAAGTAGGAAGGTTGGAGAAATTCTAATCTTCTGCTTAATAACTCTATAAAGAACTGCAACCAATTATCTTTTCCTTTTAACTCTCATCCTTTGAATTTCTGATTATTTAACCGCAATATATATTTCTACTTGCCCATTTGCTGGGTCCATGTCACCGCTATAATATTCAAAATCACCAGTAAATGTCCGCTGATTTTCGGGTTGCTGCTGCCACTCCCAAATAGCAGCCCATGCTTGCTGTACCTTTTCGACAATCGGTCCTTTTTCTGTTTCAAATACAGCGTAGGTAGCCTCTGGTACTGTAAAGGTTTGAATCTCTTCTAGGTTTTGAATGGAAGAAGCATCCTCAACCTGTACACTTACCATCACTTCATAGGCTCCTTTATCTTCTTGTTCATAATGAAAATAACAGCTATAATTCCCCTCTTTGCAAATATTTACACCTAATTTCTCACTAATGTTCTCTGCAAAAAAGCGTTCAAATAATGATCCTATCTTTCCATTCCCAAGCTGCTCAGTTTGATTTGTTGTGATTGCACTGACTCCCGCTAGTGTAAATGCTGGCCGTCTTTCAATACGGACCGGACTTATTTTTGCTGCTCTCGATTTATCCTGCTTCATAATCTATCAGTCTCCTTATCATTTTGATAATATCTATTATAAAGCAGTAAACCTGACATCTATCTGTCATGTTTAACAATCTTTTTTATATAAATTTATAATTTGTGCTGCACGCTCTGCGATAATCTCTCGTAAATGAACAGGCTTTCGTACTTCCACATGATGACCAAAACTGAGAATAAAGCTATATAACCACTCATCCTCTGGATAGGCTTTCTTTACTTCCCACGCTCCATCACCAGTTGGTATAAGGTCCGCTGCATCAAACCAATCTTCTGCTAGATGACGTACTTCTTCCTGAAAACGCAAGACAATCTCATTATCGCCAGAAGGTGTTAATGATTGTTTTCCTGTTATCTGCTTTTGCTCTGGCAAAGTACGGCGGGTAAAGCTTATTTCTAAATCAACAGCTAAGTGTTTTATTCTTCTTAATTTAAATAAGCGAAACTGCGCCTTCCCAAGACAATAAGCTTGTACGTACCATTGTCTTCCTTTGAAAATTAATGTATACGGCTCTACCATTCGTTGTGTAATCTTTCCTTGTGCATCAGAATAGGTAAATGAAATCACCAAGCAGTTATCAATTGCTTTTTCAATACTTTCAAGTTTTAAGCGGAGACTGTCACTATTATCCCAGGGAGAATAATCAATAAGAACCCGGTTCGTTTTATTTTGAAAAGCTTCTGCATCCCCAGGAAGTACAATACTATTCATTTTTTCCATTAATTGCTGATATTGCTCTTTTTCATAAGAAGTAGAGAGACTGCGAAGCGCAGTAACAATCGATGCTAATTCATCTTTTGTCAGCATATTGCGATCCAGCCGGTACCCTTCCGCTAGCCCGATGCCACCATTCACCCCCTGATAGGTCACAATGGGAATACCGGCAGCTTGAATAGCATCAATATCCCGATAGATTGTCCGAATAGATACGTCAAATTTATCTGCTAAATCCTTTGCTTGCAGCATACGATGGTTTAGCAATAATATAATAATGGATAATAGCCTTTCTAATTTCATCGTTTGCTCTCGCCCTCTCTGACATTGTTTTTGCTCTTGTTATGTTTATCTCACTATATAAAGAAAAAAGAAGGCTAGGTAAAACCCAACCTTCAGCGCATGTCACGTACAAGACTATTTAAAATCATTGTAATAAACGATATAACAATCGATGCAATAAATGCTGTGCCAAAACCATCAATAACAAATGCATCTCCAATTAATGCTTGTGTAATCATAAGCGTAATGGCATTAATCACAATTAAAAATAGCCCAAAGGTAATAACTGTAATTGGCAGCGTTAAAATAACTAAAATAGGCTTAACAAAAATGTTTAAGATAGCTAAAATAAAGCTGGCTAAAAGTGCCGTACCAAACCCGTCTAATTGAAAAGAATCAAAAATTTGTGCAACGGCTATCAGTGCCACTGCATTTAATACAAGTGAAATAATTCCTCGAAGCAACATTAATAAACGTCCCCTTTAGGCATAATCAATGCAGCAATTAAATAAGCAATTGCAACAGTCGAAAAGCTAGGGATAAGTAATATTAAGAAAATAACACGGAGTAATGTCGGATCTACATTAAAATATTCTCCTAATCCGCCAAGTACACCTGCAACCAATTTATTTGATTCTGAACGATACAATTTTTTCATGGAATTACCTCCCTCTATAACTAATTTGTCATCTATCTATCCATGGATATGTGTCTTACTACCTTTTCATACGAAAAAAGAAATGAAAAAGTTTCATTTCTTTATCTTCCCACTCCATATTTATTTTAAACAGTACGATTAGTTTTGTTTATTGTCATCAAAATTCCAAAGATAAAAACGTTCTGTAGAGTAGTTTTCAATCATTTCTTTTTTCACTTGATCATCTAAATCATCCATATTTTTAAACCAGCCAAACATTCCTGCTACTTGAGAATCATGAGATAGAATGGTTTGCAGTTTTTTATCAAAATAGTCATGTACATCATTTTCAATATGCGGTGGTCCTAATTTTAGTTCATGATCATTTGAAAAAGCCTGCGCCCAAACTTTTGGTCTTTTATCAGGATCCATATCCTCTACAGCTTGAACAGCTGCAGCTCCTAAAGAATTATGATCTGGGTGCACTGCATAACCAGGGTAATGGGTAATTACAAGAGAAGGTTCAATTTCTTCTAGTAAACTTCTTAAATGATCTGCTACCTCTTGCTTATCTTCAAATTCAATCGTTTTATCACGGTAACCTAGCATCTTTAATTCCATATCTAAGGTAGCGCATGCACGTTTTAATTCTTTTTTACGGATTTCCGGTAATGATTCTCTATTGGCAAAGGTTGGATTTCCCATATTTCTTCCCATTTGTCCTAGCGTTCCGCATAAGTATGTTACCGGCACACCTTCTGCACGAAACTTTGCAACAGAACCAGCTGCTCCAAATGCTTCATCATCCGGGTGCGGAAAAATAACCACAACATGTTTCTCCATTACTTTCACCTATCTTTCTATAATCATCTTACATATTTGCCCGTTTTATTTATTACTCAAAGGGGGTTTCACTAATTTCTAAAGCTACCATCAATCGGCCTTCTCGATCATGCCCAGCTAGTAATAATTGATTTTCTTGATATATCGTCCAATCTGTTAATCCCTCAGCATATATCCAGCCAAGCTCCATTTTCAAGCCAACACGATAGGAATTCCCATCCCCTAAAATTTTGGCTTTTGTATAAGTTACTTTTGCATTTCGTATATAAGCTCCAACTGTATATGCATTTTTATCCAAGTGATTGGCATATGCTCCGTTTGTTGTTTCTAAATGAACATATACTTCTTTATTTAAATAACTGTCCAACGCTTGTTGAACTTTATCTGATTCTATTGGTTTCATGTTTCAACCTCCAATTCTATTCTTTTACTCTATCGGAATGCAAACAATGCGTCAAATACCTAGCTTAAAAGGCCACAGTACAGCTACTGCGGTATAGCAATTTTTTATATTTTTATATGCTATCTTAAAGTGAAAAATTACAGGCAAAAAGCTTCCCATATAAGGAGCATCACTAAACATCATTTCCAAAAAATCTTTACCGGGAATTTTTCTTAAACGCCCAACACTTTATTTCTACTCTCCAAAGGCAAGCAAGATTCAAATTGAACCTGCTGAAATTAAATCGAACTCGCTCAAAAAAGTGGGTAAATCGCTCCAGTTTATGCTGAATTCGCTCTAAATATTGCCAAACCGCTCCAACCCAGTTTGATTCCGCTCCAAATTTCACCTATCCGCTCCAACCTAGCTCGATTCCGCTCCAAATATTCCTAACCCGCTCCAGCTCAGCTTGATTCCGCTCCGAATATCGCCTATCTGCTCCAAACCAGCTCGATTCCGCTCCAAAAAATAACTAACTAGCTCCAATAACCTAGCCACATTTATTTTTTCAAATCGTTTAATGGAATAAGCCACTCTCTTCTATGTACAGCACGCATTCTTTTACTTTTTTGAAAAGTTCAGCTTTCCCCAGAGGATAGCAATTCCCCTGGGGAAAGCTGATTCATTTCATTTTATTCTACTTGCTGGCAACTTTCTCTTCTAACATTTCATTCATACGTTTTCTATCGCGTTCTAAGACAGGACCTAGATATTTTCCTGTATAAGAAACATCAGCTTGTTCTGCAATTTTTTCTGGAGTCCCTGTAGCGATAATTTGTCCGCCTCGATCTCCGCCTTCAGGACCTAGATCAATAATATGATCTGCACTTTTAATGACATCTAGATTATGCTCGATAATTAGGACAGAATCTCCATTATCCACCAATCTTTGGAGGACATCCAATAAACGGCGAATATCTGCAGAATGCAGTCCTGTAGTTGGTTCATCAAGGATATAAAATGTCTTTCCATTCGATCTTTTATGCAATTCACTTGCCAATTTCACACGTTGAGCTTCTCCGCCAGATAATGTCGTTGCTGGTTGTCCCAATTTTACATAACCTAAGCCAACGTCATAAATCGTTTGTAGTTTCCGTTTAATTTTTGGAATCGCAGCGAAAAATTCCAACGCTTCTTCAATGCGCATATTCAAGACATCTGATATATTTTTTCCTTTATACTTCACTTCGAGTGTTTCGCGATTATAACGTGCCCCCTCACAAACCTCACAAGGCACATAGACATCCGGTAAGAAATGCATTTCAATCTTGATGATTCCATCGCCGCGGCAAGCTTCACAACGTCCACCTTTGACATTAAAACTGAAGCGTCCTTTTTTATAACCACGCACCTTGGCTTCATTGGTTTGTGCAAATACATCACGAATATCATCAAATACTCCTGTATACGTAGCCGGGTTAGAACGCGGTGTTCTTCCAATTGGAGATTGATCAATATCAATGACTTTTTCAATATGCTCAATCCCTTTAATGCTCCGATGTTTCCCTGGTTTCACTTTACCTTTATACAATTCTTTGGCCAGTGATTTGTAAACAATCTCATTAACAAGCGTACTCTTCCCCGACCCGGAAACGCCGGTAACCACCGTCATCAAACCAATTGGGATTTCAGCAGATACATTTTTTAAATTATTTTCGGATGCACCGACAACTTTTATTTTACGCTTATCTGCTTTTTTCCGTTTCGAAGGTACAGGGATAAATTCTTTACCAGACAAATAACGCCCCGTTAGTGAATTTTCATCAGCCATCACATTTTCTGGCGTATCACTTGCTACAATCTGACCTCCATGTTCGCCGGCACCAGGTCCAATATCGATAAGCCAGTCTGCCGCAAGCATCGTATCCTCATCATGTTCAACGACAATCAATGTATTATCTAAATCCCGCATCTGCTTCAGCGTTTCAATAAGACGGTCGTTATCACGTTGGTGCAGTCCGATGGAAGGCTCATCAAGGACATAAAGAACTCCTGTTAGTGCAGAACCGATTTGTGTTGCCAGACGAATTCGCTGTGCTTCTCCACCTGAAAGAGTTCCCGCTGACCGGGATAAGGTTAAATAATCTAAGCCGACATTATTTAAAAACTCAAGGCGATTATCAATCTCTCTTAAAATTAAGCGTGCTATTTGACGATCCTTTTTGCTTAGCTCCAGGTTTTTAAAGAAGTCGATGGATTCTAAAATTGAATAATCCGTTATTTGACTAACGTGTTTTCCATCAATTAATACAGCAAGTGCTTCTTTATTTAAACGATATCCTTTACATGTCGGACAATTTTTCTGAGCCATATATTTTTCTAATGTTTCACGGATAAAATCAGAAGATGTTTCTCGATATCTGCGCTCCACATTTTTTATCACACCTTCAAAAGCAACTTCCTTTGTACGGGAACTTCCAAACTCATTCTCATAATGAAAATGAATTTTTTCTCTCCCGCTTCCATACAAAATTTTATCCAATTGTTCCTTAGGAATGTCTTTCACCGGAACGTCCATTGGTATATTAAAATGATCACAAACGCTTTTTAAAAGCTGCGGATAATACTGTGAGCTAATCGGTTCCCAAGGAGCAATAGCATGTTCATTTAACGTTTTATCCCAATCAGGGATGACTAAATCGACATCTACTTCAAGTTTTGAACCTAATCCATCACAGCTTGGACAAGCACCAAAAGGGCTGTTAAAAGAGAAGAGCCGCGGCTCCAGCTTACTAATCGAGAATCCACAAATGGGGCATGCATGATTTTCACTGAACATAAGTTCTTCATCACCGATAACATCAACAATGGCATTTCCATCGCCCAATTTAAGAGCGGATTCCAATGAATCGCTCAGACGAGTTTCTATTCCTTCTTTGACCACAATACGGTCAATAACCACTTCCAAAGAGTGCTTTTTATTTTTCTCTAATTTAATATCATCCGTAACTTCCCGCATCTCACCATCAATTCGAACACGTACATATCCTTCTTTTTTCAAGTCTTCTATTACTTTGACATGTTCTCCTTTTCTCCCTGATACGACAGGAGCTAGGATTTGCATTTTCGTTCTTTCCGGGTATTCCATCACACGATCGACCATTTGCTGCACCGTCTGCGAACTAATTTCAATACCGTGTTTGGGACAGGTTGGTTTCCCTACACGTGCATAAAGTAAACGTAAATAGTCATAAATCTCCGTAACCGTCCCTACTGTTGACCTTGGATTTTTACTGGTTGTTTTTTGATCGATGGAAATCGCCGGGGATAATCCTTCAATTACATCGACATCTGGCTTATCCATTTGCCCTAAAAATTGTCTAGCATACGCAGATAAAGATTCTACATATCTGCGTTGTCCTTCTGCATAAACGGTATCGAAGGCGAGAGACGATTTCCCGGAGCCAGACAGCCCAGTAAGAACGACTAATTTATTTTTAGGAATCTCCACGTCAATATTTTTTAAATTATGTGCTCTGGCACCTTGGATTTTTATAGATTTACTTGGCATCAAAAACTCATCCTTCCGCTTTAAGCTCCAAGAGAACATCTCGTAATTCTGCTGCTTTCTCGAAGTCTAGATTTTTGGCTGCTTGTTTCATTTCTTTTTCCATATTTTCGACGACCTTCTGTTTTTCTTTTTTCGTCATCTTCTTTATTTGCTTTGCTTCTGATTCATAAGCCTCTGGTGCTTCAGCCGCAATGGTTGCTTGAATAACATCTCTTACTTCTTTATTAATTGTTTTCGGTGTAATGCCATGCTTCTCATTATATTCTTGCTGTACAGTCCGACGCCGATTTGTTTCATCAATCGCTTTTTGCATGGAGTCAGTGATTTTATCAGCATACATAATAACTTTACCATTCTCATTTCGTGCTGCACGGCCCATTGTTTGAATTAATGAACGCTCCGAACGTAAAAATCCTTCTTTATCGGCATCTAAAATGGAAACTAAAGATACTTCTGGAATATCCAGTCCTTCTCGTAGAAGGTTAATTCCGATTAGAGCATCGTATTTTCCAATACGCAGGTCACGGATGATTTCTATCCGCTCAAGTGTTTTAATTTCGGAATGCAAATAAGCAACCTTCATTCCGATTTCTTTTAAGTAATCTGTTAAATCCTCTGACATTTTCTTCGTTAAGGTTGTAATTAAAACACGTTCTTTTTTATCCATCCTCTTACGAATTTCACCAATTAAATTATCAATTTGCCCTTCAATCGGACGAACCTCAATCTCCGGATCTAATAAACCTGTCGGCCGAATAATTTGCTCTGTCATTTCTGGAGAATGCTCTAACTCATACGGTCCTGGGGTTGCAGAAACATAAACCAGTTGATTTGTCTTTTCTTCAAATTCTTCAAATCGTAAAGGGCGATTATCCATCGCGGAAGGCAGTCTAAAACCGTGATCAACTAATACTTGTTTTCTTGCTTGGTCTCCGTTATACATTCCCCGAATTTGCGGCAGCGTCACATGGGATTCATCAATAATAACTAAAAAATCCTCAGGAAAGAAATCCAATAATGTATAAGGTGTCGCACCAGCTTCACGTAATGTTAAATGGCGAGAATAGTTTTCAATCCCAGAACAAAAGCCCATTTCCCGCATCATTTCCAAGTCATAATTCGTACGTTGTTCCAAACGTTGTGCTTCTAGCAGTTTTCCTGCGTCATTTAATTTCTTTAACTGCTCTTCTAATTCTTTTTCAATATTTTTAATCGCAATCTTCATTTTTTCTTCACCGGTAACAAAGTGAGATGCCGGAAAGATGGCGACATGTTCGCGGTCTCCAATAATTTCTCCTGTTAGGGCATCTACCTCACGGATCCGGTCAATCTCATCCCCAAAAAACTCTACGCGAATACAATGCTCCTCATGAGATGCCGGAATAATCTCGACAGAGTCGCCACGCACACGAAACGTTCCGCGCTGAAAGTTAATATCATTTCTTGCATATTGAATATCTACTAATTCCCTTAAGAGCTGATTTCTTTCTTTCTCCATTCCAAGTCTTAAAGAAAGTACTTGGTTCCTATATTCTTCTGGATTACCTAAACCATATATACATGACACACTGGCTACAATCAACACATCATTTCGTTCAAAAAGTGCAGATGTGGCAGAGTGGCGTAATTTATCAATTTCATCATTTATACTTGCATCTTTTTCAATAAAGGTATCTGTAGAAGGCACGTAAGCTTCTGGCTGATAATAATCATAGTAGCTCACAAAATATTCGACAGCATTATTCGGAAAAAATTCTTTAAATTCACTATAAAGCTGTCCAGCCAAGGTTTTATTATGAGCGATGACAAGTGTTGGACGATTAATTTCTTTCACCACATTTGACATCGTAAAAGTCTTCCCAGTACCTGTTGCCCCAAGTAATGTTTGATGCCGCTGCCCTGCAAGGATTTTTTCTGTTATTTCTTTAATTGCAGCCGGCTGATCTCCCGCTGGCTCATAGGCAGAAACTAATTCAAAACGCTCCTTCATACAAATTCCTCCGTCTCTTTTAGATAGCTACTTTCTATTATATACTTTCTCATAAAAACGAACAAGCATTCGACTTATTATCAAGAAAAAGAAATGCGTTTAATAAAAATGATCTTAGTCATCGCCGCCGTTATTCGTCTTACGAAAATCGATGACTCATACTTTAAATTTTATAAAAAAATCTCCCATTATCATTATAGCCTTTTTAGTTCGTGTTAAATCATCGTTTCTATTCAATGATAGAACAAGAATGCTTGGATCGATTTTACAATACCGTTCCAAGCATTCTTGTTTATGACGCATTATTTTTTTTATCTCTTCTTGCTTTATAAGGCTCCTCTGCAAATTGGAAACCCAGAGAATGATGTTCTCCTTCATATAGTGAACATTGCACAAAGCGAGCTTCATTGTCATGATTAAAGATTTCCATTTTAATATAGGCTCCGCTTCCTTGTAAAGCTTCATAAAAAGCTTGACTTGTACGTACGTTCCTTCCATGCACCCGATAAATTGACTCTCCAGGCTCAATTTCTAACCTTTCCGCTGGACTGCCTGGTATGATCCCAATAACCCGCAGCCCTTTTGGATGCGGCTGATAATATGGACGGCGTAAACGGTCGCCTTCTCTATATCTATAATTCATATATTCTTTTCCTATAATTGCTAAGATAATAGCAGTTAAAGAGAGATATGGAACAACCACTCCTCCAACAGCTATAATTAAAATGCCAATTGCTAAAAATGTATTTGCTTTGGCCAGCTTGTATATAGCATCTTGGTGAAAATGCCCTTGTGCCTTATAATGAAAACCAATTAAAAAGGGAATGAGAACCAAACCTAAAGAGGTTTCCCCAATAGAGAAATATGGCCACCAAGGTGCAAAAGAAGTGATTAACCCTTCAG
Organism: Oceanobacillus sp. J11TS1; assembly: GCF_018333215.1. Lineage (GTDB taxonomy): Bacteria > Bacillota > Bacilli > Bacillales > Amphibacillaceae > Oceanobacillus. The sequence goes on along the minus strand of NZ_BORO01000014.1, from coordinate 54,089 downwards.
GTACAAGCATAAGAAGCGGAACAACTGCTAATCGCTTAATCTGTTGTTCTCCTACCCAAACGCCGCGGTCACTTAATTCAATCCTTGGAAAAGTAACTTGTTTTTCAATACGTTTAATTAATAAAGATTCTACAAATAACAATAAACCTGCTAATATTGCTAATGCTGGAAGACTTCGTTCATAGAGTAATGAATAATCCACCCAGCTTTGCATATCAAAAATATAAGGGGCAAAAAATAAAATTAAAAATGTTAATCCAATTGTATAACTAGGAGACAGTAACGTAAAATGTGTGCTAATACTTAATATGATAAAAGCAAAAGCTAACACAAGTAATGTCTCATAAGAAAATACCATTCCCACTCCAATAATGACGGCAGATATCAGTATGCCGCTAATAAGCGAGACAAGCCATGTTTTCCCCCATTCGATAAACTTCGGATATACTTTTATTCCAAAATCATACCGCTCACGTTTAATACGAAAATAACTGGCTGCAGTTAATATAAATAAAAACCAATAAAATGCTGGATTTAAAAAAAACTTGCCTATGCCTTTTGCTAGTTCTATGAGCCATGCTTCCACCAAAATTCTTCACCCTCTTTGCAATTACGTTCTTCGAAACCTCGCATTCGCATTTCTTTTTGAGAATCGCGATTTTTTCCCTTGATACGTAACATTTTATCTAACCTGCAAGATAAGATTTGTTCAATCATCCTTATTGGATAATTGAACAAATCTCTTTCCTATTGGTAAAGTTCTTCTAACGAGCGTTCTAACTGCCTGTCATCTTCTCCAGAGCGAATCTTTTCAATAATTTGTGTTTCGATTAATCCGCCTGTTTCTTCATTTACCTCACCAGTTACTTCCAAATCATTATCTTCTTGAAAAGCTTCCACAGCATTTTCTGTTTCTTCACTGAAGTAGCCGTCTGTTCTTTCCGTATCATATCCTAAGCCAGATAACATGACTTGCATATTAGCTACTGCCTCACTTGTATGGTCAAAAGTGAGCGGCTCATCGTCTGTGACTTGGATTGGAATAGCGTAATAATAATCGGCTTGTTTTTGTTCAATCGTTGGCTTAATTCCATCGCCATCAATCCATACGCCATTCGGAGATAACCATTTAAAAGTTGTTATTTTAATCGAGCTGTCGTCGCCTAATGGAATAGCTTGTTGCACCGTTCCTTTACCATAGCTTGTCTCTCCAACAATATCATACTCTAACTCTTTCATTGCTACAGCGACGATTTCAGATGCTGAAGCACTTCCTTCATCAATTAATACACTAATTGGATAATCTTTTTCTTTTTCTAAATTAGATCGAAACGCTTCTTTTTTTCCGTTAGCATCCTCAATTTGTAAATATGGCATATCTTTAGGAACAAAATGCTTCAAGATATCTTCTGCAACATCTAATAACCCGCCTGGGTTACCGCGAACATCAATAACTAGACCATCGATACCCTTATCTTCTAAATCTGCCAATTGCTCTGTAAACTCTTCATCCGTATGCTCAGAGAAGTTTGTAATTTGGAGAATGCCTGTATCCTTGCCATCTTCCGTGTGAATTTCACTATGGACCGTTTCAACCGGAATAGTATCACGTTGGACAGTTACTTGGAATGAATCAGAAACCCCTGATCGTTGAATTTCCAAAACAACTTCGCTTCCTTTTTCTCCACGAATTTTCGCAACCGCCTCGTTTACATTTAATCCTTCCAGGCTTTCTCCATCTACACTTAATACTTGGTCATTTGGACGCAATCCTGCTTTTTCTGCCGGAGAGTCTTTCATTGGTGAAATAATGGTTATATAACCATCTACTTCACTAACTTCCGCCCCAATACCTTCAAAGGATGACTCAATCTGTTCATTAAACTGCTGCATCATTTCACTATCTAAGTAGGAAGTGTGCGGATCTTCTAACGTGGACAACATTCCTTCTACCGCACCTTCAATTAACTCCTTATCGTCCACATCTTCTATATAGTTCGATTTTATTAAATCAAATGTCTGTGAAATCTTATTCAAATCAGCTGGTAATTCGGAAGCATTTTCTGAGTCATCACTGGATGAATTTTTTGTGGTATTTGTTATTTCCAAAGGAGAGCTGCCCTCTAGATTTTGAGCTAACTTTACGCCGCCAAAGCCACCCAGCAGTCCAATAAGTAAAGCACCTATAAATATCAATATTATTTTGGTTTGGTTAAGCTTCATTCCTACACCTCTTTCTTGCTTCAAAAGCTTTCCTCTCACCTTTGAAGTTTAATTAATATATAAAATCAAGACAATCTGATTTTCTTTTACTATCATTATAACCGCTCTCGGAAAAAAATCATTAATGGATAGAAATCTTTTCTATTTATTTTCTAATAAGAAAAGCATATCATGTTATGAAGGGAATGACTATAATTTTACACAAACATAATGACGAACGGACCTCCCCTTATTATGAACTTTTTTATGTGAAACGGAAATAGAAGTACATTCATGAACGAGAAATCCGAACTAATTCAAATTCTATTAGAAGAAAGTTTGAATACTAGTTCGGATTTCTCGTTTTAAAAATTTTATTATTCTATTATTCTTTTAATTAATATAACCTGCTGGGTCTACAGGATTACGGTAACCACCTGGATGAATTTCAAAATGCAAGTGTAAACCTGTGGAATCACCGGTACTTCCCATAACAGCAATCTGATCTCCTTGGCTTACTGTTTGACCACTCGATACAGTAAAGCTGGCTAAATGACCATATAAGGTTGTATAATCTTGCCCGTCTATTTTATGTGTAATCATAATTGTATTACCATAACCACTCATTGTACCCGCAAAGGCAACCACACCGTCCGCTGCAGCACGAATCACTTTATCCGCTTCTCCAGTTTGTGCGATGTCCATTCCATTATGGGGTCTGACATCGCCATAAATTGGGTGACTGCGGCCGGGACTAAATGGAGAACTTTGCGGACCAGAAGATGGGCGAATAAAACCGGAATTATTACTTGGCACGGATGCCACTTGAACATCCTCTTCGCTACTACTATTCTGATCATCGGAGGATTCGCTGCTTTCAGACTCATTATCTGTTTGCTCTTTACTCTCTGCCGGTTCTTCTTTCCCTTGGCTCTCTGTATCTTTTTGAGTTTCTTCCTCCGCTTTACGCTGCTTCTCTGCTTCAGCTTCTGCCTGAGCACGTGCTGCTTCTTCTGCTTCCTTCTCTTCAAGTTCTGTTTTCTTACTTTGAGCGGATTCCAACGCTATTTCCTTCGCTTTGGCTTGGGCATCAAGCAGCTCTTGTTCTTCTGCTGCACTTAGTTTTATTTCTTCCAGCTCAGTATATTCCGTTTCTAGATCAGCCAATAAGGTTTCCTTATTAGATATTTGGTCGTCAAGCTGATCTTGTAAAGCTAGCAATTCATCATGCTGACTCTCAAGCGTTGCTTTATTCTCTTCTACAGCAACCTTATTTTCTTCCACTTCAACTTTACTAGCTTCAAGTTCTTCCGTGTCTTCTTCTAACTGCGCCTTATCATTTGCCTGCTCATCCATAATCGATCTATCTTGTTCCATGATCGTGTTTACCGCAGTACTTCGAGAAATAAATTCACTGAAGCTTTGTGAACCAAAGATTACTTCTACGTACTGAATTTCTCCGCCATTTTGTTGAATAGTGCGAAGACGTTCTTTAATAAGTTTATCTCTCGTTTCAATTCGATCCTCTAATTCCTCAATTTCTCCCGTTAGCTCTTCAATACGATTTGACAACGTCTCAATTTCATTTGTAAGATTTTCGATTTCTTGATTTGTTTGTTCAATTTCATTTTCTTTTGCAGTAATATCAGCTTGCGTTTGATTTAATTCTTCATCCATCGCGTTAATCTGATTTTCCACTTCATCCTGCTCTTTTTGGTTTGATTCTAACTTTCCTTCAGAATCCTGTTGCTTTTTCTTGGCTTCCTCTTTTTCTGTTTCCAGGTCAGATTTTTCTTTTTCCAGCTCATTAATTTCTTCTTCTACATCTTTAACAGACTCTGCTGAAACAGAATGTATTGGTGTCATCACTGCGAGCAATGTAACGAGACTTGCGGCGGTTAATGCTCTCAAGCTTTTCATATGTAGTAGTTCCCCTTCCCATTTTGTTTCTGCTTTTTAGAGGATATTCAAAAAGGCAACTATAACAGCGCCTTTTTGAACATGCCTATTTTTTTAAACTTTTAAGAATTTCCGTACGCTCATTACGCTTCCCCAAACGCCAATTAACGCTCCAATTAGAAGGACCATTCCAGATAGCTGCCATGCAAATGGATCAAATGGCAATAATTCTACAAATCGGAATGTAATTACGTCTACAAAATTATGATATACATAGTAGTAACCGCCTAATATAACAGCTATTGGTACGATGGATCCGAGAATACCCAACAATGCCCCTTCCACAAAGAATGGCCAGCGAATAAATGAATTCGTTGCTCCTACCAATTTTTGAATTCCAATTTCTGTGCTTCTGGCAATAATAGTAATTTTAATTGTATTGGAAATAAGGAAAATCGCTGTAAACACGAGAGCTATAATTAATGCAAGTCCAATCGCTCTCGCATAGTTATTAAATTGGAAAAGCTGCTCGACAACTTCTTTTCCATAATGTACTTTCTCGACATTTTCCAGTTCTTCGATTTGGTTGGCAACGGCTTCTGTGTTTTCAGGTTCAATAGCTTCTACAATATACACATGATTTAGTGGGTTATCCTGTTCAAACATTGTCCACGCTTGTCCTTCATCACCCATACTCTCAATCAATTTACTTAACTCATTATCATTGGAAGAGAATTGTACCTCTTTTACACCATCTATTTGCTCAATCTCTTCACCAAGCTGGACAATTTGTTCTTCATCAGCTGTAAGGTCAATCATTGTACTAATTTGGACATCTTGTTCAATGTTTCTCGCCATTTGGTCAAGGTTCAAGACAAGCGCTAAGAAGACTGCAACAAGAATTAATGTCGTTGTTACGGCTGCAATCGAAGCAAATGTCATCCAGCCATTCCGAAAAATATTTTTTGTACCTTCACGTACATGTCTTAACAATGTTCTATACTTCATAGCCGTAGTCACCTCGCTGTTGATCTCGTACAATAACTCCATCCTCAAGTGCAATGACACGGCGTTTAATTGTATTAACAATATGTTTACTGTGAGTTGCCATGATTATGGTTGTACCTTTTGAATTAATTTCTTCTAAAACTTTCATAATCTCCCATGAAGTATCTGGGTCCAAGTTTCCCGTTGGTTCATCCGCTATAACCACCTTGGGGTTATTTACAATGGCCCGGGCAATAGCTACACGTTGCTGTTCTCCCCCAGATAATTCACTCGGAATCATTTGTGCTTTATGTTCTATGCCTACCAGCTTTAAAACATCCATCACTCTGTTCTTAATCATTTTTGGAGATGTTTCAGTTACTTCTAATGCAAAAGCTACATTTTCATAGACTGTAAGTTTTTGCAGAAGTTTAAAATCTTGGAAGACGACTCCGATTTCTCTTCTTAAATAAGGGACTTGTCTTTCTTTTAATTTACTTAAATCCATATCATTAATTATAATTTTCCCTTTTGTCGGCTTCACTTCACGATAAATCAAACGAATAAAGGATGATTTACCAGCTCCACTTTGACCAACCAAATAAACAAATTCACCACGCTCAATATGAATACTTATGTCGTTAAGTGCCGTTACACCATTACTATATGTTTTGGATACATTCTCCATTGTTATCATTTCATGACCACCTAATTTAATTTATTATTTTCAGCTTATGTCATTAACTGCTTCGGTATAAATGCTCTTCTTCCATGTATTACCGGAAGAGACATTTTTCGTCATATCTTTCTATTATAAATTGCGATATTTTTTTATTTATACAAATTTCTATCTTTATTTATCTTTTTCGTGCCCGTTCGGTTCCAAATAATAGATTAAACTTAGAAAAGCCTGTATTCTCGCATTTTTTAGCGAATCGGCAGTTTTTCTAATACGGAACAAAAGTAATTATAACATCTTTGCGTATTTTTTGATGAAAAAATCATATTACATTTTCATTTCAATTCGACAAACCTTGTAATAAATAGACAAGAATGTTGATAGCATAAAGTTTGTTTACACATTTATTTAAAGAAGTTTTTGCCAATGAATGTTACACCTATTTATGGCATAGGAGTGAAAAAAACGAAGTAAATTCTTCCAGGAGCATGCTTGCTTTCTTTTAATCTATGTTTTCTTAACATCAAAAACAAAAGTGCAAAGTGCGAAGTAAATAATAGATTTCTTAAAATCCAAGCAGTCAGCAGTTTAACCTGATAAAGGTGCAATGAATAAGAGGACCATTTAGACTACAAAAATTGGAGAAAAAAGTCAACAGACGCTTGCAACTCGGCAAACGCCTGCTAGACATTATTGTTTCGATAACCAGGAAGTTAATTCTTCTAGGTCTTCCCCTTCTACATGCTGCTGTGGCTGCATTCCGCCAATACCATTTTGAACAATATCCGCAATTTCCTCCTGGGAATATTTCGATCCAACATCTACGAGTGAAGGACCTCCATTCCCTGAAAGATCAGCACCATGACAAGAAGCACAATTATTTCGAAATACTTGTTCTCCAGCTTCCAGATCTTCATCCGCATTCCGAATGTCATCCGCATTTCCACAAGCTCCAAGAACAAGCACCATACCGAAGAATAGAGCAATCATTCCTTTTTTCATTCTTTCACTCCTTCCCCTTTGATTATTACTAATAGTATACCGTCTTTATATCCATTTACGCGCTAACCATTTTGAACAAAATCGGACAATTTGACATTACTTCATTTGGGAACGAAGATATCCATCAATAAACATATCTAAGTCGCCATCCATAACAGCCTGCGTATTTCCGGTTTCTACATTTGTTCTGTGATCTTTAACCATTGAGTACGGATGGAAAACGTATGAACGGATTTGGCTACCCCAGCCAATTTCCTTTTGTTCTCCACGAATATCATCTAGTTCTTGTTGTTGCTTCTCGATCTCCATTTGATAAAGTTTTGATTTTAACATCTTCATCGCTTGTTCTCGGTTTTTGATTTGGGAACGTTCATTCTGACATGTAACAATAGTATTTGTCGGAAGGTGTGTGATTCGCACAGCAGAATCGGTGGTATTGACATGCTGACCACCCGCACCGCTAGCACGATACGTATCAATTTTTAAATCCTCTGTTTTAATATCGATATCCACATCATCACTCATCTCCGGTGTAACATCACAAGATACAAACGATGTATGCCGTCTTCCGGATGAATCAAAAGGTGAAATACGAACAAGTCGATGAACACCTTTTTCAGCTTTTAAATAACCATACGCATTATGACCTTTAATTAATAAAGTAACGCTTTTCACACCAGCTTCTTCTCCAGGAAGATAGTCAATTGTTTCCACTGAAAAGGAATAACTCTCTGCCCAGCGCTGGTACATACGCAACAGCATACTTGCCCAATCCTGGGATTCTGTTCCGCCTGCTCCAGGATGCAATTCTAAAATAGCATTATTCGCATCATAAGGCTCACTCAATAAAAGCTGTAACTCAAATTTGTTCACTTTTTCCTTAAATTCCTGAAGCTCTGATTGCAAGTCCTCAAATAATTCCTGGTCATTTTCTTCTTTCACAAGCTCATAGGACACCTCGAGATTATCCAACGTTTCTTGAATACTTTCAAAAGACTCCACATAACTTTTTAATGCATTGGATTCTTGAATAACTGTTTGCGCTTGGTTTTGGTTATCCCAAAATGAAGGATCAGACATGAGTGCTTCTAATTCTGCAATGCGCGCTTTCTTCTGATCGAGGTCAAAGAGACCCCCTAAACTCTTCAACACGTGAAGTTATTTTTTCTAGCTCTTGTTTGATTTCGCTTAATTCCATATATAATTTCCTCCTATTGATTACTTTCACTCGAATAACTGGATAAAGTACTGTATACAAACTCTTTTTAGAAATTGTATTGCAGTGTTCCTTCATCCAGTTATTTATTATTACATGCTTAATTATTTACCATGACAGTTTTTATATTTTTTCCCGCTTCCACATGGGCAAGGATCATTTCGTCCTACAGTATTGTTTTTCACGATAGGTTTTTTCGATTTTTTCTTCTGTTCTTCTCCACCGCCAGAAACAGCTTGTGTATTTTTTACCACCTCTTGGCGCTGCAGGTTTTCACGAATTTGTGCTTTCATCACATATTTAGAAACTTCTTCTTCAATACTTGCAATCATTTCTTCAAACATGGTGAAGCCTTCCATTTGGTATTCACGCAATGGATCGTTTTGTCCATAGGCACGCAAATGAATTCCTTGACGTAACTGATCCATTTGGTCAATATGATCCATCCATTTCGAATCAACCGTGCGCAGTAAAATAACTTTTTCAAACTCTGCGAATTGCTCCGATGTAAGTTCTTCCTCTTTTGCATCATAGCGGCGATTTACCTTTTCCATGATGATATCCGTAATTTCATTTGTTTCTTTATCATGCAATTCCTCTTTGGTAATATCACCTTGTTCTAATAAGTTTCCTTCTACATATTCAATAATAGCGTCCAGATTCCATTTATCTTCATCATTATCCTGCGTATGGGTAGCAACAATTCTCTCCACGGTAGATTGAATCATATTTGTAATAATTTCACGAAGATTGCTATCAGAATCAATGACTTCAAAACGCTGTTTATAAATAATTTCGCGTTGTTCACGAAGCACGTCATCGTAGGCAAGGATTGTCTTACGTGCATCATAGTTGTTACCTTCTACACGTTTTTGAGCGGATTCTACCGCGCGGGAAACCATTTTACTTTCAATCGGCTGTGTATCATCCATGCCAAGTCTTTCCATCATCGTTTTCAGATTATCCGATCCGAAACGACGCATCAGCTCGTCTTCCATTGATAAGAAAAATTGTGACATACCAGGGTCGCCTTGACGGCCTGAACGACCGCGAAGCTGATTATCAATGCGTCGAGATTCATGTCGCTCTGTCCCAATGACAGCTAACCCGCCAAGTTCTTTCACACCTTCGCCCAATTTAATATCCGTACCACGGCCAGCCATATTGGTGGCAATCGTTACGGCACCTTTTTGACCAGCATTCTCTATAATTTCCGCTTCTCTAAAGTGATTTTTCGCATTTAATACTTCATGTTTTACGCCAGCACGTTTCAGCAACTGTGAAATTAATTCAGAAGTTTCCACTGCTACTGTACCAACTAAAACAGGCTGTCCTTTTTCATGCCGCTCTTTAATATTGTTCACCACAGCTTTAAATTTACCATCCATGGATTTGAAAATTTGATCTGCACGGTCTTCTCTTTGAATCGGTTCATTTGTAGGAATCGCAATAACATCCATGTTATAGATGCTTCTAAATTCTTCTTCCTCTGTTTTCGCTGTACCTGTCATCCCAGCTAATTTCTTATACATCCGAAAATAGTTTTGGAACGTGATTGAAGCAAGAGTCATGCTCTCATTTTGAATTTGCAAATTCTCTTTTGCTTCAATAGCCTGGTGCAAGCCATCACTATAACGGCGGCCTTTCATCTTACGTCCAGTAAACTGGTCGATAATGATAACTTCGCCTTCCTCCACCATATAATCTGTGTCCTTATGCATGGATACATGTGCTTTTAAAGCTTGATTAATATGATGCGTTAAAGAAACATGCGTTAAATCAAACAAGTTGTCAATGTTAAAAGCTTTTTCTGCTTTATCGATCCCTTGTTCTGTCAACTGTACTGCTTTCGTTTTTTCATCATACGTAAAGTCCGTTTCTTGCTGTAACGTACGGACAAATCGGTCTGCCTGCTGATAGAGGGCAGCAGATTTCTTTGCTGATCCTGAAATGATTAATGGCGTACGAGCCTCATCAATCAATATGGAGTCTACCTCATCAATAATTGCATAATTTAGTGGGCGTTGCACCATTTGTTCTTTGTACAGCACCATATTATCTCTTAAATAGTCAAAACCGAATTCATTATTTGTTCCGTAAGTGATATCAGCCTGGTAAGCTGCGCGTTTTTCCTCTTTTGGAAGACCATTGTGGTTCAATCCCACTGTCAGGCCAAGAAAATCGAACAGTTCCCCATTTACCTTTGCATCACGATCAGCTAAGTAATCGTTGACCGTAATAATATGCACGCCTTCTCCAGTAAGTGCATTAAGATATGCTGGCATGGTGGAAGCCAACGTTTTACCTTCCCCTGTTTTCATTTCGGAAATATTCCCATTATGCAGGGCTATCGCACCAATTAATTGGGTACGGAATGGCCGCATGCCTAGCACTCGCTTCGACGCTTCCCGGACAACGGCATATGCCTCAACAAGAAGATTATCGAGTTCTTCTCCATCAGCAATGCGTTGTTTGAATTCATCGGTTTTCTTTTGTAGCTCTGTATCTGAAAGCTTTTCTATTTCAGGCTCTAATGCTTCGATTTGATCTACCTGTTTTTCAATACGCTTCACTTGTTTTTGGTTTCCATCACCAAAAATTTTCGTTAAAATTCCTGCCATCATGAACGCTCCTCAGTTAATTGAAACTTCAATTGCTTCTATTTACTAAAACCAACAATAAGCAATAGGTAATATTGTAAGTAACCCATAGATATTTCATTTCTTATAAACAATAGTCAATATAAGTATCATAACACTTCCTAAACTGTTATGACAACTTACATCATCCGTTTTCTTCTTCTCTTTACATGTTCGATTTTATAGAAAAAAAGGAACTGAAATGATTATTTCAGCTCCAAATGAAGTGGACTTGCGGGGGTGGTCTTACGTAGAGTAGTACCAATATGGGTATACTACTAATATACTTTTTCTTTCTGTTCAGAGGATAGTTGTACGAGGTTTTTGTTTAGATTGGCTACAATGCGCAATAACTGCTGGATCGTTTGCTCATGTTGGCGCACACGCTGTTCTAATTCATTTAATAACCTTTCATTGGTATATTGCATCTGACTGCCCCCCTTTTACTTTCTAAATTATTTATACCATATCGTTTTTTCTCTTGCGAATCATCAAAAAGGTAGTTTGTTGGACTAAACTCGCAGTTTGTCCGGGTAAACTGCAGTTTGTCCGGACAAACTGAGCTATTTTTCGCAAAATCGGCCTCCAAAACTGCAGTTTGCTATTTTATTCGACAAATCTTAAGGTCCGCAAATAAAAATGCCCTATTTCTCTTAAATTCGGCTATATACTTTCTTTTGCTTCCTATTTTAAATTTCAAAAAGATGAAAAATCAGCAAGGAAGAAGCAGTGAAAGTTATACCTAAACCTACTTATTTTTATCAATAGGGCAAAATAAAAAGCAGTATACCGCTCCAACACGATATACTGCTAATTTTATTTATGAAAATATATTTTCTTTTCCTTTTAAACATGCGGTTCGATTAACCCGTATTTCCCGTCACGGCGTTTATAAACTACATTTGTTTCACCAGATTGATCATTTGTAAATACGAAGAAAGCATGTCCTAGCATATCCATCTGTAAAATTGCTTCTTCGGAATCCATCGGTTTTAAATTAAAACGTTTTGTACGTACGATTTCAAGTTCATTATCTTCTTCAGTTGCTAATCTTGCTTCTTTTTCTAACTCAGCAAAAGCATGTTTTGGAGAACCATTTTGTCTGAATTTACGATTGATTTTCGTTTTATGTTTGCGAATTTGTCTTTCTAATTTATCTACTACTAAGTCTACAGCCGCATACAAATCAATGTGCTGTACCTCTGCGCGAAGTAATAAATTTGTCATTGGAATGGTGACTTCAATTCGCTGTTCATCATTATAGACACTTAAATTTACATGTACATCGCTAATCGGAGCGGAATCAAAGTATCTTTCTAGTTTGCTAATCTTTTTCTCGACATACTCTCGAATAGCGCTAGTAACCTCAATATTTTCGCCTCTAATGTTAAACTTCATGTAAGTGTCCTCCTTTAAACTTTTATAACTATATTATAGCACTATTCCACCAACTTCTCTTGTCTAAACTTCCAATCAACGAAAGCGCTTTCTGTTAAACAGCTGTATCCCCTTATTCATAAAGGTTTTAGAACTCCAAATATTTTTAACATAATTCAAATTAGGTAGATAATAATCTGGCTCTTCACCAAAATCTATGGATGACAAATTATATTGAATTTGTTATGAGCAACCGCTACGGAAAAACACTACGCTTTCCCGCAGGAGTCTACGTGTTTTTCCTCCGCTAGCTAGACGTAAGTAACATATATTTTGGTTTTGACCCAATAATCTTTGTTTTAAAAAAGAACCATAAAAAAGAGCATTAGATTTGTAAAAACAAATGATCTCTTTTTTATGGCTGATTAAACTGTTATTTTTTTTGATCCAAAAACATACCATCCAATCCCTGAACATTTTTATATGGATTGGAATAGCTTGTTGTCGATTTCTTCTGTTGCTGTACTTGTTTCATTTCATTTTTCAAGTCCATAAATAAACGGTTCATCTTCTTTTCAATTTCTTGATTCATTTGTACAACAATTCGACCTAGCTCATCTTCTTCCTCTGTATACGGAGGAACCATCGCTTCCAAAAGCTTTCCACGCTCTTCCATTTTTTCATGGAATAAACGGATTATTTCTTCTCGATTATTTAAGGTAATGTCCTGTAATAATAATAGTTTCATCGATTCTGTTAATTGGTAAATGGGTAATAGACGGTTCATTAGATAGAAGCACCTTGCTTATACTTTTGTTGCCGATCCTTAAGAATTACTTGCTTCCAAACGTCCCTAAATTCTTCTGCATAACCGAGTACTTCTTCTAACTTTTCTTTATCATTCTTTATATTTGCTTCCGTTAGAACCCTTTGCATATAGTCATATAGCGGAAGAATTTGATTAGAAATCTCTATTTTCGGGTCTAAGGTTACCATTAATTCATGAATAATCTTTTGTGCTTTTTGGATATTCGTATTTTTTGCAGCAAAATCGTTATTATCCATATCTTTCATTGCTTGTTTAATAAATTTAATGCAGCCATTATAGAGCATTAAAGTCAGCTCTCCACCTGATGCTGTATTTACTGCGTTATTTTGGTAGGTCTGATAGGCTTTTTTTGTAGACATTTGCGTTGCCTCCTTTCCTTTATTACATTGCTCCTGGATTAAAGTTTGACATCAGCATATTAGACTGCTCATTCATCATCGAAATAGCACGCTCCATCTCAGAGAATTGCTTCCAGTAGCGGGATTCAACTTGTCCTAAACGACGTTCAAAATTGGTAATCCGTTCATTAATTTCTTTCATTCTTTTTCCTAATGCATAACTGTCTAAGGACACATCTGTCGCTCTTCCAGCACGTTGATTGACCTGTGCAATCGTACCTTCCACAGCATCCTCCAAACGATTAATCAGTCCGCGCCCATCATCTTTTGTATTATTCGAGAAGAGCTTTTGCACACTTTCAGGATCATTCGCAACAACTTCACGCAATTTATCTTCATCGATAATCAGCTTGCCGCCATCCATATAATCAGGAGAAGTGCTAATACCAATTTCCGTTAACGATGCGAATTGCCCATCATTTTTCACCGTACTATACCAGCTGCTGCGCATATTTGCTAATCCACTGGTTAACGCAGTTTCTCCTTTTAGCATACCGCTTTTCGCTTTTTCTTCCCATAATTCAATTTCCCGGTCAGACATATCTGCTTTTTGTTCTTCCGTCAACGGAGGAAAATCACGATGCACTTCTTCACGCTGGGAACCTGAGATAGCTTCTACAATTTCGTTATACGCTTCTACAAACTCTTTGATTTTATCAACTGTATTATCGATGTCGTTTGTTATGTTTAAGGTTGCAGTTCCTTTCGTTTCATCTAGGAACTGGAATGTAACACCATTTAGTTGGTAATGGTTGTCTTGTGTATTTACTGTATAGGCGTTGTTATAGGTGAATTCTGCGTTTCGGGCACCATGTTCTCCCAATCTCACCCCATCTTCATCTTTTATTTCTTCTGGTTTTTGATGTAGCCCTAATCGTTTAAAGAAATTACCTCCGTCTTTATCCTCAAATTCAATCTCTTGTCCACCAGGATTATAAACCCCTGTTCTTGTAGCCTCTAAAATAACTCTATCTGAATTTTCATCATAGGTCATACGAACGGGACTATCTTTATCATCGTTAATCCTTTTGATAACGTCAGAGAGTTTATCGCCTTCCTCTATTTCATATCTATGCTCTCGGAAATTCTTACCGTCTCCCCCATATGAGTCATCTTTTCCATATGTTCTAAATTTAATTGGTCCAGTAAACCCTTGGCTTGCTAAAGTCTCATCAGGGTTAAACTTAAGATCATCCTTTGTGTTTAGTTTTTCTCCAACATTAATCGCAGAAGTCGCTAATTGCTTCACTTCAATCCGATACGTCCCATTACTCGCCCCTGCACTCCCAGTAGCACGAACAGCTCCTTCTTGTGTAGAAGTGACGATTTTCTTGTTATACGTATCACTTAACTTCATATTTAAAATTTTCTTCTGGTCTAAATCCAGTAATAATTTATTAACATCTCGGAAAGCATCCCGCTTCCACTCTAATTTTGTTCGATCTTGCTGTAATTTATTTAGAGGGAGTCTTTCCGCATTCATTAAATCCTTAATAATCGATTCTGTATCAATTCCACTTGCTAGTCCACCTATTCGCATTTCTACTCACCTCTATACTTTCTCATTGATTAATAGCCCCATATATTCAGCCATTTCTGCATACATATCTAACATTTTCTTTGGAGGTATTTCTCGGATGATTTCATTTTTGTCCGCATCCACAACGGTAACATAGTATTTTTCCAGCTTTTCATGCATTTCAAACTTTACATTCCTTCTGACAGGCTCCAAAAAATCATTCATCTTATCAATTATTTCTTCAACTTGCTCTTTGCTCACTGCTCTATTCTCATCTTTCAAAACTGTTTCATTCTCTGTTGAATCCGATTGTAAAGCAGCGGGTGATGTAACAGCTCTAATGGAATGAGGGATAAATGAAGTATCCTGAACTCCAGCTTTATTTACAACCATTATGTTACACTCCTCTATCGTTTATCTTTTATATCGGTGTCATTTAAAGAATGTAAAGGCCCCGATTAGATGTTTTCTCTCCGTAAAATTCATTTTTATCCTTCAGCTATAGCTTGCTATCCTTTAAAAAGTCAAGGAGATTCTGATCTATTTGTGCCGCTTGGTTATTTTGATTCTTGATATCGACATAGATTTCTTGTCGGTAGATATCTACTGATTTAGGGGCACGAATACCTAACTTCACTTGATCTCCTTCAATGGCAATTACTTCTACTTCAATGTCGTCTCCAATTTGAATTGCTTCATTTCTTTTTCTGGAAAGTACAAGCATTATTTCTCCCCCTTTTCACGGAGAGGTTGACTGATTGGTACTCTTGAAGAATAGGCTTCGTTTTGAAGGACAATTTGCTTTGCTAAATTCCCCTTCATATGTATGATAATCGGCGCTTTTAAATTTATCGTACTGGCAGTAAAAGGTTTTTGGACAGTGACAATCGTGTATACCGCAATATCATTTCGGTCCTTTATCTTTAAATACTCTAAGATAGATGGCTCTAACTCAAAAGAATAATTTTGGTAAAAATGATACGGATCTGTAATAATAAAAGCTAATTTTTCATCATCTACCGATTGTAAGATGTGAAAGATTTGGTTATCCGGCAATTCTAGTAAAACGAATTGTTTTGATTCAGAAAAACCTGGAATGCCAGATGGAAAATGAATTATTTTCGATTCATCAATAGCGATTTCACCTAAATATGTAGATCTCACCTTCATGGAACACACTCCTCGTATTATATTTTCATATTGACGACTTCTATATCTAATGCTGCCCGTTGAGAAAGACTGGTTTCCATAGACCCTGGGGTATATTGTATGACCGGTTTATTTACGCGTCCTTCAATAATTGGCCGATGCGTTTGAACTTGAATATCTAATGTGGATGGTTCATAATCAGTCTTTACTGAAAAGGTAGATGGTATAAACGTAAGTCCTAATCTTTTTTGCGAAGAAAATCCATTTTCTATTGCTTGTGACTTTATTGGGTCTGTATTCTTTTCAATGCGCATTAATTCATTACCTTGACGTGCTTTTTTGGCAGTTGCCTGCATAGCCGCTTGCTTTCCAGCCTGCGCATTCTTTGCAATACTCTTTTTGGCACTTAATAAATTCATATCTTCCCAAGCTTGGCTTTGATCGATGCTAAGCTTTCCTTGCTTAGTGCGCATCGTCACATCTGCATGCGGCTGCCTTATCGTTAACTCCCCACTTGGTTGAGAAATATGTAATTGTGCTGGCGTAGTATGTATTTGAATTTTTGCCTGCTGGGCGTTCATTCGAATTTGTGGAATCTCCATCTTTATATTCTTCCTCTATTCCATTTGTCTTTAAAAAACCCTGCGCCAAAGGAAGGAGCAGGGTTTGATTCGTAAAAAAGGTTGCTTTTTACGATTCATTCGCTGGCTAAGGATACAGCAGTTATCCTCACCCTAAATGCTAAAGCTGACCCGAGCCGTCATGCGCTTTTCTTCATTAACGTAAAAAATCAACTAAAGAAGGCTGGATAATCCGAGAACCTGCTGAAAGTGCTGCCCGATGTAAACTTTCTTGTGTAATTAGGTTGGTAATTGCCTCTGCAAAATCAACATCTTCATTATCCGATAAAGTCTTTGTGGTAACGATTTTTTGATCGGCTAAGCGATTCTCCACAAGTTCCAGCCGGTTCATACGAGCTCCGATTTCTGCACGTGAATCAACAATGCTTTCGATGGAAGTATCTAATTCACCGATACTTTTTTCAATATCTTCTTCACTGTCCAGACGATTAATAAAGTTATCTACGGCTTTGAACAGGCCTCCATTTTCTCCAAAGACGGTAGACCCATTTATATTAGCTTTTACCGTGATTCCGTTAGAAACTTCAATAAGTACGTCATCATCGGCAAAATCAGCTGTAATGTCCCCATTTTCGTTTGTTGTAACTGGAGCTGTGTCTGAATTGGTACCATTAAAAATATATTTCCCGTTCACATTGGTGTTTGCAATTTCAACAAGATGCTCTTTCAATTGTTTTGCTTCTTGAACAATACTCTGATATTCATCCTTGCTATTCGTTCCATTGCTTGCCTTGACAGCAAGTTCTCTTAATCGCTGCATCGCATGATTTGCCTGATCAATCGAAGCATCCGTGTTATCTAACCAGCTATTTGCTTCCGAGGAATTTCGCTCAAATTGTTCAATTCGCGCTAATTCCGAACGGTAGGAAACACCTTTCATCGCAATCATTGGATCATCTGAAGGTTTTGTTATCTTTTTGCCAGTGTAAAGCTGGTCCATATATTTATTCATTTGTCCACTGCTGCTCGTTAGATTACGTAATAAATTATTGGAGAGCATACTTTGTGTTACACGCATTTCTCTGACCTACCTTCCTACTAATCCCATTCGGTTAATAATTGTATCTATTAATTCATCCATTGCAGTCATCCCTCGGGCAGCTGCATTATAAGCATGCTGGAATTTAATCATATTTGTCATTTCTTCATCTAAAGATACTGCGCTAATAGATTGCCGCTGATTGTTCACCTGATGTTGCAGCGTAGATGTACTATCCAGCATGGTTAATGCATGCTGGGCATCCACCCCGAGTTCCCCTATAATTGATTCTAAATAGCCATTTACAGATACATCATCTAATTTGTCGTTCGCGCTTGTAAATAGATTGGATAATTCCCTTGCGATATCTCCGCTTCCTGTATTGCCATTAGAGGAAACAATAATGTCCGAATAATCGTCTAAGGCAACTGCCATCTTGGAAGCAGTACCTTTTTCTTCCTCTAATTCCTCAAAGAAAGGAACCTTCGTACCGTCACCTGTTTCATGAACTTCATTAAAGCTCGTCACAATGGCATAAGCTAATTTATCAAGCTTTGCAAGCACCTCTGGATAATCTCCTTTTACTTCTCCGCCCTCTACATAGCCTGAAGCATGTACATAGCTTTGAAGTGCCCCCTTAGAAGCTTTAATATCTACGCCTCCCACATGTATACTTTCGATAGCTTTCACTCCATCTATTTCAGTATATTGTGGTTGATCTATCTTCTTCATTTCACCAGTTAAGCCATTTACCAGTGTCGCTGTATCGCCATTTTCAGCAAGTACTTTTACAGTTGCCACTCCCTCACCTTGCTGATTAGATGGTATGTGGCCTGTATTGTATGTTACTTCTATATTCACAATTTCAGATAAATCATCTAAAATAAGATCTCTTTTATCATATAAATCGTTCGCATTATAACCATGCGTTTCTAACTTTTTAATTTGATCATTTAATGCGCCAAGCTGATCAATCATTGCATTTGCTCTATCGATGGTATTCTCCGTCTCTTTTTGTAAATCAGACCGAATTGTCTCCATAGAGGATGCTAAGTGATTAAATGTGTCTCCCAATGCTTTCCCACGCTCCAGAACAACAGCGCGCGCCCCATTATTAGTTGGATTTGCGCCCAATTCCTGTAATGATTGCCAAAAGTCATTGATGGAAGCAGATAATCCTGATTCACTCGGTTCGTTTAATAGATTTTCCATTCTTGAAAGAGCTGCTGTTCGTTGTGACCAATAGCCGACAGATGCATTCTCTGATCGAAATTGTGTATCTAAAAATTGATTGCGGATACGCTGTACGGAACCAATTTCTACACCTGTACCAGATTGACCTGGCATGTGCGGGCTATTCATCCCTGGTGTCGGATAGCCATTCATCGCTTGCATATTTACGCGTTGTCTTGAAAACCCTGGTGTATTTGCGTTGGAAATATTATGGCCTGTTGTATATAAGGCACTTTGCTGTGTACTCAATGCCTGACGTGACATTTCTAGTCCTCGAAAAGTACTCATGAAAAACTTCTCTCCTTTATTTACGCCTTTGAATCAAAAAGAGATCGATTGGGCATCTTTCCGGAAGACGCTGCTCCATAGTTCATCGATTGCATAGATGGATTGATTAATTCCATGGAAAGCTGCACAAACTTCATTGATTCTTCTAGTAATGCTTTATTTAGTTGTTCTTGTCTTTTTAAATCAGTAATCGCATCGGTCAAAGCAATAGCTGAAGCTTCTACCGTTTTTTGTTCTTCTTCATCTAATCTATTTAAGATCTCTGTAATTGTCAGATCATTTGCTGAAGGAGACTGCCGTTCATTCCATGATTCTACAATTTCCTGCCTTTTCGCCTCTTGAGCCTCCAGCTTACGGACAAGTTTTGGTTGTTGTAGAAGCAATGCTTGAAATTCGTCTAATTTGTTATTCGTTAGTGCCTCTGTTTTTTGCTTGGATAATTCCAGCAATTCTTTATGCGTTGCCGTTAAATCATTCATTGCCTGGGTCAATTGAATGGTCACACATTTTCCTCCTTTGACCGTGATACACTTACTTTCCAGTCCAGAAATCACGCATTTTTTGAGCTAGTTTCTCATAATCTATTTTGTATTGATTTGCATCAATCTTCTGCTTTATTTCATTCACATATTCTGCCCGCTTTTGATCTGGCTGATCTTGTTTTTGTAATTTCTTCGCTTCGTGCGATATTTCAATACTGTCTTTCTTATATGATTCCGACTCGATCTCCTGGCTTTTCTTAAATGCCTGTTTATATGGATTAAAATTCGTTGGATTCGGTCCGTTAATTTTCATTTTTACACCCCTTACTAGTAATGAGTGAATTGACTACATCCTGCATCACTTTTGTTCGATATACATTAACTTTTATTCCAATGCCCTTTTGTGTAATACGTTCTTTCTCTTTCTGCATCTAACACTTTTTGGTGTGCAGATTCGACCGCTTCATGCTTCAACAAGTCTTCCTTCAGCTGCTGCTGACAGTGCTCACAAATGGTTCCTTGGTTAATAGGCTGTTGGCACCTCTCACATGGATAGGATAAATTCGGAAAATCTGCTGGCTGAAGTCTTCTTTCTCGAACAAACTTTTGAATAAGACTTTCTTCTACACATGTTTCTTCTACAATTTGCGCCATTGTAGCAGTTCGATTATTACGTTTCCTTAAAAAATGGTATACGGTTCGAAAGTCTTCTTCTTCTTTTTTATAACAATCTCTACATATATCTCGAAGTTGCTTTACAAACACACGATTACAGCGTTCGCAATTTGCTAGTTCTCCCATGTTTGTTTCCCCTTTCCACTAAACAACGTTCTCAAAATTATTTTATTATAATGAAACTCTTTATATTAGGACTTATTTTTTCACGAAATGATTTTGCTTGTTTATATCATCGTCAACATCTCCGCATTTGTTAATAGTAAAAGCAAAATTAATCCCTGAATTTCATTATTCTTTATGCTGTCACTGGAAGGAAGATTACCTTTATTATAGCAAATCGTGTATTGATTTGGGGAGACTTCCTTGCAATAAGCCTTTACCCTCTCGCTAATGTTAACGAATACACTGCAGGTCAACCCTGAAGTTTTAATTGCTGTGCAGGTTATTAGCACAGGATAAACATAAAACCGCGTCCTCTTCTATTGGCAGCCAGTTAGACCAAATCAAGGGGGCCTTTCTAGTGGTTCAACTGCTTCTTAAAAAGAAGAATGAGCTGTTGCACAATTACTTAAACAATTGTGCAACAGCCCAGCCCATTTACAGTGTTTTATATTACGTTTTAAGATTTTCTAATTTTTACTGGCATTTACTTGATAAATTCAGCCTTAAGTAAATAAGCAACGTCATATTCTTCAAGCTCATTCATATGGGCCGCGGGATCTTCATAAAAATCTGTTGTTAGTGAATGTATTCCATTTTCATCTTGAGAATAAGAAATATCTGCTAATACTACTTCACCATCGTTTAAAGCTTTGTTTTTTGGAATATTCCCCCACACACTTGTCATATTCTCTATTTCATTTGATTTTTTATCCGGCACATTTACTGAGGTCAAGCTCTCATCAGTGCCAACTCCAATATTAAATATATTATTATCTTCACTAACGTTCTCTAAAAGTGTAAAAATAATGGAGCCACTTTGCTCAGCCTCTGTTGTCATATACCCTAAACGATCATCGACCAAATTACCTAATTCATATTTTTCAATCCATACAGCTACTTCTTTATATTCACTATCTATACTGAAATCAAACACAAATGATTTATCTGAAGTGATTGAAAGTATGGCGTCTTCCCTCTCTGTTAATTCACCTGCTGAAATAGTGTTTGCATTTGTATCAATTTGGCTGCAAGCAACGAAAGCCAATGTCGATAATCCTATTATTAATATCATAGATACTCTTTTCATTCATTCTCTCCTTTGAATAATATAGTTTTTTCCCACTATGCCTGGAATACGACCAGCCTCCATTTTTAACATTTGAACATGCTTCATCCATACAAACAAGGTCAAGGGTGGCGGAATCGCTGCTATATCACGAATGAAACTACTGGTTCAACTTCAATGACTTGTATTTTCTTGTGTGGGAAAAAACTCCGCGATTGGTGGTATATTTTCCTGCGCTTTAGATTACATTTATTATAACAAATCGTTTCCCTGTTTTGGAAGCAGTTTTATTTTCCACCTGTTTAAGCCTGCACTTCTAACTCCGTGCTAACGTTAAGGCGTACACAGCCGGGCAGCCGTGAAGCTTTAGCTGCTGTGCTGCTTGCCGCACAGTTGTACCTGTTGTATAAATATCATCAATAATCAGGACCGCTTGCTTTAGCGGTTCTGTAATAAAGAAAGGATTATTCCTCCTCAAACGCGCCTCGCGATTTTTCTTTGCCTGCTTTTCATCGCTTTTCCTTCCTAATACTTGTTTTACAGGAGCATCCAGCATCTCTGCTAGAGCAAGCGACTGATTAAATCCTCTTTCATGCATTCTGCTTTCACTTAATGGGATAGGGACAATTGCCATAGAAGAATTGCCTGCAAACTCTTTTTCAAAAGTATCTTTGAGGTCATTTCGAAAAATTTCTCTTAACACATAATCTCCCCGAAATTTCCACTGGCTGATCATTTCACGTATTGTATCATTATAATAGAAAATAGAATAATTTCTTTCTATATTTTCCCCTAGTTGTCTCCACTGCTGGCAGTCTAAACAGAGCGCTGAGCTCCATGCCCGGCTGCATACCTCGCATCGTTCTCCAGAAATCCGTTCCAGTTTATCAGCGCAGGAGGAGCATAATACGTCGTTATCTTCCACAGTCAGCCAGTTAGTCCAAGTTAATGATCTTTCTAATTGTACATGGCAGTATAAACAAAAATTCAAATCTTCCTCCCCCTAGCATTCATTTCTACAATCATTTGCCTTGCCTTTTCCATTGCATCTGTTTTCCCATCATGGAAAAAGACCACTTCTCCTGTTGGATCATCGGCGCTTCTGCCTGCCCGTCCAGCAATTTGAACGAGAGCTGCTTCATTAAACACGTCATGTCCGGCATTCAATACAGCTACATCAACGGAAGGAAAAGTCACCCCTCTTTCCAATATGGTCGTAGTAATAAGGACATGCAGTTCCTTTTGGCGAAATTGATTAATTTTCACTTCTCTTTCTTCATCCGCTGCATAAACAGCTTCTAATTGGTCGGGAGCAGAAATAGCGTCCACTTCCATTAACAATGAGGTAATCACCCCTTTTAATTCCTTTATCATCGCAATCTTCGGCACAAAAAGGAGTAATTGCCGCTTTGGATTTTGTCTATGAATCAGCCATTGCCGAAAAGCATTGGGAAGTTTTTGGTTTGCAAGTTGATTCGTAAGACGAAAAGCAAGTTTAAATTTAGGAACAGGTAAGAGATGTCCATGGTAACGCAGAGGCACAAATACATGTGGTAATTTTCCCAGCTTCATTTGCAGCCTGAAATTCTTACGCGGGGTGGCTGTGAGGTATAAAGTGGTGGATTGCTTCTTAACAGCCTGCTTGGCAGCATACATTAGGCTTTTATCCAAGTAATAAGGAAAGGCGTCGACTTCATCAATAATTAATACATCAAACGCTTGATGATAACGCATGAGCTGGTGTGTGGTTGCTAGTATCAATTGCGCCATACCTGTCCGATGCTCGCTTCCTCCGTAAAGAGCTTCGATGGATACGCCTTGAAAAGCTTGTCCCATCCTCGGTAACAGCTCGCGAATTACATCTACGCGGGGGGAAGCTAAAGCTATCCGATAACCACGTTTTAAAGCAGAGGTAAGTGGCGGGAAAAGCATTTCCGTTTTGCCGGCTCCACAAACTGCCCAACATAAATAGGCGGGAATTTTTTCTTCAACGGCCTCCTGTAATTGAGCGGCTGCTTTCCTTTGAGCAGTTGTTAAATTTCCCGTCCAGGTTAATGGTTGAGAATGTCTGGGCCAATTTACTGCTGCTCCGCCCCATGTGTACAACGGTTTACATTCACTTACTCTCCCCATTTGTATACAGTTTCGGCAATATTTATGGTTTTGCTGACAAACTCCACAAGGATATTCGGAGAAATATTGCAGCGCTACATTGCCGCATCGTATACATTTAACGGAACCTTTTTGATTTTCTATTGCAGGAGTAGGAATCAATTGCTTCGTAGAACGGAGAACATCGAAACATTTCTGAGGGATAGGGACTTCCTCTTCTAATAATCGTTTACCAGATAAAGCTTGCGCGAGGAATGCAGGGGACATTAAAATACGTTTATCAATATTCAAACAAACACCTCCATGAAAAAATTTAGATTTACGTCTTTTAGTAGAACGATTGTTTTGATAAAGTCACATTTTCAAGCTTCATTAGGCTATATATAGTAAAACTTCATCCAGTGCAGGATTTCTCCGCTGAATGAAGTTTTCTTTTATTTTTCGTACCAACCAACACCAATGGCGCCTTCTCCAAGGTGAGTCCCAATTACTGGACCAAAATAACTAATCGATGTTTCCATTTCTGGATGTTTTTGTTTAAATTCTGCTTCTAATTTTTCGGCATATGCCAGGTTATTCGCATGGATAAATACCACACGCAGATTCTTACCTGCAGTTACATCGTCTTCTAATAAACCAAGGATGCGGGATATCGCTTTTTTCTTTGTCCGGATTTTTTCAAATGGAACGATTAACTTATTTTCAAAATGGAGAATAGGTTTTACTTGCAAGAGACTGCCGAGTATTGCTTGAGCATTTGATAATCTGCCGCCTCGTTGCAGATTCGCTAAATCATCGACCATGAAATAAGCACGGACTGTTTTTTTCATCTCATCCAGTCTTGTTAAAATAGCTTCTGGAGATTGTCCATCAGCAGCCATTTTCGCTGCCTCTATTGCATAAAATCCTTGTACCATACAGCTTATTTCCGAATCATAGGCATAAACATCAATTCCTTCTACCATTTCTCCCGTACTTACCATTGTTTGGTATGTACCGCTAATGCCGCTGGATAAATGAACAGAAATAACAGCATCATAGTCTTCCGCTAATTCTTCCAGTTTTTTTGTAATCTCCCCGATAGATGGCTGTGAGGTACTTGGCAAATCTTTTTCACTTGCCAGTTTCTGATAAAATTCTTCAGTCGTAATATCTAACTCTTCACGGTAAGAAGCCTCATTAAAATTCACGCTTAATGGGACCATATGAATTCCATATTTCTCGCGGTCTTCTTTTGAAATGTACGCTGTACTATCTGACATGACAGCAATCTTCATAAACGATTTCTCCTTTACATCTATGACATTCTAATCCATAACAGTATGAAAATGCGGAAGTAAAGCATTCCACCTTTTTTCCTATCACTGTCTTCTTTCTAAATTACGCATCATTACTTTTCATTATTCTACACGAAACTCCGCTAAAAATCGAATGCTTTTTTCGCCTCCCCGCCGGCAGCATTGCAACTCCTTTTACCAGGGCATCGTACTTTTAATAATCTGCTGCAAATGTATTACGTTTCTAGGTCGGTAAGAACAAAAAGCACCTCGATAGAGATAATAGTCTAAACCGGGGCGCTTTATATATATATTATAGATTAAACAACTTCTACCCAACCTTTTCGAATAGCACATACAACTGCTTGGGTACGATCATTAACGTTCATTTTCTGCAGAATATTACTCACATGGTTTTTAACTGTTTTTTCACTAATATAGAGCGATTCCGCTACTGCACGATTGCTCTTCCCTTCTGCTAACAACTGAAGTACTTGGCATTCACGTCTTGTTAATAGATGCAGTGGTTTGCGGTGCTCTACGTTTCTATTTGCAAAACTAGAAGTATTTTCTCGTGCTAAACGACGGTACTCTTTTACTAAATTATGCGTAATACGAGGATGTAAATAAGATCCGCCGCTGCTTACTACTTTAATTGCTTCCACAAGTGCTTCTGCATCCATTTCTTTTAATAAGTATCCTTGTGCTCCTGATTTCAAGGCATGCGTCACGTAATTTTCATCATCATGAATAGATAAAATAATGATTTTTGTATTTGGAAATTGTCTTAATAAATCAGCAGTCGCCTGCACACCATTAATTTTAGGCATATTAATATCCATTAACACAACGTCTGGATTATTATCTCTTACAAGGTCAGCAGCATCAGAACCGTCATCTCCCTCGGCAACTACTTTAAATGCTGACTCAAATTCTAAAATTCGTTTGACACCTTCACGAAATAACTTGTGATCGTCAATTAATACAATGCTTACTTCTTTTTGCTCGTCCATATATAATTCTCCTTTTCTAGGTAATCATACTAATTGAATTATAGAGGATGTCCAAAAGTCCGCTAAAAATGACCCATCAGAAAAAGAAACT
Source organism: Oceanobacillus sp. J11TS1 (assembly GCF_018333215.1). Classification (GTDB taxonomy): domain Bacteria; phylum Bacillota; class Bacilli; order Bacillales; family Amphibacillaceae; genus Oceanobacillus. Next base: position 28,171 of record NZ_BORO01000014.1, on the reverse strand, counting down.
TATTGCCCACGGCGCGCGGGAAACATAAAAGTCATTATATCCTGTCTAAAGTTCGTTAGCTTGCTTGTCTGAAGCTCACCTATATAACTGCATACGTTCCATTACTGGAATCCCGCATTGCCTTGAACTTCTTGGTCCTTTTTTATCATCACTTTTGAACACGTATGTGTTTTCTTAATCATTAATAGATAGATAGTTTTATTAATAAATAAGTCTATTGTAGTACATATCGTTGCTACTGTCTCATTTCAGCTCAAAATATTAACTTTTTAATCGCTTACTTTGCTTAACATAAGCACATCGTCATGAAAATGTTAAGCTTTTTATGTACATATTTAATGTCTTATATATGTTCCTTAATTACAACTTTTCTCTCCTTATCCCCATAGCCTTTCTCTTAATTTCAAGTTTTTCTGCTTTTCTACAAGAAGCAACTATTTCCTACAATATCTATATCTTATTATATACATAAGTTTAAGAATATGGAACATTTATTGTAATTGTGGTTCCTTTTCCTTTACCAGTAGAAATATTGAGGTTCCCATCAAGGATTTCAACACGCTCTTTCATCCCGATTAAACCAAATGAACCATCACTTCTTTCTTCTAAGTTAAAACCTTTGCCGTTATCTGCTACAATCAGTATCAATCTATTTTTCATTATTTCTAACTTCACCTTAATTTCCGAAGCTTCACTATGTTTAATCGCATTTTGAGTAGCTTCTTGCATTAACCGGAATAAAGCAACTTCATATTTTGAATTAAATCTTTTTTCTTTCCCAAACACGATAAACTCAACATGTATATCGTGATACTCTGTTAACCTGTCAACATATTTTCGTATCGTTGGAACAACCCCTAAGTCATCTAAAGCCATTGGTCGTAAATCGTATATTATTCTGCGCACTTCCCTTAAAGATGAGCGAACGTTTTTCCGCAATGATTTAATCTCCTCAGAAATTTCCTCCGCTTTCCCTTTTTTTATGACATAGTCGAGAATATCTGAGCGTAAAAGTACATTAGCCAGCATTTGAGCTGGTCCATCATGAATCTCCCGCGAAAGTTTTTTTCTTTCTTCTTCTTGCGCTTCAATAATTTTCAACCCAAATTCTTGTTTTTCTCTGGCATCTTCAATCAGTTCATTTACTTGCTTAAAATCATCCTGTAAAAAGTTAAAAATGATAGAAATTTTTCCGACAAGATCTTCCCCTCGCTCCAAAACATGGGAGAGACTTGTCAATCTAATCTCTATTTCATCACGCCGCTTTCTTAATAACTTTTCTTCTTCACGCATGATCACAAATTTGGTTTGAAGTTCATGTGTTTTTTCATAGACTTTACGCACTTCATCCTCGGAGTATTTTCCAAATTCTTTGCTCACTACTGCGAGCTGTTGTCGGTAGCTTTTTACATTCTTTTCTAATTCGTCTCCGCGCACAATATACGCTTTGACTTTTTTCTTCGTAGATTCTAATTCCTCAGAAAGATATTCATATTCCTTTCTTCCTTCTTCGGTAATTTCAAATGCTTGATTTTTACTTTGATCAATCATCTGGATCATGTTTTCTATAATTTCGTCTATAGCTTTATCACTTAATCTTATTGCCATCAGAAATTCACCAACCTATGTTATAATTGTTCGTAACTTTCCCAGATTTTATAAGGATCATATCAAACTTTAATGGTAAACCCATTCCAAGCATATACACAGCGAATTAATTGAGGTGAAAATATATTATGTTATCTATGTATTATACTGTAAAACAGCAGGGAGTGGATGAAATAATCATTCAAAAATCCCGCTTTATTGCGAATGTTAAACGAGTCGAATCAGAAATGGAAGCACAAGAATTTATTCAAGCTATCAAAAAAGAGCATCGGGACGCTACCCATAATTGCTCTGCATACATTATAGGCGAAACAGACCATATCCAAAAAGCAAATGATGATGGCGAACCAAGCGGAACTGCGGGTGTTCCAATTTTAGAAGTATTAAAGAAAAAAGGATTAAAAGATACTGCCGTTGTCGTGACAAGATATTTCGGCGGAATCAAACTGGGGGCTGGCGGCCTTATTCGTGCCTATGGATCAGCAACAACACAAGGTATCAAAACTACCGGGATTGTTCGCAGAGAGCTGATGCAAGGAATATCAATAACCGTAGAATATCCGCTATTAGGGAAACTGGAAAATGAAATTCGCCAGCAATCCCAATACATTTTAGAAGATATCCATTATCTTGAGAACGTGGCGTTTATTATTTATGTAAAAACAGAAGAAATAGATGCCTTTCAGAACTGGATCGTAGACTTAACAAGTGCACAAGCAGAAATCGAATTGCTGGATCAAAAATATGTAGAAATAGAAGTTGACGATACACCTTCTTCAGCTGATAAATGATATATATGATTTGATAAGAACAGTTAGCGGAATCTATTTCTGAATCGAATGAACACAGAGCGGTCCCTTTTACCTTTGTACTTGTAAATTGGATCTTGTACAAACGAAAGCTCTGTTAGATGAATAAACAATCTAACAGAGCTTTTTAAATTAAAACGATTTAATGGACTTCTTTACATCCGTGTTTGACGACAACTCTTTAATAAGTAATTGAATTATTTCATCCATTGAATTAATTTTTTGGTTCTCCGTATCATGAATAACTCTTTTCAAGATTTTTTGATACTGCTTTTGCTCCTCAACCATTCGTCTACCGCCTTTGAATAATTTTTGTAATAAGAACGTTTACATCAAAACGTAAATGTCGAATGTTGTTTTCCTAGATAAATTTTCTCACTAAACGTTATTCTATATAAAATCACAACCGTTGTCTACTTTTTTTGATAATTTTTTTATTTCAGTCTGATAAACTTCTATCTATTTTATAGATTGATAGCTATTAGATATAATTAAAACCGTATTTTGTTTTTGATTATTTCTTCAACCAGTGAATGCGTCATCGAAATCTCTAGTGTTCGACAAATTTCAATAATAAATGAAACAGATATAATGATCTCTTCACTCTAACTCCATTCTGTGGGAAAATTACGGAGGTTTCCCTGATGCAATCCTACTGCGTATCATTGTAGATTTTTCTATTAATAACTCCATCATCTTCATCATTAGCATGCAAAATTATTCTAAAGCATAGACTATTAACCTAAATTTCGATATAATCTATTACAGATTTATTTTTCCTGACAATTAGTAAAAATTTGTTGAAATTAAAGAAGAATAGAGGAGAAAATTTTGGTGTCTAGAATAGATAATAAAAACCGTAAAAAGAAAAAAAGATGGCCATTTATTGTTGGTGGAATAATTCTATTTTTAATATTGGTTATTGGAGGCGGAGCTTTCTTCGTTTGGAACCAAATCGGTAAAGTCGTAGAAACGATGCACAGTCCACTGGAACGAGATAATAATCCTGAACGTCAGGAAGAAATCAATCGTCTGTATAAAGATTCCGATGCTGTTAACATCTTATTACTTGGTGTTGACGAACGTGACGGAGATGTCGGCCGATCTGATACGATGATTCTGCTGTCCTTAAATTCAAGAACGGACTCCATGGTTATGTTAAGTATTCCTCGAGATACTTACGTAAATATCCCGAACCGAGGTATGGATAAAATTAACCACGCCTATGCTTTCGGGGAAGCTGCTCAACCTGGCGGCGGTACGGAGTTAGCTATTGAGACCGTAGAAAATACATTTAACTTGCCGATTCACTCCTATGTACGTGTGAATATGGAAGGATTCCAACAAGGTATTGACGCTTTAGGCGGTGTTACCGTTCAAAACAGCACAGCATTTTCTCAAGATGGCCATACATTTAATGAAGGTAACATTAACTTAAACGGCGAAGAAGCTCTTTCTTATATCCGTATGAGAAAACAAGATAGCCGCGGTGACATGGGAAGGAACGAACGTCAGCGCGAAGTAATTGTTGCTGCAATGAATGAAGCAGCTAGTTTCTCAAGCATTACTAAAGCTGGTAACATCCTAGATATTTTAGGAAATAATGTACAAACAGATTTAGATATGAATCGATTACAAACACTATTCACGGATTATAGTGGAACAAGAAAAAATGTAGAAACAATGGAAATCTCAGGGGACGGTCAAACAATTAACGGAGTTTGGTACTATGTTGTACCCGATGAGGAAATCAACCGTATCCAGTCAACCATTACAGAGCATATGGAACAGAAATAATTAAATTGCATTACTGAAGAATCTTGGATAAAAAATAGGCATAAGCCAGCTTCAGAAAAATGGTCAGCTACTTTCCTGACTTGAAAACAAAACGTCACCTGGCATATACAGCGTGGCGTTTTTTCACACAATTAGAGGAACTTTTTCAAAAGCGTTTTACCGACGAGATAAATATATTTTAAAAGTTCTATTACTTACTATCCAGTTTTCCTTACAGTTTTTGGAACATGTTATAATTTTACGCAGGCAGATAATATTTATTGGGGGTCAAAAAATGTGGAAAAAAAGCTTATGGCTTATTCTTTTTATTGCCCTGTTAGCTGGGTGCTCCAAAGAACAAGCCAACCCGAATGATACGTTAAATCAATATGCAGAAGCATTAGCAGAAAGCGACTATGAATCGATGTACAATTTATTCTCTCCAGAGGCTAAAGATAAATATAGTGAAGAAGATTCTTCCTTACGCTTAGAAAAATTATACGCTGATATTTCTGCTTCCGATATTGAAATGAATATACAAGAATTAGAAGATGAAGAAATAGCCAAGGCCTATGATGAAGGAGTAGCAACTATCCCCTTCTCCGTAAGTATGAATACCATGGCTGGTGAAATTTCATTTGATTATGAAGCAACACTCACTTTAATTGAAAAAGAAGATGAAAAAGATACCTGGGGAATTAATTGGGATGCTGGTTTTATATTCCCTGAACTAGCTGATGGCGGAGAAATTCAAATTTCTACCAACCAGCCTGTAAGGGGAGAAATCCTAGATAAAAACCAAATGCCGCTTGCAATTAATGATACCGTTTATGAATTTGGTGTGATTCCTAGTGAATTAGGAGAGAGTGAAGCGAAACGTGAGGAAATCGCCCGTTTACTTGGAATGTCAGTAGACTCTGTTAATGCTAGTCTAGAAGCGGAATGGGTAGAAGATAATTTATTTGTTCCACTCAAGACGATCCATCCAGACAACGCAGATACAGTACAACAATTAAATGCCATAGAAGGCGTCTCTTACCGTGAAGTAAGTGGGAGGATTTATCCAGAGGGAGAAATTGCTGCCCATCTGGTAGGATATCTTCGTACAGTGAATGCAGAGGATTTAGAGGAACTTGATTCAACAGAATACACAGCATCTGACAAAATCGGGGCACGTGGGTTAGAAAGCTTGTTTGAAGAAGAGCTCCGCGGTAAAAAAGGTGCGACAATTCAAGTAACAAAAGAAGATGGAGAAAATATCGTTCTGGCTGAAAAAGAAGCAGAGGACGGACAAAATATTACTGTAACTATCGATATTAATATTCAAGATAAAGTTTTCCAAGGGTTTGATGGGGATCCGGGTAACGCAACAGTCATTGATCCAAAAACCGGAGAGACACTAGCTTTAGTAAGTAGCCCATCTTTTGATCCAAATGATATTCTTTATGGAACATCATCAAACCTCTGGAGCGATATGGAAGAAGATGAACTGCAACCACTTCTTAATCGTTTCTCTTCCACTTTTGCGCCAGGATCTGTTATCAAACCGATCACAGGAGCAATCGGACTGAAGAATGGAACGATTGTATATGATGAAGGTATTGAAATCGAAGGAAAGCGTTGGGAAGAGTATAAAGTAACACGCGTATCAACCTCCAATGGACCAGTTGATTTAGATGACGCATTAATTCGTTCGGATAATATTTATTTTGCAATGAAAGCTGTTGAAATGGGCGGAGATGCATTTGTTGATGGATTGCATTCATTTGGAATTGGAGAAGAATTTCCATATACCTATCCAATTTCAGATTCTCACATCTCTAACTCAGATAACTTAGAAGATGGTACTTTACTTGCACATACCAGTTATGGGCAAGGTGAAATTGAAATGAGCGCATTGCATCTTGCTGCTAGTTATTCAGCCTTTCTAAATGATGGGGACATGATTCAACCAATATTGCTAACAGATGAAGATAAAGGACAAGTCTGGAAAGAAGGTTTAGTTACAAAAGAGCAAGCAGGTGAAATTCAAGAGTCCCTGCGCAAAGTCATCACAGAAGGAACTGGTAAAGCTGCTCAAGAAGCTGATTTTCCTATCTCCGGTAAAACAGGAACGGCAGAGCTAAAATTAACAAATGAAGATAGCGGAGATGAAAACAGCTGGTTCGTCGGCTATCCAACGGATGATCAAGATGTCATTATTTCCCTTATGGTAGAAGGCACTAAAAATCATGATCGCAGTTCTGCGGTAGAAAAAGCAACAAAGATCTTAATGGATATAAAATAGAAGTTTCTTAACAGCCAAAAACGGGTTTGAGCATAGATTAATGTTCAAACCCGTTTTTTAATCACACAGAAAGGAACAAAAGCGCTCCATACAAGCCGGGAGCCGCTCCAAATCAGAGGAATTCGCTCCACCCAAGCCGAAATCCGCTCCAAATCAGAGGAATTCGCTCCATACAAGCCAGGAGCCGCTCCAAATCAAGGGAATGCGCTCCACCCAACAAAATTTTATAATTTCCTAACAAGCAAAAAAGCCATCTAGCAGGTTCTGCCAAACAGCTGATATTTTATAGGATCACCTTATCGCTTACTTTTCAATATATTTGTTAACTCTAAAAACTTCTCTTTATCCCCGTGATCAATAGCCATATCAATTAATCGTCTAAGATTTTCGTATTCTAGTCCGTTAATCAATTGATTGAATGCTTGTTGCTGCTCAGAAATTGTTTCTGTATCCTCTGGCAAATAATAGGATTCCGCAATCCGATGAAGCATTTTTAAGAATTCGGGAATGGAAATCAATTGTGACATGGAAATCGTTAATACCTCTTTTCCATTTTGAAATGCAAAGACGTCTTCTACATTTTCAATTTGTTTGGACTTTCTGTTTAAGCGGACTTCCGTCGATTTAACAGGGATAAATTGATATACTTTCTTATTAATAATGATTGAGAAGTACTGGTACGCCAAAATAATCCGAATATACTTTTCTTCCGTCTTTACATAATAAGGCTTTAACATCTTAACAGTAACCATTTTATCCACCCCCCGTATAAAATGAAAGTTGTAAACCAGGGTGTTCGCATCCATCACCTCCACGCAGATAATTTTATCTTCTGTCTATTCGGAAGCGGAAGTTACGGACATTTACACCATGAAAAAGGAACATCTAAATTTTCTGTTAATTTATTTTATCCGATGTAGCGGGAAAATTCAAGCTAAAATTTAAATTATCAAAAAATTTAATCGCTATTTTATAAAGCGGACTTCAATTTTTCTATTTCCTCATCTGAAAATACTCTTGATCGTGTTAAAAATCGCTTACCCTCTGGGCCTTCCAGAGAAAACATCCCGCCGCGGCCGTTGACGACATCAATAATAAGTTGTGTATGCTTCCAATACGCGTATTGATCCTTTGAAATATAAAATGGGATATTGCCTGGAAGATTACCTAGTAAAACATCCGAATCACCTGTTTTAAATTCCCCAAGTGGATAGCACATTGGCGAGCTCCCATCACAACAGCCTCCTGATTGATGAAACATCAGCGGGCCATGAATATCTTTTAACTTTCCCATCAATTCCTGAGCTTCTTGCGTGGCGACAACTCGGTTTACCATGGAAAAACCTCCTTAACTTAACAACAGATAAAGATAATTTTAATGCGGATGCAAAAAGCAGCCAACCGTGTTGGATAGGGAGAATAATCGCAACCCCAGAAAATCACGGTACGAGGTGTTCTCCCTTCCATTAATATGGACTGCTTTATAATATTAGTGAATCTTTGAGTGAGGCAGGGAAAGTATAACTACTCTCCCGCCTACATTGCTATTCGTTAACTACCTGTATAAGGAAATTTAAAATGAACTTAATTTCATGCTTTAAACGTTCAGCTCTCTTTATCTTTAAAATAATCCGGCTGGACCGTCACTATAGCTCACCAGTAAATTCTTCGTTTGTTGATAATGATCCAACATCATTAAATGATTTTCTCTTCCAATTCCTGATTTTTTATATCCACCAAATGCTGCATGGGCTGGGTATTGGTGATAGCAATTTGTCCATACACGGCCAGCTTGAATACCACGCCCAAAACGATATGCTGTATTCATATCACGTGTCCAAATCCCTGAACCTAATCCATAAAGCGTATCATTCGCAATTTCTAATGCCTCTTCCTCATCTTTAAACGTAGTTACGGATAAAACAGGACCAAAAATTTCTTCTTGGAAGATACGCATTTTGTTATCGCCTTTAAAGATTGTTGGCTGTACATAGTATCCTGATGCCAGCTCTCTATCAAGCTGATTGACATCTCCGCCAACCAGAACTTCCGCGCCTTCCTGTTTACCAATATCAAGATAAGATTTAATTTTCTCATGTTGTTCTTCAGAAGCCTGCGCTCCCATCATTGTCTCTGTATCGAGCGGGTGACCAATTTTAATTTGTTTCACGCGTTCAATTGCTTTTTCCATAAAACGATCATAAATAGATTCATGGACAAGAGCACGAGACGGGCAAGTACAAACCTCCCCTTGGTTCAAGGCAAACATAACCATTCCTTCAACTGCCTTATCTACAAAACGGTCATCTTTAGCTAGAACATCTTCAAAGAAAATATTCGGAGATTTCCCGCCTAATTCAAGTGTTACTGGAATAATATTTTCAGATGCATATTGCATAATAAGACGCCCAGTTGTCGTCTCTCCGGTGAAGGCAATTTTCGCAATACGGCTATTTGTCGCCAGTGGCTTCCCAGCTTCTACTCCAAAGCCATTTACAATGTTTACCACACCATCTGGCAGTAAATCCTTAATTAAATCAAGGAGGACATGAATCGATGCTGGAGTTTGCTCAGCGGGTTTGAGTACAACACAGTTTCCTGCCGCTAATGCAGGAGCAAGTTTCCAAGTTGCCATTAAAATCGGGAAGTTCCAAGGAATAATTTGACCAACAACCCCTAATGGCTCATGAAAATGGTAGGCAACTGTATCATTATCTATTTGACTTAGATGCCCTTCCTGCGCACGGATAACCCCAGCAAAATAACGGAAATGATCAATTGCTAGCGGAATATCCGCCGCTAATGTCTCGCGTACAGCTTTCCCATTCTCCCAGCTTTCTGCTACCGCTAACTTCTCTAAATTTTCTTCCATACGATCTGCAATACGATTTAGAATAACTGAGCGCTCTGCTACAGATGTTTTTCCCCATGCATCTTTAGCTGCGTGCGCTGCATCGACAGCTGCTTCTACATCTTCTTGGGTTGAACGGGCAATTTCACAAAAGACTTCTCCCGTAATTGGGGTTGTATTCTCAAAATAGTTCCCTTTAATCGGCGGTTGATATTTTCCCCCAATGAAATTATCATAGCGTTTCTCATAATTTACAATAGCACCTTCTGTATTTGGATTAGCATATCTCATGTTAATTCCTCCTCCTTTTGTAAACGCTTGCAAAACCGCGTTAAGAAAATTTTATTCGCAACCACAGTATAGCAAATATTGTTTTACTTTTACAATAATTTGAACTATTTAATTTTAATTCTTTTAGGCATTGCCCGGTACAAAAATACATAATGGAAATAAAGCATCGTGTTAGCTCTATAGTTCGGGGTCGAAGCTGGGATTATCTCTTTATATATATTGCTATTCACATGGAAATCATTCTATCATTTCCTCTGCATTGAAAAAAGCTCCTACATTTTTATGTAGAAGCCTCATTCAGGAGCAAATGATTGAGATACTATTTACTTCAATTCAGGAATTACGCGAATTTCCTTTTCCATTTCAGATTGGCATAAAGGACATTTCGGTTCATCTTCAAAACTAAATGATTCTCTCATCCATCCTTGACAATCTTCTTTAGTACATGACCATACATTTGTTTCAACCTCTTGTACCGGCTCTTTTGGTCCACGAGAAAAAGACATTATAGCATCTCCCTTCCTAATTATACAGTATACGCTAATTTCTGTAGGAGTGAAACTTCTGAGCATAAAGACTTTTCTTTCTTTTTTATAATGGGTTTTAACGTAAAAAGAGCATGTATGTATACCTATTCTTATTCCAATTTATTTCGTTCCATCCTATAGCTTGTACTTCTTTTTCTTTTCTATACTGTATTTCAGAATACATTTTGCTTCCTCTTTTTATTTTATGCAGTTTCTTTGAAAATATTAATGAAAGATCTTTTACAAGGAAGTAACTAACGGGAGTGAAATCGTTTTGTACAATAACAAAAGGAATCAAACAGCGTTTATTTTCCTTCTGTCTGATTCCTTTTCTTTTGAATAATCTTTTGACCGTGAGATCGTTATTTCAATGCAAACTTTTCAATTGCTTTACCAACGCCATCTTCTAAGTTACTAGCTGTCACTGTGTTTGCTACTTCTTTTATTTTATCTTGCGCATTGCCCATGGCAACCCCAACCCCAGCTTGCTGGATCATTTTTATATCATTTAAGCTATCGCCAACTGCCATAACTTCCTCCATCGAAATCCCAGTACGCTCACAAAGAAAGTCTAATGCATTTGCTTTACTAACTCCCTTTGGATTAATTTCAATATTTGTCGGCAGGGAGTTTGTCAATTCCAGTCCATCAAATTGGGTTAATCTTCTTTTAACCTCATTGAGTTTATCCAGGTCCTCTGAAGCACATCCGAATTTTAACCATTGGTGATCTTTTACATTCACGAATTCATCGTCTTGAAATACTTTTTCAGTAGAAATCATCCATCTGCGGATTCCTATCTCTTCTGTAATTTGATAAAGTTTCTCTACGACATCAGTAGCAAGCAGCTGTCGGCGGAGTAATTCTTTTTCTACTGTCCAGATTTCACCGCCATTGGCAGTAATTAAGAAGGTTTGTAAATTTAATTCTTTTGCATAGGGATAACAGGTGGAAAAAGCTCGTCCCGTACTCAAAACAACTTGAATCCCTTGATTTAAAGCTTCTTGAATTGCCTCTTTGTTACGTTTCGATACCTCCAATTCTGGATTTAATAATGTCCCATCCATATCCAAGGCGATTAGCTTAATTGATTTTGTCATATTGTTCATCCTCATTTCTCTTTTATCCTTATTTAATTATAATAGAAATACTCCCTCCTTTACTAATAAAACACATAAAAGCATTCTTTCTCTTTCTTACTAGATAATACGAGAAGCGCAAAAAAAGACATCATTTGCTGGCACAAGAAGTACTTTTCTCGTGCAATTTTAAAATACGATAAAAGGCCAAGTATTTCTACAAAAACCCCGATTATATTTCCCAGGAAATACTCTACATTTCCCCTATAAGTACTTGTTCAAAAAAACTCTAAAAAACAAACACTTAATCAGATATTATCTAATTAAGTGTTCTTATTTACACTGTTCTTAATTATTCATCAAGCTCTTTGATTATTTCCTGAAGCTGGTTCTTCTCTGTAAACTGAATGATTTGCTCTAAATCCAATAATAAAATAAGTTCATCATCAATTGTTGCTACACCTAATAGAAATGTATCTTTTATTTCCCCCACAAGTCTCGGTGCATCCTTCATCAATGAAGCGGGAATATCCTTCACCTCTGTTGCCTGATCAACAAGCATACCAATTTGCATGCCATCAACTTGAACCACGAGCGTTCTCGTCTGGTCTGTTAATTCAACGCTGCCAAGTTCCAGTCTCTCACGTAAATCAATAATCGGTGTCATTATTCCACGCATTTCTGTAACACCCTTCATAAAGTCAGGTGTACGAGGTACCTTTGTTAAAGTTAATCCGCGTTCGATAGAAACAATTTGTTGTACGTGTACAGCAAAGGTTTGGTCTTTTAATGTAAATAGAATATGTTTATCTGTAACCAATGCGTCTCCCCCCTTTTAATGTCTTCATTTAATCAATTAACGCATTCGGATCAATAATTAAAGCTACTTCTCCGTCACCTAAAATGGTTGCACCTGAGACAGCAAAAACTTCTCCCAGATAATTACCAAGTGATTTTAAGACGACCTCTTGCTGACCAATTAATTCGTCTACGATAAGTCCTATTAATTTGTCGCCTTTTTTGATGATTACCGTTGCATAACGATCCATTTCCACGTCACTTCCAGGAACTTTTAATACTTTTCCTAAAGATAAAATAGGTATAATTTTTCCTCGGTAATCAATAACCTCTGTTCCATGCGCACTCATAATCTTTTCTTTCGGCAACATGATTGTTTCCAAAATAGAGGTTAGCGGAATTGCAAATGTTTCTTTTTGAATATGCACAAGCATGGTTGTAATAATCGATAATGTTAAAGGAAGCTGGATGGAAAAGGTACTTCCCTGTCCCGGCGCTGTTGTAACAGATATTTTACCACCTAAAGCTTCAATTTTATTTTTCACCACATCCAATCCAACACCACGTCCAGATACGTCAGAAATAGTATCTGCTGTACTAAATCCAGAGCTCATGATTAACGCAGCAACTTGGTCATCTGTTAGTTCCTCCGCTTCTTGTGGTGTGATAATATTATTTTCAATCGCTTTTTTCGATACTTTTTCACGGTTAATTCCTGCACCGTCATCTTCAATTTCGACAAAAACATAGTTTCCGCTATGATAAGCACGTAATATCAACTTACCTTCTTCTGGCTTATTGTTCGCAATACGATCTTCTGGATGTTCAATTCCATGATCACATGAATTGCGAATCAGGTGGACAAGTGGATCACCAATTTCATCAATAACGGTCCGGTCGACTTCTGTCTCTGCACCTTTTATTTCCAAGGCAATCTTTTTATTTAAATCCTTTGATAATTGGCGGATCATTCTTGGAAAACGATTGAATACTTGTTCAATCGGAACCATGCGCATTGCCAGGATAAGAGATTGCATATCTGAGCTTACCCGGCTTAGATGCTCTACAGTTTCTCTTAAATCACTATTATCCATCGAAGAAACAAGCACTTCTAAACGACTTCGATCAATAACAACCTCTTCAAACAAGTTTAATAGATCATCAATTTTATCAAGATTTACTCGGATATTTTTAGATGTTGTTTTCTTCCCATTATCTTTTTCTGATTCATTTTTTCCAGATTTGTTTGCTTCAGAACGGTTCTTTTCTACAGGTGCTTCTGCTTTCATTTCTGGAACAGAAAGGCTTCGTTCATCTGTTTCTGTCTGTTTCTGGTTGTTCCTATTATTTTCATCTGTATTGATTATACGAGCTTTTACATCTTCAACTTCTGAAACACTTTTTACTGCTTCAATTAATTGTTCAGACTTTTGCTCCGATAGAAACAATAGAGAGAATCCTGATTCAAATGATCCCTCTTCAATTTCTTCAACAGTTGGAGAGGTACGAATAATTTCACCTGCATTCTCTAATACTTCAAAAACCATAAAAGCCCTGGCACCTTTTAAAATGCAGTTTGATTCAAAAGTAACCTGCAGCTCATACGGAAACATGCCTTGCTCTTCTGCCTGATGAACGACCGTAAGCTGAAATTCATCTAAATCAGATGCCATAAAATGCTTACTTGTTTCAGCTGCTTCTTCTACAACTGCAGCCAATTCGGTAACCTCTTCGCCGCTTTCAATTGCTTCTAGCTTCTTCACAAGTTCACTAACATCTTTTTTTCCATCTCCGCCATTTCGTATGGAATCAACCATATCTTCCAAGTCATCAATTGCAAGAAATAGAATATCTATTATTTTTGTGTTTGTCACTAATTCTTTGTTACGAATTAAATCCAATACATTTTCCATTTTATGGGTTAATGAAGCAATATCATCATACCCCATTGTTGCAGCCATTCCTTTAAGCGTATGTGCGGAACGAAAAATCTCTTGTACATACGCAAGATTAGAAGAATCCTCTTCTAGTTTTAATAAGAAATCGTTAATTGACTGTAAATGTTCTTGGCTTTCATCTAAGAAAATGTCCAAATATTGTTGCGTATCCATACGATTTTCCCCTCTATTCTATATCCTATCTGCTTTCTATTACTCATTATTTTCTTCTTGTACATTAATTTCGTAATTAGGTAAAATCAATACCTCTACGCGCCTATTCTTAGCTCTATTTTCTTCTGTATCGTTTGAATAAGCAGGATCAAATTCTCCATGCCCTTTTACACTAAACAGTGTCGGATCCAGTTCGTTATTCTCCGTGATGATTTTCATAAAGTTTAAAGCACGGGTCACACTGAGCTCCCAATTTGATTCAAAATTAGCATTATGAATAGGCACATCATCTGCGTGACCGCTTATAACTACTTGGTGAGGCGGATCTGTTTCTAAGATTCGGGAGACATCTTCTGCAACTTGCCTTCCCTCTTGTTTCACTACTGCACTTCCTGAATCAAAAAGGATATCATTTCGCATCGTGATAAGTAACCCTTCTCCTGTCAACTCTGTCCCAAATTCTTCTGTAAGTCCTGCTTCTTCGATATAAGCGTTAATTTCTTCCTGAACCTCTTGGAGTTTAAGTAATTCCTGTTCTCCCTCCAACCCTTCTGGATTCACTTCATCATCCGTTCCTTCTTCCACATAATCCCCGTCATCTCGCCCCTCGTTTGTACTTGGGGGAATAGGTTCTGACTCATAATCTAAGATGCCCGTTCCTGAACCTGCTGATAATTCATCTCGAAATACTGTCGCAAGCTCGAAATATTTTTGAACATTGATATCACTTGAAGCGAATAAAACAATAAATAATGCTACTAGTAAAGTTAGTAAATCAGAATATGGAAGCAGCCAAGATTCATCTACATGTGATTGTTTTTGTCTTTTCTTTTTTCTTCTAGCCATCGCTATCCCTCGCCTGCAGTTCTGCTAACTCTTTGGAAGAAAGTAAAGACCCTAGCTTTTCTTGCACAATTAATCGAGAGTCTCCTGTGGTAATGGAGAGAATTCCTTCCACAATCAATTCTTTTTGCTGTACTTCCTGTTTTGATTTTTCACGTAGTTTATTAGCAAATGGATGCCATAAGACATACCCTGTGAATATCCCCAACAATGTCGCAACAAAAGCTGCTGATATGGCATGTCCCAAAGCTTCAATATCGGACATATCACCAAGTGCCGCAATCAATCCGATTACAGCTCCGAGTACCCCTAGCGTCGGAGCATATGTACCAGCTTGCGTAAAAATGGCAGCTCCATCCTCATGACGCTGCTCCATTGCCTCAATTTTTTCAATCATGACATCTTTGATAAAGTCAGGAGATTGCCCGTCGATCGCTAATTGTAATCCCGACGAAAGAAATGGATCATTTACTTCATTCACTTGATTTTCTAAAGAAAGGAGACCCTCCTTACGCGTTTGGTCTGCCCAATCCATAAATAAGGCAATTAGCTCCTTGGAATCTGTCTGTTTCTCTTCGAAGAACAATTTTTTAAATAATGCCGGAACTTTTTTTAACACATTTCCAGGAAATGCAATCGTGACTGCAGCTACAGTTCCGACAAGAATAATTAAAATTGCTGCGGGGTTAATTAGTGCCTCTAAACCTACACCTTTTAAAACCATCCCTACGCCTACAGCAATTATTCCTAATAATAATCCGATTACTGATGTTTTATCCATACGTATCCTCCTGCTTTCCTTTGTACCTTCTTCTAATATCGGTTAAATACAAAATTTATTTAGGTTATCATTAGGTAATTTTAGTAGAATTTCAAAATAAGTTTACTAATCGATTTTCCGCACTATTGCGACAACCATTCCCATCCTATGAAAATCAACAAATGGGACCCTTGCAGACTACTACTCTTTTAAACAAATCGTTATGTGATGGGAACAAATTCCATGGAAGATCTCGATATAGTCCCTGTTGGCAGTATTTATGACATAGGAGGGAAATCAGGAGATTCAAAGACTACAGTTGCTCACGAAATCGCTCATCAATGGTTCTATGGAACTGCCAATGGAATCGGTATAAAGAGCTTCCAGAAGATTATATTTAGGAAAAGATGGAATAGGTTATGGAAATTATTTGAGGATAGACGTGAAATAAAGAAGGCAGAGGATTTTTAAACTGTTTACACCCCCTCTGTCTATTAAAATTTCCAAGTATTTATTCATGGAGAGTCTGTTGGGGGCTTAGCCAAGACAGAAAGACTGTCATTCTAGTGAAAGAAACAGGAGGTGGCCATCAGCCTCCTCCTGTTCTTCTTACACCACTTGATAAACAACCGTTTGATAGGCTTGCAGCTTTTCTTTCTCTTTTCTATCATAATTATTTACCAGCAGTTTTAATTCTTTCCCTTGAAATTCTTCCGGGAGTGTATACGTCGTTTCTTCCGCAAAAACGTTCACCAGTACAAGCCACTGTTTTTCTTGATATGTTCTGGTATAAGCATAAATTTGAGGATGCTCTTCCATGACGATATCATATGTGCCGTATATCAGCCCCTGTTCTTGTTTCCGCAACGCGATCAGTTTTTTATAAAAATGGAAGATAGATTCCGGGTTATTTTGCTGCGCTTCTACATTGATCGTCGTATAATTTGGATTCACTTTTATCCAGGGCTTCCCTGTTGTAAATCCAGCATTTTCTTTGTTGGTCCAGTGCATGGGCGTACGTGAATGATCTCGGCTTGTATTCGCTAGTACAGCAAGAATCTCTTCTTCCGGTACCCCTTCTTCCAATTGCTCTTGATAGAAGTTTTTTGCATCGACAGCATCATATTCATCAATAGACTCAAAAGGAACGTTGGTCATCCCTATTTCCTGTCCCTGATAGATAAATGGTGTTCCTTGCATCAGAAAATATAAAGTCGCAAATGCCTTTGCAGAAGCCGCATGGTGATTTTCCGTATCTCCCCAGCTGGAAACAGAGCGCGGCTGATCATGATTTTCTAAAAATAATGCATTCCAACCCACTTTTTCTAAGCCTTTCTGCCATGTGGTAAACACATTTTTTAACTTCTCTAAATCAAGGCCGCTACCTGTTTCACGTCCCCAGAGGTCTAAATGATCAAACTGAAAAATCATATCAAATACACCATGCTTCTCACCAACCCAGTCATCTGCCTGCGTGAGCTTCACACCATTGGCTTCTCCGACTGTCATAATATCATAATGATCCAATGTTTCTTTTTTAAACTCTTGTAGA
Source organism: Oceanobacillus sp. J11TS1 (assembly GCF_018333215.1). Classification (GTDB taxonomy): domain Bacteria; phylum Bacillota; class Bacilli; order Bacillales; family Amphibacillaceae; genus Oceanobacillus. Next base: position 10,879 of record NZ_BORO01000014.1, on the reverse strand, counting down.
AATTCATGTATACCGTCTTGATTCATATGGCCATCAAAGGACGGTACATATCGTTTCTTTGTTGGATTGGGCAGGTCGGGGAATCCCGGCTTCTTTTTTATATGCGAAATTGCGTCCACACGAAAACCGTCAATCCCTTTATCCAGCCACCAATTTACCATTTTATATAAATCTTTGCGAACTGCTTTATTTTCCCAATTTAAATCAGGCTGTTTTTCCGAAAAAATATGCATAAAATATTCCTTTGTTTGCTTATCATATTTCCAAGCAGACCCGCCGAAGATAGACTCCCAATTATTTGGCTCTTTTCCATTCTTTTTCCCTGGATGCCAAATATAATAGTCTCGATATGGATTATCCTTCGAGGATTTCGATTCAATAAACCAAGGATGTTCATCAGAGGTATGATTAATCACTAAATCCATAATCAAGCGCATGCCTTTTTGATGTACTTTTTCCAGCAGCTCATCAAAATCCGCCATCGTCCCAAATTCTTCTGCAATTGCTTGGTAGTCACTTATGTCGTAGCCATTATCGTCATTAGGAGATTGATAGATCGGACATATCCAAATGACATCAATTCCTAAATCCTTTAAATAATCTAATTTGGAAATAATACCTTGAATATCGCCTATTCCATCTCCATTTGAATCCATAAAACTTCTTGGGTAGATTTGATAAGCTACTGCTTCTTTCCACCATATTCTTTTCATCTTTCGTCTTCCTTTCCTAACTGATTATGCCTGCTTTTCTCTTAAACGTAAAAAGGTTCTGTAAAAAGCAGAAAATGTGATGAATGCCAATAAGGACCAGCTAAAAAACACCATTAAAAACGGAAAACGCAATCCCATCAGAAAAATGATAATGACGCTTATCAATATCGTTATTGCTAAGAAAGGACAGCCAAATGTATATAACAAGGTCTTTTTTAATAATTCAATGCTTGAGAGCTGATAATGAACTAAAATTGATAAAAACAACACAGTAACGACTAACAACAAAAAAGCAAAGAATAGGAAAACAACAGCCAGGATTGTACTTGATTGACTGACAATAACATAATTAACGATTGTTATCGTCCATATCACCCCAAGTATGCTTCCCGCTAGCAGGCTTTTTTGATAGTTTTCTTTGGCATAGCTAAAAAATTCCTTGACCATGCTTTCTTTTTCCGCTGTCATAATCCAGTCACGAACCACCGCAAATAAGCCGGCCGTCGCAGGATAAAATAAGGTTGGAAATAAGCCAAGAAGGGGAATGCTAAGTAGGATTATTTCTTGTACCGAAGCAGCTCTCCACATACTCCATACAACTAAAAGAACAGGGGAATTTACAGCTAGCCAAACAACATTTAATAGTGCAAAACGCATGACCCACTCACACGCCGAATAAACTCCTCCTATTGCGCCTGTTATTTTCATTCTTTCTTCCCCCTCAAGCTTTATTTCTATCAATCTAATGAAAACCCAATTTTCGCTTCTGAAATACCCGTGTAAAAAACAGAACCGGAAATATATTCTATTCACCGGTTTAGAATATATTCCGGTTCCAACCATGTAAAAATCGCTGTATTATGCCCACCACATAGTAGCTGGAGCTTCTTTCATATTAACCTGCTTTAAGTTTTTCACAGCTGCATGGAAACCTTCCTCAATGGACATGATCGGGTCTTCATGTTCAATACTGATGACATAATCGTAGCCATAGGTTCGGAGCGCACTGACGATATTCGACCATTCTTGAATACTATGACCATATCCTACTGAACGGAAGCTCCAGGCGCGTGTCTGTACCTCCCCATATGGCTGCATGTCCGTTAATCCGTACATATTGACGTTATCCTGATCAATATACGTATCCTTTGCGTGGAAATGATGGATTGCTCCAGCTTTTCCTAATATCTTAATGGCCGCTACTGGATCAATTCCCTGCCACCATAAGTGACTTGGGTCCAGATTTGCACCAATCGCATCATTGGTAGCTTCACGAAGTTTTAGCATCGTATGTGGTGTATGCACAAGAAAACCGGCATGCAGCTCCAAACCAACTTTAACACCATGGTCTTTCGCAAACTGTCCCTGTTCTTTCCAATATGGAATCAGCTTTTCTTCCCATTGCCATTTTAAAATATCGGAGTATTCGGTTGGCCAAGGAGTTACCGGCCAATTTGGATATTTGGAATCCTCATGGGATCCCGGCGTTCCCGAGAAAGTATTTACTACAGGAACATCCAGCATTTCTGCCAAACGAACTGTTTTCACAAAAGCATCGTGACTTGCTTTGGCATGTGCTTTATTCGGTGAAATAGGATTATCGTGGCAGCTGAATGCGCTGATGGTTAATCCGCGAGATTCAATCTTATCCTTAAATTCTTTTCGTTTTTCACTATTTTCTAACAGCTCATCAATCTGGCAATGTGCCGTACCGGGATTTCCGCCTGTACCAATTTCCACTGCATCCAATCCGGCATCTTTTACATAATCAAGCATGTCTTCAAACTTCTTTTCTGCAAACAAAACGGTAAATACGCCTAGCTTCATAATCCGTTTACCTCCCCTTAGTTTATAAAGTGAAACTTCCTTCTGTGGCCAATCGGGCTTATACTGGCAGTGACCCCACTTATTCTTCTTAGTGGCTTAGGAATGCTTGAAACGGGGACTTACTGTCAGTTAAGCTTCGAGAAAAATACTTTTTCCATGCTCACTGCTTTCATAAATGGCATCGATTACTTTTGTTACTTGTAACGCATCGTTTGGATTATGTTTTAGTTTTTCTTTTCCTAGACAGGCATCAATAAAATTCTTTGCTTGAAATATACCTGCCTGCTGATCGTCTTCCTTCAAATCTGTATTCGTTTCCATCATTCTGCCGTATTTAGGCTGATAGACTTCATAGGGAAAGACACTTAACCCGCCTTTTTCCCCTGATATGGAAATATGCGTATGATCTTCCTTTATATTAGCTGCCCAGGAACATTCAAATAGAAGGGTGCTCTGGTCATCAAAACGGATATAAGCGCTCACATGATCATCTACATCGATGGCTTCATGGTCATAACTTCCCCAGTCATTTACCTGTTCAGGCTGTTTACTTAAGCACTGATAGGTTTGTGCATTCACTTCTACAGGTTTTGATGGAGAAACTAGCCACAATGAAGCGTCAAGCAAATGACATCCCCAATCAATCAAGCTTCCTCCGCCTTGAAGCTGTTTATTAATAAATACACCCCAGCCCGGAACTTTTCTTTGGCGTAGAGCCTGGACTCGTGTCACAATGGGGTTCCCCACTTCTTCCATTGATTTTTTTGCCAGAGCAACAGCCTCCATAAATCGATAGTGATAGCCAATCATCAGGATGCGATTATTTTTTTCTGCTGCTTCTATCATTCGCCTGCCTTCATCTGCATTCATGGCCATCGGTTTTTCACACAAGACATGAACACCCTGGTTTAAAGCGGCCACTGCAATTGCTTCGTGGAATTTATTTGGTGTACAAATCGTTACTGCATCAACATGCTTGAATAGTTCCAAATAATCTTCAAACACGTTTGGAATCGCATATTTTTCAGCTACTTCTTTCGCACGGACAAGGTTAACATCCTGTAGTGCTGTTATCTCCACATGCTCACTCCATGCTTGATAGGCGGGGATATGCCGGTTCTCGGCAATCCCGCCGACACCTATCAATCCCATTTTTAATCGTTCCATGATTCGTCACTTCTCCAATGAATAGATTCTTTTTGTTTCGACAGATTCTAAGGCTCCCAGAATAATTTCCAGTGATTTCTTGCCTTCTTCCCCATCAATTAACGGCGTTGTATCATTTTGAATCGATTCGATAAAATGATCAATCACATGTGTCGTAGTCTGTCCGCCTTCATCATTAGATTGGATCGCACCAAGTTCATACTTTACAACTTCTCCATTTGCATATTGTGCTACTAAGGAATAGGTTGGGTGATCTTCCAAGCGAAGGGTTGCTTTCTCTCCATAAATGATAGTTGAATTATCTTCTTTTGCTGTGTATGCCCAGCTGGCTGCCAATGTGCCAATCGTACCTTTTTCAGATTTGAGAATGAGTGTTGCATTATCATCTACATCTGCATTTTCTTTTGCACTGGTTTCCACAAATGCACCGACTTCGACCATTTCCTCTTGCAAGATATAACGGATTAAATCCGCTTTATGTACGCCTAAATCACCCATTGCCCCAATAAATGCTTCATCCTTTTTAAAGAACCAGCTGTCTTTCCCGTCAGCACTCCACCCTTCAGGACCGCCATGCCCAAACGTGGCACGGAAGCTGTAAACCTTTCCAATATCACCTGATGCAATCAATTCTCTTGCTTTTTGATGGGAGGCAACAAAACGCTGATTATGTCCAATCATCAGTTTTTTCCCATTTCGTTCGGCAGCTTCAATCATACTATCTGCTTCTTCTGCAGAGGTTGCCATCGGTTTTTCACAAAGTACATGTACACCTGCATTTAATGCATCAATGCTGACAGGAGCATGTAAGTAATTTGGCAGACAGACGCTGACCGCATCAATGTTTTCTTCTTTTAGAAGGGTTTTATAATCCGTATATGCTTTTGCATGATATTTATCCGCTGCTGCTTCTGCACGTTCTGGAACAATGTCACAAACGGCTGCAATATTCACCTGTTCGTTCTGTGCATATTCTGGTAAATGGCGATGCTTTGCAATACTTCCGCATCCGATAACTGCAATATTTAAAGTCATAATTATCTCCCTCTCTATCTATTATTCTTATTTTTCAATTGGCTCTACATTGCCATACGTATGTTTTGGTGTATCTTGATTTTTCGCCCATTCCACTGCATTTTTAATGACTTGCTGCACCTCTGCCTGATGATAGGTCGGGTACGTTTCATGGCCAGGACGGAAATAGAATATTCTTCCTCGACCACGCTTAAAGGTAGCTCCGCTGCGGAATACTTCTCCGCCAGTAAACCAGCTGACAAAGATTAATTCTTCTGGCGTTGGGATATCAAAATGTTCCCCGTACATTTCCTCTTTTTCAATTTCAAAATACTCACTGATTCCTTTGGCAATTGGATGCGTTGGATCAACATTCCATACACGTTCTGTATCATCGGATTCACGCCATTTCAAATCACAGCCTGTCCCCATCAAGGATTTAAAGATTTTTGAAAAGTGCCCGGAATGAAGAACGATTAACCCCATACCGTCTAACACGCGCTGTTTTACTCTTTCTACGATGTCATCCTGTACTTCATCATGTGCCATATGTCCCCACCAGACAAGTACATCTGTATTATTTAATAATTCTTCGGATAATCCATGTTCCGGTTCATCTAAAGTTGCTGTGGTAACATCATGCCCCGTTTCTGTTAAAAAGCCGGCGATTGCTCCGTGGATTCCATTTGGATAAATGGATGCTACTGTTTCATTTGTTTTTTCGTGACGATTTTCATTCCATACTACTATATTCATTGTGCATGCTCCTTACCTATTTCCGATTTTTAACCTATGGCTAATTTATTTTTTCACGAATTCCGGTTTAGCAGACTTTAGACTGCGATGTGATTCACCTAATTCAATCTTTGTCGGGATAATCACACTCCGCTTAAAGGTATCCGGATTATTAATCAACTCGACTACGCCTCTGGACGCTTCATACCCCAGCTGATATGTCTGTGTATCAACTGCTGTGAGCTTCGGAATAGAAAGATCCGTAATTAATGTTTTATTAAAAACGATTAGGCTCATATCTTCTGGTACATGTAAATGGTTTTCCTGCATGCTTTTTAAAATACCGACACCTTGTAGCGGGGAAGAAATGATAAGTGCTGTCGGCGGATTTTTCATCTTAAGAAATTCATCTAATACAGCACCTTCATCTTCTGGGTCCCGGATAAACTTAACGTAGCCCTCATCTCTCGGAAAGCCTTTCCATTCCAGCGCTTTAAAGTATCCATCTACACGGTCCTGAATAACTTGGAAAGTTGGATTGTCCCCAATAAATCCAATTTTTTGATGATGCTTACTCAATAAAAACTCCGTCGCATCTTTGGCAGCCTGGACATTGTCGTTATCCACATACATGACCTCATTGATACGGTCAACTGGTTTTCCGATTACCGCAAACGGAATTTCTGCTTCAAGAAGGAATGGCACTACCCTATCCCCCTCTTTTGCATAGAGAACAATTATCCCATCAACTTGTTTTCCTTGAACCATTTTGACAGTATCCGCGTAGATTTCTTCTTCAGTATTTCCTGTTGTAATCATGATACTGTAACCATGTTCATGACAGTGAGAGCCAATTCCCTGTAAAACTTCTGATACAAAAGGATTCACCCATTTCCATGCAACATTTTCCGAATATTTTAATACAATACCAAGCGTTTTTGTCGATTGCTGGACAAGTCCTCTTGCATTTAAGTTAATATGATAACCAAGCTCCTCCATTACCTCACGAACTTTTTTCTTTGTTTTTTCACTAATATGGTTGCTGTCAGATATCACTCTCGAAACGGTTGAAGGTGATACCTTTGCAGCTTTTGCTACATCTTTAATGGTAATTGCCATCAGAAAGCCTCCCTTTCTTTTAATAGGATGCTTCGATGTCACTATTTAACAGCACCTTCTGACACCCCTTTGATAATATGCTTTTGCGCAAAGAAATATATGATAATAACCGGGATAACAGCAATAGCTAGTCCAGCTAGCGCTAAATGCCATTGTTTTGTATATTGACCAAAGAAAAAGAACATTTTAAGCGGAATCGTTGCTTCTTCCGCATTTAATACAAGTGACGGTAGAAGATAATCATTCCAAATCCAAATCAAGTTTAAAATCATTACTGTAACAGAAATTGGTTTCAACATAGGGAAGATAATTTTCCAGAATAATTGCCAACGGTTGGCACCGTCGATAATTGCTGCTTCATCCAAGGATTTTGAGATCCCTGTCATCGCACCATGATATAGGAATATGGATAAACTTGCTCCAAATCCTAAATACATAAAGATTAGTCCTGAGCGATTAAGCATGTCAGCTTGTCCAAAGATAGAAACAAGCGGAATCATAACCGATTGGAACGGTATCAGCATGGCCGCGACAAATATTAAAAAGATGACTCCACTTAATTTACTTGTATTACGCGCCAATGCATAACCAGCCATCGATGAGAAAATAATCAATAATCCAACACTTAAAACAGAAACAATAACCGAATTCATAAAAGAGTTAACAAAATCTAGATCAATAAATGCCTGCTGGAAATTTTCAAATGTCCATTCTTTCGGTAAACCGATAATATTGGTAAATATATCGCTCTTCATTTTAAATGCGTTTGTAAACATTAAATAGAAAGGAGATATCCATAACAAAGTTAAAAAGATTCCTGTTATCGTTAATATTAGACGATTCCGCTTCTTTTGCTTCATTATAAATCAACCTCCCTTTTTTTGTTATAGTAAACTTGTGTTAATGCTACTGCCGCAACAAGTATAAAGAAGACAACTGCTTTTGCCTGGGCAAAGGCCATATTATTTTCACTAAAGGCCGTGTTATAAATATCCATGGCAATCATTTCCGTTGATTTAAAAGGTCCACCGCCTGTTAAAGCAAGGTTTTGGTCATACATTTTAAATGCATTCGACAGAGTTAAAAACATGCTAATGGTAAATGCCGGAGCAACAAGCGGAAATGTCACCTTCCAAAAACGTTGAAAAGGATTCGCTCCATCAATATCTGCCGCTTCTATTAATTCTTTAGGAACCGCCTCTAAGTATGCAATGTAAATAATCATAATATAACCGCTATATTGCCACGCATTTAGAATGACCAAGCCCCAAAAGCCCGTTGTCGGATCAGCCAGCCACCCTTGCAAGAATTCCCAGCCAAGCAAACGACCTGCACTGTCAAATGCACTAACAAAGATAAATTGCCAAATGAAACCTAAAATCAATCCACCAATTAAGTTTGGCATAAAGAATACAGTCCGGAATAAATTACTGACCTTTAAATGCTGCGTTACTAATAACGCAAGCCCAAGCCCAATTACATTAACCAGTACAATGGATACAACAGCAAATTTAATTGTAAACCATATCGCACTTAGAAAATTTTCGCTTTGAATCAAATTCACATAATGATCCAACCCTAAAAATTCGGTGGCGTGCAATCCATTCCAATCTGAGAAGGAATAAATAAAACCATATACAAAAGGAACAAATACGACTAATGCCAATGCTACTAACGTTGGCGTCATAAATAGCCAAAAGGATAGACTTTTGTTTTTCATACCTGCATCACCATGCTCTCTTCATCTTATAAACTGTAAATAAGGTCGTTTTTAGAATAGAAGGAGTTGCTCTAAAGAAATATTTTCTGCTCTTTAAAGCATCTCCTTTTCTATGACTTATTTTCTGGCGCTTTCCCATTGTGAAATGGCACTTTCCATCGCTTCATCCCACGAAGCATCCCCACTTAAATAACGCTGCATTTCTGCGCCTAAAACATGTTCTTGCCATCCGTTAGGTGTTCCTAAAAATACCCAGCCAATAGTGTTTCCTTCCTGAGAGTATTTGTAAACTTCCTTAGAAAGCGGATCAGCAATCTGTTCTTCATCGTATCCATCATATGCCGGAATAAATTTAAATTCGTTTAAAACGAAATCTTTTCCAGTATCCGATGTATACATCCAATCCAGGAACTGTTTTGCTGCCTCTTGTACTTCCTCATCGGACTGTTTATTCACACCCCAGTAATTTGGTACACCTACTGGAAGATGTCCTTCTAATCCATCAACTGGGATCGGAATCATGCCAATATTATTTTCTGCAAACTCTGCATCCATTTGCTCAATTGTCGGGTATACCCAGTTACCTTGCTGAATTACTGCTACACGTCCTGTGGAAAATAGTTGCTCTACTTGCTGTGAATAATCTAAACTGAGTACCGGCTGAACGGAATACTCATTTTGTAAATCCAGCATCCGCTTTAATTCTTGACTCCTTTCCAGTGGAATTGTATCTGCCTCATAAGCTTCGACAATACTGTTATCAAAATCAGATGCAAAAAAAGTGTTTCCTAAGTGATTACCCATAACCCACAACTCTTTTGCAGGAAGTGCAATGACTGCATCAATTCCTAACTCTTCTTTCTGGCTATCTATCGTCGCAAATGCTTCTTCTAAATCTTCATACGTTGAAATACTTTCAGCGTCTACCCCAGCCTGTTCAAATATCTCTTTATTGTAAATGTATCCGTAACCTTCCTGATTATATGGCAGTCCAAGGATTTCGCCATTCTGCTGCTCTACTCCATCCAATGTACCTTCCAAAGCTTGGGAAGCCGCTTCTGTATCTGATAAATCCGCTAAGTAGTCACGGTATTCATCAACATCTGAAGGACCTCCTACATTAAAGATATCTGGTTCATTTCCTGCTGCGAAGGAGGATTTCAATGCTGCCCCATAATCATTTCCACCGCCTACAGTCTGCACATTAATTTTAATATCCGGATTTTCTTCTTCAAAGTCCTGTACAATTTGCTCAAATTGATCCTTGAACTCCACTTTGAATTGAAAAATATCTACGACAGTCTGTCCATCTGCCGCTTCATCATTACCGTCTCCTGATGAACACGCTCCCAAAACCAATACCCCTGTTAACATACTTGCAATAAACCCTTTTTTCAAAAATGATTTATTCAACCCCTGCACCCCCTGTGTAATTTTCGAAAGCCTAATAAAGCGCTTTCAACATACATAAAAAATATAAAACTATTACTATGAAATGCATGCAACTTTTTAAGCAAACGTTTGCATTGATTTCATGATTAATAGTAGCATTTATTTTAAAATAGGACAAGTGTTTTTTAATAAACTTCTTAAAAGATTGATAAAACAATATTATATAAGCCTCTTTATTCCTAATTTTTGTTGCGCTATATATGCAAATGTTTTCTTGCAACTTGCTACTTTTATACGTTTTGATACATAGTTAGACCACTACTTTCTATATTTATTAAAGAATTAAAAAGATTTATTACCCGCTTATGGATTTACTATTTTAAAACAGAGACGATAAATTTACTTCACCTTATCCAATGGATAAAAGTATAGTATAGGTTCCTTTGCTTTTTCCATTGGATTTTATTTTAATATTTCGGGTCAAAACCAAAATATATAATTGAACAATTCCAGTATGATATGATATAAGTAGACAACTTTACCAAAGGAGAATCATAATGAAAGTAAAAATGAACGTTCAAACAGCCTATCACGGTGAATTACTACGGGCAGGAAAAGAATATGAGATTGATGAAGAGACAGCTAAACGATGGATTGCAAGTAGACTTGCAGAAGAAGCTGAAGAAAAAGAAGAATAGAATAGTCGGTTGGAGTGAGTTTCTCTTGGGGCGACTTCTGGCAGAGATGGAGCGTGTTTCTTAATTTTGGAGCGGCTTTGGCCTGGGGCGGAGCGCTTTTTTCTATTTTGGAGCGGCTTTGAACTGGGGTGGAGCGCTTTTCTTCTTTTTGGAGCGGCTTCCACTCTGGACGGAGCGCTTCTTTCTATTTCGGAGCGGCTTCCACTCTGGACGGAGCGCTTCTTTCTATTTCGGAGCGGCTTCCACTCTGGACGGAGCGCTTTTCTCCTTTTTGGAGCGCCTTTCCCTCCGGATGGAGCGCTTTTCTCTTTTTTGGAGCGACTTTAGCCTGAAGTGGAGCGCTTTTTTCTAGTTTGGAGCGACTTTAAGGTACTGTCAATAAGTATGTGTAAATTCCCAGGAAGTGCACCGGTTTTACATGGAGTAGTGGGCATGGTAGCCTTGGTGGTAAGGCCAACGCTTTTTTCCATAGTTGGGTCTTGGCCTATGAACCA
>NZ_BORO01000013.1 GCF_018333215.1 Oceanobacillus sp. J11TS1 | reverse complement strand
AAACTTCCCATCACTTTAAGTGAGTAAAATCCCTCAGAGACGATGAGGTTGATAGGTCCGAGGTGGAAGCGTGGCGACACGTGCAGCTGACGGATACTAATCGATTGAGGACTTATCTAAGTTTTTTCATGTCACGTTACTCTTATTTAGTTTTCAGGGTGCAAAATCCTAATTAAATATTTTAGGTCTGGTGGCGATAGCGAAGAGGTCACACCTGTTCCCATGCCGAACACAGAAGTTAAGTTCTTCAGCGCCAATGGTAGTTGGGGGTTCTCCCCCTGCGAGAGTAGGACGCCGCCAGGCCTATTTTTTTACCTGAAATGAAAATTACATATTTAAATCTCTGTAGAATTATTTATTTGTTTAATAATCAGGTAAATTCATCTGGCCCGTTGGTCAAGCGGTTAAGACACCGCCCTTTCACGGCGGTAACACGGGTTCGAATCCCGTACGGGTCACCAAATTTGGAGGATTAGCTCAGCTGGGAGAGCACCTGCCTTACAAGCAGGGGGTCGCAGGTTCGAGCCCTGCATCCTCCACCATGTAAGATTTATAAATTCATATCGCGGGGTGGAGCAGTCTGGTAGCTCGTTGGGCTCATAACCCAAAGGTCGTAGGTTCAAATCCTGCCCCCGCAACCAAATTGGTCCGGTAGTTCAGCTGGTTAGAATGCCTGCCTGTCACGCAGGAGGTCGCGGGTTCGAGTCCCGTCCGGACCGCCATATTTCGTTTTTAATTAATTGGTAGAGATTGTAACAAGTAAGTTGAGTGCCAAAAAGTTGACCTATAGCATTTTATTTATAGGTTTTATATTAATATGGAGGTATACCCAAGTCTGGCTGAAGGGATCGGTCTTGAAAACCGACAGGCGGGTCAAACCGCGCGGGGGTTCGAATCCCTCTACCTCCTCCATACATAATAGTTAAAAGGCTTGGTAGCTCAGTCGGTAGAGCAGAGGACTGAAAATCCTTGTGTCGGCGGTTCGATTCCGTCCCGAGCCATCATTTATTTTTAAAACATTCATGGAGGGATAGCGAAGTTGGCCAAACGCGGCGGACTGTAAATCCGCTCCTATCAGGTTCGTAGGTTCGAGTCCTACTCCCTCCACCATCTTTAAAATATGCGGGTGTAGTTTAGTGGTAAAACCTCAGCCTTCCAAGCTGATGATGAGGGTTCGATTCCCTTCACCCGCTTCATTATTAAAGTGGGCCTGTAGCTCAGCTGGTTAGAGCGCACGCCTGATAAGCGTGAGGTCGGTGGTTCGAGTCCACTCAGGCCCATTAACTTATAAATAATTGATTGGTGGTTCAACTTCCATACATGGATATGTTCATATAAGCTCTTAGCTTGAGTAGGCAGTACGGTAGCCTTCTAAGCTATAGAGCTTTTTTAATATGTAATTTTCAGCTATAGAACGCGTGTTAATCAATTATTATCGAGTTTACCCTCTCCCGCCATATTTAATTATTGCTGCTCTCTATAAGTGTACTTTTCTCTCCTATTAAGTAGAGGCTTACGGATTGAAAAAGTGGAAGCTGGGACAAACCGAGCAAAAATAGAAAGTGACTTTCTACATTTTAAAGTAGAAGGTCACTTTTTTATTGAAAAATTAGTACAGAAGAGAATACTACTGATAGAGTTAATGAATATTTCATCATTTGGAGGGGAAAGATACCATTATTAATTATAAGGCATTTTTTATTGGAGGTTTTTAGTGTTGGGTCTAATTGTCTCATGGATTTTATTTTTAGCCCCCTGGCTTCTGTTAATTCCCTTGGATTCGCAACGCGTAAAGAAATTTATGCCGGTTTGTTTATTTATGGTTGTTTTATATACAGTTCTTTTCCAAATGGCTGAAGTATGGAATTGGTGGGAGATACATGAAGAGAACAATATATTTATACTTACCAACATTTCATCTTTTGTTTATGGATTTCTGATCGTAGTAACCCTCTATATGTTTTATTTCATCTACCCGAATTTTTGGCTGTTTTTAATTGCAAATTGGATTATCGATTTATTCCAAGCGTTTGTTGTAAGTCCTTTTATCTTTCAGAAGATTGGACTATTACGATGGGCACTATGTCAAACTTCGGACTCTTTGTTATGATTGCCATTACGGTACCTATCATTTATCTATATCAAAAATGGCAAGAAACCGCGTTTAGAGAAAATTGAAATATTCATGGCAAGACATCTAATTAGGCGGGTTTTTCAATAAATAAATACGGTTCCAAGTCATTAAAGATGGCTAAAGGCTCGCTCATTCCTCTATTTGTTTGTAAATGATTTTATGGTGTGTTGTCCGTTCTTTCAGTTTGAGTACTGCTTTATCTTTGGCTTAGTGACCAAGAATGTTATCAGATTTCTCCGTGTACAACGGATTCTGAACGTTCTTCATGCTTTTTTCAAGCAGTCTTTTATCTTTCAATTCGCTTTTTGTAGTGGAGAGACGGGGCCTCCGCTTTAAATCCAAATTTCTAGTCTATAGTAACCATGCATCAATCCGACTGTATAGGGTCTTTAGATAAGCGATGAATCAAATAATTCGTTTAAAACAATCGCCATCAGGTGTCCATTTCTCTTTTGGTATTTTTTCTTCTTCGAAATGCTGCCGCTTTTTCCTCTCTGGCTTGTGGAATAAGCTATTCCGAGCTTTCTGTGTACTCCTACATGTGCAAAGAACTTGCAATCCTTTTTCAGTGTGTTCCCTGTGAGGCAGATTAAGAAGTATGCTTTAATATGTTTTGTTCTTTTATAATTGTAACGAACGTTCAACCGCTAATTCGCGTACTAAATAAATATATTAAATTTGCTAAGTTTATTCAGCACTCTTTTGCCAAATATTATTGAAATCCTAGTAGAGATGGGTAGGGAATTTTGGATTATATACCCACTTAATTTGCAATTATGATAAAAGATTATAGGATTGGACTGGTATATTTAGCTCTGTATGACCAGAAAGTCGGCGTAGAGTATATTATCTTTTTCATGACGCTGTGGGCAATCATGATTTTCATTGTAGAATTACTTTTTTGCTACGACTTTACAGCATGGTCTTAATAAAAATAGGGATAGATGTGTTAAAGTAGATTACAGGGTTGTACCTTAACTGTTGCGTTTAGTCTAAAGACTTTTAGAGATACATACAATTGGCGGAATAAAGCTTAACGAAACAGCTTTAAGGAGTCAGAAATAAAATTATCCCGTTGAGCTGCGAAACGGAATTGTTACATGAAATATAGTATGATAACTTAAGACAATCACCGTTGATAACTTGCTGATAAAAGTTTTTAAGTTGCATATATACTAGATTACGGATATAGGAGAAGGAATGATACATGTTAAAGACGTATACTTGGCCTACTTTTTGTGTGATTGTATGGGGTAGTAATTTTGTGTTTGGAAAAATCTTAGTTCAAGACTTTTCTCCAACCTTGTTAACCTCATTAAGGCTTTTCTTTATTGTGTTATTATTAATAGGAATAGCCTGCTATAGAAGATCTGTAAAGCCTATCAATAAAAAAGATTGGCCAGCGATTTTAGTGTTAGGGGTTATTGGCGTTTTTATAAATCAATGGTCATTTTTTGTGGGGTTAGAAACGTCTGATCCTACAACTTCTGCATTGATTCTTGCAACAGCTCCTATTTTAACCGGATTATTAGCGGCTATTTTCTTGAAAGAAAAATTAACCCTCCGAATGCTTGGAGGGTCTATCTGTGCCATCATAGGTATCTTTCTAGTTGTAACGAGAGAAAGTTTGACCTCTTTTCATATTGATAAAGGGCTGATATGGATTGTCCTGACAATGGTAACATTCGCTATCATGATTATTATGACCAGAACGCTTTCTCAACGAATGGATTCCCTTACTATCACACTGTATTCAAATATAGTAGGGTTTATTGTGTCGATCCCATTTGTTTTTGTATGGGATAGCCAACAAATAAGAATCGGAGTTACTTTTTCTGATTGGGCATTACTCATCGGAACAGCGATTACAGTTCACGGTATTGCTAATTTAATTTGGAATACACATATACGTTATGCGGATGCATCGAAAGCGTCTATATTGTCGAACTTAGAACCATTCGTGGCAATGATTGCTGGATTCATATTACTTTCCAAACCAATTACTGGCTTTGAAATTTTAGGTTCCTTTTTTATTGTAGGGGGAGTCATATTTTCTACCTATCAGAGAAAACGATATCGAGCCACTTGATTGTACAGTCGAAAAGTTAGTTATCATGTTTTCACTTTATTATATTTAAAGAGAATATAAGAGAGGGGACAGTTTTTGATTAAAAAAATAGATATTACCAATCCTGAATTTGCTAGAGAAGTATTAAATATACAAATACCTTCCTATAAAATAGAAGCAAAAATCATTGGTTTTCATGATCTACCGCCGTTAAAAGACAGCGTTGAAACATTACAGCAATGTGGGGAATCATTTTTTGGCTATTACTTCAAAGATGAGTTATGTGGCGTGATTTCTTTAAAAGCAGAAAATGGTATCCTTGATATACATCGGTTAATAGTCCATCCGAAACACTTTAGAAAAGGAATTGCCAAGAAGTTATTAGACTTCATTGAAAGCAATAAGAAAGGTTGTACAACAATCACCGTGTCAACTGGAACTAAAAATGAACCGGCAATCGCTTTTTATTTGAAAAATGGATTTTCTATAACAGAAGAAATAGAAATAACAGAAGGACTGTCTCTAACCTCTTTTAAAAAAGATATTTAATAAGTTTATTATCAGGTGATGATGACGCTTCTGAGAAGGTCGAATTGAATTTACCTGAAACAGGTGTATGTAGTATAAATATAAATGTTACAAATGCAAATTCATGCTGCTAAAAGTGTGAAAAATCACAAGGGTGTATAATATACTCCCCTTGTTTGGAGGTGTAATATCCATGGTCATTAACAAAGGCGGTAATTTGAGTAAAGCGTACTTCAAGGCGTATTTTTCTTTAATTAGGAACAGCAGACAATGCACTTTAGAAGAGGCAAAGGAAATCACATTTGTTCGTCTATTTCGAAACGATGAAACAACACGTGGCGATATTTCCTATGAACATTTTATCGAGGCCTATAAGGAATTAAAAGAATAGGAAGAAGGATAAATTTTGCACTAAAATTTTTTAGTTGTATATATAAGCACATAATTATATACTTATGTTGCGGTTTGATGAAGGGAGGAAAGGAAATGCTGCAAACAAAGATTGAAATAGAGGAAGCTACCGGCATTTTAAAACTGCTTGGCGATAAAACAAGGCTGACCATGCTGAAATTGATTGACGAACAGACCTGCTGTGTTTGTGAGTTCGTTGAAATATTTCAAACCAGCCAACCATCTATCAGTCAGCATCTACGTAAGCTGAAAGATGTAGGGTTGGTAAAGGAAGAGAGAAAAGGGCAATGGATATTTTATTCAGTCAATAATAAGAGTGCGTATTATTCATTTATCAAGCCAATTTTGGATCAATTACCAGATCAAAATGATAAATTAAAACAACTGGAAGAGAAAGGTACAAGAATTTCTTGTTGTTAGTTTTTGGAGGTTTTATTTTGCAGGCAACACTTATACTCGCAATTTTCATATTTATATTAACCCTTGTCCTTGTAATTTGGCAGCCAAAAAATTTAAATATTGGCTGGTCTGCCATCGGAGGAGCTGTTGTTGCTTTACTAGCAGGAGTAGTGGATTTTGGTGATGTACTAGATGTCGTCGGCATCACCTGGAATGCAACATTATCATTTGTTGCAATCATTCTCATTTCATTAGTTTTAGATGAAATTGGATTATTTGAATGGGCAGCATTACATATGGCACGAATAGCAAAAGGGCATGGAATCAAGATGTTTGTCTACATAAGCATTTTAGGTGCTATTGTGGCGGCTTTATTTGCTAATGATGGTGCAGCACTCATTCTCACACCGATTGTACTTGCGATGGTACGTCATTTGAATTTCAAGGAAAAAATGATTTTTCCGTTTATCATGGCAAGTGGATTTATCGCTGATACAACATCTCTGCCATTTATCGTTAGCAACCTAGTTAATATTGTTTCTGCGGACTTCTTTGGAATCGGATTTGTGGAATATGCTTCAAGAATGATTATCCCCAACTTATTTTCACTAATCGCAACCATTTCGGTATTATTCATTTATTTTAGAAAAAGCATACCCAAGCAATACGATGTATCGAAACTAAAGTCGCCAGATGAAGCAATTAAGGATTTAAAAATGTTTCGCATGTCATGGTATGTGCTTGGTTTATTGGTAATTGGCTACTTTACGAGTGAATTTATCAACGTACCTGTTTCTATTGTTGCAGGAATTATTGCGATTTTCTTTATCATCATGGCAAGACGCAGTGCTGCTGTTAATACAAAAGAAGTTATTAAAGGGGCACCGTGGAATATTGTGTTTTTCTCTATTGGAATGTATGTGGTAGTCTATGGATTAGGCAATGCCGGACTTACATCTGCGCTGGCAAGTATTATTCAAACTGTTGCTGATCAAGGTTTATTTGTTGGAACGGTTGCTATGGGATTCATTGCAGCTTTCCTATCATCCATTATGAATAATATGCCTACCGTTATGATTGATGCTTTAGCTATTGCTGAAACAACTACATCTGGCGTGTTACGAGAAGCACTTATTTACGCAAATGTAGTTGGATCAGATTTAGGTCCTAAAATCACACCCATTGGTTCTTTGGCAACATTAGTATGGTTGCATGTATTATCCCAAAAAGGCGTGAAAATATCATGGGGAACCTATTTTAAAACAGGTATTATATTAACCATTCCAATCTTATTTATTACATTATTAGGTCTATATCTAACACTTACTCTATTTTAAGAAGGAGAATAATTATGTCTAAAAAAACAATCTATTTCCTATGTACAGGGAATTCTTGCAGAAGTCAGATGGCTGAAGGCTGGGCAAAAAAACATCTGGGAGATGCATGGGAAGTGAAAAGTGCAGGAATCGAGGCACACGGCTTAAATCCCAATGCAGTAAAGGCAATGCGCGAGGTGGATATTGATATCACTGGTCAAACTTCAGATACTATTGACCCTGAAATCTTAAACAATGCGGATTTTGTCGTCACTTTATGTGGGGATGCTGCTGATAAATGTCCGACGACACCACCTCAAGTAAAACGAGACCACTGGGGATTTGATGATCCTGCAAAAGCTCAAGGAAGTGAAGGGGAAAAATGGGCTGTATTCCAACGCGTTCGTGACCAGATAGGGGAAAGAATCAAACGGTTTGCGGAAACTGGGGAGTAAAGCCAATCTTATATCCAAGTAACTCTTAATTTTGCTTACCCTATAGAAGTATCTTTGACAAGCACAGAAGGAGTTGCCTTTATGAGATTTAGGATAACATTCAAAATTAAATGTAATTGCTAGGTGAAAAAGTGTTCATTTCTGCCAAGCAACGAAAAACTTCTAACCGAGCTGTAACCATTACGGAAGCAGGAGAAAAAGGATTATATGAATCTCTACGTATTGTAACAAAGGAGTTAAGGTAGTTTATGTATTTTTACAATCTAAGTAACTACCCTGTCGCCTTGTCATTGCTATTGACTCATGTAGCCCCGTATATCTAAATTTGTGCCATCTAAAGGACATGGTATTTTATATCAACCGTATGATGATGCTTTTTATAAAAATTTATCCAAAGGAATGAGATGCTCTGGTACAGCATTTCATTCCTTTTTTGTATGCCGTCATGTGGGTATTTCATAGAGTTGAAGTTCTTAACAACGCAGGAAAAATCTAGCTACCTCTGACTATCATTTTTACTTCATCTCCAAATGTATGATTTTCCCTTTTAAACAGACAATACGAAAGATGAATTTTATCACGGAGAAACGCCCGTAAAACTCCCGCGTCAAAATAAAGAGTGAAAATAAATTTCTTTAAACGAGAGATAACGGGCGCTAACTCCCTGAATCACTCAACTAATCATTCAGTGGGAAAAAGCAAAAATCCCCACTGTATAAAGTTTCGTTTTATGTTTGTATTTCTGTTATAGGTGGTACACATCAAATAGAACGTTAAGATGAAGGAGGAGATGATCACATGGATCCAAAAAATATGCAAATAGGCAGTACGCCTCGCCAGCGACAAGATAAGCAACCGGGATTGGAATCAAAAATGAATCCACAGCCTGCGCAGCCGACGGCATATAAAGGAACTGATAAATTAAAAGGGAAAGCTGCACTTATAACTGGCGGTGACAGCGGAATTGGCCGAGCTGTTTCAATTCTTTATGCTAAAGAAGGGGCCAATGTTGCCATATCCTATTTAGACGAGCACGAAGATGCAGAAGAAACGAAAAAAATGGTCGAGGCAGAAGGTGTAAAATGCTTACTGCTTCCTGGAGATATTAAGGACGAATCCCATTGCCAGGATCTCGTAGAAAAAACGGTTGCCGAGTTTGGCACCATTAATATTCTAGTTAATAATGCTGCGATTCAATATGTGCGTGAGGATGTTCTAGATATCTCTTCCGAACAATTTGAAGAGGTATTCCGGACAAACTTCTTTTCCCAGTTTTATTTAACGAAGGCTGCTGTACGCCACATGCAAGCAGGAGATTCTATTATTGCAACTTCTTCGATTAATGCATATCGAGGAAATCCAATTTTAATGGATTATGCAGCAACAAAAGGAGCAATCACTGCTTGGATACGCAGTATTGCCCAGAGTCTTGCTGAGAAAGGAATCCGCGCCAACGCAGTGGCACCAGGTCCTGTATGGACGCCGCTGATTCCGTCTTCCTTCGATGAGGATGGCGTTGAAAACTTTGGTCAGGATACTTTAATGAATCGTCCTGGACAGCCTTCAGAACACGCATGGCCTTATGTAATGCTTGCTTCTGATGAAGCTTCCTATATGACGGGCCAAGCCATCCATATCAACGGTGGCGCATATACGTCCTCTTAATTACAACCAGGGGGATTATTAAATAGCACAATTTAATTCAAGAATAGAAAGGAGCGATGTTATGGTTTACCCTAGATCATTTTCCCATGTGGGGTTGTCTGTTCCAGATGTTGAAGAAGCAGTTGAATTTTATCAAAAGGTGCTCGGTTGGACCGTTGTTCAGCCTCCAAATGAAGTGGAGGAAGGTGTTGGTCCTATAGGAGAGATGACACAAGCCTGTTTTGGGAAAGGGTTTGGAACTTTAAAGGTGGCTCACATCGCTACTGGAGACGATGTAGGTTTTGAGCTATTAGAATTCCCTACAAGTGAACATGCCCATGGAGGGGAAACTTCCTTTAAAGATTGGCGAGGGATTTTTCACTTCGCTGTAATGGACCCTAATGTGGAAGAGCTAGCTGATCAAATCGTCAAACATGGTGGAAAGCAGCTTATGCCAGTTAAATATCATTCACCAGGTGAGAAACCATATAGAGTGGTCTATTGCGAAGACCCGTTTGGAAATCTTATTGAGATTTACAGCCATAACTATGAAGTACTCTATTTAGATTCATAAATCGTTTTTCAAAAGGAATAAGTTTCTATATTGTTTTCTCCCTAAATAAACGATGTTACGAAGTCCTTTTTCAAAACGATTTTTATCGATAAGTTTGCAATTTATTTTGGTCCAACTTTATTTAAGGTGCACGGTAAAACCGAATAAAGTTGGACCATTTTATAAAATGTATGGTTTTAGCTCTTTGGAGATATACATATACTGACTATTTAACCCGGGAATAAGGGAAATAAAACTTTTGACCAAAAAATGATTATCATTTTTAAAGCTGCAGCAGGCTGGATCCACTACTAGTGATTCAGCCTTTTTGTCTTGCGCAATCTTCTTGTGATACTATTGTCGTAAACATAATAAGAGATAATGGAAATGATCGTTTGATAAAAAGTGCATAAACATGATATAAGTATAAAAGAAGCAGGAACTTTGTTGCTTTGTAATTTTGGGAATAGGGTTTTGCCTATCCCATAATGAGAGGATTGGAATTTGAAATGAAAGATAATTTTTGGCGTGATTTACCACGACCGTTTTTTATATTGGCACCAATGGAAGATGTGACGGATGTTGTTTTTCGTCATGTAGTGAGTGAGGCAGCGCGACCGGATGTGTTCTTTACGGAGTTTACAAACACGGAAAGTTATTGTCACCCAGAGGGGATATATAGCGTGCGCGGTCGTTTGACTTTTACAGAGGATGAACAGCCAATGGTTGCACATATATGGGGGGACAAGCCAGACAATTTTCGTGAAATGAGTATCGGTATGGCGGAAATGGGTTACAAAGGCATCGATATTAATATGGGTTGTCCTGTACCGAATGTTGCTTCAAAAGGAAAGGGGAGCGGGCTTATTCTCCGTCCAGAAGTTGCAGCAGAAATTATCCAAGCTGCCAAAGCAGGCGGAATCCCTGTAAGTGTAAAAACCAGACTTGGTTACACAAATATAGATGAATGGCGTGTCTGGCTGACGCACGTATTTAAACAGGATATTGCAAATCTTTCTATCCATCTGCGTACCAGAAAAGAAATGAGTAAAGTAGATGCGCATTGGGAACTAATATCGGAAATTAAAAAACTTCGTGATGAGGTAGCTCCGAATACACTTTTAACAATTAATGGAGATATTCCTGACCGACAAACTGGTTTGAAGCTCGTTGAAGAATTTGGAGTGGATGGTGTGATGATTGGTCGAGGTATTTTTAAAAATCCATTTGCTTTTGAAAAGGAGCCAAGAGAGCATAACAGCCAGGAATTGTTGGATCTCCTAAGATTGCATCTAGATCTTTTTGATAAATACTCAGAATTAGAAGCCCGTTCGTTCAAGCCGCTTCGCCGTTTCTTCAAGATATATGTCCGCGGATTCCGAGGAGCGAGTGAATTACGGAATCAATTGATGAGCACGGAAACAACCGATGAAGTTCGTAAATTGTTGGATGCATTTCATTTGCAGGAGGAAGATGCAGCGACTGAACAATAAAAGGGGGGGCTATACCATGAGTTTCGCAAGTGTTTACCCGCATTATGTGACAAAGGCAGAGAGAAAAGGTCGCACGAAAGAAGAAGTCGATGACATTATCACTTGGCTGACAGGTTATAGTCAAGAGGAATTGGAAACGCAAATCGAAAAAAAGGTAGACTTTGAAACGTTCTTCGCGGAAGCTCCGCAGATGAATGCTTCTCGCTCCTTGATTAAAGGTGTAATTTGCGGAGTCCGTGTGGAAGATATTGAAGAGCCGCTGATGCAAGAAATCCGTTATTTGGATAAGCTGATTGATGAATTGGCAAAAGGAAAGACGATGGAAAAGATTTTTCGAAAATAATTATTAACATGAAGAGACACTGATTCTGTATGTAGAAGTTAGTGTCTCTATTTTTAAGTAAAGAAGTTTTTGCGTAATTGCTTTTCTAAATAGACATCATCGCGTCCAGCTTGAGTTCTAAATTTCAGAGCCAATACGAGCCGACTTACGATTACAAAGAAGTTCAGGGGATTAAAGGAGGGAAAAGTGTTATGGAGGAAGAACAATTATTTCAACAAATGAAATTGTGGCGTAATTGGACAGTGGAATTTCTTCTCACCATTCCTGAAGAAATAGTAGATCAGATACCACAGGGGCATAACAATAGTATACGATGGAACGCTGGTCATATCTTGGTAGGATGGGATAATACCATGTTTCCGGAGGTTAATAAGGAGAGACAACTTCATCCATTTTATCATGTTCTATTTCCAAGTGGCAGTAACCCAGCGTATTGGACAGAACAACCTCCGTCAATGGATGAGATAATAATACAGTTGAAAGAACAACCGGCTGTTATTGAACAAGCATGCAAAGGGTATCTGAAGGAAACGCTTAAACATCCCTTCCTAGATATGAAAACATTAGGTGATATGTTTATATTTTATATGAATCACGAAAGTTTGCATATGGGGATAGTTAAAAGTATGAAGCAATTACTTTTAAGCCGATAGCTATCTAATAGCCCATCAAAAGGATATTCTTTTCTGATGACAAAAAAGTGATTAGTTAGCTCAACTGGAAGGAAAAAAGGACATGAAAAGCGAATGTAATAAAGATCTAGAAACAGGAGGGGCTATTAGATGCGTGGAAAATTGTTGAGGATTGGAACGACTTATATTCCAGTAACAAATGTAGAGCAATCATCCGAATGGTATGTAAATAAACTAGATGCAGCTTTATCCTATAGAGATGAGGAGAAGGCGATTTTAAACCTTGCAAATCAAAGTATGTTTTTAGTGAAATCAGACGAAAATCAAACCTCTAATTTTATTGATGTTTATGGTCAAGAACGCTTTTCTGTCACCTTCGAAGTGAATGGGTTAGAATCTTTAGAAGCGCTGCACGAAGATTTAATAGCAAATGAGGTGAGGGTTGGAGAGATTGAAAACAGGGGGCACAGTGGCAGGAACTTTGTTTTTTATGATTTAGATGGCAATAAATTTGATGTATGGAGTGAACTTAGTCCAGATTTCAAAGAAAAATATCTTACAGCAAAATAATTGGACTATATTTAGTGTGAGGGGAGAGATTTTTTGGAGTTTAGAACGGAAAGATTATTTATTAGACCGTTTAAAAGTGGCGATTTACAGGATGTATTTCATATTTATAATAATGATGATATATGTAAATACCTCTTACATGACAAGTGGACAGATGAAAACATGCAAGAAAGGTTTCGTGAAAAGTTAGATAATCATGCACTTTCAAGAGATACTTCTCTAAGCTTAGCTGTAGTACATGATAATAGAGTAATTGGTGATCTCTCTGTATGGTATACAGAAATGAAAGATACAGTTGAAATAGGTTACAGCTTTTCTAAAGAAGCGAAAGGTAAAGGTTATGCAACAGAAGCAGTGGGTAATTTAGTTAAGAAATTGTTTACTGATTTCAATGTACATCGTATACAAGCTAATCTTGACGCAAGAAATGAAGCATCACAAAAATTATGTGAGCGTATAGGGATGAGAAAAGAAGCACATTTCATTAAAGATTTTTGGAACAAAGGTGAATGGACAGACAGTATTGTGTATGGGATGCTGTATTCGGAAGTGAATTAAATAGATGTTATGGTCGCTTTTGGACTAGGATTTTGGGTTTGCAGTCATAATTATTTGTAATATATTTTGATGCTACAACTCCTAACCACTTTTGATAAAGTAAATCCATACAGTAACGTTTAAGTAAGATTCTTTAAAGAAAGGAACTTACAACTTATGTCAAAGTTCCTTTCCTTCTTCTTCATATTAGTTCGATGTTTGTCGTCTAGTTTGGCCTGGGCGGGATTGGCTACGCTTGTTTTTCCAAACACGGTCATCGTTTGTAGTTTCTGGAAATTTTTCTCCAGCTTTCATTGAAATTTGTTGCGGGTCTTTTACGCCGCTGCCGGTTTCACCAACTTCAATATAAACCCCGTTATTAGGAGCCTTCTCTCCGCCTTTGAACTCGCTGATTTCTCCCATAATAAATACCTCCTTATCGCTCTTCTGCCTTATTATGAGGAAGTTTGAAGGAACCTATGAATGGAAAGAAAAGACAAGATGGAGGATTTTTCCCCTTTACTCCTAAACAAAGAATTAATTTCAGAAAATACAAAATTGATAAAATGTATGATATTCTAACAACATAGAAAGAACATAAGAAATGGAGGGGAATTAATGATGGAGAACATCGGAAATCATATTCAATATCAAATTTACGCAACGATGCACAACCCAGATCCTGATAGGCTTCCAGTAATAAATGAGGAATGGGAAAATCTAGCGCGTGAAAAACTAAAGGATGGTCCCTATTACTACATCGCTGGCGGTGCTGGAATAGAGAGAACTATGCAGGCGAATTTGGAAGCATTCACTAAACAGAGGATTATTCCACGTATGCTGAGGAATGTAGATAAACGTGATTTATCCGTTAAATTATTTGGACAAAAATATCCGTTTCCCATACTGCAAGCTCCAATTGGGGTACAGTCTATCATACATGATGAAGGAGAAATTGGCTCCGCAAGAGCGTCTGCTGAAATGGGAGTTCCTTATATTGCAAGTTCAGCTTCCTCCGTACCGATGGAAAAAATAGCAGAGGCTATGGGAGATGGGCCGCGCTGGTTTCAATTGTATTGGAGCAGAGATCCGGAGATAACGGCAAGTTTTTTGAGACGTGCTGAAAACGCTGGATATTCTGCAATAGTAGTTACCCTGGATACACCGATGATGGCTTGGAGAGAGAATGATTTAAAAAATGTCTATTTGCCATTCTTGGCAGGTGAGGGATTAGGAAACTATTTTACTGATTCGGCTTTCATGGCTAAGCTGGATAAACCGCCACAAGAGGATCCGCAATCTGCTATTATGCATTGGACGAAAATTTTTGGAAATACTGGGTTGACATGGGAGGATATCGACTTTTTACGTGAACATACAAAGCTGCCAATTATTTTGAAAGGTATTCTACATCCAGAAGATGCTAAACTGGCTGTGAAAAAAGGTGTCGATGGTATTATTGTATCGAATCATGGCGGACGCCAAGTAGACGGTGCTATTGGGGCATTAGATGCACTTCCGGACATTGCAGCAGCTGTAGGAGACAAAGCAGCAGTGCTTATGGATAGCGGGATTAGGAGAGGATCGGACATTATGAAAGCGATGGCGCTTGGCGCAGAAGCAGTACTTGTCGGCAGACCACTTATGTATGGCCTGGCAGCTGCAGGTCAGAAAGGGGTAAGAGAAGTCATGCAAAACTTGCTTGCTGACTTAGATATTACGTTGGGCCTAACTGGTCAAACCTCAGTAAGTAGTTTAGAGGCAGCGCTGCTAAGGAAAGTGGAATAAAGGATGAGAGGAAGAAGCGGCCTTTAGGTTGTTTCTTCTATTTGTTTTAACGTAAGATAAGTGATACTTGTATTTGATGGGTTTACAATTACACGCTGTGTGGATAACATTTGTCATTCTCCTTTTTTATGGGCTTTTCAATAATTTGGATAAAGTACCCATGAAACATCTTTTTTATGTTTTTCCGTTTGATAAGATTCTCTTTCTATAGTCATTGATTCATTCGGTATTGGATGAATTTGGACGACAGACAATACTATATTATTATTTACATGTAACCATTCGGTTGCGTATAATATGTTATATGGTTACTGATAAAGACGCTATATTCAAAGCCCTCAGCGATTCCAATCGGCGACTGATACTGGACGAACTATCTGAACGCAATGAGCTTACGTTGTATGAACTTACGGCACGTCTCATCATGAGGCATAATCTTTCTATTTCGCGACAAGCTATAGCAAAACATCTTGCTGTGCTTGAAAATGCCGGACTTGTAGAGTCAAAACGAAAAGGTAAATTTCGAATCCTGAAGTTTAACAACGAACCACTTAAAGATTTGTTGGAGGGATGGGTGGAGTGATTTTATAACAGAACTATTGATGAATGGTTGCTTCTTGCGATCGGATTTGTCGCATGCCACCGAAATATATTTGAGGGAGGAAACAAAATGGAAATTATAGTTACGAGTTTATTTGTAGAAAATCAGGAGAAGGCACTTCAGTTTTATACTGAAAAACTAGGGTTTGTAAAGAAAGAAGACGAACCTGCTGGGGAATTTAGATGGATAACGGTTGTTTCTCCAAACAATCAAAACGGTACCGAATTAGTACTAGAGCCGAATAACAATCCAATTGCCAAGGAGTATCAAGAAAAGCTGGTTGCTGAAGGAATTCCCGCAACGATGTTTGGTGTAGAAGATGTTCATGAAGTATACACACGATTAGTGGATCAAGGTGTGCAGTTTACGATGAAACCGACAGAAATGGGGAAAGTAACATTAGCTGTCTTCGATGATACATGCGGCAATCTTATTCAAATCGTACAACAATAGAGTTATATTTTTCAGGAAGGAAACCTATTTTGATGTTTTTTCAAGGTGGGTTCCTTTTTACCTTTCAAATACTTTCCGCAATGATTTTGATAAAAATTTTTTCACTAAAAAATGCTTTATTACTAGGGAAAATCGACTATTTGAAAAAATAACCATTAACCAGTTATTTTACATTATGCTTATGGAGTGCTATTATTTTAGTATTCAACTTTTACGAATTTAAATAGGTGTATTATTTTAATAAATTTAGAAAACTCACACTCTAATGTTTCATTTGACAAGCTGTTCCTTTTTACTTTCAAATAGGGGACATGAGATTAATTTGAAAATAAAACATAAGAAAAATGAAAAAGACGTTGTAATACCTGTATGGTGTAAATTTTTTAACACTTTTAACTCTTTAAAAGTTTATCTTATTTGCAAGTTACCTATATGGTCTCATCATTAAAGGTACCTCTTCTGTTTGGTAGTTTTCCAAATGTCGGGGTGTTTTTCTTTTGTCAGAACATTTGTCAAATAAATATTTTCTGTTTTCATTGATGCAAGAGTGTAAAAGCCTTATTTTTAGTTCGGAGGTTGGGTCAGTTTTTATACAGAAGGAGAAAGGAAAAATTATGACGACCAAGAATCCACAGAAAATCCTTGAGAGTGTCCCGCAAAAAGGTTTTTTCGGACATCCTAAAGGATTATTTACATTATTTTTCACAGAGTTTTGGGAGAGATTTTCATACTATGGTATGAGGGCAATTTTACTTTACTATATGTATTACGCTATTAAAGAAGGCGGGCTAGGCCTGGATAAAGGAACGGCTGCTTCTATCATGGCTATTTACGGTTCGCTTGTATATATGTCAGGTATTATTGGCGGCTGGATTGCTGACCGATTACTTGGTACGAAGAGAACGGTCTTTTATGGCGGAATATTAATTATGGCAGGTCATATTGCTTTGTCCTTTCCAGGAGGAGTTACAGCTCTATTTGTATCCATGGGCTTGATTGTTATTGGTACAGGGCTGTTAAAACCTAATGTATCCAATATTGTCGGAGATTTATATGATAAAGAAGATCCGCGTACAGACGCTGGGTTTAGTATATTCTACATGGGAATTAACCTGGGTGGTTTAATTGCACCGTTTATTGTCGGAACACTCGGGCAAAAGTATAGTTTCCATCTTGGTTTCGGTGTAGCAGCAATTGGTATGTTGATTGGACTTATTATTTTCTTAGCTACAAGAAAGAAATATTTAGGTCTTGCTGGTTCCTATGTGCCAAATCCGCTGTCAGCAGATGAAAAGAAATCTGTATTCTTGAAATTTGGAATCAGTGCATTAGTAATTGTTATTGTTGGCGCGGTTCTAATTTCAAATGGTATTTTAACAATTGATCGATTTATCATGTTAGTCAGCATTTGTGGAATAATTATTCCGATTATTTACTTTTTAGTAATGTATTTCAGCAAGAAAACAACAAGTCAGGAACAAAAGAGCTTACTTGCTTATATCCCATTATTCATTGCCGCAATGGTATTCTGGGCAATTCAAGAGCAAGGAGCAGTTATCTTGGCACAATACGCTGATGAGCGGACAAGATTATCATTTGCTGGTCTTTCCTTACAATCATCTTGGTTCCAATCGTTGAACCCATTATTTATTGTTCTGTTAGCACCGGCATTTGCTGCATTATGGATGAAGCTAGGTAAAAGACAACCTTCTACGCATAAAAAATTCTCATTAGGTTTAGTGTTTGCTGGTTTTTCTTTCTTAATCATGATAATTCCAGCTATTACTGCAGGCCCAGATGCGCTTGTCAGTCCAATCTGGCTTGTACTTAGCTTCTTAATTGCTGTGTTTGGTGAATTATGTCTATCACCAGTAGGTTTAGCTGCAACAACTAGAATGGCTCCTGCCGCATTCTCTGCGCAAACAATGAGTCTTTGGTTCTTATCTAATGCTTCAGCACAGGCAATTAACGCACAAATTGTTAAACTATACAGTCCTGAAACAGAAGTCCTTTACTTTGGAATTATTGGTGGAATTGCCGTATTACTCGGTGTTATTCTATTCTTCTTCTCTTCCGTATATAAAAAGAGAGTGTAAGTTTAAAAGACCTTTCAAAAAGAGCATGACTCCTTTTGAAAGGTCTTTTATAAATGTATTACAAGAAGTTGTAGTATTATAAAAAATACAGGTAAAGCGGATATACTAAAATACGAATTACCTTAAAATAAAGACAGGAGGACGAAACATGAGAGTCTACCTAGCAAGCCCGTTCTTTAATGAAAAAGAAATGGAGCCTTTAAAAGAGGTTGAACAAATTTTAGCAGATAAAGGGTTAAAGGTTTTTTCACCAAGAAAAAATCAAATGGATCATCTGGAATCGGGAACAAGACACTGGTCTATTGAAACCTTTACGAATGATAAAAAATTCATTGATTGGGCAGAAATTGTTGTAGGTGTCTACCATGGCAATTATTCAGATAGCGGAACAGCATTCGAATTAGGATATGCTTACGGAACGAATAAACCATTCATTGTAGTACATTTAAGTAATGATAGCAATTTAATGGTGCATGAAGGCGCTCACGCGAATCTTACATTAGACGAGCTGAGGGAGTATGATTTTGAAACAATGCCTAGCTCTTTTTATGAAGGAGAAATGTTTTGATAAAAAGGGAGTAAAGCTGCTTTGAAAGGGGGAGAAACATGATAAGGGAAGCAACTCAGAAAGATTTAACGGATATTTTAGAAATTTATAACGATGCCATTCTTCATACCACTGCTGTATATACATATAAGCCACAAACACTTAAAAGCAGGGAAATTTGGTTTAAACAGAAAATGGAAGCAGGTTATCCGATTATAGTAAACGAGCAAGATAATAAAGTGGCAGGGTTTGCGACATTTGGACCTTTTCGAGATTGGCCGGCTTTTAAATACTCCATTGAACATTCTATTTATGTAGATAAGAAGTATCGAAAAAAAGGAATTGCAAGCTCTTTAATGAAAGAAATCATTGCTATTGCGAGGGCAAGAGAGTATATGACTATGGTTGCCGGAATTGATGCAGCAAATGAGCAAAGCATTGCGATGCATGAGAAGTTTGGATTTATACATGCGGGGACGATAAAAAAAGCAGGCTTTAAATTTAGCCAATGGAGAGATTTAGCTTTTTATCAATTAAAGCTAAAAGGACCGGAAAATCCTACAGAAGAATAAATATATGGCGTTTCTTGGTGAAATCATTCATTTTTTAAGGTAAACGGGAAGAAAATGAATAATCAGAAAAAGCTAACTTCGTGATGAGGGAAGCTTTTTCTGATCCTTGTTTAAATGCAAATTTTTGGACCAACCGCCACGACAAGTTATTCTGTTCATTCCATTTCAGTAAGTTTATTTACACTATATCATGGCTATAGTTCTTTCTTGATTTGTTCTAGTTCCTCTGCCGTTAATTCTGTTGCTTCCATAATTTGCTTTTCATCTACCTTCAATTGCAGTAACTTTTTGGCTACTATTATTTTTTCTTCTTTTTTACCTTCTTCCATACCTTCCATTCTTATTTTTTCAGCAATAGACATAAGCCTTTTCCTCCCTTCTATGGTCAATCGCTCCTTTACTGTATCCACAGGGAAATCATTATCACGAAAAAAATTTCATCTTATAAATATATCATATCATTTTTCTGAATAGGCATAAAATTAGTCGTATATTGGATGAAGGACTTAGGATATTAGGTTAGGAAAATATCATCCATTAGAAATACCTCTGCTCAAAGAATGTATATGGGACAGAGGCTAAACAGAAGCTGAAGTTACTGAAGTAGGAGATCACGTACTCACGTTAACGTGCAGTTGGAATGGATAAAAAAAGAAAATCAAGAAGAAATAGAAACAGCTTTTTTTCGTTAAGGGGGTGTTTTTTCATGATTTTGGATGATTATTTACATAAAAAGTGAATCTTTTATGCTTATTTGATCGTAATAATAGTTGCAGTACAAAGAGAGGGGAGACAGAATGGGAATATTATTAGCATCTCTCATTAGTTTAATATTGTACGTGATTGGAGCAGTAATCATAGCTGCTGTTTCATCCGTATCAACTGGAAGAGTACTTAAATTCGCTACAGGACTATTTATTTTTGGATTTATTGTTATGGGGATCGTTAACTATTTTATGATGCCGGCAATAACCGTTCCAAATATGCTGCTGATGAATTTAATTACAGCTATTGTCCTTTTACCGACGTTAATGGCTATATTAAAACCAAATAATTTTATGGAGAAAAAAGTATTTACACCATTACTTGGTATTTACGGACTGGTTTTAGTGCTATTTATAGCTGTTATTATTACAAGTTTTACAGTATTGGATAACGCACATCAGACGATTACGGTAAGTGAAGAAAGGGAGGCGAAACCACTTTCTAAAGATGAAACGCCAATTACAGTGGCTCCTGAGTTTGCACGTAATAAGATTCAGAAAGCGATGAGTGTTGTACCAAACGCCCAATTCTATGACTTAGGCAAGTTACAGGTACAACAGGTGGAGGACGAAATTGTTTACGTTGCTCCGGTTGAATTCGCCGATTTCTGGAAGTTTATTCGTGGAAAAGAAACGGCAGGATATTTTACGATTTCTGCGACTGATGTGAATGCGCAGCCGACGTTTGAAGAGGAGCCTATGGAATATACAAATTCCAGTTATTTTCATAAATATGTGCAGCGCGTGATTTATAATAAGTTTCCACAATATATACAAAGTGGAGAAGCACAAATAGAAGTGGATGATGACGGAAAGCCATGGTATGTGCAAACCATTTACAAGCCGATGCATATTACAAATAAACCGAATCTGGATAAACTTCAGGTGGTAGTTATTGATCCAGTCACTGGCGATATGAATGCCTATCAAACAGATGATGCTCCAGATTTTATCGAAGGGTCTATAAGTTCTGATATGGCTACGTTAACGAATGATTATTATGGAAAATATGTTCATGGCTGGTTGAACAGTATCTTTGGTAAAAGAGATGTAAAGCTTCCAAACAAATCTGGCACGGAATCAGGTGTCACACCAATGTTTGACGAGAACGGCGATATGTTCTATTTTACCGATATGACTTCTCCGAAAGAAAATATTGATTCGGCATTAGGCTATTCATTAATTAATGCGCGTACGGGAGAGCTTACTTATTATGGCGGCGAGAAGAACAACGGTATTATGGACAGCAATGGAGCAAAACAAATCGTTAATAAGGAATTCCCAGAGAAAAAATGGGAAGGGTCTATGCCTGTCCTGTATAATGTTGATGGAAACCCAACCTGGGTTGTTAATGTGTTAGACCCAAATGGATTGCACAAGCAATATGCATACATTAAGGCGGACGATTCAGATTTTGTCGTATTTGGAGATACAGCGAATGCTGCTCTGGATGCCTACCGAATGGCTTTGTTACAGGATCCTGGAAATACGGGAGCTACGGATGACAGTGCCACGGAGATGGTTCAAGGAACGGTCAGTCGTGTACTTGTGAGCTCAACAGAGCAAGGGCAAGTTGTTCAATTTTTACTTGAAGAGGATACAACGATTTATACTGTCAATTCCAGCAAAGTCCCGCTAGCAATCTTTCTAGAGCAGGGAGATACTATCGAAGCAGAAGCACAACTGTTGGATAATGGAACAGCAACCGTTGAGGCGATGGAGATTGAGGGATTGACAGAATAGCGGAAAGCTATACATGTACGAATTAAGTCAAGAATAAAGACAAGAGGAAGTTTCCATCGATTTGATGTTAACTTCCTTTTTATTTTTATTTCAATCCTTGCAGAAATACACTTGAAAGACGGGTAGAGGCAGCATATCTTTTTAGATTTACTGCTACTAAAATCCTGATTCCGATTATTTACATATCGTGCGATGCACCCTTATTCTGTCTGGAATGGTTTTTATTTTTTACTTTATGAGATCCTGCTAATGGCTCTCCATAAGGTTGTGTTGGACTTTGAGGCAAATCAGGCTGTTCCTGCTGCTTTGGTCCTTTTCGGTTTTTAGTCATCTTCATCAATCCTCCGTAATGTGTCTATAGTCTATAAAGCTCTCGTATTTGTGAAAGTGCTTTCGTCTTCAATTAAACCACATGCCCCGCACTGTATTCTTCTGTCAGGTCCGTTGTAGGCGATGTGAAAGATTTCTAACGGTTCCTGTTCATAATTATTTAGCACTTCTCCGGTATTTACATCTAATTTTACTGGCTTTGCTACTTGTTCAATAACATTAAAACGGGACCGGTTCGTTTTACATCTAGGGCATTGGTATGGCTGGCTCAAAAAAACCACCTCCGATTGCTTTATTATGATTGCAACGCGTCTTATGTTTATTTTCTCTGATTCATGCTAAATTATACGAACGTTTTAAGCGTGCACTTTCTTATGTAACATTTTTCATTCGTTTGTTCATTAAATGTTATAAATTAAAATGTTGACAAAAGGGAATATACAGCATAAAATATGTATTGAATTAAAAATAAATGAATTAATTATAATTTGATTAAATATATTTTATGATTATTGGCAATCAAATAAAAATCATCTGGAGGAAGAATTTCTAAAAGTTTTTATTATTTTCATCCGAACAATGAATGGAGAAATAGAAATGACATAACACTAACCCATCCAATGCTTCAAAGAAATGAATTATATCCAGTATAAAAATGCTGTGATGAGGCATAAAAAGAACAGGTTAGATATTGAGAGAAAAACTTCAATAAAGGGGATGGTTATGGAAAAGAAACAGTAACTTATATGAAGGTGTAATAAATGGGATTTTTAGATAAATTACTTGGTAAATTAAATGAATCAAAGGAGATGGAAAGTATGTCAAACGTAAAAGTAGCAGTTATTTTCTATAGTATGGGCGGTACCAACTACCAGATGGCAAAATGGGCAGCAGAAGCGGCGAAAGCTAAAGGTGCGGAAGTAAGAGTATTAAAAGTACAAGAATTAGCACCAGAATCTGTTATCGAAGGAAATCCTGCATGGAAAGCAACCGTGGAAGCAACAAAAGATGTTCCTGTAGCATCTTCAGAAGATATCGAATGGGCAGATGCACTTATCTTCAGTATGCCGACTCGTTTCGGAAACATACCTTCTCAAATGAAACAATTCTTAGATATTCAAGGCGGCCTTTGGGGCAGCGGGAAAACAGTTAACAAAGTGGTTAGTGCTATGTCTTCTGCACAAAATCCACACGGTGGTCAAGAAGCAACCATCCTGTCACTATACACAAGCATGATGCACTGGGGTGCTATCATTGTGCCTCCAGGTTACTCTGACCAATCTGCATTCGCTTCTGGCGGAAACCCTTATGGCACAAGTGTTACTGTGGATCAAGACGGAAAAATGGTTGAAGATGTACAAGCTGCTGTTAAGCATCAAGCTCAACGTACTATTACTGTTGCAGAATGGGTTAAAAAAGGAAATCAATAATTAATTATATAGGAAAAGGTGGTACCTCTATTTTAGATGGTATTGCCTTTTTTGATACAAAAACCTGTAAATGTAAATGAATAGCGGGGGAATATAAATTATATGAAAATCATAGGTTACTCAAAAGTAACTGCTAAATGTGAGGAAAACCAATCGTAAATGATTTTGCGTATCAAGAAAGGTATAGTGCCTTTGAAGAATGAAGATAAGTTTTTCTCTCTTCAAAATGTCCCAATGCTTCTGAACAAATATCTTTGAAAATAAAATATTATATGTTATTCTTTAATAGTAATCTGAAAATTAAATAAGAACACTAGGGGAGCCTTTGGCTGAGACGAGTATTTCGGACCCTCTGAACCTGATCTGG
Source organism: Oceanobacillus sp. J11TS1 (assembly GCF_018333215.1). Lineage (GTDB taxonomy): Bacteria > Bacillota > Bacilli > Bacillales > Amphibacillaceae > Oceanobacillus. The sequence continues at coordinate 71,734 of NZ_BORO01000013.1, read as the reverse complement.
TTAACACTAGCGTAGGGAAGTGGCAGGAACATGACGATATATTATTCGATTGATGAATTTTTATATATTCAAGACCACTTGTCCACAGCTGGATTAGTGGTCTTTTCGTTTTTTCGCCGTCCCTAGAGCAATGGAAGAGAGGGGGGCAATGGAGATGGGCAAACAATTGCATCTCATCAGTGATGGCAGTTTTTTCGAACAGCATTTGCAAATAGTGAAGCGGATTCATAAAGATATTAATTATTTGCATATTCGTGAGAAAAACAAGACAGCGAAAGACATCCTGGGTATTATCGAAGCACTAGAAAGTATCGAATTTCCTTTAGAGAAAGTAATTGTAAATGACAGGGTCGATATTGCCGTGATGAAGCAATGTGCAGGTGTTCAGTTGGCATATCATAGTCCTCCAGTTCATCTTGTAAAAAGCAGCTTCCCTAGGCTCAAAGCAGGGAAATCTGTTCATTCTTTCATCGAAGCGGAACAGGCACAGCAGGAAGGCGCGGATTTTCTGATATATGGTCATATTTATGCCAGCAGATCCAAACCCAGTCTGCAGCCTAAAGGATTACTTGGTCTTCAAGAAATAGCGGCTGCCTTGTCAGCTCCTGTATTTGCTATTGGAGGGATTACCCCTTTGCGAACCAAAGCCGTAATAACAGCAGGAGCAGCTGGAATAGCAGTCATGTCTGGTATCTGGCAGGCGAAGGATCCGGTACAAACTGTCAAGGCTTACCGGGAAGTGTTGGATGCTTAGGAAGGAGGTTGAAGGTGAAGAAACGCTTTGATCAAATAATTGTCGGCGGAGGAGTAATCGGCTGTTCGATTGCTTATCAGCTGGCTAAAAGAGGCTATCAAGTACTTGTATTGGAAAGGAATCAAATCGGCTGTGAGGCATCAAGCGCTGCGGCAGGGATGTTAGGCGCGCAAGGAGAGTTTTTAGAGAATAGCTCTCTATTTCAATTTGCGCAGGAGAGCAGGGCACTATTTAAAGATTTATCAATAGAACTGCTGGAAGAAACAGGGATAGATATCCAGTATATCCATAAAGGAATCATGAAGTTTGCCTTTCAACAGCAGCAACACCATAAGCTTACGGCGATAGCAGCTTTTCAACAAGAGGTTGGTAATCCAGCCTACATGTTGTCAATCGAGGAAGCAAGAGAGATGGAAGCAAGCTTAACAGAACATGTTAGCGCTGTCCTTTATTTGCCGAATGATGGCCAAGTTTGTGCCCCAAATCTCACAAAGGCATTTTCTTTAGCTGCATCTCATCATGGAGCGGTCTTCCATGAGCGGGAAAAAGTAATCGAGCTGATCATGGGAGAAGGCATGATTCACGGTGTACGCACTACAGAAGCGGCTTATTACGCTGGCCAAGTAATCATTGCGACAGGAGCCTTTGGCGATGAACTGCTTCCTGATTATGCGACTCTTCCTGTAAAGGGGGAATGCCTATCATTAGAAGTGGAGCCGGACTTATTTCAAACGACGCTTTGGATGGATGGCTGTTACCTTGTTCCAAAGCAAGGTGGAAAAGTAATTGTCGGAGCATCTTCTATACCTGGTGAAACCGATAAGCATGTAAGTGTTGCAAGTGTTCACAGGCTGTTATCGCGTGCACAAGAAATAGTTCCAAAGCTTGCAGAGGCAAAGATAAACGGCTTTTGGGCAGGGATCAGACCTGCTACCGCTGATGAAAAGCCGTACATGGGAGAAGTTCCAGGCGTTCTAGGACTATATGTTGCAAAGGGACATTATCGAAACGGCATATTGTTGTCACCCCGAACAGGTATTTATATGGCTGATTTAATAGAAAATAAGCCGGTTCATGCCTATTATTATGAAAGTTTTAAAGTAAATCGCCACGGGAGCAATAAACTGGCAAAGGCAGGTGAGCCAAAATGAAAATAACAGTGAATGGCAATGGTTTAGAAGTACAAGAAGATATAAAGCACATCAAAGGATTAATTGATTTTCTAGGATTAGAAGATAAACCGTTGATTGTGGAGCATAATCAACAAATATTACAGAAAGAAGCACATGAAAAAGCAGTATTAGAAAGTGGAGACAAGGTTGAGATCGTTCATTTTGTTGGAGGGGGATAAGCAAATGCTTAAAGTTGGAAATTACTCATTTAAATCTCGTTTATTTTTGGGAACCGGAAAATATCCAGATTTCGATATTCAAAAACAAGCAGTTGATAAATCAGAAACAGAAGTACTCACTTTTTCCGTAAGAAGGATGAATATTTATGATCCTTCCTTGCCGAACTTTTTAGAGAAAATTGATGGGAATCAATATACGTTTTTACCGAATACAGCAGGAGCGAAGGATGCCAAGGAAGCGGTGAGAATTGCTAAATTAGCTGCTGCTTCAGGACGATGTGACATGGTGAAGGTGGAGATCATTGGCTGTGATAAGACATTGCTTCCCGACCCAGTTGAGACACTAAAAGCAACGGAAGAGCTGGTGGCGGAAGGTTTTATAGTCCTTCCTTATACATCAGATGATGTCGTGTTGGCAAAGAAACTGGAAGAAGCAGGCGCACATGCTGTCATGCCAGGAGCTTCTCCAATTGGCAGCGGACAGGGCATTATTAATCCGTTAAATCTTTCATTTATTATTGAACAGTCTAGCGTACCTGTCATCATAGACGCAGGTATTGGGTCACCGGCTGATGCTGCTTATGCCATGGAATTAGGCGCAGATGGTGTATTATTGAATACGGCCGTCTCAGGAGCGGGTGACCCTGTGAAAATGGCTGAAGCGATGAAATATGCGGTGCAGGCTGGACGGCTTGGGTATGAAGCAGGAAGAATTCCCAAGAAAAACTACGCTGTAGCCAGCAGCCCGGAAGAAGGGATTAGTGTTGGAAACTAACCGTTATCAGCGACAAATTCTATTTACCCCGATTGGAGAGACTGGTCAGGAGAAACTAAGCCGCAGTCATGTGCTCATCGTCGGAACTGGAGCGCTTGGCTCAAGCAGCGCTGAAGCACTGGCTCGTGCTGGTGTTGGCCACTTAACATTAATTGACAGAGATTATGTAGAAGAGAGCAATTTACAGCGGCAGCAGTTATTTAGTGAAGAGGATATGAGGCAGAAGACGCCAAAAGCAATTGCTGCTAAACAACGACTTTCTCAAGTAAATAGCCATATTCACATAGACGCTATTGTGGGGGACGCCGAGATAGACTTATTAAGACAAATTGCACCTAAAGTAGATCTGATCATAGATGCCACTGATAATTTTGAGACAAGGCTCTTATTGAATGATACCGCGCAAAAATATCAAAAACCTTGGATTTACGGGGCGGTTGTAGCAAGCTATGGGGTTACCTTTACGGTGCTTCCCGATAAAACACCTTGCTTACAATGCCTAGCGGAGTACATTCCAAATAACGGTGCCACTTGTGATAGTGTTGGTATTATCCAGCCCGTTGTGCAAAAGGTTGTGTCCCAGCAAGTAACAGAGGCGTTAAAGTTGTTAACAGGTAATGAAGCAGCTCTATCAGGAAAGCTGATAGCCTTTGATCTTTGGGAAAACCAGCATACAGAAATCGAGGTGGCCTCCTTACGTAAAGCCGATTGTCCATCTTGTTCAGAAAAAAGAAGTTATCCGAATTTAGCTTATGATGCTCGCTTAAAAACAGCTGTATTATGCGGAAGAAATACGGTTCAGCTGCGTCCTCAACGTAAAAAGACAGATTTGGCAGAGGTAGCAAAAGAATTGCAGAAGAATAACCAAATCAAGCTATTTCAGAATCCTTATTTGCTTTCTTTTGAAGTAGATTCCTTTCGTGTCGTCCTCTTCCAAGATGGGAGAGTTTTGATACATGGGACAATGGATCAGCTGGAGGCGAAAACAATTTATCATCGATACCTAGGATAATCCTCTCTGATAAAACCAAAAATAATCCCTCTTGTGCTTGGAAGGAGCATTAAGGGATTATTTTTGGGGATTACTTAGCCATCTCGTGCAGGGAATCAGTATAAAATTATACCTTTTCACATCCCGCTTTTTGCTTTAAAATAAATTCCACTAAAAAATGAAATATCCTCTATTCATGGATATAATAAAATATAGATGGAGGGGCTCCTCATTATTTTTAATAAAAAGTGAAAGGGGAATGAAAATGACAATAGAAAATAGTAAAGAACTAACGCAAGAGGAACGAGAGCAATTACTCAACACATTGAAAGCGCGTTTTGAGAAAAATAGGGATCGTCATCCAGATCTTGATTGGCATCCAATTCAAGCCAAGCTGGAGAACCGTCCTGAAAAATTGGAAACGCTATATGAAATGGAAAGAACAGAAGGGGAACCGGATGTGGTCGGCTATGATAAGGAAAAGGATGAATACATCTTTTTTGACTGCTCTAAAGAAAGCCCAAAAGGCCGGAGAAGCGTTTGCTATGACCGCGCGGCACTCGAATCAAGAAAGAAGCATAAACCAGAAAATAATGCGATTGATATGGCTGCGGATATGGGAATTGAATTATTGACAGAACAACAATATCGAGAGCTGCAGCAGCTTGGAACATTCGATGCCAAAACATCAAGCTGGATACAAACACCTGCTGATATTAGAAAGCTTGGCGGAGCACTCTTTTGTGATTATCGATTTGGACACGTTTTTGTTTATCATAACGGAGCAGAATCTTATTATGGTGCTAGAGGCTTCCGCGGATCATTGAGGGTCTAAAGAAGTAGTTTAACGATTCCTTAACCGATGCGAGTTTTGTATGGCGTATGGTTTTACACAATACAGAATCAATTAAACAAACGTTTGAACAAGTTTGATTTTAAATCAGTAGAAATGCTGTTTTTAATCAAGCTTTTTTATCTATCCTTTGCACAATTTTGGATAGGAAGGTAGATAGACTACCTATCCATCCGAATTGTTTTCCTATGTTCCTCCACGATAAGCAAAACCTCAAACAAAATAAGGAATACAATAACCCAAATACCAAATTGAAGCACAGCAGATTGAATCATTGTTAAAAGTGTTTCAGAACAATGGATATAAGAAGTAAATGTATAAAACATCGCAAACGTAAACACTCTGCTCCATTGCGAAACATCATAAATGAAGATTCCTTTTTTTAATCCATAGCTGTCAATTCGCCTGTATATCCTAAAGATCTCAATAGACTCGATGATGAGGAAAATAAAGATTGTAAAAATCCAAAAGAACAAAATCAGCTGATCATTAACTACATCTGAAAGAATAGCAGCAAGTCCAGAAATGGATAATGCGCCATGTAAAATACAATTCGTATTTTTCCAATCTCTTTCCACTGACCAAGGTATTGTCATATATCTCTTTAGGATTAAAAAAGCACTGATTAGATAGAATAATAATCCTATTCCCATCATTGTCATTAAGAGGAATCCGGGAGTTCCATGAAAAACATAATGTAGAAAGACCACAATCGATTGTGTGCTGACCGTCGTTAAAAGAAAAATTCCATGGGAACTTTTTAATAAAAGCATTTGATTTTGACAGATTTTAAGAAATGCTTGTATGGAATGACATATAAAATAAAGCCATAATAAAATATTTAAAAATAAAATAATTTTTGGAAGGAAGTCGAGCTGTGGAAAATGATTTACAATTAAAACTCCACAAATAGAAGATGCTGCTACCCACGTCCCGATGCCGAACAGGTTCATAGGATCGGACAGATGAAGCTCTTTAAATTTTCCACTGTGACAGGATGTAAGAATAGAAAAGATAAAATTAATCCATATCGCTAAAACAATCGTTACGAAGATATTAGAGAGCACACTTTCATTAAATGCTGCGCCTAAATAATATGGTAATACCCCGTGCATTAATATCCCAAGCGCCATGACGAGAGCCATCTCTGCCGTTTTCATATAACGTTTATTTTTAACCATATAAGATATGGCACATATAGAAAGTAATAAGAAAATAATTACGTATAACAAATTAATCACCAAGTGATATTATAGCACTTTTAGGAGTTAAAGAGTGCGGTGTGTGTTTCTTAAAATATAGTAGAAAAGGAAAATAGTGAATGTTGATAGTGAAGCGCTGGGGCTCTTGACTTATTAAGCTATTAATACCAACGAATAGTAGGACAAGCGAATTTAGGATTTCAAGAAATAAATGCTGCAATTTAATGGGTATAGTTTAAATTTATAGATTTTAGAAAAAACAGAAAACAAGTTGACTCTCAACAAACATACAGCTATAATAAATTTTAATTTATAAAATATTAAGAAAAATATAATTTATTATTAAAGAGGAGCATAGGCATGTTATTAAAAAATAATGGTTCTTTGCCATTATATGAGCAAGTGAAAAAATATTTAGAACAGAAGATCGTTTCGAGAGAATGGGAACAAGGATACAAAATTCCTACTGAAAAAGAGTTATCTGAACTTTTTCAAGTAAGTACGATTACGATAAAGCGCGCGGTCTTGGATTTGGTGGATAGCGGCCATTTATATCGAAAAAGCGGAAAAGGAACGTTTGTGAATTATCAAGAAAAAACAGATTTATCCAAGTTTGTATCCATACAAAATAAATTTGATGAGGGAAAAAAGTATCCTCATAAAATTATCGGTTTTAACAAAATAAAACCGGATAGCGAAGTAAGAGAGAATTTAAAGTTAGCTGCTAGTGATAAGGTATATCATATTTCTAGGTTAAAGCTGGAGAATGGAATACCTTCTATTATTGAAGATTCATTCATTCCAGTCAATTTTGCGCCAAACTTAACGCAGGAGGATATTGAAAACGAGTTGCTCTATAATATATTCTTAAAAAAATACGGTCTTCCGTTAGACAAAGCCAAGGTATTTATATCAACCAAAGCAGCAGATCGGGATGAGTCTTCTCTTTTAAATATCCCAATTGGATGCCCGCTGCTTGTGTTGGACAGATGTACGACGTTAAAGGAAGAACGTGTAGTTGAATATTCAAGGTGTATGTCTGTGTTTAAAAATGCCGAATACTTTCTGGAGATTAACCTTTAAATTCTAATTTCGTCATTTTAAACGGGTTTTATATTATAAAGTTATAATATTATATTTTAATCCATAATAAACTGTAGGATACGGCGCGTTTAATAGTTTTAAAGATATTATCTTAAGGAGGCTGCATATGCAAATTACGGAACATCCAGTACTAGATAAGAAATTTAATGAAGAAGTTATTTTTTATTTTAATAACCAATCTTTGAAAGCGAAAAAAGGACAAACTGTCGCAGCAGCTCTGATGGCAAATAGCATTCGTAAACTGGGCGCAAGCAGAAAATTAAATAAAGCTAGAGGGGTATTTTGCGCTAACGGAAGGTGTACGAGCTGTTTTGTGACGATAAATGGACTGGAACATGTGCTTAGTTGCACGACTTTAGTAGAAGAAGGAATGAGAGTTTCTTCTAATGAAAGCGATCCCGATGTGAGGGGTGAAAGCAATGGAAACTGACATATTAGTGATAGGTGGTGGGCCTGCAGGGATGAGTGCAGCTATAACTGCTGACCGGGCGGGAGCAAGGGTAATATTGGTTGATGAATCTTTTTCATTAGGCGGTCAGTTAAGGCAACAGACACAGCATTTTGCTCCATTGCCGGGAAGCGAGGAAAAAGTCCGCGGTACCGCATTAGGAAATGATTTAATTAAAAAATTGGAAGCATCAAAAGTAAAGATCCTAAAAAAACATATTATGATTGGCTCTTACAGGAACGAAAATATTGGCGTCACTGATGGAGAGAAGACCTTTGCAATTCAATCACAAAAAAATATAATTGCCCCTGGAGCAGCAGAAAAAGCAAAAATATTTCCCGGCTGGACTATACCTGGCGTGATGACTGCAGGAGCAGCTCAAATATTAATCAATAGAGAACGGGTACTTCCTGGAAAGAATGCGGTTATGCTGGGCTCGAATGATTACTCCCTCGAGGTGGCAAGGCAGCTTAAAGCGTGTGGGGTAACTATAAAAGCTATTGTAGAAGATAAAGAGCAAATGATCAGTTCAGATATGGAGCTACTGCACGATATGAAAAACGTTCCTGTTTATCTCAATAGCACCATTGAATCAGCAACTGGTAAAGAGGAATTGAATAAAGTTGTGGTTAAGACTCCTGCTGGGTTATATGAAATGGAGGCAGATCTTATTTGCATTGCAAACGGATTCGATCCAATCATCGAACCTTTTGAAATTATGGGTTGCAACCTTGCTTATCATAAAGAACTTGGTGGTTGGCTGCCAGAGTATAATGTTTATTTCCAAACAAGTAACCCTTCTTGTTATATTGCAGGGAATGCAGCTGGGATCACTACCATAGGACCAGTCCTGTTAACAGGGGAAATCGCTGCAATTGGTGCTTTGGAAGAGCTTGGATTCATGGAACAAGAAGAAGCTGAGGCTCAGAGAAAAGAGTTGTGGAAAGAATTAGCGGAAATAGAGAAGAGAGAAAATGAGAAGACGTTCCGGGCAAGGTCTGAACTAATAGAGGGTTTTCATCAAAAGATTGGAATGGCTTTTCCTGAGGAATTTAACATGGTAAACGGAGGGGCACATAATGGATAAATCAACGATTGTTTGCCGGTGTGAAGAAATCAATATAGATGAAATCGAGACCGCCATTAAAAATGGAGCAGAAACATTTGACGATATTAAACGTCTTACTAGATGCGGGATGGGACCTTGTCAATCAAAAACGTGTTTTTATCCAGTAAATGAAATTATCGCTGAATATACAGGTATGCCTTTGAATGAAGTGAGCCTGCCAAGACTGCGGATGCCCTTGAAAATGGTGAGGATGAGTACGCTTGCGCAAGATAGTGAAGGCAGTAATGTGGTATCGGTATTTGGTGAATCAGTGGAAGATGGTGAATCATAAAATGGATAATTTATTTGATGTAATCGTTGTTGGCAGCGGGGTAATTGGAAGCAGTGTTGCTTATCACCTTTCAGAGAGTAAAAAACATGAAGTTCTTTTAATAGATAAGGGGTTTCCGTTATCTGGTACATCTGGTTCTACGCAGGCATGGGTATGGGTACACAGTAAGACGCCTTCCTGGTATGGGGAGTTAAGTATGTTGAGTGCTGAATTATATCCGTTTCTAGAGAAAAAAATTGGGGATGTGGAGTATAAAAGAACTGGAGGAATAGCTCCTTTTTTCAACGAAGCAGAAAGAGAATCTGCTCTAAGACTTGCTGAAAAACAGGCAGAAGTCGGTATTGAAATAGAAGTTTTAAATCGGGAGGAGGTTCTGGAAAAAGAGCCAAGCCTCTCCCCCGAGATAGCAGGGGCTACATTCAGCAAAATAGATGGAAATGTAAATCCATTTAGGCTTGTTGAATTATACGTAAAAGCTGCAAGAAAAAACGGGGTACACTGTTCTTTCTACAATCCAGTAAATGATATTGAAAAATCAGGTGATATATTTCAGGTAAAAACACAGAAAGGCAGCTTTCGTTCCAAAAAAATAGTCCTGGCAGGCGGACCGTGGTCAAAGGAGTTAGGGAAAATGCTCGGTATGGACATGCCAGTGAAGCAAGTTCGGGGACAAATTCTAGTAACAGAACCGCTGCAACCGTTTCTAAAATATACAATCGGTGGGATTCGCCAGGCAGATAACGGGGAAGTCCTAATCGGTTATTCCAAAGAGGAGGTGGGTTATGATAGAAGATCAACATTGGATGTGATGCAACAAACGGCAAGAATGGCAATCGATTTTATTCCTGCGCTTTCCAAGGCAAACATTGTCCGTTGTTTTTCAGGTATTCGGGTAATGCCGGAGGACGGTTTCCCGATTCTAGATGAAGTTCCTGGAATGGAAGGTGCCTATGTAATAGCAATGCATAGTGGTATAACCTTGTCCCCGCTCATAGGAACCTTAATGACGGAATTGCTGACAGAAGGGGAAACATCCATCAATCTTTCACGCTTCAGTCTGGAAAGATTTAACGGAATACAGAGTAGGTAAATGGATTATTTTTATTAGGGGAAAACGTTAGCCTTGAGAAAACGAAAGAGACAGTATATAGAGGGAGGAAAATAATGAGTCCTACAGTAGCGATAGTGATAAGCTCAGTCATTGTTTTAGGTATTGGAGTATTAATCTCCTTTCTTGTTGGAAGAAGACAGAAAGGAATTGAAAACTGGAATGTGGGTGGCAGGTCTCTGCCAGTATATGTTGTTGCGGGAACTCAATTTGCTACAGGAATGGGAGGTGGAGTGCTTGTTGCCCACGTAGGTATAGGATACAGTGCAGGATGGTCAGCTATTACGTATAATCTGCTTTATTCTGTTGGTATTATACTGCTCGTCATGCTTGCTGGCTGGTTAAAGAAGCAAAATTTCTCCACTTTACCGGATATTTTCAAACGACTATATGGTGACCATAAAATAATGATGAGCGCCGTTACTGTATTGGCGATTGTGGTTCCTTTTGGTTGGCTGTGCACGCAGTTAGTAGCGTTTGGTAATTTATTTGCAGAAATTACCGGGATTTCCTTTACCCTACTTGTAATAATATTTGCTGCAATTAGTTTACTATTTGTTTTACCAGGAGGACTAGCCTCCGTAGCATGGACTGATTTTGTCTTTGGTTGTTTTATACTGGTCCTTTCGATTGTAAGCGGTATTTATATGTTGGATATGGCTGGCGGCTGGTCGAACATTGTATCTAATGTTCCAGAAAACTTCGTAGCACTTCCTGAAGGAATGGGGGCAATAGGAATGGCGACTGTGGTACTTTGGATATTTGCCATTTTTCCAGGAGCGCTTACGAATCAGATGTCTTATCAGAGGATTTATGCAGCAAAGGATGCAAAAACTGCAAAACAAGGGTTTATCATTGCCGCAATTGCTGGATTAATTTCTGGAATATGGGCGTCCTTTATGGGGATCTCTATTTTGTCACAAAATCCAGGCCTTGAAAACTCTGAGCTTGCAGCGGGGTGGTTTTTAACACAGATTCCAACATGGTTTCTGGCAATCTACTCAGCATTCATTATTGCTACAATCATGTCTACAGTAAGTAGTGCTGTACAGTCTGTAGTAGTAAATATTACGAACGATATTTACAAATCCTATATTAACCCAGATGTAACGGATCGCGATCTTGTTAGAACTTCCAGGGGACTCACTGTTATAATCGTTATTTTGGCTATTGTTTTATCACTGTACTATCCGAGAGCTTTAGGATGGTTGCAGGCAACTTACGCTTATTCTGCAGCAGGATTGCTTATACCGATTTTCTTAGGGATTGCGCTTCGCCATAGAAAAGTTCTTTCCGCAAAAGGAGCGATGGGAGGAATCTTTTTCGGAGTAATTGGAGCAGCAGTTGCCCAAATAATTGATACATCTATTCCATATGCTGTGTACGGTGTTGTTAGCTCTTTGGTCGGTTTTATTCTTATTAGTATGCTATTTAGGTATGAAAGTAATACAGAGAAGAAAGTTTCGGGTCTATAAATAGAAGTTTAGATTTCAGAATATATCAATTTGTTTAAAAATAGGTTGTGTATTTTATTTCTTTGAAAATAGTATCCAACACAATTATTTGAGGGATACGGGGAGGAATCAATATGGATGCAGAAGTAGGTATTATTGGGGTTGGTACGATGGGGAGTATGGCGGCATGGCAACTTGCTAAAAAAGGTGTTTCGGTCTTGGGGTTTGAACAATTTGGACTTGGAAATGATCGGACAGCAGCCGGAGGTGAGTCTCGTCTTTTCCGGACCGCTTACATGGAAGGTCCTCAATATGTACCGCTGCTCCTGAAGGCAAAAGAATTATGGAGGAAACTGGAGAAGGAAAGTGGAAATTCACTTCTAACTTTAAATGGTGGTTTAATGATCGGAGAAGAAGACTCTGATGTAATAAGAAATGTTTTAAAAAGTATTTCCGATTTTAATCTGCCTCACGAGATATTAAAAGGAGATCAGGCTAGGCATAGATACCCTCAGTTTACATTCTATGATGACGATTTGGTAGTGTTAGATAAAGAGGCAGGCTTCATCCGACCGGAAATGGCAGTAGTATCTGCATCTCATTTGGCAATGGCGCACGGTGCTAACATTAAGAGATATACGAAGGTGGATAATCTTACCCCTGAAAGCGGCGGGGTGAGGATTATCACTGACGACGGAAAAAAATACAAGGTTGGAAAAGTGCTCATTTCCACAGGTGCATGGACCTCGAAATTGATGCCAGAATTACAGGAACAATTGATACCAAGAAGGTTATTATTAACATGGTTTGCGCCTAAAAACCTTGCTGATACAGGGGCAGATAGGCTTCCTATTTTTGCTAGAATGCGAGGGGATTTTAGACTTACAGGAGTACCTACTTTGGATGGGTCAATGGTTAAAGCCTCTTATACAAAAGACCCTTTAGCTATTGAAGATCCTGAAGAATTATATAGGGATGTTTATCCTAAAGAGTTAGAAAGAATTAGTGAAGCAGTAGAAACGCTATTGCCTGCTCTATTTCCTGATCCTGTTAGAGCAAGTGCATATATGGATGCATATACGCCTGATGACCATGCATTATTAGGAGAATTACCAGACTGGAAGAATGTTTTTGTAGCAAGTGGTTTCTCTGGACACGGATTTAAGCTATCGCCTGTAATAGGAAAAATTATTGCCGAGTTAATGATTGACGGAAAAACCGAAAGTAATATTAGCCATCTTGAACCGGGAAGGATTTTAAAAGGAGTGGAATAGTCCAAAGAAGTACTTGAATTAATTAGATAAATCCTATTTAAGGGTATTTTCTTTGCTTTCTTTTTCAACTTTCTTTCAGACGAGATTTTGTATGAGTAAGATATTAAAAAATCCCTGTGAAAAACCGAATGTTTATAAAACGCTCGTTTTCACAGGGATTATAGTTGTATATTTCAGCCCAATTTCAAGTAGTGTACCCGATTTTACAGATGATAAGGTTTATTTTTGCTGATTGTGGCTCACTTCTCCGCCTAATTCAATTCCAGCTGTTTCAGCAATAATTTTTGGCAAATCCGTATTATCATGGAACCCTGAAAAATTATCAGCTCCTGGGCCATATGCGTAGACTGGAATGTCCACTCCTGTATGATTTGTACTTGTCCATCCGATATTGGTTTTCGTACTTATAATAGTATTAATTGCTGTGATAGGATCTTCGGCTTCTTGAATGGATTGAATTTCTTCTTCTGATAATTCCATATCCGTATGTTTTTTTAGGACTTCACCAGCATTGGTGCGATTTTCATTTAGTTCTGCCGCTATATTTTCGCCAGTTGCCGTTACACCATGTAGCAGTTCAGGGTTTGCAGAGTCTGAACCGTTGGCGCCTACAGTCATGCCGCCTGTTTCATGGTCTCCTCCGACAACGACCAGCGTATTACCTTCCTCTTCAGCGAAAGCAATCGCTACTTGGACTGCTTCTTCGAAAGCGCCTACATCTGTCATCGCCCATGCTGCATCATTAGCGTGACCTGCCCAGTCAATCTGGCTCCCTTCTACCATAAGGAAAAAGCCGTCTTCATCTTTTTTTAGTGTATCAATAGCAGTTTTCGTCATTTCAGCAAGACTTGGCTCTTCCTCTGAATTCCGGTGTAATTCTGGCGACAACGCATCATCAGCGAATAGTCCTAACAAATTTTTCTTGTCTAAGTCGATATTTGCTTCCAACAGTTGATTGCGATTTTCTACAAGCTGATACCCCTGTTCTTCTGCTTGCTGAAGTACATTGACTTCTTTTTGGTTTCCACCTGCTGATTCTTGAAGGAAATTATTTTTACCGCCGCCTAGTAAAACATCAATCTCGTTGTCTATTAATTGCCTGGCAATTTCTGTTTCGTTGTTCCGATCGTCTACGTGAGCACCAAAAGCCGCTGGAGTTGCATGTGTGATAGTAGAAGTGGCAACAAGTCCTGTTGACATATCTTGATTCTGTGAGGCTTCCAGGATGGTCTGCTGCGGTTTCCCTTCTGGATTCATTCCGATCATGCCATTATTCGTTTTTACTCCTGTTGCCATTGCTGTAGCAGCTGCTGCAGAGTCTGTAATATTGGAGTCGGCGGAATAGGTGGAATACACACCTTTAAAATGATGGTCCCACACTGCTGCCTCTCCCTTAAAATGCCGATAATTCGTTGCATAATCATCGTTAAAACCATCTGGAATCATGTGGATAATATTTTTCGCTTTGTCTCCATTGGCCTCGCTGTTAACCACCTGTTTTTTTCCATCTGCACTTGCCGTTGTGGTACTAATCCCTGAAAAAATCAGCCCTGCACTCAACGCTGCAACTCCAAGCTTTCTTATCATTCCATCATCCTCCTTTAAATTTGAACCTAACTTGATTGTAAGTGGAGAACTTTAACTGAGGGTGAATAGAATGTAAATAGTATGTAATTTTCCGTTTTTTTAATGTGTTTAGAGATAAAGTTGACTATCTAGTAACCTTTAGATAATACTAATGGTTGAATGAATTTCTGTATACGTTATAAAAGTTATGTCTGACATAACAAACGAAGAAACAGTTGCGGAGTTCAAAGAAATAGAGGTAATATATGGTATTCTTATAGAATTAGCTTCAACTACTTGGGATGATGAAGCAGAGACAAAAGTTCTAATAACCCGCTCTTGATTCCCATTATCCAAGCATTCATAAGGCCCAAGGAACTTGTGTCCCCTTTCTTAAATTTTCACCTACACTTCTCGACAAATTAAAACGAAGGTGTTAACATAAATGTGTAACCGGTTCCAGTTGGAGGTAGAATGTTATGGCGATAACGATTCGTGACGTGGCAAAGAAGGCTGGGGTTTCAGCTGCTACTGTATCGAGGGTAATTAATAATAGTGGCTATGCACATGAAGATACGAGAAAAGCGGTATTAGATGCGATTCATAAATTAAATTATAAACCGAATGAAGTGGCTAGGTCTTTATTTAAACAAAAGTCAAAATTGATAGGTTTGATACTTCCGGATATAACTAATCCATTCTTTCCAGCGTTAGCTAGGGGAGTAGAGGATCATCTTCGGGAGGCAGGGTATCGTTTGATTATTGGTAATAGTGATGAGCACCTCGAACAGGAAATCGATTATCTCGATACGTTTATCCAACATAATGTCGTCGGTATTATAGCTTCCGTCAATGAAGCTCATAGTGACATGCTTAAAGATTTAAATATACCGGTAGTTTTGCTAGATCGAACGATAGAGAGTTTGCCTGCTGTGTATGCAGACCAGTTTGAAGGGGGCAAGTTAGCTGCTCGGAAAATATTAGAACTTGGAAGTAAGGAAATTACGATTATAAGGGGCCCTGTAGAAGTGAAGCCTGTTTATGAGCGGTTTGTTTCTTCCTTTCAAACGCTAAGGCAAGTGGATGTGAAGATAAATATATTCGATTCCAAGCTTACTTTTCAAGGGGCGAGCAAATCGGTGAAAACATTGTTTGACAAATACCCGAACACAGATGGAATTCTTGCATGTAATGATATCGTTGCCGTTGCTGTCATGAATGAAGCACAGCGGACTGGACGAAGGGTACCTCAAGATGTTCAAATTATCGGCTTCGATGATATTTCTATATGTGAAATTGTTTATCCGGGATTATCAACGATTCGTCAGCCCGCATATGAGATGGGGGCTAAGGCTGCGGAAATTATAATTAATAAAGTAAATGGGGAAGTTTTACGAGATATACATTGTAAATTACCTGTTCAATTTATAGAAAGAGAGTCTACGAGAAAGGTAGGAGATTAAGATGGTAAATATTGTAGTGGTAGGAAGTTCTTCCATGGATTTAGTTGTTACAGCTGGAAAAAGGCCAAAAGCCGGAGAAACGTTAATCGGAAAGTCATTTCAGACTGTGCCTGGAGGAAAAGGGGCCAATCAAGCAGTAGCAGCGGCGAGACTAGGTGCTACTGCATCCATGGTTGGCCGAATTGGAAAGGATGCATTTGGTAAAGAAATACTCGAAAATTTAAAGAAAAATGGTGTTTCTGTAAACTGTGTGGAACCCGTTCCACATGTATCTTCTGGTACCGCACATATCACGATTGCTGAAGGAGATAACAGCATTATCGTGGTAAAAGGTGCAAATGACGAGGTCACCCCGACGTACGTAGAAAAGGCTGATTCGATTCTTAAGGACGCAGATATGATCCTAGTTCAGCAAGAAATCCCAGAGGAAACAGTCGAATATATTGCAGATTTCTGCAAACAATTTAATAAAAAATGGTTACTGAATCCTGCACCTGCAAGGGAAATAAGTGATAACGTTATTGAATCTGCAACGTATCTTACTCCAAATGAGCATGAGTTTACAGTTATGTTTGGTGAAGAGAATCGTTCCGAAGTACTTACCCGTTATCCTAATAAATTATTGATAACAGAAGGGAAAAATGGAGTTCGTTATTTCAATGGGGAATGCGAAGAAGTGGTTCCTTCTTATGTTGTGGAAGCCATGGATACTACGGGAGCTGGGGATACATTTAATGCAGCTTTTGCAGTTGCTATTGCAGAAGGAAAGGCAATAAAAGAGGCCATACAATTTGCGAATCGTGCCGCATCCATTTCTATTACGAAGTTTGGGGCGCAAGGCGGTATGCCAACAAGAAAAGAAGTGGAAGGAAGTTTATAAGCATGAAAAAGAATGGCATTTTAAATAGTCATATAGCAAAGATATTAGCGGATTTAGGTCATACAGAGACGATTGTAATAGGCGATGCAGGTCTACCTGTTCCTGACGGCGTATTAAAAATAGACCTAGCACTAACACCAGGTACTCCATCTTTTCAAGAAGTGGTAGAAGCTGTTTCGGATGACATGGTTATTGAAAAGGTGACAATTGCATCAGAAATAAAAGAGGCTAACTGGAATCAATATGAATTTATAGAAAAATCATTTGATCCGGAAATAATAGAATATGTAAAACATGAACAGTTTAAACAATTGACAGCAAATGCGAAGGCGATCATTCGAACAGGAGAAACGACAGCCTATTCTAATTGTATCTTGCAGGCTGGTGTCTTTTTTTAGTAGACAGGAGAGTAAAGATTTTCTCCTAAACTTTGAAAAGTCTAATAGTAGAAGCCAAATTCACTATAAAAGAGGGGTGATGGATGTGAGAATTTTGATGGAAAATATTCACAAGGCCTTTGGTGCAAATAAGGTTCTTGAGGGAGTAAATTTTGAATTAGAGCCTGGGGAAATTCATGCGCTGATGGGTGAAAATGGTGCAGGGAAGTCGACGTTAATGAATATTTTAACGGGGCTTTTCCATCAGGACCAAGGAAAGATTACGATAAATGAAAAGGAAACGGTGTTTGCCGATTCTAAAGAAGCAGAGGAAGCTGGTCTTGCTTTTATTAGGCAGGAGTTAAATATTTGGCCACAAATGACTGTTTTGGAGAACTTATTTATTGGAAGAGAGAAAAGGAATGCACTAGGTGTATTAAAAGAGAAAGAAATGAAAGCGTTAGCTAATGACGTATTCAAAAGGTTGAATATTTCCATTCCATTAAATAAGGAAGCTGGAAAGTGTTCTGTCGGGGAGCAACAAATGATTGAAATCGCAAAAGCGCTAATGCTTGATGCAGAAGTAATTATTATGGATGAACCTACCGCAGCTTTAACGGATAGAGAAATTAGAATGTTGTTCCAAATCATGAAGGAACTTACGGCAACCGGAGTTTCCCTTGTTTATATTTCTCATCGAATGGAAGAAATCTTTGAAATATGTGATCGCATTACAGTCATGCGTGATGGGGTGTCCGTGGCAACCTCGTTTATTAAAGATACTTCCTTTGATGAAATCGTGAAACAAATGGTCGGACGTGAATTGGAAGATAGATATCCAGAACGAAATCCTAAATATGGGCAAACGATTATGGAAGTGAAAGGTTTAACGAGAGCAGGCGTCTTTGAAGATATCCACTTTTCTATAAAGGAAGGAGAAATATTGGGGATATCCGGTTTAATGGGTGCAGGGCGAACCGAAATAATGCGTGCATTATTCGGGATTGACCCTTACGATCGTGGAGAAATAATAATGGATGGAAAACCCGTTTCTATTAAAAATCCATCAAGTGCAGCAAAACAAGGGTTAGCTTTCATTACAGAGGATAGAAAAGATGAGGGGTTAGTTCTGGATTTTTCAATACGTGAAAATATCGCCCTAACAAATTTAGAGAGTTTTGCCCCAAATGGGATGGTGAAAGCAACGGATGAGAAACAGTTTGTAAAAATGATGGTTGAGCGCCTAAAAGTGAAAACAGAGTCTCAGGAAACACAGGCTGGTAATCTATCAGGCGGAAATCAACAAAAAGTAGTAATCGCCAAGTGGGTTGGTACTTCTCCTAAGGTTTTAATTATGGACGAGCCTACAAGAGGGATCGATGTTGGTGCGAAGCGTGAAATTTATAATCTGATGAATGAGTTAACCGAACGAGGGCTTGCAATCATTATGGTTTCCTCAGATCTACCTGAAGTATTGGGGATGAGCGATAGAATACTAGTTATTCATGAGGGGAAAATTTCTGGTGAATTGTCCAAAGAAGAAGCAACACAAGAAAAAATTATGACGTTTGCTACAGGGGGTAATTAAAGTGAAAACATCAAAGCTATCAACGATTTGGAATAAATTTATTCCTCTATTGGCGTTAGTTGGTTTAATCGTAGTGGTTACGATCTTAAATCCATCTTTTATGGACCCGGCTAATATTATGAATCTATTACGCCAAATATCGATTAATGGGCTGATTGCATTCGGTATGACTTTTGTCATCTTAACAGGTGGAATTGACTTATCCGTTGGGTCCATCCTTGCTCTAACAAGTGCTCTTTCAGCCGGAATGATGGTAGCTGGGATAGACCCAATTCTTGCTATTGTTATTGGTACATTACTTGGAGCAGTATTTGGAGCACTTAATGGTGTGTTAATTGCTAAAGGAAAATTGGCCCCGTTTATTGTAACACTTGCAACGATGACTATTTTCCGGGGGCTTACTCTTGTTTACACAGGAGGTAAACCAATTACGGGACTTGGAGATTCGTATGCATTTCAATTGTTTGGTAAAGGATATTTTCTAGGAATTCCTGTTCCAGCGGTAACGATGATTCTTGCATTTATAGTGTTATGGTTTATGCTTCATAAAATGGCATTTGGACGTAAAACGTATGCACTCGGAGGTAATGAAAAAGCAGCACTTATTTCAGGTATTAAAGTAGATCGAGTAAAAGTCATGATTTATTCCATCAGTGGGATGATGGCAGGATTAGCTGGTATGATTCTAACTTCTCGTTTGAATTCAGCACAGCCAACCGCAGGCCAAGCGTATGAAATGGATGCGATTGCTGCAGTTGTTATTGGTGGTACAAGTCTTGCAGGCGGTAAAGGACGAATTGCCGGCACATTTATCGGGGTTTTAATTATCGGTATCTTAAATAATGCGATGAACTTACTCGGTATTTCATCTTTCTATCAACAAGTAGTAAAAGGTGTCGTTATTTTAATTGCAGTATTACTAGACAGAAAGAGATCATAAGAGGTGAAGAAAATGAAAAAGATAGTCGCAATTGCGATGGTTTTGATGATGGTCTTTTTAACAGCATGTTCCATGGAAAGTCCATTTGTCAAGGATGATTCAGGTGAAAAGGGAAATGTGAAAATTGGCTTAAGTGTTTCTACATTGAATAACCCATTCTTTGTTTCGCTTCGTGACGCAATCGTTGCAGATGCGGAAGCAAAAGGATATGAGATTATTGTTGTTAATGCACAGGATGACGCGGCAACGGAGATTAGTGGAATTGAAGATTTAATTCAACAAAACGTGGATGTTCTCTTAGTGAACCCAACCGATTCTGCAGCTGTTTCTTCTGCCGTACAATCAGCAAACAATGCAGGTATCCCTGTTGTTACGATTGATCGATCCGCGGATAATGGGGAGGTAGAAACACTCATTACTTCAGACAACGTGGCCGGTGGAGAAATGGCAGCTAACTTTATTTTGGAACAACTTGGCGAAGGTGCAAAGGTAGCAGAAATTCAAGGTATTGCAGGTGCATCCGCTACAAGAGAACGTGGAGAGGGATTTCATAATATTGCGGATGAACAGCTTGACATTGTGGCAAGTCAACCAGCTGACTTTGATCGGACGAAAGGATTAACCGTTATGGAAAACACGCTACAAGGAAAAGACGACATTCAAGCGGTGTTCGCGCATAACGATGAGATGGCCCTTGGGGCTTTAGAAGCCATTAAAGCAACAGGAAAAGATCTTGTTGTCATTGGTTTTGATGGAGTGGAAGATGCATTAGTTTCCGTTGATGCAGGTGAACTTACAGCAACGATTGCACAACAACCAGAGCTTATGGGAGAAGAAGCGGTTTCCACAGTGGAAAAGGTACTTAACGGTGAAGAGTTGGAAGAAGTAATTAAAGTGCCTTTGGAGTTAAAGACTAAATAGAAGAGCTAGGGGGACAGGTCCCTTGTCCCAGGTTAGTATTACTGTGAGTTACAGTAATGGCAGTCTTTTTACAAATAACCGCCAAAGTTAATGGAAGAAGCGGGTGTGCCAAAAGGCGTTGTGAACCTTGTACTCGGTGCTGGTAATACAGTTGGTCCCTTTCCTATGGTGTTGCTGTTGAACTAAGTTATTGGTATAAGGGAAATGTTAAGACCTCCCTGCACAAAATGAAGTGTCGGGTCATTGAATATTTTAGGAAGGGAATAGCCGGTTATCCAGCTATTCCCTATGCCGATATTAATAATCCAAATGCTAAGTGGCAATTCCCTATTCCAGCTTTTTATCGGTTACATCAAGTATATCGAGTAAGAACACAAATACCGGGATTCCGATAATCAATCCCCAGACTCCAAAAAAGTGTTGGGAAAAGATCAGGACAACAAATGTATAAAATACGGGCAAATCTGTTTTGGAAGACATTAATTTTGGGTTGAGAATATAGGCTTCAATAGCATGAATAATCATAACTGCGATCAACAAGTAAACTACTTTTAATATCCCGCCGATTGTAAAGGCAATGAGTGATAAAGGGATAAGTGAAATAATTACACCTGCAACAGGGATTAATCCCAAGAAGAAAATCATAATGGACAATCCAAAGATTTGCGGGAATCCAAGAATCATTAACATCACTGCAGAAAGGAATGTATTGATAAGTGCAATGATAAACTGCGCCTCAATGACTTTTCCAAAGGTTAGTGAGAACTTTCTACCAAAATACTCGATTTCACGGTAAAATGGTGCAATTTTGCTGGTTTTAAACTTGTTCGTGAATTCAATTAAGCGTGGTTTTTCTAGTAGGAAAAATAGGCTTAACAATAGAGCAATCAACACTTGGACACTCGTTGTACTAATATCGGAAATGGATTTTAAAAGAAACGAAAAGCCATTTTCAATGTAATTGGTAATTTGATTACTTGCAATAATTGATTCAATATAGTTAAAGATGGGATTGTCATAGGATTCAATCGAAAAGTTTGAAATTTGCTTGATCAACTGACTGATTTCAAATGTAATGATTGGTAAATACTTCACAATCCCGAATGTTAACAAGCTAACGATGATAGAGTATAGCAATAGGACAAGTACGGTTCGATTTAATTTAATATGTTTCGTTGTATACTCGACAAGCCCATTCATTAAGAATGAAAAAATAAATGTGAGTAGAATAAGGTTTATCATATTTCTAACACTAAAAAGAATAAGAATGATAAGGCCAAAAATAATAATTCGTTTTACCTCGGTTTTTCGAAAAAACCCTATAATGGATTCCATAAAACTAGTTACTCACTCCTTTTATTAATCGAATTTAGCTTAAATGATGTTTAAGTAATGGAAGACATTCTTCTTTATCACCAAGAAAAATGTTGTTCCACCTCAGAATTACTCCCCAAATGCAGTAGAAGGTGTTCAGTCACCCTCTTATGAAAGTATTAGAGCTCCGTTTACACTTGCAAAGCTAAATTATCGATTTTTTTCTTGATACCTACAGATACAATATGTCTTGGTTGGATTTTATTCGACTACTTTATGGAAACACTTGCCCCCTTATTAACTTACCCTTCTGAATTCAAAACGTCGGTTTAGTTGCCTATTTTGTTAAGTATCCACTTTTTCGGGAAAAAATACAAGACAAAACGAGGGACGTCCGCCTGTTTCACTTTATACGTAATTGTCTTCGTGTTTCACCGATTGTTCATAAATGAACTTCTTTCTATCACCAAATCTCCTTTTTAACTTGATATAAGGACAGTCAACAAAATAAAAAATGTGGAATTGGACAATATAATTGATGGTTATATTTGTTTTAAAAGGAGGATATTATGGGAAAAACGATTGCAGATGTTTTCATTGATTCATTATTGAATGCTGGGGTGAAAAGGATTTATGGAATTGTTGGAGATTCTTTGAATGCCGTGTTGGATTCGATTAGGCGTTCTGGAAAAATAGAATGGATTAGTGTTCGTCATGAGGAAGTGGCAGCTTTTGCTGCTGGATCAGAGGCATTATTGACAGACAGTATTGCAGTTTGTGCCGGAAGTAGTGGGCCGGGGAACCTGCATCTAATTAATGGGCTTTATGATTGTCACCGATCTAAGATTCCTGTACTGGCAATTGCTGCGCATATTCCAAGCAGCGAGATTGGTAGTGGGTATTTTCAACAAACTCGTCCGGAAATGATTTTTAAAGAGTGCAGTGCCTTTGTAGAGACGATTACAAGAGCGGACCAGATGCCGATGATGGTGAATATGGCAATGCAGCATGCGGTTGCCCAAAAAGACGTTTCTGTTTTAGTACTTCCTGGAGATGTTGCTGGTTTAAACCAGAAAGAGGATGTTGCAGCAACCCCTGTTCATTTTACAAAGCCTGTGGTTAGACCGTCTGAGGAAGAACTGGAAAATCTCGCGAAGCATTTAAATAAGGGAGATAAAGTTACTTTACTTTGTGGCGCAGGCTGTCAAGGGGCACATGATCAAGTGATGGAACTTTGTGAAAAGTTGAAGTCACCTATGGTTATTGCCTTACGGGGAAAAGAATTTCTTGAGTATGATAATCCATATAACGCCGGTCTGACTGGGTTAATTGGTTATTCCTCAGGATATCACGCGATGATGGAATGCGATGTTTTACTGATGCTTGGGACCGATTTTCCTTACAGACAGTTTTATCCCGAAAAAGCAAAAGTACTACAGGTAGATATTCGCTCTGAGCATCTTGGCCGCCGGACTGCCTTAACACAAGGTGTGGTTGGTGATGTAAAAGAGACCGTTGAGGCACTTTTACCGATACTTAAAGAGAAGAAAAATGATAAACATTTAAGGAGGCATGTAGGTGCGTACAATAAAGTAAGGGAGGATTTAGATAATTTAGCAGTTGGAAAGCCTGGGAAAAAACCAATTCATCCACAATATTTAACGAAGGTCGTTAGTGATTTAGCGATGGAAGATGCAATATTTACCTGTGATGTTGGGAGCCCGACACTTTGGGCTGCCCGTTATGTAAAAATGAATGGAAAAAGAAGGTTGCTTGGTTCCTTTAACCACGGAACGATGGCGAATGCACTTCCACAAGCAATTGGAGCTCAAGTTACAGAACCCAAGCGACAGGTGATTGCGCTTTGTGGAGATGGTGGGTTGTCTATGTTAATGGGCGATTTACTCACACTCCATCAACATCATTTACCTGTAAAAGTGATTGTGTTTAATAACCATGCTTTAAGTTTTGTGGAACTGGAAATGAAGGCAGCGGGATATCCTGAGACTGGAACGGAGTTGGATAAGACAACGGATTTTGCTGCAATTGGACGTGCCATTGGAATAGAAGGATATCGGGTAGAAGATCCGGCTGAATTAGAGGAGGCTGTGAAGAAGGCATTCAAACATGATGGACCTGCTATCATTGATGTGGTGGTGAATCGTCAAGAGCTTTCCCTGCCCCCAAAAATTACCTTTGAACAGGCGCATGGCTTCACACTTTGGATGATGAAGGCGGTTCTCAATGGAAATGGGAATAAACTGGTGGAAGTGGCGAAAACCAATCTGTTACGTTAGCTATATAATTAATGTTTGCCTTACTCTAAAATAATCTCCTCTTTCAAGGGGAGGGGGTTATTTTGATTCGATTTGGGATTTGAGCAAGAGATTGCACCAAACCAGAATTAAGGGGGAAAATGAATGCAAACAAGATATATCTGAAGGGTCTAGCCGAGAAACGGATAACCAATATTTATTTTGAAATATCAAACAACGTTATAGGGTCAAGGATGTTGAACTTACTTTAGGTTGTTGATTGCCGCTAAGCTTCATCTGGAATTTTTTCGACTTGTCTCAGCTCCATAAGATAAAAAACAGCTTTTCTCCAAAACTTAGAGAAAAGCTGTTTACACCATATTTTATAACGTCTCATTTTTATGATTCTCATATAAATCTTTAACTGCTTTCGGGGCTGTCCAGAAAGTAGTCAGCAATAAGAATACAACAGGGACAGCGGTAACTACGATGAACGACTGTAATGCATTGATACTGTTTTCTCCCAGTGTTACAAGGACAATAGCTACCAAGCCCATAACCATTGCATAAAAAGCTCTTAACCATCTTGGCGGATGTCCATTACCGGAAATGGCCATAGATATGGTTAGTGACATAGAATCTGTTGTCGTTAAAACAAAGATGACAGTGGCTAACAAGAATAAGAAACTGAAAATCAACCCAAACGGTAATTGTTCCGTAATTGCCATCATGGCAGCAGGTTGCCCAAATTCATTCAATGCAGTTGATATGGAACCCGGCAGTTTTAATTCTTGAAAGATTCCTGTCCCGCCAATAACGGCAAACCAGATTGTCGCAACGACAGGAGCAATAATCGCAACTGCTACAACAAGCTCGCGAATGGTACGTCCACGTGAAATGCGGGCAGAGAAAATCGCCATCATTGGTCCATAGCCGATAAACCATGCGAAGAAAAACACGGTCCATAGGCTGAGCCATGCCTCATCACCACGATAAGTGCTGAATGGGATAAGTTCATTAACATAGAGTCCGAATGCCTCCAAATAATGATTAAAAATAAAGTATCCAGGGCCAAGTATCAGTACGCCAATAATTAATGCAAGTGCCAAAATAACATTAAAGCTGCTTAAAATTTGAATACCTCTGTGAAGACCCGAAACAGCAGAGATAGCTGCAGCAACCACGAGTAAAATAATAATAACGATATGAACAGTTAAGGTGTTAGGTAAATTTGTAATGGTACTTAACCCATAACCTGCCTGTAAACCTAAAAACCCAATTGGTCCAATGGTTCCGGCTGCAACAGAAATAATTGCAAAAGCGTCAACAATGGTTCCAAATACACTTTTATAGACAACTTTTTCCCCGAAAATCGGGTAGAGAAGGGACCTTGGTTTTAATGGCATTCCTTTATGGTAATGGGAGTACATTAATACAATTGTTCCGAGTGTACCTAAAATCGCCCATGACAGGAAGCCCCAATCAACAAAGCTCATTGCAAGTGCAGGAACAACTGCCTCAGGTGAGGAATTTTCAATTCCTGAAAAATGAGGAGGAACCTCCAAGAAATGGCTGAGAGGTTCTGCGGCTGCCCAAAACACCCCGCCGCCGGCTAATAAGGTACACATAATGATGGAAATCCATTTAAATGTACTCATTTCTGGCTTATCGATATTACCCAAGCGAATTTTTCCGTATTTTGAAAAGGCTAATATTAAGGCAATAAAAAAGGTTCCAAGAATGACTATTTGATAAATGATTCCAAAATAAGTAGCTGACCAGCCAAATAAAGTGTCCACCATATTTGAGATAAAGTCTGCGTTGATGAGCGCAGCTACAACAAAGAGGATGAGTGCACCGCCACTTATCAGAAATGTAGGTAAATCTAAAGATTTCTTCTTTTTATTTGAAGTTTGCATTACTTCTTTTCCTCCAGTTTCTTAATTATTCGTTGGTATTATTCTTTCTCTGGATCTGAATTCTATTCTATGAATAAATCGTTATGATACGAGGGGAACGGCGAAAATACCTCGTGGAAATCTCATTTAAGCGCAGCTGACAGTTAGTTTCCCGCTGCAAGAATAGATTAAACTCAAAATACTAAGTGGGAAATCAAACAGTCAGTAACGACTCGAATGATTTAACTGTATAAAATAGAGAGTAGAAACGCAGAAAATAAAAAGTGGAATCATACTCCAACAACGGAAGTATAATTCCACCATTCCATACCCTAAATGACTTTTAGAGCGTTGTCAATCATCCTTCCTTATTCGTAATTGTCCCGCTTTTTCAACAATGTATATGGCATTAGACAGGCAGGTTATTTTAACGTATCGTATGGTAATAACGGCATAACTGTTATAAAAAAAGAGATATTTATAGTTTGACAATTTGGAGAAATAAGTTATTATGTAAGAGAATCGAATATATTTTCTTCGGGGCAGGGTGTAATTCCCGACCGGCGGTGACAAACATTTAAGGTTTGAAGTCCGTGACCCGCTTATAGCGGTGGATCTAGTGAGATTCTAGAGCCGACAGTGAAAGTCTGGATGGGAGAAGAAAACTGAAGTCAGCAAATAGGTGACGTGTATTCTTTTTGTGTACACAAAAATCCTGTTTAAATGAATATGACTTAGTTTATTAATCATGCCCCGTGAATTTTTTCACGGGGCTTTTGTCGTTATCGGAAAGGAGGAGGCGCATGGACACGCTGTATATGGAAAAAGCCATTGAGCTTGCAGGTCTAGGAAAAGGAAAGACACATACCAATCCATTAGTTGGTGCAGTGATTGAGAAAGATGGTGTCATTTTAGCTACAGGCTACCATCCGAAATACGGTGGCAAGCATGCAGAAAGAATGGCTATTGACCAATGTGATACTCCCGAAGATTTAATCGATTCAACAATATACGTGACGCTGGAGCCTTGTAATCATACTGGAAAACAACCCCCTTGTACCCAAACGATTATAGATAGCGGTATTTCAAAAGTTGTGATTGCCCAGCTTGACCCCAACCCAATCGTAGCAGGTAAGGGAAAAGCCTATTTAGAATCGCAGGGAATACAGGTCGTTACTGGTATATTGCAGGAAAAGGCAGAAGCGTTAAACAAGCATTATAACTTTTTTCACAAGAATCAGTTGCCCTATATTGCATTGAAACAGGCTATCAGTATGGATGGGAAAATAGCTGTTCATCCTGATCGGCGGACATTTCTTACAGGGGAAGAGACTTATAAAAAGGTGCGTGATGAGCGGCAGCATTTTCAGGCTATTTTAGTTGGGAGCGGGACAGTAACAGCAGATGATCCCGAGCTATTACCGAGTACGGTCACAGATTTTCCGCCTGTTCGCATTATTTTGGACCGGCGAGGAGAAACATTAGACTTTGAAAGGTATCAAATTTATAGCAAGAAAGTCCCTGTCTGGGTTTTTACAGGTAATCAAAAAATAGAGAATATACCTGCTCATGTCCGGGTGATACAGGATAATCATTGGACCGTTTCAAAAGTTATAGAGGTTCTTCAAAAAGAAGGTATTCAATCTGTTTATGTGGAAGGCGGAGGCAGGATTCATGATGCCTTTTTAGAAGCAAATATGTTTGAGGAAGTAATTACGTATATCTCATCAAAACTGATAGGCGGCAGGGCCGTTTCTGCTTTTTCTAGTGACAGAAACAATCTTCAGGTAACCCCTTTAACGTTACAAAGCGTTGAAACGGTTGGGGAAGATATACGAATTGTCAGCAGGAGGGCGGAAGAAACATGTTTACAGGATTAATTCAAGAGATAGGAACAATTAAAAAGATAAAAAAAGCGTCTCATCATATCGAATTAACATGCGCAGCCTCAAGAGAACTGCTGCAGGGCTATAAAGTAGGAGACAGCATGGCAGTAAATGGTGTATGTCTAACTGCGACAACGGTGACGGCATCTGATTTTACCGTAGATATTATGCCGGAAACTTTCCATAAATCGACGTTCTCTGATTTACGCGTACATGCGAAGGTGAATCTGGAACGTGCTATGTCTGCCAATGCTCGTTTTGAAGGACATATTGTTTCAGGTCATGTTGATGTAACGACTCGGCTCATTAAAAAAGTAAGAAAAGAAAATGCCGTTATACTCACCTTTTATTATCCGCCGCAAATACAAGGAGAAATTGTTCCACAAGGCTCTGTAGCCATTAATGGAACAAGCTTAACCGTTTCTAATGTGGCGCCAGGAACGTTCAGTGTTTCATTAATTCCATTTTCGATGCATCATACAAATCTGGGACAGTTAAAACAAGGAGAATTTGTCAATATAGAAACAGATATACTCGGAAAATATATCAAGGCGATGATAGGTCCAGATAAAAAGCATGCATTGCATAAATACATGGGAGAATAGGAGAGGGAAAAAATGTCTGTAAATGAAAATATAGAACGAGCTATCACAGCGCTGAAGCAAGGAAAGCTGATTATTGTTGCGGACGATGAGGATCGGGAGGCTGAAGGAGATTTAGTTGGTCTTTCCAGCAATGCAACTGCAGAAACAGTAAACTTTATGGCCAAATACGCTCGTGGATTGATTTGTGCACCGGTGTCAGAGCAAATAGCGAATAAATTAAATTTACGGGAAATGACTACAGAGAATACAGACGAATATGGGACAGCTTTTACAATTAGTGTGGATCATATAGAAACGACAACAGGAATCTCCACATTTGAACGAGCGAAAACGATACAAAAGTTAGCAAGTATAGAAAGCTGTGCGGAAGACTTTCATAGACCAGGACATGTCTTTCCTTTGATAGCCAAGAACGGTGGTGTGTTAGAACGAAGGGGACATACAGAAGCGGCGATTGATTTAGCTAAGTTAGCAGGAGATACGGAGGCAGCATACATTTGCGAGATTTTGAAGGAAGATGGGACGATGGCTCGGTTAAAAGATTTACAAGAACTCTCCGTGGAATGGGAAATGCCATTGATTACCATAGAGGAGCTTGCAGAATATTTAAGGAAAACCATAGGGAAGCCGAATGCAAAAGCAAAACTGCCTACGAAATATGGTGATTTTAACCTTTCTCTTTACCAAGATAAAGAAGGAAAAGACCAACTTGTTTTATCAATGGGAGAGATACGTAATAGTCAAACGCCTATTTTAGTTCGGGTTCACTCGGAATGCCTGACAGGAGATATTTTTGGCTCCCATCGATGTGACTGCGGGGAACAATTAGAGCGTGCTATGCAGTTGATTGCATTAGAAGGAAGAGGAGCCATTCTGTATTTGCGTCAGGAAGGAAGAGGCATTGGATTACTTAATAAATTGAAGACATACGAATTGCAGGAGCAGGGCATAGACACCTATGAAGCAAATGTAGCGCTTGGATTCCAGCCTGACGAACGGCATTACGATATCGCGGCTTGGCTGTTAAAAAACGAAGGTGTTTCTCAAATCCGATTGCTGACAAACAATCCAGATAAAGTAAGTGAATTGCAGCAATTTGGTATAGAGGTTGTGGAACGCGTCCCTATAGAAACAACGATTTATAACGATAATAAACACTATTTAAAAGTTAAAAAAGATAAATTTCATCATTTACTAACTTTATAAGGAGAATGAATTATGACTGTATACGAAGGAATGTTTCAAGGTGAACAGATAAAAGTAGCAATTACGGTTTCTAGATTTAATGAGTTTATCACTTCTAAATTACTGGAAGGTGCCAAAGATATTTTAAGAAGACATGGCGTAAGAGAAGAGGATATTGATGTTTACTGGGTGCCAGGCGCTTTTGAGCTCCCATTTATTACGAAACAGGTAGAGAAAACGAAAAAATATGATGGCATCCTAACGCTTGGAGTGGTTATCCGCGGAGCCACCACACATTATGACCTAGTCAGTAATGAAGCAGCAAAGGGGATTGCTCACATAGGCTTGCATGCAGATATTCCGGTTATGTTCGGGGTGTTAGCAACAGAAACGATTGAGCAGGCAATTGAAAGAGCAGGCACGAAAGCTGGCAACAAAGGCGGGGAAGCAGCTTTAGGCTTGCTGGAAATGGTTTCGTTGAATAAACGTATTCTTTCCTAAAATGGAGTTAATCGAGAATTTTTCTCTGTAAAACAATAGGAAAGCAAGGTGATTCAGGAAACCTTGCTTTCCTATTCCAAATGAATCACTTTACAATATCAATAAGCTGCGTTAAATGATCAATTTCATAAGTCGGCTTTATCCCAATGGAGTTTTCCTTGTGATTTGGGTTGAACCAGCAAGTATCTATCCCGTAGTTAATCCCGCCTTGCATATCAGATGTTAATGAATCTCCAACCATTAATGAAGTAGCTTTATCAGTCAGTCCTAGTTTAGAAAACGCATAATCGAAAATTCGTTTATCAGGTTTTTGGAAGCCGGCATCCTCTGAGATAATAATCTGTTCAAAGGTATTATAAAGTGGCGAGCTTTCCATTTTAGCTAGCTGCACATTCCTGAAACCATTGGTGATAATAGCCAAACGCTGGTCGGAAAGCGAATCAAATAATTCTTCCACGCCATCCATCAGATATACTTCCTTTCCTAGATTTCCAAGGTAAGTACCGTTAAATTCTGCTGCATCGATATCAATCTGGTTCGTAGCAAATAATCTTCTAAATCGCTCTACCCCCAATGCTGATACCGAAAGCTTTCCCTGTTCTAGCTCTCTCCATAGTACATTGCTAATCTCTCTGTAGTTTGCATGGTATTTGTTAAATCCATCAGGTAATCCAAATGTTACAAATGTTTTATGCAGCGCTGCCTTCTCTGATTGGCCAAAGTCAAATAAAGTATCATCTAGATCGAAAAATATAACGTCGTATTTCATGATTGCCTCCATGGGGTGTTTTGTTTTATGATTTTTCTTCTTGATTGTAGCAATTATTAGGAAAACTGACCATGGCTAATCTTTTTTGCAATAAATATACAAAACAACTCCTAGAAGTTTACGTTGCCTTCTAGGAGTTAAATATGTCATTACTTCATTAAGATACTTTTTCGATCTTATTTGAAATAATAGTCCTAAGTTGTGCTGGGTCATCTGATTTAATGGCTACATAGGAATATTCTTTTTGTATGCCCATACGTTCTTGGCCATAAAGAATGTACTTGAGATCTATGCCGCTAATAAATGACACCTTACATCAATGACCCATATTATTGTTATCTTCATCGAGTGGTTCTACTACTTCTCCATTTTTATCCGTTACAATGCTGTCGGTTCCTTTGTCAGCGTCAGTAGGATAAGAATAATACGTAAAAATACCAAAACCAATGATGGCTATTGTTATTAATACAATGATGCTCTTCTTTTTCATATAAAAATCCTTTCTTACATGTTATAGAATTACTGTGGTTACCTTATATGTTTGTCCTGAATTGGATTATCTAAAACAAAATAGAAATAAGCAGCTGGTTGAATTTCCTCTTCTGAATTAGTTTCTTCAGCAAAAACTGTGTTGCTACAAAGTATGAACGAAATAGATAACAACCCAAAATACAACCTAACATTCTCTTTCCCGTTACATATACCCCAAAAATTTATAGTATTTTAACAATATATTAATTATAACGTGGTTGGACTATAATGGAAACACCCCCATTTGATGTGCTCCTTTAATTGATTTTTTAATTAGACTATAAATTTAGATGTTTTTCTTTTGCTTTTTGTTCCACTTTTTTAAGGTGTGACTGGTATTTTACATCCGATTCATAAACGATTACCTTTGCCAATCATGCTTGCAGGGATAATACTCCGTCGATTTAGAACCGGAAATTAAACAGGCTCTAATTGAGATGAACTTTATAGAAGAAAAACAAAAAATGAGCCTTTCTCTTTTTAGAATGGCTCATTTTTTGTTGTTATTTCTTTTTACGCAAATCTCGTTTTTCCTGTCGGCTAAGCCCTGCAGTCAGCTGTTCAAATAAGTTATCCCACTTATCTTGATAGGATTTATAGATGAGCGGATATTTTTTCTTCAATTGGTAGATACCTGCTGCATAGCTCTGTTTGTCACCCTCTAGCTGCTGTCTTATATAGAAAGGTAATTCATTCATAACAGCAATGATTTTTGCAGGAGCTATTTTTCCGGTATAAAACCATTCATATGCTCTGTAATAAAGAAGCTGATAAGCATTTACATCATGAGACAGTTTGTTGATCTCTTTTTGCAGGCGAGACTGTTTTTTGGTTGTTACATGTGCTTTTTTAATTTCATCATCTTTATTTTGGGAGATGAAATCGGCTAAACCGATGTAAATCTCAGCTTCTTGAAATAGGGCTTCTTTATGAAAATACATATATTGCTGGATAAGTTCCTCTTGTAGTTCTTTTAAATAAACTTTGTCCGATACATTTTTTAGATGCTTTTTGAATTTTGATAACACCTTTGATAATGCAGACCATTTTTCGACTGTGATAATAATATTAACCCAGAATAAATAGAATGCAGTAATCGTTTTTGTATCCTCTGCTTCTGTTGGTATTGATTTCTCCATTAAATGCATGGCTTTATCATATTGTTTTGCATTGGCATAAAGATTTGCAAGTGGGGGTACGAACATGGCTGTTTGTTTAGGGAATTTTTCCAATAATTCTTTGTACGTTTCGATAGCTTTGTCAAGATAGCCGTTATCCTGGTAAATATCGGCTTTTAACGTATAGATCACTTGCAGCTCTTCATCACTTGAAGTAAGGGGAATAATTTCCGAAAACACCTTTTCCATCTCATTGACATCGCCATTTAAACTAGCTAGCTTTAATAGCTTAAACTTAACTTCTCCGCTATCCGGTATTAATTGGTTTAATTTTTTATAGATTTCAAAGGCTTCTTTATTATCTCCTTTATCCATTGCTTCCTTGGCAGCAATCATGTATTGCTCTGCTTCATCATTCTGTGTGGTTTTATCGGTTTGGGTATCTTCTATGTCCACATCTGCCTGCTTCTTCTTAGCTAAAGCTTCTGAGTCGGTTATTTTCGATTGATTTTCTTTTGACTTACCGTGCTTACGGATATAGTCATATTCTGCCCTTCTATCGGGGTCTTTTAAAACCTCATAAGCTTCTTGCACTTTAGCGTGGCCTTCCGGATCTGTTTCAAGAGGATGTTTTTTCAACGCCTCCAGATATTTTTCCTCGATTCTTGCTTGCCCAATATTTGCTGTTGTGCCAAGAATTTTATAATAGCTTTCTTGTTTTACTTTACTCATATTGATAAACTCCTCATTATTTAAGGTCCAAAAAGGATAAAGTCACTTCCTTTATCCCTGTCGATATAGATTAATAAAATCCCTTGCCCATAGACGAAACGTGCATCATCTCCGTCTTATATAAAAAAGTTGGGGAAGGATTCTGCTGTTTTATAGATGCCTTATTCTTGCGGATGACTGTTTAGGCATATTGAAAGGCAGTACTGTCTCTTAAGACTATAATAGATAGGATTTTGTATTTGGGTCCGTTTTACATTGTAGCTTTTCTTTGCGAATCTAGCAAGAAAGTGACAAGAACAAGGTGATTCACTTAATTTGTGGTCATTTCACTGAAGCAATTTCTCTATCTTAACATAGATTGAGTGCGGTATTTAAAAATGGTATATTTAAAGGGAAAGCAGATATATATCATACAAAATAAAAAAGCTAAAAGTGGCTGATTAGGTCACTTTTTTATTATTCAAAGGAAGTAAGCAAATGAATATGCAAACAATCCAATCAACATTAAAAACGGATGGGACGTTCTTTTCTCCGTTATATAGAAAAAATAATTATAAAACAGAAGAATTAAATGTCATGCATCGTACGGTATCTAAGCTATTAGATGTTTCCACCACGTCGAAAAAGCCGGGAATGCTATTAGGACATATCCAATCTGGGAAAACCCGCTCCTTTCTGGGTTCCATGGGCTTAGGATTGGACAATGGATTTGAAGTAGTGATCATCTTAACCAAAAACTCGAATGCACTTGTTAAGCAGACCTTTGAAAGAATAGAGAATGAGTTTATGGAGTGCATCGAGGAAGATCATTTAGCTGTTTATGACATTATGAAAATGCCTGTAAAGCTGCGTAAATTCGAATTAAAGAGAAAGCTTGCGATTGTTCTTAAAAAGGAAAAGAAGAATATGCAGCGTTTAGAAAATCTATTATTTGAAATGTATCCAGACCTAGCGGAACGAAAAATTTTATTTATTGATGATGAAGCTGATTTTGCTTCTGTTGCCTATGACAATGTAAAAGATAAAAATATCATTGATTTAAAAGTCATTGCCGGGCAAATCGATCAGATCCGTGCAAGGCTAGAAGATGCTGCCTACCTACAAGTAACCGCAACTCCGTACTCCTTGTATCTCCAGCCGGATGATATGACGGTACATGAGCATAAAGCCTTTCAGCCGAAGCGGCCAGCTTTTACAGAATTAGTACCGGTACATGATAAATATATCGGTGGAGAAATGTATTTTGAAAAATCCAAAGAAGATGGACATATGGCAAGTTACCTTTATCATGAGATTTCAGAAGAGGAGCTGGAAATTTTAAGGAAAAGCGATAAACGCAAAGTGAAAGTAAACCATTTGCTTACAGGTGAGCGGTATGAAGGAATTCGCAGCGCGTTGATTCATTTTATTGTTGGGAGTAAAATCCGCAATATCCAACAGGAGAGAAAGGAACAGCGTGTTGAAAAATATGCTTTTATTATGCACACCATCACCACAAAGGCTGCTCATCAGTGGCAGGAAGAAGTGATGCTGCATATGGAGGAGCAGCTCCGGGAAGCGATTCGGAAGGATGATCCTATTTTTGACCAATTAATCCGCACAGCCTATCAGGATTTTGTGCGTTCTCAAATAAAGGATATCTATTTTCCATCCTTTGATGAAGTATTATCCAACGTTCGTGAAGCGATTGTGGAGGAGGAGCTATTAATTGAAATTGTGAACTCGGAGCAAGATGTCGATAATTTATTAGATAAATCAGGAGAACTAAAATTACGGACTCCGCTGAATTTCTTTATTGGCGGGCAAATTCTTGACCGAGGTATAACGATAAAAAACTTAATTGGTTTCTATTATGGAAGAAATCCGCAAAAATTCCAGCAGGATACCGTATTGCAGCATTCCAGAATGTACGGCGCGCGCCCGCTTGAGGATATTGCAGTTACCCGTTTTTATACGACAAAGCGTATTTACAGTGTGATGGAGCAAATGCATGAATTTGACACAGAGTTACGCCGTGCTTTTGAATTCGGAGCAAATAGCGGGGAAGTTGTCTTCATTCAAAAGGACATGGATAATACGATATTGCCATGCAATCCCAATAAAATATTGTTATCAAGTGTGCAGATGTTAAAGCCAGGGAAACGGATGCTGCCGACAGGATTTCAAACGATTCCGAAGAGCTACCTACAGCGCGAAATGAAGAAATTGGATAAATACGTAGAAACCATGAAGCGAACAGCAAAAGCGATACATCCCAAAGATGCTCGTTGTTTTCTTGTGAAGAAGGAAAAAGTACAGGAACTGTTAGAAATGATTTATCAAACTTATGAATTTAAGGAAGGTTATGGTTGGGATCTAGAAACGTATTGCTCCGTGATGAATTATTTATCAGAGGAAATGGATACGAATCGAAAAGGACATGTTTGGGTTGTTCTGCGTCAGAATCGTAATATGGCGCGTATTCGCAAAAGTACCGGCCGATTTGAAGATGCGCCGGATACGAAGCAGGATGAATTGAAAATAGCGAGGAATCTGGCTCGAGTGGTTCCATCATTAATTTTGATAAGGCAGAATGGAGCGGAAGAACAAGGCTGGCGAGGCGGAGCATTCTATTGGCCGGTGATGGTTGCGCCTGAGGAGACAAAAACGACGGTGTTTGCTGGCAAAGGGATTAAGGAGAAATAATTTAGATAAACAATTGTTTTTATAAAGGTCATAAGCAAGTGGATAGCGAAATGCAACATTCTATGGAACAAAGGGAATATGGGAATTTAGAGCAATTGCATTTTATGAAGGAAAACTGGCTATAAGTTTGGAAGTAATAGTGTGCGAAAAGGAGAGGGAACTTTAATCGTCCCCTCTCCTTTTTTTAATTCCATCCCACCGAAAGATAACTGCTATAGGAATAAAATCTTTCGAATGGGTGATTCTTTATCTGGTAATCGAGTTGTATCTTTATTGAAAGTCAATTTAACTAATCCTATCTTCGCAATTACCGTTTTCTTAGTGGTCGTAAAAACAGTGTTAGCAATTTCTGGGTTCACGGAGCATCACTTACCTTTTGATTCGTCTCTGTGCCATAGGTAATAAAGAAAATACTAGAAACTAAATTTAATATGAGCGTGCAGATTATAGTCAATATTGGTAATTCTATTTGTGGTACCCAATTTTGATTGACGAAGGTTATGATTGAATACGTAATAAGAATATGAAAAACAACGATAACCCCACGACCTAAAGTGTTTAATTTTTGATATAAAAAGAATATAGAGAATAAAGAAATAAAGCAAATAAATGATATAAGTGTGTACCACAGTAAGTTCACATCGCTGAGTATTCTACTATCATTGATAAAGAAGTTAAGGACTTTAAATATAAACATGTAAACGCCCATATAAAATATAAAAATTATAAAGCTTGTAGCTATTGCTTCCACAATTAATTTCATTATGTTTATTTTTCCTTTGGATTTTATTAACTCGCTTACAAAGTGAAGCAAACTCACTGCAATAAGTACACAAACGACAGCATAGACCTGAGCCAGTGGTATTTCTCCTTTTAAGATTTGCATGAAAATTCTAACCACCTCTAGAAAGTTATCTAACATATAGAATCACCTACTTAATTAATATTTTGTTGAATGGTTGATATACAAGTGTTCACTATATATCTTAAATCTTTAATTTGTCCTATATTACGTAATAAGCCTTGAACAATAATTAGATCACCTTGTGGTTTAATGAGTTCTTTACGAATTAATTTTATTGAGGCGCTTACTTCTAGATATTCTTCTCTAGATAGTCTGATATTTTTAATTAAAAGTTCTAAGTCCTCTATTTTGTTATTCAGAGAAGAGCGGATATCAATATTATTTTCCTTTTCATAGTCTTCTGGAAAAGTATTAGGATCTAATAAGGGTTCGATTTGATTTTTGGTAAAGCCTTCATAAACACATGTAATAATCTGACTAATATACTCGACAAGATCGTCAACTTTTATATTTTTACGGTCATATATTGCTACAACGCTATATTCTTCAACCAAGCTATTTAAAATGATGACGATATCTAGTGAACAGAAGTTTAAATCCTTACCACCTAGAAATTGCATAATCTCTACAAGTCTTTTATAAATTTGATTTCTTTTCTCAATAACATAATTTGCCACCTCCGGGTCGTTAATATTTTGTTCATTCATTTGCATGATTAAAAACTCTTCATGTTCAAAAGGAACACTTAAATAACTTCTTAACACTTTTTTAAAAATTTTTAACCTCTCTGCAAACTGCTCATGCTCTTTTAACTCCATTTGTAAGTGATCATACAAACTGTCTAAATAAAACTGATAGACGGAAATGAGTATATTTCTTTTTGATGTAAAATACGCATATAAAGTACTTCTAGATACTTCAGCGCAATTAGCGATTTCTTGAACACTGGTAGCATGATAGCCTTTTTGAGCAAATAATGTTAATGCCGCTTTCAAAATCCTTTCTTTCAAATCACTCACCTCACTATAATTACTTGATAAAACGAAATTTGTACTAGTCAGTTCAGTATGTTTTTAAGGGAACTTACATTTTGTTATTTTATAGGCCTACTATCTATTTACTCTTAATACTACATTTAATTTGTTTATGTGAGTATAAAAAAAGAAATGTGATAAAATATTACCTTAATTGTAACGTTTCTGAAATACATGTAATGCTTATGAAATATCTTTTGGACGGACTCCATGATTTGGAAGGGTATTGAATCAGTTGCTATTAAAAGGACCCCGAAATTAGTAAAATATTACAATGAGATACACGGTTGCTTTATCTTTGGGTGCATTAATTCAAGGGAAGTGAGTAAAGCTTGCTTTCAGTTTGGATAGCCAGTACTATAAATTATAATAGGAAAGTTAAAAGAATTTTTAAAAAAGAGGTGATTCAAAATGAATTTTGTTTTTGATATAGATGGCACCATTTGTTTTGATGGAAAAACAATTGATCCAGCTATACTACAAGCATTAGAAGAAATACAGACAGCGGGACATCAAGTTATTTTTGCGTCAGCGAGACCAATTCGGGATATAATTCCTGTTTTGCCGAAATCTTTTCAGCAAGGGAAACTGGTAGGTGGAAACGGGGGATATACTGCAAGTAGCGGTAAGATTGGTGTGACCCATTTTCAAGATGATCTGCTGACAAATCTTATTGAGATGGTGGAAGCTAATCAACTAACCTATTTGGCAGATAGCGATTGGGACTATGCTTTTAATGGATTGAAGACGCATCCTATTTATAAAAATATTAATCAAAGCTCCGCGCAGAATAAAGAGCTGCGAAGTTTGGACAAGGTATGTAAGCTCGTTCTTTTCCAACCGCCGCAGCAGGTGATAGATGAACTTTCCGCACTGCCTGTAAATATTACATATTACAAAGGGGAGAATGCAATCGATATCAGTCCAGTTGGAATTAATAAGGTGAGTGGATTGCACAACGTACAGGTGAGAGAATTTATTGCATTTGGGAATGACAGTAATGACCAGTGTTTGTTTGAGAATGCATTATACAGCGTGTGCGTCGGTGAACATGAGGTTAAAAAATATGCATCTATATCGATACAGAAGGAAGAATTGCCAGCAACGATAAGGAACGTATTGGGAGTATTGGAGAATAAAAAGGCACAAGGAGTGCAGGTGTAATATTGTCGTATCTTTTAGCAAGGTTCGTTAGTAGTCGAAAAAGAGCTAGGGAATATTGATCAAAAATATTTCTAGCTCCTTATCTGTTTTTCAGTATGCCGTTCTATCCATTCACTGATAAACTGAATATGCTCTTGTAAATTGATTGTTTTATCATCTCGCTGTGCAATAAAGAGAATCATTTCTTCAACAGTTTCTTCACTGGCCGTTAATTTATATCCGTTGATTCGCAGCATATAAATCAAAGACCATAGTGCAGTTCGTTTATTGGCATTATAAAAAGGATGATTTTTAATCAAGGAATGGCACAGAGTAGCGCATTTGGTAAATAATGTTGGATAGGCATCTTTCCCAAATAAACTTTGTTTTGGGCGATTTCGTGCAGAATCAAGTTCTTTATATGAATTTATTCCTTTTTGTTCTCCTGGTGAATACTTTTCAATCACATACGCATTGATTCGTACAATATCTTGTTCAGAAATATAATTCATTATTTATCCACCAATCGCCGTGTAACATCTCCGTATTGTTGGTCCGTTTCCTTTAGAAAATTGATAAAATCCTGGTCTGACTCTAACGCTGCTTCCTTTTTTGAGACAGGGGTAAACATGAAACCAT
This sequence comes from Oceanobacillus sp. J11TS1, assembly GCF_018333215.1. GTDB lineage: Bacteria > Bacillota > Bacilli > Bacillales > Amphibacillaceae > Oceanobacillus. Next base: position 32,185 of record NZ_BORO01000013.1, on the reverse strand, counting down.
TTTCTTTTAGTTCTACTTCTAGCTCTGTGGTTTCGTCAATACCTAAAGCCTTTTTAATATATGCTGGAACAATTACTGCAGAACTTCCCCCATAACGATGCATTTTTACAGTCATTTTTTTACCCCCTTTATGTTTATTACTACTCATTATAGCACCCCATTTCTATTATATATATATCAAAGTATATACATTCATATATATTTCAGTTTCTCAAGAAGATGACGGTCATATACATAGGTTTTGTTATATCATAAACTATAGCTGATTATATTTTAAGCCTGTATTGGTGCTTAAAAGCTGAAAAAGCAATTGGAATAGCCGTGATCTTCCATAATATTTCATCCCGGTTTCATAATTGAACCCCCTTGTACATACGTTTAAACAAGGAGGATGATAGGATGGATAAAACAGATGAGCCAATGAAGAGAATGGCTAATTTGCAATTATCACATGCGGGATTTGCCCAGTACTATAAGGAATTACTAAGCAGAAACCATCATCTATTCAAGGGGAGTCAAAAAAATAAATCCCATAAGCATTTTTTTCAGAAGGTCCAAAGGGCAAATTCTTTTCATATTACATAGAATTTGCTTCACGTAAATAAAAACAAAATTAATTCAGTCTAGCCGTTAGATATGCTTATATCAAGCGGCTTTTTAGGTTGTTTTTAAGCTCCGCTAGAATGCAAAATCTATTTTTTGTAAAATACAAGGGGGAGGAATGCGATGATAAAGGGATTATTCCCTTTTTATCAAGCTGTAAACAATGCTACAATAATAAGATGGCATTCATTCCACAGGGAGAGAGTTCTATCTGGGAATGAAACCTTGAATATAGATGAAACAGCGAGTGGTGCTCAGTACGCTGCAGGGGCTGTCTGCAATAAATAAAAAAGACAAATATACATCTTTCAGATTAGCAGCAGGAGGAGTAAGAATGGTAAGGACGAAACAGGATGTGGAACGGTTAGAAGCAGAATTGAATCGAATTCACGAAAGCATTGATATTAGCTCGGAGGATTTATTTAATTATCGGATTAAAGGGATATGGCAGAGACTGAAAATCAGTTCAGGAAAAGAACAATTAAAAGCGATGCCGATAGACTCAGGTTTATTTGAGAAAGGGGTTCCGGTAAATAGCTTAATGGAGAACGGTTTCCAAACAATGAAAGATATAGCTGATCAGGAGCCTCCAGATTTAATGAAAATAGAAGGAATTGACGAGAATACTGCGCAGCAAATTTATCAAACGGTCACAAAGATAAAAGAATCTGTTTATGAACAAGCAATACCTCGTGTGAATCCAGATGAGATCTCGGATGAGGACTTCAGTTTGTTAGAATCTATTTATAAGAAGTGGCATTTGCTGAAGATTCTGGAGGAATTGCAAGCAAAGTTTCAGGAGTACTATGAAGAAACGATTCCTGATATTGAAATGGCAAAAAAGCAAAAGAGTTTTTTTGGAGCGCTGTTCCAGCCAAAAGAGGAGAAGGAAAAAATCCGGTCTGCCTTTGCCAATTTAAATAGAAGCACGCACCAAAAGGAATTAGAGAAAATCAAGAAAAAGCTGGATTATATGCTTGATTTTGAAGTGAGTAAAGAAGAACTTAAGAAGCACTTTGAAACAGAAAATGCTTTCTACTATACAGAGATTGAGAAGGCAACGGACTTTGATTCGAAGAATATCTCAGAAAGTTTGCCGCCTGAGGTAGTTGAAGAGGTGAATAATTATCCATTTGATACGGCGGGGCTGAACATTACCTTGAGGAATTATCAAATTTTCGGTGCAAAATATGCATTGCGGTATAAAAAGACGCTGTTGGGTGATGAGATGGGGTTAGGTAAGACCATTCAAGCACTTGCGATTCTCAATCATCTGGCGCAAAACAAGCAGGGACATGCTGTTATTATTTGTCCATTAAGCGTTCTTGCAAATTGGAAAAGAGAGATTGAATTGCGCTCCAATTTACAGACATTTGTCTTTTATGGCAGCAATCGTCTCGAACAATTTAAAGCTTGGCAAGAAGAAACAGGTGTCTTAATTACAACGTTTGAGCAGGCAGTCCGTATGCAAGTGGAAGAAGAGCACCAGCTCCATGCGTTGATTGTGGATGAGGCGCATTATGTGAAAAACCCCAATGCCAAGCGCTCGCAAAGTGTTTATCATTTAGCGAATCTGGCGGAGTATGTCCTATTTATGAGTGGAACGCCGCTAGAAAATAGTGTGAAAGAAATGCAACAATTAATTTCTGTTTTACAACCAGACATTGCGAAAGAATTATCAGAAGAAATGCTTCTACTGCAGCCACAAGCATTTCGAAAAGCGATTGCCCCAGTTTATTTAAGAAGAAATCGAAAGGACGTATTAAATGAACTACCGGATTTGGAAATCATTCCAGAGTGGGTTCATTTTGGCGAAGAAGAGGAAAAGTACTATCAACAAGCTGTCAAAGATGAACAGGTGATGGCAATGCGTCGTGCAGGCTGGCAGGGGGGGACTCCAGAAAAATCGCCGAAGCTGAAAAAACTTCTAGAAATCTGTGAAAATGCTAAAGAGAAGGGGCACAAGGTGTTAGTATTTTCTTATTTTAAAGAGGTTATCCAAACCATCAGTGAAAATCTAGAAGGGCAACCCCATCGAGCAATTACTGGCGATGTCTCGAATCATAAAAGACAGGAAATTATCGATGCATTCTCAGAGGATGAGGCTGGATCTGTCTTGGTCAGTCAAATTACTGCTGGCGGTGTGGGTGTAAACATTCAAGCGGCAAACGTTGTTGTTTTATGTGAGCCACAATGGAAGCCATCTATGGAAGAACAGGCAATCAGCCGTGCTTATCGAATGGGGCAATCCCGAAACGTTGTTGTCTATCGTCTCTTAACGGAGGATAGCATTGATGTAGCGATGCTGGAGGTATTAGGAGAGAAATCAAACCTCTTTGACTTGTTTGTCAGAGATTCTGATACGGCAACACGTATATTGGATGAGCAGGAGCAAGAGGAAGAAGAAGCTTCCCTTCAAAAGAAAGTGTTGGAGCTGGAGAAGGAGCGACTGACGCAGGGTGTTCGCTAAGGTTAGCTGATATTTTACAAAAAGAAGCAATAGGTGTATAAAAGGTCCAAAGAATAGGAGTTTAATTAAGATTGTTTAACACTATTCTATGGACTTTTTTGCGCGTTCAAAAACTATAAAATTATAACATGTATTTATTTGACAATTACAAAACCTTATTTTTTAGTTTTACTTTGGTTTTAGTTTCTCGGAATGTCTTTGATTAAATTTTTGCATATGCTTGTTGTTTTTAGCAAAAAAAGCAATCATTACATTAAAAAAAACAGGGAATAAGCTCATTAAAAAGAATCCCAAATTATTTGTTATTAAAGAAAGAACTAAGAAGAAAACAAGAGCTCCAGCTGAAATGTAAATTACGCGTTCTTGATATTTATTCAATCTGTGTACCTCTCCTTTCTAAAAGTTACGTTTATTTAGGAACTTATATTTACCTACACATTATTCAGCGATATAATCTGATTTAATTCTTTGAAATTGGATGTTTATTAGTATTTGAATTCAATCCAATCCAGATAATTTTAGGTGCTCGCCGCAACATCGTTACATCGCTGTATCCACCTGTTAAGCTTTCGATCATTACACACCACCGTTATTACGTATAAATCACTAACGAAACTATACTTATCCCAACCCCGCAAGCTAAAGGAATAATTCTGGTTAAGTTTAATCCAGCTGTTGTCACTGTTGTTTTTTCAAAAGGATCTTGAGCAGGAGAAGCTAAATAGCGGATAAATCGCTGCCAAGTTGTTTGTTTTTGCCTTAGCTTTTGTTCTGGAACAGTAACATGAAATTGATTCAGCTCTGTTTTTAGCTTATCTGCTCCTTTAAATTCATCCTTTAACATAAAAATCCTCCTTTAGATCCTCTTTTAATGTTTTAATTGCCTGATGTAGCCTTGATTTAACAGTACCTACAGGGATATTTAATATGGATGCAATCTCACGTTGTGGTAAATCTTCATAATAAACCAGTAAAATAATCGCTCGTTGCTTATCTGGAAGTTTGGCAATAGCTTGCTGAATCCACAGTTTTTCATCCATGTTTATGGAGTGATGAGTCTGTGGGGCTAAAAATGGGAGTAAGGATCGCCATTTTTTTCTCCTGTTTAATTTGTTCATTAATAAACGGTAAGCTATTTGAAATAGATAGGCCTTGACCGTACCTTTAGCAGGGTTAAATGTATGTTTTTTCTTTTGTAAGATTTCAAAAGTATCCTGTATAATATCGATACTAAGCTGTTCTTCCTGTGTATATCGGTATAAGAAGCAATACAGCGGCTCATGGAGTTTTTCATATAATGCGGTATATCCTGCTTCATCCCCATTTTGATAGATTTTCATCCATTCTTCGTTACGTTTCATCTTCTTTATCCTCTAAATGAGCTTTGATTGATTTTAAAGTAAGTGAAACACGAGATACAAGGTAAGCAACCGTAACAATTACCCAAGCCTGTGATTGATTCGTAAAAAATTGAACGTAAGGGTTTTCGATGGTAGCCCCTGACATTAATAAAAAATTTAATATCTGCACGCAAATAATGGTATAAATAGCAACCAGCAATGTGAGTGTATCGAACATATTCCATCTTAAATAGATGGTTGTCTTCTTATAATTTATTTTCCCATTTTCTTTGACAACATATTTACGATTTAAGGGAATAGCGATGGATAAAATTACAATCATCCAAATTCCCACTGCAATTAAAGAAACAATATATCCTGTGTCCATATAACTCTTCCTATCTATTGTATATTTTTTTCGCTAGTATACTAAAGATGATGCTGAAACCGATTAAAATAAGTGCATAGTGATAAAGATTTAGCCATGTATGATCAATTAATTGTAATTGTGCATGAAGCGTATCAAATAAATAAAGCATTGGATTCCAACTTAAAAAGATATAGTAATCTTGTGGATTCGCGCCGCCTATGGTTAAGAATAAAGAAGGCATCGTAATTGAAAACATTAAAATAATCATACCAGGAACCAATAAGCTCTGCGCTACTTTTTCATCTTTCACAATACCAGCAATAATAAAGCTGGCTGGATACAAAGCTAACAAGATCAGATTACAGATAAAATGAATCATCAGGAATGAAGTAATCGAGATAGACGCTACCCATGCATAACCTATCAAAAGCAGAATAAGTAATAAATTCATGAAGAGAAATACCCCGACACCCATTCCCAAAAAATAAATGAATGGGGAGACATCTGTTCTTTTCAACCAATGGAAGGTTTTATGCGCTTTTAGTTCTGCTAAATAAATGGTGGCGCTGGAAAGGGAAAAAGAGAATAACAATAATAAAATCGAGATAGGGAGAAATTGTCCCTTAATCATAAATTCTACTGTTTCTGGACTGTCTAAGAAGCTTTTAACTAATACGGAGCAAATCAAGAATATAATAGGCGGAAGTATATTTCCAAAAAGAACGCCAAAATTTCGCAAAGTTTCTAGCATGTAACCTTTTGCAACAGATACAATCATCCTGTCATCTCCTTTAATGTTTTTCCGGTCACTTCAAAGTACACACCTGCCAATCCTGGAAATACATTATCCGGATATTTTTGCAGGAGTTCTGTATGGCTCCCCTGTTCGATAAATGTGCCATTCTTTAATATATAGACATAGTCAAATAAATCCTCCAAACCAGTTATTTCATGACTGATAAGGATGAGACATTTATTGTTTTGCTTTACCTGCCTTTGTAAAAAATCGGCTAAGCGTTGCTTTTTATGCAAATCGAGATCGGCAAACGGTTCATCCAGTAATATAAAAGGCTTATTTAGTAAGAATGCTAATAAAATGGAAACGGCTTTTCGCTGGCCTCCCGATGTGTTTTTTATGAGTGTATTGGTGAAGGTATCCATATCCAATATTTTTTCTAATTCATCTGTATGAAAAGGATTGGTAATTAGTTGACGGAATAGCTGGATAACCTCTTTTACCTTTAAATGTGGGTAACTGTCAAAATCTTGGTATTGTAAAGCAATCTGATCACTAAAATGAATTGTATCTTGCTTCAGAGAAATAGTGCCTTCATCATAAGGTTCATCCCCCGCAAGGCATCTGGCTAAGGTAGATTTGCCAGAACCATTTTCACCAAGCAACAGATAACACTTGCCTTCTGAAAAAGTTCCGGTAATTTTGTTTAATACAGTAGTATTTCCATATTTTTTGGTTAGATTTTCTACGGTTAAAGTCACTTTCATCCCCCCTGTTTACTAACTATACAAATAGGGAAGGAGAAAGGTTCAAAAAAATAATCAGATAGGTGCGAAAAGTGGCAAATCAATATATAATCAAGCCTAATACATGCTATAGCAGAAGCAGCAATTAATCTTTGGGAAGGGGATGCTGATGAAGGTGAATAAAAATATCTATATTATCCGGCATTGTGAAGCAGAAAGTCAAGCACCAGATGCGCCATTAACAGCAAAAGGAAAAGAACAGGCAAGAGAGCTATCTAAATTTCTATTTGAGAGAAATTTAGATCGGATTGTTTCCAGTCCATTTTTACGAGCTATTCAAACGATAGAGCCATTTGCGGCGGAAAAGCATTTGGAAATTGAAGTGGATCATCGTTTGCGGGAGAGGGTGCTAAGCTCTGTTTCGATGCCAGACTGGATGGAAAAGCTGGAGGCAACCTATAATGATTTCAATTTGAAATATGAAGGTGGAGAAAGCAGTAACGAAGCAATCCGGCGAATCGTTGAAGTGGTACATAGTTTGATCGCAAATGATTCTCAAAATAGCTTAATTGTTGCCCACGGGGGTATTATATCTTTGCTGTTGCATCATTATGATAAACGCTTAAGTTTTGAAACATGGAGAAATCTTAGCAATCCAGATGTCTACGAATTACAGATATCAGATAATAATCATCAATTGCAACGGTTATGGAAAGAACCATAAAATTAGAAGATTATAGTTTTAAGCAACGAAAGCGTGTCTCATTTTTCGAGAGGCACCCTTTCATTTTTAGGTACTTTGCTTTGAAAATAGAAAGTATATCTAACTTCTTTTACTCATCCCACCAGCTCGTTTCCATATCTATCAGCCAATGATTTTTCAATGTTAAGGTACGTTCAATAGCTGCAACTGTTCCTGCGATTAATAGCGTCATATTTAACCAAGAAGGAAGGACAATTGGTGACTCAAAGGAACCCCATCTTTCTTCAATGAACGGAAACTGCGAGATAAGAGAAGCCAGTTGTGGCAGGCCTAGTATGAAAGAGACTAATAGAGTAAATATCGCCAGCTTACCGATAATAGAGCTAGCCTTAGGAAATTTTGCATCAAAGCGCATGCGTAATCCTTCGGCGGAACGGCGGTCTGGAGATAGTACATATTCCTGTTCATCTTCTGTAATATAATGAATTCGTTTCAAACCATAAGTAGTTGCAGCCACCTCAATTACACCTCCAGGAACCGGGAAAATGGCAGGAGTAGTGGCTTTTGCATGGTGTTTTCCGTCGCGATATAAATCTACCGAATCATTTTCATCAAAGTAATTAACATGGACCGCATAGGTATGCAGTTCGCCATCAACTTCACGCAGATTCATATAAAAAAGAGAACGATAGAATATTTCATAAAAACGATAGGGCTTCAACGCATGCCCGTCTCCATCTTTTACTTTCTTCATTGCTCTTTGCCTGCGCTTGCTGTTGAAAGAACGTAACATTTTATCTTACCTCCGAATAGTGCCCTTTGGTAGAACATACGAAAGAAACGAGGAAAAGGTTTCTTTTATTTTTGATTTTCCTATTTAAAATAAACTCTCACACAGAAAGATGGATCTATATTTTCTTATCCATATAGATAAATTATGTTTAATTTTTGTTATAATTCCTTGTATTCGGTTTTATAATGGAGGGGGTACAATGTTTAAAATTCTAATCCTTTTTGCGGTTCTATTTATTCCCCTCGCAATCGGATCTTATTGGTTTGTTACCTTTATGTCTAAAAAAGAGGGGGAAGAGGAGAAAAGCTACGTAAGGGCCATTGTTGCTTGTGGTTTGTCCCTTATTATAACGGTTGTTATCATGCTATTTATTTTTGCATTTTTTGGTTCTGTCACCATAGCCAAAAGTCTTTTAGGCTTTCAAATAGATGCAAATACCTTGTTTTATATTATTTTGATTGTAGTCGCATACGCTTTTATTCTGGATGATATTATTTCTGTGATTGTCAAATACCTGTTTAGAACAAGTCTATTTACCTTGGCCGCAATGGCAATTATACGGTTCATCCTATTTTATATGATTGGAATATTTTTTGATCTTTCGCAACAAACGAACAGTATTCTTGCTATCGTCTTATTAATTTTGTTCTTAGCGATGGATATATACGAGGTGAGAGATAAGAAGAAAAAAGAAGAGCAAAGATGAGGATAAGAAGGTTGTAGCGATTTTTTAAGTAATTCAAAAGGACATATGATAAAATTAGGTTATATAGAAATTTTGGAGGGATAGTCATGTTTGGAAAGCTTTTTAAAAAGAAAGAAAATCAAGAAATTGAATTATTTGCACCAGTTGATGGAGAAGTGGTTCCTTTGGAGGAAGTACCGGATCCTGTATTTGCACAAAAAATGATGGGAGACGGAATTGCTATTAGACCATCGAATGGAAAAGTTGTCTCACCAGTTGATGGGGATATTGTGCAAGCGTTCCCGACCAAACATGCGGTAGGAATTAAAGCCAGCAATGGAGCGGAAATTTTGATTCATATTGGTTTAGAAACGGTTTCTTTAAATGGAGAAGGGTTTACCATCCATGTTAAAGAAGGAGATAAAGTAAAAAAAGGCGATGCACTTGTTGATGTGGATTTAGCAGTGGTAGAGGAAAAAGCAGCAAGCACTGTTACGCCGATGCTTATTACAAATATGGATAGTATAGAAGCTTTAAATAAACAAGACGTGAAGCAGGTTCGTGCAAGTGAAGATGTTGTTATTACGGTGAAATAATAAGAATTGAAAAAGAGGGTTCAAAAGGTGAGTATTACCGGAAGCGGAATAAGGATTTGGGTTTTCCTACTGTGAATTTTCTTTGTTTGAAGGATAGTAGAAGTAAAAATGATAAAGCGATCATACCTCTTGGAATATAGGGATATGATCGTTTCTTTCTTTGTGTTTATATGAAGATTTATTATAATGAATTATATAACAAAGTAGATACTAAAGGCGCAGGGAACATAGAAGCATCATAAATAATTCTAATGCTGAGTGCAGGTGAGAAAAATGGAATATAAATATGAAGTGATGCAAAATGATGACAAAGTACCTGTAAAAGTAGTGATTTATGAAAGAGAAGAACATCAATTTATACCGAGACATTGGCATGAAACAATAGAAATATCCTACATTATTTCTGGTCAAGTGCAGGAAATCTATATTGATGGTGCAAACTACACTGTAAAAGGCGGGGATATTGTCTTAATAAATTCCAATTCCATTCACTCTGTTTTTGTCGATCAGGATCGAGGATTTAAGGGAGTTACTTTCTTTATACCTATAGAGTTTCTAACAGAGAATACAGAGAATGATAACCAGATTACCTTTAATTGCATCTCTATTGGTGAAAAAGATGAAGCGAGAATAAAACAATTTGCAGAGCTGAGAAACGTATTGGATTCTATGGTAGAAGCCTATGAGAATGCAAAGAAAGATAGTTTAGCGTTCATCCGGTTTAAGGGTTTATCGTATGAACTGATTTATATTTTATTAAAGTATTTTAAAATAAATGAAAAAAGAATGGGAATTATTAAAACGGAAAAATATCTGGAGCGTTTGACAAAGATTACAAATTACATTAAAGAAAATTATAATCAGAATTTAACTATAGAGCTGATTGCAAACAAATTTAATTTATCCTCCGCTTATCTTTCCCGTTTCTTTCTAAAGCATATGGGGATGACAGTGTTAGGTTATATCAATGCAATTCGCCTTGAGAAATCATATAGAGATTTGTTAAATACAGATAACTCCATTATTTATATTGCCTTGGAGAATGGTTTTCCAAATGAAAAGTCGTTTAATCGAGTATTTAAATCAGTTTATAAGGTAACACCAGGTCAATATCGAAAAGAAAATAAAATGAAAAAGTAGAGAAAACAAGCTGAAGAATAGCTTGTTTTTTATATTTTAGAAGTTACATAATTGAAAAAGCAGCTGATTTTAATATATTGGGTTTTAAACTAACTCCAGGATTTGCTAAAAGGTAGTGGTGAAATACTTTTCTAGAAAAATAGAGTATAAAAACACCCTCAATAGGAATTTTTTCTAGAAGTAGAAATTATTTACTGAAGAAGGTCAGGATTTGACGGTAATTAAGGCAAAATAGAGCAGGATTATATTTTTTAAATCTTTTAAAATGTAATCATGAAAACGCTTTATATGGGTGAATTACATTCTATGAGGTTGGTTTATGCAGATAAATCAGATGGTATTTTTCTTGTTTTAAGCAAAATTTAAAATAGGTTTTTCGCACATATATGATAGCGCTAAAGTAGTTGTAGGGAGAGCGTGTTGAACGATAAAAGAGAAAAAGGAGAGTTTATATGGCTTTATTCAGAAATACAATTTATTCGGATAGTTTAATGTTGAATACAGATGTAACTGTAATTCTTCCAATCCCGAATGTGTCAAATATGGAAGACGGAGATACTCTTCGTTTGCCGGAAGATGGAGAGAAATATCAAACCTTGTGGTTACTGCATTGTGGTACAGGGGATAATAATGAGCTTCTCCGGTTTTCTAGGATTGAAGAGTATGCGCAACAAAAACAATTGGCTGTTGTGATGCCGAATGTCGGGAATAGTTATTATTGTAATGTACCAAATGGCGGTAATTATTATGATTATTATACCAAGGAGTTGCCTCAGATTATGCGCGCAATCTTTCCTTTATCTGAAATAAGAGTAAATAATTTCATAGGTGGAATATCGATGGGGGGATTCGGTGCTTTTGCTGCAGCATTACGTAATCCGGATAATTATGCTGCTGCGTTTTCCCTTTCAGGAGGACTGGATTTCCGTAATGTGAATTTTGGTGAGAATTTAAAACGGTATTATGAAAATACATGCAAGACACTTTTTGGTGAAAATGATCAACATTATGATCCACAATCACATGATCTCGTTGCAATGGCAAAGAACTTAGTCGATAGTGGAAAAGAACAACCTCTTTTATATGCGCTGAACGGTAAAGACGATCCGATTATCTATGACTCAACAGCGAAATCAGTTGCTGGTATCAGAGATAGTGGGTTGGATGTAACCTATGTAGAAGAGCGCGGAGGACATGAGTGGGATTTGTGGGATCCGTATCTTAGAAAAATTTTGGATTGGCTGCCTTTGGCTGGCAGTTTTGTGAAATAAAAGTTTGAATGTTTCCAAAGCAATCAAACATTTTTATGTAATTGCTTTAAATATTGAAGAGATAGAATGTTGAATAAATCAATTCGTTTCATTGAATAAGTGAAATTTTTTCAGCAACATTTCAACTTTCTTTGCTGATAAAGGGATAGATGAGGGAGGAAAAAAGAAAAATGCAACCCAATGAAACAACTTGGAAAGAAAGAATTAGTTATGGTTTGAGCGATACAGCAAGTAATCTTATTTATCAAATGATAATTATGTATTTAATGTTTTTCTACACAGACGTGTATGGAATAAGCGCTGCTGCTGTAGGTACTTTATTTTTAGTGTCTCGAATTATTGACGCTTTTGATAGTCCTATCTTTGGAGTATTGATTGATAGAACTAATTCTAAATGGGGGAAATCACGACCTTGGTTGCTGTGGCTAGCTGTTCCTTTTGGAATTATTGGAGTATTAGCTTTCTCAACACCTGATTTTGGCGATACAGGAAAGCTGGTTTATGCATATATTACTTATATTCTTTTAGGGATTCTTTATGCTGGGATTAACATTCCCATCACATCGATATTACCTAGTTTAACGAGTAATTTGAATGAAAGAAATGTTCTAGTAAGTACACGGATGATTTTAGCTTCAGTCGGTGTAACCATTGTCAGCTTAGGTGCTCTGCCTCTTGTAGACTTCCTGGGAAATGGGGATCAGCAAAGAGGTTTTACATTGACGATGACAGTGTTTGGTATATTGGCAGTTATTCTTCTCATTGTGAGTTTTAAAAATATAAACGAGAAGGTAGAAATGCCTGGAAGTGATCAAGTTGTTCCTTTTAAAAAAGCTGTAAAGTCAATGAAAGGAAACGTTCCACTCTATATTCTATTTTTCGTTAGTTTTATCTATACAATAGGATTTATTATGAAAACGCAGACAACAGTGTATTACCTGTCTTATAACCTTAATAAGCCTGAACTGGTTGGAGTTATATTAGGTTTAAGTTCATTAAATGTTATCTCGTATTTTATTATGCCATCCCTAGCTAAATGGATTGGTAAGCGAAATATTATGATTTTGGGATTAGCTTTAATGAGTGTAGGACAAATTGGTTTTTACTTCTCTGGTTCAACAACACCTTTTATCATTGCAACACTTATCGGAGTGATTGGACAAGGGTTCTTAATGGCATCGATATTTTCTATGATAGCGGATGTGGTAGATTATGGTGAATGGAAATCAGGTATACGTGCACAAGGGTTAGTATCTACAGTTCCTGTATTCAGCTTTAAAATTGGAATGGGAATTGGCGGAGCGCTTTCTGCATGGGTTTTATCCTTTGGGAACTATGTGCCGAATCAAATACAAACAGCTTCTGCGTTAACAGCTATTGAAATTAGTTTTATATGGATTCCATTGGTTGGATTTATTTTAGGTATTGTTGCTCTATTATTCTATAAGCTGGATAAGCAGTCAGAACAAATGATGATTGACTTGAATGCAAGAAGGGCTACTGCAAAAATCGTTGAGTCGGGTGTTGCTGAAATAAAAGCACAATAATCATTATGCATTCCGGGGACAAAGGAAGAAACTTCTTTTATCCGATGGCACCTTTATTGTAAAGGTACTTTTTAAGTAATGGTGGCTAGAAAATGAAAACTGGCAAGAATGGATTGTGATTTTTTCTCGTATCTTTTGGATATTTAGAGTCTACCGAGAACAGATGCTTTTTCAAATACAAAGCGACCCATTTAAAGAAGGATATCAAAAAGCTTTTAAAAAAATATGAAAAATTTAGGAGGAAAACAAAATGAGTATAGTTTCAATAAGTGCAAAACAAACCATCGAGGTTATCAATCGTCATGGAGATGCAATGGGAACAAAAGACCCGGATATTATTGTGCGGGATTATGCAGAAGATGCGATTGTTCTGACTAATTTATCGGACAAGCCTGCTAAAGGTCATGAAGAGATTAAAGCTTTAATTGAAGAATGTTTCCAAATAGAAATTCTATTTAACGATGAATCTCCTACTGATATTATTCATCAGGAAGCAGATGGAGAATATGGACTGCATGTATTTAAAAAAGGAGAAGATGAAGTATTTGGCTCAGAAACCTACGTAGTTCGTAATAATAAAATTGTTTTTGAATCAGCATATATTGAGTATAAAGGACAGAAGTAATTTTTATTATTTAAGCTTCACCAGGAGGTTCTACAAAGAGTTTATTAGTGGTATTTTAAATGCGGTGGAAATGAAATGAAGATAGGGTTAGGGGAAACAAATTTGTTTTTAAAACCAACAGGCAAGTATTTGGACAAGGCGAGCTTGAAACAATAGCTGATATACTTTCTAAGGAAAAACCGCTAAGATAATTATGCTTAGCGGTTTTTAACTTGAATGCAGATGATAATTTGTATTAGATCACCGGATAATATTGCTCGTAACGAGGATTAATAAAATACGGTGGTCTTCCTCCTATTTTGGGCAGCTGGAATGTATGATTTGAAGCTGTATATAATACATCCACTTTCTCATCAGAATGATTAACTAATAATAACTTTACTTCGGGATTATAATAGTATTGCTGCATGATGGTTCCCCCTTCATTTCTTCTATTCCCTACATTATTCAACTTCTCCCAATATGGAACTTAAATCTGTATTTTTTCACTACATTCGCCCAAGTGTCATAAAGTAATCCATCAAAGTAATTTCGAGGGGGATAATGATGACACAAGATAGATCAAAGAAACCGGCGAAGCAAGCATATCCGATGTATCCAAACTACGGAAAAATAACACAATATGAAGAGGTTGCAATAACTGTCCCAGAGCAGAGGCAATATAGGCAGCCTGGGCTGGAAAAATGGATGGTGCCAAGGCCGATTATTGAAAATACAAATGAAAAGGGCAGTAATAAACTGTGTGGCAAGGTTGCGCTTATTACAGGAGGAGACAGCGGGATAGGAGCGGCGGCAGCGATTGCTTTTGCTAAAGAAGGTGCAGATGTCGCTATTTCATATCTCGACGAAGATGAGGATGCACATCGGACCAAAAATCGTATTGAAGAGCTAGGACAGCGCTGTTTGTTGCTTCCAGGTGACTTAAGGAAAAAGCAGCAGTGCTGTTATATTGTAGAGAAAACGATTGAAACATTTGGCCAGTTAGATATACTCTGCAACCATGTAGGGATTCAATTTCAGCAATTAAGCTTACTGGATATTACAGATGAGCAATTTGATGATACGTTTAAAGTAAATGTATACTCACATTTTTATACCACACGTGCTGCACTTCCTCATTTAAAAGCAGGCAGCTCAATTATCAATACGGCATCTGTGGTAGCGTATGAAGGATATAGTGAGTTGATGGATTATACTGCCACAAAAGGAGCCATCGTCAGTTTCTCAAGGGCGTTGGCAAATAATTTAGTAGATCAGGGAATCCGCGTAAATGCCATCGCTCCAGGACGGATATGGACGCCGTTGATTCCATCCAGTTTTGCTGCGGATGAAGTAACATTGGCAGGGAATCCCATGCAACGTCAAGGCCAGCCATTTGAAGTAGCACCAACGTTTGTTTACCTGGCTTCAGATGATTCGCGTTTCGTTACTGGGCAGACACTGCATGTGAATGGGGGGCAGTGGACGACTTCTTAGCGGAAAAAGCAGGGATCTTCAATAACATAATATTTAAAATCACTATTCTAGCGTTTGTCTAACCGCGCTTCCT
The DNA here is from genome assembly GCF_018333215.1 of Oceanobacillus sp. J11TS1. Taxonomy (GTDB): domain Bacteria; phylum Bacillota; class Bacilli; order Bacillales; family Amphibacillaceae; genus Oceanobacillus. The sequence goes on along the minus strand of NZ_BORO01000013.1, from coordinate 17,011 downwards.
CATTTTATGTATTATCAGCCCAGCTCCCTTTTGCATATAGTAGTAACGACTAATTTGAGGGAGGCTTTTTCATTGTCACAGTATCTTAATTCAACAGAACAATGGTGCGAAGAAATTTTGCAGATATATCGTGAGTCCAGTGCGTTGCTTCGGAAAAATATTCAGGAAGAATCATTAAAGGAATGGGAGAATAAATTAATTCAATTTCAAAATGAGCTTGCAAATAATGAGACTTTAGAAGAATGGGATGCCTACAACCAGGCAAATGACTTATACACACAGCTGAATGCTTATCTAAATCAAAGCGGTGATGAAAATCGAGTAGAGGAAAGCCGTGAAAGAGTTGTTCCTATTGGCGGACATACGCTACCGCCGTTACCGTATAGCTATGATGCCTTAGAGCCCTATATTGACCGCAGAACGATGGAACTGCATCATGATAAGCACCATCAGAGCTATGTAGACGGTTTAAATAAAGCGGAAAATGAAATGGAGCAGGCAAGATGGACGAATAACTATGATCTGATTAAGCATTGGGAAAGGGAAGCTGCATTTAATGGAGCGGGTCATTATCTGCACACGATTTTTTGGAAAGTAATGAGTCCGGATGGAGGCGGTAAGCCTTCAGGGAAATTAATGAATGAAATTGAGCAATCCTTTGGCAGCTATGAACAATTTAAAGCGCACTTTACAGAAGCGGCTAACCACGTAGAGGGTGGAGGATGGGCTATTTTAGTATGGTCCCCACGGGCAAGGCGTCTGGAAATTCTTCAGGCAGAGAAGCATCAAAACTTAAGCCAATGGGATGTTGTACCTCTCCTTGTCCTTGATGTGTGGGAGCATGCCTACTACCTGCTTTATGAAAATGAAAAAGCAAACTACGTAGATAACTGGTGGAATGTCGTTAATTGGAAAGAAGTAGAGAACCGATTTAATAAGGCCAGGCAATTGAAATGGCAGCCTTTTTGATAAAGGAAGTAGGTTCTACATTGGGTAGCTAGTAATCGTGACCTATGTAAAACAATACAATCCATTTGGATGAAATCTATACGTATATATGGAAAGTTAAATAAAACAGGCTGATACAGCCAGTTATATATCTGTATCAGCCTATTTTTAATGGTCCCTTCTTGCAAAATCAACGAATCTAAACTTATCCGGACGGTGTCTGGACTCGGTATATTGAAATAAGGTCGCGTCGTCTAAATAGACATAGTTTTTAATAACCACTACATTATAAAATCCCTCTAAATCCAGCAGCTTACGGTCTTCCTCCGTCGGTTCTTCCACTATAATTTCCTTTTTGGCAAAGCTGATAACAAGACCTAAATCATTTTCAAGATAGTCGTAAATAGAGGTTTCAGCAATTTCTTTTGACATATGCTGAACGGTTTTTGCGACCAGATAATCTTTGTCCAAAATAATGCGCTGGTCAGAGAAGGAGCGGGTCCGAATAATTTCCCAGACTTCCTGGTTATCCTTGAGCTTTAATTGCTTCTGAATAAAATCAATTGCACTGACTTTTGCACATTGATGGACCGTTGTAATCGGTTTTTCTCCCATTTTATCAGCTAATTCTTTAAAGCTGACTAAGCCGGATACGGGAAAATCGAATTTATTCCTTTCAATTACGGTGGAACCTTTTCCACGGATTTTTTGGATATATCCGTTTTGCGCTAGCAGGTTTAATGCTTTTCGAATCGTTTCTCTTGATGTCTGATACTGTTCTGCCAATTCATTTTCAGAGGGCAGAAATTCATTTGCTTTAAAGAATTCTTTATCTATTTTTTGCGCCATTTCTTGATAAATGATTAAATACTTGTTTTGCATCGTAACGAACTCCAGTTAATTCTTTATATAATAAACAATAGACTCATATGGGCGAAGTGAAATCGTATTGAGCGTTAATGATGGAGAATCGGTATAATTGGATAACAAAATCTCGCTGTCCCTAAATTCACAATGAATCGATTCAGGTAAATCAAGCTCTGTTTCTTTTCCATAGAAATTGTTTACTACGAATAGTTTTGTATCTTTATTTTCTCTTAAATACGCAAAAATTGCAAAGTCATTAGGCAAAACTAGTTGATATTTTCCGTCTGTGATTACTGGATAGTCTTTTCGGAGCTGGATAAGTTTCTGGTAATGATAAAAAATGGATGATGCATCCGTGATTGCAGCCGCAGCATTGATCTCTTTATAATTATCGGGAATGCCAATCCAAGGCGACCCTTCTGTAAAACCTGCATTCGTTTGGTCATTCCATTGCATTGGTGTTCGTGCATTATCACGAGATTTCTCCTGGAGAATTTCAATAATTTCTTGGTCCGAATATCCCTCTGCTCTTTTCATGCGATACATATTTAGTGATTCGACATCACGATATTGATTTATATGGTCAAAACCAGGGTTGGTCATGCCGATTTCTTCTCCTTGATATATATAAGGCGTGCCCTGCATCATGTGAATCGTTGTTGCCAGCATTTTTGCGGATTCTTTATGATAGATTGTATCGTCACCGAAGCGGGATACAATTCGCGGCTGATCATGATTGCACCAAAACAGGGCGTTCCAGCCGCCGCCTTCTTGCATTCCTACTTGCCAATCGGATAGAAGCTGCTTGAGGCGAAGAAAGTCAAACGGTGCCTTTGTCCACTTTTCGCCATTCGGATAGTCCACCTTTAAATGATGGAAGTTAAACGTCATATCCAATTCTTCGCGTTCCGGATTGGAATATTTCATACAATCCTCCATAGAAGTAGAGGACATTTCTCCTACCGTAATGGTTTCCCGTCCTTTAAATACTTTCTGATTCATCTCATGAAGAAATTCATGCACCCGGGGTCCATCTGTGTAGAATTTACGTCCGTCTCCTGGAGGTATACTGCCGTCATCATCTGGAAAACACTGGTCTTTGGAAATCAAGTTGATTACATCTAAACGAAAACCATCTACACCTTTATCCAGCCAAAAGTTCATCATCTGATAAACATCATCACGAACTTTTTCATTTTCCCAATTTAGGTCCGCTTGCGTTACATCAAATAGATGCAAATAGTAAGAGCCCGTCGTTTCGTCATACTCCCATGCATTGCCGCCAAATTTTGACTGCCAGTTTGTTGGAGGGTTGTCAGGTTCTCCGTCTTTCCAAATATAATAATTTCGATAAGGATTATCCTTAGATAATTTAGCTTGCTGGAACCATTTATGTTCGGTGGAGGTATGGTTTACAACAATATCCATAATTACTTTGAGCCCGATTTGATGTGCTTTTTCCAGCATTTTTTCGAAGTCGTCCATAGTTCCATATTCCGGCTGAATCGCATAATAATCTGCAATATCATATCCGTTATCTTTTTGAGGAGAAACGTAGATGGGGGTAAGCCAAATCACGTCGGCTCCTAGTTTCTTAATATAATCCAACTTTTCTGTAATACCGTTAATATCTCCCATTCCATTTCCAGTCGTATCGTTAAAGCTCTTCGGGTAAATTTGATATACGACTGATTTTTGCCACCATTTTTCTTGCATAGTAATCCTCCTAATCGTTGCTGCATTTCAATCATTATTCATTTCATTGCTCTTTGCTTAACATGAAAAGGAGGGAGCGATTCCCTCCGTATTTTAACTTATTTTCCTAAGCGTTTATATGCATCCACACCCATTTTTGTTTTGGATAAAACAATGGTCAGAATAAATGGAATAATAAACGCAGCTACCATTGCTACCGCAAACATTAGCATATCCGCTACTTGAATGGATAAGATTCCCGGTATTCCACCGACGCCAATGGAGTTGGCCATCACACCGGATCCGACAGAAATAACTGCTGCAACCGCAGAGCCTGCCATACCGGCGATAAATGGAAATAGGTATCGTAAGTTTATACCGAATAATGCCGGTTCCGTAACCCCTAAATAACAGGAAATTGCTGCTGGAATAGATACCTGCTGCTCTTTCTTATCTTTTCTGTTCAGGTAAATCATTGCTACCACCGCAGATCCTTGTGCAATATTAGATAGAGCGATCATTGGCCAAAGGTTTGTTCCATCAAATTCACTCATTAACTGCAGGTCAATGGCATTTGTCATATGATGCAGACCAGTAATGACAAGCGGTGCATAGGCGAAACCGAATAACGCTGCAAACAGCCAGCCGAATGCAGAAGTTAACCCATCATAGACAACCGTTGAAATCCATGAACCGATTGTCCAGCCGATTGGACCTAATACAACATGGGCCACGATAACCGCAGGAAGTAATGCAAAGAATGGCACAAAAATCATCGATACGACTTGTGGGATGATTTTACGAAGGCCTATTTCCAAATAAGCTAATACAAAACCTGCTAAAATAGCTGGAATAACCTGCGCCTGATAACCAATCATTTCAATTTGGAAAATACCAAAGTCCCAGACAGGTATCTCTGTTGCTTCTGCGACACCATAAGCATTTAAGAGTTGTGGTGATACGAGTGTAAGACCTAAAATAATTCCGAGTACTTGCGTGGTTCCCATCTTCCTGGAAATAGACCAGGTAATGGCAACAGGGAGAAAATGAAAGATCGCTTCAGCAATTAACCAAAGAAAATCATATAATCCCGTCCAAAATTGCGAGGATTCCGCTAAGGTCATTGTTCCATTTTCCAGCATTTCAATTTCACCAATCACATTTCGAAAACCTAAAATCAGACCTCCGACAACAAGTGCTGGGATAATTGGCATAAAAATGTCTGCTAAGTGTGCCATTAGTCGCTGCATGAAATTCATATTTTGTTTCGCTGCTTCTTTGGCATCTTCTTTAGAAGTATCACCAATACCAGCAATACGCGTAAATTCGTTATAAAAGGAAGCGACTTCATTTCCGATAATAACCTGGAATTGACCAGCCTGTGTGAAGGTTCCTTTTACAATTTCAATATCTTTAATTGCTTCTATATCTGCTTTTTTTGGATCATTTAAGACAAAGCGCATTCTAGTAGCACAGTGCGTAACGACAGAGATGTTTTCACTTCCACCGACTTTTTCCAATAATTCTTTTGCTGCGTCCGTATATTTACTCAATGTCTTACCCCCTTTTTCTTATCTTGTATATACAAGTGTTAACGGTTTCATTTTAACTTGTATATACAGGAGTGTCAATAAGAAGTTAGGAAGTTTTTGATGATTGGTTGTTTGTTGGAAAGCTAGCAGTATTGTATATTGAAAGTAAGATATAGCTACTGAGATTAGCGAGATTGAGTGTTTAGATTAATATAGTACAAAGATAATTTTGGAAGATAGTACGCGGTTTTCAAAGGAGAGGAAGATATGAATCTTGAAGAAGTATATCTAAACATAATCCAAAAAAGATTCGGAAGTGTAAAAGAGCTTGGAGATAATACGTTTAAACAATTATCAGAAGAGCATATTCATTGGTCTTTAAATGAAGACTCTAATAGCATTGCTGTGATTGTCAAACATTTAAATGGAAATATGATATCGAGGTGGACTGATTTTTTAACTTCAGACGGTGAGAAGCTGAATAGAAACCGTGATCAAGAGTTTGAGAATACGATAGGTTCTATGCAAGAATTAATGGAAGTTTGGGAAGCGGGCTGGAATGTTCTTTTTAAAGCTTTGCGGGGACTAGAAGGGACAGACTTATTAAAGAATATCTATATCCGTGGTGAAAGCCATAAAGTTATGGATGCGATAGAAAGGCAGATGGCACATTACGCTTACCATGTTGGTCAAATTGTTTATATTGGAAAACAGATAAAAGGGGAGAATTGGGAAACGCTTAGCATTCCTAGAGGGAGATCAGTGGAGTATTTAGAGGAGATGCAGAGAAATACAAGTAAGTCTAGTTACAGAAAAAACATAGAGTAAGGAAGCCGTTTGTGTGAAAATATTAAATGAACAAATTATTCCTTTTCCCCTCACAATTCAGTCGTAAGGGGATGGGGAGATTCACTATGGAACAGAGGGCAGGGATATCCATTGAGAGAAGAGATAAAGAGAATACATATTATCGGTGGTGCAGGGAGTGGGAAAACCTATCTGGCAAAGGTATTATCAGATATTCTCGCTATTCCAGCTGTTGACTTGGATAATTTGTTTTGGAATAAAAGCTATGGAACGAAAAAGGATTCGGTGACAAGAGACAGGGAACTGGAGGCTATTCTTTCAGGAGATGTATGGATAATAGAAGGTGTCTATTATGCTTGGATGGATGACAGCTTTCAAAGAGCAGATCGAATTATTGTGTTACATACAAATGTTTACTTGAGACAAATGCGGATAATGCTTCGCTTTCTAAAAAGGAAGCTTCATATTTTACCCACCAAAGAAGAAAATATAAAGGATCTTTTACAGTTATTAAAATGGAATGCCAAGTATGATGCGAATAATTTAGTAAAAGCATTGAGAAAAATAGAGATATATGAAGAAAAGGTGATTCACATCTATGAGAAGAAGGAACTGAATCAGTTTCTGGAAAATGTCAGGCGGCAATGGGCTAGATAATCATACGAACTTGCAAACAATCTTGGCTTTGTTAAATGGCAAGACTTGTCCGAATGCTGTGTAATACGGTTATTTCGTATCATGGTTCTACTCCAAAGTGGATTGATGACTCTTCTTATTACAGAAACCCTTAAACGAAATACTCCTTCTTTTCAAGTAAATCAAGCAGTTATGAGATTCTGCGGTGAAAAGATGTTATACTAGTTGTAGTTTTCTTTTCAAGGAGGAATCGAAATGAAAGCATTCTTTGATAATGCTTGCTCTAGACCACGCACCTTTTAGGTCAAAGAGGTCTAGAAAAACGAATTCTGATAAATGATGAATGATCTCTTTAGGCCGCAAGTTTTGAAGAAAAGCCTATAATAATGGAGTGATTTCAAATGGAAAAACAAACAATTCAGCCGTTTTTAACGGTCGCTAATTATCATTTAATCAAACAGCAAGCAGATAAAATTTTAAAAACGTTAGCAACAACAAAAGATAAGAATGTTATTCTTGCTGTGCGCGGTATTGTAAGAAGTGATGTAATAGATTCATTCGTGCTGTCTGATGAGCAGGTAAAATTAGTTGAGCCGCTTATTCATATAAAAGACCGAACAGAAGGAGAAGCTTTTTTAGAACAGCTAAAAGCCTATGTTATTCCGTTTAAAGCAATGGAACCGAGTAAATTGAAAAGCCTGTTTAAAAAGGAAAAAAAGCTTAAACTGCCAGATCTTGATGATATAGACTTTCAGGAAATTTCTTATTTAACCTGGGATGATTCAGGAAAGCAGCGAAAGTATATGGTTATTGAAGAAAATGGGAAGTATAAAGCGCTAAAAGGGACTTTCAAGCATCAAACAACGAAAGGTATTTGTGCGCTGTGCAATTGTCATTCAGATGTTGTACGTCTTACTACTTCTGTAAAGGGTCAAGTTTCTGGTACGTTTACCAATCACTATAGTTATATCTGTGCAGATAGCCAATTGTGCAATCAGCACGTAACGGATATGGAAAAGGTGAAGGCATTCTTTGAGAGAGTGACCAATTAAAAGGTGCAGTCAATGAGGAAGCGCGATGAAAAGCGAATAAATAGAATTACTAACTAGAATTCACTCAAATTAATTCTATTTGATACACGGGTGCACATGTCAGAAAAAGCAATGTATCTAGAACCAAGCGTGAAAGCTAGTCTTTAGCGGTGTCTTTGTTGCAATAATTGCAATGAGGGCACCTTCTTTGTTAGTCTATGTGACTATGTTAATTAGGAGCCAGAAGCCGTATAATCAGTGTTTTAACAGTTGTTTTATTTATTAAAAATAGGGTATAATAATAGTAAATAGAGCATACAATAAAAACGTCCGGTGGTGGCACACCGAACGTTCGTGCAATAGCCCTTCAAGGGGCTGCGTCACAATGAGTTTTTGATAACCACACCTTCATTGCTTGCTAGGCTTAGGAAGGGTGGTTATTTATTTTGATGAAATGACAACAGCGCTATAAGCAGCATTCCAAATGTTATCATTAGCGTTAAACTTTCAAATACGCTCATCAAAGCCTCACCCCCCTTTCGAATCTAGATTGAAAGGTACGAATTAAAGGGAGTGAGCCACCACCCACGAAAAGCCTTATGCACTGCTATGATTATAACATAAAAAAACTATAATTCTGATTATTCAGTTCTGGGAAAATACCCTGTATGTGCCTTATTGGTATCTTAGAGCAAGGGTATTGGTGTGTGATTTCTTAAAGAGACATTGGTGTATAAAATTATAGAAAAAAACCTCTATATCTCAGAGCGGATATAGAGGGAGAATAAGATTAATCACTCTTTAAAAGGGAATACATGTGGATATCAACAAACTTCCCCTTCACTTTTTCATATTGTCTTAACGTTCCTTCAAAGGTAAAATGCAATTTTTCCAGTACTTTTATCGAGTTTACATTTGCAGGCTCTACTTTTGCTTCGATACGGTTTATTCTTAAATTCTCAAAAGCTTCATGGATTAATGCCTGAATGGACTCTGGTGCATATCCGTTTCCCCAATAAGGTTTCGCAATATCATAACCAATCTCAGCCCTGGAATTTTCCGGATCGATAGAATTAAAACCACAGGTACCGATTATTTCCTTTGAATTCAAGTTAAATATACTGTATCGAATGGCTTGATTTTTTTCAGCTAATTCATGGAGCAGGGTAATCATTTCTATAGCTTGTGATTCATGGGTAAAAGCAGAGATATTCATGAATTCTACAACTGCCGGATCCGACCAAATGGTAAATAATGCAGGGGCGTCGGATGTCCGCATTTTTCGTAAAGCTAGTCTTTTAGTGAATAATTCCTCTTTCAATACATTTACCTCCAACTTAGAATCCGTTTAGAAAGTATTATTATCTGGCATCCTTCACTCCTTTCCCCTTTGGAAAACGTTATTTTTTCTTTTTCGGTTTGTCATCCAAAATGGATTTTAATTCTTCAATATCTTCCTCAGATAGTGAATCTTCTTCAATAAACTGGACAAGCATTGATTTTACAGTTCCTCCGTATATTCGTTTTATAAAGGATTCTGCTTCTGCACGTTGACAATCATCCTGGGAATAAAGAGGGTAAAAAGTATACACTCGCTGTTCCTTGTTCACTCCCACAACGTTTTTCTGCACCAATCGATCTAAAAGGGTGCGTACGGTTTTTGCTTTCCACTCTTTTTGTCCTTGCAGGGAGGTAATAACGTCATTTGCTGTTTGCGGTGATTTTCCCCACAATACATTCATTACTTCCCATTCTGCTTCAGAAATGCTGGGCACTTTTTCTGCCATGTATCTCATCCCCCTGATTTTACTCATCATAAATTTGTTTATCATTTAAAATAGCTAAGGTTATTTCTGTTGCCATACTTCCAGAGGCATTATCCTCATCTTGTATATTAGTTGCAAAGAAATAGGTGTTTGTTTCCGTTTCAACAAACCCAATAAACCAGCCGTTTATATCCTTGCCATTTACATTACCAGTTCCCGTTTTTCCATAAAGAGCGATGCCATCCTTTTCTTCTATTTTCAGTGCGTTTTTGACAGCTTGAATATGTTTTTCCTGGAATTCAAAGCTGTTGTTATAGAATGATTGTAATCGTTCAACTTGTTCTATTGGAGAAATCTTCAAACTGGATTCCAGCCAGTATTTTCCGAGACCTCCAGAAACATCTTGGTTTCCATAATGGATTTGGTTGACATAGGATTGAATACTATCTAGACCCATTTCTTGATCTATTTGCTTGAAATACCAATTAACAGAACGGCTTAAAGCAGTTTCTAAATTTTGATCTTCATTCCACTGATCATAAGGCTGCTCCGTGCCATCCCACTCGACGGTGTTCTGTTCCGGAGTAATAATATTCTCCTCTAATCCGAATAAGGCACTATAGATTTTATAGGTAGAGTCAGGAGAAACTCTTAATGTGCTCTGATCTTTATTATAGATATGATAAGCATCTTCCTGCATGTCATATAGTACAAAACTGCCATCGTAATTTTGAAAATAGGCGCTGAGGTCTTCGTAGTTTGTCTGTTCATGCTTAAAAGACGTGTAGTGGTTGTTGTCGTTTGCCATCACGGAAGCGAGCGGTATCTGTGAGGCTACAAACAATCCCACCAGAACGAAGACTCCAATGCTTTTGGCATGCTGTAATTTAGTGTCTGCTTGAAAGGATGCAATTTCTATAATGCGTTTTTTAATTTGCTTTTTCGACCCATTTAATTGATTTGCCAGCTTATTGTGCTGCGGTCTGGGAGATTTATCGATAAAATGAATGATTGTATTTCCGTATTCCTTATAGTTCTGATTATCCAAAGACGTTAATACAGCATGATCACATGCAATCTCACGGTCCATACGCATGTTTTTAAATGCAATCCAAATCAGGGGATTGAACCAGTAGATGATTTGAAAGAGAACCATCAAATAGTTAATCGGTATATCTTTAGATTTATAATGATTTAATTCATGCAAGAAGATATGCTTGATATCACCGTTAGATAGCCATTCCTCGAAATTCACCGGTAGGACCACAAAGGTTTTACGCAGCCCAAATGTCAAAGGAGAACGTACTTTATTTGAAACGCTCAATACTATATTTTTGGAAATATTTAATTGCTGTTTTGATCGTTTAAATATGTCAATAATATTTTTATTCTCCACCTGGGAGATTGACTTTTTGATTTCCCTTAAATTCAACCATGCGCGTATAGAAAGCATAGTTAATACAAACGCTCCAGTAATCCATATTCCAGTGGCAATACCATTTAACAGATCCGTATTTGTCTGCGTAACCGTTACGGAAAAATCCTGCATCCAATTTGTGTTTGTTCCTCCGGTCTCGGACACTACATTTTTTGTGGAATTGGGAATCCCTTCGAGCGACTGACTTTCAGTAAATGCGGAGAATAAATTACCGGCAGGAAGGAAATGAGCAGGAATAAATGGAATCACTAAAGCAACAAGCAATAAATACCATAGATTGTATTGCCATTTTGCGGATAATTGCTTTTTGAATAACTTTTTAATAAGCAAAATAAACACAACGGTAACGGAAGAAATGACGAAACCTGTGATAAGCGTTATAAGCATGCTCTTTGTCTCCATTCTTCATTTACGGTAAATATATATGAACGTCCTCTATATGAATTTTTACCGAAAGTTATTTTAAATTACATTTGTAATATATTAGATTCTAGCACGCTGTAGTGGAGTTATCAAACTTCTAAAAAAGAACTTGCTAAGATTAAAGAAAGGAATTGACATTCTCTGACTACATATGTAGTATTGTATTACAGTTGTAATCAAAGAGGGATTTAGGAGGGTTTAAAATGAGGCATTTTCAAGCTAGGTTTAATAAGAGATTGTTAACTTTATTGTTACTTATTGCCGTAATAGGGTTAGCAGGCTGTTCGAATGGTGTGCAAGAGGAAAGCGATGATGAACGTGCAGAAGTTTCAGAACAGGTACCTCAAAGTAAGAAGGTTTTTAAAGAATTGGAAGATGAGTTCGATGCAAGGCTAGGCGTATATGCGATAAATACAGAGACCGGTCAGACAATTTCTTATCGCTCAGATGAAAGATTTGCTTATGCATCTACGTTTAAGGTTTTAGCAGCGGGCGCTGTTTTACAAACAAAACCCATGGAGGAATTAGAAAAGGTTATTACTTATTCAGAAAATGATTTAGTAAAACACTCTCCCGTGACAGAGAATCATGTAAATGATGGCATGAAGCTGCAAGAAATTATGGAGGCTGCTATTCGTTACAGTGATAATACGGCAGCAAATCTTTTGTTTGAAGAGCTTGGGGGACCAGATGGACTGGAAGAAATATTAAGGAGAAATGGCGATGAAACAATAGAGATGGACCGAATGGAACCGGATTTAAATGAAGCTGCACCAGGTGATATCCGAGACACGAGTACACCAAAAGCGCTTGCTGAAAGTCTGCAAAAATATGTACTAAGTGATTTACTTCCTGCGGACAAGCGAGAATTGCTGATTGATTGGATAACGGGAAACGAAACTGGAGATACGTTAATTCGCGCAGGAGTTCTAGAGAATTGGGAAGTAGGAGATAAGAGTGGTGCAGGCGGTTATGGTACGCGAAATGACATTGCGGTTGTATGGCCGTCTGACGATAAAGCACCGATTGTTATTGCCATCCTTTCCAGCCGTGATACAGCTGATGCAGATTTTGATGATGCACTAATTGAAAAAGCTGCTGAGCGTGTTATGGAACAGATCCGGTATGAGAAATAACAGGAAGGTGGAAAAATGAAAGGCTATCGAATAGTTATCTTGATTGTACTGGCACTTATGGCGATAGTAGGGTGTTCCAAGAAAGACGATCCGCCAGAGGTATTTAGCGACTATCTGTCCAACTGGGAAAATGGAGATTTTCATGCCATGTATGAGCAGCTTTCTGAAGAAGTTAAAAGTAAAATAACGGAAGAAACATTTACGGAACGTTATGAAAATATATATGACGGGATAGAAGCTGAAAATTTACAGGTGACTCCAGCAGCAGACCAAAATGAAAAGATAGAGCCAAAAGGGGATTTCATTACGTTTCCATATAGCGTCAAGATGGATACGGTTGCCGGACAGATTGAATATAGTCATCGAGTAACGTTAGAAAAAGATGGGGAGAATAATTGGCTGGTTAAATGGAATACGTCACAAATTTTTCCTCAGTTAAGCACAGGAGATAAAGTAAAGGTAAAAACCTTAGAAGCAGAAAGAGGAGAGCTGAAGGATAAAAATGGAACTGGGATTGCAATCAATGAGGAGGCAAATGTCATTGGTGTTATACCTGGTGAACTTGAAGAAGACGGAAAGCAATCCAAAGAGAAACTAGCTGAATTGTTGGGGATTTCTATTAAAGAGATTGACAATGCTTTAGAAGCTTCCTGGGTAACTCCGGAAGTATTTGTACCGATAAAAACATTGCCTATGGGAGAAGACGATATAGAAGCTTATATAGAACTTCCAGGAGTAAGTTCCCGAGTGGAAATGGTTCGTACGTATCCGTTGGGAGATTCGGCAGCTCATTTAACAGGCTATGTTCGGGAAATATCTGCTGAGCAGCTAGAGGATCTGGAAGGTTATACTACTGGAGATGTGATTGGAAATGCAGGACTAGAGCAGATATTTGAGGAGAGATTACGTGGGAAAAATGGCAGCCATATTTATATCGCAAATTCAAGTGGTGATTTGAAAGAAACGTTGGCAAAAACAGACCCTGTTGAAGGAGAGGATATTCAATTAACGGTGGATGCTGAACTGCAGCAAGAAGTATATAGGCAGTTCGAAGGCGACGCGGGAACTTCTGTTGCTTTAGATCCGCATACGGGAGAGGTGTTATCTCTGGTCAGTTCCCCTGCTTATGATCCGAATGCTTTTGTAAGGGGTCTTTCAGATGAAAAATGGCAAGAATGGAGTGAAGATCCAGATGAGCCGTTTTTAAACCGTTTTACAAGCCGCTATGCCCCGGGATCTGTATTTAAAACGATAACGGCATCAATTGGATTGGAAACAGGCGTGACCAATCCTGAAAAGGTAAGACAGATTAATGGTCTTCATTGGACAAAGGACGATTCGTGGGGAAATTATTATGTAACACGCGTTCATGATAAAGCAGAAGTCAATCTGCGGGATGCTTTTGTACACTCTGATAATATTTATTTTGCTCAGGAAGCAATAGAAATGGGGAAAGAAACCTTTTTAAAAGAGGCAGCTGCTTTTGGTTTTGACGAAGAGGTCCCATTTCCATTTACTATCCCAGCTTCCAATCTGACAAACAATGGAAAGATTGACAGTGAGGTACAACTGGCTGATACAGCGTATGGTCAAGGTCAAATTATGATGAGCCCGTTGCATCTTGCGTTGACATATACGCCATATCTCAATGAAGGGGATTTGTTATATCCTTCTTTAGTGGAGGAGGGCGAAATGAAGACTTGGAAAGAAAAGGTGATTAGCAAAGAAACTGCTAATTTAGTCAAAGAGAATCTGATTCAAGTTGTTGAAAGCCCTGAAGGTACTGCACACAGCGCATATATGCCCGGTGCTGTTATTGGCGGAAAATCTGGAACAGCGGAAATTAAAGGAAGTAAAGAAGATGATAATGGAAATGAGAATGGCTGGTTTGTCGGCTTTGAGGAAGGTAATTCTGAATTATTGCTGGTAATGATGGTGGAAGATGTAAAGAACCGTGGTGGCAGCGGGTATGTTATATCCAAGGCTAGAAATGTGTTTGAGTATACGCAATAGGGAATAAATTTTAAGCATTCAACTGAAATAGCTTGACGATGTTTAGACAAGTATTTCGGTTGAATGCTTTTTAAATAGATTATTAAGCTCATTTATTTATCACATAGTAACCCCACTGAAGGAAATTTCAATAAAGATGGGTATTTGTTACAATGGTTCTATTCTCCGCCTTCAAAAATGTCCTTAATTCTGTCTTCATCCGGTCCATCTTCGTTATCTTCTGTATCGTCTGCTTCAGAGTCGCCTTCATTATCGTTTTCTTCTTGAGGCGGTTCTGGATTATCCTGTTGTTTATTTTCGTTACTCTGACATGCTCCTAAAATAAGCAACAGGGAAATACCAATTGCTGCTATGCGAGATTTTTGCAACCTCATGATGTATCACCCCTTCTAATGTATGCACTTACCCGATTTCAAAAAAATAAATCAGGGGAAATCATTCTGTTATCAAATTGTAAAAGGGCCAACAATTATTTAAGTGTGAGGAAGGGAATTTAGTCTTAATTAAATAACCCGTATTATCATGCGATTTCTACATGAAAACAAGCGTTATTTCTTCGGGAGTTTAAACAAAGAGGTGTCATTTTATGGTATAATTAATAAATCAATAGCATTAGGATGACTCAAGGGTGGGCACACTCCCGTGGATAGGGGTGAGGCTATGACGGTTTTTGAAGCTTTTATGTTAGCGATTGCATTTGCTAGTCTTGTGCTGACGCTGTCAGATAACCAAAAAAAATAATCCACCCTTGAGTTGAAACTTCGGTGGATTACCATCGGTGCTAACCCTTTAGTAGGGATCCAGCTATTGTAAGTCGTTAGTGTTACCGGCACTAACGACTTTATTAATCTATGTATATCCACTGTAAATATACACGAATATTTTTTGTTTGTAAAATAGAATGACGCTATTCTTGATCGGAGTGCACTCAAAAAAAGATGGGAGTTTAAGGGTGCCTATTCCAAGGTTCTAATGTTCCAATAACCTTAACTTCTTGATTGCGTATAATCGCATCGATAATCCCTTTACTGATTTCTTGATGTGTTAACCATCTGGAGTAACTCTTTTCCCAAATAAATCCTAGCTGTATTTGTCTATATTGACAATTGGGATGCTTTTTTACAGCAACTTCTTTGATTTGGGCTATATTAGCGCTGCTCCCCAGGACATGATAGAGCTTCCAGAATGGACTTGTTTGCGCTACTTCATTGGAGATAATATCCAGTGCATTTTTTCCGTCAGAGTGAATCCATGCAACAACCAGATCAATTGGCCCGTTTTGGCTGATACAGGCTCTGATTTTCTCTTTTAATGCAGTACTATCTTTATAGTCAACCAATAGCGGGATAATGCAGGCATCTTGATGGGCCTTTACTAATAACTCTTTCATTTTGCCCTGGCTGCGTGCGATAACGGAGACTTTAGTTGCTTCACCAGCAAGCCATAAAGAAACGCCGGATAGCATCCCTGTCCCGCCGACAACTAAGGCATGAGCAGGGAAGTCATTTATTCTGTCAGCAATTACTTCCAACCAAGGATGCTTTCCATTAAATTGGTGGCCTAATGCATAATGAAGCCAATGTACTTCTGCTTTTTTTAGGATAGGGAGCATCCGCAGCAAATCATTCCCGTCCTTCTCTCTGATAACAGAGCTTCCACCTTTGTATAATAATTGTATCTCAGGCCTTACATATGGCGTGCCGTCCTCTGTAATCGCCCCAATGTCTTCCAGAGGCCGTTTAATATGTTTATCCCTTTTATATATCCATTCGTCATTCTCCGTATCCATAAGCATGATTTCAAATAGCCAGCTAGATCCGTTTTTCTTTCTCACCCAGAGACTATTTGCTTGACTGCTTAGATTTTCTAAATTTGTCAATTTTGATAACGTTCCGCTGCTTGCAAGGAATAATTCATAGTTTTCATTCAAATGCTTTTTTAATATTGGCAGGTCACTTCTTTTTATAAGAATATCCATGTCGTCATGCTTTCTTGTTTGTTTCCCATAATATAAATCTAGTGCCCAGCCCCCAGCAATCCACCATGAGATAGACATATCCTTTAGTAAGTGTTTTATTTCTTCGACAGATAGTGGCTCCCAGTGATCATTCTTCAAAGAAATCTCTCCTCCTAATATTGTTTTAATTTTAATTATTCATATTATTTATTCTTTAATAGTTTCATTGTAAGAGAGGTTACAGAAGTCGGCAATTTTCTTATCTCGGAATATCAAAAATACATTTGAAGGCAGAGGCTGAAAATGATCATGTAGAGATAGTTTATGAAGAGGCTGAATTTATTAAAGGAAAACATTCATTTATTATAAGTTTCATGTTTAAGGAAAAATATGTAATGAGTATTGCAATTGTCGAGGATAATTTCAAAAATTTACATTTGCGGTAATGATTTTCCGAACCAAAGCAGACCCGCTCCAAAATGATGGAATAGCGCTCCGGACGAAGATTGATCCGCTCCAAAAAGCAGACAAGCGCTCCGAATGAAGTTCATGCGCTCCAAAAAGCAGACAAGCGCTCCGAATGAAGTTTATCCGCTCCAAAATAACGGAAAGCGCTCCGGAAGAAGATTGCTCTGGGTACTGTCAATAAGTATGTGTAAATTCCCAGGAAGTGCACCGGTTTTACATGGAGTAGTGGGCATGGTAGCCTTGGTGGTAAGGCCAACGCTTTTTTCCATAGTTGGGTCTTGGCCTATGAACCAT
>NZ_BORO01000012.1 GCF_018333215.1 Oceanobacillus sp. J11TS1 | reverse complement strand
ATTATCAGTTATACTAGTAGACATAGGTAAGGTCTCCTCTTCTTAGTTTTTGTGATGATTAACTAATGGGTAGGATAACCTTACCTTTCCTATTTATTCAGCTTACACAGACTATTGTACGTCATCCTCGTATCCGCTCGAAAAGAGCATGTCCGCTCCAAAAGACTTGTATCCCGCTCGAAAAGAGAGCATGTCCGCTCCAAAAGGCTTGTATCCCGCACGGAAAAAGAGCATATCCGCTCCAATCAGGCTCGTACCCGCTCCATCAGGGCCTAATCTAATCAAGTCTTTAGCAACCGCTTACGTAAATCACACACATATTAATAGCCAGAACTCAGCTTGATGTTTGATGAAGTAATTATTCTTCAGCAAGGATCCGTTATCTGGCAAGAAGTTCCGGCTTTTTTTTTGGAAGCAAACGGGAAGCAAAGGCAGCAGGATGAGGAATTGTTGATATATTCTCTGATATTATAATGATGACTTTTGTGACCATGTTTCTCATCGGTGTTGCATTTTATTTAATCGGATTTCTGTTCATGCGAAAAATTACGATTGTAAAAACACGTTAGAACCATCTTCAATAGAATTTATCCTGCTTAGCCGGAGAAAGCTAAAGAAAGACACATGAGCAATTATTCATGTGTCTTTCATAAACTATATCCTGAAGAATCTTCCGTAAACCCTATAGAAGAAGGTTTCAATTTAAATATATTTTTATTATTTTAACTTAGGGTTTTCATATTTTGCCGCTTTCACGCGAGGTCTACGAAAGCCGCCAGCGATATCCGCCTGCTTAAATTCTTTTGAATAATGAATCTCCTGCGCGTCAGAAAGATCTCTGTCTTTTGCTGGCTGATATTGGGCATTTCTCATAACCAACCATCCTTTCTATTCATGTTCGTTCTACTATTTATTTTCCCGATTTAGATGAATTAAAACATATAAATTATGCTATCAAAGACTAGAAGCTATTTTGATAGAAGACAGGAGAAAAAAGTATTTTTATCTGAATTTCAGCCGAAAGCAGCAGTTATTCTTATCAATGGTGCAGCAAGTGATGGTACGCTTTTGCAAAGTGAAAGCTTCGATTTAGAGAATTATGCGTAAGAATTAATCGAAAAGGTTCCGAAGTTGGTGAAATGTACCTAAAAAAGAGCCTTTTCTCATGAAGAGGCTCTTCTTTAGATTAAGCTGTATTGTATTACCGCTCCAAGTGAGCCCAAATCCGCTCCGAAACTAGGTCAAGCCGCTCTAACTCAGCTCAAACCAACTCCAAATTCCCTTAAATAACATACAAATAAATGCACAAGAAGTGAGCGATACTTCCTAACAGGATAAAAATATGAAATATCTCATGGAAACCAAAATAGCGAGAACGCAAGAATTCTGGTTTCAGCCAGTAAATAACTGCCCCGACCGTATAGAATAATCCTCCAACAATGAGGAAGGTTAATCCACCAGCTCCAATAATTGGCGCCAGCGGACCGCAATAAAATACAGCTATCCATCCCAATAAGACATATAAAAGTGTAGACAACCATCTTGGGGAATGAAACCATATTAACTTAAATAGGACCCCGAAAAAGGCTAATCCAGTAACAACCCAAAATAATACCCAGCCGACAGTCCCTTGAAGGGCAATAAGACAGAGCGGAATGTATGTACCAGCAATGAGTACATAAATCATAGAGTGATCCATTCTTCTAAAGAAGGCGATAATATTCGGACTGGCAATCACAGAATGATAAACTGTTGAAGCAGTATATAGAAGAATTAAACTAATGCCAAATGCAGCTACGGCGCCAACATCTAAAGGCGTTCCGGTTTGCGCTGCTTTTACAACCAATAAGATTAGTCCAATAATTGATAAGATAATCCCAATAAAGTGGGTAAAAGCATTCATAGGTTCTCGGATAAATTTATGCAAATTAAACATCTCCATTCCATCATATAGTATTAAATACTATGTATTAAATATATACTCATTCCATCAAGTAGTCAATGTTTGATTTTCAAGTAGATACGCATATAATGTATGTAGGAACATTAAAAGATCTCCACTAAAATTTGATGCTTTTAACAGCTTACGATGGGTAGATGAGCCGACTCTTCAGTGCGGAAAGTAATCCCAGTCCGAGAAAAGCACTTACTTTCCTACAGGAGTCCGCTAGTTAATGTCATTTCCTTATTTATCCGATAATAAACCTCATTTTGATGCTAAGCCACGATAAAAACTGATTTTATTTAAGGAGAACTCGACAAAATACGACAAGAAAAAAAGATAGAGAAGGGAAGGTCAGCTGATGGACATTCAAAAACAATTGGAAGATCTTCATTTAGAAAATCAGTTAAGCGCAGAGAATATCCCTGATTTAGATTTATATATGGATCAAGTGATTCAGCTTTTTGAAAGTAAATTTGCTTCCTCTAAGCGTTATGAAGAGGATAAAGTTTTAACCAAAACGATGATCAACAATTATGCGAAGGCAAAACTATTCTTTCCCATAAAAAATAAAAAATATTCCAAAGAGCATCTATTAATTATTAGCATGATTTATCAAATGAAGAGTGTTTTATCGATGAAAGATATCGGGAAAACATTTGAAGGGATAAATCATAGAATACAAGAAGACGAATTGGATTTAGAGAATTTTTATAATAATTATATTCAATTAATGGATAGAAATGTGGTTCGGTTCAAAGAGTATATAAAAGAGCAAGAAGAAATAGTTGAAAAAGAATTAGATACCAATGTAGTAAACGATACGTATTTACAACAAGTATTGCTTATTACGAGCTTGACGGGAATGAGTAATTTTTATCGCCGGGCAGCTGAAAAATTAATAGACCAGCTGGAAATGGAAGGGGAGAAGGAACAGTGAAATTAAGTATTTTAGACCAAGCGCCTCTATTTGCAGATGCAGATGCAAAAAAAGCGCTCGAAGCCAGTATAGAATTGGCTATCCTGGCAGATAAATGGGGCTATAAACGATATTGGGTTGCTGAACACCATGATATGCAAGCATTAGCAAGTCCTGCTCCGGATATTTTATTAGGAATTATCGGCAGTAAGACGGAAAGAATACGAATCGGTTCCGGTGCTGTCCTATTGCCAAATTATCAGCCATATAATATCGCTGAGCGTTATCGTATGTTAGCGACACTTTATCCGAATCGAGTAGATATTGGGTTAGGACGAGCGCCAGGAGGATCGGCAGAAGCGTCTATTGCACTTGCTGGAAATTTTTTAGAACGGGTGAAAGAAATGCCAAAATATCTGGATGAACTGCTTCATTTCTTGCAAAATGACTTCCCGGCGGAACATCTCTATTCGAAGGTAACAGCTACTCCTGTTCCATCCGCACAGCCAAAGCCCTGGCTATTAGGGACAAGCCAAAAAAGTGCACAGCTTGCAGTGAGTAAGAATCTCCCTTATGTATTTGGGCATTTTATGGGAGCGGATAATGGACCAGAAATTGTATCAGATTATCAAAAGCAGGCAAAGGAGCCGTCTACAATCGTTGCTGTATCTGTTCTTTGTGCAGAAACGGAAAAAGAAGCAATCGAGTTAGCAGAGGAAACAAGACGGAGAAAAGAAGAACAAGCGTCTGAACAGCATGGAGTTAAGGAAGAGAACAAACAAATTGCCGATAAACAGATTGTTGGAGATATCGCCCTCGTTCGAGAAAAACTAACCCAGCTTCAAGATGCATATCAATGTGATGAAATTATGGTACTAACGATGGCGCCAACCTATGAAGCAAGGGAATACTCTTATCGACAACTAGCAGGGATGATTAATAATCATTAAAAAGGAAGGAAGTTCAAAAGTTTTATTGGCGCCTTTTTGAACACATATGAAAGAAGCCGGCTAAATATTTCCCTAAGAATCTTAACACTTATTTTGAAAATGAAATAAAAGCATAGTCTTCCATATGGTAGAATATATCTTAATCATGAAGACAAGTTTAATTGGAGGATTTTATGGGAGAATGGGTTACATCCATTATGGAACAGTTCGGATATTTCGGGATTTTTTTAATGATGACTTTAGAGAATTTATTTCCGCCAATACCATCAGAAGTCATCCTTCCTTTTGGAGGTTTTTTAACGACTTATAGTGCACTAACCTATTTAGGCGTGTTAACTGCTGCTACTTTGGGAGCTATTATTGGTGCAATGCTTTTGTACTGCGTAGGCATGCTATTAGATGTTGAACGCTTGGAGAGAATAGTAGACCGTTATGGTCGCATATTGCGTTTGAAAAAAACGGATATTGATAAAGCAAATAAATGGTTTGAAAAATACGGTTATTGGACGGTATTTTTCTGTCGGATGGTCCCGCTTTTAAGAAGCCTTATTTCTATTCCAGCTGGCATGACAAAGATGAACTTTGGAATTTTTATTCTATTAACAGCCATCGGTTCTCTTATTTGGAATAGTATTTTAATCGGTGTTGGAGTAATCCTGGGTGAAAATTGGCACCATGTAGTTGGTTTCATGGATGGCTATTCAATGATTGTGTATGCTTTAATAATCATAGCGATGATTTTTTTCTTCATTTGGTATATAAAACAGCGGAAGACTGAAAAACTGTAGAAGCCGAGGCGCTCCTGCAGTTTTTTTGTGTTTCACAGGAGAAACTTTTCTCTTGACAAAGGAACGTATGTTTGGTTAACTGTATGTAGATTCGCATCTTTGTAAGTCCTCTATTTAAAAGAAAAGGACGTGTTTCTATGCTATTATCAAACGAAATAAATCTTCAGCAAGCATACGAAGACCAAGAAAACTACATGAATTTAAATGAAAACAATAGGGAAGCAAGAACAAGTAAATTATCTCAGCAAATCGATAGGCATCAACTGATGGATTTAAAGATTGGTTATGCTTTTAAACAGTTGTTTGGCAAGGAGCATCATAAAGATATGATTACAGCCTTCTTGAATGCTATTTTTGATAAAACAGAGATAGCGCCAATTCAATATCTCTCTTTCAAAAATATAGAAATAGCAGGAGAATATGAAGATGGAAAAGAAGCATGTTTGGATATGCTCGTTGAAACAGAAGATAAGGAATCTATCAATGTAAAAATACAATTTACAAATCAGCGTGAGCCAAAGAAACAATCTTTATCTTATTGGTCACAATTGTATCAAAAACAATTTGAAGGAAATAAAGATGACAATGAATTTAACCCCGTAGTCACAATCAATATTTTGAATTTTGATTTAATTGAAGACGACGATAAATTCCATCGTATTTTCCGCCTGTTTGAAAATGAAAAAAACTTTTGGCTAACAAATATGCTGGAATGCCACCTTATTGAGATACCAAAACTCATCCGTGCTTGGAAACAAGAAGCATTAAATCCGTGGGAGGACCATTTAGCAAGATGGCTTCTATTATTTGGGATTGTGGATGAATGGGAAAATTATTTTTATGATGATATCTATCAAGAATTGGAGAAGATTACATCCATTGATAAGACTTTAGAAAAGGCTATAGAGGGCTGGGGAAATTTAAGTAGCAGCAAGGAAGCGCGTTTAATATATGAAGCCCGTCTTAAGCAAATATTCGATCAGCAATCATTGCTGCAAGATATAGAATTAGCGATGCAAAAATGTGAGGTTCTGGAAAGAAAATACGAGCAGCAAAAAATAAAAACAGCGGAACAAAAGAAAAAATGGTTAGAAGCAGAGGAGAAATCGGTGACCGCTCGCCGTGAAGCTGCAAAAATAATCATCCGTTATGGGAAGATTGTTGCACGTAATTTATTAGAACAAGGAATGGATTCTGCCTTTGTTAGGAATGCAACATGATTATCAGAAAAAGAAGTAAAGATTATTCAAGAGGAGATAGAGCAAGAAGAAAAGGAATAGAAATCGTTTATAACAGAGGACCTTTCCGGAAAAAAGCTCCCGCCTGCAAATAGTCAAATAAATAAAGCTGGATAGGCGGGAGGTAATGGGAGTTTGTGCATTTTTATGCGGAAAGATGGATTTCATTATTTCAAAAATAAATTTATTATGAAAATTGCAGTAAACTTGGAGCTTTACTCTACATCGAAAAAGAGTAACATAACGATTTAATTCTTAGAAAAATACGCTTCTATAATTTGCACAATGGATATAAGTTCATAAACCGCAACTAATTCTATTGGCAATTTCGCTGCCTCGGATCTATCAATTTGAGCATCCCTTAATATCTCTTGAAATGTTTGATAGAGCTGGTCCCGTTTAACTTTCCAATCATCCTTATCAAAAGCAGTTTCCCCTCCCAAAACGTTTCCAAAATAAACAACATTTTCGAACATAAGCTTTTGTTTTTTGATATCCCACTTAAATTCTTGAGGAGGCTGCTCCGCGATGTTGGTTACATGATACTGAATCATACGTAAAGAATGAATCTGTTGTCGTAACTGTGTCAACTCCTCTTCATGTTTTTCCAAAATATGATGATATTTCAGATCGTTCTTTTGATAGAGAGAAAGTAATGCTGCGCTCTCAAGCTCTTTATACACGTTTCCTACTTTTTTATCCATTCCATAATCTAATGGCGCCTTTGCAAAAATTAATTCATAGTAGCAGCGTTTCATATGATTGCTTAATCGTTTACGGATGGATTCTATTTGCTTGTGTATCGAATGATGATAATTTGGCGGGAAAACAAACATATTTACCAATGTCGAAACGGATAAACCAATGGTCGTTGTTGCTAACCGTATAAGAAAGCTAAAAAAATAGCTGTCCTCAACTACTTCAATCATTGCAATGGCTGTAAGTGTAGCGACTAACAATCCAGCATGCAGTTTCAGCCGGAAACAAGTAAATATTGTAAGTACAGCCGCTAAGACATAGGTTAGTGGTGAATTATCAAATAGAGCAATAAATATAACTGCATAAGCTGCACCAATTGCTGATGCCGGGAAACGAACTAAACCCTTCTTAATTGAATCGGTAACTGTGGGTTCAATGGTCACAATAGCGGTAATGACAGCAAATGTAGGAGGAAAATCAAGCCATTTACAAATCAGTGCTGTGAAGAATACAGCGATTCCTGTTTTTATTACTCTATTTCCAATTATTGTTTGTATCTTCACATAATCCCCTGCTTTTCCTATCTATCTTAAATTCTATAGATTCTTTCTATAATATCTAACCTTACAAAAGTAGAAGGTTAATTGATTACATACTATTGTATCAAATTTAATGACGAAAAAAATTATATTTGGTATATTAAGCAAGAAAGTGAGAAAATGATGTAAATTTATCATAGTAGAAAGCGTTGATATAGAAGGGATATCTCGTATTCTATGACGAAATTTCGGTGGATTTGTCATTATTGAAACATAAATGTAATATTTCTATAACCTCTATGTCATTTTTATATGATAAGCTGTACGAAGTTATTAAGGAAAAGAAAACAACATTTTTGAGATAAATAATGAAATCGCAAAGCAACGGTACTATTTTAAAATACATAGATAATAGATTTGCGGTGTAAAAAATGAAAGCGGGGGAAAGAAGTTGAAAAATAAAATAATGACATTAACTGCAGCTTCTGTAGTGGGGCTTAGCAGTGTGTTTTTTGCGGGGCCAGTAAAAGCAGAATCAGTGGAAGATTTAGAGAATCAAAAAGTTCAAGTACAGGAAGAACGTGATTCTGTACAAGCTAATCTATCAGATGCGGAAAAAGAAGTAGCGGATGTTCTTGTTGAGCTAGAAGGTTTAAGAAGTGAGATTGAGGACATTAACTCAGCACTTGAAAAAAATCAGCAAACATTAGCTGAAACAGAAGACGAAATTTCTACAACAGAAGACGCAATTAGTGAACTGGAAGCGGAAATTAAAGAGTTAGAAGAAGCGATTGAAAAGCGTACGGAGATTTTAAAAGAACGCGCAGTAGCGCTTCAACAAAGCGGCGGGGATATCAGCTATCTGGAAGTACTATTTGGTGCTCAAGATTTTAGTGATTTTGTAAGTCGTGTTTCTGCAGTAAATAAAATTACAGATTCTGATTTAGCTTTACTTGAAAAACAAGAAGCAGATAAACAGGAAGTAGCTGAAAAACAAGAAACGGTGGAAACAAAACTTGATGAGTTAAATCAATTAAAAACAGATTTAACAGGTATCAATGCAACAATTAAAGAACAAAAAGAGGCTGCAGAAGATAAAGAAGCTTCCTTAAAAGATAAAGAGGCAGATTTAACTGCACTGATTGATGAATTACAAATTGAAGATTCTCAGTTAGCTGCTATTGAAGCGGATGTGTCAGATCGTATAGAAGTTGCAAATGCTCCAGCACCTGAAACTTTAGTAGCGAGTGCTAGTGTAGGGTCTAGTGAAGATAGCAGCAACGAAGACGAAGATACAAGCAGTTCAGAAAATGAAGCTGCTGATAGTGAACCGGCTGAGCAAGAAGAATCTTCCTCAAGCAACGAAGAAAATAGTGAAAGTAACAATAACAGTAATAGCAACAGCAACAGTAACTCTGAAAACAGCAGCAATTCTTCCAGCGCAAATGAATCGAATTCTAACGGTGGATCCAATGATTCAGGTCAACCTGCTGCTAAAAAAGAAACGAAAAAAGCGGAAGAACCAAAACAAGAATCTGCACCAACAGGTTCTGGAATTAGTGCCGTGATAAGCGCTGCACAAAGCCAGACATATCAAAATCAATATGTTTGGGGTGGGAAAAGCCCTAGCACAGGATTTGATTGTTCTGGATTCGTATCTTGGGCGTTTGCTCAAGCTGGATACTCTATCCCATCTTACACTGGCGCATTAGTAGGTACTGGTAAAGCAGTCTCAGCGAGTGATATGCAACCAGGAGATCTCGTATTCTTTGATACTAACGGTCCTAATGGTCATGTAGGAATTTATCTTGGCGGCGGCCAATTCATTGGTTCCCAAAGCAGTAACGGTGTAAAAGTTGCTAACATGTCTAGCGGTTACTGGGCTGATAACTTCAGCGGAACAGTACGTCGCATTCAATAATAATTATATAACCAAGGGTTCTTGCACGAGGAAATGCTTCGTGTGAGGGCCTTTTTTACGCTAATAAACCGACATGACCATCAAAAGAATCTTTTTCAAATATGCCGCGAGAGAAAGAATATATGTATCTATACCCATAAACTAAGACAATAAACCACTTTATATGGCAGTTAGCAGCATAATACAAGAACAATTCCCTTAATGATGCTGGTAATTCTGTTTGTAAAGATTGTTTAAAAGGTTGAGAAGGAACGAAAGCTATAAGCAATCATGTAAAAAAATGAGTCAGCTGTTAATAGGCAGTTGGCTTATTTTGTAAGTTAGTATAATTCCTTGTGTTCCTTTCGTAGTCAAGTAGACATATTATGCTTTTATCCCTTATAATAAAGAGAAGGGAAAGGGTGATTTCGATGGGAAGGTAATATGGAATATAATAGATAATTATCATACGGTGATATCCATGAAGCCTAATCATTGGAATCATCTACGTGTGAGCAACATAACGTTATAAATGTGTATGAATAATGAAATTCATTACGGTGGAGTCCATAAAAAACCTTGCGTTAAAACAGAAAAGCAATGAATCTGTTGAAGCTTGAGAGAATGGAAGGTTACCACTTTAATTTATTCGACTAGCCTTTAGCGGGAGAAGAAACCCGCCATGGAGGAGATATCATTTTATAACGAATATAAAGGGGCTAACACCAAAATTAATGGTTGAAATGAGTAAATAAATATGATAATAAGAACTAGATAGCGGAGGAAAAACACGGAGACTCCTACGGGAAAGCGCAATGGTCTTCGGTGGGGCGAGTAATCGCAGTCCCAGTGGGAAGACCCCGCAGGTAAAAAGCGATCTTCTTTTTACCGAGGAGGCTGAGCTCAAGCCCGTGGAAAGCGCAGTGTTTTTCCGTAGCGGTCGCTATTTATCAAATTTAATTTGTCAACCCTATATTTTAGTGAAGAGCCACCTAAAAAGGAATATTTAAATTTTCAGGAGGTGAAATCCTTGTGCTGTCTTGCGCAAGGATCTTAATTGGACATATCAACCTTGATTAATTTATTTGCGGTTGCCGTTTTAATCGCATTAACTGCTTTTTTTGTTATGTCAGAATTTGCTATTGTTAAAATTCGAAGTACACAGCTAGAAACGCACATTTCTGAAGGGAAAAAATCAGCTGTTTATGCTAAAAAAATCGTAACACATCTTGATGAGTATCTATCTGCTTGTCAACTGGGGATTACGATTACTGCTTTAGGAATTGGACGTTTAGCTGAGCCGACATTTGAGCGCATGCTACATCCAGCGATAGAGCAATTTAATATTGGGGCTGGATTTGTAACAACGCTATCTATCTTTATTTCTTTCCTAATTGCAACCTTTTTACACGTGGTTGTCGGGGAATTAGCGCCGAAGACATTGGCGATACAAAAAGCTGAACAGGTTACGCTCGCAGTTTCTCGGCCATTAACATGGTTTTATCGACTCTTGTTCCCGTTTATTTGGTTATTAAATGGATCAGCCCGTTTATTATCTCGAGCGGTTGGGTTAAAACCAATGAGTGGACATGAGGAGACGCATACAGAAGAAGAATTACGACTAATTCTGGCTGACAGTTATAAAAGCGGTGAAATCAATCAATCGGAAATGATGTATGTAAATAATATATTTGATTTTGATGAACGAGTAGCTCGAGAAATAATGGTTCCTCGGACAGAAATGATTTACTTTTCGTTAGAGGATAGTTTTGAAGAGAATTTGGAAATCATCCGTGAAGGTCAATTTACACGTTATCCAGTAGCTGATGAAGATAAAGATAATATTATTGGTCTAGTAAACTTAAAAGAAGTTTTTACTGGGAAATTAAATAATGACGAACCGGCAACCATTGAGGATTACGTTCGGCCAATAATTCATGTTTCCGAAGCAACACCCATTCGTCAGCTCCTCTTAAAGATGCAAAAAGAACGAATCCATATGGCGATTGTGAATGATGAATATGGAGGGACAGCAGGTTTAGTAACTGTTGAGGATATTCTAGAAGAAATTGTCGGGGATATTCGGGATGAATTTGACACAGATGAAGTGCCTGATTTTGAAAAATTAGATGATACCACTTATTTGGTTTCTGGTCGAGTCAGCCTCGATGATATTAATCAGCAGCTGGGAATTACATTAGAAGATGATGAAGTGGATACCATCGGTGGCTGGTTCTTTACCCATAACCTTGAGGCAGAGGTTGGAACTGTCATGGAATATGAGGGGTATGAGTTTGCCCTTGTTGAAAAAGACGGCTATCAAATCAAACGTGTGAAAATAACAAAGGTTTCTGAGGAAGTTTCCGAGATGGAATAGAAAATATTAAATAAATAGTAGAATAACAGTAAGATAGAAAATCCGAACGAATCTGAATCCTAATGGTAAATGGAATTCTGATGACAGTTCGGATTTTTGGTTTCAAAAAGAAACAATTTCTTCTGCAGTTATTAAGTTTAAGCTTCTTTTATTTCGGCTACATACTAAGTAGAGACTGATGATGAAGGAGGTCTTATTATCAAAGACATTCAAAATATTGTAAAAGAGTTGGAAAATGTAAGAGGAACAGGAGCAAATAAGATATTTTCAATGTATCTTAATACAGATTTAAGCGATCCGGATCAGCAAGGCGGAGAGTGGAAAATTCACTTAAAAAATGGTTTGAATAATTTTGAACATTACTTAAAAGAGGGAGGTAATGACGAAGAGCTGGAGAACTACAGAGAAGTAAAAAAGCAAGTCAAGAAGTTTATGGGAGAAATTGAAAGAAACTTCATGCGCGGAGTCATTATCATAGCTTCTGCTGACGAGGTTTTGTTTGCTGAACGTGTGCAGATGCGTCTGGAAAATGAGTTTGAATGGCAGGAAACGCCTTTACTAGATCAGTTAAAGTCTTTAGCAGAAAAATATCCGAAAACAGGAATTATTCTTGTGCAGCAAAATCAAGTGAAATTGATTGATACAAATTTAAACCAAGTTAAAGATACGACAGAATATGAATTGGATGTGGAAGAAGAAACTTGGAGGATAAAACAAGGTCCCCGCCAAGGAAGATCTGCAACAGGACTTGGTTCAGCCAACTTTCAAAAAGATCTGTTTAATGAACGTTATGAAGCAAATCAATATCGGTGGTATAAAAATATTGCTCCCAAGCTGGACAAGCAGGCAAAGGACAGGGAATGGAAGCGGATTTTCATTGTTGGAGAGGCTCCGGCATCCAAAACACTAGCAGCGGAAATGAACAAAGACGTGGAAGATGTGATCTTAAAAAATATGCTGGATCATGAAGAAAGTAAAGTTATAGAGAAAGTGCTAGACTAAATCTGCTAAGCTTTCTTCTAGAAAGATGCTTAACAACTAAAATCGTACGGCAAGCATGTAAACGTGTTAGCCGTACGATTTTTCTCTCTGAAGTTTTATTTTATTCCTCGTCAACTGATTCTAGATATTTACGGTTGGCATAGCCGGTAATATCTCCGAATGTAATTTCAATCCAGTCACTGCCGTCGTCAATCACTTGCACATGGTCGCCAAGAACCAATGTTTCTACAACCTCGTAATTGGGACCAGGACCACTGCGGATATTTAATAAATCTGCTGTGATTTGCCGTTCCTCTTCAATAATTTCGCCCTCTTCTTTCTCTTTCTCCTCCTCAGGTACAGAGACGTTAGCTTCTTCTTTTTCTGTATTTACATCCGTGTCTTCTTTTTCCTCGTCTTGTTTTGATTGGTGCATGCCCGCTACTTCACTTTGATAATCAAAGTCAGGATTATTGAATTGCCTCTGCATCATGAAAACAAATGCGATAAATATTCCTCCTGCGATACATAATAAAAACAAACGAAGTTTACTATTTTTACCCATATTACGCTGCTCCTAGTTTAATGATTTTAAAGGTAGTATACCTAACTTTTCGACATAAAGAAACAGGATTCCTAAAAAAAATTACATTTGTAACGTAATCAGGGGGAGTGCGATAAACTTAGTATGAACATCATTCTCCAACCTGAAAATATCTTTTCTTCGCAGCCTTAAAAAAACGCTGTGGAAAGTAAGCCTAACTAAAAACCCCGTTTCAAATCCTGAATGAATTTGAAACGGGGCGGTAGAAAAAAGACTTCTTCCACGTAAAGTTTTTCTGTACGTTGATTAGTATAGAAAGAAAATCTTAAGCGTGTTGACATGCAGGGCATCTGCCATAAATCTCAAATTTATGATCATCAATTTCGTAATTTGTCAGTTTTGCTGCAGCTGTATCCATTGGACAGATATCAATTTCTTTTGTCTTCCCACAATCTTTACAAATAAAATGGTGATGGTGGTGATGACTGCAGCTTAAACGGAAATGTTTTTCTCCATTTAAGTTGGTTTTTTCTAATATGCCTAGTTGATGATATAAATGCAGGTTGCGGTAAATCGTATCAAAACTAATTGCGCCATATTTATTTTCTAAATAAGCAATTAAATCTTTTGCACAGCGATAGCCGTCCTCTGACGAAAAGAATTCCAAGATATCTTTACGCTTGCCGGTTGTTTTATATCCTTTTTCTTTTAAAATATTAGTTGCATCTTGAAGATTCATTGAAAAAACCTCCGTTTATTTTCGTAATCTTTTTATTCCAATGGCGATTAGTAAAAGTATTAACGATGTGATGACAATGGTTCCTCCCGGTGGAATGTCCAGGTAGTACCCGGAAATTATTCCGAATACAACGGAAATTTCACCAAAGAGAATCGATAGAAAAATCATTTGCTTAAAACCTTTAGCAATACGCATACTTGCTGCGACTGGCAACGTCATTAATGCAGAAACTAGCAGCACACCAACAATACGGATCGAAGCAGCGATAACAAGAGCTGTTAATACAATAAATAATAAATTAATCCATTTTACATGCAGGCCCGCGATCGTTGCTTGTTCTTCATCAAAAGACATCGTAAATAATTCTTTAAAGAAGAGCCAAATAATGACAAGAACAAAAAGTGTAATGCCAGAAATAATGTAAAAATCATTGATACTTACCGCAGATACAGATCCGAATAAGTAGTTAAATAAATCTGTATTAAACCCATCTGCAATAGAGATAAAAATAACACTTAAGCCTACACCGGCAGATAAAATAATCGGGATGGAGATTTCTTGATAGGCTTTGTACACGGTGCGTAGTTTTTCGATAAAAATGGAGCCAATCACGGAAAAAACCATTCCACTATATATTGGTGATATCACCCAACCATATTTTTTCTCGGTCATTAGGCCAAATGAAATTCCCGCTAAGGTAACGTGTGAAAGAGCATCTGCTATTAGTGATTGCCTTCTCACAACGATAAATGTTCCGAGTAGCGGTGCGATAATACCAATTAAGATACCTGTAAGAAAAGTGTATCTTAAAAAGGGATAAGTTATAAAGTCCAAAAGCATTGTCTTTCCTCCAACTGTGAATTAATGCGTAACCAGGCTTACTGGATGCCCGTAAATTTGCGAAAAGTCCGTTTCCGTAAGGGATGCATATTCATCTGGATTTCCATGGAAATGCAGTGTCTTATTTAAACAAACAATATCTGTCGCATAGTCAGTCATTGTACCAGTATCATGTGTTACAAGCAGTAACGTTTTTTTGAATTCTGTATTAAGCTTATAAAGCAGCTCATAGAACCTTTTCACGTTTTCATAGTCTATCCCTACAGTAGGTTCGTCCAAAATAATCAGTTCAGGATCACTGACTAAGGCACGCGCAATAAATATCCGCTGCTGCTGACCCCCAGATAAGTTTCCTATATTTTGTTTGGTATATTCGGTCATCCCAACTTGAGCGATAGCTTCATGAATCTTTTGTTTATCTTTTTTAGATAAAAATCTAAAATAACCAAGCTGCGCAGTGAGCCCAGAAGCAACTACTTCATATACTGTTGCAGGGAACCCTTTGTTAAAAGCATTTGCTTTTTGTGAGACAAAACCGATTCGATCTTTATTTTTAAGTTTTTGAATAGGCTGCCCAAAAACCATTATTTCTCCCGTTTCCGGTTTTTCTAAGCCGAGGATTAGCCGAATTAAGGTGGTTTTCCCGCCACCGTTTGGACCAACTAATCCCATAAAGGCTCCCTTTGGAATTTCAAAGTTAATATTGTCTAAGACTTTACGAGATTCATAATGGAAGTTAATATTTGACATAGACACAACAGGCGTTGTCATGGTATCCCTCCATTTCAATTTAAACGATTTAATGTTAAAATCTAAATTACCTTACCTATGATATCGTAAGGATTACGAATTGTAAATAGGAATGATTACGATTTTTGAGGGGACCACACTAAACACATATGAAATAGGAGAGAATCGCGGTTTTCCCGTAGCGGCGGCAGGGAATTTTACTAGGTGTGGCGAAATAATAGAAATCGAATTGAAAACCCTTACGAAAATAGGGTTAAATATATTGCTAAAAGATAAATAATCCGTTATAGTATAAATAAAGTGAGATATGCCAATATCTTTATTTTTTGGCTTAAAAATGAATGAGTGTTCATTCAAGAAAGGCTGGAGGATTGTTAAATGACTTATTCCATTAAAAGCGTTGCAGTAATAGGTTCAGGGGTTATGGGATCTGGTATTGCTGCTCATTTAGCGAATTTAGGATTATCCGTAACCATGTTTGACAGAGTACCAGATTCATTGACGGACAAGGAGAAAAAACAGGGACTTACGTTGGAAGACAGGCAGGTAAGAAATCGAATTGTCGAGGAGAGCAAAAAAAAGCTGTTAAAACAAAAGCCATCTCCTATTACGTCTAAAAAGAGCTTAGCATTAATTCATATTGCTAATCTGGAAGATGACCTAGAGATTCTATCTGAGGTAGACTGGATTGTCGAAGTTATTGTGGAGAACTTAGAAGCGAAAAAAGCATTGTTTAAAAAGGTCGACAAATATCGTAAAGAAGGAACGATTGTCAGTTCGAATACATCCGGGATTTCTGTAGAAGCAATGATAGAGGACTCCTCAAAAGATATGCAGGAACATTTTTTAGGAACGCACTTTTTTAATCCGCCGCGTTATTTAAAATTATTAGAAGTCATTCCTACAGAAAAGACAAAACCAGAAGTGCTTTCCTTTATGAAGACTTTTGGAGAAGATGTATTAGGAAAAGGTGTTGTGGAAGCGAAGGACACACCAAACTTTATTGCGAATCGGATTGGGACATATGGACTTTTGGTAACGGTACAGGAAATGCAGAAGCAAGGACTTGGTGTTGGTGAAGTAGATTCTATTACTGGACCATTAATTGGCAGACCGAAAAGTGCAACATTCCGTACACTGGATGTAGTTGGGATTGATACCTTTTATCATGTAGCAAACAACGTGTATCATCATGTGTCTGATTCCAAAGAGAAAGAAGTTTTTAAGGTTCCAGACTTTTTAAAGCAGATGATTGAAAAGGGTTGGATTGGCGCAAAAAGCGGAAAAGGGTTTTATGAAAAGAAAAAAGATAGAACAATTGTTGAAATCAATCCGGATACACTTGACTATCAGGAAAGAAAGAAGTTAAAAACAGCAGCAGTAGAATTAGCAAAGCAGGAAAAAGGCGTTAAACGAAAAATGAAAGCGCTTGTAAATAAAAAAGGGGATAAAGCTTCCGATTTTATCTGGTCCGTTCTGAAACCTACATTATTATACTCTGCTGATTTAGTAGGTGAAATTGCTGATGATGTTGTTTCTATTGATGACGCAATGAAGTGGGGATTCGGCTGGGAATTAGGTCCATTCGAAATATGGGATGCGATTGGTGTGCGTGCTGCAGTTGAACGGATGCAGGATGAAGACGTATCCGTACCGAGCTGGGTGCTGGATATGTTAGAAGGTGGAAATGAAACCTTCTATAAGCAAGAAAATGGAGATATTTACTTCTTCCATGACGATGAATATAAACGGAAAGAAGTAAATAAGAAAGAAATATCGTTAGCAGCGATTAAACAGCAAAAAGGCGTTATTAAGAAAAATACAGGTGCGAGTCTTATTGATATCGGCGATGATGTTGCCTTACTAGAATTCCATTCACGAAGTAATGCGATCGGCCTTGATATTATCCAGATGGTGAATGCGTCCATTGAAGAAGTAAATAAAAATTATAAAGGGCTTGTGATTGGAAATCAGGGCAAAAATTTCTGTGTTGGAGCGAATTTAGCGATGATGCTAATGGAAGCACAGGATGACAATATTTTTGAATTAGATTTGGTTATCCGCCAATTTCAAAATATGACAATGAATATTAAATATGCCGACAAACCAGTAGTAGTTGCACCATTTAATATGACGTTAGGTGGCGGAGCAGAAGTGTCTTTACCAGCTGCTGCTATCCAAGCTTCTCCAGAAACCTATATGGGACTTGTAGAGTTTGGTGTTGGACTGATTCCTGGAGGAGGAGGTACAAAAGAACTTTATTTAAAAGAGCTTAGAAACCTTCCTGAAGGCGTCGATATTGATTTAACAAAGGTTGCAAATGATGTTTTTGAAAAAGTAGCAACTGCGAAAGTATCTACTTCTGCAAAAGAGGCAATGGAAAATGGTTATCTAAATAAAAATGACCGCATTAGCAAGAATCCAGATCATGTCCTCTATGATGCAAAAAATCGCGTCCTATCTTTATTCCATGCAGGATATGAAAAACCTGCCCGGGAAAAGATTCCAGTTGTTGGGGAAGCTGGTTATGCAGCCATGGTAATGGGAGCGAAATCCTTACATTATAGCGGCTATGCTTCAAAACACGATTTGAAAATTGCTGAAAAATTGGCCTATGTTTTATCTGGCGGAAGAATAAAAGAGGGTACAGAGATTGATGAACAGGTAATGCTCGATCTAGAAAGAGAGGCATTCCTTAGCTTAATTGCAGAACCGCTGACACAGCAAAGAATGCAGCACATGCTGGTAAAAGGAAAGCCATTACGTAATTAATCACGAAAAGTGAATGAACACGTATTTAAAGGAGGACACGTCTGTGAAAGAAGCAGTGATTGTAGCTGGTGCAAGAACACCAGTAGGGAAAGCAAATAAAGGATCATTACGGGATGTCAGACCAGACGATCTCGCTGCACTTACAGTAAAAGAAACATTAAAGAGAGCTGGCGATTATCAGGGCCCGATTGATGACGTTATTATTGGGTGTGCTATGCCAGAAGCAGAGCAAGGGATGAATATGGCGCGAAATATTGCCGGGCTGGCTGGATTAAGCCATGATGTGCCGGGAATTACAGTAAATCGTTACTGTGCTTCTGGGCTGCAGACAATTGCCTACGGTGCGGAACGAATTATGGTTGGCGGTGCGGATGCGATTATCGCCGGCGGTGCAGAGTCTATGTCCATGATCCCGATGGGCGGGCATGTTATTAAACCAAATCCGACATTAGTTGAAAATGCACCAGAATACTACATGAACATGGGGCATACAGCAGAAGAAGTAGCAAATCGATTTGAAATTTCCAGAGCAGATCAGGATGCCTTCGCAGTACAAAGTCATGAGCGCGCTGCAAAAGCACTGGAGAAAGGCCTGTTCAAAGATGAAATTGTTCCTGTAGAAGTGAAGCAGCGCTTTGTCGGAAAAAATAATAAGATTGAAGAAAAATCTTTCTCCTTTGAAATGGATGAAGGGGTTCGTGCAGACACCAATATAGAGGTTTTAAGTTCACTGCGTCCGGCTTTTCATGTAAAAGGAAGTGTCACCGCCGGGAATTCTTCGCAAATGAGTGATGGAGCGGCTTCTGTTTTATTAATGGAGAAAGAGAAAGCCGAAGCAGAGGGATTAACGCCGATTTTAAAGTTCCGTTCCTTTGCTGTCGCCGGAGTAGAGCCAGAAATTATGGGAGTCGGTCCGGTAGAAGCTATTCCGAAAGCTGTCAAGATGGCTGGATTAGAGCTGGCTGACATTGGCTTATTTGAATTAAATGAAGCCTTTGCCTCACAAGCATTAAGAGTAATCAGAGCATTAGATTTAGATGTAGATAAAGTAAATGTAAATGGTGGCGCTATTGCATTAGGCCATCCGCTGGGCTGCACGGGAACAAAGCTAACAGTCAGCTTAATGCATGAAATGAAGCGGAGAAATGAACAATTTGGAATTGTAACAATGTGTATTGGCGGCGGTATGGGAGCTGCAGGGGTGTTTGAGCTTCTATGACGCTGAAAAATGTCCGTATAGAAGAAAAATGAATCTATCAGACTGCGATTTTGCGGACGACAACAATCGGAATAAATTTTTATTTTATAATCCAATTGAAAAAGGAGAATGAATGATGAGCGAAACAAAAGAAAAGTTATTTAAAGGCGGCGGATTTTTAGTAGAGGATATTACCGGAGAAGACATTATTACACCGGAAGATTTTACAGATGAGCATAAGATGATTGCAAAAACGACAGAGGACTTCGTGTTAGGTGAAGTTGTTCCTAAGATTGATAATCTAGAAAATCACGAATTTGAGCATTCCGTTGAATTGCTAAAAAAAGCAGGGGAATTAGGTTTATTAGGTGCCGATGTTCCTGAAGCATATGGCGGTCTGGCGCTGGATAAAATTAGCTCTTCTTTAATTACGGAGAAGTTTTCCCGTGCAGGCGGTTTCTCTATTACACATGGGGCGCATGTTGGTATCGGATCACTGCCAATAGTCTTTTTCGGGAATGAGGCGCAGAAGAAAAAGTATTTACCTAAGTTAGCTACTGGCGAGTTGATTGCCGCTTATGCGTTGACAGAGCCAAGTTCTGGTTCTGATGCACTCGGAGCAAAAACAACCGCAAAATTAAACGATGCTGGAACACATTATATTTTAAACGGGGAAAAGCAATGGATTACGAATTCGGCCTTTGCTGATGTCTTTGTTGTCTATGCGAAGATCGATGGCGAGCATTTCAGTGCTTTTATTGTTGAGAGAGAATTTCCTGGTGTGTCTACGGGAGCCGAAGAAAAGAAAATGGGTATTAAGAGCTCTTCTACAAGAACACTTATCTTAGAAGATGCAGAAGTTCCTGTGGAAAACTTGTTAGGTGAAAAAGGCAGAGGGCACGTAATTGCCTTTAATATTTTAAATGTCGGCCGTTATAAATTAGCTGTTGGCGGAATTGGCGGGTCCAAGCGTGCGCTAGAGTTATCCGCAAAATATGCAAATGAGCGTAAACAATTCCAAACACCGATTTCAAGTTTTTCTCTGACTCAGGAAAAATTAGCAACCATTGCTTCTAAAATCTATGCAAATGAAAGTGCTGTATACCGTACAGTAGGCTTATTTGAACAACGAATGGGCTCCTTATCCGATGAACAATTGCAGGATGGACGTGAGGTTGCCAAGGCCATTGCGGAATATCAAATTGAATGCTCGATGACGAAATACATGGCTACAGAATTATTAGATTATGCAGCAGATGAAGCTGTACAGTTGCATGGCGGGTACGGTTTTATGCAGGAGTATGAAGTAGAGCGTATTTACCGCGACTCTCGTATTAACCGTATTTTTGAGGGAACGAATGAAATCAACCGGCTAATTGTACCAGGCACATTACTGAAAAAAGCAATGAAAGGCGAACTGCCATTATTAGAAAAAGCACAGGGACTGCAAGAAGAATTAATGATGATGATGCCAGAAGAAGTAGGAACGGAAGCATTGGATCAAGAAAAATATTTATTAAGAAACGCCAAAAAGTTGATTTTACTAGGTGCTGGATTAGCAGCGCAGAAGTTTGGCAAAAAGTTAGAGCGTGAACAAGAAATTCTTATTAAATTGGCGGATATGACAGCGGAAGTATTTAATATGGAGTCTGCTATTCTGCGCACAGAAAAAGCAATTGCCAAAGAAGGACGAGAAAAGGCACAACAAAAGTTACTTTATACGGAAGTTTATGTTCAGGAAGCATTTAATCGAATGGAAGCAGCAGCAAAAGAAATATTAATTACCGTAGAAGAAGGAGATACATTGCGGACTTTTCTTTCTTCATTACGAAAGCTTACTAGATTTACACCAATCAATGTGGTCAAAAAGAAACGTGAAATTGCTGCAAAAATTATTGAAGAAGAAAAATATATCGTGTAAAGCTACAAAGATAGGAAAAAGGCGCAACTCGAATAGTGCGCCTTCTTCTTAATTTAAGAAAAAAGTGAATGCCTTAATATGTTTATTTTAGAAATTGAAAAAATACCAGTATAAGTTTAAGAAAAATCAACAGTCCCTGAAAAAGGTCTCTCTTAATCTACTGACTTTTCATTTTGAGCGATTTTTTTTAATAAATCTTTCATTTCTTTTATTTCTCTATCCATTTCTTCCAGTTTTTTGTCTGTTGGGGTAGGTGTCTCCTCACGACTTGCTTCTTCGACATTATTAACGATCACACCCACGAATAAATTTACGATAACGAATGCCCCAATTAAAATGAAAGTGACGAAATACCACCAAGAGGAAGGGTCTTGCTCTAGAATAGGGTACATTACCCCGCTTGCCCATGATTCTAATGTGATTACTTGAAATAATGTGAGTAAGCTTCGGTGTAACGAGCCAAAGTATTCAGGTGAAATGGACCCAAATAGTGTGGTTCCAATAACGCCATAGATATAGAAAAATAGTCCTAACAGAATTGTGATGGTTCCCATCGAGGGAATAGTAAGCAACAAGGCATTAACAATTTTTCTAAGAGAAGGGATAATTGATATTGCTCTTAAGACTCGAAGAAC
This sequence comes from Oceanobacillus sp. J11TS1, assembly GCF_018333215.1. Taxonomy (GTDB): domain Bacteria; phylum Bacillota; class Bacilli; order Bacillales; family Amphibacillaceae; genus Oceanobacillus. Next base: position 97,025 of record NZ_BORO01000012.1, on the reverse strand, counting down.
TCTTAGAATTCGTAACACAATAATGTAACTAGAGCCAAGGAATACGAAACTCGCAGATACAATAACAAAATCAAATATATTCCATGGATTTTTGAAAAAAGTAATCGGGGAAGAACTCCCTATTAAACGGATAATAATTTCAATGGTAAATACGATTAATAATAGTGTATCCAACCAATAAATGGTGGAACCAAAACGGTTCGAGATGGAAGGATACGTTTCAAATCCGACAATAATTGCATTAAGGACGATGAGTCCAATAATCACGTTTATGAATGTTTTATTTTCTGCAATAGCAGAACACCTTGCTTGCAAAGATTTTATCGTCATGAAATTCCCGCTGCTCCTTTGTCTTTTATAATTACTTTACTGAATCTATAAAAATACGTAGATGCGATTATGGCTCTTATTCTTTTCAACTATTATTGTACGAATTCTTCTCCATCTTGTCACTTTTGATGACAATTGCAATTTGTTATACAGTGACTCAATATACTGGAATACTTCTCTGGATTCATGGTACCCTACATATAAACAGGATACTTCAATCGGTGAGAAAAATGGTGCTTTACCTGCTGTACTTTCTGACCGAAAACAGTTATCCCGCGAAGTAATATTACATTTCCAAAGGAGGAAAAACTTGTGTATCGAAAACTAAACGACTTTTTAACAGAGTGGTCAGAGTCTGCTGACGGAACAAAATCGGTCTTAAAAGCTTTAGAAGATGAAAAACTGAACCAATCGATTACAGAGGGACATAACAGCCTTGGTTGGTTAGGATGGCATTTAGTTAACAGTCCTGTTTTTTTCATGAATTTAGTTGGGGTTGAGCTAGAATCTCCGTATGATCCAGATAAAGTTCCCGCAAAAGCAAGTGAAATTCTAGAAGCTTATGAATATATTTCAAATCTTGTTGTAGAGAAAACAAAAGAGCAGCTGACAGATGATGCTTTGGTAGATGAGGTGGACAACTTTGGCGGACCTGCACCAAAAGGAAGCATTTTGCGTATATTGGTCAACCATCAAATTCATCATCGCGGGCAGATGACCGTTTTACTTAGACAAGCTGGTTTGAAGGTACCTGGAGTTATGGGGCCGACAAAAGAAGATCAGCAATAACAGTGATTACCAAGAAATAGCGGAGGAATAAACATGACATTATCTTTTTACTGGTATCCAAAATGCGGTACATGCAGAAATGCGAAAAAATGGTTAGATGAAAATCAAATCGATTACAAGCCAATTCATATTGTGGAAGAACCACCAAGTGAAAACCAAATACGCAGCTGGATGGAGACAAGTGACATACCGGCGAAGAAGTTCTTTAACACAAGTGGTAAAAAATACCGCGAGTTGCAATTAAAAGAAAAAATAAATGATTTATCCCATCAGGAAATGGCGGAAATCTTAGCTTCTGATGGCATGTTAATAAAAAGACCGATCCTGACAGACGGAGAGAAAGTGACAGTTGGTTTTAAAGAAGAAACTTATTCATCAGTTTGGAAGTAAAGGAAATAGAAGTACGTGGTCAAAAAAGAAGGATAACAAAGACGAAGAAGTTCCTTTTCGAAGTAGTCTTGTTACTGCATTTTTTAGAATAATCTCTAGAAATTAGATTCACTTCGATGTATAGTTAAATAGTAGTTAAATAGAATATTCAATAGTGGAATGAAAATTTGGAGGGATACGAAATGAGCTTACCAGAAGATTATTTATATTCAAAGGAACATGAATGGGTAAAAAAAGAAGATGGAAAAGTTCGTATCGGAATTACTGCCTTTGCGCAAGATGAGCTAGGTGATATTGTCTTTGTAGAGTTGCCAGAAGTTGGTGACACGATCGAAGTAAATGAGCCGTTTGGAAGTGTGGAGTCTGTTAAAACCGTATCCGAGCTATATGCTCCAGTAAGCGGGAAAGTTGTAGAGGTAAACGAAGCATTAGAAGATAGTCCAGAGCTTGTGAATGAATCGCCGCATGAAAAAGCATGGATGGTTGTTGTGGAGTTAGATGATGACAATGATTTAGCTGAATTATTAGATGTTGCAGCATATCAAGCATTGACGGAAGAATAGAATATCTTACCCTCGTTTAGAGATAGTGAAACTGCCAGGTCCTGGACCTGAAGTCTTCAACAGGCTTTAAAAAGGGCTAGAAAAGAGCTGACTTTTCCACAATCGTGTATAGTTTGCTCTTTTCTTTTCATATACTATAGAAAAAAGCATTTTAGTTGCGATAAGGAGTGCAAAACGATGATGGAAGATGATTACAACTCGGTCATAATCGTTGAAGGGTTATCTGATAAAAGGCATATTGAAAAAATCCTGGACGATAATACCATCACCATTGTTTGTACGAACGGAACCATTGGCGTAGAAAAATTTGAAGAACTGTTAGAATGCTATCATTTGGATGACACGGATGTATTTATTCTGGTAGATGAGGACGATTCCGGAATAAAACTTCGAAAACAGTTGTCAAAGGAATTACCGCACGCCGAGCATATTTATATCAGCAGCGAGTTTCGAGAAGTGGCTGCTACACCAATGAAAACGTTGGCGAGTATCTTGGCAGGAAAGCGAATTGGAATTGACCTTAATTATCTTGCAAAGTGGTAAAGAAAAACGTTAAAATGAAGAAAGGATAGGAGGCAGTTCATTCCTTCTAATATTCATGGAAAGTAGAAAGAGGGAAAGACCTTGAAACAGTTTAACGAAACAGAAATAAATAATGACCGCTTTATACTATATATTTATACACCGTTTTGCGGAACTTGTTCTGTAGCCCGTGCTATGCTTGAAAATGTGGAAAGAATGCAGCAAGAGATTATTTTTACAGAGATGAATGCTTCCATGCACCCGGAATTTATGCAAAATCACAAAGTGGAGAGTGTCCCGTGTCTTGCCTTTATGGAAGATGGACAAATGATAGAAAAAGTATATACATTCCAGTCTACAGCGAATATTTATCAATATTTAATGAAGTATAAACCAGAATTATTTGCATCCATGAATTAGGCTGTTTATGGTACGTAAAAGTGAGTGCTTTTAGCATGCCTTTATTGACAATGCACCCGATCGCATGCTACTATAAGGACACTTGATTAATAAAATATGAAAACTCTTATCTAGAGCGGTGGAGGGACTGGCCCTTTGAAACCGCGGCAACCTTCAGTTATTGAAAAGGTGCCAACTCCTGCAAGCAATTTGAAAGATGAGAGGACAATGGACGATATATTATGTTTTGTGGCGTCTTTCTGTTCTCTAGCAGAAAGGCGTTTTTTAGTTCTGTTTTGGGAGTAGAAAAAAATGGTAGTATAAATTGCGGAATAAGAAAACATGGTGGTATACACATAGGAGTGAAAAAATTGATATCCATTGAAGGATTAAGGAAGGTTTTTCCTTTAAATAAAAAAGATGTTATTGCTGTAGATAATATCAATCTTACAGTAGAAGATGGAGACATATACGGCGTAATAGGTTACAGCGGCGCTGGGAAAAGTACATTCGTGCGGCTTATCAATCGTTTGGAGGAGCCCACAGGCGGTACGGTGAAAATAGGTGATCAAGTCATTACCTCTTTATCTAAAAATGATCTGCGAATCGCCAGACAAGATATCGGCATGGTCTTCCAGCATTTTAATTTGCTTTGGTCTCGAACGGTTGCTGAAAATATTGAATTTCCTCTTGAAATTGCCGGTGTAGAGAAAAGCAAACGCAGAAAACGCGTCCTGGAATTAATTGATTTAGTTGGACTAGCCGGCAAGGAAAATGCTTATCCTGCCCAGCTGAGTGGTGGACAAAAACAGCGGGTTGGAATTGCGAGAGCTTTAGCTAACTCTCCAAAGGTATTGCTTTGTGATGAAGCAACTTCCGCCCTTGATCCAGAAACAACAAATCAAATCTTGCGTTTACTACAAGATATTAACGAGAAATTAGGATTAACCATTATCTTAATCACTCATGAGATGCACGTTATACGTAAAATTTGTAATCGAGTAGCCGTGATGGAGCAAGGGAAGGTCGTAGAAGAAGGCGAAGTGATTGATGTATTTACCAGTCCGAAGCAGCCTGTTACCAAGAAGTTTGTAGAACAGCTGACAGGTTCAGATGAAGAGGAAGACATTACTGCGATGAAAGAAAAATATCAAGAAGGCGCCTTGTTACGAATTCAATTTTTAGGAGAAAGCGCTAATCAAACAGTCATCAGTCAGCTGGCAAAAGATCTGGATATTCATATTAATATTCTGCAAGGAAAAATTACACAGACACAGGTTGGAAGCTACGGAACGTTAATCGTTCAACTGATAGGAAATCAGCAGGAGCAAGCTATCCAATATTTAGAGAAACAGAATGCCATTGAATTGGAGGTAATTCAACATGCTTGAGGAATTATTTCCAAACTTAGCAGCAGAGGATTTAGTCGAAGCATCCTATGAAACGCTTTATATGACCGCGATTGCGATGGTAGGAACAACGATCCTTGGTTTACTTTTAGGGTTACTGTTGTTTTTAACTTCGAAAGGGAATTTCTGGGCAAATCGGCCAATTAACTTTATCGTTGCCGTTTTTGTAAATGTGTTTCGCGCGATTCCCTTTATCATATTAATTTTATTATTGTTCCCATTTACCAATTTAGTAGTAGGAACGATACGCGGTCCCAACGCAGCTTTGCCGGCATTAATTTTAGGATCTGCTCCATTCTATGCAAGACTAGTTGAAATTGCCTTGAAGGAAGTAGATAAAGGAGTAGTAGAAGCTGCAAAAGCGATGGGAGCAAAAGCAAGTACCATTATCTTTAAAGTCTTGCTTCCTGAGTCCAAGCCTGCACTTGTTTCCGGCTTAACTGTCACAGCTATCGCTTTGATTGGTTATACCGCGATGGCAGGGGCTATCGGAGCTGGCGGATTAGGAAATTATGCATATTATTTTGGATTCCAGCGAAAAAGCTGGGACGTTGTTTTTGCTTGCACAGTGATTATCGTACTAATCGTATTTATATTCCAATTTATTGGGGATGCTATTACAAGGAAAATAGATAAACGTTAATGAGGTGGCATTCAAGAAATTCTTGATTCACATAATAATTAGAAAAAAAGGGGAGTAATTACATGAAGAAACTTTGGTTTTTAGCTGTAGCGAGCATTATCTTATTACTAGCAGCATGTGGAGGAAATGATGCGTCTTCAGATGATGCTGATAATGGAGATGCTGACCAATCCACAAAAATTACAGTAGGTGCCTCCAGTGTTCCTCACTCAGAAATCCTGGAAGAAGCAAAACCTTTATTGGAAGAAGAAGGAATTACATTAGAAATTGAGCAATACGAAGATTATGTTTTACCTAATGACGATTTAGAAGGCGAAAGAATTGATGCGAACTTTTTCCAACACCAGCCGTTTCTCGATCAGACAGTAAAAGATGCTGGATATGAGATTGAATCTATTGGCGGTATTCACGTAGAGCCAATGGGCGTGTACTCAAAAGGGATTAAAAACATAGAGGATATTCCAGACGGAACAGAAGTTGTTCTTAGTAATTCTGTGTCAGACCAAGGCCGTATTTTATCTTTATTTGAAGCTAATGGATTAATTACTTTGGATGAAAATGTGGATAAAGTAGCGGCAACAATAGATGATATTGTAGAAAATCCAAAAGATTTATCTTTCCACCCAGATGTTGCTCCAGAAGTTACACCTGATATCTATAACGCGGAAGAGGATTCTTTAGTAGTTATCAATACGAACTTTGCCATTGGGGCGGGTTTAAATCCGCTTGAAGATGCGCTCTTCATTGAAGGAGACGAATCTGATTATGTGAATGTCATTGCTGTTCGTTCCGAGGATAAAGATAATGAAGCATTAAATAAATTAGTTGAGGTGTTACAATCACAAGAAATGCAAGATTTTATGCTAGAAAACTATGAGGGAGCAGTTATTCCAACCCCAACAGATGCAAAATAACGAGTATTTAAGAAGAATTATAAGCATCTGGGACTTTATTCTATCGTGAAGTCCGATAATCCATCACTTTTCCGAAAATAAACGTTTAAATCGGTTTTGAGCGGGAATTATACTTGTGTTAACATAATAAATGTGTTAAACAAATTGAAAGGATGATTCATTATTCCCACTGAGAATAGTTTAAACTACACTTCGGAGATGGAAAAAGGGATTGGAAAATCAAGAGGTGTTAACTACGAAGAGTATCGCAGAAGCTTTGAAAAGAAATTAAACGTGGAAAAACAAAGGGAAAAGGAATATCAAGACGCAAAAATGGTCACATCGGGAATAGAATTTAACCGTATTAAATAAGTGAAATAGGAGCTGGTGTCAAACGACATCAGCTTTTTAAAGTGCGAAAACGGCTGATGCAATCTTTAGTCAGATGGATGGTTTCAAATGCGAAGGAAGCTGCCATGCCTGCGAACAACGATTAATTTTAGGAGATAGATATGGCAATGAAACTGACTAGGCCGGAAAAAGGAATCAGGACATTCCATGGTCTGCCAAAGATATTGTGGAAGAGTCATAAGAAGTAATATTAAATTAAATTTTCCTTTTTTTACAAAATTAAGTTGGAAACGTCTAAAAAAATCTTGCTTCAAGCCATATTTCAACACATGTTAAAGACGAACAATAACAGTTGCGAATTAATTTGAAATGCTTTAAGATTGTAATGAGAATAAATTGAGAATGGATATACTATTCATTTCATTTAAAATAAAGTTTTGGAGGTATGATTTATGTCAGGCTCAGTATTAGAAATTAAGAATCTTCATGTATCCATTGAAGACAAAGAGATATTAAAAGGGGTAGACCTAACGATTAAAGGTGGAGAATTCCATGCAATCATGGGACCAAACGGTACAGGTAAATCCACATTAGCCTCTGCTATTATGGGACATCCAAAATATGAAGTTACAGAAGGAACAATCACACTTGACGGGGAAGATGTATTGGAAATGGAAGTAGACGAACGTGCTCGCGCTGGTCTATTTTTAGCAATGCAGTACCCAAGTGAAATTAGCGGTGTAACAACTTCTGATTTCTTACGTTCTGCAATCAATGCACGCCGTGAAGAAGGTGATGAAATTCCTTTAATGAAATTCATCAAAAAATTAGACCAAGATTTAGACTACCTTGATATAGATCAAAATATGGCAACTCGTTACCTGAACGAAGGATTCTCAGGCGGGGAGAAAAAACGTAACGAAATCCTTCAATTAATGCAATTACAACCAGAAATCGCTATCCTTGATGAAATTGACTCTGGACTGGATATCGATGCATTAAAAGTAGTATCAAAAGGAATCAACAAAATGCGTTCTGATGACTTTGGCTGCTTAATTATTACACACTATCAACGTCTATTAAACTACATTACGCCTGACTTCGTACACGTGATGATGCAAGGGAAAGTTGTAAAATCTGGTGGTCCAGAACTTGCAAAACGTCTTGAAGCAGAAGGATACGAATGGATTAAAGAAGAACTAGGAATTGAAGACGAAGAAACTGCAGAACAAAACGCGTAAAGTAAGGAGGGATAACATGACTGTAGAGACAAAGCTTCCATTCAATCAAGAGTATATTCAAGCATTTTCCAAAGACCGTAATGAACCCGGCTGGATGGCTACGCTTCGTTCAAAAGCTTTGGAAATGGCAGATTCACTAGAAATGCCAAAACCGGATAAAACAAAAATTGCAAACTGGAATTTCACAGATTTCCAACATGTCTATAAAGAAGCAGATAAAATTGCTTCTCTTGATGAATTACCTGAACAATTAAAAGCATATTTTGATGAAGATACCAATATGGAGAATCTATATATCCAACGTAACCAAACTGCGGCTTATAATAGTCTCGCTCAGGATCTTCAAGATAAAGGTGTTATTTTTACAGATATATTCACAGCAATCAATGAGCATAGTGACCTTGTCGAAAAATACTATATGAATGATGCTGTTGCAGTTGACCAGAACCGTTTAACAGCGCTTCATGCTGCACTTATGAACGGCGGCGTATTCGTTTATGTTCCTAAGAATGTACAAATCGAAGAACCGCTTCAAGCAATCTTCTGGCATGAAGATGCAGATAGTGCATTATTGAATCACGTTCTTGTTGTCGCAGAAGAAGGCAGCTCTCTAACATATGTAGAAAACTATATTTCTCATAATGATACAGAAGAAACTGTTGCTAATCTTGTAACAGAAGTATTTGCTCACGAGAATGCACAAGTTGCTTATGGTGCAGTTGATAACTTTGCAGCAGGAACAACAACGTACATGAACCGCCGCGGAGTTGCTAAACGGGACGCACAAATTAACTGGGCACTTGGTCAAATGAACGATGGAAATACGGTTTCGGAAAACATTACGTATCTATTAGGCGATAATGCAAACTCAGAAGCAAAAGCTGTTTCTGTCGGACGTGGAAAACAAACACAAAACTTCACATCAAGTATTCGTCAGTTTGGAAAACAAACAGATGCTTATATTTTACAGCGCGGTGTTATGAAAGGTGCAGCTACCACTATCTTTAACGCTATCGGTAAAATTGAACATGGCGGTACAAAATCGAACTCTGAGCAAGAATCTCGCGTATTAATGCTAAGTGAAAAATCTCGTGGAGATGCCAATCCAATCCTTCTTATTGATGAAGATGATGTAACAGCAGGCCACGCAGCTTCTGTCGGCCGTGTGGATCCATTGCAAATGTACTACCTTATGAGCAGAGGATTAGAGCGTGAAGAAGCAGAACGTCTGGTTATTCACGGATTCTTAGATCCAGTTGTATCTCAAATTCCAATTGAGTCTGTTCGTAAGCAATTAACACAAGTAATTGAAAGGAAAGTTAATTAATGGGTGTCAAATCCATTGACGTCAAAGCCATTAAGGAACAATTTCCTATTCTTCAGCAGGAAGTAAATGGGCATCCCTTAGTATACTTGGATTCTTCCGCAACTTCACAAAAACCGATCCAGGTGATCGAAGCGGTGAGTGATTATTATAAATATAATAATTCAAATGTTCACCGCGGCGTGCACACGCTTGGTTCAAGAGCAACGGATCAGTATGAAGGGGCGCGCGAGAAAGTTCGGGAATTTATCAATGCAACAAGCACAAAAGAAATTATCTTTACCCGAGGCACAACAGCAGCACTTAACTTGGTAGCAAGCAGCTATGCAAAAGAAAATGTTGGCCCTGAGGATGAAATAGTGATTACGCCAATGGAGCACCATAGTAATTTGATTCCTTGGCAGCAAGTTGCTAAAGCGACTGGAGCTCGTTTAGTATATTTGCCATTACAAGAAGATGGTACGATTTCGCTGGAAGATGTCAAAAACACGGTTAACGAAAAAACAAAAATTGTTGCTGTCGCGCATGTATCCAATGTCCTGGGAACAATTAATCCAATTAAAGAAATAACGGAAATTGCACATCAGCATAATGCTATTATGGTTGTAGATGGTGCGCAGGGTGCTCCGCATATGAAGGTGGACGTACAGGCTATCAATTGTGATTTTTATGCTTTCTCTGGTCATAAAATGTGTGCCCCGACAGGTATTGGCGTACTTTACGGGAAACAGGAACTTTTAGAAAACATGGAGCCGATCGAATTTGGCGGCGAGATGATTGACTTTGTAAATCTATACGATTCCACGTGGAAGGAACTTCCTTGGAAATTTGAAGGTGGTACACCAATCATCGCGGGGGCGATTGGACTGGCAGCAGCAATCGACTTTCTTCATGAAATCGGGCAAGATGAGATATTAGCTTATGAAACAGAGCTGGCAGCTTATGCGTTAGAGCAGATGCAGACAATTGATGGTATCCAGATTTATGGACCGAAGAAACGAGCAGGTCTGGTTACCTTTAATTTAGATGATGTCCATCCGCATGATACAGCGACTGTTCTTGATGCGGAAGGAATCGCTGTTCGAGCAGGTCATCATTGTGCACAGCCCTTGATGAAATGGCTGGATGTAACAGCAACAGCAAGAGCTAGTTTTTATCTCTATAATACCAAAGAGGATATTGACCTTTTAGTAGCTGGGCTATTAAAGACAAAGGAGTATTTTGGGAATGGCTTTGAATAACCTCGATACACTTTACAGACAAGTTATTATGGACCATTATAAAAATCCGCGTAACAGAGGAAGTCTGGAGAAAGAATCTGTGACTGTGGATATGAACAATCCAACCTGTGGAGACCGCATTCAGTTACAATTAGATGTACAAGATGGCATTGTAAAGGATGCAAAATTCCAAGGAGAAGGTTGTTCGATTAGTATGGCATCCGCATCAATGATGACACAGGCAATTAAGGGAATGGAAGTGGAAGAAGCGCTTCATATGTCGGAAGATTTTTCAAAGATGATGTTGGGCGAAGAGATTGATTCGGAAGAAATGGGAGATATTGAAGCACTTCAAGGAGTTTCCAAGTTCCCTGCACGAATTAAATGTGCGACACTCGCTTGGAAAGCAATGGAAAAGGGTGTCCACAACGAATAAGACAGAAGCTTTAATGCTGTCAGAAGGAGGTTATTAACAATGGCAAAAAATATGCCGGAAATCGAAGAGTATAAATACGGATTTCATGATAAAGACGTATCTATTTTCCGTACAGAAAAAGGATTAACGCCAAATGTTGTTAAAGAAATATCTAAAATGAAGGAAGAGCCACAATGGATGCTTGATTATCGTTTGAAAGCATTAGAGCATTTCTATAATCGTCCAATGCCGCAATGGGGCGGAGATCTTTCTGGTTTAGATTTTGACGAAATTGTTTATTATGTAAAACCTTCTGAAAAACAAGGTAGAACGTGGGATGAAGTACCTGACGAAATCAAGCAGACTTTTGATAAATTAGGTATTCCAGAAGCAGAGCAAAAATATCTTGCTGGTGTTTCAGCCCAGTATGAATCAGAGGTTGTTTACCATAGCTTAAAAGAAGATCTTAAAGATCTTGGTATCGTCTTTAAAGATACAGATACTGCCCTAAAAGAAAACGAAGAATTGTTCAAAGAATATTTCGGAACAGTTATCCCTTATTCAGACAATAAGTTTGCTGCATTAAACTCAGCAGTATGGTCTGGAGGATCGTTTATCTACGTACCGAAAGGCGTAAAAGCAACGACACCATTACAGGCTTACTTCCGTATTAACTCAGAAAATATGGGACAATTTGAACGTACCCTTATTATTGTAGATGAAGAAGCATCTGTACACTATGTAGAAGGTTGTACAGCGCCGGTATATACAACAAACTCGCTTCACAGTGCAGTTGTAGAAATTATTGTTAAGAAAGATGGCTATTGCCGTTATACAACCATTCAAAACTGGGCTAACAACGTATATAACTTGGTTACAAAACGTGCAACTTGTGATGCGAATGCAACCATGGAATGGATTGACGGAAACATTGGTTCTAAATTAACAATGAAATATCCAGCTATCCTTCTAAAAGGAGAAGGTGCACGCGGAAATACACTTTCTATCGCTTTAGCAGGAAAAGGGCAATTGCAAGACGCAGGTGCGAAAATGCATCACTTGGCTCCAAATACGTCTTCCACCATTGTTTCTAAATCAATTTCTAAACAAGGCGGGAAAGTATCCTACCGCGGTTTAGTACACTTTGGACGTAAAGCAGATGGCGCTCGTGCAAATATTGAGTGTGATACACTTATTATGGATAACGAGTCAACATCAGATACAATTCCTTATAACGAAATCCTTAACGATAACATTTCCTTGGAACACGAAGCAAAAGTTTCTAAAGTATCTGAGGAACAGCTTTTCTATCTAATGAGCCGCGGCTTAACAGAAGAAGAAGCAACAGAAATGATCGTTATGGGCTTCATCGAACCATTTACAAAAGAGCTTCCAATGGAATATGCTGTTGAGATGAACAGACTTATCTCATTCGAAATGGAAGGTTCTATCGGTTAATACTTTAAAAAGCTGGATAACAAACTGGCTGGATTAAAAAAGTGGCTTCTGCGGAAGTCACTTTTTTAGTGTGTCATAAAAAATCTTTGGCTATTCAAAATAGGTTCTTCACCAAAAAATCTATGTTTGACAAACTATTGATAACGGGAACTGCCACAAAGCGGCATATATTTCTGAAGCGCGTATTCGCATAGATGAAGTTTGGCATTTGCGGGATAAGAAACACTTGTTTTTCAGCCTCTTTTACATAGCGTTTATGGATTGCAAAAGAAATCATCCAGAGGGTACAATAATAATGTTTGCAAAAATTAGGAGAGATTATGCATCCTATCAAGCAAAAAAACAGCATCTGAGTTTAAATAGTTGATATCATTCAAGTTGCATGCTGCTCCTTGAGGTAGACAACATTATTCAACAATGAATGAAAATGAAAAAATGCGAGGGATAATCATGAATGGATACTTACTATTAATAATAGCAATCATTGGCGAAGTATTTGGGAGTTCCATGCTTAAAGCATCGAATGGATTTAAAAAAATACTGCCCACCTTTGGAATAGTGATTGGTTATGCAGTGGCGTTTTATATGCTATCTTTATCATTAAAGGCGATTCCACTTGGAACGGCTTATGCGATTTGGGCAGGATTAGGAACAGCTCTTACTGCTTTAGTAGGAATTATCATATACAAAAGAAGGCTTCAACAGTAAAAAAATTTTAGGGCTAAGTTTAATCATTGGGGGAGTTATTATCTTAAATCTAGGTGGAACACATTAATTAAAAAAGGACGGATTAGTAATGAGAGCGTATATCTTTTTGACGATATCAATTTTAGGAGAGGTATTTGCGACAACTTTGTTGAAGGTATCGGATGGATTCACGGTATTGCTTCCCGCTATCGGAGCAATTGTTGGATACGGCGTTTCCTTTTTCTGCTTAGGTTTAACACTTAAGACAATGCCATTAAGTCTGGCTTATGCGATTTGGTCTGGGGCAGGTACTGTATTAACTTTATTTGTAAGTATTGCGTTATGGGGTGAAGTTTTAAGTGTTCTTAAGATAATAGGTATAATATTAATCATAAGCGGAGTGGTTGTATTAAATACTTCGAATAGTCGGGAGAAAGCGACAGCATCCTCCAATTAAATTATAATCACCTTTTTATCAAACGATTATGAATGATTGCGAGACGCTCGAACCAAAGCGCAAGATATAACATAAAATGAAACCTTACTACCCATCCATTAAATCATAAGGGATGGGTGTTTGATTAACTGTCTGCGAGAAGAAATAAATTTTAATAGACCAGAACCTCCATTTTTTACTCCATAGGCCATATCCTCTTTTAAAGTTCTTGCATTTCAATTTCCAAAGAATTAAAGTGTTATGATTAAATTTTTTGTTTATTTTGTTAAAAATTTTATAGAATGATTGACAAAAGATGAATTTCTGGATAGAATACTACTAAACTAATAAATCTTATCAAAATACAAGGGATTAAACTTCCTCAAGAATTAAAAATGATGGGGAGGAAGCAAACGTGACGAAAAAACAAGAAGTTAACGATTTGTGTTCAAAGGTGAAGGAATTATTAGAAGGTTTGAATTATGGTACAATTACGCTTGTCGTTCAAGATGGAAAAGTCATTCAATTGGAGAAAAATGAAAAGGTTCGATTGAAGTAAAATCAAAATAAAGTGACACTGCTGACTAGACAACTAGAGGCGGCGTTCACTCCAAGAAGAAATTCTGGAGGAGCGGCGCCTTTTTTTAATGGTCAGGCGTTGTCTTTAGCGGAATAGGGTGTGAGAAAAAATGAAGATAACTTATCAGCAGGCAGTAATCGAGGATTATGAAGCGATTAATCAGAAGCTTGAGAAGAAGGATAGTCTCGAGATTCTAAAATGGGCGTATCAAACGTATGGCGATGAGATTGTTTATGCTTGCAGCTTTGGGGCTGAAGGGATCGTATTAATCGATATGATTCATAAGGTGAAAAAGGATGCGGTCATTGTTTTTTTAGATACAGATTTTCATTTTAAAGAAACGTATGAATTAATTGACCGAGTGAAGCAACGTTATCCAACCCTGAAGATTGAGATGGTTAAACCCGAACTGACACCGGAAGAACAGGCGGAAGCTCACGGTCCTGCGTTATGGAAGGTAAATCCGGATCTCTGTTGTAAAATCCGCAAGCTGGTTCCTTTAGAGCAGGAATTAAATAAATACACCGCTTGGATATCTGGTTTACGGCGGGAGCAATCGCCGACAAGAGCCAATACCCAATTTGTCAATCAAGACCGGCGCTTTCAATCTACCAAAATTTGTCCTTTGATTCATTGGACGGAAGAAGAAATTTGGATGTATATCAAATTGCACCAGCTGCCTTACAATGAACTTCATGATAAGAATTATCCAAGTATTGGCTGTGCCTATTGCACAAAGGCTGTTTTAAATGGAGAAGATACAAGAAGCGGCAGATGGGCGAATACAAACAAAACAGAATGCGGTTTGCATCAAGACAGATAAGAAGAATTTGATGATTATTGGAGGTAAACTTTATGTCAACAATTACGCCACATGGAGGCACATTGATTCAACGGTATGAACCGGACTACGATACCAAAGGGATTACACAGGAACTGGAATTAGATTCCTTTGCGCTTTCAGACTTAGAACTAATCGGTATTGGGGCGTTCAGTCCTTTAACAGGTTTTATGGGGAAAGCAGATTATGGGACAGTCGTAAGAAATATGCGTTTAGCTGATGGCACGGCCTGGAGTATCCCAATCACTTTACCTGTAACAGAAGAGGCTGCAGATGCGCTGGAAATTGGAAAACCAGCAAAGCTTATCTACAACAATGAAGTTTATGGCGTGATAGACGTCAAGGAAGTATATGAACCGAATAAACTGGCAGAAGCAGAACAGGTATATCAAACAGCAGATAATAATCATCCAGGAGTAAAGAAGCTGTTTGCGCGCCCGGATTACTATGTAGCTGGACCAATCACTTTAATAAAACGGGTAAAGCGCGACCGTTTTGAAACGTACTACCTTGATCCAAAGGAAACAAGAGCACAGTTTGACAAGCTGGGCTGGAAGCAAGTCGTTGGCTTTCAAACAAGGAATCCTGTTCATCGTGCACATGAATATATTCAGAAGGCAGCGTTAGAAATTGTTGATGGGTTGTTCTTAAACCCCCTCGTCGGAGAAACCAAAGCAGACGATATCCCAGCTAACGTAAGAATGGAGAGTTATGAAGCTCTCTTAGCAAAATATTATCCGCATGATCGGGTATTTCTCGCTGTATTTCCAGCTGCAATGCGATATGCCGGACCAAGAGAAGCCATATTTCATGCACTAGTGCGTAAAAATTATGGATGTACCCATTTCATTGTCGGGCGTGATCATGCAGGGGTTGGGGATTATTATGGAACTTATGACGCTCAATTGATTTTTCGAAATTTTACGGAAGCAGAACTTGGCATCAGACCGCTCTTTTTTGAGCATAGTTTTTATTGCAAAGCATGTGGAAATATGGCATCCACGAAAACATGCCCGCATGATAAAGAAGATCATGTCATTTTGTCCGGAACAAAAGTACGGGAGATGTTAAGCAATGGAATTACTCCTCCTCCTGAATTCAGTCGGAAAGAAGTTGTTGAGGTGCTTATCCGGGGAATGAAGAAAAAAGTGAATGCGTAGTGCGTAGCCTAGGGAAGAGGGAGAGAGGTGTGGCATCATGCTGATAGCTGTTGCCTTTATAATTGCTTTATTCTTTGCAATGAACATCGGAGCCAGTGGGACAGTTGCCTCTATGGGGCCAGCCTATGGAAGCGGCGCAATTCCTAAAAAACGTGTTGCCATGATTCTAGTCGGTGTTTTCGCGTTGTTAGGCGCATTATCTGGAGGGGAAGTCGTTCGGACAATTGGTCAAGGAATTGTTCCTGGTGAGGTGCTGGATATAGAAATTGTTGTCATTGTATTAGGCGCTGCCTGCTTGACTTTATTTATTGCGAATATGCTTGGCATTCCATTGTCTACGAGTGAAGTAGTCGTGGGTGCAATTGTCGGTGTA
This sequence comes from Oceanobacillus sp. J11TS1, assembly GCF_018333215.1. Lineage (GTDB taxonomy): Bacteria > Bacillota > Bacilli > Bacillales > Amphibacillaceae > Oceanobacillus. Next base: position 81,001 of record NZ_BORO01000012.1, on the reverse strand, counting down.
GGTGTGGCCTACCAGTCTCTGTTCTGGGATTGGCTGCTTGTGATTGTTTCCTTCTGGCTTATCACTCCATTTATCGCTTTTTTTATCGGTTTGATTTTTGGCAAATGGATACGCTACGCAGAAAATCGCTGGAAAGACTTGACTGGTACCGGAAAGTGGAGAAAACCGCTAGCTTTCTTACTTATCGCTGCCGGCTGTATCGAGGCTTATGCCGCTGGAATGAATAATGTTGCCAATGCCGTCGGTCCATTAGTAGGCGTTGGATTGTTGGATGTGACCACGGCTGTCTTGCTCGGGGGAATCTTTGTATCACTTGGAGCGGTACTGCTGGGCGGACGCGTGATGGAAACAAACGGGAAAAAAATTACGCAGCTTTCCCTGCTGCAAGGAAGTGCGGTTTCCTTAACTGGAGGGAGTCTGGTAATAACAGCATCTGTGTTTGGCTTGCCGGTGCCGCTGACACAAATAACCACCTCTGCTATCGTCGGGATTGGCACAGCAGAGAAAGGGTTTCATATGTGGCAGCAGAGCATTATCAAGCAAATTATCAAGGTGTGGATCGTTTCCCCTGTTTTTTCGCTGGTGATGTCTTATGGACTCATTCTTCTATTCAAGCAGGCTGATTACTATTCACTCTTTGTGATCACGTCCGTTTTCATTGCGACAGTAGGTTTCTATAGTCTATATTTGTCAACTCGCGCAGAACGCCGCTCGACGTATGACGAAGGCGGAGGAATTTAACACATTTAAAACAGAGTAAACATATAAGAATAAAAAAGGTGGGTGCTGATTTGAAACAGGAAGCAGAACATATCGTGTGGCATGATACAGCAGTACAGAAAAAAGACCGGCAGCAGCGAAACGGGCATGGAAGTTGTATTTTGTGGTTTACCGGACTTTCAGGAGCCGGGAAGTCAACATTAGCAAACGCCTTGGAGCACCGGCTGTTTGAGCAAGGTTTAAATAGTTATGTGCTCGATGGGGATAATGTCCGGCACGGGTTAAATCAAGGGCTTGGTTTTAGCGAAGAAGACCGAAAAGAGAATATTCGGCGGATAGGAGAAGTGGCAAAGCTGTTTATCGATGCTGGTTTCATTGTTTGTACCGCATTTATTTCTCCTTTTGCAGAAGACCGGAATAGGGTGCGTGCTCTGGTGGAGGAAAATGAATTTGTTGAGATTTATGTCCGGTGCGCTTTGGAAGCCTGTGAAGACCGTGATCCGAAAGGGCTCTATAAAAAGGCGCGTACAGGTGAGATCAGTAATTTTACCGGAATCAGTTCTCCTTATGAGGAGCCGGAACGTCCAGAATTGGTCGTTGACTCGGACCAACTCTCGATTGACGCCTGTGTTGATAAAATTATCGCATTTTTAAAAGAGAGAAATCATTTGCCTGTGGAAGCAGATATATAGGTTATTCGGCATTTCAAATTTCAAGGCGCTAACAATAAAAAAATTGATAAAAAATAACTTTGTGAGGTAGATAACGTTGCAATTTCAAGTGAAAAATAGTCCATTTAATGAAGAGCAGGTTGATCTGCTCAATCGTCTTTTTCCGACATTGACGGAAACACAACAAATTTGGCTGGGAGGCTATCTGTCTGCAGTAAAAAATGTGAACCAAAGTGCACAGGTAACGGATGCGGCCCTCGCTGGTCCACAGTCTGCAAATGAAGCAGAGGCAGCTCCTGTAGAAGTTACGGTTCTCTTTGGCTCGCAGACAGGAAATTGCCAAAACTTAGCGACAGGCTTGTCAGAACAATTAGAGGAAAAGGGAATGAAAGTGACACTTGCCTCGATGAATGACTTTAAGCCAAACAAACTCAAAAACATTGAAAATTTACTGGTTATTGTAAGTACGCAGGGAGAGGGAGACCCGCCGGATAACGCGATTCAATTTTACGAATTTCTTCACGGCCGCCGTGCTCCGAAACTGGAAAAACTCAACTACTCCGTCTTGGCGTTAGGGGATAGCTCCTATGAACAATTCTGTGAAACAGGCAGAAAGTTTGATGAGCGATTAGCAGAGTTGGGAGGAACGAGACTTGCAGATCGTACAGATTGTGACTTAGATTATGATGAGCCAGCTGCAGAATGGTTTGAAAGTGTGTTAAACAAACTTTCTGAATCGCAGGTGTCCGTTCAAGTTCAACCTGATGCAATAGTCTCTGCAGCAGCAGAATCATCGACATTTTCACGTACGAATCCATTCGAGGCAGAAATCTATGAAAATATTAATCTGAATGGACGCGGTTCAAATAAAGAAACTTATCATATGGAGTTATCCTTGGAAGGATCAAATCTTCAATATGAACCAGGTGATAGCATTGGAATCTATCCTGAAAATGATCCAGAGATGGTTGATGCGCTGATCAAAGAAGCGGGATGGAAACCAAATGAACTTGTTCCTATTAATAAGAAGGGGGAAGAAGTTCTCCTGCAGGAAGCGCTCCAAAAGAATTTTGAAATTACCGTCTTGACGAAGCCATTACTGCAAAAAGTAGCTGCATTTACACAGAATCCAGAACTGCAACATCTGCTGGAGCCGGGGAACGAAGCAGCCGTAACTGAGTATATCCACGGTCGTGATTTATTAGATTTGATTCGCGATTATGGGATTGCTGGCGCCCCAGCTAAAGAATTTATTACCTTATTACGTAAAATGCCGCCGCGACTTTACTCTGTAGCCAGCAGTTTAAAGGCAAATCCAGAGGAAGTTCATTTGACAATTGGGGCGGTCCGTTATGAAACATACGGCAGAGAAAGAAACGGTGTGTGTTCTGTACAATGTGCGGATAGGAAAGAGCCGGGGCAAACGCTATCTATCTATGTTCATAACAACCCGAACTTTAAACTGCCGGCTGATCCCAGCACACCAATTATTATGATTGGTCCAGGAACAGGAATTGCACCATTTCGTTCCTTCGTGGAAGAGCGAGAAGTTATGGAAGCAGAAGGGAAATCATGGTTATTCTTTGGAGGCCAGCATTTTGTCACTGATTTTCTTTACCAGACAGATTGGCAACGTTGGTTAAAGAGCGGTGTATTAACAAAGATGGATGTTGCTTTTTCCCGCGATAATGCAGAGAAAGTATATGTTCAGCACCGCATGCTGGAGCAAAGCAGGGAGCTTTACGAGTGGCTGGAAGATGGAGCAACGGTCTATGTATGCGGTGATGAGAAGCACATGGCGAGTGATGTTCATGATACGTTAGTGACCATTATTGAAAAGGAAGGGAATCTCACTACCGATGAGGCCCAAACTTATTTAGATAATATGCTGCAAGAGAAACGTTATCAGCGAGATGTTTACTAAAAGGGGAGGGAGAACAAGAAATGACCAACGATAAAGTCATTCCAACACAAGATGGACCACCAAGTGATGTGGAACGGATTAAAAGAGAAAGCAATTATTTACGGGGAACATTATCGGAAACATTGGAGGACCGGTTAAGCGCTGGTATTCCAGACGACGATAATCGCTTAATGAAATTTCATGGAAGTTATTTGCAGGATGATCGCGATTTACGGACAGAACGGCAGCGCCAGAAACTGGAGCCTGCCTATCAATTTATGGTACGTGTCCGAGTACCGGGAGGAGTAGCGACCCCGGAACAATGGCTGGTTATTGATGAATTGGCGAGGGAATATGGGAATCATACTATCAAATTGACGACAAGACAGGCGTTTCAAATGCATGGAATCCTGAAATGGAATATGAAAAAAAGTATAAAGCGTATTAATGAAGCTTTGATGGATACCCTTGCTGCTTGCGGGGATGTGAACAGAAATGTGATGTGTAACCCGAATCCGGATCAGTCCGAGGTCCATGCGGAGGTTTATGAATGGTCGAAGGTTTTGAGCGATTATTTGTCACCGCGCACGAATGCGTACCATGAGATTTGGCTTGATGGGGAGAAGGTTGTTGACTCCAAAGAAAATGAAGAAGTGGAACCGATGTATGGGCCGGTTTATTTACCAAGAAAGTTTAAGATTGGGCTTGCGGTGCCGCCATCCAATGATATAGATGTCTTTTCACAGGATCTAGGTTTCATTGCGATACTGGAGGATGGACGATTGCAAGGATTTAATGTGGCAGTAGGCGGAGGCATGGGCATGACACATGGAGACACCAACACTTATCCGCAGCTCGGAAGAATCATCGGCTTCTGCAGACCGGAGCAAATTACGGATGTTGCCGAAAAAATTATTACTATCCAACGTGATTATGGAAATCGTTCTGTGCGAAAGAATGCACGCTTCAAATATACAATTGATGCGCGCGGACTTGACTGGCTCAAGAGTGAACTTACCGAACGTCTGGGATGGCAGCTGGAAGAAGCCCGTGATTTCCATTTTGATCATACCGGTGATCGCTATGGCTGGGTAAAGGGAACCAAGAACCATTGGCATTTAACCCTTTTTATTCAGAATGGGCGAATTCAAGATAAAGATGATTATCAATTGATGACGGGGTTGCGTGAAATTGCCAAAATTCATACCGGAGATTTCCGTTTGACACCGAATCAAAACTTGATTATCGGAAATGTCTCCAGCGAGAAGAAAGAGGAAATTGCCGAGCTTGTAGCGCAATATGGTTTGGCAGATGGGAAAGAGCAATCTGCATTGCGGAGAAATTCCATGGCTTGTGTAGCTTTTCCGACCTGTGGGCTAGCGATGGCTGAATCAGAACGTTATTTGCCTGCATTATTAGAAAAAATTGAAACCATGCTGGAAGAAGAAGGACTCCGTGATGAAGAAATTGTCATTCGAATGTCAGGTTGTCCAAATGGCTGTTCCCGACCGGCGTTAAGCGAGATCGGCTTTATTGGAAAAGCGCCTGGCAAGTATAACATGTACTTGGGTGCAGGTTTTTCTGGTCAACGCTTAAATAAGCTCTATCGCGAGAATATTGGGGAAAAAGAAATTTTAGAAACGTTGCAGCCGATTATACGTCACTATGCGAAGGAACGCTTAGACGGGGAGCACTTCGGTGATTTTGTTATCCGTACAGGATATGTGAAAGCTGTTACCTCGGGATTAGACTTTCACGATTAATTGTTTGAAATAGTTACCTTGAGACAGAGGGGCAGGACTGGATTTGCCGCCCTGCTCTTCTTTTTATTCTAAAGTCGATGTCTCCAGCTGGAAAATAGGTTCTATTTGATAGAACACGAAACAAGGAAAGCGAAAAGAGGGTGAAATAAACAATGAAAAAACAGGGATGTGTTTATCTTATCGGAGCGGGTCCTGGAGATATTGGGTTATTAACATTAAAAGGCTATACGTATTTAAAGCATGCTGATGTCGTTTTATACGACAGGCTGGTTAACCCTCTCTTACTGGAACATGCCTCACCTCAGGCGGAAATGATTTATTGCGGAAAGATGCCAAAGAAGCATATCCTGCGTCAAGAAGCGATTAATGCGTTATTAGTGCAGCATGGCTTAGAAGGTAAGAATGTAGTGCGTTTAAAAGGCGGCGATCCAAGTGTATTTGGCAGGGTTGGCGAGGAAGCAGAAGCACTAAAAAATGCAGGTGTTCCCTATGAAATTGTTCCGGGAATAACAGCAGGAATCGGAGCTGCTGCCTATGCAGGCGTGCCAGTTACACATCGTGAACATAGTCTCTCCTTTGCTGTGATCACAGGCCATGACAAGTCTCCAGCAGGCGAGCCGTTGATTGATTGGAAAGCCTTGGCAAATGGAATTGATACGATTGCGTTTTATATGGGAATCGGGAATCTGCCTTATATTGCAGAACAACTGACCTCACATGGCCGATCATCCGAAACCCCGGTCTTACTCATTCAGTGGGGGACGACGGGAAAGCAGAGAACCCTGCTAGGAAGCCTTGGAACCATTGTAGAGCAAGCAAAGGCAGACCATTTTAAAAATCCTGCCATTATTTTAGTGGGCGAGGTAAGCAAATTAAAAGAGGGAGAAAGCTGGTTTGAAAGCAAGCCGTTGTTTAGTCAGCATCTGCTGCTAGGACGGTCGAGTGAAGAAATGAGTGAAATCGGTGCGCGTTTAAGAGACAAAGGGGCAGAAGTCTTTGAGTTTCCGCGGATGCAAATAAAAAAGCAACTGCTGAGAGAAGCGGATATCCCGGTTCATCATGATTTGCTCTTTCTTTCCCCGGCAAGTGTAGAAGTTTTCTTTGCGTCTTTACAGGCAAATAACATGGATATTCGGAGCATTCAGGGAGAATTCTATGGTCTGTCTAAAAAAACAGTAAAGGCTTTAGAATCGTATCATTGTCTGGCAAGACAAATTTCAGAACGAGATTCGAATGCATCCCGGCTGGTGATCCTGGGTGATGCAGGTTGGATTGGAAAAGAAGAACTTCTATCTTTCGCTGAGGAGCAAGATTTTATTGTTACCCATGCATATGACCGTGTACCTCAAACGGAACAAACCTTCAGACGCCTCCGTGACGAAGAGCGAATGGATACAATCATTTTTCCTAACGCCCGTTCTGTCGAAACAGTTACTGCTGGTTTACAAGCGTGCGGAGAGTCTCCAGAAATGATCAGCAGTTATACACGTATTATTTGTTTTGGAGAAAAATCAAAGCAGGCTGCTGTGCGTGCTGGCTATACGGTGCATACAGTGCTGGCTCAGCCGACAGAAGAAGCTTTGCTAGAAGTACTTTTGAAAAAAGAAGCCTTGCTTGAAGCTGCTCTTTCCTAATGATAGAAGAGCGGCGACTGAGATAGCAAGGTATGAAAGCCTTGAGAGTTGAAAGGTAAATATGGAAGAAGGTGAACCTGCATGCAGGCAATTTTATATATTGGGCATGGAAGCCGTGTACAGCAAGGAAATAAAGAGCTGTTGGCTTTTGTTGAAAAGGCGAAGAAAAGTAATCCGCACATTAAAATTCAGGAAACATGTTTTATTGAGCTTGCTTCACCGACGATTCAAACGGGCGTAGACAACTGTATTTGGCAAGGGGCAACACAGATTGCGGTTGTGCCTGTCCTGCTTCTCTGTGCAGGGCATGCAAAGCAGGACATTCCAAAAGAAATAGACCAGGCCAAAAACAGATATCCAGACGTCACATTTTCATATGGCAAGGTGATGGGGGTCGACCCAGCAATGATTGATGTACTTAACGCACGCCTTGAAATGGGCGGACTTGCAACGAAAAGCCAACCCCCCGTTTATGAAGAAAGGGAATCGGTTTCTGTATTACTTGTTGGCCGCGGCAGCAGTGATCCGGATGCCAATAGTGATCTTACCAAAATTGCACGCTTATTATGGGAAGCTGCTCCAGTGCGAGAAGTAGCAACCTGTTACCTTGCTGCCACGCATCCGACATTGGATGAAGGGCTCGAACAAATGGTGGAAAGTGCCCATCCCCGTGTATATGTTGTCCCGTATTTGTTATTCTCAGGCGTATTGATGAGGGAATTGCGACAGAAATTAGATGAATTATCTGCAAGCACAGATAAACAATTTATACTCTGTCCCTATTTAGGATTCGATGATCAGCTGGTTGATGTTCTGGTCGACCGGGTCAATGCCCTGCTGGAGGAAAGGTGAGCCGATGCGAATTCCTATTCTTTTCGAGATGACAAATAAAACGGTAATTGCAGTTGGAGGGGGAGCCGTTGCAGCAAAAAAGCTGAAACACTTTATAGGCGTTGGAGCAGATATTACGATTATTGCACCATCGCTTCACCCTGCCTTACAGCAATTGTATGAAAACGGGCAGATTCAATGGCAGAAAAGAGAGGTCAGAGAGGAGGAACAATTTGACAGTCTGCTCCTCCTGTTAATGACAGAAAAGAAAGAATTGAACCAGTCTCTTTATGAAAAGAAACTGCCGCATCAGCTTGTTTACGTAGCCAACGATGCACAGAAAAGCGATATCCATTTTCCCGCAACACTTCAAAAAGGCCCATTAACCATGGCCCTTTCCACAGACGGTGCCAGTCCTGCCTATACAAAACAGCTTAAGAACAGACTGGCTGAACAGCTCCCGGCTGACATTGAAGGTGACCTTTATTTTTTAAAGCAGGCCAGAAAAATAATCCTTGCTGATCCATCTCTGGCAGAGCAGAAGAAACAGCTGCTGCAGCAAATTTCAACCGAAGAATTTCTAAGGCAAGAGAATCGGGATCAGCTCTTAGAAGCCATGCTTGAAGACGCCAGACAGTAATAAATGCCGGAAATAAAAAGAAAATAAGAACTGATCAAAGGCTAGAAATCACTTGATCAGTTCTGCTGATCACCTCAGGCCAAGGCGCTCCAACTTAGGTTGAAAGCGCTCGAAATCCAGCCAAAGCGCTCCAATCCAGGTCAAAGTCGCTCTAAATCCAGCGAAAGCGCTCCAATCCAGGTCAAAGTCGCTCGAAACCTGGTTAAAGCGCTCCAACTCAGGCCAAAGTCGCTCTAAATCCAGCGAAAGCGCTCAACCCCAACCTAGGCTAAAACCGCTCGAAATCCTAAATCGCTCCAATCCAGGCAAGAACCGCTCCAGATTCAGCCAAACCGCTCCACCCCAAGCCAAAAGCGCTCCAACCTCAAGAAATATACCCTCTAAAAGGTTATCTACGCTCTATTTAATAATGTAAAGGTTAAGTAAATTTTTTGCTCAATAAATGAGCGTTTTTCGTTCCTCATGTTATAATTAGAAAAAATATGAGGACGGAACATGTTAATGGGTAAAGATTATTTTCAAATGATGCAAGAACAAGCGAAAAACTATTTTCATTTATTGCGGGCGCAAGTACATCAAGAGGACTTTGCAGCAACGTTGATAGAGAGTCTTCAGCAGTATCAGCAAGCAAAAAAGAAAAGCTTAATAAATACAGATAAGTGGAAACAGCAGCCAAGTAATTTATTTATTTCCCAATTAGCCAAAATGGGGCAGCTTGATTCCTATTTGTTTCGGAGTGTATCTTATATCTATTTCCGAGATCTTGGCCGGGATATCACCACGGAATCTATGCGCCGGAGGATAGCGGATATCACAGAGGGGATAAAGCATTATTTAGACGGGAAACAGCAACACGTTTCTTTCCATATGGCAGAGTTATACCAATTTGCAGAGAAAGAATCCCTGGAGCCGGTTTTCTTTTGGGTTACAGATAAACTGAAATACATCTCTGCAATCCTTCCTGAAGGCTTTGATAAAAATGAAGCGAAACGAAAAATAATCAAGATTATTGCTGGCGTTATTATTCATGAGATCGAGGAATTAAAAGACGAAACATCAGCTCAAGTAAGAAGGCAACAATTAGATCAAGCGGTTCGCATTGGTTATTATTATGGTTTAACCTATCCGTTAATTGACGATGTTCTAGATGCGGATGTTTTGACGGAGGCTGAAAAGAAGGCATTTGCCTATTTTATCCGGCAAACATTATTAACTGGTGAAGTTATACCTATAAAAGCATCGGATTGGCAGGAAAACCATTGGGAGTTTATTTCCGCTGTGTATGATGGGTTGTCGGAAGCATTCACTTATTTGAAGGCTTGTCAGCCAATAGAGCGCAACAGGGATTTCTTAGATAACGCCTATTTGTTTTTTGAAGGGCAAGAACAGGACCGCCAAAAACAGTTAGATAATAGCAGTTATACAAATGAACAACTGTATGTTCCTGTAATTTTAAAATCAGCTTCTTCCCGGCTGATTGTGCGTTCTTTCCGGGCTTTTTCTAAGGATGACAAGATAGAAAAGAATATGTTTCATTATGGAATTTATAATCAGCTGGCAGACGATTTAGCTGATTTTGATGAGGATTTAGCTAATCGCAGTGTAACGCCCTACACCTATTTTGTAACACATCATCATCAGAACCAAAACGTAATGAATCCATTTGCGATGTATTGGTCTGTTATTTATTATTTTGTTCACACGATTTATGGAGGGAAACCAGAGATTCGGGATATTATATTGGATCGAGCCATCAATGGTCTTAAACGTTTAAAGCAAAGGCTGGGTAAAGAACGCTATCAAGCTTTTATGCAGCAGTTTTCTTTTGATACGAATTTTGATAAAACACTAGAAAAAGTAATAAACCGCAGTCAAAATGTGGCCTTCTTTGATAAATGGATCCGTGATCAATTTTTAGATACATTAAGGCAAAATGAGCAATCTAAGGAACAGTTTGTCTCTAAAATGAAAGAGATAAAGGAACAGTTAGAAGGGCACCTCAGCCTGGAATCAATAGAAAATACGTTAGAACAGGCAGCAGAGTACAGCTTAGGAGGTAATGCCAAACGCTTGCGGCCGATTATGACTTGGATTATGGCGAAGGAAGGCTTTAACTTACCGGACCAGATGATACTGCCACTAGCAAAATCAGTGGAGTATATGCATACAGCTTCCCTTATTTTCGATGATTTACCGTCACAGGATAATGCATCCACAAGAAGGGGAAAACAGACGCTGCATGAGAAGTATAACCATGCAGTAGCTGAACTGACAGGACTTTGGATAACGCAGCGGGCAGTAGAGGAACAAACTACAATTAAGCATGCAGACCCGGAGCGGGTATTAGAACTAATTGCTTATTCGACCCGGACAACACAAGATATGTGCAAGGGACAATTACTTGATTTAAATGCAAAAGAGAAACAGTTAACGCTTGAATCGTTAAAAGAATTATCCGTTTATAAGACGAGCCTCGGTTTTGAAGCAGCACTGATGATGCCGCTTATCCTGGCTGGTGCATCCGCAGACCGGAAGCAAGCGGTTAAACATTTAGCTTATCACGCTGGTATTGCCTTTCAAATTAAAGATGATTTATTGGATTTAACAGGTGACGCTATGCTGTTGGGGAAACAGCCAGGACAAGATCAGCGGAATAAGAGTGCAACTTTTGTCTCTATTCTTGGTCAGGAACAGGCACAAAAAGAAATGTGGAAACACTACTTAGCGGCTAGGGATTATCTGACCATGCTTCCAGATGTTCCTTTCTTTTATCAGCTGCTAGATTATCTGATATTTCGCGAGCACTGATACTCATAGAATAACTGATGTAGGCAGCACTTTGGGTCTGCAACATTTAAACCCGAATAAAATTCACGTTTTAGAACAAACTAGAGTGTGAATTTTATCCGGGTTTTATTATTCTTCAATCATTTGCTTGAATACTGACTGAAGTCTTTTCTGTTATTCCAATTCGTTTTGGTCCAAGTTTTGTGATGCGTAATTCGCTTCGTCTTTAATTTCGTCTCGAAGCCCATCAATGGTTTCTCTGCGTCTTTCATTCTTATTTTTGATTTTTTGCTTCTCTTGCGAACTTATTTCTTCTGCATGTGCTTTTACGTAATCTTCAGCTTCATCCATATTTTGCATCGTATGGTCGATGGTATTTTGAATTTTTTCTACGTTATCAGCGCGATTGTCTGGTTTTGGTTTCGGGTTTGTCATCACTATCTCTCCTTTTTTAAGATAATTCAATGATAGCTTCTCTAAATGGTTCTTTTTTATGTATCATTTTATGAATTTTTATAAAGAAAGAAGGGTGATAATATCTGTGGAGTCGTAACGGATGGAGATCATCTCTGTCATTCAATCCACTCCCTCATAATTTATTGTTGGAAAGATATTTATACTATTTACTTAATATAATTGAAAATACTTTTGGCGGAGAACATGAGTGGTGGAATATTCATCTAGCAAGATTTCCTAATGAACATCAAGCAAGTATTCACGGTGTAGGTTCTCCAGCAAATAGAATTTTTAAAGGGGGAAAATGAAAGTGAAGTACAGTTACTTAGCTTCTAATGTAAATAATAGTTTTTATTCAGTATCTATAGAGGAGATTAGAGACGTTGAAGAATCTTTAAAATTAAAATTACCTAAAGAATTAGTTGAGTTCTATCTTGAAGTTGGTTATGGCTTTATTAAGGGTTCAAAGTATAATGTTAACCGTATAATGAGCCCAAAATCTATCCGAGACTTTCGGTTAAAGCAAAATGATTTTGAATTTTTCCCTAATAAATATTCGATATCAAACAGGGGAATACGATTACTTTTATGAGACAGATAATTTAGGAAGAATTTCTAAGTTTGAAACAGATAACCTACAACTCACAGAACGTGAAGCTAGATTACCACATAGCAGGAATACGCCGGGGAAAATAAAAGGAAAAGACCATGGAGGGCATATAGTAGCCGATCGGTTTGAAGGTTCTTCTAAATATGATAATTTAGTTTCAATGTTATTAGATATTAATTTAAAAAAAGTACAAAGAGATAGAGGATAAATGTGCAAGAGCTTTAAAGGAGACGCCACCTAAAAAGGTAACAGTAGATGTCGAAATTATATATGACAAAAATAATTTACGACCTGAAAAATTTAATGTCAAATATACAATTGATGGTGAACCATATTCTGAAGTTTTTCTAAATTGATTTAAGGAGTGATATAATGATGGAGGAATTTGAAGCTAAATTTAGTGAATTACAAGCAGATATGGTATCTATTTGTATGGAATATGTAGAAAATAGAGCAGATAAAATATATGTGTATGCTTCGTGTGAAAGAAATCTGATTTCTAGTAAATTCTTTTATCTAATTAATAATAAACTTGTAAAAAGTCATAAACTGAACGATGCTTTGAAGCAAGGTGAAAAAGATTATGATGTATCTTTGGATCGAGGGTTTATGGTGTTAGACATCATAAATGAAGATATAGAAAAAATAAAAAAAATATGTGAAGAGTACAAAAAAGATATGCCTACGGAAATGAAATTAATTTATGATGTCAGAAGTGGAAAATTCAAAGCAGAATATAAATATGATTTTGTTTATACGGATAAGGATCATAAAACAGCAAGTGATATTGCTGATGAATGGTTTGAAGAAATAAAGAGTAATAATATTTAAGTATAAATGAAATAAAATAGGAATAGCATTAATTAAAATTAAAAATGTTTTTACCGCAGCCTAGTACCGATTTTGAATAGTGCTAGGTTGTTTTTATCCTTGTATTCTATCTTATTAAGCATTTGAAATTGAATGTACAGGTAGATAACGATCTTAGTGTGGCCAATCGAGTAAAAGAGGCTCAAAAACTAGCGTAAGTCGGGTTCAGCAATTAAAGAATAGTTTGCAAAATGGTGTTGCAGTGATTGGCAAAGAACCAATAGGAGCGGTAATGGATGTAGGGATGTAGATAGTGTCATCCAGGCGGTGATAAATAAACTTCCAATATCGGTACGTCAGGTAGAAAATACTGCAATGGAAGAAAAATCTTTTGTAGTCGTATCGAATGATGGCAGGCAAACCTTTAACTTTTTTGAAAACACGACTCGGAATGCAATGGATGCAGTGAAGAATTCGGATAGTTTCGTGGGGCTAGTGGAAGTCATTTAGATTTAGATAATGTTCCTAGAATTATAGAAGTCCCTTATGGAGAACATTATATAAAAGATGGGCGAAGAAAAGTATTAAAACCGAACGTTAAGTATACAAGTAAAGAAGGTGAGTATGGCATTCAGTATGTACCACCCTTGCAATCTTTTTTACCACGGAATGTGGAGAGTTTTACCACCTTTTGTGGAAGGGTTTACCATTTCTGATCATAGGCCGTCCTAATATTCCATCTATGACTATAATGACCTGTTCAACTGGAGAATAAGCACTGATTAACCACAGTGTTAACTGCTTGCCCTTGACCGCCAGCGGAACTTAGAAGTGATTGTCCGTGGTACCTATTTGAGCGGATGAAGTCCTAAAGGCTGCTTTTTCTCCATCCGCCATTAAAACCACTACCACGGATACAAACAAGGTCAAGGGTGGTGGAATGGTTGCTATATCATGCATGAAACAGTTTATTCCACTTCATTGGCTTGTCTCTGTATTGTATGGTGAAGAGCTCTGCAATAAGTGGTACATTTCTCCGCAAAGGGTGGTAAAAAAGATGGCACAAGTGGTAAAAATCGTCCGCCGTACTCAAAGAAGGATACAATTATACAACAGATAGTCAAGGTAGGATAGATAGAGTTGATGGGAACCTTGTGCTGGGAGAAGGTAAAATAAATATTACTCGGAGTGTAGAGTATAATGCAGGTAAAGATGGCACAGGATTTACCTATAAGGTATATCAAAGAGGAGATATTAAGTGGAATATGGTTCGAACAAAAGGTGCTAAAAAAGGCCACGGGTTAACAAATGCTGAAGCATCTGCGAAATACGGACTTGCCCCTATCCTTGATGATACAGGTATTGTTGCAACGTTGCATCATTCACAGCAAAAGGGTGTTGGACCACTATATGAGGCTTCAACTAGGTATGTATCATAATATCAGTAATGAAAAAAGAGCTCCACTACATCCTTTTAAGGGAAGGTTAAACCCATTTTATCCAATGGAGGAACAACTAGAGGAGCATTTCAAAAAGTAGATTCCATTAATTATTGGAAAATACGAGGAGAAGAAGCTTTAGGAGGAAAATAATATGAGTATTTTGCCTGAGAGATTAGATGAAGTTCTAGGAGAAGAAATATATAAGCGTGAAGATAGCAATCTAGTAAAGGATGCTCTAATAAGGCTAGATGTATACGTGTCAGAGACTTTCCAAAAATTTTATATTCAGTATGCAGGACCTTTTTGGGAAGAGCATGTGCCTTTTGAATTACTAGATATAGTAGATGAAGAAAATAATATTGAATCATACACACTCTTTTCTAGAAAAGAACATGGTTTCCCGAAGCAGTACCTAGTTTTAAGTGAAATGTCAGCAAATGCTGTATTAGTGCTGGATACTGTACCAGATAAAGTATATACAGTTAATTTTGAGGGTGGAGATGAACTGCTTTTAAAAGGGGAACTAAAGGAAACTTGGTCATCGTTTTTTGAGTTCTTAAAAGCATATTTTAATTGTTAATTATGAATCAATAAAAAAATAATTCATAGATACTTAAAGTCTTAATTGGTATTATAAATTGGAATCTGTAAAGTAGACAATGAAAATTAAAATATTTCAGTTTTAAGCCTGGATGACACTGATATTCTAATTGTGTCAGGCTGTTTTATATGTATAGGAAAGTAGGGAGCGTTCGAGTCTAGGGCATATTGTAGGGTGGGAACTCCATCAGGAAAGAACTAGCCACTCAGATGTCCATCGATGTTAAACAAATCGTCAATCAGAATAGCACAAATAGAAAATGCCGCTACAGAAGAAAGGTCTTTAGGGGTCGTACCGAATGATGGTTCGCAAACGTTCCATTTCTTTGAAAACACGGCGAAGAATGCAGTGAATGCTGTGATGAAATCGGATATGTTTAGTGGGACTAATAGTATCAGTGTAGATAATAGGATTATTCCAGGGGCATCAGGAGTTTTTCAGGTGGAAATTCTACTAGATTAGGAAAAAACTTGACGGAAGAAATGGGACTTAAGCGCTCTATAAAATGGAGTGGTTATCAAGCACAACATGCATTACGGGCGGCGCTAGGACCTTTAATGTCGGTACCGGGTATTCGTATTGCAGGTCAAACCAAAACCCTTGTCCGTAATGCGGAAAGTGTAACTAACGCAACCAGAAGCGCTGTAGCAAAAGGTGTAAATACAGCGATTACAGTCAAAGAAGGTGCGAATACAGCGGCTAACTGGGGAGCTCTTCGTTTCAGAAGTTTGGGGAATGCCATTCAAAATAGAGCAGTCACAGCCACGGACAATATGGTAGAAGGTGTGAAGAAAGGCACGAATCAGCTGAAAGAAGGATACGAAGTGCTTAAGTCTGGCCTTCAGCCAAAGATGGCGACAACAACAGTGCATGTAGTAAGTGATACAGGTGCAGAAAGTTTTGCTTATAGAGAAGCAGGGGAATCTGTTCGGCTGGAGCAGTGGAAGCGAGTTGCTGAGGGGTCTGTGGGTGAAGGATCTAATAGTATTAATAATTTCACATGGAAGTTAAGAGGAAAAGATGTTACATTACAAAACATTCAAACTGTTAATATAGAATATATTAAAAGAAATGCCGAAGAGCTAAATCATTTAAGGAATGAATTTAACCGTACAATAAGAAAAGACTTTTTAAAAAATCTAGGTGAGAATACTGATTATCTTAAGAATGCTGGCTTTTCAAAGACAGATATACTTAAATTACAGAACGGTAGGGTTCCAGACGGTTGGCAAGTTCATCATAAAATTCCTTTAGACGGTGGTGGAACAAATAGCTTTGATAACTTAGTATTAATTAAAAATGAACCATATCATAAAGTAATTACTAATATTTTCAAAACAGTTTTTCAAGAGAGTTAAACGCAGGGCAGATAAAAAATGTGGATTGGCCATTAATAGACGGAGTAATTTACCCACCAAAACACTGAAGGAGTGAGAAGTATGTGGCAAAGTAAGTTAAATGAGATAAAGCGGGAAAAAAAATTATACGAAGAAGAAATCAACATAGGCGCAGTAGAAAAAGAAATTTCTGATTTTGAAAAGAAGGTATTGGAGGAGTTTAAATGTAAGCTTCCAGAAGATTATAAGGATGTCTTAAGAATTATTAATGGTATAGAATTCAATGGCTTTATATTGTACGGTATTGATGAAGAAATTCTTAAAGATAAACCTAATCAACAAATTAATGGGTTTTTAGAATTAAATCATATTTGGCATGAGAACGTGGAACAGAAAAAATATTTATTTTTAGGTGAAAGTAATATTAGCTGGTATGTGTATGATTTAAAGAGCAGGAAATTTTTAGAACTAGACAACCCTTCTGGAGAAAAAATTGGAGTATTTAAAAATTTTAATGAGTTATTTACTAACTTATTAGAGGATGCATTATCGTAATTTAATAGAAAAGAAAGAGTTTCTTATATTAATAGCTTCTGATGAGAAGGTGCTAGGACATATATGTAGATGATACTCGCGACCACAAATATGGTCATTTATCATAGAAATTCTTTCAAAATCTTTTATCCTATTCGGGCATCTATGGTATATCAAAGAGCAGAATTTGGTTTCATTTCCTAGTCTGTTTGACCACACAAAAAAGAAAAGTGCGCCAAGGTAGTTTTTCCGCATGATAACACGTTCTTTTTGGTAGATTTGGTTAGTATCATAAATTTACCAAAAGTTCAGTGTTCATGCGGATTTTATTTACCTTTTTTGATTTTAGAGTGGACACCAAGAGCAACTATTTCAGAAATGCTACACTAGTCTTTTTACTTATTTTAAATCGAAAGTGACTACGTGTCCTTTAGAAATATCTTCATAATCTAAGTTATTCATTGGACCAATTTCAATTTCTATGCTTTTATCTTTCCAAATTTTTTCATACATTTCTTTATCTAATAAGAAAGTTTGTAATAACTCTCCTTTTTCACCGGCGGCAATATTTTCCTCATACTCATATGGACTAAGAAAAGACTCGTTTCGTAAATATTGTGTGCCGTCATTAAGAAATATTCGTGATGAAGTATTGTCCATACCAATTTCCTGATCACCCTGATTATCTATTTCAAACCTTACAGTAGCTACTACTAGATTATCAGGGTCTTCAAAACGATCTGCTTCATATTCATTTGGGGTGAAATCAACAAATTGATAACCATCCAATGTAATCGTTACATCACCTAATTCGTCACTTTCGCCAATTCCATCTTCCTGCTCAATCATTTTTTTATCGCCCATGTTATCTTTACTGATTTTATCTTGGTAGAAGTCTTCACTTTCTACTTTAGCGCTTTTTTCAGCACTTTCATCCGTTAGTGGCAGCGTCAATTCTGTACTCTGGCCAACCGTAAATTCTTTAGAGACCTCTTCAGCATCCGTAAATGGCGTTGAAATCTCTATCGTGACATTTCCTTCTTCGAGTATTCCTTCTAATTGTTCTTCACCAAAAGAATGAGCTAAATAACCTGTATATTCTTTACCAGCTTCAAGCAATTGTTCATTAGGGACAGATATCATGTCAGATAATTGTTCATCGAGTGGAATCAGATTTCGATTAATCCCAGTAGTTTTATTTCCACCAAAATAATTCACATAGTAATCCGGTGTATAGTATAAGTCCTGATCAGAATCATTCTTTACAGTGAATTCTGTTAAAAGAACACCACCATCCGTTTGATCATCGAAAGGAATACTAAAATCAGTATGTATATCTTTTAATTCTACTAATTGATAAGCATTTAAAGTTACTGTTACATCTTCCATTTCGTGTGTTTGAGTTTCATCATTTTCAAAGAGAGGAGCCGCAGTACCTTCTGTTTCCTCTTCCATCCAAGCAACTAAAGAATCAAAATTGGAATTTGTGCTCGTTTCTGTTTGTTTTTCATCAGCAGTATTCTCTTTTTGCTCGGAATCTGCTCCACCGGAAGAAGTGTCTTCATTATTTCCTTCTTCATCTTGTTCTGTGTCCTTTGGTTCTTCCTTCTCATTTTCTTCTTGATTTATTTCTTTAGAACTACTTCCGATAATCATACCAACTATTTTTCCTATTGATTCTTATGTATAAAACTATCAAAAAGTAATCTTTGAAAATTGTCTTCTATTGCTAAAAACCAATATTTTTCCTAAATAATTACATTAATAGTATTCTATACTCACACTTCTTTTGGCTTAAATTAAAATCTCCTTCTAATAGCATGTTGACAAGAGAAAACGCTATTATTATACTGACAACTAACACCTTGGAAAATAAGCTTTGGTGTTTGCTCTATAATAATTTTATAGGAAGCTTTTCACTTGAATTACTACTTATATTGATAAAGGAGATGGTTAATGATGGCAGGACAAATACGTATGAGTCCGGAAGAATTGCAAGCAAAAGCAAAACGTTATGGACAAGGATCAGAACAAATTGACCAAGTTTTGACGAATTTATCTAACTTACAGGATGAGTTACGTGGGGAATGGGAAGGACGCGCTTTTGACCAATTTGAAGTTCAATTCAGACAATTAGAACCAAAGGTTAAAGAATTCTCTCAATTGTTGCTTGATATTCAAGATCAGCTAACTAAAACTGCTGAGGCTGTGGCACAACAAGATGAGGCCTTATCACGTAATTTTGGTCTTAGTTAATTAAGGAATTTGTAATATTTTCAATAATCACTATCTTGAGCCGCGCGACGATTGTTGTGTGGCTCATGTTTATTTCATAGATATATAGAGGTAAAAAACATGTCTAAGGATTTATCAGGGAGAATTATCGGTAAAACTCCCGCCGCAAAGCAGTGAATAATAAATCTATTTTGATAGTAGTTAACGGAGGCTAACTCCTAGAATCACTTGAGGGAGTGGAGTGAAAAATAATCTCCACAGAATGAAGCTTTATTTTATATAATTGATTTTTTAAAGAATGTGCAGGAGTTGAAAATAAGTGAAAAAGCTAAATAAGCGAATTCTTTTGTTCTTAATTTTGATGCTTTTTCTTGCTTCAGGGTTGTCCTATCTTGGTTTTAACCAAGTTTCCACGAAGAAAACGGAAAAAGGAAAAGAAGAGCAAGTAATGGCAATGAACATAGCACTTGTAAACGAGGACGATGGTGCAACTTTTAATGGTAATGAGTTATCCTTTGGAGAAACGTTTATTAAAAGTATGGACAAGGATGAGTCGCATGACTGGTACGTTGTTAGTCGCGGTGTTGCTGAAAGCGGACTTGAAAACAATACATACGATATGATGATTATTATTCCCAATGATTTTTCAGTAAAAGCGTTATCTATGGATTCGGAATCACCGGAACAAGTGTCATTAAATTATAAAATTAATGCATCAGGCAATCAAAGGATACAATCTGAAGCAGAAAAGACAGCTAGTGAAATATTGAATGACGTAAACCGGCGAATTATCGATGTTTATTTTGCAAGCATCATAAGTAACTTACAAAATGCACAAGACAACATTGGTTCCATTGTGGAAAGACAAGCAGCACATACCTCTACTTATAATAATTCTATCAATGACCCACTCAGTTCTTATACGGACCGTTTTAGTGCAGTACAGGATAATACAGAAGCATCAATAGAGAGTTTTAGTAGCTTAGAAGAAATATTAGACACGTTTGATGATAGTTTAAATAGCCATGCTGAAACAAATCGAAGTTATTTATCAGCTATGGAAGATTATATTGCATTAAAAGATACAAATAACCATTTATCAAGGGACTTTTTAGGTCAGCTAAACGACTTTAGCAGCCAATTAAGTAATGAAGATATATCACAGCAATTAGTAGAATTAGAGGCAGCAAACGAAGCAATTAATAATCAGCTTCAACAGGAAAAAGAGGATAGACAAACTGCTGGTACAGATGCAGTAATGATACAAAGCCAGTTAGAAAACACAAGTGAACAAATTACAAATTTGGATATGTATTTGCAAGAAAAATTGGATTTGGATATGAATTCCAGAGTGAAAAATAGGCTATCAGGCATTTTTGAAGCAGCTTTAGATGGCGAAGAGGGTAATTTGAGCATACTGTTTGATGCAGCAGACAATCAAGCGCAACAAAGCATACAAAATCAGATAAATAAGTTACCATATCTCAATATGAATGAAATTAGGAGTCTTGGTTTATCGGAGCAGACCGTTACCGAATTGGAAAATGTTAAGAAAGTAACGGATAAGTATAATAAAGAGTTTGGATATGAACCAAAATACGCTAATGATAAGAAAACTTTACCTCAGCTAGTACAAGAGATTAAAACAGATTTAGCTAACAATGGGGTGGTAGTGAAGGATACGGTTAACATTCCTGAAGAAATTGAAGAACCAGGTTCAATATTTAAATTAAAAATCCCTGAGGCGTTTAAAGAGAGTGGTTTAACGCTCACTTTAAATAATAAAGAAGTCGATTATGAATATAATGGTGGGAATATCATACTTCCACCTTTGGATGCAGGGGAATTAACCGTTCAATTTAACCTGAAATTGAGAGACGCCGGATCTGAAATCGATGTTTTTCAGCCTGTTGGATGGAGTTGGGAAGTAGATTTAGCAGATATTAAAGATATAGATGAATCGGAATCCGCAATGACAGCTTCCGTTTTGGAACCGGCTCAGCCAGTTGTGACTAGATTGAGTACCAAAAAGACAGAGGAAGATGGAGAGCAAAAGGAGTCTGATAGTGACGCTTCAGAAAATGACGAGCACGAGCACCAGCCAGAAACTCCTGATGGCAGCATAAATGAAAAAGAAGAAGATACAAACGACTCTAATATTCCCGATTCAGATAATGATGTTGAAAAAGAGGAACCTGAAGAAGGGAACGGAGAAAAAGAGGGCGAAGATCCCGATTCAGATGGAACAGAAGGCGAGGAGCCAGATGAATCGGAAGAAGATACTGAGGGTGATGAAGGAAACGAAGACGAAGATAGTGATGATGAAGGAAACGAAAATAACGAAGAAGAAGAAAATGATGAGGTAGAAGAACCTGAAACGATTCATATAACGAATCATAAAATCCAGCATCAAATCGAGTCATCACTAACAAGTGATTCCACGGAAAGTTTAATTAATGCAGCATCTGACACAGTGGGCGATTATCAAAGAATGATTGCATTGTATGAAAATTATTTTGGAATTGATATAGGAAGCAGCGGTCCGGTGGGAAACCAATCATTAAAGGAACTTGCTACGGACGACTCTCTATATACCTTATTTAATGAACCAAATGTCGCTGATGTATTAGAAAATTATATGGTTAATCTTGTGACAGATAGAATTACAGCAGAAGTCCGGGAACCGATAGAAAGACTGCAAGATCAGATTCAAACGTATAATCAGCTTGTAAATGAAGTGGATGAAAACGCAGACCAGTTAGCTGAAGACATTAATCGTACGACAGAAGAAGCAGAAGTTATGAATAATGATCTAGAGGAAACCTTAGACAAGTTAGCAGCTTGGCGTGAGGAGAGCATAGGCCTGATTGATGAACAAGAACATGTTCAATCAAACAGAGGTGAAGAGCAGTCAGTATTCATGACAATGGGCAATGATTTACAATCCATTTTCTCAGAGACAGAATCACTTGCTAGTCAGGCAGCCACTAACTTGAATGCAGCTGATAGTGTGTACCAGACATTTGATGCAATTGATGAACAAGCAAGAGATATTCAAGAAAGTGGTGTCACTCTCGTAGAACAGGCTGAAACTCTATCTGTTGATATGACGGAGACACTGTTGGAGGATCAAAATTTTGCTGATAACTTTGCTGGTGTTCTTGCAAACAGCCGGGTCGGAGATAGGCAGAATGAAGATTTATATGAATTTCTTTCCAACCCTGTCGAAACGAAAAATGATGGCGTGATCGGGTCAAGAGGATCATCAGGCGAGGATAATGATAACAAAGCCTTTCTACCGTATTATTTAGTATTAATTTGCTTTATTGTTGCTTTGTTCACAGCTTACGTTATCTCAACCAACAATCAAAAGCGCGCAGAAGGAGATCAATTTGCGCAAGATAAATCGATAGTTGGTAAAAATCTTCCATTAATGGGACTCACTGCTGGCATCGGTGTTGTTGAAGGACTAGTAATTGGCTTGACTTCAGGCTATCTTTTGCAAGTTAGTGGAGGCAGACTTTTCCTATGGATTGGTATGATTACACTTATTATGTTAGCCATGTTACTTGTAGCAACGTATTTGTTAAGGCAATTGAAAATGATTGGTATGTTTATTCTTCTGGCTGTATTGAGCTTATATTTGTTCTTAACAGATATGCTTGCTATCAGTATGAATCAAATTGAAACAGTAAGGATGTTCTCCCCATTACAGCATGTTGAAACGATGTTTGCCAATGTTGTGAATGGAACTGCTAATGGCGTAATATCCATTATTGTCCTTATTGGTATAACCCTGATTGGTGTTGCGGCAAACTTATTCGTCCTACACCAAAATGTAAGGGAGGAGACGGAAGATGAGGATGCTGCTGAAGCGAACTAGTCTTTTGGTATTCTGTCTAATTGGCTTGCTGATGTTCACGCCGCTTCTGGTAGTTGCTAAAGATGACGCTGAAGATAGTGGCAAAATGGAACTGAAAATAGATCGTATCGGTGAAGATGGAACACAAAACTATCAAAATACCGAAACAGAAAAGGAAAAAAGATTTCCTCATCTGTTTAGCGAAGAAACAGAATCAGCTATTGAATCGAAGCAAACAGAAGCAGAAAACATGATGAAGGAATTGGAAGAATCACTGTTTATGATGGATACAGGTGCTGCTGATAATTTAGTGCAGGATACAAAGAATGCGTTATTTAACGAAGACTATACCGCTCCACAGACGGCTGCTAGTGACGACCAGGAAGAAGAGAGTGATGATGGTTTAGGAACTGCCCTCTATATCGGTTTTGCCGGACTCGTTAGTGTTTTATGTGTCGGTATTTATACGATGTTTCAGAGATTTACAGGTTAGGAGAGATGGGAAATGACGCATAATACGCATGTTAATGTAACAGTAGATTTTACAAAATGGGGGGAGAATACGTATGATTTACGTATTCCCCTCCAAATATCAGTGAAGCAATTATTACTGAATCTCACGGAAACATTAAAAATTGAGCGAAGAGACAGAACCCTTTCTGCATTGAAAATAACAACAAAAGACATATTGTTGACAGATGATGACAGTCTGATAGATTATCCGGTTTCGAATGGTGATATATTAAAGGTTTTATAGACACGTTTACATAACAGATCGACATGTTTCTAAATTGTGAGAAATTACGAAGGAGTCAATGGATATGAAGGAAAAATTAATACAAATGGAAGAACTTTCCCTCCAGTTCACTATAGAAGAGAACAATTGGCAATTACAGTTACCGAAATCACAAACACGTGTAAAAGACATACGCCAATTGGGGCTGATTACTGAGGATAAGGATTTCTTTGTCCCGATGACAGTTGAAGAGGCAGAGGATATGTTTACCTTCATATTTGCTGTTGATCAGGATATGAAAAAATGGGAGGACCTGAAAAGACTTGGACGTAATGATAAATTGCGTTTGTTGTGCAATATTGCCCGTTTGAAAGAATATCTGCCTACAAGAACAACCTTTTTCCTTCATCCAGATAATCTTGTATTTGACGATAACTTAATGCCTGCTATTATTTACCGCGGGATGCGTGACCTTCTTCCACCATATGAAATGGGAGAAGAGAAATTTTTAAAGCAATATAAATGTTTGGTAATAGCCCTATTTTCCAAAACGTATACCTTTGATCAGCTATATCAGGGGTCCCTGCAAAATGCGGATGAAACTGAATTTCAACGCCAAGTGCGAGAGATGGATGACCTTTCCCATTTAATAAGCCTTCTTGAAGACAGCTACAAGAAAGAACAAAAGAAAACAGAAGCAACGATGCAACTTGTACCGGCAAAGCGATTCCGACTATTTAAGGGGCTTTCCATTGGTATGGTCATACTGTCTGTTCTATTGATTATTCCGCTCGCATATTTCGTATTTATAAAACTACCGTATCAAGATAAATTGCATACTTCCCATCATGAATATCTGGCATCTGATTACGGAGATGTTATTTCGACACTACAAGGAGAAGATCCGGAAAAACTCCCTTTTGTAAATAAATATATTTTGGCCGTTTCCTATATTCATGTTGAAACGTTATCTGACGAGGATAAAAAGGTTATTATGCGAAATGTTAGTTTGAATAGCGATGAGAATTATTTATTGTATTGGATTTATAATGGCCGGGGCAATTTTGAAGAATCTGTTGATATTGCGAAGTATATAAATGACCCGAGTCTGATTATGTATGGTTTAATCAAACAGATAGAACAGGCAAGTAATGACCCCGAATTAACTGGTACTGAGCGGGAAGAAAAGATTACTGAGCTGGAAAAAGAGTTAGAGGATTACAGAGAAGAGCATGATTTATTACCTGATGAAAAAGAAACAGATAATGTAACAGAAGATGCTGAGGCAGATGAATCAACAGATGATAAAGAATAAGAGATAAGAAGAGCAGTACTTGTTTGGAGGATAGAAAGATGGCAGAAAATAAACTGACGGTGAGCTACGAGAATGAATTACATACATGCCGTTTGCCATTGGGCGAAGAAAAGGAAATAACAATTGGAAAGGATTGGGCAGATACGATAACATTTTTGCCGTTGAAACAATGTCTTTCGATAGCTTGGAATGGTGAGGCATGTATCATTGCAGATGACGTGCTGTACGCAAATGAACAAAAAATGGTGCATATAGAAGGACGTCCGATGCATTTTTACCTATCGGATGTAAAAGGCGGAGATGCATATGACATAGCAGCAAAGCGTAGTATAACCTTCAGTTCTAACCAATATGATGATGTATGCGTGTCCGGTACATCCGTTGATTTTGTGCTGTTACGCGAGCGTATAGAACGATTATTTAAATTAGAAGTTCATCAAGGAGAAGTTTTCCATAATTACGTACGTATAAGCGGAGATGTAGTTATTGAACCTGGTGATCAACTTTTCTTTGATGGGGTTACGGTTATCATGGGAGAGGAAGATATGCATATTATAGCTCCCGGGGACGGAATTTCATCGAAGCTGGTCTCCTTGGTAGAAGCAGATCATCGTTATAATGCAGAGTATCCCGATTATCACCGTTCGCCAAGAATCATTTACAGAGAACCAACAGATAAACGCATTATTGCGAAACCGGCTAATAAACCGTCCAAGCCGAGTGAACAGCTGGCACGTACCATTGTGCCACCGCTTGTGATGATTGCTGCACTTGTAATTGTATCCATCATTCATCCAAGAGGAATCTTTATTATCGTCATGCTCGCAATGACAGTTACGACCATTATATTTGCAATCACATCATATATAAAAAGTGTGAAAAAGTATAAAGCGAATATGAAAGAGCGTGATAAGACATATAGGGAATATTTACAACGTAAGACAAAAGAACTGTATCATGTAAGTGAAGAACAGCGACATGCTCTAAATTACCATTATCCGAATGTAGCACAAATCCGCCAAATGGCGAAGAATGTAGATGCCAGGATATACGAAAAGACATTATTTCACCATGATTTTCTAAATTATCGTGTCGGTCTGGGAAAGGTTGATTTGAGTTTTGAAATCGACTTTAAGGACGAAGAGTTCGATAAAGAGAAGGATGAACTTATTGATGCAGCACGTGAACTCTATTCCCAATATAGAGAAATCGAACAAGTACCTGTTGTGACATCTCTTATGAATGGGCCAGTTGGCTACATTGGTCCGCGTCACCTCGTCCTGGAGCAGTTGCAATTATTCGTCATGCAGACAGCGTTATTCCACAGCTATCATGATTTACAATTCATTACGGTTTTTCCAGAAGAGGAAAAGAATGAATGGAACTGGATGCGCTGGTTACCACACGCAAGCATGCAGGGTGTAAATGTCCGTGGTTTTGTTTACCATGAACGATCCCGTGATCAAGTGCTCCATTCGCTGTATCAAATTTTAAAAGAGCGCAAACTCGTTTTGGATGAAAAAACAAATAAAAATGAAAAAACATATTTCACACCCCATTATGTCGTTTTGATTACTGACGAAAAAATTATTTTAGATCATACGATAATGGAATTTTTCAATGAGGATCCCAGCGAGCTTGGTGTTTCTCTAGTATTCGTCCAGGATGTGATGCAATCATTGCCGGAACATGTGACAACCGTCATTGATCTTCGGGATGTAAAAAGCGGGAATATTTTACTGGAAGAAGGGGAACTGGTAAATAAGCATTTTGCATTGGACCACTTTCCAAGCGGGTTTAATAAAGAAGATGTCTCCCGTGCACTAGCACCATTAAATCACTTACAAAGCTTGAAAAACTCCATCCCGGAAAGCGTGACATTTCTTGAAATGTATGGGGTAGAAAAAGTGGAGGAACTCGCTATCGCTAGGCGTTGGCAGGTGAATGAGACCTATAAGAGCTTAGCTGTTCCATTAGGCTTGCGAGGAAAAGACGACATTGTAAACTTGAATTTGCATGAAAAAGCACATGGGCCTCACGGTTTAATCGCAGGTACGACTGGCTCCGGTAAATCGGAAATCATACAGTCATACATTATCTCACTCGCGGTGAATTTCCACCCGTATGAAGTTGCCTTTTTACTTATTGACTATAAAGGTGGCGGAATGGCAAATTTATTTAAAAATATGCCGCATTTACTAGGAACCATTACGAATTTAGACCGTACACAATCTATGAGAGCCCTTGCTTCGATCAAAGCAGAATTAAAAAAACGCCAGCGCCTATTTGGAGAGCATGACGTGAACCACATTAACCAATATCAAAAACTCTATAACAAAGGTGAGGCAAGTGAAGCAATGCCACATCTCTTCCTGATTTCCGATGAATTCGCTGAGTTGAAAGCAGAACAACCTGATTTTATGAAAGAGCTTGTTTCTACTGCCCGAATCGGTCGTTCACTTGGTATTCACCTAATCCTGGCGACACAAAAACCAAGCGGTGTGGTAGATGACCAAATTTGGTCGAACTCGAAATTTAAACTGGCACTGAAGGTCCAAAACGCAAGCGACTCCAACGAAATTTTAAAAACACCGGATGCAGCGGAAATCACATTACCTGGACGCTCTTATTTACAGGTCGGTAATAATGAAATCTACGAACTGTTCCAAAGTGCGTGGAGCGGAGCAGACTATGTGCTCGATAAAAATGATCATGAGCTGGTAGACACCACGATTTACGCCATTAATGATTTGGGTCAGTATGATATTTTAACAGAAGACTTGAGCGGATTAGACAAAAAAGAAGAAATTGAAAAAGTACCAACAGAACTTGATGCGGTGATTGATTATATTCATGATTATGCGGAGGAGCAACAGATTGAGCCTTTGCCGAGACCATGGTTACCGCCACTTCCTGAGCGTATCTTTGCCGAAGATTTGCATCCGGTAAATTTTGAAGAAGCCTGGTCAGAGCCGAAGAAACCATTATGTACCACCATCGGTTTGCTGGATCAACCGGAATTACAGGCACAGGAGCCGCTTACACTTAACTTAACTAAAGATGGGCATATTGCGGTCTTCTCCAGCCCCGGTTACGGGAAATCAACGTTCTTACAGACAGTCATCATGGATTTGGTGAAGCAGCATCATCCGGAACACTTGCATGTTTATTTATTAGATTTTGGCACAAATGGACTGTTGCCATTGAAAGACATTCCGCATGTAGCAGATACTATGTTAATGGATGAAGTGGAGAAAATAGGTAAGTGGGTACGTCTTATATCTAATACAATTAAGGAACGTAAAAAGAAGTTAAGCTTACATGGCGTTGCCAATATGGAAATGTATGAAAAGGCGAGTGGAGAAACGGTGCCGAACATTTTTATCGCTATTGATAACTATGACCCCGTTCGTGAAGCGGACTTTGGAGAGGAATTCGATAAGTTAATTACACAAATCGCGCGTGAAGGGGCAAGTATCGGGTTGCATCTCGCTATCAGCGCTGGAAGACAAGGAGCAATGAAAATGCCGCTTGTTACCAACATAAAATTGCAAGTCGCTCTATACTTAATTGAAATATCAGAGATGCGATCGATTATTGGAAGAACAGATTTGGAAACAGAGGAGATTCCAGGTCGAGGGTTGATTAAACTGGAAGAGCCAACTCTGTTCCAGGTCATGCTCCCAGCAGAAGGAACAGAAGCGCTTGATATTATTGATGCTATTCAGGATACTGCGAAACAAATGGATGAACATTGGAAAGGGGAACGTCCAGAGTCTATTCCAATGATGCCTGAAGGAGCAATTGATTTTGAACAGTTTAAAAAGACGAAGAAAACCAGGGAACTTGTTGAGAATCAGCAGCTTCCGCTTGGGCTTGAATTTGAGGAAGTGACGCCGCTCGCGTTTGATCCGGCAAAATTTAGTTTTCTAACTGTCGTCAGTGACCGGAAAGACGGGCTTGATAAATTGACACACGCATTAGCTAAGAACATGACAATGTTAAATGATGCTTACTATACGATGTTAATCGATACGAATGACCAGCCGCTTGCAGACACAGGGAATCAATTAGATGCCTATTTTTCAAATGCAGAGGATATGCGTACAGTAAAAGAAAAGATTACAACAGAAATCCGCAACCGTATGCAAGGAGAAGCAGATCAAACAAAATGGCTAATTATGATCAAGGATTTGAAAGACTTTTCAACCCGAAGCAATTTGGATGATGATGAGCCATTGTTATTATGGGAAGAAGGACCATCTGTCGGTATTCATTTTATTGTGTGCGGTGATAACGGCTTTATCGGCAGCAGTATTGACTCGGCAGCCAAATATATCCGCAGACAGTCAACCATAGGTTTATTCGCAATGAAAATTGGTGATCAGGACATCTTAAACCAGCCGTTTATCCGAAAAGAAAAATATCCAAACGAATATGAATGTTATTACGCAATGGATTATGAGCATATGAAAATAAAAATTCCGAAATGAGGTGGAGTGTAGATGGGAGCAGAAAAATCACTTAGTAGTTTGAAAAAGCAGAAGGAACAAGTCGAGCTAGGAATGGAAAATTCAAGGGACATGATAGCAGATGCAGCAGACAAGGTTCAACGTTTACTAGATGCGTCAAACGCACTGGATACTAAGATTCAGAGTTTAAGAAGCGTCAAGGAAACCATTGATGGTTTTGAAGTGACAAAAGCAAAATGGGAGGGAGAGATAGAGAAACAGTTTGAAGCAAGGTATAATTCCTATGGGGGCTATGTAGGAATCTATGACACGGATACTAGTAATGCAAAACAACAAATTGATGAAGACCTTGAGACGGCAAGACAAGAAAAGGCTCTAGCGGTAGAGGGGTATAAGAATCTTCTAATCCTCATGGACAACATAGAATCTGATATCAAATTAGCGAAGGAGGATTGATGAGGATGGCTGAAGAAGTAAGTATCAACCTAACTGAATTTACCTCGAATATTAACAGTTTGCGGTCAGCTGTTTCCAGTATTAGCAGCAGTATGAAAATAAGCCGGGAATTAGAAAAAACAAACATTGAACCATTTACTAAGGATTTGGAAACAGCCATTGAAGCTATCAAATTGCTAGAAAGATATAAACAGATGTTGGACACCGACATTAATGCATTAGATAATGTCGGAAAAGAAATGGTGGAAAATGATGAACAACTTGCTAGAGTAAGCGGACCACAAATGATGACATAAAGGAGGGTAACAAATGGCGAATAAAGTGGATATATCGGAAGTAACCGATTTTCAAAGTGACCTGCAGGAAGCATCCACCGGTTTTCGATCTCAATTAGACAAGGTAAAAGAAAATATTGAAGCGATTAATGGCATGAGCTCCTTTTCTGGAAAAGCGGCAAAGGAAGCAAAGCAATATTTTAGCGAATTGCATGTCACGATATTAGAATCGTTCAAAGGATTGTTTGATGATCTGGAAGCAAATTTGCAGCAACATATCGAGGCATTCGCGTCCGAAGTAGATAGCAGCGATTCTGCCGTTATTAGGAGTACTTATCTGGAGGAAATAAAAGAAGATATTAATGAGGTATTCGAGGATCTAGAGAAACTAGATGAAGACATCTATGATACAATTCAGGAGGTATCTGATATTTCTTCCGCCACTTCTCCATCTTTTTCGGATGTAGCCGATTATAAAAAACAGACTATCAAGAAAATAAAGGAGTTGGAAGAAGATTTAGATTCCTTCACCAGTAAAGGCGATGAAACAGACGTAAAAGCAATCATGAACCAGATTGAGACAGTAATGAATAATGCGAAATCAAGTGAAGGAGAAGCACGGTTTGCGGATTTTAAAGGAGCGTCTCAAAGCAGTGAATTAGTGAAGTTGCAGGAATATAGTCAAGCCAAAAAAGAGGAACAGATGGAAAAGGCCAAGGATACCAGAGATAGCGTACTTCGGGACCAGGATAAACCCTCGTCAAAAGATGTTATAAATAAAGCTTATCAGGAATTTGAAGATGGGGATATATCGTATGATCAATATATTGCTATAGTCGAAGCGGTTAAAAATACTAGTGGAAATATGAGCGAAGAAAAGATAAAAGAGTATACGACAGAGAGTTTCATAGAATATTTGGAAGACCGTGGCATGCTGGAAGCTTATTTAGAGGAGCATGAAGTAGTTGCGAAAGATGTAGTAGAAAGTATGCCTTCGATGCTTACAAAATACGATAAAGGAAATATTCCTAATTTCCTTAAAAAATTAGTCTATAATGAGCTAAAGACAGCCGAAGCCTTGACGGAAGAAGAACAAAACAAATTATTTAATCAAATTATAGGTGATCTATTAAATAATTTTAAAAATACTACTATAAGCGATGGGATAGCCAACGGCCTGGAAGCTGGAGGAAAACAAGTAAAAAATCTAACTGAGTTAATTAGATACCATGCAGCGACGTGGGGGCCAAATACAGAAAATAGCTTTGTGATGTATTCAAAAAATGCTGCTGACAAGTCTTCGCAGATTATAAAAGGAGCAAACGCTGTTTCAAAGGTTGGGAAGTTTGGGGTCCCTATCATTGGGGGTATAATTGACTTTTCTTTAATGAAAGCACGAGGAGAAGATACCGGTGATGCTGCAATTAAATCGGGTGTACATGTAGGTATAGGATTTGGTGGCGCGGCTGTAGGTGCAACTATGGGTTCTCTAGTCCCTGGTGTAGGTACAGTTGTCGGCGGAGTAATTGGCTTTGTTGGAGGTGCTCTATTAACAGCCGGAGGTAATACATTGTTCGACACCATTTATGATAATCGCGAACAAATTTACGACACTATCTCAGACGTTGGAGAAAATATTATGGATGCAGCGGAACAAAGAGTTAAATCTGTAGGAAATGCTGTAAGTGGGTTTATAAATGGATTGGGAACGGTTTTTAGTTAATAGAAGAGTGTACGAAAAATTTATTTTGTGAAATGATTTATTGAAATAAAAACTTATTAAAAAAAGTGTTTTTGTGGATTGACTAAAATTTTATTAGGTTAACTATAAGGATTGGAGTTGTTAGTATGGAATTATTACCATTAGGTTCAGTAGTTAAATTGAAAAATGGAGAACAGAAAGTCATGATCACGGTTAGATTACCATTGTTTAATAACAATGGAACAATCGGATATTTCCATTATGGATCTTGTCTTTTTCCAAATGGTCAGATTGACCAAAAAACTTACTTTTTTAATAACCCTGATATTGAGGAAATATTTTTTGAAGGATATATCGATGAATCGGAAGAGGATTTTCAAAAGAAATATCGAGAGGAGATAAAGAACATTCAATATCCGCAATTAGAGTTAGTACAGCAAGAAGCAGAAAATTGATATATAATTCTATATTACTTGAAGGGATGTGCGAGAGTGTCAAGATCCTATGTAGCGATTTATCAAAACAAAGAATCAAATTACTTTTTATACTTTGATTTTAAAAAACATGAGTTTTTTTCAGTTGCAGAACGACAAAACCAATCAAAGATACTTTTAATAAGCTTTGTTTCGATTGTTTTCTATGCATTAATGAAAAATGTGTCATTTGGTATGGCCATAAATCCATTGAAAATATTACTTATTGTTAGTATTTTGGGAATAATGCTAGGTTATATAAGTATAAAATTAACAAACAGGGGAATCGAAAAAGGATTAGAACACAGAAAAGAAGTGGTACATCCAACGAATCAGGAGTTGCGTGAATATCTCTTCGAAGGAAAAAAACAATTCAATGTGCTAGTTTTTATCATACTATTTTTATTCCTTTGTGTTTTCTTAAGCGCGGTCTTTCTATATTTTATGCCACAAAGTGTATTAATGTTCCTTGTTAACATCGGGTTCTGGGCGATTAGTATTTTAGTTACCTGGTTAATAAGACCAATAAAGCGAAGTCAAGCCCATAAACAATTGGAGGAAAAACTGGAGAAACACTCAGGTTGAATATGATATACTCCCTTCATAGTAGACAGAGAAATAATAAAAATTCTCTCCTACTATGAAGGGAGTATTTGTTATGTCTAAAAGGACAACGAAGCACACATTGGATGAACTTATTTTTCTGAAACAATTAACTGAAAAGGAAACCTAATAGGGACTAGTTTGTTGCTTGAAATTTAGTTACAATACTTGGAAAGTAATATGGAAGTAAGTCTGATAATTTATAAAAATGTTTCATACAATTACATGTGATGAATTGTTCCAGAATTGAGCCGTTATATTGAATAAGAGGTATATTAATGACAAAAAAGTATTTCTAATTGTAAGGGGTTTTTAATTTGATAGAAAATAAAATAGAGTTTTATCATTCAAAAGGGAAGCTTTTTCTCGGAATCATTTTTTCATTATTACTTGTCGTTTTTGGCACCTTAATAATGTATATTGCATATATAGAAGAAGCTATACTAATTATCGCTTTGGCATTGTTTATTATTGTTTTGTCTAGTTTCTTTACCATTGCTAATATATTGAAAATTATCCGGGGTTATCCTTATATCACGATAACGGATGAATATCTCCAATTAGATTCATCTACGAAAAGTGAAGTAACCATTTATTTTACGGATATTGAATACATAAAGGTATCTGAAGTTTCCTTTCAAAGCATCTTCGAGATTGTTTTATATGACGAAGGTGATTATTTTGCTCAATTGTCCTTTCATAATAAAGCGAGATTATGTATGAATCGAGTAACTGGTTTTTCTCTATTCACGATTAACCCAAAAGCTACACGAAAACAAGATCGCTCTCGATTACTAGAGACGTTAGATCTGATTATGCAACAATAATTTAACAACGAAGCTTCAATCTTTGAAACTACACTGAAGAAGATCTGAAAAAAATGAAAATGATCGCAATAAGCAGAATTATATTTTTGATGGAGGAAACAAGCCAACTGATTAATGATTGAGTATAAAATAGTTATCATGGTAGACAATCAATATTTTAATGAGGAGAGACCTATATGAAGAGAGTCATCAGTTCAATGCTCGTTGTTTTTGCTTTGTCTTTACTTGTATCTTGTAGCAATAAGGATGAAGTGGCAGATGAGATTGTCCAATATTATAATGAAGAGTGGGTTCCTATTAATGCAATGGAGGAAGAAGAAATGCGTCATTTCTTCAATAGTATGTATGAATTGGAAAAAAATAAAAAAGATGAGATTATTTCCCTAATTAAGAATGAACCTTTACCGGTTGTAGAGGAGTCTCTAAAGCGACTTGAGTCTCTAGAACCAAAAAATAAGCAGATTGATAAATTAAATGAAATGCAGATTAACATTGAACATCATGAGCGAGATGGGTTAGAAGCTATTATTGATTATTATGAAGGAGATAAGTCGGAGGATGAGATAGAAAAATTGAGAGAAGAATTAAATGAAAAATACGATGAAATTATCGATTATAGGAACGACTTGATGGAAAAATATAATCTGGAGCAAGATAAAGTTGAGGAAAAAATAGGCGATTTTTATAAACTTAAGCGTGCAGAAGATAATACAGATACTTTAAAAAGATAGATTTGTAAAAATGTAAAATCTGTCTTATCTTTCTACGTTGTCTTAAAACCAGGTTAAAGTTGTTGGGAGAAAATAGATTGAAATACCAAGGTACATAAATTTTTTGAGGTTAAGAGTGGGTTTCATTTATTAATGATATAGTAGGGAGCATATTGCCTAAGCATGATGTTGGCATATATATCATTAACTCTTTCAATAATGACAGAATAGTAAGCTTTCTGTAATTTAAAGCGAAGGGTAGGCAGACAATTGACTTTAACACAAGGAGAAGTCTATGAAGAAAATTATTCGTTGTCTTTGCCTTATTTATACTTGTTTCTTGCAGCAAAAAGGATGAAGTGGTAGCCATGATTCTTCTTTATTACAATGAAGAGTGGGTGGCAGCTATTATTAAAATAAAGAAATGCATCTTTTTCGGATGTAGCCGATTATAAAAAACAGACGATCGAGAAAATACAGGAGTTGAAAGAAGACTTAGCTTCCTTCACAGTAAAGACAAGAACGGACCACGAAAAAGGCGTTCTAGATGGGCAAGCTATGAATCTCTTTTTTCAGGACTTATTCATGGTGGAAAAAAACTATGTTCCAAATCTAGTGAAAAGTAAGTTTAGCAATGAAATTTCGGTAATAGCTACTACAAGTCTTGTAAATTGGTGGAAGCAAAATACAACCTATTTTGTAGATAGAGGACTGACTGACATTATCATTTATTAATGGCGCAGACGTAGCATTACGGGAGGCCCCATCAAAATTAGCAAGTGTACTTGGGACTGGGGCAGAGTATTCTCCAAAGTTTATTGGTGCGGTGCTTGAGTTTTGTTCGCAAGTTCTTAGTGGAGAGGATGTAGGAGAGGCAGCCATTAAAACTGAAGGACATCTTCTTGGTTCTGCAATTGGGACTGGAGTAGTCGCATTAGCGGTTGCAACTGCTCTCTTCTCCATTTCACCTGCTATTTGTGAGCGGTGCTAGTTTTGCAGCTGTTGCCTTGGAATCGATGACATTTGATTGGGCTTATGAAAGTGGCCTGAAAGATGGTATAGAAAAGGTCGGTGATGCAGTTTCAGGTTTCTTCGGTAAATTAGGTTCCGTTTTAGTTAGTAAAATGTCAGATTAACAGGAGTGAAAAGGTGAGAAAAAAACTATTCCCCATCTACCGAGAAGTGGATCAAAAAGCAGAGGGATTTACATTATTATTAGATACCCAGTCTCAACATGTATATAAGGTAACTCATGAGAAGAAAAGTGATTATAAATTTTGGATTGCGTGGGCTTTAGTATTAGCACTTCTCAAGGGTATTGAATCCTTGCATTTATCGATGGGAAGTCCCTTAAATATACTGATTGTAATAGTGCTATTAATAATAAGCGCTGGTATGGGTGTATACAAATATAAAGAAACACATAAGGGAGGAAGAGAAGTATATTATACACAAGATATGTTAGAAGAATATATTGAAAAAGGAAAGAGTACTCTAAAAGGCGATGTTATAGTATCAATCATTGCGTTTTTGGTATTTAGCGCTTTTATGGCATTATTCTTGATTTATCAATGGTTGATATGGTTATTGTTTGCTTTATTTATATTCTATTTGTTTAGTTTACAATTATGCCACTTGTCGCCGGAACGAATTAGACTTTACAGAAGAAGGAGTTAAATTTATGGATATTCTACCATTAGGAAGTGTTGTAAAACTGAAGAATGGAGATGTAAAACTAATGATTATCAGCAGAGTTCCTTTATATGAGCAAGAAGGAAGAATAGGTTATTTTGATTACTCTGCATGCATTTATCCTACAGGTTAAGTAGAGGAACCGACGTATTTCTTCAATAAGGAGAATATAGAAACGGAAAATATTTAAGGGAAGAATCAGGATGGAACAATATTGAAGAAGCATATTAGTGATATGCTGTCTTTTGTATATCAGAAGTACATAAAACGAATGGCGGATATATTGAAATAATAAGGGGTATGAGATCCTTTTCAGGAAAAGCGGCCAAAGAAGCAAAATAGTATTTTAGCGAATTGCATCTGACGTTATTGGGATCGTTCAAAGCATTGTTTGACGACCTGGAAGCCATTCTGGAACAGCATCTCGAGGAGTTCCAATCTGAAGTAGATGTGAGCGATACTGCTATTATCAGAGTGATTTTTTAAATGGAAATATTGCCCGTTGGAAGCGTGTCGTATAATTAAAAGATGGAGATATAAAATTAAAGTACAAATTAGCAAGTTTAAAGAGGAGAGTTTATTTAATGAATTGTGAAGTACGACATTTAGCTAAAAATATGCGGTATCGAATTCTAATTATTGACGGCGAACAATACATCCTGGATATGGAGAGATCATTATGGAAGATTATATTTCCATTTCTCTTTTGGCTGGTACCTAGTCAAATATTTAAAATTGAAGACCAGTCCATTGTTGAACAATTGAAGACGACAAAAAAGGAAAAGGTGGGCAGTTCATCGGTAATATCTTTAGGGGGATTTGCCTATGCAATCGGCATCCTTTTAACACCATTAATGGATTATTTCGAAATTCCAAGTTCACCAGTGGTCAACATTGTACTTCTTATACTTGCGTTAGCATCCGTGGCTTTTTTGTATTTTTCTATCAGTCATAGACGAAAAAAGGCATTGAATAATGTTGTTGAACTTGAAGCACTTCCACGGAATAAGTTATGGATTCAACCAAGCTCAACGAAGCTAGTTATTAAGTTTTTTACGGCTTATATTTTTATTTTAGGATTTATACTATTTGGATTTTTGATGTATATTCAGACGGGGAATATCATGGTATTAATTATTGCATCAGGTTTTTTCTTCGTTTTATTTATTGCCAATCGTGTTACGGTTGATGAAGGTCATACTACTGTGAAATTTAAAGACGAAAAAAAGGCAGTTTAGCCCTCCAAATAAGAAAATGTCGAAAAAGAAAGGAATGTCAAGCTATAAGTTAACAATCAAATATATGGGGATGGTATGACCCGCTGTCAAATGCAGCAAAACAAATATGATAACAAGTTGTCTACAATGTAACAGCTGGCAAGCGTTAATAGAAAGGAGAAGATTATGAAGAAAATTATCAGTATAATACTGGTTATTTTTGCTTTATTTTTACTTGTTTCCTGTAGCAATAAAGATGAAGTGGCAGACGAGATTATTCAGTATTATAATGAAGAATGGATACCTATTAATGATATGAAGGAAAAAGAATTGCGTGACCTTCCCTTTCACTTGAATGAGTTAGAAGAACACCAGCAGTATGAAGAAGCCATTGCTCTAATTAAGGATGAAATGATCCCTGTTGCTGATGAAGTTATCAAGAGACTACAAGCAGTAGAACCAGAAAACGGAAAAGTCAAGAAATTGAATGATCTAGAGATAGAAGCGGAACAATTTGCGAAAGAAGGACTAAACGCTGTTATAATTTATTATGAAGGTGGAGATATTTCAGAAAGTGATGTTAATCAATATAATGAAGATATGCAAGAGAAATATCAGGATTTCTTTGACTATCGGGATAAACTAATGGATAAATATAATCTTGAACAGTTTGATGAAGAAGAAAAAGGTAGCAAGTTTTATAAGATAAAACGTGCGGAAGATTAATACACATACTTTTGGAAGGCAGATTTTCATAGATATGGAATCTGTCTTTATAATCCACTCAACCTTCAAACAAGTTTAAAGGATGACTGAAATACGGAAGTACATAAATATTTGACGTTAAAACAGGCTACCATATCTTCCTTTTGATTCAACAGAAACATGTTTTATTTCTCGAGTAAGCACTTTTTTCTTTTTCTTTTGTTCTCTTTTAGGGCCTTTACGCCAATAGTAATAACCGCTTTTTGTAACACATAATACTTGATACATCTTCACTACACGAAATTCGTGTCGTTATTTTCAGTGAAATCTAGATTACTTCAGTTTTTTGCGAAGATGCCCATAGTCTTTTTTAATGACATTTTCCTCTTCTAGGTAACGTAATCGCTTTTGAAGATTATGCATTTTCCTATCTTCTGACATTAGATTGCCACTACCAACGAAACCTGTCCCGGCTTCATCACGATATTTTTACCTAATTGTACATCGATTGGAGGTCCTATTGGGATATTTATTGGAGCAGGAATTGGTACTGTTGGTAGTTGGGCATTCGACAAGGTTTATGATAATAAAGAGGAAATATTTGAAGGAGCAAAAAATTTCATAGGCGATGCGGTATCAGGGATATCTGATGGGTTAGGTACGATTTTTGGGTGAAATATGTAGGGAGGAAATTATGGAATATAAATTAATACCACTATATAGAGAACAGGAACGTTACACGTTATTTTATGATCAAGAAAATAACCATTTTTATAAGTTTCAGCACAGAAATAAATCCTTTGCGGTATTTTTCCTAGTTATGTTAGCTATTATATATGGTTCAAAGTTTCTTGATAGTATTTATCAAGAATATCAGAGTACATTGCCAAACATTATTCTAATTATTATTGGATTAGGGATAACTTATTATGTCTCTAAAAAATTTTATCGCTCTTATTATCTTACAGAAACAAAACAAGAGATAATTTTAGATAAATATAATTTGAAAAAATATGCCATCAAAGGAATGAAGCAGTTTCGTATTGAATTTTACAGTTCTATTGCTTCATTGCCAATAGGAATTATCTTTTTCATAATTTTTTTGTCACAGGCGAGATAAGGCCTTTGGTTATTGGTTGTATATTTGTAGGAGCAGTCTTTATTATCATTTTTATGAAGCCTCTGGATCGAAAAAGAGTACTAAGAGGTTTTAGAGAAAAAATAATAGATTTAGAGTGAGAGAAAACTGTAATTGCTAAACTATAATAGACCATTTTTGCTAGATAAGAATGGACACTTTTTGCTAATTTTAGAGCGAACACTTTTTTGGAAATTAAGGAATGCCAAGTTACTTTACTTTGAGCTTCTGCAGGAAGGAATAAGAGATTCTATGAATAGGGAAGACCCGATAATATACCTGACTTAAAATTGCAAATGCATAAAGTATATGAAGAAGCTGGGTTGTCGGTTGAGAATAGCGAGTTATATAGTCATCTTACTTAGATTTTTAACTTTGCTATGATAATAATTTCCTTGGCTTACAAAATAGCTTAGATGCAATTAATCCAATGAATTGGGAATGGGGATAGTCATGCAATGTAAAGTACAACGAGTATATAAAAATACAAGATTCCGAGTTTTAAAGGTTGGAGGAGAAGCGTATATCTTGGATTTAAGTCAATCAATATGGGGATTATTCTTTCCGTTTTTAACATGGATTACTCCTAATACAGTTTATAAAGTAGATGAAGAGGAAGCTAACAAATTAGTGCAGGCCAAAAAAAGGCGCAAACAAAAGGTGGAATAGGTATAATTGCAGCAGCTGGCATAGGGATTGTTTTTGCAAATATGATTCGTGCTTTCAATGATTATTTTGATATTCCAAGTACCATATTTGTGAATAGTATTATTGCAGGAATAGCGATGGCATTAGCTATTTTTGTGCGATTTTATTTCAGCTATTAGAAATAAAAAGAAGTTTTATAACTTCCTTTCCAATATAACGAAGACAAAGCGACTTTGGATCAGACCGCAATCATTTAAAAATATTTTGACTACATTTGGTTGTTATTTTATTCTTTTAATGTTTTTTCTTGCAGCATTTATAATGTTTATTATGTATGGTAATGTACTTTCGCTAGTGTGGGCAGTAGTTTTTTCTTAGCTTTATCTATTACTAATTCTACAACAGCAATGGTAGGAAAGACCGCAGTAAAGTTTAAAGAATAAAATATAATGATTAGAATTATTAGATAAATATTATTAAATGATTATTTAACAGCATCTTGAATCTGCACTGAATAATGCAGGGGCTGTGGAAGGGCAAGCGCGTTTTACAGACTTTCAAGGTGCAGGGGGGAGCAATTGGCTGCACTAAATCCGTTTAATAGTGATATAGGTAAGTCGAGGGAAAAATGGTGACAATATTGAACATGTAACTTTGAGTGAGATTGAACAATCGAAGGATCAGATAATACAAGACTTGAATGAGACGGAACAAAAAATCTTAAATGGGGCTTTTGATTCTCTAATCAATGGTGACATTGACCGTACGGAATATTTTGAAGTTGTTTCCCTAGCTCGAAAAGCTAAGGAAGAAAATAGTGAAGTAGAAATATCTGATAATATTTTTCAATATTTATATGATAATAAAGAAAAATTTGGTATTGATGTATCAGTTAATGGTACAGCAACTGCTGGAAAAGTTTTGGTTATGAGCTAGAAGGACTTGGAAAAACATTCAGAGAAATGTCCAAACTAATGGAAGGTACAGGACAAGCCTTAAGTTCTTATAGATCAGGTTTTAAAATTTTTGATACAATATTTAAACCATTTAATATGGCAGGGCATGTTATTCAGTTTACCGGGAAAGTTGGAACAGTAGCATCAAATTTCATAACTAAAACAGGAAAAGCAGTAGGTTGGGCTAGTAAAGCTTTAGGTGGTACATTTTTAGCTGTCAGTTCGGTTGCTGGATTTTTTGAAGATAAGAAAAATGGTAAAACTGTAGGAGAAGCTGTAGCACATAATGGAGCGAGCTTGATAACAGGACTAGGAAGTAGTGCGCTGTTTGGCGCTGCAGGAAAAGCAGCAGCAGGGGCATTAGCATTATCTAATCCAGTGGGATGGGGTGCACTTGCAGGTTTTGCAGTAGGTACAGCGGCTACTTGGACGTTTAATTATATGTATGATAACAATAAATTTGGATTCCAAAGTGGACTAGATAAAGCTGGTAAAGTTTTGAGCAATATCGGGGAGAGTGCATGGAACTTTGGTAAAGATACTTTTAAAAAAGCAGGTCAAGGAGTTATGACTACATTAAATAACACACTTAACCCGATGAAATGGGGATGGTGAAATTAATGAGATGCAAAGTACAGTATATATATAAAAATCCAAGATATAGACTCCTAATAATTGATGGGGATACTTATATCATGGATATAAGCCCATCAATTTGGAAGATATTTATTCCATTTTTAATATGGTTGTTACCGAACACTATTTATAAAATAGATGAAAGAGATATCGAAGAGAAAATAAATACATTTTCGAAACAGTCAACGGAGGGGATGCAACAATCAAAGGAAAAAAATAATAGAGGTACATTGATAATAGGATTGGCAAGTGTATCTACAGGAAGTTTATTGGCTTCTTTGTCCTACTATTTTGAATCAGGACTTTCATCATTGACTAGTTTCTGTCTGAGTCTAAGTGTAATTATATTATTAATTAGTCTCCGTCTCTATTTAAGTAGCCAAAATAAGAAAAAGTTTTATAAGAATATAACCTTAGATAAAGCATCAACAAAATCAATTTGGATAAGGCCAAATACAATTAAGTCGGGTTTTGTTTGTCTGGGAGCTTATTTATTTTCATTGATTGGCGGTATAGTTAGTTCCCTAGTATTTATAGAATCAGGGAATCTATCAATGTTAATTTGTTCAACAGTGTTTTTTGTTTTTTTGGTAATGATTAATATAATTGCAGTGCTAGAAGGAACTACGAAAGTTAAATTTAAAGAAAAAATATAGAGTGTATATTCAAATCCACACAACTAAAAGTATTAAAGAAGATGTAAATATGTTACCAATTGGATATCATGTCTATTTAAATATAATATAATGGATAGCAAAATAGATATAGAATAATTACAACAATCTTTGCGGAAGTTTTTTGGAGGTCTGGTCTGCAATTAATAATATTGAAGATATAACCAGTGCTCCCGTACCAAATTTACGAATCGTTTATGATGCGAAAATGATAGCTGGTGATGCAGTTATGTAGGCTAAGGAGTTAAGCTTAAAGAATAAAATATATGGTTTGGTGAGTTCAATGCAATGTAAAGTACAAAAAATATATAAAAATACTAGATATAGAATTTTATCAATAGAAGGACAAACTTATATATTAGATATGAGCCAGTCGATATGGAAAATATTATTCCCTTTCTTAACATGGTTGCTGCCTAATACCGTTTATAGAGTGGATGAAAAAGAATTTAATGAGAAGATACGAATTTTTCAAGATGAGTCTAC
Source organism: Oceanobacillus sp. J11TS1 (assembly GCF_018333215.1). Classification (GTDB taxonomy): domain Bacteria; phylum Bacillota; class Bacilli; order Bacillales; family Amphibacillaceae; genus Oceanobacillus. The sequence goes on along the minus strand of NZ_BORO01000012.1, from coordinate 38,444 downwards.
CGAAAAACGTAGCCCATTGATAATTGGATTAGCAAGTGTATCTGCAGGCAGCCTATTAACACCATTGTCGATTTATTTAGAATTAGGAACTCCGCCTTTAATTAACTTTTTTCTTAATATAACCGCAATACTATTACTGTTTATATTACGTTCTTATTTAAGTAATCAAAATAAACAAAAACTTAAAGATAAATTGCAGCTTAATAAATCTGCAGAGAAACGTATTTGGATCAGACCAAACACGTTTAAGTCTTGTATGGGCTGTTTAATGTCGTATCTGTTTTTACTATTTATTGGTATATTTAGTTTTCTAGCATTTATGGAATATGGGAATTTAATATTGTTAATTTGCTCTAGTATGATGTTTGGTTTTGTTTTTATAGCTAATGCCGCAACAGTGGTAGAGGGAACTACAAAGATAAAATTTAAAAAAGATGGGTTTTATGGTTGAAGTTTCGATAAAATTTCAAATAAGATACAAGTTAGTTAATAAGAAGACATTGCCGGGAGTTACAAGAGGTTGCAACTCTGCGGGGGCATCCAGAAGCTATCTATCATAGCACAAAGAGAGCGGAGTCAAAAAAAAGGGTTTGAAAAAGTAAAAGGTTGGTTTGGCTATTTGAGAAGGAGAGTAAACATGCTATTAAGTAAGTTAGAGGAAAAAGACTTTCAAGTATTAAGGGGCCCTCTAGAGTCTGGAAGACAGAGTCCAAAATTGAATGGAGTAATGTTATTATTTGCAATTCCTCTTGAAATTTTAACATTTTTCTTAGCCCATGCAGCATTAATGTGGAATTCGAGCCATCCTTATAAAGAACAAATATTTTATATTCATTTAATTGTGGAGATCATAATTATTTTTTTATCCATTATCTATGCTATACCGGCAGTGTATAAAAGAAATGAAAAACTTCAATACTTAATGATTATTATCGTGTCTCAAAATTTATTTGGTATAACCGCGTATTTATTTACACTATATATTGTAGGAAAAAGTAATGCATCAGAAGGATCGTTACTAATGTTCACCTTTATTACATTGTTATTAGGGATATTTGTATTTATTGGAACCTGTGTGCGATTTAATATTTTATTGAAAAAAGGCCAATATAGAAAGGGTTCAAAGAAGGATGAATTAAGAGGCTATTTTGAAAAGAATTCATTTGTATCATTAGGAGTATTTGGAGGTTTAGGAGCATTATATATTATACAATATATAGGAAGAAATTTTGATGGTCTTTCATTGGATTCTATCTTTATAGCTATTCTATGTATGGGAATATTTTATACGATGATATTTGTCTTGCCGGAGCAATTAGTTATCCTGTATTGCAAATACCGGTTTGATAGTCTTAATTTTGAACAAAATGGTAGGATAAAGCCATTTCGAGATGAAAATGGAAATATTATACGATGATTCACTTTTTAGATTTAAATCTAACAGTGCAATAATATTTTACCCGCTTCATTTTGTTATTTTCTTTTTTCTATTTTACAGTTGAGCATTTATCATAGACGGTAATATATTGTTACTTTTTTGCTGCAATGGTATTTGTAACATGGACTGATAATAATGCCATAACGGTGATAGCAGGAAATATGATCAAGAGGGGGGATTAGCCGACATGCGAAAAAAGGACTTGCCTTTCATGTTTCAAATGATGTTGTTCACGAGCGGCTTAATCTGCTTAACATTACTTGTTACAGGCCTGCTGATTGGATATAATCAAGCAGCGGAAACAAAGAAAACGCTCGCTGATAAGGCGATTTTAAGTGCAAGTCATTTTGCTCGTATGCCTATTGTTGGGGAGGCACTTGAAAAAGGAGAGGCTGATGAAAATCTTCGTGCAATTGCTGCAGAGATTCGTGAGGATAATGATTTACAATATATTGTGTTGATGAATATGGAAGGAATTCGCCTGATGCATCCTGTAGCTGAGCGAATTGGAGAGCATTTTGTTGGCGGGGATGTTGATGATGTATTTGAAGGAAAACGGTACACTTCTGAGGCTGTTGGTACGTTGGGTCCGTCGATGCGTGCTTTTGAACCGGTTTATAATCAAGATGGAATTCAGATTGGGGCAGTTTCTGTAGGGATTTCCACAGAGGTGATTCATAAAGCGGTATGGAATAGTGTGAAGGTAACCGTTTTGGGGACAGTTTTAAGCCTTTTCCTTGGTTTAGTTGGATCTTATTTTTTAGCAAGACGATTGAAGAAAACCCTGTTTGATTTAGAGCCTCAAGAGATTGCATATATGATGGAAGAACGGGAAGCAATGCTTGATAGTGTTAGTGAAGGGGTTATTGCAATCGATGCAGACTACAAAATTATAATTGCTAATCCATCAGCAGAGATTAAGCTGAATCGTGCAGGCTATCATGGAGAGATTATCGGTAAGAGAATAATAGATGTTTGGCCTGAACTGTCAGCAGAGGAGTTATTAAATGGTGAAAAGGCAGTATATAATCAATCTATTCGCTTTGCTAATTTGGAAATGATTACAAATAGTGTTTCTTTTAAGGTCAATAAAAATGATGTTGGCGCACTTATCACTTTTCGGGATCGAAATGAATTGGACGCTATGATGAAAAAATTATCCGGGGTAGAGTCCTATGCACACACGTTACGGATGCAGACACACGAGTTTATGAATAAACTACATATTATAGGGGCAATGGTTCAAACGGAATCCTATGAGGAGCTTGCAGAATATGTGGACAGCCTTTCGAGGATTTATCAGCGAGAAACAGGAGTCATTTCCGCGCATATGGAGGATGCAGCTATTGCTGGGTATTTATTGACAAAATTAGAACGTTTGGAACAGCTTCAAATCGATGTTGATATCCGAGGGGAAAATCAGTGGCCAAGCCTTGCTGATCCAATTGTTGTGGACCGCTGGATTACGATTATTGGAAACAGCTTAGAAAATGCAGTGGAGGCAATGATTGGCCAGGAAGAAAAAAAGATAACACTTATTTTTGATGTTGTTGACGGACAGCTATTTTATGAAATTCGCGACAATGGAATGGGCTTTGACGTGAAAGAACTACCTTCTTTATTAGAGAAAGGTTTTTCGACAAAAGGTTTAAACCGTGGATATGGAATGACAATTATGATGAATGCGATAAAAGCAGGAAATGGTAGATATGATATTCAATCGGAAATCGGTGCAGGCACCAGGTTACAAGTGAAGATGCCAAATGAGTGATGAAGAGGGGAATAAAACACATGATACATATAGCCATTATTGAAGACGAACCGCTTATTTCTAAATTTCATCAGAAGTATATCGAAAAAATAGATGGATTTTGCTGCGCAGGAAGTGCGGAAACGGTCGAGGAAGGTTTCGAGCTGGCCCAGCAGCCTAATGTTGATTTGATTTTACTTGATGTGTATTTACAGCATCAAAATGGCCTGGATTTATTAAAACAAATCCGGGCAGAAGAAATTAATGTGGATGTTATTTTAATCACATCTGCCAATGACCGGCAATCATTGAAGACGGGCTATCGCTATGGTGTAATCGACTATCTTTTGAAGCCATTTACTTTTGAACGTTTTCAAGCGTCGCTTCTAGGGTATAAAGAAACAGTGAGAGTGACAGAGGGGAAGGTGCACCAAGCTGCAGTGGATCGTTTATTTCACCCGCATGAACAGCCTATTATAATACCTGAGGACTTGCCAAAAGGAATTACGAGAGAAACTTGCCGTCATATCTTAAATGTGATGAAAGAGCATGAGGATTGGCTGTCTGCGGCAGATTTAAGCTCCCATGCAAAAATTTCACATGTTTCTTTACGTAAATATTTGCGTTTTTTTGAAGAAAAGCAGCTTATTGAAAAAAATGTGGTTTATCATAGCTTCGGACGCCCATTACAACAGTATAAACTCTCCCAAGCAGGAAGAAACAATCTTAGTCAATTTTAGTTTCATTTAGTTAAAAAAACTATACAAACAAAACAAAATAAATGAAAATAAGAATGAATATTATCGGTAAGCGTTTTCAAGGGGAAAGGAGTATGATCGATGAACAATGTGACGTTAGCATGGCACGAGCTTTGGAAGCAACATAAGCGCACAAAGAATTTATTAAATATTTTTGCCATTCATAAAAATGTTGCTGAAAAAGCCAATGATACAAATAATCATAAGGAAGCTTTTGTGGGAAATAAAAAAGGTCAGAAACAGTCTGGAAAAGCAGGGAAAGATCCGGAAAAAGTACCTTATTCCAAGGCGCAAATTGTTGGTTTGATTTTGGGACCGTTATTGTTTGTTCTAACGATGCTGTTTTTTCAGCCAGAAGGATTATCATTTGAAGGAAAAGCTGTCCTTGCGTCTACACTGTGGATTGCGACATGGTGGATTACAGAAGCATTGCCTATTCCGGCTACTTCGCTCTTGCCGCTGATACTTTTACCAATTACAGGAGCAATGGAAGGCGGAGATGTGGCTTCTGCTTATGGGAATGATATTATTTTTCTATTTTTAGGCGGATTTTTTATTGCTACAGCAATGGAAAAATGGAATCTACATAAACGTATTGCTCTCTTCATTATTTCGGTAATTGGAACAAGTATACAGCGGATTTTACTTGGGTTTATGGCGGCAACAGGATTCCTGTCCATGTGGGTTTCCAATACAGCAGCGGTTATGATGATGGTTCCAATGGGACTTGCGATTACTGTTCAGGTAGCAAGTGTTTTAAAAGGAACTCCAGAGGAAAAAGAATTACCAAAGTTTGAAAAATCACTTATATTTGGTATTGGATACGCTGGAACCATCGGCGGTCTTGGAACATTAATTGGAACACCTCCGAATATTATCTTGGCAGGACAGCTTAATGAATTATTCGGTGTAAGTCTTTCTTTTGCAACTTGGATGTTATTTGCCTTCCCGGTTGTGATTCTTATGACTGTCTTAACCTGGCTATATTTAGGGAAGATTGCATTTAAAACGAGTATTAAGCAGCTCCCGGGCGGAAAAGAATTGATTCAAAATGAAAGAAGGAAACTGGGCAAGACAGGACATGAAGAGAAAATGGTTGCCGTTGTGTTTTTCTTTGCCGCTTTTATGTGGATTACCAGAGATTTCTTATGGACAGGCGGAATTATTAATATTCCAGGAATATCTGATGGAATGATTGCGGTAATTGCTGCCATATTATTATTTGCTATTCCAGCTAAGCAAGAAGCACGTATCCTGTCCTGGAAAGATTCCCGTGATATTCCTTGGGGCGTACTCTTACTGTTTGGAGGCGGACTGGCGATTGCAGCAGGCTTTACGCAGACAGGTCTATCTGACTGGCTGGGGCAGCAGCTAACCGTTTTAGATGGTTTACATTTACTTATTATTATTGCAGCATCTACTTTGCTGATTATGGCTTTAACCGAGCTTACGTCCAATACGGCAACAGCAACCATGATTTTACCGGTAGTTGGAGCATTGGCAGTTGCTTTAAACATCCATCCATTTGCCTTGATGATCCCATGTGCGATGGCAGCAAACTGTGCCTTTATGCTGCCGGTTGGAACGCCGCCCAATGCCATTATTTTCGGTACTGGGAAGCTGAAAATTATCGAGATGATTAAAACGGGATTCTGGGTGAATATTGTAGCGACAGTTATTATTATTCTAGGTGTCTATTATTTTGTTCCGTTAGTTTGGGGTATTGATTTAACTTCTGTTCCGAGCGGATTTTTGTAGGAATAAGGATGACATTGCTTTAGCAGTCTATTTGATTTTTACACGTCTATAGGCAATCTAATCAAAAAGCCTCTTGGGAAGATATAATCCCTAAGAGGCTTTAATTCACAATCCAAATTCAGCAGGATAGTCATCACGGTTCATGGTATAGACAACTTCTCCTGCCATATCTTCAAAATCATCTGCAATGTTGGTTTGTTTTACAAGGTGTGCATTCTTTTCGTCATCTTTATCCTCAAAAATGACATAATAATTTGATCCATCAACGACAACTCTATAGTATCTGGTAGAATTCATAATGCCAGCAACATTCTGATTGATTTCAAATGTTTCTTCATTGCCGCTCTCATCAGTGAAGGTCATCGTTTTTTCTTTTGAAAAGTGAATCATTGCCTGCTCCCCTGTATCAGAAAGAGCATACCAATCGCCAGCATACTTATCTGATGGTTTACAGCTTGCTAATAGAATAAGTCCAAATAAAATGATTGCTGCCTTGCTTGTCATGTGTATGTTGACCACCTTATTAAATGTTATTATTAGCAGTTCTTTCTATTATAGGTAATGTTTTCACACGGAACAAGGAAAAGTAGAAATTAAGGTTAGGAGATTATTGTTGAGCATCTTTGTGAATCGTATTTTGGTATAATTAGATAAAACTAGCTGAAAAGAGGCATGGGGAGCTATCCGTACTCATCATTGGAAAGAGGGACAAATGAGTACGTCACTGTGGTCGGAAATTTGTTGAATGCACTTCCGCGAAAACATTAGATTTAAGCCCTATATAAATGAACCACGTTGGGGCTGCATTTACTATTGCGATTTAAATAACTATTCAGATTAACGTGATAACTATCTTTTGAAACTTAAGAATTTTTTGTGTACAATACAAAAAACAGTTCTTATTTTTCACAATAAAATGTGTGCGATGAAGGGAAAAAATAATTGAAGAAGCAGATGTGTGTGAAATCGTGGGTTAACCGACGAGAAATACTATTGAGAAAGCATTGATAGATATGAAATAACAATAGGATAATAAGGAAACGAATTTTTCTTTAGATGCTACTTATTGAACATCTACTATAAGTAAGGTGCTATACATTTTATCAGTTTTACTGCTTTGCATCTTTCGTTTAGAAGAGAAGTGGCTATCATAGAAGATAAAAAGGAGTATTTGATAATGGGAAGAATTATAAAAACGGAATCACTTCATTTGCAAGCGTATAATTTAATCAAAGAATCAATCATGGAGGGTGAACTCCAACCGAATGAACGGGTGATTGAAGCGAAAATTGCAGCAAAGCTGGGGGTTAGTAGAGGAACAATTAGGGAAGCTATTCGTATGCTTATCCAGGATGGATTATTGATATATAATAATGGATTAGTTCGGGTTTATCAACCTACTGTCCAGGATATTGTGGATATTTTCCAGTGCCGTGAAAGTCTGGAAACTTTAGCTGCCCGTCTTGCTTTAAGAAACTTTTCGGAAGATATAAAAAATCAATTAGCTGAGAATCTAAAAGAAACAAAAGAAGTAGAAAAAGATTCTCGAAAATTAGGACAACTTGATCAACAGTTTCATACCATTATTATTGAAGCTTCAAAAAATAAACAGCTTATCGAACTCCTAGAAACAATAAAGTCGAAAATACATTATATGCGTAAAAGTATGGTGGGCGGGGAGTTTTATCCTGCTTTTATTGAAGAGCATGAACGGATTTATATGGCACTTATAGAAGGAGACGAAGAACGATTGCTGCGAATTATAAGCCGTCATATAAAGAGAGCGTTAGGAGGAGTGATGAGACATATTAATTCTAAATCCAAAGAAGAATACAGATTTTTATTTTAATACATGGTTGACAGTCAACAATATGCAGAATATAATGTAAATGAATTATTATCAAAATATTCAAAAGGTGTGTTGTTGTAGAAACTAAATCCGAATTTATGATGGAAAGGAGAAAATATAGATGAAGGATGGGTTAAAAGTTGGTAATTCCACCTCATTTTCAGTAGAAGTAACCAAAAATATGTTTGCGCAATTCGAAGGGGATGTAATTCATCCAGCTTATTCAACTGTTTCAATGGTTTATCACATGGAATGGATATCAAGGCAGCTGCTTGTCCCATATTTAGAGGATGATGAAGAAGGGATGGGGTCTGCTGTAACCATTAAACATATCGCTCCATCCGGTTTGGGGACAACAATCGAAGTAAAAGCTGTTGTCACGGAGGTAAGTAAGAGGGAGTTGATTACAGAAGTAAAGTTGAGTAATAAATACGGCTTAATTGGAATTGGAGAAGTCAAACAAACGATTTTACCTAAAGAACTCATTAAAGAAAATCTAAAAAAGGTAAGTGTAAGCACCAATCTTACTTAATTGGAAGCAGTTTTGACATATGAAAGAATCAAATGAATATATTCTATATACCCCTTGATAAATTTACTTAGGATAGTCTTCGTTTTCCATTAATAACTTATATAGTGTTCTAGTCTGGGAGGCTGATTATATTGGTTGAAGTGAAACTTCATGATACTGGGGAAGGAATGTCAGAAGGAGTTATACAGTCTTACTTTATTAAAGAGGGTGATTTTGTTGATGCAAATCAACGGATTGCTGTTGTACAAACAGAAAAGATGCCTGTGGAGATAACAGCGCCTGTTCAAGGTGTGGTGAGAGAAATTCTGATTCAAAAAGATAGAACCTTTCCAGTAGGTACTGCCATTTTAATAATAGATGAACAATTAAAAGCAAAAGGGCCCCAACGGATCAAAGCTGCTCCATCAGTACGAAAGATTGCAAGAAAAGAGAATGTGGACCTTACTTTAGTGATAGGAACTGGGGTTTCTGGACGGATTACACGAGAAGACGTGTACTATTATTCTAAAAATAAAAGAGTAGATAAGACTCCTGCGCTGGACGCTATAAGCAACAGTCTACAAACAGATGTGAATAAAACGAAGATTGATTCAGATAGCCAAAAAGAAGTTCTCCCCTTAAGAGAAAAATACAAACAGATTACAGCTTCCAGATATACTATACCGCTCGTATCTCATTTTGAAGAAATTGATGTAACGAATTTATTAAGGTTTCAACAAGAAATGACCTCAAATGTAAGCGCATCCATAACTGCATATTTAATAAAAGCACTTGGTATAGCATTGAAAGATTACCCAATATTCAATGCTCATTTAGGTGAAGAAGGAGATAGAATTAAACTTATAAAAAAGATTAATATCGGCTTGAAAAATGACTCAGATAACGGAACAACTGTTGCAGTATTAAAAAATGTAGTGGAAAAGTCTTTAAAGGAAATTGATGCAGAAATGAAAGAATTGAGAAAAAAAGCTTTGGAAAATACATTACAGCCAAATGAAATGCAAGGTAGTACCTTTACAATAAGTAATCTAGAACAAGTCGGGAGTACGAGCTCGAATACAATGATTAATTATCCAGAAACCGGGTTTATGACGTTTCATAAAATGAAAAAGATACCCGTGGTGAACGAAGATGATGAGATAGTAATCCGTTCAATTATGAAAATTAGCTTAAGTTTTGATCATCGTGTAACTGATGGAGGGAACGCTGTAGCTTTTACAAATCATCTTAAATCATTAATAGAAAACCCACACCAGTTACTGTTTTGTTTAGCTTGAAAAAGTTTCTACCTGATTTCATATTTATGGAAAGTACTGCAGTAGATGGTTGACTGTCTACTGTTTACATTGTTCAGTTTGAAATAACCCGCAATAACAAAATGTAAGCGAATACATTTGTTGTTTTGCGATGATTTTTAGTAGTAAATGGATTCCGTGGTTTAATAAAATTGTTTACTCAAAATTTTTAGGAGGCGGAAAAATGGAGCGTTTTAAAGAGTCTACTATCCAAATAAATAATGATTTTGAAATAATGGATAGAATGTTAGAACATGAGCAAGTAATATTTTGTAGCGACCCTTCTACAGGGTTGCGGGCAATTATAGCTATCCATGACACTACCCTTGGTCCAGCTCTTGGCGGTTGCCGAATGAAGCTGTATGAAACCTTCGATGACGCACTTGATGATGCATTGCGCTTATCTAAAGCTATGACTTATAAATGTGCAGCTTCTAATGTTGACTTTGGAGGGGGAAAAGCGGTAATCATAGGCGACCCGATGAAAGACAAAACGCCCGAACTATTCCGTTCATTCGGCCAGTTTATAGAATCGCTTGGTGGAAGGTTTTATACTGGCACAGACATGGGAACCACAATGGATGACTTTATCCATGCATCAAGAGAAACGTCTAATATTGTAGGCATTCCGGAAGAATACGGAGGAGGTGGAGATTCTTCTTACCCTACCTCGATGGGCGTAATATACGGTATCAAAGCGACAAATAAAATACTTTTTGGTACGGAGGACATTAGAGGTGTCACGTATGCTGTGCAGGGGTTAGGAAAAGTAGGATTTAAAGTAGCAGAATCTTTACTCAATGAAGGGGCGGACGTATACGTATCTGATCTTGATTCTAATAATATATTAGCTCTTCAGGAGAAAGCAAAAACAGCACTTGGTTCAGTAAAATCAGTGGAAAGCAATGATATCTACTCGCAGGAGGCAGATATATTTGTTCCATGTGCTGCAGGAGGCGTTATCAATGATGAGACGATTCAGCAGCTAAAGGTAAAAGCAGTAGCCGGCTCTGCAAATAATCAGCTGCAAGCAGATGAACATGGCGACAAGTTAGCAGAGCTAGGGATTCTTTACGCACCGGACTATATTATTAATTTTGGCGGACTTATTCAAGTTGCAGATGAGCTATATGGGTTTAATAAAAATAGAGTACTGCGTAAGACAAAAGAAATCTATCATACGTTATTAAAAGTATATCAGCTGGCGGAATTGAACCAAATATCTACGGTGAAGGCTGCAAACCAGATGTGTGAACAAATCATATCAGACAGGCAAAAAAGAAACAGTTTTTACACTCGTTCAATGAAGCCGAAGTGGGATATACGTTAAAAAAGTTGGGAGGTACTTAAATGGAAAACAAATTTCCTGTGAAAAAGGTAATGGATGATGAGGGGAACTTTGTGGATAATTCATATGAAAAAGCTATTAATACAGAGCTTGTTTGGAAATTATACTATCATATGCACAGAATAAGGTCCTTTGATAGAAAAGCAATCAATTTACAGCGTCAGGGGCGTATAGGCACTTATGCACCATTCGAAGGTCAAGAAGCATCCCAAGTTGGAAGTGCACTTGTATTTGAAGAGGATGACTGGATTTTCCCAACTTATCGCGACCATGGCGCAACTTTAACATTTGGAGCAGATATGGTAGAAACATTGCTATATTGGAATGGAAGAGTAGAAGGAAGTCTTCCGTCCAAAAGTAAAAATATATTTCCCCCGGCAGTGCCAATTGCAAGCCAGATTCCGCATGCGGTAGGTGCATCATGGGGGGAGAAAAGAAAAGGGAATTCCAATATTGCAATTGCTTACTTTGGGGATGGGGCAACATCAGAGGGTGACTTTCATGAAGGTCTCAATTTTGCAAGTGTATTTCAGACACCAACCATATTTTTTAATCAGAATAATGGATATGCCATATCAGTTCCAATCGAAAAGCAGATGAATTCGAAAACCATTGCCCAAAAAGCCCTTGGCTATGATATTCCAAGTAAACGGGTCGATGGAAATGATTGCTTCAGTGTCTATTTTGAAACAAAGAAGGCAGTAGATCGGGCACGAAAAGGAAAAGGGCCATCGCTTATCGAAGCAGTAACTTGGAGAAAAGGGGCGCATACAACTGCTGATGATCCTTCGAAATATCGGCCTGAAAATCAAGGGAAAAACATCATAGATCCTATTACTCGTCTCGAGCGTTTTATGAAGAATTATGGGTATTGGCAGGAAGAAAAGGTATCTGCTATGCAAAAAGATATCATTACTGAATTAGAGACTGCTGTGAAGGAGATGGAAGCATATAAACATTCGAGTGTAGAAGATTTATTTGATCATGTTTATTCAGAACTGCCTGCACACTTAACGGAACAAAAAGTAAATTACTTTGAACATATAAGGGGGGTATAAGATGACTATTGATATTGAAATGCAAAGCTTATCTAAAAAAAGAACTGGTTACAAAATTTTAACGATGGTTCAAGCTATTAATGATGGAATGAAAACGATGTTAGAGGAAGATGATACAACGATTATTATGGGAGAGGATGTCGGGAAAAACGGAGGTGTTTTCCGGGCGACAGAAGGACTTCAAGAGCAATTTGGTGAGGAACGGGTAGTAGACACCCCACTTGCTGAGTCTGGGATTGTTGGTACAGCTCTCGGTCTTGCGGTAAATGGATTTAAACCTATTGTAGAAATTCAATTTATGGGTTTCATTTATCCAGCTTATAATCAAATAATGACACATGTATCCCGTATTCGAATGAAAACAATGGGCAGATTCAACGCCCCAATGGTAATAAGAGCCCCATATGGTGCTGGCATTCGTGCACCGGAGATTCACTCTGACAGTGTTGAAGCAATTTTCACGCATATGCCAGGATTGAAGGTTGTTTGCCCATCGAATCCATACGATGCGAAAGGAATGTTGATTTCAGCTATCCAAGATCCAGACCCTGTGTTATTTATGGAACCAATGCGGATTTACCGGTCGATGAGAGGAGAGGTGCCAGATGAAAAATATTCGGTAGAACTGGGAAAAGGCGTAAGGGTGCAAGAAGGGGGCGATATGTCTATTTTTGCGTGGGGAGCAATGGTTTCCATTGCAGAAATAGCAGCAGAGCAGGCTAAACAAAAAGGAATTCAGTGTGATGTGATCGATTTACGTACACTATATCCTTTGGACAGGCAGATAATTGCTGCGTCAGTTCAGAAGACAGGAAGAGCTGTTGTAGTACATGAAGCCCATTCTACCGGAGGGCTAGGGAATGACATTGTTTCAACGATAAATGATACTTCATTTCTTTATTTAAGAGCTCCAATTGAGCGAGTTACTGGCTTTGATGTTCCTGTACCTCACTTTGCATTGGAGGAACACTATTTGCCAACACCTAAGAGAGTATTAGAAGCTATTCTAAAAGCAGTTCAATTTTAGGAGGTGATCCGGATTGTTAGAAGTAAAACTTCATGATATTGGGGAAGGAATGTCAGAAGCGGAAGTAATCAGTTATCTTGTAAGAGAAGGCGATCAGGTTATGGAGGATCAGCCGCTTGTCGAAGTGCAGACAGACAAAATGGTGGCCGAGCTTCCCTCACCGGGAACTGGGAAAATCAAAGAAATTGTTGTTCAAACAGGTGAAACGGTTTCGGTGGGAACCACATTAATGTACATTGATTCAGCAGTAGAAACTATTAAAAATAATAAACAGAATAAAGATAATTCAGTTCCCGTTCTCCCATCTGAGAAAAGGAATGGAGAATCTGTATCTACTATTGAGCGGGTTCTAGCAACTCCATATACTAGAAAGATTGCCCGTGACCATCAAATTGATATTGAAAAAGTAAGGACTACAGATCCTTCTGGCAGAGTAAGAGAAGAAGACGTATATATGTATATAGAGAAGAATGAGAAGCCGAATTTAGAAAAACAACCCAAAACAGATAATGTATCCACATCAGTAACGAATCATTTAGATTTTGAAGAAGTGCCTTTTCAAGGTATCCGTAAACAAATTGCTAAAAAGATGACCAAGTCTTTGTTTACGATTCCGCATGTTACTCATTTTGATGAAGTAGACATGACAAATCTTTTTAAACTCCATGATAATCTTAAAAAAGAAGATATTTCAGTATCCGTAGTTGCCTTCTTTATTAAGGCACTCACCATTACTTTAAAAGATTTTCCGGTCTTCAACGCAACTTTAGATGAGGAAAGAGAGAAAATCATTTTAAAAAAGTACTATAATATCGGCATTGCTGCAGATACACCTGAAGGACTAATAGTACCCGTTGTACAAGATGCTGATAAAAAATCAATTCAAACAATTCATGATGAAGTGAAAAGCCTTACAAATAAAGCCCAAAATAATAAGTTGAAACCATCCGATATAAAAAACAGTACTTTTACTGTAAGTAATGTTGGACCGCTTGGAAGTACAGGAGCTACACCAATTATAAATTATCCGGAAACAGCAATTATCGCCTTTCATAAAACAAAGAAAATGCCAGTGGTTACTGAAAAAGATGAAGTAGTCATACGTCGTATCATGTCGATATCCATGGCTTTCGATCATCGAGTTGCTGATGGTTCAAGTGCTGTAAGATTTACAAACCAATTTGCGGACCTGATCGAGAATCCTGAAAAACTGATGTTGAAGATGGTATAATTAACAAGGAAATCATAAGAATTATTTGAAAAAAATGAATAGTTTTAGTAATATTTATCTAACAAATCGAAAAGGAGTGAATAAAATGAAAAAATGGTTTCGAATGGTGGTCGCTTTCACTGTTTTAAGTGTGTTAGCGGCGTGTGGGTCGGAGAATGCTTCTTCGGAAGAATCTGCCACAGAAGGATATCGAATAGGTGCTACACAAATTGTTGAACATCCATCATTAGATCAAGCATATGAGGGGTTCAAGGATGCTTTGGAAGATTTGGGATTAGATGTTGAATATGATTTTCAAAGCGCGCAAAATGATCAAAATAATGTAAAACCTATTTCTGATGGTTTTGTTTCTGATGACGTTGATTTGATTTTTGCAAATTCAACGCCGAGTGCACTTGGGGCGCTACAGGCAACAAATGATATTCCAATTGTTTTCACATCTGTAACAGATGCGGAGGAGGCAGGATTAGTAGAAGCTGGTGATAATATTACTGGTGTACTTGACCTTCATCCGGATGCAATTAAAAAAACAGTAGAGTTTATCGATACTAATTTCCCAGATGCTGTTGTGGGCACAGTCTATAATTCTGGAGAACAAAATTCCGTTAAACAAGTAGAAGCGGTAGAGCAAGCGATGGAAGGTACAAGCTTGAGTTTAGCCGAGCGGACAGTAGGTAATTCATCAGAGGTACAACAAGCTGTAACAACATTAAGCGGGGAAGCAGATGTTCTCTATATTTTAACAGATAATACAGTTGTATCTGCCATTGATAGCGTTATAGGTGTTGCCAATGAACAAGGTATACCTTTAATGGTTGGAGAGCCTGAATCTTTGGAGAAGGGTGCATTTATGACCTATGGTATTGACTACCACACGATTGGTTATCGAGCGGGCGAAATGGCTGCGGAAATATTAGAAGGAAAAAAAGCCGTAAATGATATCCCAATCGAGGATCCTCCTGAAATTCAATTATTTATCAATAAGCAAGCGGCTGAAGAACAAGGTGTTGAATGGGACGACTCTTGGAACGAAGAGACAGAATTTATTGAAACGGAATAAGGAATGGGAAGAATTTTAATTTTAAAGCCATCAACGTTTCATTAAAAGTAGTCCTACAAAAGGAGGTTAGTCATGCTTATATCATTATTTGGAGCTTTTGAATCGGGAATAATTTATGCCATCATGGCGCTTGGCGTCTATTTGTCCTTTCGTATTCTAGATTTCCCGGATTTAACAGTTGATGGAAGTTTTGTTACCGGTGCGGCTGTTGGAGCTATTGCAATAATAAATGGAGTTCCTCCGATTATCGCATCTATTATGGCTGGTGCTGCTGGTTTCATAGCAGGATGTTTGACAGGTTTTCTGCATACAAAAGGAAAAATTAACGCTTTATTAGCGGGGATTATTATGATGACTGCGCTCTATTCCATTAATCTACGAATATTAGGGCAACCAACAGCATCAATGTTAAATGAATCTACTCTATTTACACAGTTGAAAAGTTTACCATCAACATGGGCTATTGTTCTTGTTATGATTTTAGTTATACTTTTCATCAAGTTTTTAATTGATTATTATTTGAAAACAGAAGTTGGCCTAGCATTAAGGGCAACAGGTAATAATAAAATAATGATTCGAAGTCTATCGGCTAATACGGATTTCCTGATCATTACAGGTATGGGGGTGTCGAATGCCCTTGTAGCCTTTTCAGGAGGACTGATTGCCCAATATGGCGGTTTTGCTGATGTGAATATGGGAATAGGAATGATTATTATTGGTTTGGCCTCTGTTATTATTGGAGAGTCGCTATTTGGTACAAAGACGATTGTTAGAGCAACGTTTGCTGTTATCGGCGGGGCGATTATTTATCGTATTTTTGTGACCATGGCGCTCCGTGTAGATTTCTTAGATACTGGTGATATGAAACTCATTACAGCGATACTTGTAATAACAGCATTGGTTGCTCCAAGAATGATAAATGCACGTAAAGAGAAAAAACGTAAAATAAGAAAACGTTCCGAATTAATGCAGCGGAAAGCAGGGGAGGCTTAAAATGCTTCAGTTACAAGATATATCGATTACGTTTAATGAAAATACCCCCGATGAAAAGAAGGCGTTACAATCGATCAATTTTGAATTGCAAAAAGGAGAATTTGTAACGGTTATTGGAAGTAATGGCGCGGGTAAATCTACGTTAATGAATATTATTTCAGGAAATTTGATTCCAGATGTAGGCAATGTCATCATAAACGACAAAGAAGTTGTAGACTTACCTGAATATAATCGTTCCAAATTCATAGGCAGGGTGTTTCAAGATCCAATGGCTGGAACGGCTCCCTCTATGACGATAGAAGAAAATTTAGCAATGGCATATGCAAGGAACAAAAAAAGAAAATTAAAACCCGGGGTAACGAAAAAGCGAAGAATCATTTTTAAAGAGTATTTAGAAACGCTGAATTTAGGACTTGAAAATCGTTTGAGCGCAAAGGTAGGCCTGCTTTCTGGGGGAGAACGTCAGGCGCTTTCTTTACTGATGGCTACTTTTACAGAGCCAGATATTTTATTACTGGATGAACATACGGCAGCATTGGATCCATCACGCGCTGAATTGATTATTGATATTACTCGCGATGTAGTAAATAAATATAATCTTACCACACTCATGGTTACACATAATATGCAACAGGCATTAGATTTAGGAGATAGGTTGTTTATGATGGATAAAGGAGAAATTATTCTTAATGTCTTCCAAGAAGAAAAAGATAATCTTACCATTAAGGATTTAATGAATGAATTCCAGAAGAAAAGTGGTAGTCAATTTGAAAGTGACCGGGCAGTTTTGGTATAAAATATTTCATATAAAAAAATTCTATAAGATGACAGCGATTATAATTAGGTTTGGTCGTGATAGAACTAAAGAACCTGTACTCGAATAGAGAGTGCAGGTTCTTTAGCTTTCGAGAAATATTTTAAATTTAAAAATATTAAAAAATATTCATGCTGCCATATTGATAATAGGAAGATAGTTATATAGTATATAATTAATTATCGTATTGCGTAATTTTATTGTTATACTTTTTTGTGTAATGCCCTTAGGGAGTAGCGATTGGAGGTGAAACAATACGTAAAATCTGATATTCACAGGATATTTCCGTCAATATTTTTCGCAATATTAAATATTATTTAAAAATTTTGTTTGGTTTTAATAGTAAAATATTTCGTTAATTTTAGGGATCGGGAGGTTACTGATGGGAGATTTACTTCAATTTTTAGTTACTGGTATAACGATTGGGAGTATATACGCAATTGTTGCTCTA
This sequence comes from Oceanobacillus sp. J11TS1, assembly GCF_018333215.1. Taxonomy (GTDB): domain Bacteria; phylum Bacillota; class Bacilli; order Bacillales; family Amphibacillaceae; genus Oceanobacillus. The sequence continues at coordinate 21,082 of NZ_BORO01000012.1, read as the reverse complement.
GGGTTAGTTACAATATATAGCGTGACAAAAGTAATTAATCTTGCTCAGGGTGAATTTGTTATGCTTGGCGGTATGTTAATGTTTACTTTCCTAAACTTCAATATTCCATATTGGTTCGCTATTCTATTTACGTTAGTATTGATAATTATTGTAGGTTGGATGATGGAATTAACTTTAATTCGACCGGCTAAAGGAGCTAATCCTATTAGTTTAATTATTCTAACCCTTGGTGCTTCTTTGTTTATACGGGGGATTGCTAGTATGATATGGGGAAAAGATTCGGTAAGAGTGGAACCATTTACAGCAAATGATCCAATTAATATAGCTGGTGCTGCGATAACACCACAATCTATTTGGGTTATTCTGCTTATGGTTTTGATAGTTTTTGGTTTATATATATTAATTGATAAGACAATTATAGGGAAAGGCTTTCAAGCGTCTTCTGCAAATCCCAATGCTGCTAGATTAATGGGCATAAGTCCTAAAAAGATGTCATCGTTCTCCTTTGTTTTAAGTGCAGGTTTAGGTGCTTTGGCAGGGATGGCTATTGCCCCTATAATGTTTCCAGCTTATGACACTGGCCTTATGTTAGGAGTTAAGGGGCTTTCGGTAGCAATTCTGGGTGGATTAGGAAGCGCTCCAGGAGCAGTTCTTGGAGGATTGATTCTAGGACTCATTGAATCATTAGGAGCAGGTTACGTTAGTTCAGGATTTAAAGATGCTATCGCATTTGGATTTGTACTCCTAATTCTCTTCATTCGTCCTAGTGGTTTACTTGGTGAAAAAAGCGTGGGGAAAGGAGGTTTATAAGTGAGAGGTGTAAAAAAAACAAATTGGTGGGGAGTAGCCAGTTTCATTGTAATAATGCTATTCTTTCCTTTAATTATCAATGGTTCCTATTATGTAACTCAAGGTACTTTTGCAGGTATATATACCATTGCAGCGATAGGTTTAGGGTTACTAATGGGTTATGCGGGACTTATCTCGCTAGGACAAGCAGCTTTTTATGGTGTTGGAGCATATACAACGGCTATACTAACTACGTCCTTTGGATTTAGTCCCTGGCTAGGTTTAATCTTTTCTATTTTAGTTTCTGCTCTATTGGCCCTCATTATGGGTTATACAATGGCAAAGCTAAGCGGCTATTATTTAGCAATGGCTACATTGGCTTTGGGAATGATCGTCAACGTAATATTCGTTGAATGGAAATCAGTAACTCAGGGTGCACAAGGTTTATATGGTATACCAAATCCGGAGTTGTTTGGTTTTCAAATAACTCAAGGTGTCCCTTACTATTATTTAGTTTGGGGAATTGCTACCTTAGTAATTATTGTCTCAATGAACATTGTCCATTCTCGTGTAGGTAGAGCATTACGATCGATTCATGATAGCGAGACTGCAGCCAGTTCAATGGGAGTAGAGACAGGAAAATATAAAATGCAAATTTTTATATTTAGTGCAATATTAGCTGGTATTGCTGGTTGGCTATTTGCTCATATGAATTATAGTATTTCTCCTTCTTCCTTTACTTTTGATACTTCTATTTTATTTTTAGCGATGGTAGTACTAGGGGGAGCAACGAGTATTTGGGGGGCGGTTTTTGGTACGATTCTTATTACGGCAATTAGTGTAACTGTGCATGAATTGGGGCAATCTTTTTCATTTATTACAACAGATTTTGAACATGTTCTATATGGATTTATCTTGATGATGGTGGTTATTTTTCTTCCGCGTGGATTATTCCCTAGTTTTGTCAGTTTTTTAAAGAATTTTATTTCTTCTAATAAGAAATCTAATTCAAAACGTATCGTCTCCTGATAAAGATCTAAGAGAAGTTAAAGAGAGGGGAGAATAAATATGCTTGTAATTAACAATGTTACAAAATTATTTGGCGGTATTATAGCAAATCATGATATTTCATTTCGTTTTGAAAAGGGAAATATTGTTGGATTAATTGGTCCTAATGGGGCCGGAAAAAGTACCCTTTTAAATATGGTCTCTTCCGTTTTTCCACCTAGTAAAGGAGAAATTTTATTTGAAGGAGAACGTATTGATCAATTGCCTGCTTTTCGTATGGCTCCTTTAGGTATCTCACGTACATTTCAAAATTTGCAAATTTTTAAACAAATGTCGGTGCTTGAAAATGTAATGGTAGGGCACCATGCTAAAAAAAAATCAGGAATATTTCAAGCTGCTTTAAGACTTTCTCAGTCAAGAAAAGACGAAAAAGATATCTATGAACAAGCAATAAAACATATAAAATTTGTTGGGCTAGAGAATGAGATGGAATTACAAGCAGGAAATCTTTCGCTTGGAAAACTTCGACTTTTAGAATTGGCGAGAGCCTTGTGTTCAGAACCTAAACTCTTATTATTAGATGAAATAGCAGCGGGGCTAAATCATAAAGAAACTCGTGAGATGAGTGATTTAATTCAAAAAGTGAAAGATATAGGTATTGCTGTACTTTTAGTAGAACATGACATGGATATGGTAATGAAAATTTGTGACCATATTATTGTACTTGATCAAGGAGAAAAAATTGCAGAAGGGACACCTGAGGAAGTTCAAAATAATGAGCGAGTGATTACTGCTTATTTAGGAGAGGAGGTAGAAGAAACAGCTGAAGAAGCTTCATAATTTTCAGATATATATGGGAGGGGCAATATGGTAAATCAGGCTGAAGTTCAACTTAGTATTAATAATTTATCTGTAAGCTATGGACCGATACGTGCACTTAAAGGTGTATCGATAGAAGTAAGAAAAGGAGAAATTGTTGCTTTACTGGGTGCTAACGGTGCTGGTAAAACGACATTGTTACAAACGATTTCTGGATTGTTGAAGCCGATATCAGGTAATGTTTATTTTAAACACTTAGAGATAACACGTAAAGAGCCAGAAAAGATTGTTAGGGAAAAAATCATTCATGTACCAGAGCATCGCCAAATTTTTGGAACACTAACTGTCTTGGATAATCTTTACTTAGGGGCATACCACCACTATAGAAAATCAGGTAAGAAAAAATTAGAAGAACAGATTATACAAGTATTTGAATTGTTTCCTATTCTTCAAGAAAGACAGAAACAATTAGCTGGAACATTATCTGGAGGCCAACAACAAATGTTGGCAATTGCTCGCGGGGTAATGGCTAATCCGCAAGTATTACTACTGGATGAACCGACATTAGGTTTAGCTCCTATTATTGGAAAGGAAGTTTTGGAATTGGTTACAGAATTAAATAAAACATTAGGAACGACAGTCCTTTTAGTAGAACAAAATGTAATCGCTTCCTTAAAGGCTGCTGATAGAGGTTATGTAATATCTAACGGAGAAGTAGTCAAAGAAGGCAGTTCGAAAGATCTACTACTAGACGATGAAATTAAGGAAGCATATCTAGGCCAAGCAATATCTTAACGTCTGCAATTATGATACAAAAGCTAAATAAACTTTTAATAAAACTAAGGGGGAAAGGTTTTATGAAAAAATGGTTAATCATTTTAGTAATATTGAGTATAGGGGTATTCCTTACTGCTTGTGGCAAAGAAGAGGCATCTGGTGATGAGCCAGTTTATAAAATTGGAGCAATTTATTCTAGTACTGGACATAATAGTCCTTTAGGTGAACCTCAGTCGAATGCTACACAAATGTTGGTAGATGAAATTAATGATAATGGTGGAATAAACGGAACACCGTTAGAGATTGTTTTAGCTGATGATGAGTCATCTCAGGAAAAGGCAACGCAAGAAATGAACCGTTTGATTAATGACGAAAATGTTTTGGCGGTACTAGGTACGTCAGGAACGGGAGAAAGTATGGCAATGAAAGGGATAGCAACACAAAACGAAGTACCAATGGTTGCTGCTGCTGCAAGTGCACAACTTGTAGAACCAGTTGAAGATTCTCATTGGGTGTTTAAAACACCTCAATCAGACGTACTGGCTGTTGAAAAAGTTTACACGTATCTTCAAAGTGAGGGGATTACCAAAGTAGCTACATTAACGGATTCGAATGCATTTGGAGAAACAGGCCTGGAACAGTTGGAAGAAGTTCAAGGGAATTATGATATAGAAATCGTAGCAAAAGAAGTTTATAACACAGAAGATACAGATATGAGTTCACAACTGACTAAAATAGATAGTTCTGAGGCAGAAGCTCTTATTGTTTGGGGGACCAATCCAGGTCCTGCAAATATCGCCGTTAATATGCAAGTACTTGGAATGGATATACCTTATATTGGAAGCCATGGAATAGCAAATCAGACCTTTATAGATTTAGCCGGTGACGCTGCAGAAGGTATTGTTATACCTACTGGGAGATTGTTATTTCCTGATGAAATTCCAGAAGATGATGCAAATTATGAGGCTTTGGATAGTTTTTATACAAATTATACAGAACAATTCGATGGCGAACCAGGAAACTTTGGATCATATGGACATGATAATCTGATGCTGGTGGTTGAAGCTTTAGAAAATGGTGCTACGGATCGGGAATCCATCCGTGATTATTTGGAAAATGAAATTAATGATTGGGTAGGAACTACTGGAACTTTTAATATGAGTCCAGAAGATCATAATGGATTAGATATAGATAGTTTAGTAATGGCAGAAGTTAAAGAGGGAGAATGGGTGCTATTAGAAGATTAACAGTGGATTTCTTAAGAGAATTTTTTTCGATTAAAGGGTAGAGCACTTTCTATGGGCTAGGGTAAAATCTAGCCCTTGATCAGCAAATCAATTAAACGACAAGATAATATTTTGAAAACTTTTGTGTATTTAACTAACTGAAATATTGAAAGACTAATAATAGGGTCAATTTAACGCTTCTCTGCCACTAAACAGAAAAATCTGCTTAGTGGCAGAGAAGCGTTTGTTTTGTACCATTAAAATTTATTGATGTTTTAAAATATCACATTTAAGTAATTTGGCAGTAAACAACGGTTAATACAATGAATTTTTAATTTTAGATAAATTTAATAAGTTTTAATGTTGACATAATTGTAACCACCTGATACTATACATATAACGAAATAATAACAACCGTTTAAATAACGTAATATTATAATTTGTCATATGGTGGATTGAAAGTGGAGGTGTTGCAAAATGGAAAAAGAAATGTATGACGTAACAATTATCGGTGGAGGACCTATTGGGCTCTTTGCTGCGTTCTATGGAGGTATGAGGCAGTTAAAAGTGAAGATAATTGAAAGTTTGCCACAGCTCGGCGGGCAGCTTACAGCACTTTATCCTGAAAAGTATATTTATGATGTAGCTGGATTCCCAAAAGTAAAGGCGCAGGATATGGTTGACCAGCTGGTTATACAAGCAGAACAATTTAACCCAACTGTGGTGTTGAACCAAACTGTAGAAAACTTGGTTAAAGTGAATGATGAATATTTTCAAATTGTTTCGGATAAAGAAATACATTATTCCAAAACAGTCCTTATAACTGCAGGAAATGGAGCTTTTAAACCTCGCAAACTCAATCATGAAAACGCTAAAATGTATGAGGGGAAAAATCTACACTATTTTATCAACGACCTAGAGTATTTTGCTAAAAAGGAAATCTGTATCTTGGGCGGTGGAGATTCTGCAGTGGATTGGGCCTTAATGATGGAGCCAATTGCAAAGAAAGTAAACATTATTCATCGCAGAGATAAATTTAGAGCGCATGAAGCTAGTGTGAAAAACATGGAGGATTCGGCTATTAACGTATTTACCACTTGTAACATTGTTGATATTAATGGAAACGAGGATAGAATTCATTCCATTAGTATAAAAAAAGATAATGATGAAATCGTCCAATTAGAATTAGATGAATTAATTACCAACTACGGTTTCGTATCTTCACTAGGACCAATTAAAGAATGGGGGTTAGAATTTTCGAAGAACTCGATTGTTGTTGATTCTAAAATGCGCACTAATATTGAAGGAGTTTATTCAGCAGGAGATATTGTAACTTTTGATGGGAAAGTAAAATTGATCGCTACCGGTTTCAGCGATGCTGCTACTGCAATAAGCAGTATAAAAACATATGTTGATCCTAAATCACGTCAGCAGCCACAACACAGTACTACTTTATTTGAAAAAATAAAAATTTAAAAGGAAAAGGAGTGAAACGATGGCATTTGTCATAACGTCACCTTGTCATAATGAAAAATCTGCTGAATGCGTAGAAGTATGTCCTGTAGATGCTATCCATCCTGGAAAAGATATGTACTATATAGACCCAGACGTTTGCATAGACTGTGCGGCATGTGAAACAGCGTGTCCTGTGCGGGCAATTTATCCAGAGGAAGAAGTACCTGAAGGGGAAGAAAAGTATACTTTATTGAATAAGGAGTTTTTCAGTCAAACATTTTAACCAAAGGACGTTCCTAGTAAAAGTTGAAATAACCAAATCATTATCGTAGGGGGGCACTAAAAACGTGATATTTAATGAGGAAATGGAAACCTTATCAATTGGTGAGAAAGAAAACTTACAATTAAAACGCCTGCAACAAACAGCTAAATTAGTATATGAAAATGTCCCATTTTACAAAAACAAATTTAATACGAATCATGTTGAACCAAAGGATATTAAATCCCTGGGAGATATTCAAAAACTTCCTTTTACTGTCAAGAAAGACCTTCGTGATAATTATCCATTTGGTTTATTTGCAAAACCTGTTGGAGAAACGAAACGAATACATGCTTCCAGTGGAACAAGCGGAAAGCCTACAGTTGTTGGATTTACAGGGAACGACCTTGGAGTATGGCAGGAAATTGTAGCAAGAGCGATTGCTGCTTGCGGTGGGGAGCCCGGAGGAATATTGCATAACGCGTATGGATACGGACTTTTTACTGGCGGTCTAGGCATTCATTATGGTTCTGAAAAACTTGGTATGGTCACTGTTCCTATTTCTGGCGGGAATACCGATCGTCAGATTACTTTAATTGAAGATTTCCGGCCAACTGTCATTACAGCAACACCGTCTTATGTCTTAAATATTATCGAACAAATGGAGAAAATGGGTAAGAACCCACGGGAAACAAGTTTGAAATACGGGATTTTTGGTGCTGAAACTTGGTCAGAAGAAATGCGCAAAACCTTGGAAACGCGTTTAGGGATCAAAGCGATGGATATTTACGGTTTAAGTGAAGTAATGGGTCCTGGAATTGCTATCGAGTGTAAAGAAGCACAAGATGGTTTGCATATTGCGGACGATCATTTCTTGGTAGAGGTTATTGATCCAGATACATTAGAACCTGTTCGTGAAGGCGAAGAAGGGGAACTTGTTTTTACCAGCTTAACCAAAGAAGCTTTACCAATCATCCGGTATCGAACAGGAGATATTGCGTCTATTTCGAAAGATCCGTGCTCGTGTGGAAGAACTTCCATCCGTATGTCCAGGGTGAAAGGGCGTATTGATGACATGTTAATAATAAGAGGGGTAAATGTTTTTCCTTCCGAAATTGAAAGCGCTTTATTGGAAGTTCCAGAACTTGTGCCACACTATCAACTAGTTATAAAAAATAACGGGGCAATGGATCAAGTAACATTGAAAGTAGAAATTAATGATCAATTTTACCAATCCATTAATGAAAATATGGAGCACGAACATATAAGATTTCTTTCAGAGAAAATCTGTAAAAAATTAAAAAATAGCTGCCTCGTTACGATAGATGCTGAATTTGCAGCTCCTGGAAAGATACATCGATCGGAAGGAAAAGCAATTCGTATTGTAAGAGAAACTGAGGTTTCTCTTAGTCATTAAATATGATTATTGCCTTGTAATTAATAAAAGGAGGGGTTATAGAATGGTAACTGTTCGTTTTTCCGAACTTACGGAAGAGGAAAAATATAATCATTTTATGGAAAGGATAGAAAACGACGAAAAAATTGAAGCGGATGATTGGATGCCGGACGAATATAGAAATGCTTTAATAAAACTGATTTCTTCCCATGGTATTAGTGAAATTATGGGAGCATTACCTGAAAAAGAGTGGGTTCCTAAAGCTCCAACAATAAACAGGAAATTATCCATTATGGCAAAAGTTCAAGATGAGATGGGTCATGGACAATTGCTTCTAAGGGTAAATGAAGATTTAATAAAGCCACTTGGCAGGAACCGCGAGAATGTGATGAATGATTTATTTACAAAGAAACTAAAGTTTCACAACGTGTTTCATATGCCATCACCCACTTGGGCAGATGCAGCTATCATTGCATGGCTGGTAGATGGAGCTGCTATTCTTACGCAAACAATGATGTTAAAAACTTCGTATGGTCCATACGGAAGAGCGCTAAAAAGGATTTGTCAAGAGGAGTCATTCCATGCCAAACATGGAGAAAGTTTGACTTTAGCACTGGCATCAGGGACTTCGAATCAAAAGCAAATGTTACAAGAGTCCTTGAACAGGTGGTGGGAATCTCTATTAATGTTCTTTGGTCCTAAATCAAAAAAAGATATAGGCAGTTCTAGTGTAGATATAAATATCAAATATAAACTTAGAACAAAGACAAATGAGCAATTGCGTCAGGAGTTTTTAACCAAATATGTTCCAAAAATCAAACTTCTTGGCCTAACGATTCCAGATGAAACATTACGTTTTGACGAAGAAAAAGAAGAATGGATTTACAGAGAACCAGATTGGAAAAAGTTCAAGCAGGTTGTATCCGGAAATGGACCAAAATCAGAGGAAAGAATCGCTTTAAGAAGAGATTCTTATAAAAATAATGAATGGGTCCGTAACGCACTAGCAGCATATCATCAAAAAAATAGAGTATTTGCAGGTTAATAAGGGGGCATTTAAATGTCTGAAGAAAAATTTTATGAAGAATTTGAAGTATTCAGCAGAAAAAAAGATGGGCTTGCATTGGAGCATAAGTTTAGTCTATTAGCTCCAAATAGGGAAATGGCTTTTGTTATGGCAAAAGAAAACTTTTTTCGCCGCGAGCCTATCAAAGAACTTTGGGTTGTGAAACGTTCAGAAATTAGAATGATGGGGCAAGAAGAAAGAGAAGGGTTTAAAAAATTGGATAATAAACATTATCGTGAAACAAAAGGATATACAGATTTACCCAAAAAGTGGAAGAAGTTCCAAGAGAAAGCGAAATAGGAGGGGCGTCCATGACCAAAGACAATAAATACATTTCTGAATTAATCTACCAATTAGCAGATGATAATTTCATCCATTCTTATCGTGGTTCTGAATGGCTTGGATTAGCCCCTCATATAGAGGAAGATGTAGCTTTTTCTTCAATCAATCAGGACACAATGGGCCATGCATCGATGTATTTTGAACTCCTGGAAACGTTAGGAGAAGGATCCGTAGATGAACTTTCTCACAATAGAAAGCCAAAAGACTTTAGAAACGCCATTATTTTAGAAGAAGCAAATGGTTCTGGAACATATTTGGATCAACCCGAATACGATTGGGCCTTCACTGTTATTCGTCACCTATTCTTTGGTGTACTGAAAGAAATACGTTTAGAGTCTCTTAATCAATCAAGCTATGAACCGTTAATCCATACTTCAAGAAAAATACAAACAGAACAATATTATCATTTGATGCATTGGAAAACATGGTTTACGCAATTGATGTTAAGTACCCAAGAGGCAAGAGATAAGATGGAACAGGCAATCAGTCGTGTTTGGAGAGATTTTGGAGGAGTCATTTCTTTAGGTAAATATGGAAAAGAAATAAGTGATCTAAAGCTGATTGCTTCTGAAGATGAACTTAGATCAGAATGGCTGCGCCGAATTCATCAGATATTCGACCAAGTGGGTTTTTCAATCGAAGGAAACCCGGGAATGGAACAGGGCAATGGAAGAAATGGCGAGCACACAGAGGATTTGACATCAGCATTGAATATTTTAAGTGAAGTCTATCATTCTGATATTGATGCTGTTACATGGTAATGATCTATATGAAGGAAGTGGGAGAATGAATAATATTTCTGACTTAGAATTAGAAATTTTTCGGACCTTAGAGAATGTGACAGATCCAGAAATGCCATATATAAATGTGGTCGAGCTAGGTATGGTTGAAGAAGTGGAAATCGATGACAATCAAGTGTTTATCAAGCTATTACCTACTTTTAGCGGTTGTCCCGCCTTGGATATGATCAAAGGGGATGTGCTACGTAAGATAAAAGAAGAAATCAAGCGTTGGAATGCCTCCCTGGATATTGAGGTGAAATTTAGTTTTAACCCCCCATGGACGACAAAACGGATAAGCGAGGAAGGGAGAAGAAAACTGAAAATGAACGGTATCGCCTCGCCGGATTCAGAACATAAACATGGGCATAGCTGGGAAATAGATTGTCCTTATTGTGATTCGACGCATGTAACGATGGAGAATATATTCGGACCTACTGCATGCCGTAGTATTCTTTACTGTAATGAATGCAAAAACCCATTTGAAGCGATGAAACCAGTCGCTAATTTATATGAAAAGGTGGATTTATAATGGTAAAATTAATCGCTTTATACAAACAACCAAAAGATAGGGAGGCTTTTGATGAGCATTATTTTAATGTTCATTCTCCAATCACTGCAAAAATTCCGGGGTTAAGAAAAATGGAAGTGACAAAGATTGTGGGTTCTCCAACTGGGGAAAGCAAATTCTATCTTTTATGCGAAATGTACTACGATGATCATGAATCACTGAAACAAGCCATGAAAACAGATGAATCTAAGGCTTCTGGAAAGGATTTAATGTCATTTGCTGGTGATATTGTGACAATGATGATAGGTGAGGAAGTTGAGTGACTATCAATATATTAATACTTGGATAGAAGACAGTATTGGCAGAATGGAATTAAATCGACCCAAAGTATTCAATGCATTAAATCGTGCAATGGTTAGAGAAATCGTGCACTGTTTAACTACTTTCGATCAATCTGAAGAAGTAAAAGTTATTATCATGTCTGGAGCTGGCAAAGCCTTTGCGGCAGGAGCTGATATTAATGAGATGATAGAAGATACTCCAATTTCGTTGGAAAAATTAAACCAATTTGAAGATTGGGATAAAATTTCCTTTATAAAAAAGCCTATCCTTGCGGCAGTTCAAGGTTTTGCTTTAGGAGGCGGGCTTGAATTGGTATTATTTGCAGATATTGTTTTTGCAACGGAAAATACGAAAATCGGATTTCCAGAAGTAAACTTAGGTGTTATGCCAAGTGCTGGCGGAACAGTAAAACTAACAAAGACACTTGGCTATCGAAGAGCTCTTGAATGGCTCTGGACTGGTGAACAAATGGATGTCCGCCAAGCTTATCAGTGTGGGTTAATTAATCGGATTATTCCGTCCGAACTTTTAATAGAAGAGACAATGAACTTTGCTAAAAAGCTTTCTAAGCAGCCTCCTCTTTCCTTACGTTTAATCAAGGACACAGTGGGAAGAGCACAAGATTTATCAGTACATGAATCTATGCTCGTAGAAAGGAAAAATTTTTACTTGCTCTTTGGTTCAGAGGACCAAAAAGAAGGTATGCGGGCATTTATGGAGAAAAGACCCCCTGCTGCTTTTAGAGGGAGTTAGGAGTGTAGTTTAAATGTACGAGACAATTAATTATGAAATAAAAGAACAAGTAGGATGGATTATTTTAAATCGGCCTGATAAATTAAATGCATTTACAAGCCAAATGAACCAAGAGATGATAAAAGCATTAAAAACCTTTCAAAGGGATGCTGATGTTCGTGCGATTGTAATTACAGGAGAAGGCAAAGCATTCTGTTCAGGGGAAGATTTGAGCGGTTTGCGTGCTGATGCGGACCATCGTCATATGATTATTACCCGCTATAAACCAATGATGGAGACGTTGGCAAAAACTGAAAAACCTACTATTGCAGCAATAAATGGAGCTGCAGCTGGGGCTGGATTTAGTTTAGCTTTGGGTTGTGATTTCCGAATAGTGTCGGAAAAAGCTTCATTTATCCAAGCTTTTATAAATATTGGGCTCATACCAGATTCAGGAAGTTTATATTATCTTCCGAGAATTGTAGGAATGGCAAAAGCTCTAGAGCTGACCATTCTAGGTGAAAAGATCAAGGCACATGAGGCAAAAGATTATGGTTTAGTGACGAAAGTAGTCTCACCAGATAATTTGAATGTTGAAACACAAGAATTTGCTGAAAGACTTGCTAATCTGCCTACAAAGGCAATTGGTTTAATTAAACGTTATATGCAGCAGTCTTTTGAAACATCTTTAGAGCAAATGCTTGATTTAGAAGCATATGGTCAGAAAACAGCTGGATTAACGGAAGACTACAAAGAAGGGGTGCAGGCCTTTTTTGATAAAAGAAAACCTGAATATAAAGGATATTAATAAAAAGAGGAGAGATAGCATATGACAAAAACATTAGAAAAACAATTCGAAGCAGAAGTGAAACGGGGCACGTATCAGATGATTATCAATGGTGAACCTGTAAAAGCAAAATCAGGCGAAATAATGGAAGTATTTAATCCTGCAACAGGTGAAAAAATTGCAGAGGTTCCAAAAGCTGGAGCAAAAGATGTCGATTCCGCTGTGGAAGCAGCCCGTAATGCCTTTGATTATGGAAAGTGGAAAAAATACCCTGTTGGTAAACGTGCGCGTGTTTTGAATAAGATTGCTTCTATTATGAGGAGCCGTTTTAAAGAATTAGTTGAAATGGAAGTAATTAATAGTGGTAAAACACTTAGCGCTGCTCAAGGGCAAGTATCACAGGCTATTGAGAATTTTGAATTCTATGCTGGTGCAATAGTTGGTCATCGTGGAGAAGTGAATAATGTGCCGGGAAGATTCTTTAACTATACACAAAAAGAGCCTGTTGGTGTGGCAGCGCAAATTATTCCTTGGAACTATCCGATGATGATGGCAGCATGGAAAATAGCGCCTGCGATTGCAGTTGGGTGTTCAGTTGTGCTAAAGCCAGCGAGTTTAACACCGATTACTGCAATTTTATTAACAGAGATTTGCCATGAAGCTGGTGTGCCTGAAGGAGTTGTAAATGTTGTTACCGGTCCAGGCGCATCGATTGGCTCTTATTTAACAGAACATGAAGGCGTCGATAAAGTTGCCTTTACAGGAGAAACAGCTACAGGGAAGGATATCATGTCAAAAGCTTCTCAAACTTTAAAGCGGGTAACATTAGAATTAGGCGGGAAATCTCCTAATCTTGTATTCCCGGATACAGATATGGAAGCGGCTGTTAATGGTTCTGTATTTGGAATCTTTTACAATACGGGGCAATCTTGTGAAGCGAGATCACGCTTATTTGTTCATGAAGATATCTATGATGAATTTTTAGAGAAGTTCTTAAACCAAACAAAACAATTAGTATTAGGAGATCCGCTTTCAGATAAAACGCATATTGGAGCAATTATTAGCCAATCTCAGTTGAATAAAATCGATCAGCATGTACAAGATGCAGTAAAAGAAGGAGCAACTATCGTAGCTGGAGGTGAACCAATAAAAGTGGAAGGTTTTGAAAATGGATACTGGTATGCTCCTACTGTGATTACCAATGTAACCAATGATATGAAAATTGCACAGGAAGAAGTATTTGGCCCTGTGGTTGTAGTAATGAAATTTAGCGATGAAAAAGAAGCGATTAAGCTTGGAAATGATACCAATTATGGGTTGGCAGCAGCTATTTGGGCGAAGGATCAAGGTTTAATCAAACGTGTTTCCGACGGGTTACAAGCTGGCGTGATTATGGTAAATTGCCCGTTCTCGGCAATGCCTGGCACTCCTTTTGGAGGTTATAAACAATCTGGATTTGGACGTGAGCTAAGTATTGAGAGCCTTGATCTCTATACAGAAACAAAAAGTATTCTTTCTTATGCAGGTTCCAAACCACTTAATCCTTTTAACCTGTAAGAAATAGAAAAATATGAAATATAAAAAAGATAAAGGGCGGACTAAAATACTAGCAGTAAAAAGGTTCGCCTTTTATCATCCTATAAACAGCAGGAGGACTGGAATATGAAAGAACAATTGGTAGTTATTGGTGGAGGTGTGATGGGACGCGGGATTGCCTATGTCAGTGCATTAGGAGGATACAATGTAAAGCTAGTGGATGTCAGCACAAAAGTCCTTGAAGATGCCAAGGAGGAAATAGATAAAAACTTTACTAAAGGAATTTCCAGAGGAAAGTTAACCTATGAAGAAGCTAATAATGCAAAACGTAATTTGAAATTTCTTGATGACGCGGAAGAAGCAGCAAAAGATGCGGGTTTAATTATAGAAGCTGTGCCCGAGAAAAAAGAATTAAAGAAAAATATATTTGAAACCATTGATAAGGCAGCACCAGAAAATTGTGTGCTTGCAACAAATACTTCTACAATGAGTCCAACTGAAATGGGCTCTTATACGAAACGCCCATCATCAGTAATTGCGATGCATTTTTTCAATCCTGCTCATAAAATGCCCCTTGTTGAAATCGTTCGTGGCTTAGAAACAAGTGATGAAACTGCTGATTTTGTAGAAAATGCTGCGCGTCGGATGGGGAAAGAGACAGTAGTTGTGAATGAATTCCCGGGATTTGTGACAAGCAGAATCAGCTGTCTTGTTGGAAACGAGGCTTTTTATATGCTGCAAGAAGGTTTAGGTACAGCAGAAGATATTGATAAAGCGATTAAACTGGGATTGAATTATCCAATGGGACCATTTGAATTAGCAGATTTAGTTGGATTAGATGCTCGTTTAAACAATCTCCGCTACCTACATAGTATGTTAGGAGAAAAATATAGACCAGCTCCATTGCTTGAAAAATATGTGAAATCAGGCAGACTGGGGAGAAAAACGGGCAGAGGAGTTTATGACTATACGAACCAAGGGGAGTGAAAAGGATGAGAGAAGTTGTTATTGTTGACGCAGTAAGAACTCCGATTGGCCGTTATAAGGGAGCCTTAAAAGATGTAAGGCCAGATGATTTAGCTGCGTATGTTATTAAAGGTATAGTAGATCGACAATCTAATCTGCCTGTAGATGATATCGAGGAAGTTATTTTAGGAAATGCAAATGGTGCCGGGGAGGAGAATAGAAACGTAGCAAGAATGGCAGTCTTACTTGCAGGACTCCCAACTAATATTACGGGTACAACGGTCAATCGTCTATGCGGATCGGGGCTTGATGCTGTTAATATGGCAGCAAGGGCGATTATGGTAGGAGACGGTGATATTTATATTGCGGGTGGAACTGAAAGCATGACAAGAGCTCCGTTTGTCATGGCAAAACCTTCAAAGGAATTCCCTCGGGGGAACATGGAACTTATTGATACAACGATTGGGTGGCGTTTTACGAACCCTAAATTAGAAAGCATGTATGGATCGGATAGTATGCCACGAACTGCTGAAAATGTTGCCCAAAAATATAAGATATCTAGAGAAGAACAAGATGAATTTGCGTATGATAGTCAAATGAAAGCAAAAGAAGCGATGAAAAGGAATCGTTTTAAAGATGAAATCATTCCGGTAACTTATGAAATAAAAGGAGAAATAATTACAGTAGATACTGATGAGCATCCGCGTCCGAATACAAATCTTGAAGCACTTTCTAAATTAAGACCGATATTCAAGGAAGGTACAATCACTGCCGGAAATGCATCAGGTGTAAATGATGGGGCCTCTGCTCTATTGCTAATGAGTGCTGAAAAGGCTAAAGAACTTGGTATTAAACCATTGGCTCGCTACGTATCTAGTGGAACGGCAGGGGTAGAACCTGCGTATATGGGTCTAGGACCGATCAAAGCTTCCCAAAAAGCAATGAAACGTGCCGGAATTACAGTCAATGATATCGATTTAGTAGAATTAAATGAAGCATTTGCTTCGCAGTCCCTAGAGTGCATAAATCAGCTTAGCCTAAATAAAGAAATCGTAAATGTGAATGGTGGAGCAATTGCTTTTGGTCATCCGTTAGGAGCGAGCGGGGCCAGAATTTTAACCACTCTTGTTCATGAAATGAAAAAAAGAGATGCGAAGAAAGGGCTGGCGACAATGTGTATTGGTGTTGGTCAAGGTATTGCAACAATAGTGGAAAACATGTAAATTGAAAGGAGGGGATTACTTGGATAATATATTATTTAAAAGAAAAGATAAAACCGCCTATATAACAATAAATAGACCTGAAGTTCTGAATTGTTTTGACTATCAAACATTAAAGGATTTAGAAGATATAATTCAAAAAATATATGTCGATAAAGAAATTCAGACTGTGATTATTACTGGTGCAGGGGAAAAAGCTTTTAGTGCCGGAGCAGATTTAAAAGAAAGAAAAACGTTAAATGATAAAGAAGTAAGAAGAAATGTCAGAAAGATTAGTGATGTTTTCAATCAAGTTGCCGAACTTCCCCAGCCAACTATTGCAGCAATAAATGGGCATGCTTTTGGAGGCGGTTTCGAATTGGCCCTTGCGTGTGATTTCCGTTTTGCTTCATCTAACGCGAAGATGGGTCTTACAGAAACAAGCATGGGTATTATACCCGGGGCCGGAGGGACGCAGCGTCTTCCTCGTTTAATTGGGACGTCAAAGGCAATGGAGCTAATATTGACTGCTAAACGATTAGGGGCTGATGAAGCTTTTCAATATGGGATTGTCAGTCAAGTCGTTGACCAATCACAACTGATTGCTGTTAGTGAAGAGTTAGCTAAGAAGATGATGAAAAACGCTCCAATCGCAGTTAAGCAGGCTAAATTTGCGATACGAAATGGAACAAATACAGATATAAAGACAGGTTTGCAGATAGAAGAAAAAGCATACGAACTGATTATCCCAACGAAAGACAGAATAGAAGCTTTGGAAGCATTTAACGAGAAGAGACCCCCTGAGTTTATAGGCGAGTAATAGATGTTAAGGAGCAAAGAGTATGATTAAAAAACCGAAAACCCGGTCGATGATTTTTACATTATACGGAGACTATATTCGCCGATATGGGGATGAAATTTGGATTGGAAGTCTTATCGAATTACTGGAAGCATTTGATCATAATGAGCAAGCAGTAAGAGCTGCTATTTCAAGAATGAGTAAACAAAATTGGATTGAAAGACGTAAGGAAGGAAATAAAAGTTATTATTCCCTTACGAAACAAGGGATTAAACGTATGGACGAGGCAGCAGGAAGAATTTACAGGGTAGAACCTGAAGAATGGGATGGAAAATGGAGAATGCTTCACTATACAATCCCGGAAGATAAACGCCAAATTAGAGATGAACTAAGAAAAGAATTAACCTGGAGTGGTTTTGGTTCTTCCTTAAATAGTGTGTGGATTACCCCTAATGATTTAATTCCTCAAGCACAAGATATTATTGAAAAGTATAATCTTGAGGATTATGTTCATTTATTTATATCAAAAAACATTGGCCCGCAATCAAATGAACAAATTGTCAGGGAATGCTGGGATCTTGATTTTATCAATCAGCGATATGAATTGTTTATTAATGAAAATAAAGAGAGATATAAAAAAGATAAAGTAAAAATTGAAGCAGGGGAATATAATGAAAAAGATTGTTTTGTAAAACGTACATTATTAGTACATTACTACCGGAAATCTCTTTTTATTGATCCAGGACTGCCAAAAGAATTATTACCGGAAAAATGGGCCGGAGAAGAAGCTGCTAAACTATTTGACAGTTATTATCGAATTCTTTCTAAACCGGCTAATATTTTCTTTGAAGAGGTTTTTTCTAAAGGCTATGAGATTTCTGAGAAAATTAGTGATTAAACCATTCGTATAAAAGATAGTCACCTCACCAGATTATACTAGATTGGAAGTGATATGTTGGGAAATAAGATAACGGATATATTAAATATTAAGTACCCAATTATTCAAGGTGGAATGGGGAATATTAGTGATCCTGAATTGGCAGCAGCTATTTCCAATGCTGGTGGATTGGGAACAATCGGTGTAGGGACACTTTCCGCACTTGAAGCAGAGAAGAAAATAAAAATAATGATGAAACACACAACAAAAGCTTGTTGTGTGAATATCCCTATTTCTGTAAACCCTGAAACGAAACAGATTGTAGAAGCAATTATTAGACAGAAAGTACCTGTTGTTTCGCTATCTGCTGGTAATCCTTCCATTATCATTCCACAGTTAAAGAAAAATAATAGGAAGGTCATTTGCGTTTCTGCTACTGTCAAACAAGCAAAAAAAGCAGAAGAGGCTGGAGCCGATATAATTGTTTGTGAAGGGTATGAAGCTGCAGGAATAAACGCTTTAAACGAAAGTACAACGATGACATTAATTCCACAAATATCTAAAAATGTATCTATCCCTGTAGTTGCTGCAGGAGGAATTGCAGATGGCAAAGGAATGGCGGCGGCATTTTCACTGGGAGCATCAGGTATACAAATGGGGACTCGATTTGTGGCAACAAAAGAAGCTTCTTTTCATAAAGCCTATAAGCAAGCAATTATCGATTCTACGGATGAGTCTACGGTGATTGTCGGACGGGAATTTAATAAAATACGAAGAATAATAAAAGGAACATATTCTGAAAAGTTATTGGATTTGGAAAACAGAGAGGGTAGTATAACGGAATTCATAGAAAAAACGGATGAAGTATATCATAAAATCGGTGCTGTTGATGGCGATTTGGTTAATGGGTTTATCAATGGAGGCCAGATAGCTGGATTTATAGATGACTGTCCTTCTGTAGCTCATTTGATGGAGAGGATGATGAAGGAAGCGAAAGATGCATTAAATGGAAGTAAGGAAATGTTAAAAGAGGAGGCAAGACATGGTTAAAATGATGGACGAAGTAGAGATTCATAAGAATTACTATAAAGAGATATTAAATCAAATCAAAAATGATAGTTTTGCAGAATATTTAGGAGCTGAAATTATTAATTTTGCTGCAGGAGAAGCGACTGTCCAATTAACCGTCCAAGATTACATGTTAAATGCCCACTCCACTGTTCATGGAGGCCTGATGTATACTTTAGCAGATGCAGCTTTTGCGCTTGCTTGCAATTCATATGGTAAGACAGCGGTCGGTCTATCTACCACTACAAACTTTATGAAAAGTGCCACAGTTGGTGATAAGATAACCGCCAAAGCTACGGAAATAAGGAGAAATCATCGGATTGGTTTTTATCG
This sequence comes from Oceanobacillus sp. J11TS1, assembly GCF_018333215.1. Taxonomy (GTDB): domain Bacteria; phylum Bacillota; class Bacilli; order Bacillales; family Amphibacillaceae; genus Oceanobacillus. Next base: position 2,016 of record NZ_BORO01000012.1, on the reverse strand, counting down.
GATAGAAGTTGAAACGAATAATGAGGTTATTAGCTCCATGGAAGCAATTGCCTACCGAAAACAACAGTACTTTATAGACATCGATTAACCACTAAGCTGTGTCTGAATAATTGGACATAGCTTTTTCTATTTGAAGAGAAAAAGAGATAGATAGTGAAACCTCCCCATTCAGAAGACATTCGGTAGGGAGGTTTACAATTCTACTCTTGATGACTAGCTCTTTTTAAAATTTCTTTGAATTCCTTGCCTTTTTGAACATAGGTATTGATGGAGAGCTCAATTAACTGATCATCTTTATCTGCCAATTCTCTCACTACCTTGCCTGGTGATCCAACGACTAAAGAACGCGGTGGAATTTTCTTTCCAGGGGGAATCAGCGTATTTGCTCCAATGATACATTCTTCTCCAATTTCTACATGGTCAAGGATTGTTGCTCCCATACCAATAATAGAACGTTTGCCGATTTTACATCCATGTAAAATCACGTTATGTCCTACAGTTACTTCATCCTCGATAACTACTGGACTTTCATCATATAAATGAATCGTTGAATTATCTTGAATGCTACATCTTTCTCCAATGGTGATAGAATTTTCATCTCCTCTTAATACTGCGTTAAACCAAATGGAAGAATCTTTTCCTATTGTAGTATCTCCTATAATATAAGCACCTGGTGCTATAAATACTGTTTCATGTACCTTAGGTTGGTTATTATTATATGGTATTAACATGATATACCTCCTCCAAGTGTATGTAACCTAAATTTGATAATAATAATTAGGGCTTATCATTATTAGACGTTTTACCGAACTAAATCCCCTTGCTTTTAATTCAATGGTAAATTTTTCCCAATTGGTTGGGAATTCCTCCAAACTAGAATTTTTAGAATATAAACTTTATATATTTTATTGTAAACTTTAAAGTCTATGATTTCAATTGACAAGTCTTCATACTATCATTTATGCGTACCTTACAGATATATCGAAGTTATGGAAGTTAATGTTAATTAAATTATAATGAAACGCTCGGAGTTTTCCGAGTTGACTCCGAGCGTCTTTATCTATAACCGTGATTTACAGTCTAATCTAAGAACGATTTCTGCGATGCCTTTCTTTTCCGCCCTTCATGGCATTTAACTCTTCTTTATTTTTGTTCTTTTTCTTTTTACCCTTATTTACACTCATTAAAATACCTCCTTTTTCATTAGTATGAGCTAAATGTTTAAAATAATGTAAGCAGGCTTTACGCTCCCAGAATGAAATGTGTCGTATATTTTCCATTTCAATTTGCATAATAAAAATAAGGATTATTATGGCGATGGAGGGGATAAACAAGGAATTTCAGTTCAAAAGGATTGCTGCCTAGGTTGAATAGTTTTTTAATTGTGAATTTCCTTTTAATAATATTAGAATACTTCACCAAAATTATGCTATAATTCGCATGGAAAGTAGGTGAAGAACTTGATTGGTGAAAAAATCAAGCAATTACGAAAAGAAAAGCAGATGTCACTTTCCGAGCTTGCTGAAAAGGCAGGAGTGGCCAAGTCCTATTTAAGTTCCATGGAACGAAACCTTCAAACAAACCCTTCAATCCAGTTTATTGAGAAAATCAGTCAAGTATTAGAGGTTCCTGTGAATGAATTGATCACTGAAAATAATACGACAGTGGAAACAGATTTAGATAGTGAATGGCTGGATCTTGTTAAAGAGGCAATAGAATCAGGCGTATCAAAAGAAAAATTCAAAGAATATTTGGAGTTTAATAAATGGCGGCAAGAACAAGAAGATAAGTGAACCTAACCGTTGTTTTGATATACGAAGTAAAGTAAAATTTTATTGGACGAGATAACCGGGCTGATAGAAATTAGTAATACTTATTTTTTAGAAAGAGGATGACGTAAAATAGTTTGTGTAAAATAGTTGAGATAAAAAAAGAGGTAGGGTACCCTCGAAATTGGACAAAAAATCAAGAAAGGAGACCCTACCATGTCTCAAAGTATAAATCAAAATACCTTTA
>NZ_BORO01000011.1 GCF_018333215.1 Oceanobacillus sp. J11TS1 | reverse complement strand
TTATCAGTTATACTAGTAGACATGGGTAAGGTCTCCTCTTCTTAGTTTTTGTCGTGATTAACTAAAGGGTAGGATAACCTTACCTTTCCTATTTATTCATCTTACACAGACTATTGTACGTCATCTTGCTCCGCTCCAAAATAACGGAAAAGCGCTCCGAACCAAAGCCAATCCGCTCCAAAAAGCAGAAAAGCGCTCCAACCACACTGGAATTAGCTCTAAACTGACAGCGAGCTGCTACAAAGAGAACTCTTCAGAAAACCGACACACTGCTAAAGTACAGAAAAGTCTATCAAAAAGTATAAATGCCTTTTTCGATTTTTAGTTAATTCATATTCTCTACGCTTTTCCATAAGATAAGTATGTTATTATTCAGATAAGGGAGGCGTTAGGATGTGGACACAAGAAATAGTAAAAACAGCACGCGGAGATTTCGAAATTTTTCGGAAAGGGGAAGGGAGACCCTTATGCTCAACGCATTTATATAGTTCTTTTAATGAGCTAGGTGACTATTTTACTGAGGCGTTTACCGATCATTTTTCTGTTATTCTCGTTAATCTCAGAGAAGCTGGTAATTCTTGCAAAGCGCAAGAAGAGCAGCAATTAAGTATGGCGGAGTCAGTTTATGATTTGGAAGCTATAAGAGAGGCGCTTGGCTATGATACATGGGCTTTTGCCGGACATTCAACAGGCGGCATGCTTGGATTAAAGTATGCAATTTTAGCTCCGGATTCTTTAGCAAAAGTGATTGTCGGCGGGGCAGCTTCGTCCAAACGATATATGATGCATCCGGGAAGCATTTACTGCAAGGAATCACCTTATAATAAACGATTGTTAGAGATTTTGAATATATTAAAAACATCTACAGACAGAGATGAACGACGTAAAGCTAATAAGGAATGGTCAGATATGTCCTTGTACTATCCGGAGAAAAGGGATAAATATTTTCAAAAACCGAGCAGCGGGAAAACGGTCGGTAAGCGGCTGGATTATTATTCATACACTGAATTACCTGAATATGATATTACGGAAGAATTAACCGATGTGAGCGTCCCCGTCTTTGTATACTGTGGTGTTCATGATGCACAATGTCCGTATGTTTTTTCAGAGGAAATAGCGAATCAATTAACTAATTCCAGACTGTATTCGTATCGTTATAGCAACCATTTTCCGTTCATCGAGGAGAAAAAGAAATTTAACAAGATGGTTCATCAGTTTGCAAAAGTAGAGGATAGGGAGATTTTAGATAAAGATAAAGCACATTCCTAATTCCTAAAACGAATATGTGGTCAATAGAGATGTTCTTGTGCAGCAACTAGATAAGCAGCCTCATTAATATTCAAGAGCATCTTGTTTGTTTTTAACTCTCCATCCCCATCAGCTCTCGAAGTTCTTCCTCATTCTGTATTAAATCCTCTAAAGTATATTCCTCCAGCACTTTAAAAAATTGAAATAATGCTTTGTTCACAACATGCTTCAAGGAGCAGCCTGGAGAAATCACACAATGGTTGGTGCCTTTATCAAAGCATTCGAGTAAATTAAAATCACTCTCCAGTGAGCGAATTAATAATCCAATATTTATGTCAGAAGCAGGCTTAGCAAGGCGGAATCCACCGTTCCTTCCCCTTACAGATGTTAGTAATCCTCTTTTCGTTAAATCATGAACAACTTTTCTGAGATGCTCTGGAGAGATCGAATATACGTCAGATACTTCTTTGATTGTTGAAAGCTCTTCTCCCGATTTTAACCCGGCGAATATCAAGACACGCAATGAGAAATCCGTATATTTCTTTAAGTTCATGTTATCTTCCCCCACCTGTTAAGCATTTCACATAATTGTAACATAAATATGCTTAGAACACATTGAATCTCCTTTTAAACAGGAATAAGATAAAAAATGTATTCAAAATACATGTTTAAATTAAAAAGATAATATCACTTAAGAGGAGTGTTTTTATGGGGACTACAACAGTTGGGTTAGACCAGAAAACAATCGAAATTATCAAATCAACCGTGCCTGTATTGCAAGAGCACGGAGAAGCTATTACAAAACACTTTTATAAAATTATGCTAGAAAATGAACCGGAATTAAAGAATGTTTTTAATCAAACCAATCAGCGAAAAGGTGGACAGCCGAAAGCTTTGGCTAATACGGTCTACGCAGCGGCAGCAAATATTGAGCACTTAGAGGATATTTTGCCGCACGTGAAACAAATAGCACATAAACATACAAGCTTAAACATAAAACCAGAACAATATCCTATCGTAGGAAAATACTTATTAATTGCGATTAAAGAGGTACTTGGAGACGCTGCTACAGATGAAATTATCAATGCATGGGAAGAAGCATACGGCGTTATTGCAGATGTATTTATCGACATCGAAAAAGAAATGTATGAAGAAAAACAAAATACACCTGGAGGATGGGTTGGATTTCGTGACTTTACGATTGTTAAGAAAATCCCAGAAAGTGAAGTCATTACCTCTTTTTATCTGAAGCCAACGGATAATGGTAAACTTCCATCTTATCAACCAGGACAATATATCACTTTAAAAGCACAAATTGAGGGAGAGCCTTATGACCATTTGCGTCAGTACAGCTTATCTACAGCCCCCGGACAGGACTTTTTACGAATCAGCGTGAAGCGAGAAGATGAGCATAGCCCTGAAGGTATTGTATCTAATTATCTGCATAATCAGGTGGAAGAAGGTGCTATTCTCCCAATCAGTGCACCATCTGGGGACTTTGTATTAATTAATACGGAACAAAAACCTTTAGTATTAATTAGTGGAGGAGTCGGTTTAACACCGTTAATGAGTATGTTAGAAACAGCTGTTAAGGAACAGCCTGATAGAGAAATTATCTTTATTCATGCTGCAAGATCTCGCGCATTTCACGCGATGAAGGACAATGTAGCATCGATTGCAGAAGCTAACAAACAAGTAACATATTATACAGTTTATGCGGATGAATCTGATTTGGATAAATGTGATAAACAAGGACGCATTGACTACGATTGGTTAAAAACCGTTATTCCAACTGCAGACGCATCTTTTTATCTATGCGGTCCCAAAGGATTTATGGGGGCTATGAACAGTCATTTAAGAAAAATGGATGTGGCGGAAAGCGATATTCATTTTGAATTATTTGCACCGATGGACGAGATTGCGAATTAAAAGAAAGAGGCTGACCGGCTTTTATAAAGGGTCAGCCTCTTTGGTTTTATCTTGGCAGGAAAAACAGATTAATGTGTGATTTTCTTGTATAATACCTTCTAAAAAACCGTTGTTACAATAGATTTGTTTTCTACAAGAAGCGCATGTGCCTACGAATTCTTTTTCCATACGTGTTTCCCCCCCTCGGTTTATTTTAGTATATTATTCTAATTTGGTATTTGTAATGTTCAGATAATAATGTGATTGCATAATAGAATAAAAGAAAATAGCCTATCCTGATAGATTTTTCACCCATCAAACGCCAATTTTAAAATATCTAGAAAAATGCTATAATAGTGGTAACGCTTTCTTGTTGAACAAACTGAAAGGAGCATTAAGGTGTTCGAATTATTGATTACGCTAGTAGAACGAGTTGGAATTATTGTAACGATAGCCTTCATTCTTACAAGGTTTCGCTTCTTTCGGAAAATGTTTTATCAGGATCAGTTGAATCGCCAACAAAATCTCACTATACTTGTTGTAAACGCATTCATGGATAAGGTTATGAAGGAGGAAGAGAGAAATTGTATACATTTCTTGCAGGCATCGTATTGTTAATTGTCGGTTATTTTACATATGGGAGATTTATTGAGAAGCTTTTTGGAGTAAAGGAAAATAGGCCAACGCCAGCTTATGTCGATGGGGATGGTGTAGACTATATTCCGATGAGTACACCAAAAAACTCACTGATTCAGTTATTAAATATTGCGGGTACAGGACCTGTATTTGGACCAATTATGGGGGCGCTTTATGGACCAGCTGCGTTTATCTGGATTGTGGTCGGCTGTATCTTTGCAGGTGCGGTTCATGATTATTTAACAGGAATGATTTCAATCCGCAACAGGGGAGCACATTTGCCCGAACTAGCGAGTAAGTTTTTAGGGAAGGTCATGAAGCATGTCGTCAATGGATTTGCAGTGCTGTTATTATTATTAGTTGGTACAGTGTTTGTTTCCACCCCGGCGAGTCTTCTTCATTTATTAGCTGATGGGCGTGTCGCACTATGGATATTTATTGCATTTATTTTTGCCTATTATATTTTAGCTACATTGCTTCCAGTCGATAAAATTATTGGCAGATTATATCCTTATTTTGGAGCTTTACTACTAATTAGTGCATTCGGTGTTGGGGTTGGCTTAGTAGTAACAGGAGCTCCGATTCCAGAGCTCTCCTTGCAAAACTTTCATCCAGAAGGTACAGCGATTTTTCCATTATTATTCTTTACTATCTCTTGCGGTGCTTTATCAGGTTTCCATGCAACACAAACACCGATTATTTCACGCACAACTAGAAGAGAGAAGGAAGGACGCAAAATATTCTATGGCATGATGATTGCAGAAGGAATAATCGCAATGATTTGGGCTGCTGCTGCGATGAGTATGTTCAATGGCTATAATGGATTAAATGAAATTTTAGCTGCCGGCGGACCTGGAGCTATTGTAAGCGAAGCATCTACAACACTTCTAGGCGCAATTGGAGGAACGCTTGGAGTAATTGGCGTTATTGTGCTTCCAATCACTTCCGGCGATACAGCCTTCCGCAGTGCGCGTATGATTATTGCCGATTATCTAAAGGTTGCCCAGAAAAAAATATCAAGTCGGCTATGGATTGCCTTGCCACTATTTACTGTTTCTGCTGTGCTAACGCAAATTGATTTTAATTTATTGTGGCGCTACTTTAACTGGGCAAACCAATCGACAGCAGTAATTGCTCTCTTTGTTGGATCAATGTATCTCTATATTGCTAGAAAAAATTATTTTGTGGCCTTGATTCCCGGAACGTTTATGCTAGTAATGGTTATTGTATATATTATGTCACAGCCGATTGGCTTTAATTTACCGATGAATATATCATGGGGAGTTGGATTTGCTGGTACAGCTGTACTTTTGGTAGTATTCTTTAAAGCTGCTAAGAAAGCACGAGCAAACAATATTCCACTTGAGGTAGATGTTTCTGATTGGAAGAAGGCTTCTTAAAAAAGAATGGTATGATTAATATAAAAGCCTACTGTTATAAAGCATCCTTAACAGTAGGTATTTTAATACCTACATTTTTAGATCTCGATATCCTTTTGACCATATATGGACCTTTTTGATTTTAAGGAAGCTCTGAACAAGAATGGATTATGCCCCTGTTACATTTATTTGCCAATCCATCTGTATCTCGTTTACCTTAGAATTCATGTAGGTTTGAAAATTCTTTTTTATTTAAGCAAGTACAGGATACTGATAGATCCAGCTAATTTTAATCCACGCACCCATATAGGATGCGAAGCTAATATTGGCGCAAGAGTGTGCTTCTTGCTGATTTCAATCCACGCACCCATATAGGATGCGAAATACGGCAACAATGTCAGAAGCACTGCCTAAGCAATTTCAATCCACGCACCCATATAGGATGCGAATGTGTGCTCTCGTCAGTATGTTCGATGGCTATCGATTTCAATCCACGCACCCATATAGGATGCGAATCAGGTGCAAATGCTGTAGGTAGTTTTAAATTTTGATTTCAATCCACGCACCCATATAGGATGCGAAGAATTTGGGTATTATTATTAATCGTTCTTATGTGATTTCAATCCACGCACCCATATAGGATGCGAAACAATGCCGATTACACAGACAATAAATCCTCGCTATTTCAATCCACGCACCCATATAGGATGCGAAATTCTTATTTCTGCCAACAACTTTTAGGTGATTATTTCAATCCACGCACCCATATAGGATGCGAAAAAATAAAAATCGAAGAAAAAGCAAATGCCCCAATTTCAATCCACGCACCCATATAGGATGCGAATCAGTTCCATATTTTCCTGATGGACCGACAAACAATTTCAATCCACGCACCCATATAGGATGCGAAATATATGGGGATGGATGGCGAACTAAGAGTAATATTTCAATCCACGCACCCATATAGGATGCGAACAAATCTTCCTTCATGTACTTGTGTTCTCCTTTAATTTCAATCCACGCACCCATATAGGATGCGAAGGTCAATCTGACCCTGTTATCGCTCCGCAGATAAAATTTCAATCCACGCACCCATATAGGATGCGAAAGCGCAGATAATGCGCCCTAGTACCACAAAGTTTCAAAAACAAAAAAGTGCTAACCAAATCTCAAAGTAAAAATTTCACTTGATATCTTCACTTCGATTCTTGCAAACACTTGCTATAAAAGAGGTGCTAACTTCCTTAGTAAGTTGTGTTCGCTTTAGGTTAGCACTAATGAAATGAATCTTTATTTCTCTAGTAACTACTATTTTATCATAGACACCGTACAAGCACATCAAAGGATCCCAAAATTCAGATATAAATGAATCCGCTATCTATGAGAGAAGGACTGTCTGTGATACACTCTAACTATATAAAATCAAGAGGGAGTGCTTGGTCATGATTAAACATATCGTACAATGGAATCACCGTGCAAATTTTAGTGAAACTGAGAAAAAAGAAAACGCGGAGAAAATCAAAAGAGAATTAGAGAGTTTAAAAGATAAGATAGATGGTGTTGTATCTATTAATGTGATTATTAATCCACTAGCAACAAGTGATCGTGATATTATTCTGGATAGCGAATTTGAGACGGAAGAGGCATTACAACAATATCAAACACACCCCGAGCATGTCCGTGTAGCTGGCTTTGTGAAAGAATGTGTACAGGATCGTGTCTGTGTAGACTATCAGCTATAATAATAGATAAAAGCAGTGTAGAAAGATGTTCTATGCTGTTTTTTTACATAGAGATATAGTGTTATTTGTAATCAATTATTCAGAGGAAAGAGAGGTAATTTTATGAGTGATAAATGGTTAGAATGGGCGAAGCAAATCCAGGCTATTTCTCAGGCGGGATTGACTTTCACAAATGACATGTATGATAGAGAGCGCTATGAACAACTGCGTACGCTAAGCATCGAGATTATGGAAGAATATACTAACTTAGATTTTGAATCCATTCGTGAATTATTTGCTAATGAAACAGGTTACCAGACTCCAAAAGTGGATGTGCGTGGTGTGATTTTTAAGGATAATCGTATTTTAATGGTACGTGAAAAGCACGATGATGCTTGGGCGTTACCTGGAGGATTTTGTGATATTGGTGAATCCCCCAGGGAAAATGTTATTAAAGAAATTCAAGAGGAAGCGGGTTTTCATGTTCATCCCGTGAAACTCCTGGCTGTTTTTGATACAAATAAACATCCGCATCCGCCACAACCCTATCAGTACTATAAACTATTTATTCAATGTGAGATTATTAGTGGAGAAGCGAGTTTGGGAATGGAAACAAAGGGAATTGATTTCTTTTCTGAGGATAATCTACCTCCTCTTTCGTTAAACCGGAATACAGAAACACAAATCAAACGTTTGTTTGAATTTCTACGACAGCCAGAAAGGCCAACTTGGTTCGATTGATAGAGAGTCTAGATAGAAAGGTGCGGGATGAAATTACTTCTAAAATAAGGGAGTAATTTTTTTAGTCAAATACCTTGCAAAACAAGATAATATAATTTAGAATAATTAATATCTTGTTATACAAGGTATGTGGAGGTGAAAGGATATTGTCGCAAACACAGATGCTAAAAGGTATTTTAGATGGTTGTCTACTTGCTATTATTAATGTTAAGGAATGCTATGGATATGAAATGGCATCACGATTAAACGATTATGGCTTTGATTATGTCAGCGAGGGAACGATCTATCCGCTACTTATGCGAATGCAGCGAGAAGAGTTGATAATATCGACTCGAAGAAAATCAACAGCGGGTCCAAAACGGAAATACTACCGCCTGACAGATAAAGGAGAAAAAGCATTACAGGATTTTATTTATAGATGGGAGCAATTAGACAAAAGTGTAAATGCCATTATACATAGAGAGATAAGAGAGAAGGGAGAATAACGATGAATCGAACAGAGTTGAGTGATGAAAGTAATCGATTTATAGAAAAGCTACGTCTTTATTTATTTAGCAAAGGCAAGAAACAACGTGAGATTGAAGAGATTGCAGAAGAACTAGCCGAGCATCTCTATGAAGCGGAACAAAATGGGAAGTCTGTTGAACAAGTTGTAGGAAATTCACCACAGGAATATATGGATAAGATAGAAGCAGAAATGAATAAAAATCCAGGCGCATTCTGGTTTATACCTTTTATCCTCTTGGGACCAATCATCTTTTGGATATATGACGATTTATTGCCGGCTATGTTATACGGAGAAATTATCGGTTATAGCCTGTTTAATATGATTGGTACAGCTGTTATTAGTATTTTATTAATTATAGGAGTTATCTTTGCAGTAAGGTATACGTCTAAAAATCAATTGTCTGGTCTAAAAGAAAATGTTATTTTGACGATTCCAATTGGTATCAGTATGCTTTTGTATGTTGCTATTTATTTTCTAGATGGTTATGTCGAAACACCGCTGATTATTATTAGTTCACTAGGAAAGATAATCTTGTTTGTTTTAGTGACACTAATTGTTATTGGTATATCCATTTGGGCAAAGACCTGGATTCTCCCGGCTTTTTTAATAGCTTGGAATTTACCGCCTATATTGCTAGAACTCACATCACTAGGAGTGGATATGCAAGCTTTGTTGAGCATGATTCTGACAATTGTAATTGCTGGGAGCTATATCTATTTTGAATTTCAGAAGGATGAAAAGCAGTAAGAAGCCCAGAGGATTAAGTGTTTTTACATTTCTTCTGTTATAAGTGTTTATATTTTTCTAAACAAGTAAGATGGATTTTGGTAAGATAGTGATAAAGGAAGTCCTTTGACAAGCGAAAATGAAAAGACTACACAAATATGATACATGACAAGAGGTGCGTAACATGAAAGGTTATTTAGCAAATGGATTATTTTCGATGGGCGATCGTTATGTGAATGAACAACTGGCAAAGGAAATTCGTGAAGCTGTTCCAGAGATAGATCTATATGTACCACAAGAAAATGACGCAATTAATGATAAGACGGCTTTTGCGAATAGTAAGCAAGTAGCAGAAGCAGACTTATCTAAATTAGAGGAGAGCGATGTTTTAATCGCCGTATTGGATGGAGTCGAAGTGGATTCTGGCGTGGCGGCAGAAATTGGAGCATTCTCTATGCTTAACCGCCCAATTGTCGGAGTATTTACTGATACTCGTCAGCAGGGAAGAGATAACCAGAAAAAGCTGGACGCACTAGTGGAAGATGCTTTAGAAAATCAATTTATTTATCGTAATTTATTTCTAGTGGGATTAGTGAAACGGAATGGTGTCATTACCTCTTCTATTGAAGAAGCAGTAGAAGCTGTTTTAGAGGTTAAGAACAATCTTATATAATAACGAAGAGAAAATCTGGGCGGTTATTCCAAACTTTACTTGGGAGGTCCTTGATTTTCTTTTTTTATTTAAAATTATAGAAATAATACATACGCAATCCTCTTGACAATACCTGTACGGGGTATGTTAATATGAAAGTAGAAAAAGGAGGAGGTTAGAAAATGAAGAATGAGACAATTCAAGTTCAAGGTATGTCATGCGGTCATTGTGTAAAGGCTGTAGAAGGAGCTGTAGGTGGTCTGGATGGAGTAAATACAGTGAATGTTCATCTAGAAGAAGGAAACGTAGATGTTTCTTTTGATGAGAGTAAAGTGAAGTTAGACACTATTACAGAAGCAATTGAAGATCAAGGATATGACGTGGTGTAAGTCATTTCTTTTATGAAGCGTTTAGATAGAAAATAAGGGTCGTGCAATATATATTCTGCACGATCTCCTTTTTAAACAATTACATACCCCTTACAGGTATGGAGGTGGTTTAAGTGGAAGCTAAAAAAGAAGTCACATTACCTATTGAAGGAATGACGTGTGCAGCATGTGCAAACCGGATTGAAAAAGGTTTAAAACGAGTCGAGGGCGTGAATGATGCCCATGTTAACTTTGCAATTGAAAAATCAACGATTCATTATAATCCAGAGCAAACATCAGTAGGCGAATTTGAAAAGAAAATTGAACAGCTTGGATATCACGTCAAGCATGAAAAGCAAACCTTTGATGTAGAAGGAATGACGTGTGCAGCATGTGCCAATCGAATTGAAAAGCGTCTAAATAAAATGGATGGTGTGAAAGAAGCAAATGTAAATTTTGCAATGGAAAATGTGACGGTGGAATATAACGATGAACAAGTGAGCACGCAGGATATGATGGAGATTGTGGAAAAGCTTGGTTACGCTTTAAAACCTCAAATATCCAAGGAAGAGACATCTAGTCGGAAGGAAGAAGAAATTCGTAACCAAACGGGGAAATTTATCTTTTCTGCTATTTTGACGTTTCCGTTGTTATGGACGATGGTGACACATTTTTCATTTACGTCCTTTATTTATTCTCCGGATATGTTAATGAATCCATGGGTGCAACTGGCACTAGCGACACCTGTTCAATTTATTGTAGGGAAGCAGTTTTATGTAGGGGCTTATAAAGCATTAAGAAATAAAAGCGCGAATATGGATGTGCTGGTTGCTTTAGGAACTTCCGTAGCCTATCTCTATAGTATTTTTCTCGGTATAGAATGGCAAATTAATGGCGCAGTTGGCATGCCTGATCTTTATTTTGAGGCGGCATCCGTGATTATTACGTTAGTTATACTCGGGAAATTATTCGAGGTTCGTGCAAAAGGACGTACTGGTCAAGCGATTAAAAAGCTGTTAGATATGCAGGCTAAAACCGCCCGTGTCATTCGGAACGGTGAAGAATTGGAGATTGCGATAGAAGAAGTAGCAGTCGGCGATCATATTATTGTTCGACCAGGTGAAAAAATACCAGTTGATGGAGATATTGTGAAAGGGAAATCAGCTGTTGATGAATCCATGATTACTGGAGAAAGTATTCCCGTGGATAAAAATGTCGGGGATAAGGCAATTGGATCCACAATTAATAAAAATGGAATGCTGACGATAGAAGCAACCAAAATTGGAAAAGATACAGCGCTTGCCCAAATTGTGAAAGTAGTGGAAGAAGCGCAGGGTAGCAAGGCGGATATTCAGCGTGTGGCTGACCGTGTATCGGGTATCTTTGTGCCTGTCGTTGTTGGTATTGCAATCGTGACATTTCTTATTTGGTATTTCTTTGCAGCACCTGGTGATTTGCGTGCAGCCTTGGTACCGGCGATTACGGTCCTGGTTATTGCTTGTCCGTGTGCGCTCGGATTAGCGACGCCCACTTCTGTGATGGCTGGTTCCGGCCGAGCAGCGGAGTTAGGTGTTTTGTTTAAAGGCGGAGAGTATTTAGAAAATACACGATTAATTGAAACCATTGTATTAGATAAAACAGGAACCGTTACGAAAGGTGAACCAGCGTTAACGGATGTTGTTCCACAAGGCGACGTTACCAAAGAAAACTTATTAAGAATGGCAGCTTCTGCAGAAAAACATTCAGAGCATCCGCTTGCAGAAGCAATTGTCAAAGGAGCAGGAGAACAAAATATTTCATTAGCAGAAACAACTGACTTTGAATCGATACCTGGAGCTGGTATTCAGGTAACTTGGGAAAAGAAACCTCTTTATATCGGAACGAGAAAACTGATGAAACAGCAAAATATTGATACCAGCAAGATGGAGGAACAAATGACAGAACTGGAAGCTGACGGGAAGACAGCCATGCTTGTTGGCTATGAAGGCGTCCTTGCAGGAATGATTGCCGTGGCAGATACGGTAAAAGAAACATCTAAAGAAGCCATTCAACGTTTGCATGAACAAGGGTTAGAAGTTATTTTGCTTACCGGGGATAACGAACGGACAGCGCAGGCAATCGCAAAAGAAGTCGGTGTGGACCGAGTTATTGCAGAGGTTCTTCCTGAACAAAAAGCAGATCAAATCAAACGGGTTCAAGAGGAAGGCAAGAAGGTAGCCATGGTTGGTGATGGTGTCAACGATGCTCCAGCCCTAGCCGTAGCTGATATTGGTATGGCGATTGGAACAGGAACAGATGTAGCAATAGAAGCAGCAGATATTACGCTGATGCGCGGTGATTTGCATAGTGTTGCTGACAGTATCGAGTTGAGTGCAAAAACCATGCGTAATATTAAGCAGAATTTATTTTTTGCATTTGTATACAATTCCGCGTCCATTCCTGTAGCTGCAATCGGATTACTTGCTCCTTGGGTTGCCGGGGCAGCAATGGCATTCAGTTCTGTATCGGTTGTACTGAATGCACTTCGATTACAACGGTTGAAGCTGAAAAGGGGGTAATGCATCATGTCTATTAAAAAATGGGTGAGTTTAGGGATTATCTATGTATGTATTGTCTTTATGGCTTATGGTGTCATTACAGGAAATAACCCATTTGAGAGCAATGAGATGGAGTCCCATGACCATGCAGAGGTGCAAATCTTAGAAGTCAATGAAATGCTTTAGTATAGAAATAAAGGATGACAGCTTGTATTCTTGGGTGAAGAATGCGAGCTGTTTTTTTTTAGTTTTGTATCTATTGATAGGAACCACGATAAGCACAACTTCTTTATTAGGAATGCTGCTCCCATATTTTAAGTTCATTGATGGAGATATAGAAAGAGAAGAGGTGCCGTTGTTAGAAGGAAAGTGATTGATTTCATAAAACAAAACTTCACTCAGCAGGAGTTGTTATTTTCTCACTCTGCTGAATGAAGTTTTCTATATCGATTGTTGAAAGTTTTTCTGTTTTCTCTACTTTCTTTAACCCTCTTCCCGTATGGACTTATCGGCCAACTGCATAATGGTCATATCGTCCATTGGCGGGTTATGCAGGCCTGCGCGGACATCGCGGTAATAGCGTTCAAAATTATTTTTCAGCTTAAGGCTTTGTGCGCCGACAACGCGCATGGCGAGGTCTACACCTTGCACTGCTTTATTGGTAACAGACAGTTTAACAGCTCCTAATTCCGGTCCCATTGTATTTCGAGCTTCCTCATCACTTTTATCCCATTTATCAGCAACTGCGTGGAGAAAGTACGCTGATTCCAGTAAAAGAAGCTCTAAATCACCTAGTTTTTGTTTCACATTCGGCAGCTCAGAGATGGTTCCCTTAATGCTGTTTGGGGAATAGCTTGTTGCAAAAGAAACAGCATCTTTTTGAGCAGCTTGGGCAATACCGAGATAGCATGCCGGAATATGTAAGAGCCATCCTGCTGGTTTTCTTTTTTGATTCGAAATAATTTCAACCAGATCTTCTTGATCCAAATGAACCTGGTCTAAAACAAGGTCATGACTTCCTGAACCGCGCATGGCAATGGAATCCCATGTTTCTTCTACATTCACACCCTCGCGATCTCGCTTTACCAGGAAATTACCAACATCGTCTGTTCCGTCAATCGATGCACTGACAACAAAATAAGTTAATATTGGCGATAGGGTGGTAAACGTTTTTCGGCCAGTGATCACCCAGCCATTATCTTTTTTCACAGCTGTTGTTTCTGGTTTACCTCCACGGGTCGGGCTTCCTGTAGCCGGTTCCGTTGCAGCGTTATTTAATAATGCGCCATTTTCAATAACGTTTTTGATAACCTTCGTATAAACATTTTCATCCCAAGACTTACTTTCACCTAAATGCTTCATAATACCCATATGCCAACCAATAGATAATGCAGTTGAGCCATCTGCCTGAGCAATGATTTGCTGATAGGTAAGTAATTCATCGAGGGAGATACCTGCCCCTCCATATTCCTTTGGTACAGTTAGTGCAGGATATCCAATTTCCTGTAAGTCTTTAAAATTATCGTATGGAAAGGCATCATCTGCAAGTTGGCGAACCCTCTGCTTAAAAGGTTTCACTGTTTTAGATAAAAGTTGAATTCGCTCTTCTTTTGTATGTAATTGAAGTAAGTTAGTCATACAAGTATTCCTCCTCGTAAAAACAAATTGTATAAAACAGATAAGTTTAATTAATGTTATTATTTCATTGTTTGGGGAATAGTTCAATTATCTGGCATTCATTTAAAATGCACTATTTTTACCCTTTGCGGAGTGCCAAATTTTTAAAATAGAAAATTCACTATTTGTACTGAAATAGGGTAAACTAAAGGAAGAGATAAAGTACGTGAGGAGTGTTTGCATTGAAACAAGACCCTAATTTAACACCTTTACCAGATTCGTTTTACAAATACCCTACCTTACAATTAGCAAAAGAACTTCTAGGGTGTATTTTAGTAAAGCAAACGGAGGAAGGGACGAGCTCTGGATTTATTGTGGAAACAGAAGCTTATCTAGGAAATGCTGACAGAGCAGCGCATGGATTTGGAAATCGGAGAACGAAAAGGACAGAAATTCTCTATTCTGAAGCTGGAATGACCTATACACATCTTATCCATAATCACTGTTTGATTAATGTCGTCAGCGCAGAGGAAGAGGTGCCGGAAAGTGTTTTAATCCGAGCGGTAGAACCATATACAGGAATTGATGAGATGCTGGCTCGCCGTCCAGTGAAAAAAATTCAAAACTTAACAAGTGGTCCGGGAAAGCTGACACAGGCTTTAGGGATTAATATGGCAGATTATGGGCGCTCTCTTAAAGAGCCCCCACTATTTATCGCTGAGGGAAAAAAGCCGGAGAAAATAAGTAGTGGACCACGAATCGGTATCGATAATTCTGGTGAGGCAAAAGATTATCCGTATCGATTTTGGGTTTCCGGTAATAAGTTTGTTTCTAAATAAACATGGAAATGCCCGCTATCATTTTATGGATAACGGGCATTTATTAGAGAATAAGGCGGCTATGAACATTCAATAGGAATGGTCCTCACCGGATTGTTATTGAAAATATGGCTTTCTACCTTTTATAATTCATTAAAAAAGCAGGAAGGATTAGAGCTGCCTCCCTGCTTTTTCCCATTATTAATCATTGTCAATAAGCAGTAAAATCTTGCCGTGATCCAGTCTTTCTTCTAGTTCACTTGCTTCTGCCTGAGAAAATCCAAGTTCTTTGAATTTTGCTCGCAGTTCATCACCTTTTTTTCGGAAAATATTATTGACTACTGTCCCCAATCCTTCTTCTTTTACGCCTACTGTGTTTGCATCGACATTTTTAGCAACTCTATCCGTACGGTCATCATCATGGGACATGACATACAAATTGTCCTTGGAAATACCTTTTTGAGATTGTAATTTTACTTCTTCGATTAATGCTTGGTCATCGTGGAATTCTTTAACGATAGGTTTCATTTGAAATCCTCCTTATTGTTATTCTAAATTTCCTTTTATAACGACTTATTTGTTATATACCCGCTGCAAATATAGTTAAACTAAAAAAGGGGCTTAAGTTATAATTCCGTTTCAATAGAAGCTGGGTCGGCTAGCTACTTAAGATTAAATAGTATCCGCTCGAAAAAGAGGAAATCCGCTCCATCTGAAAGAGGTCCCGCTCGAAAAAAGGAAAAAGCGCTCCACCCGAAAGAGTATCCGCTCGAAAAAGAAAAAAAGCGCTCCACCCGAAAGAGTATCCGCTCGAAAAAGGAAAAAAGCGCTCTACCTGAAAGAGGTCCCGCTCGAAAAAGAGAAAAAGCGCTCCACTCAAATGAATACCCGCTCCAAATTCAATCACCATCCTCAGACTTCCCAAAGGCAGGTTTGAGTAAAAAACAGTGATAATCTATAATAATAGTAGGTATTAAAAGAAAAAGTAATAGTTTTGAAATCATTATTAATCTTGTTAGTATTAAAAATAGTAAACAAGGGAAGTTTCTTCTAATAATCGATGCAGAGGAGCATGAATCATGAAACAGGTAGAGATTGCAGTAACAGGAATGGGGGCTGTCTCTCCATTCGGTATGGGAGTAGCAACATTCTGGGATAATTTAATAGCGAATCGTTCTGCGGTGAAGGAAGTAACAGATGAAAATTTAAGTAAATGGACGAAAGTAGGCGCGCGTGTTCCAGATTTTCAAGCGGCAGATTTTCTTTCCAAAAAAATAGTCAGGAATACCGATTATTTTACACAGCTGGCATTGATTGCGGCAAATGAAGCATTAAAAGATGCAGGGCTATTAAAGCATGATGGGGAATCCTTTATAGACGGTGTAGACCGAAATCGATTCGGAACAGCGATTGGGACGGCTTTTGGTGGAATACAGTCTTTGGAGCAGGCCTCTGAAAAATTAGCAACAGGAAAAGCAAAAAGAGTGGGCCCGCGTATGATTTCTAAGTCTATTCCAAATGCAGCGGCAAGTACCATATCTATTCAATACGGTTTTCGCGGCCCATCCAATACATATGTAACAGCTTGTGCAGCTTCTGCAAACGCCATTGGTGAATCTGCTTATTGGTTTTTCCGGGATGATGTGGATTATATTCTTGCTGGAGGTGTCGATAGTCTCTGGTCAAATGTATTTCTGTCTGGCTTAGGAGATGCAGGGGCGTTAGCAACAAAAGGACCAGAAGATTTTTCAACTTGGTCTCGGCCGTTTGATGCTGGGCGGACAGGGATGGTGATGGGAGAAGGAGCAGGTTTATTTGCTCTTGAACCATTAGACCGTGCCAAAGCGAGGGGAGCGCATATCCACGCAATTTTAAAAGGCTACGGAGCTTCCAATGATGCTTATCATGATACATCGCCAGACCCGACAGGAGCAAGTGCCGCATTGGCTATTGAGCGAGCGCTTCGTTCAGCACAATTGGAACCGGCGGATATTGATTATATTAATGCGCATGCGACATCGACACTAGCTGGGGATATTGCGGAAACAAAGGCGTTAAGAACGGTATTTGGAGAGAAGTTAGACAATATGCCGGTCAGCTCTATTAAAGGCAGTGTTGGACATTTATTAGGAGCGGCTGGAGCGATTGAAAGCATCGCATCGATAAAGGCAATAGAAACTGGAATTCTGCCAGCGACCCTTCATTCAGAAAATCGAGATGAACAAGCCCCATTAGATATTGTTCCAAATAAAAGCCGAAAGCAGCAGATTAAGACTGCAATGAGTAATTCCTTTGGTTTCGGAGGGCAAAATGGAATTGTGATTTGGCAAGCGCTTTAACTCGAATAAAGATAAAAGATGAAATGGAGAGATAACAATGCAAGAGGCACGACAAGGCCATGCAAGCGTGGAGGAGAGAAAAGCTGCGCTGGGAACAATGTACCCAAATTGGGAAAAGCGGACGATTGCAACGCATTTTTATAAACAATGTCAGCAATATAGCAAGTACCCATTGATCATGATGCCGGATGAGGTCGTGACGTATGAAGAAATTTGGGGGAAAGCACGGGATTATGCAAAGGCTCTGCTTCATTTAGGAGTGTCCCCAGAAGATCATGTAGCGATCTTAATGGAAAATGAACCGGACTACGTCGCATTATTTATTGCTTCTTCTTTGGTTGGTGCAGTTGTTGTGCCACTGAACACGCAACTTCAAAAGGAAGAATTAACTTATATGCTACATCAATCCGATACAAATTGGCTGATTACACATCAATTTGCGAGTAAACAAAATCATGCGGAAGCGTTAAAGGAAGTTGTTTCTAATCTTCAAGAAGATGCAGAAAGCCCTTTTAAAAAAGCGGTTTGTATACCGAATAAAGGGGCAGATTTTCCGTCAGTTTATATGGACTGGAACGTATTTTTACAAGGTGGTAAAGAAGTGGAAGATGCCGCTTTGAATAAACGTTGGAAAGAAACAGATGCGCCAGATGCTTGTGCTGCGATTATTTATACGTCTGGTTCAACAGGTTTACCAAAAGGAGTAATGCTTACTGATGATATGCTGCTTCGTTCCGGATTTGCGACGTGTTTGACTAGAGCATATGAAACAGGAAGACGAATTTATGTGCCGCTGCCCATGTATCATGTTTATTTTCTACAAGAAGGCTTGTTGGCTGCTTCCTTTGTAGGAGGAGGGATGGTAACCTGTCATGCTTTTCAACCGCTACAATCACTAGATTTAATGGAAAAGTATCAAGTGCATGATTTTCTGGCTGTTCCATCCATGCTAGTAGCTTTATTGAACCGTCCGGAAGTGGAAAAAACCAATTTGGAACATCTTTATGCGCTGTTATGCTGTGCAGCACCTTCCCCCGTTCCGTTATGGAAGCGGGCAGTAGAGAAATTAGAGGTAACCGAAATTGGTACAGGCTGCGGAGGGACAGAAGCATCCTCTACAACCATGCTTACCGAAATCGGTGACTCTTTAGAAACTATCTCAACAACCGTAGGGAAAGTAAAAACAGCGGGTGTTGCAGGTCATCCGGAGTTTGGCGATAAAAGTGTCATGTACAAAGTTATTGATCCAGACTCGGGGAATACATTGCCGAGTGGCTCTGTTGGTGAATTAGCAGTGCGAGGCAATGTCGTCACAAAAGGCTATTATAAAAAACCGGAGGAAACGTCTTTTGCCATTGATAAAGAAGGATATATTCGCAGCGGTGATTTAGGAACAATTGACGAAAACGGATATATTCGTTTATTAGGAAGAAGTAAAGACCTTTATAAAGTCTCTGGAGAAACGGTCGCTCCGAAAGAAGTAGAGGACATTATTTCCATGCACCCAGCAGTGAACCAAGTATATATTGTCGGGGTGCCAGATCAATTAACAACGGAAACAGGTGCGGCGTTTATTGAGTTAAAACAAGGTGAGAGCTGCTCTAAACAAGAAATCAGAAATCTGTGCCGTGAGCATGTAGCGCGTTTTAAAATTCCGAGATATATTTGGTTTGTTGAAGCATCTGAATGGCCGCTGACTGGAACCGGTAAAATTCAAAAGTTTAAACTGCAGGAAGCCGCAGAGGAACGATTAAAGAAATAAAACAAAAACTGCCAGGAAGAGAAATGCTTCCTGGCAGTTTTTGTTTAAGATCGATGACTTGCTTAAATCCCTGTACCTAAAATATAAAATTGTGCTTGATTATAGTTGTAAGTTACTTTTGAATAATCAAATGGCGTTCCGTTTGTCAGATAGAAAATGCTCTCCATGGTGAGTTTAGGATCGCCGCCCTTCAGTTGCAAATAACTTGCTTCTTGATCAATTAATTTGCCAACATGCATATACATATCAGAAAATCCAATCTTCAGACTTAGTGCATCTTCAATATACCGGAAAATGGATGATGTCCCGATCTCGTTATTCAAATAGGGAACAATAGCTTTATTAAAAAAAGACTCTTCCAAACAAAGTGTATTTCCCTCAATATATCGAATACGTTTTACATAATAGATATCCTGATCCATATCGACATGCAAGTTTTGTGCGACTGTTTCTGTCGGCTTCTGGATTTCTAGCTCAAGCATTTCTGATGTAATGTTAAATTGATCTAAATCCTTCTGGAATCCTTGGTTAGATAATAGGTTAATATAATTATTTCGTTTCTTTCTTCTTACAAATATACCGCTTCCTCTTACTTGGAAAATGATTCCCTTCTTTTCTAATAAATCTAATGCTTTCACAATCGTGCTTTTGCTCGTTTTAAATTCCTTCATCAAAGATTCAAGCACGGGAAGTTTTTCGCCTTGCTGCATCTGATGTTTTTCGATATACGATTCAATTTCAATTGCTATCTGCTGATATTTCAACATATGTGCACCTCATTTCAATGAAAGCTTCCTGCTTATTTCGTACATGAATAAAACTGATTTCCATCATATAAAGAATGGAAATAGAATTTGGTTCATTTTAATTTTGGCTCTATACCAAGATTGATGGTTAACAAACTAGAGGCAGTTGTAATTCATTGCGATTGCAAGGATGAGATTTGATAGGGGCGAGTAATCCCAATCCCATCGTTTTGTTACCATATGTATTCCCTAATAGTACCTAGTCATCTTGATGTTGCCCTTCATTTTTTGATTAGTGATGAAACCTATTATACCATATTGTTTTATGTATTATAATCTAATGCATGGATAATAAAATTATTAGGTACTTGAAAAATTGTAACGGTACAATTATAATGTAAGTATCAAATTAATAACAAGGAGAATAAAGTATGGCTGAAAAAGTAAGGGATTACAATAGATTAGCTGGCGATATCTTGGAAGCTATTGGTGGAAAAGAAAACGTTATCAGCGCTACGCGATGTGCTACTAGACTTCGTATTGTATTAAGACATTCAAAACCAAAAGCTAAAGAAGCTGTTGCTGCCATGCCTGGTGTTATTACGGTATTAGAGAACAATGGGCAGTTTCAAGTAGTTATTGGCCAGCATGTGGGAGAAGTTTATGAAAGTTTTGCAGATTTAGTTGGAGAAGGGGTAGTAGAGGAAGACGGGGAAAGTAATCACAAAGGAACCATATTAAACCGTGTTATTGCTACCATGTCAGCAGTATTTGCTCCCTTTGTATATATTTTAGCTGCAGCAGGTATTCTGCAAGGTTCTTTGATTTTGATTAATCTCATTTTTCCTGCTTTTGAAAATACAGGTACGTATGAAGTTCTGAGTATGATGTCTTGGGCACCTTTTACGTTTTTGCCTATTTTTATAGCGATGACAGCTGCGAAACATTTTAAAGTGAATACGTATATAGCGATTGCTGCGACAGCGGCGCTAGTAACACCAGAGTGGGCTGGCATAGCTGAACGTGTTGCCAATGGAGAAACAGTTACGTTTTTAGGTATCGCATTATCCGAAACAACCTATACATCTTCTGTTTTATCGCCGTTATTTTTAGTTTGGCTTTTATCATATGTAGAAAAGTTTTTAAACAAGAAAATACCAGAAGTAATTCGCCCTTTGTTTGTTCCATTCTTTAGTATTCTCATCATGGTTCCACTTGTTCTATTGATTATTGGACCATTAACAACAGGCGGTGCAAATGCAATTGCCAATGGATATAATTATCTGGCCGATGTATTCCCAGCACTTGCGGGGGCTATTATCGGAGGATTTTGGCAAGTGATTGTTATATTTGGAGTTCATTGGGGCGTTACACCAATGGTTCTTGCCAACTTTGACCAATACGGCATGGATTCATTCCAGGCATATCAAACCATAGCTGTTATTGCGCAAGTCGGCGCTGTGGTTGGTGTACTGCTTAAAGCGAAAGATAAGGAAATCAAAAAAGTAAGTACATCAGCAGGGATTACTGGTATCTTTGGGATTACCGAACCAGCAATTTATGGGGTAACCCTTCGATTCAAGAAGCCATTTATTTATGGGTGTATTTCAGGAGCAATTGGTGCGATTGTCGCAAGTTTCTTTAAACCGAGTTACTTTGCGTATGCTGGATTACCAAGTCCGATAACGATTGTCAATGCGATTGACAGCGAGTATCCAATGTCGATCTGGGGTATTTTAATCGGTGCTGCTATTGCAGTTGTTTTACCAATCATTTTAGTACAAATCTTTGGTTTTGGGGAAGATACTGCAAAACAGGCAAATGAAAAAGAAGAAACGGAAGAAATTCCAGGCGAACGTGCTTTGCAAAACGATGAGGAAATTGCTTCTCCGCTAACTGGAAAGATAGCAGCGCTGTCTGATATTCCAGATCAAGTATTTAGCTCTGGTGCAATGGGGCAAGGGGTTGCCATTGAACCAGACAGCAATGAGGTATCAGCCCCAGCAGATGGGAAGATTGTATTTATTGCGCCAACGAAACACGCGGTTGGTGTACGTACCAATAGCGGAATTGAAATATTAATCCATGTTGGCTTAGAGACCGTAGAACTTAATGGCGAACCATTTACTGTACATGTAGAAGATGGCGAGCGAGTTCATCAAGGAGATAAATTAATCACATTTGATAAAAAGATGATACGCGAAAAAGGTCTTTTGACAATCACGCCAGTAATCATTACAAATATGGCAGAATATCAGGAAGTCATTACAGAAGATACGGATGAAATAAAAACAGGTGACAAACTATTTAACATCGTTAAGTAAATTTGAAGGAGGACTAATAATGAGTAAATTACCAAAAGATTTCTTATGGGGCGGTGCATTAGCTGCCCATCAATTCGAAGGTGGCTGGAATGCTGGAGGAAAAGGTCCAAGTGTTGTGGATGTGTTGACAGCGGGAGCTAATGGAGTTCCTAGGAGAATTACAGATAAAGTAGAGCCGAATGAATTTTATCCCAATCATGAAGCAATTGATTTCTATCATCATTACAAAGAGGATATTGCTTTATTTGCAGAAATGGGCTTGAAATGCTTGCGTACGTCTATTGGCTGGTCGCGGATTTTTGCACAAGGAGATGAAGCAGAACCGAACGAAGAAGGATTGCAATTTTATGACAATGTATTTGATGAATTAATTAAATATGGCATTGAGCCGGTCATTACTTTGTCTCACTTTGAAATGCCATTGCACTTAGCTCGAGAATATGGCGGTTTCCGCAGCAGAAAAGTTGTCGATTATTTTGTGAAGTTTGCTGAGGTTGTGTTTGATCGCTATAAAGATAAAGTGAAATATTGGATGACCTTTAATGAAATCAATAATAAAATGGATGTACGTAATCCATTATTCCTCTGGACCAATTCAGGTGTTCTGTTAAAAGAAGGAGAAAATGCGAAAGAGGTCATGTATCAAACTGCCCATCATGAACTTGTAGCAAGTGCATTAGCAGTAGCGAAGGGGAAAGAGATCAATCCGGATTTCCAAATTGGTGCGATGGTTTCGCATGTACCAATTTATCCTTATTCTTCTAATCCAGAAGATGTGATGCTTGCTGAAGAATATATGCGTGATCGTTATTTCTTCCCAGATGTGCAGGTGCGTGGCTATTATCCAAGTTATGCACGTAAAGAATTTGAACGAAAAGGCTATAACATCGTGATGGAAGATGGAGACGATGAAATTCTGTTAAATGGTAAAGTCGACTACCTTGGTTTCAGTTATTATATGTCAACTACAGTAAGCAATGAAGTAGAACCGGATGAAACCTCCACAAAAACGGATGGAGGTCTGCCTCACGGTGTAGACAATCCATATATTCAATCCAGTGACTGGGGATGGGCTATCGACCCTACTGGACTGCGTTATACCTTAAACCGTTTCTATGATCGTTATCAATTACCAATGTTCATCGTAGAAAATGGCTTTGGAGCAGTAGATACCATTGAAGAAGATGGTTCGATACATGATGAAGCACGAATTAATTATCTTCGCTCTCATATTGAAGCTCTAGAAACAGCTGTAAATTATGACGGAGTAGAATTGATGGGGTATACACCTTGGGGAATCATTGACATTGTATCCTTTACAACAGGTGAGATGAAAAAACGGTACGGAATGATTTATGTAGATCGTGATAATGAAGGTAACGGAACAATGAAACGCTCTAAAAAAGATTCATTTGACTGGTATAAAAAAGTAATCCAGACAAATGGAGAAGATTTGAATTACGAAAGATAAATCGGATAAGAAAATGAAATGCTTAAAAAGGGATGTTCTCGAATTTACTTTATTGGAGAACGTCCTTTTTGTGTGTCAGAAAGATAGAATTTGTGTGAGAGACCAGTATATTTTAAAGCGGTAAATTTCTTAAAGAGGATGTTCAAAAAGTCCGGTAAAAATGACACTTCGAATTTCTTCGTTGGCTTGCTTTTCCGTTCCTCACGTATTTTTTGAATACGTTCCGGTACTCAAAGGCTGCGCCGCCTCGAACTTCTTGGTCCTTTTTATCCTCCTTTTTGAACACACTTAAAGTAAAGTATAAGAAAAGCACGAATGCGAGCTTTCTAATTAGGAAACAATGAACGAAAAGAAAAATAGTTGCGGCAATTCGGGAAGTGCATTGTTTTTTTATGAAATGAAAATGACTTCCTGCAGAATAGCTCTACATAAGGGGATAAACAAAAATTTCCAAATGAAATTTTAATAAGAGCGTTTACAATTAAGATAATTAATGATAGGATACTTGTATACAAGTATTCAATCAATTAAAAAATATAGTATGAAAACCCTTTATATTCATGAGGCAACGGATTTGTTTGGTGAAAAAATAGATCACGTTTAGCTAAGTGAAGTTGAAGGCTCAAAGACAGATAAATAAGGTAGGGAATGTAAGCGATTCCTTTATTGTTAAATAGATCAATATTACAAAGGATAAGCAGATAGAGGAAATCAACCTATTTTAAAAGAATGGTGAGGGATAAAATTGGAACACAATAAATTTATGCTCGGTGTGGATATTGGAACAACGAGTACAAAAGCAGTGCTTTATCGGGAAACAGGTGAAATTATTGCACATAGTAATCGAGGGTACGATTTGCATACGCCGGATGTTCGTACGGCAGAACAAAATCCAGAAGAAATTTATCAAGCAGTACGCTATGTAATTCGACAAGCCATGATGGAATCGGCAATTAATAAAGAGGATCTTTCCTTTATTTCTTTTAGCAGCGCGATGCATAGTTTAATTGCGATGGATGAGGACAACAAAGCAATTACACCATGTATCACTTGGGCAGATAATCGCAGTTCCCATTGGACAAATAAAATCAAGAATGAATGGAATGGACATGAAGTTTATTTACGGACTGGTACACCAATTCACCCAATGTCTCCATTAAGCAAAATTACATGGCTGGAACAAGAGCATCCAGAAATAGCTGTAAAGACAAAAAAATATATTGGTATTAAGGAATATGTTTTCTATCAATTATTTGGAGAATATGTGATGGATTACTCTCTTGGATCAGCAACGGGGATGATGAATCTTGAAGAGCTTGCTTGGGACAAGGGGGCTTTAAAGATTACTGGTATTTCAGAGGATAAGCTGCCAAGGCTTGTACCGACTACGGAGAGCTTTTCGAATTGTGACCCAGAAATCGCAGGAGATCTAGGTATTGCACCAGACACCAAATTTATTATTGGAGCAAGTGACGGTGTGTTATCTAATATCGGTGTAAATGCGATTAAAGAAGGAGATGTTGCGATTACGATTGGTACGAGCGGGGCTATTCGCACAGTTATTCCGAAACCTCGTACGGATCAAAAAGGACGTATCTTTTGTTATGCATTAACAGAAGATCATTGGGTGATCGGGGGCCCGGTAAATAATGGCGGTATGGTATTGCGCTGGATACGTGATGAGCTTGCCGCGAGCGAAGTAGAAACGGCAAAGCGTTTAAATATGGATGCTTATGAAGTGTTAACAGCTATTGCAAGTCAAGTGGAGCCGGGATCTAACGGCCTGCTATTCCATCCATTTTTAGCAGGCGAACGTGCACCGCTTTGGAATGCAAATGTCCGCGGATCATTTATTGGTTTAACGCTTAATCATAAAAAAGAGCATATGGTTCGTTCTGCTTTAGAAGGGGTTATCTTTAACTTATATACTGTCTTTCTTGCATTGGCAGAAGTAATGGATGTCCCTGTGAAGTCTATAAAAGCTACAGGTGGATTCTCAAAATCGGAATTATGGCGTCAAATGATGGCTGATATTTTTGATCAGAATGTCGTTGTTCCAAAAAGCTATGAATCTTCTTGTTTAGGAGCTTGTTTATTAGGATTATATGCAGAGGGTAAAATTGATTCCTTTGATGTGGTAGAGAAGTTAATCGGATATACGCATCAACATGAACCAAATCCAGAGCATCTTCAAGTTTATCGGGAGTTAATGCCAATCTTTATTAATATTTCACGTTCACTCGAACAGGAATATGAACAGATTGCAGCTTTTCAGGAAAAGAAAGCATCAGATAATAGATAATAAAACGAATTAAAGTCAGGGGTTGAGGAAACATGATAATGGAAAATATATATCCGCTTATTGTAGTTGCGCTAGCAGTACTTGTATTGTTATTGCTTATCATGAAATGGAATTTAAATACATTCATCTCCTTGATTGTCGTTTCCTTCTTAACAGCATTAGCACTCGGAATGCCTCTGGGTGATATTGTTGCCGCTGTGGAAGGTGGACTTGGAGGAACACTAGGGGATATTGCGTTAATCTTTGGTTTCGGTGCGATTTTAGGTAAATTAATCGCTGATGCTGGGGGAGCACAGCGTATCGCCCTTACACTAATTAATAAATTTGGAGAGAAACGTATTCAATGGGCTGTGGTTGTTGCATCCTTTATTATCGGTGTGGCCCTGTTCTTTGAAGTTGGTCTTGTATTATTAATACCGATTGTTTATCAAATTGCGAAAGAACTTAAAGTACCTTTATTGCATCTTGGTCTGCCAATGACGGCTGCTTTATCGGTAACCCATGGTTTCTTGCCGCCTCATCCTGGGCCAACTGTTATTGCTCAGCAATATGGTGCAAATATTGGAATGGTACTTATTTATGGAATGATCATTTCCGTTCCAACAGTCATTCTTGCCGGTCCATTATTTACAAAGCTGGCTAAAAAATTAGTGCCAGAAGCCTTTTCAAAAGTTGGTAATTTAAAATCACTTGGAAGTGTGAAAACTTTTAAAGAAGAGGAGACACCAGGGTTTGCGACTAGTGCCATAACAGCTCTCTTTCCGGTTATTTTGATGGCAATTACAACAGTTGTTGACTTAATTCAAGATATTGGGAAGGTTTCTGACAACCTCTTCTTTGAGATAATGCGAATGATAGGTCAGCCAACAACGGCGCTGCTACTATCGTTACTACTAGCAATTTACACCATGGGAATAGCGCGTAAGATTCCAATGAAAAATTTAATGGGATCGGCAGAAGAATCGATTCGCGGTATTGGTATGATGCTTCTAGTAATTGGCGGCGGTGGAGCCTTAAAACAAGTATTAATTGATGGCGGAGTTGGTGATGCCGTAGCGAATATCTTTAATGGAACTAGTATGTCACCAATTTTACTAGCATGGTTGATTGCCGCTATTCTTAGAATTGCATTAGGTTCTGCAACAGTTGCGGCACTAACAACAGCAGGTATGGTTATTCCTATGATGCAAGGGTACGATGTGAATCTGGCATTGATGGTATTGGCTACAGGAGCAGGAAGTCTTATTGCTTCTCATGTAAATGATGCAGGATTTTGGATTTTCAAAGAGTATTTCAATTTATCTATGAAGGAAACGTTTGCAACATGGACTTTATTAGAAACAGTCGTTTCTGTTGCTGGGCTTGTGTTTACGCTTGCGTTGAGCCTGTTTGTTTAAAGAGGACGTTTAAAGGAAAGAAGGTAAAAAAATGAATTCAATTGGTGTTTTTGGTTTAGGTGTCATGGGGGCGAATCTTGCCCTGAACATGGAAAATAAGGGAGAAAAAGTAGCAGTTTATAACTACACGCCGGATTTAACGGATGCATTTCAAGCAAAATATCAAAGAGAGAACATTGAAGCACATTACCAGCTAGAAAACTTCGTAAATTCCTTGGAAAAACCAAGAAAAATATTTCTTATGGTAACAGCTGGTGCGGTTGTCGATACTGTTATCGATAGTCTTCTTCCATTGCTTGACCAAGGAGATATTATCATGGATGGAGGAAACTCCAATTTCGAGGATTCTAATCGAAGATATCGCAATTTAAAAGAAGAAGGATTCCATTTTATCAGTGTCGGTGTTTCCGGCGGAGAAGAGGGTGCATTAAATGGTCCTGCGCTCATGCCGAGCGGAGATAGAGAAGCTTATCAACAGGTTGCGCCTATTTTAGAAAAAATTGCAGCGCAAGTAGATGGAAAGGCATGCTGTTCTTATCTTGGCAAAGAAGGATCTGGTCATTATGTCAAAATGGTGCATAACGGGATTGAATATGCAGATATGCAGCTTATCACAGAAGCCTACCAATTTTTACGCGATCGACTAGATCTTGATGTGAAAGAAATTGCAGCTATTTTTGAGGAATGGAATAGAGGCGAATTAGAAAGCTATCTTTTGGAAATTACGAGCGATATTTTAACACATGTTGATAAAGAGACGAACCAGCCTATGGTAGATGTGATTTTAGATAAATCAGGTCAAAAAGGAACCGGGAAATGGACAAGCCAAAATGCACTGGATATTGGTGTTTCCCTATCGATTATCACAGAATCTGTATTTATGCGATTTTTATCTACTGTAAAGGAAGAACGCATGGTTGCAGAAAAAGAATTGACCGGTCCAAACCAATTAGTAGAGGAAGTTGACAAGAAGGAATGGATTGAGCTGGTTCGGCAAGCGCTCTTTATGGGGAAAATCTGTACTTATGCGCAAGGATTCTATCAGTATAAACAAGCATCTGAGCAATATAATTGGGATTTGCATTTAGATGAAATTGCATTGATTTTCCGTGGAGGATGTATTATTCGTGCTGGTATTTTAAATGAAATCAGCGATGCCTTTAAGGAAAATAAGGAATTGCCCAATCTCTTCTTCTCTCCATTTTTCAAAACGGTATTGAATAACTCCCAAACTGCTTTACGTAAAGTAGTTATCAAAGGGATGGAAACGGGATTAGCTTTACCGTGCCTTAATGCTTCCTTAGTTTATTATGATGGCTATCGATCTGCAAAAAGCGGTGCAAATATAATTCAGGCACAGCGTGATTATTTTGGCGCGCACACCTATCAACGTATTGATAGAGAAGGTAATTTTCATACAGAGTGGTAAAGAGACAGATGAGTTTTTGTGGGTGTGTTAGAGTTTAATCTTGCATAATTAGGAAAGGGAGGAATACTTCGTAAAGAAAATCCTCCCTTTTTCTGCTAATTAGATTTTGCTATCCAGTCTAATTCGGGCATCCATTGCGTCATATGCGCATAAATCTCAGATAAGACTTCATCTAGATTCTCTATTTTCTCCTCTGACTCCTGTTCTAATGGAACTACTTGAACATTTGATATGGCATCTCCTTCTTCTTCAAACTCCACAAAGGTCGGCAGGAATCGAGGGTTTTGAACAACTACTTCATCTGCTTTCTTTACCAAATCAAATTCAAATATACCGCCAATACGGTTATAGAACGCATATTGACCGGAGAGAAAGTTTCCTAAAGAATAGGCGACTAATGTTTGGTTTCCTTCTTCTCCTTCCAGCCATTCGATCGGCTGGAGAACATGAGGGTGATGGCCAATTACGACATCAACGCCAAGGTCTGCAGCATATTGTGCTAAATCTTTCTGTTCCTGATCAGGCATTCGTTCTTCCTCCACGCCGAAATGCAGGCTGACAATGGTTACATCTGCAAGCTCATCGGCTTTTTCCACTTCCTCTTTTATCTGTTTGCGATCAATCAGATTTACGAGATAGGATTTTCCCTCTGGTATGGCCATGCCGTTTGTTCCATATGTATAGCTGAGAAAAGCAATAGAAATATCCTGATCTGTTTCCAGTACTCTAATTTCAGCTTGGTCTTCGGTATTTTTGAAACTTCCGGTATAAGGTATGCCGATTTCTTCATAATAAGCAATTGCATTTTGAATCGCTTCTTCGCCTCGATCTAAGGTATGGTTATTTGCCATGGTGATAAGATCGACCCCTGCATCTTGTAAGGCGTCCCCGATTTCGACTGGGCTATTGAAATTGGGATACCCTGATAGCCCTATAGATTCACCGCCCATAATTGTTTCTTGATTAGCAACAGTGATGTCGGCTTCCCGTAAATAATCCGCAACTGCAGCAAGCATCGGTTTGAAATTATATGTTTCGCCGTTCCAAGCATCGTCATAGACACGATCGTGGATTAAGATATCTCCAATTGTGGAAATTGTAATTTGAGGGCGAATCCAATCTGTTTCCTTTTCGGTTAAGGAGATGTTTTTTTGTGAATGCAAACTGCTTATGTTGGAACTAGTAGAGGGTGTACATGCTGTTAAAAGAAAGAGAATGATGAAGAAATAGACTCGTTTATGCATGTAAAATCTCCTCCTTTTCTCGTTGTATGGTTATATACTACCATACAACTAATTTGAAACAAATAATGATTTGATCTACGGAAAAGCTTATAATAAAAGAATCTCCTTCTTCCCTAGTAGCAGAGAAGGTTGTTGTAGCAGCTAGAAAGAGGTGAGTGCATTTGGTATATTTTATTGCTTCCATCCCCCTTTTATTTTTTATCCTTTTTCTAATTAGTTATTTGCGGGATCCGCGAAAATTAGTTAACGGTCTTTTATTTAATAGTTTTTTAATCACATTCTTTTTCTTTTGTGTTTTCTTTTCTATCTACGTGGACGGTCCCTATCAATATGTTGTGTTAGCTTTTCCATTGATACTTCTTATTGTCTTAATTCCGTTTGGGGTGTTGGCACTCATTGCTGGTTTATTTTACAATGCTAAAGTGTTAATGGAGAAGGAAGGAAAACGGTTCAGAAATTCCTTAACACTTATCATGGCCATAGGTATACTTACATTAGTAATTATTAATATGGTCAATCCGACACGGTTTTTCCCTGATTATGTACAGCCGCTTTTTGGAGGAGCAGGATTGGTTGTTATCTATGTTTTTTTACATATGTTTAACTTTTTAACAGCATATGGACTGAATCAATGGAGTCGTCCGAAGCGGAATCAAGATTTTATTATCGTATTGGGGAGCGGGTTGATCAATGACCGTGTACCTCCATTGTTGGCAAGCAGAATTAATAAAGCAATTGCATTTTATTATCGACAGAGAAAAGTGACTGCCCCACCGAAAATTATCTTTTCCGGTGGACAGGGACCAGATGAAGGACTTTCTGAAGCAGAGGCGATGCAAAGCTACGCGATAGAAAAAGGGATACCGATCGAAGACACGATTAAAGAAGACAAATCGGTAAACACCTATGAAAATATGCTATTTTCCAAAAAAATCATGGATAAAATGAATGGAGAAGGAGCCTATCAGAGCATTTTTGCAACGAATAATTTTCATTTGGGATTCATGCAAGAAAAGCAGGGTTGGATAGTCAAGGTATTGGTTCGAAAACAGCATTTTATTATTGGCCGAATGCGATGGTCAGGGAATATATTGCTGTTGTCGCTATGGGACGCCGCCGTCATTTCATGATTGTGAGCTGTATTATGGGCCTTGCTTTGCTTCTAACGATTATTAGCTATTTGTTCACATAAGAAAGCATCTGCTAAAAAAAGAAATTCAAACCATTATTAATTCTTTCGCTAGAATATGAATGGTTTGGATTTCTTTTTTATTTAACTTATTTTGCCCAGTCAGGAACCTTTATCCGGCTCAAAATTTCTATTTCATTCTCACGTGGATCCGTGTATGAGCTAATGGTCCTTAAATCCTCATCCACCCGGCCTGGATGCGTCATTACTTCAATAGATGATACCTTTTCATTTTGGATGACGTCGAATAAATCATCGGTGACGCCTTTTTTGTAAAAGCCTAACCATACTTTATCGGTCCAACAAATTTCTGGATGGTCTGCTAAGGAATCAACATATCTTACAGGAACCTCATAATCTTTTGCGAGTTGGATAACGAGATTTTTTAAAGGCGGCCAACCATGAACATGATGATGACTATCAATGTGGTCAAGAGATAACCCTGTTGCTAAAAAAGCATCTAGTTGCGTACGCCATTCTAGTTCAATCTCGGAAATCTCCAGAGCTGCCAAATCATTATCATTGAAACTGCTAGTGAACTTAAATGTCCCATCTGTGTTTACTAGATTTTGAACAGATGAGTGAAGGGGGCTTCCCCAGGTTAGGACAAGGTGAATCCCGACTTTTAATGCGGGGTTTTCTTTTGCTTTTTCTATAGCATAATCGGTTGCCAAACCATTCATCATTAAAGTGGTTGAAGTAACACATCCATCTTGATGTGCTTGAATAATTCCATCTGTAACACCTTTGGTCAGTCCGAAATCATCTGCATTTATTTCTACTCTCATAAAAACACTCCTGATATTTAATTTTTATCACAGTGTAACTGGCTATAAGACTCCCACTTCAAGAAATGAGTAAAAAATTATATTTCTAAATGGGAGATCTAACAGCCAGTAACGGCCCGATTCGTTCAACTAACCTTCAGTGGGGGATGAAAGAAAACCCTCACTGAAGGAAGTTTCACTTTATTTAGAATAGGTACGTTCAATAGAAAAGTTTGTCTTATCCCCTCGAAAGAAGGAGCGGGAGAATTCGACTTTCTTTCCGTTTTCATCCTCTGCCAGTGTTTCAATGTAAAAACAAGGAAGACCTTGTTCACATTCTAAATATTTGCATATTTGTTCGTCTGCAATGGCTATTTCGATATTTTCTGAGGTTTTCGCAATCCATACATGGAAGAACTCATCTAATGATTTATAGAGGGAACTGCCAGCATGTTCGGCTGTGATTCCCGGTGCAACAGACCAAGGAACATAAGCAACTTCGTATTGTGTCGTTTCCCCATTTGCTTTACGGACGCGTTCAATACGTTGAATGGGATCCTGCAGGTTAACACCTAAATGGGTGGATAGTAACTCATTGGCAGCTACCACAGAGATGTCTAATACTTCAATTTCTGGACGCTTCCCTTGATCGACTAACTGATCACTATACCTTCTGATTGTCTGTGATAGGGCTTGTTTCACTTTCTTATCCGCAACAAATGTGCCTCTGCCTTGCTGCCGTACTAAATACCCTTCTAATGTAAGTTGGTTTAACGCAGTACGAACGGTGGTACGGCTTACATTAAAGCTTTTGCATAATTCCAGTTCAGGAGGGATTTTTTCTCCGGGCTGATATTGATTTGTTTTAATACGATGTAACAATTCCTCTTTGATGTAGGTGTGTAGCGATTGATTTTTTTCCATAAGCTCCGTACTCCTTTTGCGACACTTTAAAAAAATCATACCCTTTTGAGTATAAAAGGACAAGGGATAAAAGAATGAATATGACTAAAAACGAAGAACTCTTATTTCGCTCTTATTTCTGGTAGAATCAGTAAGCGTATTCTTTCCTATTGGTAAGAAATTCACCATTACATGGATTCTTTTATAATGCTAGTTTACAAGACGATGCTAAAAAAAACAATTGTTATTACTTTTTGCGGAAAATTCGTATAGACAAATAATAATTTGTATGATACATTTTAAACAGATTAATAAAAGCGATTACAAAACAGGGTTGAAGGAGCAATTAATTATGTCTTTAAAAGTAGTAATTATCGGCGGAGGATCCAGTTATACTCCGGAAATTTTAGAAGGACTCATTCAGAGGCAGCCTACATTTCCAGTCTCTGAGATTGTTCTAGTAGATGTGGAAATGGGCAAAGAAAAAGTAGAGACAATTTGTCAATTAGGAAATAGAATGATCGATGAAGCAGGTGTCGATATAAAATTAACGTGGACGTTGAATCGGAGAGATGCTTTAAAAGGAGCAGATTTTGTATCAACACAGATGCGGGTTGGCGGATTAGTTGCTAGAGCGCAAGATGAACGCATCCCGTTAAAACATGGGTTGATTGGACAAGAAACAAATGGTGCTGGCGGAATAATGAAAGCGTTTCGAACTATTCCAGTGCTAATGGAAGTAGCTGAAGAAGTACACGAACTTTGTCCGGATGCATGGATGATTAATTTTACAAATCCAGCAGGCATGGTTACAGAAGCATTACTTAACCATTCCGCACATAAAAAAGTAATTGGTGTATGTAATATCCCATTTAATATGCGTCATTCTACAGCGGAATTATTGCAAGTGCCTCCAGAGGATGTATTGATTCGATTTATCGGGTTAAACCATTTTGTATTTGGAGACCGTGTTTTGGTGGATGGCGAGGATCGTACAGAGGATGTATTCCAAAAACTGATCCAAAAAGAGTTTGATTATAGTCCAGCGAACATTATGCCGTTAGATTGGTCAGAGATATTCATCAAATCTACGAAGCTATTACCGAACCCATATCATCAATATTACTTCCAATCAGAAATGGTATTGGAAAAGGATTTAAAAGCTTATGCAGAAAACGGTACACGTGCAGAAGTTGTTCAGGAATTAGAAGAGTCTCTGTTTAATCTGTATAAACAGGAAAGTCTTAGGGAGAAACCTAAGGAATTAGAACAGCGCGGAGGAGCTTTTTACAGTCAAGTTGCCTGCAGTTTAATGGATTCGATTTATAATGATAGAAATGATATTCAAACAGTAAATACTAGGAACCATGGTACTATTTCTGATTTGCCTTATCATGCAGTTATTGAAGCAAATTGCGTCATTACAAAGGATGGTCCCAAACCAATTTCGATTGGTGAAATTCCCGCACCGATGCGAGGAATGATTCAAAATATGAAAGCAATGGAAGAGCTCGTAATTAAAGCAAGTATTTCAGGTGATTATGAGGATGCATATAATGCATTTTTAGTAAATCCTTTGATTCAAGATGAGAAAAAAGCAAAAATTGTTTTAGATGAACTTTTAGAAGCACATATAGACTACTTACCACAATTTAAGCGTCCGTAATTTTCC
Organism: Oceanobacillus sp. J11TS1; assembly: GCF_018333215.1. Classification (GTDB taxonomy): domain Bacteria; phylum Bacillota; class Bacilli; order Bacillales; family Amphibacillaceae; genus Oceanobacillus. Next base: position 97,088 of record NZ_BORO01000011.1, on the reverse strand, counting down.
CATAAAGAATAGAGGCGAAATATCAAAATAAGAAAGAGGAAAAAAGACGCTATATTTCCTGATTAACTCAACTAAGATTTAGTGGGAAAAACACCACTAACTCAAGTTTCGTTCGACCACAATTTTAATAGATAGGGGAAGGAAAAATGAATAATAAATTTATGCAAAAATTCATTGAAGTTGCTGGCCGTATCGGTTCACAGCGTCATTTAGTTGCAATCCGTGATGGATTTGTAGCTATTATGCCTTTAATTATCATTGGTTCCTTAGCTGTATTAATTAATAATTTTCCTGCATTCGGCAGCTTCGATTTAGTCAAGATTTTAAACAATATTTTTGGGGAAGGAAACTGGCAGAAGTTAGGCGGAAGTGTTTGGAATGGAACATTTGCAGTTATTGGACTACTTATTTCATTCACAATCGCTTATAATTTAGCTAAGACCTATGAATTAGATGGTCTGTCGGCTGGTTTAATTTCCATTGCTTCCTATATTATTCTAGTACCGGAAACAGCGGACTGGGGATTGAACTTTGCTTGGTTAGGGGCACAAGGTTTATTTGTGGCTATTATTCTTGCACTTCTTGTAACAGAATTATTTCGCCTGCTTGTCAAAGCGAATATTACCATTAAGATGCCCGAGGGTGTACCAGAAGGCGTAACACGTTCTTTTGCTGCCTTAATCCCGGCAATGATTATTCTTGCGCTAGTCGGTTTGTTCCAGGCACTAATTAGTGTATTTGTTGAAATCAGTATGTTTGAGGTTATCTTTAATGTAATCCAAGAGCCGCTGCAAGGTCTTGGAAATACGTTGCCGGCAGCATTGGTGGTTTCTTTTTTAAATCATTTACTTTGGTTCTTCGGTTTACACGGCACAAATATTATTGGATCCGTGATTGAGCCGGTTTATCTGCCGCTAATTGAGCAAAATGCGAATCTCTTTCAACAAGGGATGTCCGCGTTTGATGTACCAAATGTTGTTACCAAACCATTCTTGGATTCCTTTGTCTTTATGGGAGGGTCCGGTACAACGATTGCGTTATTGATTGCTATCTTTATTGTTATACGAAAAGAGAAGAATCATCCGTATAGAGAAGTCGCAAAATTGTCTGCTCCAGCGGGACTCTTTAACATAAATGAGCCGGTGATATTTGGTCTGCCAATTGTATTAAACCCAATTTTCTTAATTCCGTTCATTCTTGTGCCAGTAACACTAACTGTTATTTCTTATATCGCGTTGTCCACAGGACTTGTGCCAAAAACAGTAGCTATCTTGCCATGGACAACTCCGCCAATTTTAAGCGGTTACTTAGTAACAGGGGGCAGCGTCAGAGGGATTATTCTTCAACTTATCAATTTAGCTGTTGCGGTTATTATATATGTACCGTTCATTATGGCAGGTGTTCGTGCGATGAAAGAGAAAATGGGAGGACAGTAATCATGACAATGACAAAAGAAGAAGTGCAAATGCTTTCTTTTCAAATTATCTTACATGCTGGGAATGCCAGGTCAGATGCGATGGAAGCATTGCAGCTTGCTAAAAACGGTCGATTTGAGGAAGCGGCACAGAAAATGGAGGCAGCTGATGAGGCTTTTACAGAAGCGCATCATATGCAAACAAATCTATTACATGATGAGGCGAATGGGAAAACGACGGAGCTTTCTGTGATTCTTATTCATGCACAAGATCATTTAATGAATGCGTTAACAGTAAAAGATTTAGCTGTAGAAATGATAGATATGCATCAAAAAATAAAGCGCTTGGAGGAGAAATAATATGAAAATACGTTTAGTTTGCTCAGCAGGTATGTCGACATCAATGCTTGTAAAGAAGATGATAGAAGCTGCTGAAAAACAAGGTTTTGAAGCAGATATTGAAGCGGTAGCGGAATCGCAGCTGAAGAATCAACTGGAAGGTTTGCAGGTTGTTCTCGTTGGACCGCAAGTTCGTTATTTAGAAGGTAAAATTAAAGAAAGTCTGGAACCACAAGGTGTAAAAGTCGCTGTCATTGATCAGATGGCTTATGGAATGATGCAGGGAGATAAAGTGCTGCAGCAGGCAATTGATTTAAATGGGGAAAACTGAAATAAGCAAAGCAAAAAACTCGTACCCGCTAAATAAAAGGCGGATACGAGTTTTTTAATATTTAAAGTGCGTATTCACAAACGTAGCCAGGTTAGAAGCAAGAAAATCAACGCAGAAATTCGTTGCTTATTATTTGGGACGCTGTGAACATCCTTTTAAAGATATTTTTTATAGAATTCTTCCAGCTTATCAACAGCTTTTCCGACCGGTTCCGGCTGGTCATATAAATCATAGTGCGTTACTCCGTCAAGGACAAGGATATCCTTATCTTTAGACGCTGCTTTTTCATAAAGTTCATGACCATCATGGTAAGAGCCAAAGCTGCCTTTTACGTTGCCGACAACAATTTGCAATGGCTGAGTAAGCAGCTGATCTGCTAAATGGAAAGCATCGAATGCGAGTACTTTTTCCATGCTGACAAAGTTTAATTTGTTTGGAGAATTTGGACTCTGACCTCTTGGAGTTTTGTAGTAATCAATGGCTTCTTTAATATCGATATCATCGATGCCAGCCTCTTCTCTTTCTTCTTGACTGTTTGGAATCCATTGTGTAATCATAGGTTCAGCACCATTTGCTTCTGCAGTACGCTGCTCACCGATTTGTTCCAGTGTCTGGATTGGATTTTGTTCACGGTATATTCTTCCAATGTTAGCACTTGCCACAGCGCCGACAGCTTTAATACGTTTTTCAGTCATCGCAGCATTTGCTGCATAACCTCCTCCGGCACATACACCAAGAATACCGATGCGATTGTTATCCACATTATCTAAAGTTGTTAAATAGTCTACTGCAGAGCGAACATCTTCTACACGAGCGGATGGATCTTCCACATAACGAGGCTCTCCGCCACTTTCTCCCTGGTAGGAAGCATCAAACACAATAGTGATGTAACCACGCTCAGCAAATTTTTCTGCGTAAATTCCTGCTGTTTGTTCTTTGCAGCTGCTTCCCGGATGTACACAGACAATCGCCGGGTTTTCCTTACTTGCGTTTTCTGGTGTGTTTAAAATTCCTGCTACTTGAACTCCGTTAGATAGAAAGCTGACTTCTTTTTTAGTGAATTTCATCGTATCAGTTCCTCCTTATAAATTAAGGTACACTTGAGTTACTTAATTCCCTCGTGTAAACTAAATGGTAAAGGTTATACGAAAAAGTTGCAATAACCATCTGGTTTTATATGTATACTAATACCCATAACCTGCAAATATGTAAACGAAAAGGTGATCATTCATGACGAAAAAAATAGATAGAAGAATTGCGAAGTCACAGAAAGCAATTCGAAAAGCGTTCCTAGAGATGCTGCTTGAAGAAGGATTTGAAAGTATTACGATAAAAGATATTACGGAACGTGCAGATTTAAGCAGAAAAACATTTTACCTACATTATATTGATAAATACGATTTGCTGGATAAGATTGTTGATGAGCATTTAGAGGAATTAGGAGAAATATGTGATCAAAAGAGAGATAAAGGGCTGATTGAAGGGACAATTATCTGGTTTGATTATTTTGAAAAGCATAAAGCTTTCTTTGCTTCCTTATTTCAAGGAACGAGCAGAATTTCTTTCCACAACAAATTACTTACTTTTATTATGAGAGAAGTAGATAAAAAACTGGAAAAATCAACATTAAATCAAAACATAGATCGGCAAATTGTTTTAAAATTTCTTGGCACAGCTGTGATGGGAGTTCTGGAATCGTATGTATTAGAAGAGGTAGAAGGAGATACAGAAACCATCGCTGCACAAGTTGGAAATATGATAGAAAGGAATTTGTAAAATATGAATCGCAACATGCAAGAGAAAAAATAGTAAGAAAGCTACCACCTGGTGGGGGAAACATGTCGATTAAACGGTGTCCTATAAAATAGACGCGGATAAAAAACTACTTATCTGTTTTATTTTATAGGGTTTTTTTCAGTAAAGAAGGATGTTTGTAAGATTAATATCTTATTTAATCTATTGATTGAAAGGCTATAAAATAAAGACAAAAAACTATCAAAAATAGAAAATCAGCAAATACCTTAAGGAGCACGTCCATACGGGCAAGCTCTTTTTTTAATACATTTTAAGTAAGGAGGTATAAAGTATGGTGAAAATTTATTTAGACCCTGGTCATGGGGGAAGTGATACAGGTGCAGTAGGCAATGGGTTGCAAGAAAAACATTTAACACTGGCTATTGCTTTAAAAGTGAGAAATATCTTGAATAACAATTATCGGGGACATCAAGTTCGCATGAGCCGGACGACGGATCGTACGCTATCTCTTACAGCACGAACCAATGGTGCAAACCGGTGGGGAGCAGATTATTTTGTTTCCATTCATATTAATGCTGGCGCAGGAACCGGCTATGAGGATTACATCTATTCCGGTCTTTCCAATCGAGGGACAACAGCACAATATCGACAAATTATGCATGAAGAAATAATGAAGCAAGTAGACTTTCAAAACCGTGGCAGCAATCAAGCTAATTTCCATGTGCTGCGCGAATCAACGATGCCTGCAGTTTTAACAGAGAATGGTTTTATCGATCATGCAACCGATGCAGCTAAATTAAAATCAGATGCATTTTTAGACCAAATTGCACTTGGACATGCGCGAGGCATTGCAAAGATATTCCAATTACCGTCTAAAAATAGTTCAGGGAATTCCGGTAACCAGGGAAATAAAAGTCCCTCAACAGGAAACGAAACCCATTCCATTGTCGACTATTTGAAATCAATTGGAGAGGATTCGAGCTTTGCTAATCGTGCTAAATTGGCTAAATCTTACGGTATTCAATACTATACCGGGACCGCAGCGCAAAATACACGATTGTTAAATGCATTAAAATCTGGTAAATCTCCGAGTAACTCCGCTCCAAAATCAACGAAACGTGTTCATTTGCCCGCATCTGCATCCACATGGCGAACGTATCGGTTAAATGTTAAACCTGTAAAGAAAAATAGTGATTGGAGTCTTACTCCTGCAGCTTTTGGTGGGCTAACCTATGATATCTTAGCTGAGCCCTATCCGAATGTCGTGACGATTCAAACGGGAAGAGGACGGCGCAACATTTATATCGGACCAGAGACCGGTGCACGCAGATTGTAAAATAAAACTTCATTCAGCAGGAGAGGATATAATCTTGCTGAATGAAGTTTTGTTTATAGGGGATGTTCAAAAAGTCCCCAAATGATAAGTATGGTTTCTATGAGATGTTTTTACTTATTCTTCTTGATCGATGAAATATTTTGAGACCGGCTTTAAATCGTCATTTAACTCATAAACAAGCGGGACCCCGGTTGGAATAGAAACATGAACGATATCCTCATCGCTGATATTTTCAAGGTATTTCATTAAGCCTCTTAAACTATTTCCATGTGCTGCGATAATAACGCTTTTCCCCTCTTTTACAACTGGTTTAATTTCTTCTTCCCAATAGGGAATAACACGTTTAATTGTTGTTTCCAGGCTTTCTCCGAGAGGAATTTCTTCCTCTGATAATGCTTTATATTTTTGTTCTTTGCCAGGATAACGCTCATCTTCTTTTTCTAATAGAGGGGGTGCAGTATCAAAGCTGCGACGCCAGATATGAACTTGTTCATCTCCGTATTTTTCCGCTGTTTCTTGTTTGTTTAATCCTTGCAGTGCTCCATAATGTCTCTCGTTCAGTTTCCAGGATTTATGAACAGGAATCCATAAGCTATCTGTTTCTTCTAATACATAATTTAGTGTTTTAATTGCTCTTTTTAAATAAGAAGTATAGGCAACATCAAATTGAAACCCGTGGTGCTTCAATGCCTGTCCTGCATGTTTTGCATCCGCAGCGCCATGCTCTGTTAAATCCACATCTGCCCAGCCGGTAAAGAAATTGGCTAAATTCCACTCACTTTGTCCGTGTCTAATTAATACTAGCTTCATATATAATCCCTCACTGTTTCGATTTTACCTATAATATTCCCTTTTCTAGCCTATTTACACCTAATAAGAAGAGACGTTTTCTATCTAACAGATGAAACAAACAGGAAAAAATATCTTGTTTGCAGAAATGAGAGAATACAATAGGGTGGTATATTAAAACGAATGGAGCGTGCAGAAAATGTTAAGTTAATTCGATTTAGAACACTTATTTTAGACAGAGCATTGGCAGCAGATTTAGAGAACGAAAATGTAACTTAGAAGGTCCATGATGGTCCGCCTTTTGTACAGGTGTACAATCTTAGAATTTTCATATTTATTGAAGTAGTTTAAGGTATTGACAAAAGGCTAAATGACCTGTATAGTTACCTAAGTTAATAGTTAACCAAGGTAATTAATTGAGGGGAGAAGAAAATGGAAGGGCTGTTCCGGCAATATATAAAAATTTATCGGTCGTTAATGAAACATTTAAATGAGCTGTTGGAAAAATATCATCTATCCTATTCCTTATGGCAAGTTATTGTGTACTTAGAGGATGGGAGAACATCAACGCTTGTCGATATTTCTAATTTTTATGAAGTGGAGAAGCCGAGCATAACAAGACGGGTTCATCGCTTGCAGGAATTAGGTTTCGTTAAGGAAGTTCCTAGTACGAATCGCAGGGAAAAAATTATTGAACTGACTGCGGAAGGAAAACGTGTTTATCAACGATGCAGAAAAGAAATTACAGCTTTGGAGCATCATATATCCAAAGGGTTATCGGAAGAAGAGCAGCAAAATGCTTTTCAATTTTTAATAAAGATTCAAGATAATATTCAAAGTAAAGAAGGGTTATATAGTGAGTAGTAGTTCGAAGTTATGGACAAAAGATTTTATTATTGTGTCCGCAATTAATTTTTTATTAACACTTGTTTTTTATTTGCTTGTTGTTGTGATGGGGGTCTATGCAGCAGAAGAATTTAATGCATCACCCAGTCAATCTGGTTTAGTTGTCGGCATATTTATTGTCGGGGCTTTGGTAGGTCGTCTTCTAATTGGGCGTTTCATAAATAAATTAGGTCAGAAAACGACGTTATTTATAGGGGTTATTTTATTTACCTTAGCGACCGCTCTTTATTTCCTCAATTTCGGAATTGGATTTTTGCTGTTTAATCGGTTTATCCATGGTATTGGACTTGGATTTGCGAGTACAGCGACAGGTACAATTGTTGCGCAAATTATTCCCAACGAGCGAAAAGGAGAAGGTATTGGTTATTATAGTATGAGTGCTACCTTATCCACAGCTTTAGGACCTTTCGTAGGTTTATATATGAGTCAGCATACCAGTATGAATGGGATATTTGGATTATGTTTAGCGATAGGTGTTATCAGCTTTCTTACCGCTTTTATCGTAAAAATTCCAACCATTACAGAAGCTGAGACAGAAAAAGAAGTGAAAGGATTTCGTATTTCCCATTTTGTAGAGCCAAGAGCTGTTCCAATTGCTATTATTACGCTAATTTTAGCTTTATGCTATTCCAGCGTCTTATCCTTCCTCAATTTTTATGCGATAGAGCTTGATCTAGTAAGTACAGCAAGTGTATTCTTTCTTGTTTATTCTATTGCTGTGTTGCTTTCCCGTCCATTTACCGGCCGTTTAATGGATTTAAAAGGAGCAAATGTGGTGATGTACCCTGCATTTATCCTATTTACTATCGGGATGTTTGTTTTAGGAAATGCGCATAGCGGCTTTACTCTATTATTAGCTGGTGTATTAATCGGACTTGGCTTTGGTAATATGCAATCTTGTACACAAGCTATTGCTGTCAAACTGACACCGACACATCGAATGGGCTTAGCGACATCTACTTTCTTTATCTTTTTAGATGGCGGATTAGGCTTTGGACCATATCTGCTCGGCTTTATTGCACCCATTACTGGATACAGCACACTTTATATCGTGTTAGGTATTGTTGTATTTGTTACTGCAGCTCTATATTTCGTTCTTCATGGCAAAAAAGATAAAGCTGTGTCACAGAAAGCTCAAGCAGCATCATAAAGATATCAATAACTCTCAAGGCCTTATCATTGGCTTTGGGAGTAATTGGTTTTTTTATTAATCTGGACAATGTTGCGGAAAGCGTCGTGTAATTCTAAATAGGATTCACCGTCCTGCCGAAACACGTTGAAGCGGCTCCCTATAAGAAACTCCATTTCTATCGAAAAAAGTCGTCTTATGTCAGATAAGGTAAATAATCCTAATTTATAAGAAGAAAGGTATAATTTTTATCCATTTTTCTTGAATTCACTGTATAATTATGTAAGGATTTATAGTATAATAAATGCAGTTAATTTCCTTACTGCTAAGTAGAGAATCGTTTTCTAATTTTAATTGAACTGCTTTTATAGATTCAGAATTTAGAATATTTTGTTTATAATTCGTAACAATTAAAGAGAGAAAACATGGTATATTTAAAAGGTACTTATTATGAACGTAAACATCGCAACGTGTTATTATTATTATAACATCGAACCATTCCATATATATGATGGGGTTAACGCGATGTTTTTTTGTTTAATATCTATATAAGTGTATGTTCAAATAGTTGATAAAAGGGGTTTCAAAGTTTGCATTGTCATTTTTACTAGGCTTTTTGAACATCCTCTTTTAGGACAGCTGCTATTATTTAATACATGTGAAAAAAGCGTAATTCTTTACAACAACTTATATAGTTATTTGCAGGCAGTAAGATTATTTTTACATAGCAGGAAGGTAATGCATCTGCGTTGAATGTTGAAGGAGGAACGTCTATGTCATATCAAACTACCTACGAACAATGGAAGAATGAAAAAGCTTTGGATAAGGAGCTTAAAACAGAATTAGAAAGTCTCTCAAATAATGAATCTGAATTAGAAGATGCTTTCTCTCATCCTTTAGAATTTGGCACTGCTGGTATGCGGGGTATATTAGGTCCAGGAATTAATCGGATGAACAACTATACTGTGAGACAGGCTACAGAGGGGCTGGCCCGGTTTATGGACAGTCAATCTGAAGAAAAGAAATCTAGAGGAGTTGCAATTGCTTATGACTCAAGGCATAAATCCCCTGAGTTTGCTATAGAGGCAGCGAAGACGCTTGCACGTCATGGGATTCCATCATACGTATTCGAATCGCTGCGTCCAACTCCTGAGTTGTCTTTTGCGGTAAGACATCTAAATACATTTGCAGGTATTATGATTACTGCATCCCATAATCCTGCAAACTATAATGGTTACAAAATCTACGGAGAAAGCGGCGCACAAATGCCGCCGAAAGATGCAGATGCTTTAACAAAATATGTTCGCTCTGTTGAAAATCCATTGAAAATAGAAGTTTTATCAGAGGAAGAAGCGAAAGAAAAAGGACTTTTGAAGATAATTGGAGAAGAAGTAGATAAAGCCTACTTACAAGAAGTAGATACCGTAACGATTAATAGAGAGTTAGTTTCTAGAGAAGGAAAAGATCTAAAGCTTGTTTTTACACCGCTTCATGGTGCTGGAAAAATGCTCGGGGAAAAAGCTTTGGAACAGGCTGGTTTTACAGGGGTTTCCTTTGTTCAAGAGCAAAGTGTCGCTGATCCTGATTTCACCACAGTTAAATCGCCTAATCCCGAAGAACATTCTGCATTTGAATATGCGATTGCTTTAGGCGAGAAAGAAGAGGCTGATTTGCTTGTAGCAACGGATCCGGATGCTGATCGACTAGGTGTTGCTGTTAGACTTCCTGATCAATCTTATAAAGTATTAACCGGGAATCAAATTGGGGCGCTAATGTTAGATTATATTTTAAAAGCACGAAAAGTTGAAGGAACGTTGCCGGAAAATGCAGTTGCATTGAAATCGATTGTTTCAAGTGAGCTGTCTACAGCTATTGCAGAAAAATATCAAACAAAAATGGTCGATGTGCTTACTGGTTTTAAATTTATCGCTGAAAAAATTCAGCAGTATCAGGAAGATGCTTCGCAAACATTTATGTTTGGTTTTGAAGAGAGCTATGGCTATTTAGTAAAACCTTTTGTCAGAGATAAAGATGCAATTCAAGCGCTCGTTTTGATTGCTGAGGTAGCTGCATTCTACAAGCAAAAGGGTCAAAGTTTATATGATGCGTTACAAGGTATTTTTAAAGAATTTGGTTATTATCGGGAAAAAACAATTTCTATAACCATGAGCGGTTTGGAAGGATCAGCGAAAATTGCTGCTTTAATGAAACAGTTACGTGAAGAATCACCGAAATCTTTTGGAGGAACAAAAGTGGTTGCGACAGAAGATTATAAATCACAAGAAAAAGTACATGCAGATGGTTCTATAACAGCGTTAAATACACCACCTTCAGATGTATTAAAATACTTTTTAGATGATGAGAGCTGGATAGCTGCCCGCCCTTCAGGTACGGAGCCTAAAATCAAGTTCTATATTGGTGTAAAAGCGGACAGCGATGAAGCAGCAGAAGAAAAAATAAACGTATTTTCAGCAGCTATATCTGAAACGGCCAATGTAACAAAATAAAAAGTGGGAAATAGTTCCTCAGAACAAGCTTGAAAGAGTGGCGAGGTGAAGGAATGCAAACAAATGAGTATTTGGATTTGGAAACAGAAGATGCAATAAAAAGGTTTCATACGGGAGAAAATTTTTATAGTCAACATGTTTTCGGATATCACCAAGAGGAGCGGAACGAGGAAACAGGTTTTGTTTTTCGAGTATGGGCCCCGAACGCACAACAAATATGGCTTGTAGGAACCTTTAATAATTGGGATAATTCCTTGCCAATGCAAAAGAATGAAGAATATGGCTATTGGGAAGTATTCACAACAAAACCCGCAGAAAATGATTTATATAAATATAAAGTACGTCAAGCTGATGGCAGAGAGGTTTTTAAAATTGATCCATTTGCAATTGCATTTGAGAAGCGACCTGGAAATGCAGCTGTAATCCATCATGTTCCAGAGAAAAAATGGAAAGATGGGCTATGGTTTGGCAGGAAAAAGCGTTCTAATTTCTTTAAACGTCCCATAAATATCTATGAGGTCCATGCCAGCTCTTGGAAGCATCACGAGGATGGAACCCCCTATTCCTTTGCGGATTTAAAGGAAGAATTAATTCCTTACGTAAAGGAAATGGGGTACACCCATATTGAATTTATGCCGTTAATGGAACATCCTTTGGGAGCATCGTGGGGATATCAGCTAATTGGCTACTTTGCTTTAAGTTCTTATTATGGTACCCCGAAGGAATTTCAGGATTTTGTGGAGGAATGCCATAGAAACAATATCGGTGTATTTGTAGATTGGGTTCCTGGTCATTTTTGTATTAATGATGACGCACTCCCGAGGTATGATGGGACAGCTCAATTTGAATATCAGGATCCGGATCGGGCGGCGAATGTCCGTTGGGGTTCTGTCAATTTTGATCTAGGGAAACCAGAAGTCCAATCTTTTCTCATTTCGAGTGCTCTATTTTGGCTGGAAATGTACCATATTGATGGGATTCGTGTGGACGCGGTTTCTAGTATGCTTTATTTAGATTATGATGATGGACCTTGGCAGCCGAACCATGAAGGCGGAAATAGAAACTACGAAGGATATTATTTCTTGCAAAAGCTGAATGCAGTTATCAAATTGGCTCATCCAGAAGCTATTATGATTGCAGAGGAGAGTTCGTCTGATACCAAAATTACAGGATTAACGGAAACAGGTGCGCTTGGGTTTGATTATAAATGGAATATGGGCTGGATGAACGATGTGCTTAGGTTTTATGAGATGGACCCCGTTTTTCGTAAAGATCATTTTAATTTAATTACATTCTCCTTTATGTATATGATGCAAGAAAACTATATTCTGCCGTTGTCCCATGATGAGGTTGTGCATGGCAAAAAGAGCTTAATGCATAAAATATGGGGAGATCGATATAAACAATTTTCGCAATTGCGTAATTTATATACGTATATGATGACTCACCCTGGTAAAAAACTCTTATTCATGGGAAGTGAATGGGGACAATTTTTAGAGTGGAAGTACGATGAAGGACTGGAGTGGCGGGATTTAGATGATGGGCTTAACAGCAGTATGCAGCATTTTACATCCTGTCTGAATCACTTCTATAAAGAACAGCCTGCATTATGGGAGTTGGAAGAGAGTGCTGATACGATTTCGATTATAGATGCAGACAATCGGGACGAATCAGTGCTTAGTTTTATTCGAAAAAGTAAGAAGAAAAATGATTTTCTGATTGTTGTTTTAAATATGACACCAGTAGAGCGAAGAGATTTTTGTATTGGTGTTCCTTATCAAGGAAGCTACAAAGAAATATGGAATACCGAAATGAAAGAATTTGGAGGGACATGGGAGGAACATAATGAAAATTGTAAAACAGAAGATGTCCCTTTTAAAGAATATCCTTATTGCATCAAAACCATCGTTCCTGCTTTGGGTGCTTTAATTTTACAGCCAGAAAACATAAAAATACCAAGAAAGCGTCCAACTGCCAAATGATTTTGTAACACAAAAAGTTTGATTTTTAGAACACTTTCTTAATTTTTTAAGTCAACATAAAAATCAAGCGCTGGCAACAGGGAACAAATACAAAATAAGATTCTACTAACATACCAGATTTTAGAAGAGTAATAGAAGGGGGGACAGGTGAAAGGCTGCTTTCACCACATGATATGAAAAATGAAATGCTAGCAATGATCCTTGCAGGAGGAAAAGGATCAAGATTAGGTAAATTAACTAAAAATATTGCCAAACCAGCTGTTCCATTTGGAGGAAGGTATCGTATTATTGACTTCACACTGAGTAATTGTGCCAATTCCGGCATTAAAAATGTTGGTGTAGTTACCCAGTATCAGCCGCTTGCTTTAAATAATCATGTTGATAATGGGACAAGCTGGGGGCTGGATGGAATCAATTCTGGTGTAACTATTCTGCAGCCATATGCTGGATCAGATGGCGGCAAGTGGTTTGAAGGCACAGCACATGCTATTTATCAGAATATTGCTTATATCGACGAAATGAACCCCGAATATTTACTTGTTTTATCTGGAGATCATATTTACAAAATGGACTACGAGGAAATGCTTGAGACGCATAAGGAGAATGATGCTTCTTTAACCGTTGCAGTTCTTGAAGTGCCAGAAAAAGAGGCTTCCCGTTTTGGGATCATGAATACAGATGAAAATGACCGAATTATTGAATTTGAAGAAAAACCGGAAAACCCAAAGAGTAATCTGGCATCTATGGGGATTTATATATTTGATTGGAACAGATTGCGAAATGTTTTATTAAATAGCTATTCCAAAGATGATCATATGCTGGACTTTGGTAAACATGTTATTCCTGCTTATCTAGAAAGTGGAGAGAATGTATTTGTATACCGTTTTAACGGTTACTGGAAAGATGTCGGAACGATTGATTCACTATGGGAAGCGAATATGGAATTTATTGATCCAAATATGAATTTGGATATTCGTGATAAGTCATGGCGTGTCTATTCTAAAAATACCATTTCGCCGCCAAACTTTTTGACCGATACAGCTTCTGTAACGGACTCTTTAATTGTTGATGGATGTTATGTTGCAGGGCATATTAAGAATAGTATTCTATCAAATGACGTACAGGTAAAGGAAGGCACCAAAATTACCGAGAGCTTTATTATGCCAGGAGCCAGTATCGGCAAAAATGTAACAATTCACCGAGCGATTATCGGAGAAGATGCCGTTGTGGGAGACAATACGGTCATCGATGGAACGGAAGAGGTAGGAGTCGTAGGATATTCTGAAGTGATTGGAGTGACGATGGATGAGGACTAATAAACTTTGTGCTGTTTTAGGAAATATTCAACGCTATAATGCTTTACTCCCTTTAACGAATGAAAGACCGTTAGCAACGTTACCGTTCGCTTGCAAATATAGATTAATTGATTTTCCGCTTTCCAGTATTGTTAATGCAAATATAAATACCGTTTATATGATTTTTAACGAAGGGGAAACGCAATCTGTATTTGATCATATTGGCGGAGGAAAAGAGTGGAATTTAGAGGGAGTGCATAATCGTTTCTTCATCCATTTATATCAAGACTTTTTGAAACTCAAAGCACATAATACAAGCTATTATCGACCGCTCATTGATTATCTTGAAAAATCCAAATCAGAGTATACGGTATATATGAGCAGCAAGATGATTTGTAACATTGATTTGCGAGCAGTATTAAAAATTCATCAGCAGCATAACAATGAAATGACCGTTGTCTATAAAAAAGTGAAGCCAGAAATGATATGTCAATCCGATATCGTGTTATCGCTGACAGATAATGGCCGTATTACAGAAGTGCGTCCGTTTATGGAGCATGTCCAAACAGAAGAGCAAGAGAATCTATGCATGGATATTTATATTGTACAGACAGAATGGTTAATACAGCGATTAAAAGAAGGGCAACACGAAGGAGCGCCTGCTGATTTACAAGATTTTCTGCGTAAAAAAATTCACACTGTAAAAAGTTCAACCTATGAATATACAGGTTATTTAAGCAATATCTTTGATGTGAATTCGTACTATAATGCGTCGCTCGATATGTTGAATCAACAAAAATTCAGTTCGTTGCTCTATTCGAATCAAAAAATATATACCAAGTTAAAAAACGAAGTTCCTACGTACTATTCTGATTCATCTGAAGTAAGTAATAGTCAATTTGCAACGGGATGTATTGTTGAAGGGAAGGTAGTAGGATCTTCCATTTCACGTGGAACAGTGATCGAAAAAGGAACAGAAATCATCGATTCGATTATTATGCCATCAGCAAAAATTTGTGCGGGGGCTAAGATTCAAAACGCCATCTTGGATAAGAACATTGTTGTTGACCCAGGCGTACAGATTATTGGAACAAAAGAAAATCCAGTAGTTATTGAAAAATATCAGCACGTGACAAACGATATAATTACGAAAGAAGCGGTAGTCAGCGGAATAGACGGATAAGATAAATCACGCAACCAGGCCAATTTATACAGGGGAGATGCAAATACCCGAAAGCTATTATGTCAAAGGCGAAATGTTGATAGTAAGTTATATTTCCACACAGAATGAGAGGGAGGAAAAAAATACATGAAATTATTGTTTGCTAGTGCGGAATGTGCACCATTTTTCAAGACAGGCGGGCTTGGAGACGTGATTGGTGCCCTACCAAAAGAATTAGCAAAAAAAGACATCGAAGTGGCAGTTGTACTGCCGCTTCACAAAACAATGCCAGCTGCATATAGAGAACAGTGCGAGCATATAGCTTCCTTTTCTGTCGATGTAGGCTGGAGAAATCAATTTTGTGGAATTGAACGGTTACAATTGAATAATGTCGCATATTATTTTATTGACAATTTATATTATTTTAATCGAGATAATTTGTACGGTTATTATGACGATGGGGAACGCTTTGCTTTCTTTCAGCTAGCTTTAATTGAAATGATGCAAGTCGTTGATTACATTCCAGATATTATCCACTTAAATGATTTTCATACGGCAATGGTGCCATTTCTCCTAAATGAAAAATATCACTGGATTGAAAGTTACCAATCAATCCGCACCGTATTAACCATTCATAATATTGAGTTTCAAGGTCAATACAGCCCGGAGGTATTAGCTGATCTATTTGGCGTTGGCGATAGAAGATATCATGACGGGACTATTCGCTATGAAAATGATATTAATTTTCTAAAAGCGGGTATTGTATATGCTGATCGTGTAAATACGGTCAGTCATTCTTATGCGCGAGAAATTCAAACTTCCGAATTTGGATGCGGATTAGAGGGGATTCTGCAACAGGAAAAAGGAAAACTATCTGGTATCGTTAATGGACTAGACTACGAGATTAATAATCCAGAATCAGATTCAGCCCTCAAAACTACCTATTCTTTAACTGATCTAAATGGCAAGAAAAAATGTAAGAAAGAATTGCAAGAAATAATGGGTCTGCCCATCCGAGAAGATGCTCCTATTATTGCGGTAGTCAGCCGTTTAACACACCAAAAAGGATTTCATCTTGTTCTTGAAGAGTTAGAGAACCTATTACAATATGATGTTCAGTTTGTGCTATTGGGGACAGGGGACCCGGCATTTGAACATCAATTCCAATTGATTTCAGAATGGTATCCAAATAAATGTTCCATAAACATTACCTTTGATGTCACACTTGCACAAAAAATTTATGCAGGTGCCGATATATTCCTAATGCCTTCTAGATTTGAACCGTGCGGCTTATCACAGCTAATTTCCATGCGCTATGGCACATTACCGGTAGTTCATGAAATTGGAGGACTAAAGGATACGGTTGAGCCATATAATCCGATTGAAAAAACAGGTACTGGGTTTGGATTCTCGTTATTTACCCCATACTATATGATGGAAGCATTGAAAAAAGCAATTCATGTATATCAGTTAGAAAAGGATGTATGGAAAGAGCTTATGAAGAATGCCATGTCCCAAGATTTTAGTTGGGAAACATCTACGGAGCATTACCTTTCACTTTATAAAGAAATATACTTGAAAGACGGGGGCAAAGCAGAGGATAAAAAGGATCAGCCGGCTGCTTTCGCAACATTGTGGGACGGCAGTTACTCGTCCCAAAGAAAACACCTGGTGCAGCGTCGGCGTTAATGTCCTAGGGCTCCAGTTGGAACCGCGCTTACTCATCTGCTGAGAAAAATCGTGTGTTAAAAGCTCGAGCTGGCGTGGAGTTCCCAATGCCGAGTTTCTTATGTGTTAAGGTGATTTCTACATTGCCCGCACGATGTGTAGAAGAATTACTTTCCTCACGGTGTTAGTTTTATTGATTTTTGAACATCTTCTTATCGTCTGGAAAACAAACGAAAGTATCCGTTTGGGTGGAAGGGTAGCTTCTTTAGGAGGAGGGCAAAAATTCAAAAGCTCTCTTAGCGTAATGCGAGTAGAATGTTTCACTTTAAGAAAGCAAGAAGAATTCAAGGAGTATAGTATAAGCAAAACGAGGGCAATCCTGCGCCTTTATAGGCTTGGCTTGCCAAGTTTTCTGTATAAGGAAGATTTGGACGCAAGACTTAGCTAATGCGGAAAAGAGGATTATAACATGGCTTTAGATAAGGAAATGTTTAAAAAAGAATTAAAACAAAGGCTGAGAGAGAATTATGCAATGGAGTTGGAGGATGCCACGGAACAAGAGCTTTTCTATACATTAGGGACTTTAGTAAAGGCTCGTTATTCTGACGCTTGGGGAGATACGTGGAAGTATTATGTAAATAAAAAGAAAAAACAGGTTTATTATTTTTCCATAGAATTTTTACCAGGAAAGATGTTGAAAAGTAACTTGCTGAATTTAGGTATATTAGATATGACAAGAGAAGCTTTAGCTGATCTTGGTATTGATTTAGAAAAACTAGCGGAAGTAGAAAAGGATATGGCATTAGGAAATGGCGGTCTTGGAAGACTAGCTTCCTGCTTTATGGATTCGATTGCTTCCTGTGCTCTACCTGGAAACGGAAACGGGATTCGGTATGACTATGGGCTTTTTAAACAGCGATTCGTGGATGGGTATCAAGTGGAACTTCCGGATGAATGGCTGCAAAGCGGGAATATTTGGGAAGTTCGTCGAGAAAGTAAGGCTGTAAATGTTCGGGTTGGCGGACATGTTTATTTGACAAAAACAAACAATGGAAAATTAAAACCCATATATGAAAATGAACGTGTTCTTCGGGCAGTCCCATATGATACAGCAATGGTAGGTTATGAGAATAATGTTGTAAATACCTTGCGATTATGGTCAGTAGAAATCCCTGATTTCGAGGAAGATAAATACCAAAGTATTCAAGGACGCAGAGAATTAGAGGACTTAACAGCTGTACTCTACCCGGATGATTCCAATGAGCATGGGCGGTTAATCCGTTTAACACAGGAATATTTCTTTGTGTCAGCAGGGATCCAAAGTATTATCCGCCGTTATAAGAAAAGGATTCAAAAGCCGATTCAGAAATTAAGTGAATATGTTTCCATCCATATTAATGATACACATCCAGCATTATGTGTTCCAGAAATGATGCGTATTTTGGTGGATGAAGAAGATTTATCATGGGAGCAGGCCTGGGATATTACAGTCAAAGTGATGAGTTATACGAACCATACAATAATGGCTGAAGCATTAGAAAAATGGACGATTGAATTGATGCGACGTACATTGCCACGTATGTACCAAATTATTGAGGAAATTGATGCGCGCTATGTACGCTCCATGCAGGAAATCCATCCACATGACTTAGTAGAACGTACCCGGATTATTCGTGATGGGCAGGTCCATATGGCGCATCTGTCTATTATCGGCAGCCATAGTACAAACGGTGTAGCCAAACTGCATTCGGATTTATTGAAATTTGTTGTTCTCCATGATTTTTATATTATTTACCCAGATCGGTTTAATAATAAAACGAATGGAATTGCGCAACGCAGATGGCTGCAAATTGTCAATGAACCGTTGGCACACGTATTGGATGAAACGATCGGAAAGACTTGGAAACAGGATTCAGGCGATTTAAAATTACTGATGAACTATCAATCCGATCAAGTTGTTTTAGATAGATTAGCTAAGGCAAAGAAAATCAATAAACAAGCGCTGGCTGATTATATTGCAGAAACGACCGGAATAGAGGTTGGCACAGATGCGATCTTTGATGTTCAGATTAAAAGACTGCATGCATATAAACGGCAGCTATTAAATCTATTGCATATTATGAAGCTTTATCAAGATTTGAAAGAAAATCCAGGCAGCAATATGCAAAAACGAGTATTTATTTTCGGGGCAAAAGCAGCGCCAAGCTACCATTATGCAAAAGTCATTATTAAATGTATCAATGAAGCGGCAAATTTAATCAATAATGATCCGGATATCAATGATAGAATCAAAGTGATTTTTTTAGAGAATTACAATGTAACCTTAGCAGAGAAGATTATTCCTGCAGCCGATGTCAGTGAACAAATTTCATTAGCATCTAAAGAAGCTTCCGGTACAAGTAATATGAAGTTAATGCTAAATGGTGCAGTTACGCTTGCTACGTTAGATGGTGCGAATGTGGAAATACGAGATGCGGTTGGCGATGATAATATTTATATCTTTGGTCTCACCGAGAAAGAGGTCTATGAATATTATGAGAACCAAGGATACTCTGCACAACAGCTGTATGATGAAAATCCAGTCATTCGCCGTGTTTTAAATGCATTTATTGACGGAACCATCCCGAATATTGTCTATGAAGGCCGCGAGATTTTTGATTCACTTATTAAGCACAATGATGAATATTTCTTACTTCGCGATTTTGATTCTTATGTACGAGCGCAGGAAGAAATCGACAAAGCTTATGGGGATCACACCTTCTGGCAAAGGATGAGTTTAATCAATATTGCCAATGCTGGCCGATTTTCTTCTGATGAGACGGTTCGCCGATATGCAGAGGATATTTGGAAAATTGAACCAAAAGATTCACTTGTTGCTGAGAAAGGATAGTATTATGCATCGTGTTTATTATAATTCATGGATAAGTGACTATAAACAGCCATTTGGAGCTGTTCTGGCTGGAGAGAAGGTTACATTTTCAATTGATGTTCATGTGAGTCAATTGATCGAAGTGCAGTTTATTATTCGAAAAGAGAATAGTAAGGATCATGAAAAGAAATACCAAATGAAGGATATAGGAGATAATCGATTCTCCTATACCTATACACTCGAAGAAGGAAAAGGCTTATATTTTTACTATTTTTCATGGAAATGGAAGGGCGATAATGACGAGGAAATCACTCAGTTTTGGGGCGCTTCACCATCTAAAGGGGAGGGGCAGCTTTACCAAGAGCGGCATGAAGTGATTCCTTATCAGTTAACGTGCTTTGAAAAGGAAGAAAAAACACCGGATTGGTATCGAGAAGCTGTGTTTTATCAAATATTCCCTGATCGTTTTTATAACGGAAATCTGGATAAAAAAGTGAATGCTCCAAAGCGAAATAGTTTTCTTTATGGTGATATGCGAGATACCCCCCTGTATGTACGTGGACTAAAAGGAGAAATTCTCCGCTGGGATTTTTATGGAGGGAATTTAGAAGGAATCCGGCAGAAAATACCTTATCTAAAGGACTTAGGGATAAATGCTATTTATCTTAATCCTATTTTTCAAGCAGCAAGCAATCACCGTTATGATACAGCGGATTATATGAAAATTGATCCAATGCTTGGAGACGAAGCTTTGTTTCAGAAAATGATAGAGGAACTTCATGCAGAAGGAATTTATGTCATTTTGGATGGCGTATTTAGCCATGTTGGAAAAAATAGTATCTACTTCAATTACGATGGCTCGTATGGAGAAGATAAGGGAGCATATCAAAGCAAAGACAGCCCTTATTATCCTTGGTTTACATTTATTAATTATCCGGATGAGTATAAATCATGGTGGGGAATTGATGACCTGCCCCAAGTAGATAAATCAAACAAAGAATTTCAAGATTATATTTATCAGGGAAACAGCAGTGTGATTGATAAATGGAGCAAGCTAGGTGTGGATGGATGGCGTTTGGATGTTGCAGATGAGCTGCCGGATGACTTTATTGCAGGAATTCGCCATAAGTTGGAACAGTATCAAGAAAAGGTGCTTATTGGTGAGGTCTGGGAAGATGCTTCGAATAAAATCTCTTATGATGAACGAAGACAATATATTTTAGGGAATCATTTGCACGGAGCAATGAACTACCCCTTCCGAAATACGGTTTTAGATTTACTGCAATTGGAGAAGTCTCCAAAAGAGCTTTGCCACAGGTTAACGCAACTCCAAGAGAATTATCCAAAGGATGTTCTTTTCAATAATTTGAACAATATCGGTACACATGATACCAAACGAATTTATACTTTATTAGGAAAAGATAAAGATAGACTGAAACTGGCGCTGAGCTTTTTACTGATTGCTCCGGGAATTCCTTGTATTTATTATGGAGATGAAGCTGGTGTCACAGGAGAACAGGATCCGGATAACCGCAAATTTTTTCCATGGGAGGACCTTGATCAAGAAATTTTCAGGCATTGTCAGAAATGGATTGCGGAAAGAAAGCAAAATGACACGTTAAAATACGGTGATTCCGTTTTGTTCCATACCGATGATGTTTTGGGGATGCTCCGTTTTACAGATCGCAAATATAGCCTCTATATCATCAATCCGCATGATGCAGAGAAAACCTGTCAGTGGGAGGAGTTACACTTTCTGCGTGAGATACCATTAACAGATGAAAAGCTGAAGGATATCTTTCATGAATTAACAATAGGTGGAAAAAGTGATTTCTTTGTAACTGGAGAACGCTAGTTTATTTACTATAGGATCCATAAAAAGCCGCTTGAATGGAAACGAATTTCATTCAGGCGGCTTTCGTTCTCTAATTTACTTTTTCAAAGCCTTGTTCTTCCAGATACTTTATCGCATCTTCCAGTTTTAAGTGCTCTTCCTCTTGTTCTAGTAACTCGGCAAGTCCAGGCACTTCTGAAGTGTCAACAGTTGTAAAATCGATTTTAATGGTTTCGATAAAATGATCATCCTGAAAATCAAGATTGTACTCTAAACCTTCAATACCTTGTAAGGGCTCTGCAGAAGGGACAAGGAGAGCCTCTGCATCTTCTTTAGACTCTATACCTCTGATACTTTCATAGGAGGTAATGCTTTCGGTTGACTGCTCGATGATTTCTCCATCCTCAGCCACAAACGTGGTTTCTATGGAATTATTGTCTTCTTCTAATTTATAGGTCTCTGTTTCCTGATCGGTTCCACATGCTGCTAAAGCAAAGAAGGATATAAGTAGGAGGATAAATCCTGTCAGTTTAAAGTTTTTTTTATTGAACATGGTCGGTTTCTCCTATTCCTATGAATTGTAGTTTAAGGTAATCGTATCGAAATAAAATAGCAAAGTCAAAAAGGGTTGATAGGTTAATAGAATACGTGGATTTTTTCATTCTATTCCTTGTTCCTATCCAATGTAATAATACAGTTAGCGTATCCAATTAACTTATTAATGTCAAAGTGAAATTGTGAATGAATAAAGGACGAGACTATTTAACCGCGCTAAACGTTGTGCTGGATTTGAGACTCAAAACGTTTGTTTAAAAGATAAGATATCAGTGTAAATAGCCATTTGTGGATTAACCGGAAGGCTTGTTAAGCTGTTTGTTATTCAGAAAATGCCTCAGAGTATTGAACGATACCACTTACATATCTTAACGCATCCTTTTCTAATTCCAGCGCCATAAATGCTTCATCTGGGACGTCAAATGGAGCTTCAATTCCCCATAAACTGGCTGGCTTAAAGCCGAAGCGAGGATAGTAATCGAGATGGCCAAGAACAATGACAGACGTATATCCAGCCTCTTTCACTTCGTCTAAGCCCTTCCTCATCAACCTGGAACCAATACCTTGCCTCTGGTAATCTGGATGTATAGCAATAGGCGCAAGTGCGAGTGATTCCGTTGTGTGCTCGTTATTTTCAATTGTTATTTTTGAAAAAAGAATTTGTCCAATGACGTCATCCTGCTGATTGACTGCAACAATAGATAGTTCAGGAATAAAAGCATTGGATCTGCGGATACGCTGCACTAGAATATGTTCTTGTTGATCACTCATTTCTTCATGTCGGAAAGCTTGTTCAATGAGCGTTTCTGTTTTTGGATAATCTTGTGGTTGTTCTTGGCGAAGTATTATATTCATAAGAATTCCTCTTTCTTTTAAGATAAATTTGCGGTAGCGGCTTCTTGTATATTTTACTAAATATACAAGAAATGATAAACAGCGGAAAGGAGCAGTTGAAAACATCCATCCAATCATAGAAAGCTTGCTGTATAATTATCAGGTTAAAGAATCAGAAAGGCAGATTATTGAGAAGCAGGAATTAACAGCTCTAAAAAATAATCTTGATAAAAAAATAACAGAGCTTTTGAAGGGATAGAACTGTTTCATACTTGAAAAAGAAAGCGTTATCACTTGTCAGGTTCTCTAATTCATTCTATCCTTAAATAACAAGTATATTTCAGTTTCAAGAGGAGGAATAGTAAATGAACGAGCAGTATCCAGTGTTAAAAGGTGCAGAACCATTTCAATTTGAAGGGAATCGAGTAGGTGTCCTTGTATCTCATGGTTTTACAGGTACGACACAGAGTATGTATCCAATTGGAAAAGCCTTTGCAGACGCAGGCTATACCGTTTATGGTCCGAGATTAAAAGGGCATGGTACAGCTCCTGAGGATATGGAAAAATGCACATATCAGGACTGGGTAGACTCTATTGAAGAGGCATATTCCTGGCTTGAAGAAAGATGTGATACGATTTTCATGTGTGGTTTATCAATGGGTGGAACATTAACACTTCATACAGCAGCGAAACATTCACTGGCCGGGATAATATTAATTAATGCAGCCGTAGAAATTTCCGCAATGGACGAAAATCAAGAAGCGCGTTTCATAGATGCTATCGGCTCAGATATTAAAAAAGAGGGTGCAGTGGAGTTAGCTTACGATAAAACACCTGTAAAATCAATTGGTGAAATAAAAAAACTGATGAAAGAAACAAAAGCAAATTTAGCAAAAATAACTTGTCCGGCACTTATTTTTGTTTCTAATGAAGATCATGTGGTTCCACCGGATAATTCCCAAACGATACTGGAAGGAATATCGTCAGCACAAAAAGAGATTATCTCTTTAAAAGAAAGTTACCATGTAGCGACTTTAGATAATGACCAGGATTTGATTATCGAGAAATCGCTGAGTGCATTGCAATCATGGAAATAGGAAAATGAACTTTTTCTATTTCCCAAGGTTTGAAGCTGGTTTGTTTCCTGCTGCTTAAACTGACGCCACTTCAAATTTTTAAAAAAGGGATGACGCTATGTGCCATCCCTTTGTATCATCTTAAAATAAATGCTCCTGCATTTTTCCTAAGATGATTGTGTTTGATTCTGATTCTGTCCACTATTACTTTGATCCATTGCTTGGCCACCGCCTGTAAGCATATCTTGAAGCGGTTTCGCCATGTCTTGCATAGTGGAGCTATTCATGGAATTGGAAAGCTTTTGTGACATGTTTTGAAATGATCCATTTTGTACACCTTTACTAATTCCATAGGCTGCTGCACCAACTACTCCTGCAGCAATTAGTGACGTGATCATTCCTTTTTGATTATCCATCATTAATTATCATCCCTATCCATTTAGAATGTGAATCAACAACGGTAGTTAGTGTGGGACAAATGAAGAAAAATATACGGGTTATTAATGGCAATTATTGAGGGGGGGATTTCTTTATTGTTAAAAGAATTAGACCAATTAAAATAATAAAAGAGAAAACACCTCCTAAAGTTGTTAACGACTTTAGGAGGTGTTTTCTCTTGTTGGTGAATAGACATCTGTGTACGGCTTTTTCGTTAATATTTTATTCTTCTTTTTCTTCTACGACTTCGAACCCATCATCTTCAAACAATTTAATTGTTTCTTCTAAGCTTAAATATTCATTATCCTCTAGTTCTGGAAAATCAGCTTCCGGGATGGTATTTAATTCTTTAATATCTCCTGCTACAAAATCAAAACTCTCGGTTAACGTTAGAGAGTCTTCCCCATATTCTATACCATATTCGTAACCTTCGATATCTTTATACGATTCAAGGTCGGCGAGAAGCATGTCGTCCAATGATTCAGCTTCTTCTTTTGATCCAATATCTAAGAGGTCATAAGGAAGTTCTTGTTTTGCAGTTTGTTTTGTCATTTCATCGCCTTTAGCTTCTATAGTGACTTCCGCGTTAATTCCAAAATCTTCTGCTTGAAGAACAACGGTTTTCTCTTTGCCGCAAGCTGTTAATCCTACGATAGCAATTAATAAAAATAGTAGTCCAGTAATTCTAAATGTTTTCTTTTTCATGATCTTTTTTTCTCCTATTCTCTCCATTTATTACATAGTTAGTTTACCGAAATAAATAGCTTATGTCAAAGTGAATTTAAAAAACAATAAAAAGTCATACTATTCATAATGAATAAAGTGAAAGTGTCGTTGAAGGTATGAGAACAGACTATAGTCTATCTTACTTGAACGAAGGAAATTTCAACATTTCCCGGGAAATAACGACAAAATATAAATGGCTGTGAATATCAAGGGTTTGTTTGTAATAAAAATTGAAATATTTTCTTAAATACATGCAACAGATAGCTAAACTGGACGCTACATACCTTTACACATTAAGATAAATTAGAGAAACACTTTTCTATCTTATATTTCATTGCAGAAAGGACGAAGCAAAATTGATAAAAATACTTGAAAATGATTGGTTAAAAGTGGAAATAGAAAGTAATGGAGCGGAAATACGGGCTGTACAGCATAAGAAAAATAAATTAGATTATATGTGGTCAGGTGACAGTACATACTGGGGACGCGTTTCACCGGTATTGTTTCCGATTGTCGGCCGATTGAAAGGAGATCAATACCAGCTTGACGGGAATACATATCAGATATCTCAGCACGGGTTTTTAAGGGATGTTGATTTTGAGTTGAGCGCACATTCTTTAGAGTATGCCTCCTTTGAAATAGTGTCAAATGGGCGTTTTAAAGATAGTTACCCTTATGAATTTAAAGCAATTATCACCTACTCTCTTCACCAGAATTCTCTTTCCGTGGATTGGAAAATAGAAAATAGAAATAGCACAGAGATGTATTTTTCAATTGGCGCACATCCTGCTTTTCGCATTCCGCTTTTGGGAAATGAAATATTGGAGGATTATCAACTGAAATTTACGCCTGCTGAAAATAAAGAAGTCGTGGAGTATGGTCTGGAGGATGCTCTGATTCAGGAGAAGGGAGTCCGTCATAATTTGTCGGAAATAACGCTGAAGCCAGATTTGTTTGCAAACGATGCACTGATATACAGTCATATCGATAATATAGAACTTGTTTCAGCGAAATCAAATCATGGCGTGGAGGTAGCATTTAAAGGCTTTCCTTTTGTAGGAATCTGGTCTAAATATAATGAGAAAAACAATACAATTGCGCCATTTGTTTGTATTGAGCCCTGGTTCGGTATAGCGGATACACAGGATGCTACAGGTGATTTAAAAGAAAAATTTGGCATCAACCAATTAGAAGCTGGTGATGTTTTTCAGAAGGCTTACACGATGAAATTTAAATGATTGTTTAAGCTTCTGTGCGTTGATTTTCATAAAGATGATGAAGTTATAAGGTGATAAGGGAAGATTTTACAAAATGAATAGGACTGGCAGGGAATACCGTTTTATTTTTCATGAATTGACGTATATTTCAATGCATTTACTTGAGGCCAGACGTTTGAGTGAAGAAAGGGAACCACTTGCTCCATCTCATATTACTTGCAAGGGAAATTGTTGGAGCCTTTTGAGAGCGAGAATTTTCTATACAAAATAACAGTACATTATTAAAAATACCGGCTCCTCCTATTTATTCATAGAAATAGCCGGTATTTTTAATGCAACAGAAGAATGTTACATCAATACCTTCCAATTTTGGTTAGTTTGCGGAATAAACGCTTCTGTTTTTTTCAATTCCTCAATCAGCATTTCGGTTATACCGAACGGGAATTCTTTGATGATTTTATCTTCAGCAAACATGTCATAGCCGCCTGTACCGCTTGCCCGGTAGCTACTCGTTGCGACGCGGTATTTTTTATTTGGATCAAGTGCTTCTCCGTTAAATGTAAGGGAAGTAATCCGTTCGCCTTGTGGTTTCCATAGGTTAACAGTATATTGAATCCCTTCCCACATGTCATAGTTATAGCTGAGGAGGCGAGGATACTTCCAAGACTCGTTTACCGCAGGGTTACCATCTGCATCTAATGTTAAAAAGGATGCACTGAACTCAAGGGAGGCCCGAATTTCTTCTCCAGTTGCCTCCATGATGACTAATGTATTGGCAAACGGATAGAAGGTGTGTATATCCCTCCTGGTAAGTGTATTGCCAAATGTCATACCCTGAGTGAGAAAAAAGGCTGTGGATGCCATATCTGCACCAGTAATTTTCAAAAAGGTTTTATTTACCCATTCAATCATAGGATGTTCCTTTATCCATACGTCCTTCAGCGGATCTTCAATCTGCATCGTGGATGGATCAGATACGGTTGTTAATGTTTCATCAAGCCAGTCGTCTACTTCTTTTTCAATTTCTTTGATATCTGTTAATATTTTTTCGTCTGCTGTAGCATCTTTTACTGGTATAAGTGACGTTTCACGGTGTACTAATGTATAATTGTTTTCTTTCTGCTCCTTTTCAAAGACCAAGTCAATACGACCGACGAATTCTCCCTTCGTTCCAGACTGGATAACCGCTGTGTCGTCTTCTGTAACAGCATGATAGACCAGATGCTGGTGACCAGCAATTAATACATCCAGTTCAGGCAGGCTTGCCAGCAGCTCGTTCCCTTGATTTTCTCCGTTGCTAACGGCAAGATATTGTCCTGTTACAGGGTCAAATTCAAAACCGCCGTGATAGGCAATAACGATAACATCCACCTGTTCCTCATCTTTTAAATGGCTTATCCAATTTTGTGCAGTTTCCACTGGATCCAGAAAATCGAAACGATCAATGTGACGATCCGGCTCCCAAACAGGAATGTTTTTGGTTGTCAATCCGAGGATACCAACAGTCAATCCATCAAATTCTTTTATTAGATACGGTGTCCCGAAGTAAGGATCGGTAGTTCCTTTTTTAACGATATTGGCAGATAACCAGGGGAAATCCGAATCATTCACAACCTTTTCTAGCTTGTCCTGCCCATAATTGAATTCATGATTGCCGATAACGGCTGCATCATATTGAATGGTATTACAAGCGGAAATAACCGGATGGATTTGACTGTTATCTTCTTTTTCCGCAAGCATGTAATGAGAAAGCGGCGTGCCCTGCAGCATATCTCCATTCTCAATGACAATGACATTCTCTTCTTCTTTTCTTACCGTGTTTATGACAGAAGAAACCTTGGCATATCCTTTTCCATCATAGCTTTTATCCTGACTGTTATAGGGTGAAATTTTGCCATGGACATCACTTGTAAATAAGATAGCAATTTTTTTCTTTTTCAAAAATATACACGCTCCTTTTTTGCGATTGGGACCAGTATAAGGTGCTCCATTTATTTCATTCCATAACGTAAAACTTCATTCATTGGGGATTTTCTTTTTATCCCTACCCGTCCCTCGAAAACGACTACTCACCCCATTAAAAGAGTAGTTAGTTGTACCAATCCGACCGTTACTGGCTGTTAATCTCCCGCTTAGAATTTACAAGCTTCTTCATTTTTCGAAGTGGGAGTCTAAAAAAGCCCTTCGATGGGACGAGTAATCGCAGTCCCAGTCCCAGCCAGTTACATCAGGATAAATAGTAAACAACCGATGATGGAATGAGGGTACTATACCTTCTTTTAAGTAATTCTCTTTCTCAATGCACTGGAAAGCAGATCGACGATTAACACAACTACAACAAGGCCAATAATAATGATTCCAACGCGATCCCAGCTGCGCCCTTGGATGGCAAAAATTAACGAGGTTCCGATTCCTCCTGCACCAATGAGTCCTAAGGTAGCTGCAGAACGCATATTGATTTCAAAGCGATAGAGCGTTGCGGAAATAAAACCGGGTATTACTTGAGGAAGTACCCCAAAAGCAAGCTGCTGCAATTTATTCCCTCCAACAGCCGCAATCGATTCAACTGGTCCCGGATCCATTGCTTCAACTTCTTCCGCATATAATTTACCAAGCATACCCATGGCTCCAATACCAAGGGCCAGCATCCCCGCAAATGCACCGGGCCCGACTACTTTAATAAAAAGAAGGGCCAGAATAATATCAGGAAGTGTACGAAAAAAACTCAATACCCCTTTGCCGCTTTGCGAAGTGATGGAGTTTTTACTTAAATTTTTGGCTGCCCAAAGTCCGACAGGAATAGCAAGTAAAATAGACAGGAAAATACCGGCAATGGCTATGGCCAGTGTTTCCAGCAGCCCCCTGATTAAATCTTCGCCGTTAGGGCTGTATACATAACTCCAATCTGGCGAGGTGAAACCTTTTAATATATTTTTTGTAACAGGTCCGGCTGTTTCTTGTATACCTTTGAATTCAATTCCAAAGATTGCCCAGACGTATAGAGCAATAAGACCGATGAGCAGAAGTGCGAGTTTTCCTCTCTTTTTGGCTCGTGCTTTTTTTAGTTGATCACGTTGACTCATAGCAGTTTCTCCCTTATCTTCAAACTAATTAAATCAATGGTAATGACAACGACTAACGTATACAGAATCAGTGCCAAAACTTGATCGTAGGCAAAAAAACCAAGTGCGCGGTCGTAATAGATACCAATACCGCCTGCTCCAACCAAGCCAAGAATAGCTGCAGCACGGATGTTGATTTCAAATGTATAAAGCACATAGGAAACAAAATGCGGCAGTATTTGCGGGACAACCCCGAAAGCAATCCATTGCAGTTTATTTGCTCCGACCGCAGCCATTGATTCCAACGGTCCGTTATCAATATTTTCAATTGCTTCAAAGGACAATTTTGCAATAATCCCAATCGAAAAGATAGATAGGGCGACAATTCCGGCGAGAGGTGAGAAACCGAGAATTGCAGCAAAAATAGCAGCTAAAAGGAGATCAGGAATGGTACGCAAAACGTTCAAACCAATTCGTGATAACTCCGTCAGCCAGCGAAGCCGGAAAATATTACGTGCGCACAGGAACATAATAGGAATAGAAAATATCATCCCGATGGTAGTTCCGAGTAAAGCCATACGGATCGTTTCCAGCATGGCCGGCGTTGTCGTTGCTATATACGACCAAGCAGGTGGAAACATGCTGACGATTAATTCAATCATATTGTCGCTGTTCTGGATAAAAGTAAGTGGATTTGCTCCAATATAAACGGCACTAAGCAACACAATTGTAAACAGACCAATAAGAAAAAAGTAAAATGGCCACCTTGCAGGCTTTGCCGGGAGTGGTCCATTCAGTTTTGTGTCCATCATAGAATTTCCTCCCCAAGCAGTTCATCTTCTTTAAGTGAGCGACCGTAAATTTCTTCAAAAACTTCTTCCGTGGCCTCTTCTGGTGTGCCATCAAATACGACTTTTCCTGCCTGGAGACCGATGATTCTTGTTGAATATTCTTTTGCCAGATCAACAAAATGCAGGTTGATAATAACCGTGACATCATCTTCTGTATTGATCTTTTTAAGATCGTCCATTACCTGTTTGGTAGTTACTGGATCAAGTGATGCTGTTGGCTCATCAGCCAGGATTATTTTTGCCTCCTGGGCCAATGTGCGGGCAATGGAAACGCGTTGCTGCTGTCCGCCTGACAGTTCACTGGACCTTGTATAGGCTTTATCTAATATGTTCACTCTTTCCAAGGCTTTCAAGGCAAGGTCAATATCTTTTTGTGGAAATAGATTCAAAAGCGTCCGTAAAGTATTATTATAAGCAACACGCCCGGAGAGCACGTTGCGCAGTACGCTGGAACGCTTTACAAGATTGAAACTTTGGAAAATCATTCCGATGTCTCTGCGGATTAGCCGCAACTGCTTTTCCGATGCAGAAGTGATTGACTTTTCATCTATTTTTATATCACCGGAAGAAATATCAATGAGACGGTTTATCGAACGAAGCAGTGTAGATTTACCAGCGCCTGATAAACCGACGATTGATACAAATTCGCCTTTATCAATTTTTAGATTAACATCTTCTAATCCTTTGACACCATTTGAATAGACTTTAGAAACGTCATTTAATTCAATCATATTTACCCAACTTTCTTATCAGAAATCAGTCGCCATAAGCTGACTGTATGCAGATCCCGCATACACAAGATATGAAGATTTTAAAAAGGATGAATAAAAAGGATTTACCCTTTTAGACATCCTTTTAGGAATGATGCTATAAAGCTTTATTTACTTGATAAACCATCATAGAATAATTTGCTTTAAAATTTACGGCTTTAAGAAGACATAAATTTAAAGGTTTTCGAGAGGAGTCAGTACATGTTGCTTCTACTGTTCCTGAATGCGCTCGGAATATTCGCGGACAATATCAAAATTGGAATCCTTGGATTCAACATAGCCTTCATGCGTGTATATATCTCGAACGATTTCCCGGCCTTCTTCTGATTTACCGATATTAATAAATGCTTGCTGGATTTTTTCTTTCCATTCTTCATCCATATTTGTCTGTACAGCGATAGTATCGTTTGGAATTGCTTCTGTATGGCCAATAACCTTTGTATCTTCAAACACATCAGGGAAATCAGATAAAACAACATTGCGCGCATCTTGGAAGATTGCTGCAGCATCTGCTTCTCCGTTAAGTACTGCCGTAACAGCAGCATCATGACCTTGAAGAACCAGAGGATTCACATCCGATAAAGGATCAATTCCTTCGTCTAACAAAGCAGCGGCAGGCCAAACATATCCAGCCGAAGAAGTGATATCCTGGAAGGCGATGGTTTTGCCTTCTAAATCAGCTATGCTGTCAATATCGGAATCAGATTTTGTGATAAATATAGAATAATAAGAGTCCACAAGTTCATCTGTATTTGTACCATCCTCATTTACACCATAACGCTGTGATTGTAACAGAACATCTGCTGCTCCATATTCGTCATGTGCTTGCACATATGCATTTGGCGGCAGGAATCCAACATCAATCTGTTCGGAAGCCAACGCCTCGACGACTGTATTATAATTCGTGGATACGCTTACAGTAACATCGATACCCAGTTCATTCTCCAGTAAATCTTCTAAAGGTTTTGCTCTCGCCTCTAAAGTTTCTGCATTTTGAGATGGAACGAATTGTACTGTCAGTGAATCGGGTACGTATGTATCACCATCTGATGATTTATCGTTGTCGGCCGAATCATCTGAATCTCCACATGCTACTAAAAACAATAAAGATGCTGCAAATAGAAAAATGCCTGCTTTCTTCCACGTCATTGATAAAACCTCCTAGTAAAAAATATGGGTAATAGTTTTAATTACCTGTTATTTCGAAATTCTACATCATTATAACATGGAATATGTCAAATAATACACAAAACTTTGTTAAAAGGAAGTAAATTTAAAGTCAATTTATGTCATGTGTTTGCCTTAAAGGTGAAGTTGTTTAAATTTTTAAATATTTAATGTGATTAATTAACTGTTTTGGTATGATAAAGTTGTCTCGAAATCATTTTCAAATTCAAAAGGGAGGTGTGTGTAGAATGAAGTATGCCTTGAGAGGGACGATGTTAGTCTTGTGTTTCGGGTTGTTTTATGTATTTTGGAGTATTGCGGCGGCAGAAGAACCCAATGATCCTGCTCCCGCGCTGAACCCTGAACAGCCAAATGGGATGAAAGTTCTGTTTGATAACAGTCATGGTCAGACCGCAGGACAATCCGACTGGGTAATTGATGGAGCTTTCTCCGATTTTGCTCACGCCCTGGCAGAAGAAGGATACGTTGTTCAAGAGCACAGAAGTACAGAGCCTTTAACACTGGAAAATTTGGAAGATTTCAATGTACTTGTTATTCCTGAAGCGCAAATTCCTTTTAAGACGTCTGAACAAAAAGCAATTGCAACATTTGCTGAGAATGGGGGAGGTGTCTTTTTTATCGCTGATCATTATAATGCCGACCGAAATTTTAATCGCTGGGACTCGAATGAAATAATGAATGGTTGGCGGCGCGGAGCATATGAGGATCCGACAAAAGGAATGAGTACTGGGGAGCAGGAAGCAATGAACGGAGTGGAAAGTACGGACTGGCTGAAGGAGGAATTTGGAGTCCGGTTCCGGTATAATGCAATTGATAATACCATCGGTAATGACATCGTTCCTTCTGCAGAAGCATTTGATATAACGGAAGGTGTCGGTGAAGTGACTATTCACGCAGGATCAACTTTGGCTATAATGAATCCAGAAATAGCCAAAGGCATTGTTTATTTACCTGAAGGATTAACGGAAGCTGAAAATAAGTGGAGCAACGCTGTCGATCAGGGTGTTTATTTTGGCGGTGGAACGGATGAAGGTCCGTTTGTAGCTATAGGGAAAAGAGGAGATGGAAAGTCTGCATTTATTGGAGATTCTTCTCCAGTAGAGGACAGCACACCAAAGTATCGCAACGAAGAGCATGGAGGGATGAAGCGTACCTATGATGGCTTTACGGATGCAGATAATGGTTTGTTGTTGGTCAATATCGTGAATTGGCTGGCAAATCAGGAAGATTATCAGACTTTTTCTGAAGTTGAGCTTCCTTTAGATGACCTGTCTCCAATGTTGGATATAGAAATCCCCGAAACTTCTTCGGAGCCTGAAAGTGAACCATGGAGAGAGCCTGCGGAGGGCTATTTATGGTATGATCAGTCGACATTTGCTGATGGTGCTTTTGGATCTGAGATAAATCCGCCAAAAGATATCATATATTCTATTGATACACCGGAAACAGTTCCTGTAGATGGTACTCCATTTGAAGCAACGATAACGTTGATGAATCTGGAACCTAGACAAGTTATTGACAATGCAGAAATGCAAATCTATCTTCATGGCGGGAAGGCTGTTTCACAAATACAAAATGAAGACGGAACCTGGCCGGATAACTATGGTTATCAAAGTATTGGAGTTTTAGAGGCAGACGAGTCAGGAAAAGCTGAAGTTACGGTAACTATGCGGGTCAGTAATGGCGCATCGGAAGGTAGTGCGAATATCCGGCTCCGACTAGGGTCCGGAAATAATGTTTATACCAGGACAATTATACTTGGCTCTCAACGTGTTTCTTTAGAATGCAGTGAAGTAATCTATTCGCTTGCTGAGTAGTTAAGACAAGAATATAATAAATCGGATATTCGGACTCAAAAGAGTTAGGCAGAAAATCATATAATCTATTGTTTAAGAAACGATAATTTAAGAAAAACTATCATTTGTTTTCAAGGTGATAGTTTTTTTGCTCTAAAATTCGAGTAGGAACGAATACGGAAGCTTTCAAGACTATTCCCGATTTGTTTCCGTTGATAGACAGCGGGTTAATTTATCCATTTACTCTACCTCTATTTTTTTAATGAATTATTATTTAATATTTCTCCATTTTCTAATAGATTTCCGGTTGAAATTCATTTAAAATGGAATTACTTTAATTTTATTTTTGTGAGAAAACCGAAGATTGGACAAAAGGAGGAGATATGGAAGTGGAAAGAATACAGCAAATAGTTGATACTATTAATGGCATTGTCTGGGGACCAATTACACTTATATTGCTTGTGGGAACAGGAATTTTTTTAACGTTGCGTCTTGGGTTTTTACAGATAAGAGATCTGCCTTATGCGCTTAAATTAACCTTTTCTAAAAGTAAAAAGGGAGACAAAAATGAAAAAGGGGATATATCTCATTTCCAATCACTGATGATAGCTATGGCGGCGACGCTTGGAATTGGTAATATGACCGGAGTTGCTTCAGCTGTACTTCTTGGTGGTGTAGGTGCGTTATTTTGGATGTGGCTGGCTGCTTTTTTTGGAATGGCAACGAAATATAGTGAAGCTATCTTAGCTGTTAAATATCGTACCGTAAATCATAAAGGCGAAATTTCTGGCGGTCCCATGTATTATATAGAGAAGGGGTTAGGCTGGAAATGGCTAGCTGTCTTGTTTGCATTGTTTGGTTTTTTAGCATCCTTTGGAATTGGAAACATGACACAGTCGAATACCGTGGCAGGATCTTTACAAGCTACTTTTAATGTTAATCCTTGGGTCACTGGATTTGTATTGATGGTACTTACTGCTTTGGTTTTGCTTGGTGGAGTTAAAGGAATTGGAAGAGTTACGGCCATATTTGTACCATTTCTGGCTTTATTTTATATAGTTGGTGGACTTATTATTGTTATTTTGAATATTACAGAAGTTCCTGCAGCTTTTGCGGTTATCTTTCAGGCTGCATTTAGTCCGGAGGCTGTAGGCGGTGGTGCTATTGGTTTAGCAATTCGGTATGGTATTGCCCGTGGGGTGTTCTCTAATGAAGCCGGCCTTGGTTCAGCTCCAATCGCTGCCGCTGCCGCGAAGACGGATTACCCTGGACGACAAGCTTTGGTATCCATGACAGGAACATTTCTTGATACAATGATTGTTTGTACGATTACTGGTCTTGTTATTGTAATGAGTGGTCTTCATTTACAATTTGGAGGAGATGCAGCCCCTGTGATTACTGGGGAAGCATTCGACTTTTTCTTGCCTAGTGTAGGTAACTATATTGTTGTGTTTGGCCTTATTTTCTTTGCATATTCAACCATCCTCGGCTGGTCTTATTATGGAGAGAAATGTTTCGGTTATATTTTTGGTGACCGGAATACGATCTATTATAAAATTATTTTCTGTCTTGTGATATTGTTTGGTGCAGTTCAATCCGTCCAATTGGTATGGGATATTGCCGATATTTTCAATGGGTTGATGGCTGTTCCCAACTTAATTGCTCTCTGTTTATTATCGGGTGTGATTGTGGCAGAAACAAACAAGTTTAGAGAAGTACGGAAAAAGGAAAAAATAGAAGAAAAGAAACAAAAGTTGGCTAGTTAGCAGCTAGCATTGATATAAGGTTGAGTGATAAGACCTTGGGAATAAAAGCGTATGAACCTATTTGAACCATGCTCAAGTAGGCTCATACGCTTATGTTTTTCATCTGACTTCAGTATGACGGCTAGTATTATTTAAAAACAACTTTAAATTCAACATTGAATTAGTTAAGGAATTAGCTTTAAAAACAAAAAAATAGAGAAATCCTCCATCTTTAAGGATTCTCAGAGTTTCTACAATAATGTACTTCCCCTTTCAGTTTTACGTTTATCAGGGGAAGTACATTTGCGTTCATTTAATTGGTAATGCTAAAACGAATATCGATGAAAGGCGCATTCTACGCATTCAAGCCTTTTAGAGTACCTATCAGCGTTCGATACGCTCATTATAAAACCGCATTATGTTTGTTTTCCTGATTCTTTTGCTTTGTGTTTTTCTTGGAACCTGTAAAATATAGTAAAATCCCGATTAGATACCAACCTCCTACGATAAGCCATTCCATTGGCCAGATGAGGGAAGAAGGCATTCCTGGCATATATAATAAAATAAATAAAACACTTAGTACAATTGCTAGAATACCAGTCGTTTTCCAGTACTTTATTTTATATGGTCGTTCCAATTCTGGTTCTGTTTTTCGTAATTTCATAAAAGAGATAGAAACAATGAGATACCCAATCACAATACCAATCCCGCCGGCATTGACAAACCAGTTTAAGGCAGCGTGCCCTAAGAGCGGTGCGAAAAAACCGAGCAATCCTAAAAAGATAATGCCGTGAGTCGGTGTATTATATTTTGGATGGATATAAGCGAACCACCTTGGAATCATATCTCGAATTGCCATCGCGTACAATATTCGGCTTCCGCCAATAATAAACGCATTCCAGCTTGTAATAATACCGGCAACCCCTGCAATAACAATAATATTGGCAAATATTGGACTATTAAATAGGTTCCCCATTGCATCTGCAGTAGCTAGATTTGTAGTTGCTAGCTCTGCCGGTGATAATCCGATAGATACACCAAAACCAATTAATACATAGAAAATAATCGATACAATAATTGATATAATTAAAAAGCGGCCAATGAATTTTGGAGGAGCTTTCACTTCTGATGCAATCTGTGGAATGACATCAAAACCAACGAATAGAAACGGAATCATAATGAGTACGGTCATCACGCCGCCCATTCCTTCTCCCATTAAAGGTTGAAGATTTGAAATATCACCGTTTCCAAACCCGCCGGCGACAAGTACCAAACCAATCAGTACAACAGCAGCCGTTAACACATTTTGTAGAATGGTGGCAGGCTTAATTCCGAAATAATTAAGAGACGAGAGCAAAATTGCACCCACAGATCCTATTAATGCCCAGGTTAGATAGATATCAAATCCACTCAAGGACCACATGTATCCTTGATGATTAACCGGGATGACGTAATCAATCACAGTGGGTAATGCCACTGCTTCAAACGTAATAACGGAGACATATCCAAATAGCACACTCCATGCGGCTAAATAACCAAGTTTCTGATTATAGGCCCGGAGGACGAATACCAATCCACCGCCTGTTTCAGGTATAGCTGCTGCCAGTTCGGCGTAGGTGAGCCCGATAAAGACAACTAACAAACCACCTAATAGAAAAGCAATAGCTGTTCCTAAGAAACCAGCTTGACTGATCCAATCCCCTGATAAGACAACCCATCCCCATCCAAGCATGGCTCCTGTGGAGAGGAACAACACATCGGTCATTGTCATGGATTTTGAAAATTTCTTATCTTCCATCTAAACACCCCTTACATAATTATTTATGCGTTTACAATATTATCCACCGTTTTAAATATTCAATTTGATTTTAATTTTACAATTTTTTTATGTGATAAAAAGTACCAGAATTAAAGTTTTAATAGTACCAGATGAGCTAGTGATATTAATTAAATCAACTCTACAGCGGAATTGAGACTGAAAGAAAAGCGTTTTAGATAGGGCTCATTATGTAATTATTTGTAGGGTATAAAGAGCCAACCCTATTTTTATAGAATTGGCCCTCTTTTTTATTAATTTTTAAGACTCTTCACCAAAATCTATGGATAACAAATTATATTGAATTTGTTATGAGCAACCACTACGGAAAAACACTACGCTTTCCATGGGCTTGCGCTCAGCCTCCTCGAAAAAGAAGATCACTTTTTCTGCGGGGTCTTCACACTGGGACTGCGATTACTCGCCCCACCGAAGACCATTGCGCTTTCCCATAGGAGTCTCCGTGTTTTTCCTCCGCTCTAGCTAGACGTAATTAACATATTTATTCTTTAATATCAACCATAGATTTTGGTTTTGACCCATTTTTAATAGATGACTGATGCGAATAATTAAAATCCGCCAATGGACATATATTTTGTTTCTAGATACGGTTCAATACCTTCTATTCCGCCTTCACGTCCAAGCCCGCTTTCTTTCATACCGCCAAATGGTGCATGTGCTGCGGATGGACCGCCATCATTCCAGCCGATAATGCCAAACTGCAAATGATCGTGTAGATAGGTTCCTGTTCGGTAGTCATTCGTAAAGAAATAAGCTGCCAATCCATATGGAGTGCTGTTTGCAAGTTCAACTGCCTCTTCAAGCGTTTTGAAGGTTGTAATTGGAGCTACTGGCCCGAATGTTTCTTCCTGCATGATTGTCATGTCTGTAGTTACTTCTTTTAAGACAGTAGGGTGAATAAAGAAATATCCTTTTTCTTTATCAGCATCATACTTATCACCGATCATGACTTCCGCTCCATTTTCTTTCGCATTCTTGATTTGTTCCACGATTTTTTCATAACCTTTTTCATTGATAATTGGTCCGACGTCTGTTCCTTCTTCCAAACCGTTTCCGACGTTAAGTTTCTTTACTTCAGCAACAAATTTTTCGGTGAATTCATCGACCACATTTTCATGAACAAGAATTCGATTAGCACAGACACAAGTTTGTCCTGCATTTCTAAATTTCGTTCCAACGGTTTGTTTCGCTGCATAATCAAGATCTGCATCCTCGGCCACAATTAGGGGAGCGTGACCGCCTAATTCCATGGTGACATGCTTCATCGTGTCGGCACTATTTTTGATTAATTCCTTTCCGACAGGAGTTGAGCCTGTAAACGTGATTTTTCGGATGTACTTACTATTTGTGAATATATCGCCAATAAGACTGCCGCGTCCATTTACATATTGGATAGCGTCTTTTGGAATACCTGCTTCATGAGCCAGGTCAATGAATTTCATACCTGTTAACGGTGTTTCCGTTGCAGGTTTAACGATGAATGTACATCCCGCTGCAAGAGCAGGTGCTGCTTTTCTCGCCATCATAGCTGCAGGGAAGTTCCATGGTGTGATTGCTGCAACAAGTCCAATCGGTTCTTTTGTAACCGTTATTCGTTTAGATTCCGTATTCGCTGGAATCGTTCTTCCGTAAATTCGCTTAGCTTCTTCGGCATACCAATCAAGGTAGGAGACCGAATAGTCAACCTCTCCTAATGATTCACTTAATGGTTTACCATTTTCTTTTGTCATGATTTCCGCTATTTCCTGCTTGTTCTCTGTTACTTTTTCTGACCATTTTTTTATTAATCGTGAACGTTCATGCGCATTGATTTTTGACCACGTTTTAAAACTTTCATGCCCTTTTTTGATGGCCTGTATAATTTCTTCCTCACTATCTATTTTTACTTCTTGAATGAATTCCCCTGTAGCTGGATTAATTACATTAAAATAATTTGTCATTTTAGTATAGCTCCTTTCCGTATTTAGATTGATTAGGTGCCGTCTGCAAAACCAAATAACAGCCGGCCTATTACGCGATTACGGATCAAACGTATTTCCGCTTTCGTAACTTTTGGTTCTCGCCATTACTTATGCCAATGTGCCTGGAGTCTTTATTATTGTGAAACTGCAGCAAAAGCATCTTCGAGAATGTTTAGTCCTTTTTCCAACTCGGCATCTGTAATGACAAGTGGCGATAGGAAGCGGATTACATTCCCTTTAATACCTGCAGATAGAAGCAGTAATCCATTTTCATTAGCGTATTTCGTAATGCTGCCTGTTTTTACTTTGTCTGGTGTTTTACTGTTACGGTCTTCAATGATTTCAACAGCAACCATAGATCCAAGGCGGCGGATTTCCCCGATAAATCCATGTTTTTCCGCTAATTCATGAAGTTTTGTTTCAATCTTCTGGCCGATAGCTTCTGATTTTTGATTTAGATTTTCTTCTTCAATAATGTCAATTACAGCTAATGCAGCGGCACATGCGACAGGGTTTCCTGCATAAGTTCCACCTAATTCCCCAGGATCTGCAGCATCCATAATTTCTGTTTTTCCGACAACGCCGCTTAATGGTAAGCCGGCAGCCAATGATTTGGAAACGGTCACGAGATCGGGTTCTACATCAAATTGCTCAATGGCAAACAATGTTCCTGTCCGCCCGAATCCGGTTTGAATTTCATCAGCTACAAATACAATTCCATGTTCTTTACAAAATGCACTAACAGCTTGAACGAATTTTTTCGGTGGAATCACAAATCCGCCTTCCCCTTGAACAGGTTCCATGACAACACAAGCAACGGTCTCTGGTGCAACAGTCGAAATGAAGAATTCTTTAAAATCCTCAATCACTTGATCAACGTATGCTTCCTCAGATATCCCCTCTGGTTTACGGTAAGTGTAGGGATAAGGTGCCTGATAAACCTCTGGCGCAAATGGTCCGAATCCAAATTTATATGGTTTTACTTTACTCGTCATACTCATCGTCATATTGGTTCTTCCATGGAACCCGCGTGTAAAGGAAACAACGGCTTGCCTGTTTGTATATCGGCGTGCAACTTTAACTGCATTTTCAACTGCTTCAGCCCCGGAATTAAGCAAGAGGGCTTGTTTATCAAAATTACCTGGTGTAATTTCACATAACTTTTCAGCCAGTTCAATATAACCTTCATACATCATAACATTGAAACCAGGGTGCAAAAACTTTTCTACTTGCCTGTTGACAGCCTCAGTTACTTTCGGATGGCTATGACCCACATTCAATGTTCCGATTGCCCCTGCAAAGTCAATCCATTCCTTCCCATCGATATCAATAACTGTTGCACCCGATGCCTTGTGCGCTATATTTAGATTACCATTACTTACACCTTTAGGGATAAACTTCTCTCTTTTTTTCTGTAATTCAGTACTGGATAAATGTGTTGTAGTAGTCATCTATATCCTCCTCGTTCGTTGGTGTTTAAATAATTTACACTCTATATTCAATAGTATGACAATTATCTGGTATAATAAAAAGTACCAGTTAGTAAAAAGATTTGGTACCAGATGAGGTGGGTTTAATGGATTTTTTAACGTTGAGTTATAGCTCTAATAATCATTTTAAATACCAGCAAATTTATGAGGGGATTAAGGAGAATGTCTTACGCGGAAATTTAAGGGCGCGTGAAAAATTACCTTCCAAACGGCAATTGGCAAAAGAATTAAACGTTAGTATTAATACAATTGCTAACGCATATGACCAACTGCTTGCAGAAGGATACATATATACAATTGAACGTAAAGGCTACTTTGTTGAAAGCGGCACGGAATTTCACACTCAAGGTGCTACTCTGAACCAACT
The DNA here is from genome assembly GCF_018333215.1 of Oceanobacillus sp. J11TS1. Lineage (GTDB taxonomy): Bacteria > Bacillota > Bacilli > Bacillales > Amphibacillaceae > Oceanobacillus. The sequence continues at coordinate 55,859 of NZ_BORO01000011.1, read as the reverse complement.
GCCTGCTGATTTGAAAGAAACCGATGTCAACAAAGAGGACTGGGTATCATTGTCCCATATGTCTGCAGATATTTCCCTATTTCCTTTTAAGGAATGGATGAAATGCGAGAACAAGGCTGTTGATAATCACAAAAAGGAGCTTTCTGAACTTGGGCATCCTCAAGGACCTTATAAGACAAGAAAAACCATTAGCCGGATGATAGCCTTATCACGGGGAGTTGTTTGTGAGCCGGAGCAAATTGTAATCGGGGCTGGTTCACAACTGCTGATTCAGCAATTAATGTCAATCCAAGATAAAAAACAGATCATTGCCGTTGAGAATCCAGGTTATTCTCGTTTCTACAGATTATTAAACAAGATGGGTTTTTACGTTAAACCGATAGAGTTGGATGATAAAGGCATCGATATAAAAGAAGTTGCTTCATCAAAAGCAAATTACTTATTTGTGACTCCCTCCCACCAATTTCCAACGGGCAAAATTATGCCGATTTCAAGACGTATCGAGCTATTGAATTGGGCCGTAGAAGAAGAGGGCAGATACATTGTCGAGGATGATTATGACAGTGAGTTTAAATATGAAAGTGACAGCATTCCTTCTTTGCAAAGCCTTGATCGTAATCAGCGTGTTATTTATACTGGTACTTTTTCCAAAACACTATTACCCGGAACCAGGATCAGTTATATGGTTCTGCCTCCTGATTTATTAAGAGAATACCGAAAACATGCTACAGATATAATGCAATTCAGCAACTCGCTTGGTCTGTTCACATTGCATTACTTTATCGAAAATGGGAGCTATTCAAGACACATTAAAAGGATGAATCATCATTATGAAATGAAACGAAGATTATTAATTGATCAGCTGTATTCTAAGTTTAAGCAAGAGGTATATATTGAAGATATACCGGCGGGATTACATTTTCTAGCACGTTTCAAATCGGATAAAACATATGAGGAGGTCGAAACGAAAGCCAAAGAGGAGAAACTGGAAATATACACCATGCGTCGTTTTATGCTTAAAGAAAAGAAACGAATGAACAACTGGATTGAACTTGTGATTGGATTTGCAAATATTGATGAAGAAGAAATCCCTGAAGCGCTAGATAGGTTGGATAGGGTCATTAGATGAAATACGCAAACGAGGGAATTAGCTAAGGGATTTTAAATATGCCTTTACCGAGTCAATGTGTATATCGTATGGAATAGTTGATTACTAAAGATGGACCGATTGAAATAAGGACATTCACGTACTGTTTTGCCTTCGCTGCTTGCTTATTTTACCTCTTTTTAATTGTCACAGCAGTTTTTCATAACTGAAATTCTTCTCCGAAAGTGTTATACTATTTTAAATTAATATAACATAATTCATGCGAGGGGGATCTAGAGGATGAATAAAAAATACCTTGATTTATTAGCGGAAAAATATGATAGTGAAGAGAAGGTAGTTACAGAGATTATTAATTTAGAATCAATTCTGGATCTGCCAAAAGGAACAGAACATTTTGTAAGTGATTTACATGGGGAGTATCAAGCTTTTCAACATGTTTTACGAAATGGTTCCGGAAAAGTAAGAGAGAAAATAAATGATATTTTTAAGGATACATTATCAGAGGAAGACATTAGTGATTTTGCTGCACTTGTCTATTATCCAGAAGAGAAGCTGAAGCTCATCAAGGAGCAATTTAATTCAAAGCAGGCGCTGGATGAATGGTATGCAGAGAAAATCCATCATATGATTCATTTAATCTCCTATGCTTCCTCTAAATATACACGTTCAAAGCTGCGAAAGGCATTACCGGAACAATTCGTGTATATAATTGAAGAGTTGCTGTATAAGACGGATGAATATACGAATAAGAAATCATATTATGAAAAAATTGTAGAAAAAATTATTTCCTTAGGTCAGGCAGATAAATTAATTACCGGCTTATCTTATACAACCCAGCAACTGGTCGTCGATCATCTGCATGTTGTTGGTGATATTTATGACCGCGGTCCAGAGCCGGATAAAATTATGGAGACACTGATCAATTATCACTCGGTTGATATTCAGTGGGGTAACCATGATGTCTTGTGGATTGGGGCGTATGCAGGATCCAAGGTTTGTCTGGCGAATATTATTCGAATCTGTGCACGTTATGATAATTTAGATATCATAGAAGATGCTTATGGGATTAATTTGCGTCCATTACTTACGTTAGCGGCAAAATATTATGGGGATAATCCTGCGTTCCGACCTAAGAAATCTCCAGATAAGGATATTTCGGCTCAAGAAAAATTACAAATCACGAAGATTCATCAAGCGATAGCTATGATTCAATTTAAGCTAGAAAGCCCAATTATTAAACGACGCCCTTTTTTTAATATGGAGGAAAGACTCGTTTTAGAGAAAGTAGATTACGAGAAACAGGAAATCACTATTTACGGAAAAACCTATCCACTGGAAAATACGTGTTTCTCTACGGTGGATCCTGCTGATCCTGCGAAGCTATTGCCTGAAGAAGAAGAAGTTATCGACAAACTTTTACTCTCTGTACAACAATCCGAGAAGTTAAAAAGACATATGAATTTCTTAATGAAAAAAGGAAATTTGTATCTTAAATATAATGGAAATCTATTAATCCACGGCTGTATTCCAGTTGATGAAAATGGAAATATGGAGCGAATGGAAATTGAAGGAAAAGCGTATAAAGGAAGAGAATTACTAGATAAATTTGAAGGTTATTTGCGCCAAGCTTTTGCAGACAAAGAAACGACAGATGATTTAGCGACAGATATGGTGTGGTACTTATGGACAGGAGAATATTCTTCGCTCTTCGGTAAACGGGCCATGACCACTTTTGAGCGTTACTTTATTTCTGATAAGGCATCGCATCACGAACAAAAAAATCCATATTATTATTTACGTGAAGATGTGGATATGTGCCAAAAAGTGCTGAAAGAATTTGATCTGGACCCTGAGCATGGGCATATCATTAATGGACATACCCCAGTAAAAGAAATTGATGGGGAGAACCCTATCAAGGCGAATGGAAAAATGATTGTCATCGACGGAGGATTCTCAAAGGCGTATCAATCAACAACAGGTATTGCTGGATACACCTTATTATATAATTCATTCGGTATGCAGCTCGTTGCCCACCAGCATTTTAATTCCAAAGAAGATGTGGTATTAAATGGAGCAGATGTTTTATCTGTCCGACGAGTAGTAGACAAAGAACTAGAACGGAAGAAAGTCCGGGAAACCAATATCGGAGCCAAGCTGCAAGAAGAAATTGAGATGTTAAATCAGCTGATGGCGTACCGTTATCTTCATTAAGGGAAGCAAGGACAAGAGCAGGTTATCTAAATGAAATCATTTAGGTAGCCTGTTTTTTTATGCACAAAAAGACTTCGTAACGTGGTGGAATTTATACTTATTTTTTCAAAGGATGAGCAGTTGGTCGCAACCATATGGTGAAGTGTTAAAACTTAAAATTCTCTTTAAAATCATTTGAATTTCCATTAAGATGTGATAAATAGAGGGAAAAGTTATTACGCGAAATTTGAATAATAGTTAGAAAGTGGAGGTGATTATTAGTGTCTGAATCCTTTGTTATCACAAACAAATTGATGATGGTAGATCGAAGTATAGGGATTAGTAAACAGGTATTATCTAGTAAACAGGATGATTTGGAGCGATTAGAAAAAGCACATTCGGAATTAGTGGAAGTGCAGGGGGATTTCTCGGATGTTGAGGGAGAGTGTTCAAAACCGGAATTTACATCAAATAACTTTGAAGGAGAAAATGCAAAAGATGTAACAGAGATAAGAGAAGATGGCTTAAAGACAAGCTTTATTGCGATGTCAGAAGAGCAGATTAAAAAAGTTATCGAGGAAATAGAAGAGAAGATAGAACAAATTGAAGAAGGAATCAGCAGTTTAGAAAGTAATATTTCATCAATGGAATCGCGGAAAGAAGAGCTTGAAAAAAAGAAAGAGGAGGCGCGGAAAAATGAGTAAGGAAATTAGAATACATCCTGAAATTGCCAAGCAGGGAGTTTCCGATATGCGCGCAGCTTTAAACGCAATGGAAACATCTTTTAGAAAAGAGGTAGAAGGAGAAAATGTCCTGGATATGGCAGACGTGTTTAATGAAATAAATGAAGAATTCAATACACTTTTATCCCAATTTGAGCAAACTTTTCTTCAAAATTTACAAGCGGCGGAAGAGGCAATCGATAAGATGGAAGAGACAGATGCTCTTCAAGCCAGGGACTCGTCATTAAGAGAAACACAGGTAAAACCTAAAAGTATAGATAAATAAAGGGGTGCTGCAATTGAAGGTTTTAGATATGGATGCATTCATGGAAGGGCTGGAAGAAGGAAAAAATGATATTGATACAGTGGTGGAGGATGTCAGCACTTTACAAACCTCGATTACTAATTTCTATAATTCAAAAGATGTTTTAAGCGGAGAAGCTGGAGACGCTATCCGTACTTATTTTAAAGAGGTTCATGGGCCTTTTCTTAGCTTTCTTCAGCAATGGCTGGAAAATTATAAAGAGACAATTACAACGATGCAAGAGTCTGTTCAAGAATTTGAATCATCCCCAGATGGATTTATTCGTGAAGAGTTTTTAGAGGAAAAGGTCATCGCAGGATTTGAAAAAGTGGAAGACCGAGCTCAAGAATTTACAACAGAGGCGAATGATATTATAGATCGTGTGTCAGATATTGTTTCACTAGCTAAGATCGATGAAACAGAAGTACTGGAGCATGCAGATAATGGGAAGAAAAAAGTGCGGAACATTGTAGACGGTTATATGAAATCGACGAAGCGCAAGTGGAAGCAATGGAAGCGGTGCGTACGGATTTAAGCACAATGAAAGATTACCTGTCCCAAGTAGGGAATGCTACGAAAAATGGCGATTTAACGGTTAGGGATTTTAATAGGGGAGCCGCTGCGGGGGTAATTATACCCACTAATCTATTTATAAATGGAGTAAGTGAAGAAGAAAGAAATGTGGTGTTAGAGGAAGTACTGCAAAAAATGGCAGGTGGCAAAACCTTATCCCCAGAGGAAACAGATATTATTTATGATTACTTTCAAAATGAACTTCTGGATGATGAAAAAAGAAAAGAAGTTGAGGAAATTGCTGGTTATATTGATGAGGAAAATATTGATAAGTTAACCGATAGGCTGAATGAAAAGGTTGTTATTTCTGACAGGAGATTGGAAGAAGAAATGGAAATGGTTCAGGCTTATGTTTTTATTGGGAATAAACTTCCGAGTGAGACTAATGTGCATGATAGTGATCGTACTAAGTTAGAAGCTTATTTGATGTTGTTGAAAGATTATCATACTCAAATGGTAGTTGAGGATAAAGTTATTAAGGTGTTTGATATGGAATATGAAGTATTTAATATTGAAAATGAAGAAGGTCATAAGGACATCTTTGGTCATAACTAAACTCAAGAGTACACGCAGCTGATTACAATGGAGATGATAATATAATGAGTAAGGTAGAATATCATAATGAGATATATTATGAACAGACTTACTTTGTTGCAACTAAAGAAGAAAAGACAAGCATAACATACGCCGTAGGACCATCAGCATCTACTAACATTAGGGAGAGCGAATTGAATGAATTAAAAGAAGAATATGCTGATTATGAAGCAAATTTTGTAGCAAAAAAAGTTACGGGTAAAGTAATTTCCCAGATAGCGAAAATAGCAGGTATAACTGCTATTGTAGACGCTGGAAAAGCAACTGTAGAATTTCATTCTGATAAGAAAGAATATGAGGAAGGTATAATACTTGATGAAGCATTACTGGTAGCAGAAAGACTAAATTTAGAAGTTGCAATTAGCGAGCATAATAATGGTAGAGGATTAGATGTACAACTTTATCCTTTAGATGGAACATTTATAAAATTAGAGAGATGGAGAGAACTTCATGAGAAAAACCCTAATCTTTATTTCCCAGAAAAAGAAATTAATGCGCATGATTGGTATGCAATTGGTGAGAAACTGAAAGAAGTAAATAATGAATTCGGATGGAAAACATATTCATACATTTATGAGGGTGCCAAACATGGGAAGTCTATTGAAAGTCTGGCAAACGGAGAGAAGTAACATTTTTAAAATTTTAAATTAATAAATAATTAATGAACTAATAAGGAGTGGTATGTTGTTAGATCGAATGAAATATATCTTCTATTTTGTTATATTACTATGTCTTGGTAGTTGTAGCACTATCGTAACAGAAGAAGATTTAATCGGAGGAGAATGGAAAGCAACTGCAGGATATGAAAATGGAGAGCCAGTAGGAGAACCGTACTGCTTGCCTAGTGTATGGAAGGGACTTGAGTTTAAAGATAAAGAAACAGTTTATGTAGAAGCTTACGATAGTGATTTTTCTTATTGGATAGAGAAGAGTAAAGGCGGCCCTGTTATTTATTTTCAAGGGGAAGACTTTGGTATTTATGATAAATATTATATTGACAAGATTAACGAGGATGAGGTTGGCTTGACAGGGAAAGGAAATCTTGGGGAGGGAGAATCCTGCTATATGGAGCGTCAATAATAAAATCTTCTGTTAAGTTATATGAGATAAGAATATCTTTTGTCGTGTAGGCACGGGTGAAATATCTATGAATAAATTAAAGTATAGATTTTTCTTAGTTATATCCCTGTTTTTACTGGCTATAGTATCACAGTAGATGAAGATGATTTAACTGACGAACATTGGATTTTTTCTATGAATTAGAGGAATGGAAAGAAGGGCTTACCATTAATTTTAGAGGAATCGTGTATCGAGTTTTTTATATCGAAAAAAAGTAAATGAAGATGAAATAGGTTTGATAGGAAATTCGCTTGTTGAAGGTGCAAATTGTTATTTAGAGCGCCGTGAATAAGATTTTTTGTAATGTGAACACCAATGGATAAAAAAATTTGTAAGGAAGAGTTATTAGTTAAGTGGAGTGGTAAAAAGTGAGGTATGTAAAGTATAGTTTGTTATTTTCCATACTCATCTGTCTTGTCAGCTGCACTACAGATGAGATAACGGAAGAAGATTTAATAGGAGGAGAATGGATAGCAACTGCAGGATATAAGGACGGGAAACCAGAAGGAGAGTCGTATTGTTCAAATAGTGTAAGTTATGGCTTAGAGTTTAAAGATGAAGAAACGGTTTATTCTAAAGCGTATGGAAGTGACTTTTACTATGAATTAGAGGGGAAGAAAGGAGAGCGTGCTATCTACCTTGAAGGGATCGTATACCGGAATTTTTATATAGAGAAGATAAGTGAAGATGAAATAGGTTTGATAGGGAATGGGCTTCTAGAAGGTGAGAATTGTTACTTGGAGCGACAATAATAAAAAATTCTGTGGAGCTATAAAGAGTAAGAAAAATCACAAATAGAGTCGAACAACAACCGGGAGTAGGATAAAAAGTGATGTATGTAAAGTATAGTTTGTTATTTGCCGTACTCATCTTTCTTATCAGTTGCAGCACGGACGATATTACGGGAGATGATTTAATAGAAGGAGAATGGGTAGTAACTGCAGGGTATAAGGATGGAAAACCAGAAGGAGAGTCCTACTGTTCTCCCAGTGTAGACCCTGGACTAGAATTTAAAGATGAAGAAACGGTGTATTCAAAAGGATATGAAAGTGACTTTTCATATGAGCTAGAAAAAGATAATGAAGGAGTTATTATTAATCTTCAACGGATTGATGGTAGTATGCATCGAACATTTTTTATAGAAAAGATTAGTGAGGATGAATTTGGTTTGGTTGGGAGATTATTTTTTGAGGGACAGAATTGTTATTTCGAACGCCAATAATATGAAGTTCTGTGTAAGCTATAATATGTAAGAAAATCAGAAATGAAAATCTATTCATTTAATGGAAGTGGTACAAAATTGAACTGGCTAAAATATTATTCTCTCCCTATCTTGTTAATCTTTCTTGCTGGTTGCGGTACTATCGTAACTGAGGATGATTTAATAGAAGGGAAATGGGTGGCAACAGCAGGATATATAGAGGGAAAGCCAAAAGGAGAGCCATACTGTTCATCTAGTATTAGTAAGGGGATTAAATTTAAAGATAATGAAACGGTTTATTCTGAAGAATACGATAGAGAACTTTCTTATTGGATAGAGAAAAGTGAAGAAGGACCTGTTATTTATTTTGATGGATTCGATTTTGGCATTTATCGAAGTTATTATATCGAAAAAGTTAATGAGGACGAAGTTGGTTTGAAAGGAGATATCAGAGAAGAAGAGAATTGTTATTTAGAACGCCAATAATAATAATAATTTCTATGTAAACAAAAGCGGAGGAAGAAGATGGCCGAATATAAAAGTAGCTTTCAAAGTTTCTGATCTTATGTTAATTCTCTATAATTTCACTAATTTGCAAGAAGTCTGTATATAAAGGCGTGATGTTAAAAGAAAATTATTTAGTGCCGGCCCAATGCATTGGAGAACATCTAGCCTCCAAAAGATAGTTGGAATGACGGTGAGATGTCATGTAGAGATGTTAAACATTAGGTGGCCCTTAATATGCGGCCGGCTTGCGGGACTGGTCGTACTAGCCTGATTCATTTTTAGGCTTGTCAATTTTCAAAGAGAGTATGTTGGCTGACCGGATTCGGGATTCAGCCGCAAATGGACGATAATACTTGATTTTTAAAATGAAACGAAATGGCTTTTCAATCGTATGTACTAATGAAAGCTGTTGCAGTTTAAATATTAACAAGGTGGGGATAATCCTATGTGGAGGAACATTAGCAAATATTATTCACCACTAATTGATGTACTGACTTTTTCTATCCTATTTATAACTATTTTTTATGTGATTTTTTCATTCGGCAAATTACCTAACGAAATACCAACTCATTTTAATTTACAAGGGGAACCAGATGGGTGGAGCAATAAAGGTACGTTAATTGGTCTCATGATCTTATATATACATACTACAATTCTTTGTTTTGTACTTAATTATTTTCTTATCGTAAAATCAGATAATACAGTAGACAGTCTGCAAATGGTGAACATCCCATTTATAAAAAAAGAAGAACTAACAGAAAAGCAAATCATCCTTGTGAAGAAAAATTCAGCAAGAATGCTCGCACTAATGAATCTATTCGTTAGCATTCTCTTCTGGCTTATTCACTATGGAATAATTCAATCAGGTCTGGGGAATCAAGATGGACTTGGATCAGGTGTAATGATGACATTAGGGATAATCCTTATTTTAACCATTTTTTATACTTGGAAAATGTATCATGATGTTAGACAGGCAAGGGATAATATAATTGATAGATAGGGATTACTTTCATATCTGCAAATATAATAATCTGCCAGTTTACGATAGGCTTCATTGAATTACGGCTGGCTAATTTCTGTGTGAACTACAATGGGTAGAAATCAAAAAGTAGAGTCATGCAATCAAGTGGGAGTGGCATAAACAGTGAAGTATATATGAAATAAAATGAGGCCCAGAGTAATCTTCTTCGGCCTCATTTTACTTATGAATTTTATTGTGTAGTTGATTCTTTTGCCGCCTCAAAGGAAATCTTCTGGTCCTTCCCAGCGACTGTTCCAAGGAATGCGATACACAGTGCTGCAGTCATTAAAATAATAAACGGTACTGTCCAGCCTTCAGTCTTGTCGGCGATAGTTCCAAGAAAAAGAGGACCGATAGAAGCAACAATATAACCAACAGATTGAGCCATACTGGATAATTGCGCCGATTCCATAACGGTGCTGGTACGGAGAACAAAGAACATCATCGCTAAACTGAATGCAGTTCCGGCTCCAATCCCAGTTAATATAAGAAAGATAATAATGATTAAATGAGATGAAGTAAAAGCAACTCCTAATAAACCAAAGAAAAATAATAAGCCAGCGCTGCAGCCGATCAGACGCTGGTTCTGCATGCGACCGGCAAGAATTGGAGCAATAAATGTCGTTGGGATAAGTCCGACTTGATAGATAGCAATTAACCATCCAGCTTCACTTTCATTAAATCCCTTGGTAATTAAAATATCAGGCAGCCATGTGAATAAACTATAGGGTATTAAAGATTGTAAACCCATAAAAAAAGTAACTGCCCAGGCAATTTTCGATTTAAAGATCGCTTTAGATGGCTGACTTTTTACGTCAACAAACACTTTTTTTCTAGCTGAGCGCATGGCCGGCAGCCGAAGTAATAGGATAACTACAGCGACTAAAGAAAGTATGCTCCATATTTGCATTGCATTTCGCCAATCAAATCCTGTTACGGAAGCAATAGGTACAGAAATGCCAGAGGCAAGCGCTCCGAATAAATTCATTGATACCGAATAAAGACCTGTCATCAGCCCCAATCGATAAGGAAAGGTCGATTTAATTAACCCCGGCATGAGTATATTACCCACAGCAATGGCCATTCCGACCAAGAGCGTTCCGAAAAGTAATAACTCTATACCCCCGCTAGCCCTAATAAATACACCAAAAGATAGACATAACATAGCAATGAGCAGGGTGAATTCCATCCCAAACTTACTGGATATTCTTGGAACAAATGGAGAGAATAAACCGAAAGCTAGTAAAGGCAGGGTATTGACTAATCCAATCAAAGCGTTGGAAGCTCCCAGTTCATCCCGGAAAAAAGGAATAAGCGGTCCGACAGATGTAATTGGAGAACGTAACGTTGCTGCAATCAATAAAATGGCCAAGAGTAAAAGGAAAATATAATATCTATTTAAAAAAGCTTTCTTTGAGAAATTCATAAAAAACAAGTCCTTTACAACGTATTTTGAACACAGATAAGAAACTATTCTATCAGAGAGGAGAAGTGTATGTAAAGATATTTTGATTATCCAGGCTGCTGCCGTTATCTTATCCAAAAGTGGGACAGCTGATAATAATGAATAATATATTTTTTGCATAAAAAGAAACATGGCGTAATAGGAACCATGCTTCTTTTCTGATTATAAAAAATACGTATTAATAAATCGTGCTATTAAGCTAAAAAGCTTCTGATGGAATCATCATCCGAAAAACAAATCAAAGACATTGCTTGCTTTAGAACTTTCTCTATTATAGAACTCCGAGTAACCGCAATCCTTACAATATACGACGATGAAACGATTATGCTGTACATCAAAAATTTTAGAAATACCTGATCCTGTCATGGATACATCTTTTTTATCCGCATTTCGACTACCGCATTTGACACAACCTTCTCCAGTTTTCAATTTTATCACCTCTTGATACGTATTTACGAAAGAAAGTATTGGTTGGTTTCACCAATTTTAAACAGAATCAATTTACAATCAACTTGAAATGTTTGTTATAATTATATCTCAACTTTGAATATTTTAAATAATATACAGCGAAAAGGAGTATGGACAATGAGTGAAAAGAAAAGGGCTCCTGAAGAAGAACGTGAGCGGCTAAGACAAGAAGAATTAAAAGGGAATCCGACTGGGAATATTAGGGACTCACTTAATAGAACAGATTCTTCTGGAAATTTTGCTGATTTATTTGGTGGATTGGGATGGAAAGGGGCATTACTCGTTCTTTTAGCACTGATTGTTGTTGGGTTGATGGTTTTAATTATTATTTGATTAAGAGGTGAAAGAATGCTGAAAGAAGCTAACAGTCAGGATATAGATAGTATCGTTAGTTTAGCGAAAATGCTATGGCCAGAAAATGAACTTTTGGAATTAAAAGAAGAATTTGAAGCGTATTTAAAGGATAAACATGCATGTATTTTACTTGCTGTGGATGATGAGCGGGCTGTCGGGTTCGCGCAAGGTCAGTTAAGATTTGATTATGTAGAGGGGACGGAAACATCACCAGTTGGCTATTTAGAAGGTATCTATGTCCAAGAATCGCATAGGAAAAAAGGTTATGCAAGGCAATTGGTAAGGGCTTGTGAGCAGTGGGCAAAAGAAATGGGATGCAGCGAATTTGCAAGTGATTGCACGATAGATAACAACGAAAGTCTTGCTATGCATCTTCGTCTTGGTTTTAAAGAAGCGGGGCGGATTATTTGTTTCAAGAAATCTCTATAGATTCGAAATTGAGGGGTGGGTTAGGATGGTTTTAATTAGAGAAGCAAGGATCTCTGATGCAGGCGGAATTGGCAAAGTAAATGTAGAGAGCTGGCAAACAACTTATCGAGGTATTATGTCCAATTCGATTTTACAGCAGCTTTCTATGGAAGTTAAGAAGGAGAAATGGAGAAATATCATTCAAGCTGGTGGCAGCACCACCTTGGTAGCTGTAGATGCAGGTGAAGAGGTTGTTGGATATCTAAATATGTCTATAAAGAAGGAATCTGCAGGTTCTGCCAGAGTAGGCGAAGTTACATCCGCCTATTTACTGGAAGGTTGGCAGAGGAAAGGGATCGGGAAAGCTTTGTTATTGGAATCCTTTAAGCGTTTTATAGAGCAATCTATTCAAACTGTTCAGGTCGAGGTTTTAGCAGCAAATGACAGCCGATTGTTTTATGAACATTTTGGAGCGGAACTTGTTGAAAAGAGGGATATTCAGATTGCCGGCGATATATTGGAACTATTTGTTTACGAATGGCGGAATATTCTCAAACAAAAATAGTCGGGAATGAAAATTAGCAAGTTTCCTTAAAATAAGAGCTTTTTTGCCTTGTACGGGCTGCAATAAAGAATAGGGGGTAATACGCTTGGATATCGTCATACAAGAATTAATAAAATGGATACACTCCCAAGAAACGCAGGTAATTATTGGGGTTACTGGGCATGGAGGAGCTGGGAAAACAGCATTTGCTGCCCGATTGCAGGAGGCTTTTGGACAAGATGCGAATTTGATTTGTACGGATCCGTATATCGTCAACTCGGCGTTGAGAAGGGACACAAGGATTACATATTCCTATCAAAACGAAACCCGTACTGCCAAAATGACTGCTTGCCATCCTTTAGCGCATTATGTAGAAGCATTAGAACGTGATCTCCAAATGACTCGCCTAGACATGGAATGGAACACGATAGATACGGTTTATTTGCCAAGTGAAACGATTAATCCATATAAAAAGCTTACGGTTGTGGAAGGCATGAGTGTTGCATTTATTAACCCTAAGCATTTCGACTTACAGGTTTTTCTATATACAGATGGAAAGACAGAACTAGCTAGACGTTCCAGTCGAGATACAACAGAACGGAATCAAAATCTGGTAAATATACAAAAATCACACCAGGAAAGAAGAGTGCAATATAGACATTTCATGCATCCGTATAAAAATCAGGCAGATATTATTCTTTTTACTGATGAAAAAGGTATGCAGATAGAGAAAAAACAATTACCGACAAATTAGGTATACACTGCTTATTTAGGAAGGGGAATAGCGTGAAAATAAAAGAATTAATAACAGAAAAAGAATGGCGTTCTGCATATAAGGTCATGCATCAACTGCGAACACATCTTGATGAAACGAGTTATTTGGACTTAGTAAAAGAAGCGGTGGAAATAGACCGCTACCATTTAGTTGCTCTATATGAAGGTTCAAAAATAGTTGCTGTTGTCGGCTTTAAAGCCATGACTACACTGTATTATGGCAGATTTGTCTGGGTTTGTGATTTAGTTACAGCTGAAGAAAGCCGTTCCAAGGGTTACGGAGAACAGCTTTTAACATTTGTCCATCAATGGGCAGAAGATCATCATTTTTCTTCTGTCGCTTTATCATCAGGTCTGCAACGTCAAGATGCTCATCGATTTTACGAAGATAAAATGGCTTATTCCAAAGTGAGTTATGTTTTCAAGAAGGCGCTATGAATTTGAGCTATGTAAGTCTTTCGGAATTATACATTTTTTAACTGCAAAATAGTTGAGTTTGAAATGGAGAAGCGTATAATAAATAATGTTGAAAAAGGCTATTTTTTAGGATTATCCTGTGTGAAGTATGGAAACCTATGCATAGTAGACGTGTTTTTCTCTAATTATTTATAACGCTGTAAGAGTCGCTTCAAATCAGTTATAGTAAACCCTGATGAGCTGACATTTCATACAGTAACAAGAATGTATAAAGAAGAAAGGAAAATTGGATGAGCAAACCACAAACGAAAAAATCAAGAAAGGCGATGCTTTTTGTTAGAGGGCTGATTATCATCATTGGCGGATTTATTACTGCTTATGGATTGGAAGCAGTATTAATACCGAATAATGTTTCTGATGGCGGGGTAACAGGTCTGAGTATCGTTGGGTCACAGTGGACCGGGTTACCGCTAGGAATTCTAATTGCTATTTTAAATATTCCATTTATTTACTTAGGATTTAAACAAATTGGAAAAAGTTTTGCAGTCCTCTCTATTCTTGGAATTGCTTCTCTTGCTATAAGTACAAGCTTAATGCATCATGTCCCGACCATTAGTGGAATTGAAGGAGATACCTTGCTCGTTACCGTTGTCGGCGGGATTATAATTGGGATAGGTATGGGACTGGCACTTCGAAATGGAGGAGCACTAGATGGGATTGATATGCTGGCTGTATTATTATCCCGCAAGCTGCCTTTGGGAACAAGTGACTTAATTCTATTCCTTAATTTATTTGTATTTATCGTTGTATCCACTGTATTTGGATTGCGAGGGGCGCTGATGTCTGGTATTGCTTATTTCATTGCTTCAAAAGTAATTAGCATTATTGAAGAAGGACTAAGCGGCATCAAAGCGGTGTATATTATAACCGAGCACTCTGAAGAAATGATGAAAGAAATTAGCGAGCGTCTGGAACGCGGCAGCACGCTGCAACATGTAGAGGGCGGTTATTCAAAAAAGCAATTTAAACAAATTAAATGCGTTATTACACGACTTGAAGAAAGCAAAATGAAAGAAATTATTCAAGATGTCGATCCAACTGCGTTTGTAACAGTCTACGAGGTTTCGGCAGTTCGTGGCGGGAATTTTAAATAAAGCAAAAGCTTTTAAACAGAAAAAAGGGAGTCCATGAAGTTACATTTCATAGGCTCCCTTTATAATATATAAGGTGGCGCATTTCATTTTTACGATCTAGCTCTAAATATATCTGCAACTGCGTGAAATACTTCAATGCCTTGATAAGTGAAAGCGGACAATGCAGTTAGAGAAAAGAATCCAATAACGATTAATCTGAAAATCATCATTATTTTTGCCTCCTTCTGAGTTTTTGTATTGATCTCAAAAGAGGCTTAAACCACGAAATTGGATTGGTAGAAAACAGGAGCCAGCAGCTGTTTATTTCGTACTATCATCACAATCGTAGTAAATAAGCATGTACTGCCTATTAAGAATAAAGTAATTACTAAAAATAGATTGTGCGTAAATGGTTTTTCTGGGTGATCATTTCCGCCAGAGCTTAAATCAGGTGATCCATGATTATCTATAAGTATATCCTGGCTGGGGAGAGCGTAGCTGTGATTTATATCTGAGGATAATTGTGTTACTGGTAGAATGATAATCATTAAAGCAATCATCAAATACTTATTCTTCATCTACGTTCCTCCCCCTCTATAATTTGAAATTGATATTTTCTTTAGGAAAAACTTAATTATACCAAATATAGATAAGTGATTACAATAGACATGTAACGGTTTATAAATGTACTTTGTATTATAAGCTTATTATATCTAGATGTCTATACTTTTTGAACATTTTATGAACTTTTGATATAAGTTCATTTAACCCCTCAACCGAAGCAGAACACGCTCTGAAAAAGAGAAATCCGCTCCAACCGAGGCTGAACGCGCTCCAAAAAAGAGAAATTCGCTCCAACCCAGTGATATGCGCTCCAAAAAAAAGAAATGCGCTCCAACCGAGGCTGAACGCGCTCCAAAAAAGTAAAACTCGCTCCACCTCAGCCCGAACCCGCTCAATCCTAAGCAAAAACCGCTCCATCCCAAATACATACTTATTCAGTATATGCAGTGCAGAACAGAAAATTTAAAACAGAACAAGAAAGACGTGAAAATATTTTAAAAATTTCATATTGACAAGGAATTGAAATAGATATATAGTTATTTACAACAAATAAATAGCAACACATTTTCTTATCCAGAGAGGTGGAGGGACTGGCCCTTAGAAGCCTCGGCAACAGACTTACAACAGAACTGTGCCAATTCCAGTAGCGTTTAGCTAGCAGATAAGAAGAGACATTGATGACGCATTCAAAACCTCTTCTTTCTGAAAGAAGAGGTTTTTTCGTTGTTGTATCGCCTTATCTGCAGTTAATCATAAATAAAAAAATTTGGAGGTATGAAGCATGACGAAAAGAAGTTTGGAAGAACGTTTACAGCAAGGAACAGTAATTGCAGGAGAAGGCTACTTATTTGAATTAGAACGCAGAGGTTATTTACAGGCTGGATCTTTTGTGCCAGAAGTGGCATTAGATAATCCAGAAACATTAAAGGCGGTATACCGTGATTATATGAAAGCAGGATCGGATGTGGTGCTGGCATTTACATATAACGCACACCGTGAAAAAATGCGTATCATTGGTAAAGAAGACTTGTTAGAACCTTTAAATAGAAATGCAATTAGACTGGCAAAAGAAGTAGCAAAAGAGCATCCGATAGAAGAGGCTTTGGTTGCGGGAAACATCTCTAATACAAATATCTTTAACCCAGAAGATCAAGAATCCAAGGATAAAGTAAGAGCGATGTTTAATGAAATGGTTTCATGGTGTAAGGACGAAGGTGTCGATTACATTAATGGCGAAACGTTCTACTATCATGAAGAAGCATTAATTGCGCTGGAAGAAATTAAAAAATATGACTTACCAGCAGTGATTACACTAGGGTTAATGGGTGAAAATATCCTGCGTGACGGCTACACAGTAGAAGAATCCTGTAAAATACTAGAAGATAATGGAGCATTAGTTGTTGGAATGAACTGCTTCCGTGGCCCAGATACCATGCAGCCTTATTTAGAAAGAATCCGTGAAAAGGTAGATGGATATGTTGGTGCACTACCGATTCCATATCGTACAACAGAAGAAAATCCAACATTCTTTAATTTACCGGATGGAGGGTGCAGCTGTCATTTACCAACAGAAACAACTTTCCCGACTTCATTAGATCCGCTTTACCATAACCGTTATGAACTAGCAGAATGGGCGAAAAAAGCGCAGGGTATCGGCATTAATTACATTGGTTTATGCTGTGGAGCTTCACCGGCGATGTTACGTGCTGTAGCAGAAGCGGTAGGAGTAGAGACAATTAATTCGAAATATTCTCCAGATATGCATAAACACTTCTTATTTGGTGAAGATGAAACATTGCAAGATCATATCACAGAGTACAAAACAAAAGCTTAAATATATGTCAGGGAGGCAGCTGTTATGGTATTGGCAAAGGAGAAGGATTTATTACAAGCGTTAGAGACGTTAAAGTCAAAAACCTGGGTGGATTTAACACATACATTTGGCCCGAAATCCCCGCATTTTGCAGCTTTTAAAGATGCGGAGATTGAGACATTATATACGCATGATGATGGATTCTTTGCGCAGCAGTTCAGCTTTTCTGGACAATACGGCACGCATATTGATGCGCCGATTCATTTTGTCCGTGATCAGCGCTATTTAGAAGAGATAGATTTAAAAGAGGTTGTTCTTCCGATTGTTGTTATTGATAAGTCAGAAGCAGTCAAGCAAAATCATGATTATATTTTGACAGTGGAAGATATTTTAGCGTTTGAAGACGAACATGGGAAAATTGAAGAAGGTACGTTTGTGGCGCTGCGTACAGATTGGAGCAAGCGCTGGCCAGATAAAGAGGCTTTTGAAAATAAAGATGAGCAGGGAAATAATCATTTACCTGGATGGGGTCTCGATGCGTTGAAGTTCTTATTTGAGGAAAGAAAAATTAAAGCAGTTGGTCACGAAACGTTTGATACGGATGCAGCCATTGATGCTCAGAAAAATGGTTCGTTAATCGGCGAGTATTATGTGTTAGAACAAGATACTTTCCAGGTAGAACTTTTAACGAATTTAGACCAACTGCCGGCAAAGGGAGCTGTCATCTTTAACATCAGTCCAAAACCGGAAAAAGCCAGTGGTTTTCCAGTTCGTTCTTTTGCTATCCTTCCATAATCGTAGAGGAAATGATTGAATAAGGAAGTAACAGAAAAAGGAGAAAAAATATATGACAAAAACAGCAGTAAAGGCGCCATTTCGAGCAGATCATGTAGGAAGTTTATTACGTCCTGAACGAATTCATCAAGCAAGAAAGAATTTTCAAGAAGAAGTCATTTCCAAAGAAGAACTTCATCAAATCGAAACCGAAGAAATAAAGCGTGTTGTCGATAAGCAAATTGAAGTTGGCCTGCAAGCTGTTACAGATGGGGAAATTAGACGCCGTTTCTGGCATACAGATTTCCAGGAGCATTTAAATGGTGTAGAAGGATATGTGCCAGACCAAGGATTTATATTTGTTGGTGAAGAAACAGAGCGCTATAATGTGCGGGTAACAGGAAAGGTTTCTTTTAATCCGGATCACCCGCATGTAAAAGACTTTGTTGAATTTAAAGAAATAGTTGGAGATCGTGCGATTGCCAAGCAAACAATTCCAAGCCCAAACCAATTATTTGCTAAAGGAATCGTCAATCCAGATATTTATCCAAATCTAGAAGAGTTTGCGGAAGATGTGATTCAAACTTACCGGGATGCGATAAAAGCTTTTTATGATGCAGGATGCCGTTATTTACAGCTGGATGATGTTTATATTGCGGGATTAAATGTAGAAAATTTCCCAACAACGGAAGATGGGAAGGATCGTCAATATTTTATTGATTTAGCATTGCATGTGTTAAATCGTGTATTAGAAGACAAGCCAGAAGATTTAACAATCACAACACATCTTTGCCGAGGTAATTACCGTTCTAAATGGGCATTCGAAGGAAGTTATGCCAAAATAGCTCCAACATTATTTGCAAAAGAAAAAGTAGATGGGTTCTTCTTAGAATATGATGATGATCGTTCTGGCAGTTTTGAGCCGTTAGATTATATTCCCAATGGCGGTCCTCGTGTCGTGCTGGGGATATTTACTTCCAAACATGGTGAACTAGAAAGTAAGGAAAATATTAAAGCTAGAATAGAAGAAGCATCAAAGTATGTTCCTTTTGAACAATTATGCATCAGCCCGCAATGTGGGTTTGCTTCTACGCACCATGGAAATCTATTAACGGAGGAAGACCAGTGGAAAAAGTTAAAATATATCGTGGATGTTGCCAAGGAGATTTGGGGAGAATATTAGACTTTATAGCAAAACAAAGCGTTAGCTCACATAGTATGGAAAATAAGTGAAATAGGAAACAGGCTGAAGGAGATTGGAACCTTTAAGCCTGTTTCTTTTTATGGGTAAGAAAAGTATAATAATGGATAAGCGATCCGTGTAGGTTGACTTGCGGTAGCGAACCTCTCTCGGCATGAGCACAAGTTAATAGATAAAAAGATAGAAATAATGCTAGAATAGATACATGTGTAATAATAATTCCGCGTTAAAATATATAGAGGTTAAAGAATAAAGTAAAAGAGCAACTGTTTTGGATGGATGAGTAAAGTCCTAACGAAGGCAATCCATCTCCTTTGCAGGCTTGAGTTGCTAAATTTTCTTTAGAAAGTGGGGAAATGACTTTGACAGAGATTTGTATGATACGGCATGGAGAAACAAATTGGAATAAGGAAAAAAGAATTCAAGGAAAGACAGATATTCCTTTAAACGAAACTGGAAAGTCACAAGCTAGGGCTTGCTGTGAGGCTGCAAAGAATTTTGAGCCGACAGTATTCATTACCAGCCCTTTAGCACGAGCAAAAACAACAGCAGAAATTATTAATCAGCACGTAGGCCTGCCATTACATGAAATGAAACTATTTGTCGAGCGTTCCTACGGAGATGCGGAAGGGATGACAATAGAAGATAGAAATCGTTACTTCCCTGACCGTGATAATATTCCAAACGTCGAAACATTGGATGCGTTAAAGGCTAGGGGGATGAAAGGATTAGAGGAAGTTTGTGAAAAATATCCAGGTGAGCGTGTTTTAATTGTTTCCCACGGAGCATTAATTAACGCACTCCTCTCTGTTATTTCAAACGGGGAGCTTGGCACGGGAGTTACTTTCCTTGAAAATACATCTATCACAAAATTTGCCTGCGAAAATGGGGAATGGCGTGTGATCGATTATAATAATACAGATCATCTGACCATGGTTAACGAGTAAGGGCTTTATCATTTTGGGGCGACTGCTTGTAACTCTCATGTGATTGAGAAAATAGGGTAGTAGTAAAAAGGTTTGTTGAAGGGGGTGTTATGGATGAAAATTAATTATGTAAAGGTAGAGGTACTCATTTCTGAAGAATATATTGCAGATTTGCGAGAACAGCTGCACGACCATGGATTTTTACGTTATGGCAACGAGGATAATGTTCTCTCGTACACGAAATGCAGGCATTATTCCCGACCGTTGGAGCTAGCTCCATTGGATATGTCTTCGGCATCGGAAAGTGTATTTTTAAAAACAGATTGTAAGGTAGAATTCCGTTGCATGATTCATCAAGTCGATAAAGTAAAGAAAATCATCCATGACATCCACCCGGACAATAATCCAGTCATTTATTTTATTCCTATTATAGAGTGAATGAATAATTAAAGCATCTGAACCTTTATTAAAAGATTTCAGATGCTTATTTTTAGCGAATAGAGGATGCATAGCCTGCCATCTATTATTATATACAATTTCGCCGTCTGTGATGATAGCTTGTCCAGCAATACTGCAAGCATTAAAACTTTTCCTTTTGTACCTTGTTTACTAAATTGTTCAGCAACAGCTTGAGTACCGAATACCGCACCGTTGATATTAACTGCAAATGTCTTATTTAACTGATTTTTCTTCTATCCATCTAAGTTAGCATGAAGTGCGCCATTGTTACTTATTTCAGTAATAATTTTCGCTAACTCATCAGTAGATTCTTTCATACCGTTCTCCAACCAATATTCAATGACAGTAATACTTCCGCTGATAGAATAAATCGTCATGTATTTTGCTGCCGTTTCACTCATTTTATGTTCTGGTTCGTTAAAGTCGCTCATAATATGGGTTTGTGCCGCTTGCATGACTTTATGGGTGAATCGTTTATTGCCATGATCACTAAAGAGAATTCGGAAATGTTCATGGCGGCTGAATACATAATCGAGCAAGTATTTTATCAATGCCAACACTTCTTTTGCTTGAGTGTAGTCATACTGGAGCAGAGCTTGATTGAGTTCATCAATAATTTCATCTTCAATATTGGTCAGTAAGTCATATTGGTCTGCATAGTGGCTATAGAAGGTGGACCGGTTAATATCCGCATGCTCACATATTTCTTTAATCGTAATGGAAGAGATGGGCTTTTCACTCAACAGCTCCATCAGGCTATTTTTCAATGCCATTCTTGTATAGCGTTTTCTTCTGTCTAGTTTTTTAACCATCTTGAATGATCTCCTTTATAGAGGTTGTTCAATTTGAGGACTTTTTGAGCTTCCTCTTATTCCATAAACAAAATATGAAATTCTGTCTGTTATCCAACAAACGATGATAATTTGTTGTGAAATGAACATATTTTATTCAACTGTTTGTTGTCTAACTGACAGTGTGTATTTATAATATTAAATTAAATAAAAGAATTCAGCAAGATAATGGGGAAATGATATTGGCAAATTTAATTATACGTTTTAAAAAGACGATTGTAACCATTTTTACTGCCCTCACTATTCTTTCTTTGGTGGGTGTTCTCTTTGTTGATGTGAATTATAATATGCAGGAATATTTACCGGAGGAAGCGGAGTCCACACAAGCTTTAGAAGTGATGGAGTCGGAGTTTTCTGGTGGCATCCCGAACGCAAGAGTCATGGTGGAAGATGTGTCGATTCAGGAAGCCATGGAATATAAAACAGGACTTGAAGAAATTAATGGGGTGACAGAGGTTTTATGGCTGGACGATATAATGGATATCCGAACCCCCATTGAAGTAGCTGATGCAAGTATGGTGGAGACGTATTATAAAGATGAAAAAGCGCTATTTTCTGTTACCGTCGCAAATGAAAAAGAAGTGGAAGCAACAAATGCCATTTATGATCTCATTGGTGAAGATAACGCTATTTCCGGAGAAGCTGTAAATACAGCTGTCGAGCAAGAAATGACAGGGAAAGAAAGTATGTATGCCGCTGCACTCCTTGTTCCGATTATTATCATTATTCTTATCTTATCTACAAACTCATGGATGGAACCAGTATTTTTCCTTACTGCTATTGGTGTGTCTGTATTAATTAATCTGGGAACGAACTTCTTTGTAGGAGAGATTTCGTTTGTCACACAATCTGTAGCTCCGATACTGCAGCTTGCTGTTTCCTTGGATTACGCTATTTTTCTATTACATAGTTTCCAGGATTATCGAAATAAACACTATCAGCCTGCGGATGCAATGAAATCGGCTATGAAGGAATCATGGCCAGTTATCAGTACAAGTGCTTTTACAACCATTTTTGGATTTATGGCGTTGTTGTTTATGCGTTTTGAGATCGGATCTGATTTGGGATTAAACTTGGTCAAGGGAATTGTTTTGAGCTTTCTTAGCGTAATTGTTATTCTTCCTGCCTTTACACTTGTATTCTATCGCTGGATCGACCGAACGAAGCACCGTGTGTTTGTGCCCACGCGTTTTACAGGAGCAGGAGAAAAACTATTAAAATTAAGACTTCCAGTATTCATTTTGATTCTTTTATTCATCGTTCCGAGCTTCTTGGCGCAAAGCAGTACAGAATTTACGTACGGAATGGGAGAACAGCCGGAAGATACGAGGTTAGGAGCTGATATGAGGCAGATTGAAGAGAACTTTGGAGAATCCACTTCGATTGTTTTGCTTGTTCCAAATAATGAGGTTGGGAAAGAACAAGAAATGGTTCAAGTTTTAGAGAATGCCAACCACGTCTCTTCTGTCATTAGCTATACAACGATGGTGGGCAGCGTTATCCCGCAAGATTTCTTAGAAGAGGAAGCAACGAAACAATTTCTTTCCGAGAATTATAGCCGAGTGATTATTAATACAGAGGCAGGAACAGAAGGGGAGCTTCCATTTGCAATCGTAGAAGATGTAAGGGATATTGCTTCTTCTTATTATGGGGAGGATGCGCTGACATTAGGGGAAAGTGCATCATTATACGATATGAAGCATATTGTTTCTAAGGATAATCAGCTTGTGAACCTATTAACGATTCTAGGAGTAGGCATCGTGGTCTTATTTAATTTCCGGTCGATTTCCTTACCGGTTATATTATTGCTTGTTATTCAGGCGGCCGTTTGGATAAACTTGGCCATTCCTTATTTTACAGGGACACCGCTAGTGTTTATCGGCTATTTGATTGTCAGCACGGTTCAGCTGGCAGCAACGGTGGATTATGCGATATTACTGACAGAAACATATAAAAATTATCGGAAGTATATGCCAAAATGGAAGGCTATGAAAATGACATTGGATGATAAGATCTTCTCCATTGCTGTTTCTGCATCCATTTTATCGACAGTTGGATTTATTTTATGGCTGACTTCCTCTAATCCAATTGTTGGTTCCATTGGACTGCTGTTAGGTAGAGGTGCCCTTTTAGCATTTATTCTCGTTGTTACCTTGCTGCCGGCATTACTTGTCTATGGTGATAGATTACTTCAAAAAACATCGTTACGCATGAAGTTTTACGAGGAGGAAAAAAATGAGGACAACTAAATGGATTTGGCTCACTTTAGCATTCTTCTTTATTCCTTTCTTAAATACAGCTGTCTTAGCTGCAGCTGCCGAAGAAAAAGACAAAAAAGGGGAAATTGAGCAAAAGAATGAGGTCATTTATGCGAACTTAGAGGCCAATGGAGCTTTGGAAAATGTTTATGTCGTGAATGCATTTGAGTTAAAGAAAACAGGAGTTATTGAAGATTACGGTAACTATAATTCTGTGAAAAATTTGACGGACACCAGTGTGATTGAACAAGACGACGATACGATTCGTATGGAAGCAGCAGCCGATAATTTTTATTACCAAGGAGACCTCTCGAAAGAACTGCCTTGGGATTTTTCCATTAAATATTATTTGGATGATGAGGAAGTGGATCCTCATACGATTCTTGGAGAATCAGGTCAAGTAGAAATAGAGATAAAAGTAGAGAAAAATGGCGATGCAGAGGAAGTGTTCTTTGATAATTATATGTTGCAAATCTCGCAGCCATTGAATACAGATTACTTCTATAATATTGAAGCAGAAGATGCAACCATAGCAAATGCAGGCAAGAATAAGCAGATTGCATTTACAGTAATGCCAGGGGAAGAGGAGACGTTAACCATTCACGCAGATACCGATCAGTTTGAGTTGGAAGGGATGGAGATTTCTGCATTGCCATCTTCCTTTTCTGTAGATGGACCAGACACAGATGCGTTAACAAAGGAGTTTCAAAGCTTAACCGATGCCATCAGTGATATCAATGATGGAGCGGGTGAGCTAGGAACTGGAATCCAATCGCTCGCAGGTGGCTTCACTGATTTAGAGAGCGGTTCTTCTCAATTTCAAAACGGCTTAAATGAGTTAAATAATTCGAGCGGAGAATTAACCAATGCATCAGCAGAGATTAATAATGCATTTCAATTGGTGCGAGAAGAAGTCGGGCAAATCACAGGCATTGATGGAATGGAGCAATTAAGCGGTTTGACCGAGGAAGCGTCAAATATGGCTGTGGGAATGGAAGAATTAGTTGATGGATTAGATGCTTTAACAGAAGGTTATAAGGATGCCAATGAAGCGCTGGGGACAGCTATGAGTCAAATACCAGAAGCGACATTAACAGAGGAAGACTTACAAGTTCTATATGAAAGTGATGTCGATGCAGCGATAATAGAAGAATTAGTAGGTACGTATGAAGCTGCTCAAAATGCATTGGCTGTTTATAATGAAGCTGCAGCGTCATTGGAAGCTGTCGAGCCGACATTATCAGAATTTCAAACTTCAACTCGGGAAACCGCTGAGTATATCCGTACTCTAGCAGATAATTTGGAAGCCTCTATTGGTGGCGTAGAGATAGATGATGGGTTAGAAGATTTTATTGCTGGTGTAAATACGATGGCTGATAATTACAATCAATTCCATGAAGGGTTACTAGCTTATACGAACGGAGTCAATGAACTAAGCATATCTTATTCAGATATTCATACGGGAATCGGCGAGGCATCAATAGGCGCCGACGAGCTTGCCGCTGGAGCAAATGAATTAAGTGACGGCACTAGCCAGCTATATGACGCTACACAAAATATCCCTGATGAAATACAGAAAGAAATCGATGAGATGATCTCACAGTACGATAAATCGGACTTTGATCCAATATCTTTTGTAGCTGAGGAAAATAATGAGATAACAAACTCTGTTCAATTTGTTATCCAAACGGATAGTATTAAACCCGAGGCAGATACAGAAGAAACAGAAGAGGACGAGGAAGAAGAAGGATTCTTTGAAAAACTAATCAATCTTTTTCGATAGGAAAAAAGCACCACATGAGCTCATTCATGTGGTGTTTTGACTTGAAAGATATTTAGCCTTAATAGTTCGAGCATTCCTATGAACCCCGCTCGAAAAAAGTAAAACGCGCTCCAACCTAAGCTGAACGCGCTCGGAAAAAAGTAAAACGCGCTCCACCCCAAGCAGAATGCACTTTAATAGAATAACTCATACATAAAATTGCTTCTTGTCATAATAAAAATTGTGAAGTAAAATATATAAGTAAGGTCATCTGATGACCTTACTTATATACATAGTGTGGAAGCGCTATACCGGGTTGGGAAAGGGGGAATTTGTTTGTATTTAATATTCGCTCTAAGTGCGATTATTGCGCCGTTTGTGTTTTTGGTTCTATTGCGCATGTCGGCGTTGAAAGGGATGTCGTTAAGTGCAGTTATTGTTATTGCAGTAGCTATGTTGTTTTGGGGGGTGGAAGGAAACGTTGTTTTATCATCCGTTTTTCAGGGTATACATAAAACCCTAACCATACTATGGATTTTATTTGGTGCATTAGTATTACTAAATACACTTCGTAAAACTGGGGCAGTTGATCGAATTAATCAAGGTTTTCAAAGCATCTCAGGGGATATGCGTGTTCAAGCTATTCTTGTTGCTTTTCTTTTTGGAGGTATTGTGGAAGGAGCGGCAGGGTATGGTACGCCTGCTATGGTGACAGGACCTTTAATGTTAGCGCTTGGGTTTAGACCGTTAGCTGCTGTTACCTTGGCATTAATTGCGGATAGTACAACCGTGGCTTTTGGAGCGGTTGGAACACCCATCACAGTAGGGTTAAGTAACCTTGCAGGAGCAGATAAAGTATTTTTTGATGAAGTTGGAATAAAAATTACTTCCATGGATATTTTTGCTGGAACCTTTATTCCTTTTATAGTTGTTTGTATCCTGACGATGTTTTTTGGAGAGAAGAGAGGGTTTAGATATGCTTTACCGATGCTTCCTTGGACATTATTAATCGGGGTTACATATACCGGCTCTGCTATTCTATATGCACACCTTTTAGGACATGAATTTGTTGCGCTTTTAGGATCTTTGACAGCATTAGCGGTAGCAACATTTACTGCTAAAAAAGGCTTTCTCATTCCGAAAACAGTATGGAAAGGTGCTTTACAAAAAAACTTTAACGTGAACCGACAAAAGTCTGAAATGAGGATAGTTACAGCGTGGACTCCTTATATCATCGTTGTCGCATTATTATTGATGACAAGAATTATTCCTTGGTTAAATGAATTAACGTTAACTTTAATTGATTTTTCATGGAGAGATATTTTAGGAGTGGAAGGTGTAACTTCGGCTTGGGAATTCCTTTATTCTCCAGGCACAATCCTTACAGTTGCTGCTGTTTTATCGGTGTTTCTGCATCGGAAAAACTTACGTACGTTTGGAAGTGCAGTGAGGGATTCTTTGTCTACGATGAAAATTACAGCTATTTCCTTAATTGCAACATTAGCGATGGTGCATGTGTTTGTAAACTCTGGAATGAACACACAAAATTTCTTAAGTATGCCAGAGTATATTGCGAATTCCCTTGCTAGTTCGTTAGGGTTTATGTGGCCTTTCGTTGCACCGTTTTTGGGGGAATTAGGTGCATTTATTACAGGTAGCGCAACCGTATCCACGTTAACATTCTCACCAATTCAGTATAGTGTGGCCTCCCAGCTTGGGTTAGATGTGAATACTGTCCTAGCACTCCAATTAATTGGAGCCGGTGCAGGAAACATGATTTGTGTGCATAATGTGGTTGCGGCAAGTGCAGTAGTTGAGTTGAGTGGTAAGGAAGGCGACATTATCCGAAAAACACTGATTCCTGCTGTTTTATATGGTTTAACAATTGGATTAGTAGGTTTTATTGCTTTTCATTTCATGCTGTAACAACAGTAGCTACAGGAGGGAGCTTTCCAAACCTCTAGGAATTGATTAAAATAGATTTACGTACTAGAGGAGCTGAAGAAATGGAATATAAGCGTATAAAAACCGCAAAAATATATGAGCAAGTTGCAGATTCATTGATAAATATGATTAAAGATGGAACATTGAAATCTGGTGATAAGCTGGATTCTGTTGAACAATTAGCGCAGAATTTTGGTGTTGGCCGTTCTGCTATCAGAGAAGCGCTAAGCGGCCTACGTTCAATGGGACTAGTAGAAATGAGACAAGGAGAAGGGACCTACGTCAAAGGGTTTGATGCAGAGCGTTTTACTTTGCCTGTAAGCACAGCATTTTTAATGAAAAAAGATGATGTTAAGGAACTATATCAAGTTCGTAAAATTTTGGAAGTCGGGACAGCAGAATATGCTGCGCAAAGTTATAAAGAAGAGGACCTTCTGAAAATGGAAGAAGCTTTACAATTGATGGCTGATGCCAAAGGAAATGAAAAAATTGCTGAGCAGGCAGATGCAGATTTTCATTTAGCTGTTGCACAAGCTACCCAAATGAATTTACTAATTCATTTAATGGGAAGTGTTTCCGAATTAATGTCAGAAACCATCCGTGAGACACGCCGGATTCTATTGTACACAGAAGATCGGTCAAATATTTTATATAAAGAACATGAGCGTATTTATCAAGCAATCAAAAATAGGCAAGCCGATCAAGCAAGAGAAAAAATGTATGAGCATTTAGAAAATGTAGAGGAGTTGCTATTCCGAGAACTTGATAAGAAATAAGCCTCGTTCATGTCTGGTATAAAAAGAAGAGGTGTAGAAAATGAAAGTATCTTTGTTTATTACATGTGTAAGTGATATTGTTTTTGCAGACGTTGGTAAGAATACAGTGGAATTATTGGAGAGGTTAGGTTGTGAAGTAGATTTTCCAGCAGCGCAGACTTGTTGCGGACAACCTGCCTATAACAGCGGCTACCTAGAAGAAGCGAAAAAAGCGATGAAGCAAATGATGAAGGCCTTTAAGGATTCGGAGTATGTGGTTGGCCCATCTGGTTCTTGTGTGGGGATGTTAAGAGAATATCCAGAGATCTTTAAAGGAGATCCAGAATGGGAAGAAGCAGCGATTGATTTGGCCAATAAAACCTATGAAGTCACGCAATTTATCGTCGATGTATTGGGCGTAACGGATGTAGGGTCTACATTTAAGGGAAGAGTAACCTATCACCCATCCTGTCATATGACCCGTATTTTGGGAGTAAAAGATGCTCCAACAAAACTATTAAAAAACATCGAGGGAGTCGATTTTGTAGAGCTTCCAGTAAAAGAAGATTGCTGCGGATTTGGAGGAACATTTGCCGTGAAAAATCCAGAGATTTCCCAAGAGATGGTGAAAGAAAAATCGCGTCATGTTTCTGAAACAGAAGCAGAATATCTTGTTGGCGGGGATATGGGATGCTTAATGAATATTGGTGGTCGTATGCGAAGAGAAGGTAAAAACGTCAAGGTGATGCATATCACAGAAATTCTGAACACACATGGAAAAGAACAAGGAGGAGAAATAGCATGAGTATAAAAATTAGCGAAAAGCCTTATAAAGAACGAATTGGACAAGGCATCGAGAATGATTTTATGCGTCAAGCGGTTTCTTCAGCACAAGGAAGATTTCGAACTGGACGGCTAACACAGGCAGAAGAGCTTGGTAATTGGGAAGATTGGCGTCAACTTGGTTCTGAGATTCGTTCGCATACCTTAGAAAACATTGATTACTATTTATATCAATTGAGTGAGCAAGTTGAAAAACGCGGCGGAAATGTATTTTTTGCCCAAACGGCAGAAGAAGCAAATGAATATATTGAAAATGTTGTAAAAAAGAAAAATGCGAAAAAGGTCGTCAAAACAAAATCAATGGTAACGGAAGAAATTGGTTTAAATGAGACATTAGAGAAGATAGGAGCAGAGGTTGTTGAGTCAGATTTAGGGGAATGGATTTTGCAATTGGATGAAGATCCACCTTCTCATATTGTAACTCCCGCTTTACATAAAAATAGACAGCAAATCAGAGATACTTTTCAAGAGAAAAAAGGCTATAATAAATCAGATACACCAGAAGAATTAGCGGCATTTGCAAGAGAACAGCTGAGACAGGATTTCTTAACAGCAGATGTAGGTATTACAGGTTGTAACTTTGCGATTGCTGAATCTGGTTCCGTTACGCTCGTAACAAACGAAGGAAATGCGGAAATGGTAACTTCGCTTCCGGATACACAAATCAGTGTGATGGGAATGGAACGACTTGTGCCTACATGGGAAGACATGGAAGTATTAGTTAGTTTACTGACCAGGTCAGCTGTCGGACAAAAATTAACAAGTTACATTACCACACTCACAGGAACACGTTTAGAAGAAGAAGTCGATGGTCCCGATGATTATCATCTCGTTATTGTGGATAATGGCCGTTCTAAGATTTTGGGAACAGAATTTCAATCCGCGCTTCATTGTATTCGCTGTGCAGCTTGTATTAATGTTTGTCCTGTTTACCGTCATGTTGGCGGACATGCTTATAACTCGATTTATCCAGGGCCAATTGGAGCCGTGTTAACACCGCTTCTTGATGGCTATGAAGACCATAAAGAATTACCATATGCATCTTCTTTATGTGCGGCTTGTACAGAAGCATGCCCAGTAAAAATTCCATTACATGAACAGTTAATCCGCCACCGTGAAATTATTGTAGAGGAAGAGAAAAAATCACCAGTATCAGAAAAAATAATGATGAAGGGATTCGCGCAGTGGGCGTCGAACCCAGCGGCGTATAAATTAAGTACGAAGGTAGCGAGAACAGCATTAAAGCCTTGGACAAAAGATGAATATATTGAAAATGGACCAGGGCCGTTAAAGGGATGGACAGATGTCCGTGACTTCCCTGCGCCTGGGAAACAATCCTTTCGCACTTGGTGGAATAACCGTCAAAAAGGAGGGGAAGCATAATGGCTATTCAAAATCGTGAAGCTTTTTTAAGCAACCTTGCTGCAAATCTTGGTCGCCCGCAAAAAAGAGAAGGGGTAAAAAGACCTGAATACAGTGTGGCACCACAGCGTGAAGTTTTTAAGGATTATTCAACAGAGGAACTTATTGAAGTGTTAAAAGAACATTGCAAAGTGATTCATACAGACTTTGTTCGTACAAGAAAAAAAGATTTGGCTGAGACATTGAAGGAAGTCCTAGATGGATATGAAGCAAAATCAATTATTGCGTCTAACGATAGACGAAATCAAGACTATGGATTAGATGTTGCTTACGAGCAATTTGCGGATACAATCGATGTCCATTTATGGGATTCGAAACTTGGTAAAGAAAACCAAGTCATTGCCGAAAGAACAGATGTAGGAATTTCCTTCAGTGATATAACACTTGCGGAGTCCGGAACAGTAACTTTAATGACCAATAAAGACAATGGGAGATCCATCAGCTTAATGCCTAAATGTTATATTGCGATTATCCCAAAAGAAACCATTGTACCAAGGATGACACAAGCAGCGAGCAAGATTCATCAAGATAATGAAAATGGAGTTGATGCTCCATCTAGTGTTTGTTTTGTAACAGGTCCTAGCAATAGTGCTGATATTGAAATGAATTTAATTGTCGGTGTGCATGGACCAGTGAAAGTAACTTATATCGTAGTAGATTAATTAGGCAGAGATATCCTTTGTTCTTTCATAGAAAAAGCTTCTTCCAATATTGAAATGTGGAAGAAGCTTTACTTTTATGTTTAAAGCTCTTTAAATCAATATGCTTTTCGTTTAGTTGTTGCTTGATCTGCTTATCTGTAAGAAAAACAACCTCTTTTGTACGAGGAATGAGCAGGGAAGAATAATTTAAAATATAATCATCTAGATATCCTGAATGAAAGATTAACATGTCAATGCCATCCTCATGTAAGTTATCTACAAAGATTAATAACAAAACAGTAATTAGCATTACAAAAATTCAATAAAAGCGTTATAATTAGGGAATAGTAATCACGCCCAAATACCTACATATATTTATAGAAAAAGATTACAGAAATGATTATTGGGAAAAAATCATTTATTAGCTCTCTAATTTATTACAAAAATTGAGTTTTCATAAAGTATCATTTTATTATTGCAAAATTATATAAAATGAATGAACAGTCATATAATATCTTTTTTAAAACTTGGGGAAGAGGAGTTTTTTTATGAGCGGAAAAGAGTTTACGGAATTTTGGAACGGTCAATTATTTGAAATTATAACACCCGCAGAAAAAATTTATTTCACACAAATCATTCGAAATGAGTCTGAGTTGCTGATTCAAAAGCCTGTAAATAAACAGAATGTACCTATGTTAATTGAAAGTGACATGATGGTTACCGTTTATTTTCATAACGATGAAAAAGGGCTGTGTAAATTCGAATCAGAAATACGTTATCATTCAAACGGAAAAATATCACTTGAGAAACCCTATATGGATGCGATAGAGGTAGTGCAAAGAAGAAAATTTTTCCGCGTTAAAGTAATGGAAAAAATGGATTTGATACTGCCTCCTGCTAAGGACACAGAGGAAACAGAAGGAGAAAGTATAACAGTTACTACCCATGATATCAGTGGTGGCGGAGTATCTTTTATTGCGCACTCTAAAAAAGTTGAGGTAGGCGATGAAGTTACAGGTGTATTATATTTGAAAACAAAACTGGATACGCAGAAAATTGAGTTCAAGGGCAAAGTGGTTAATGTTATAAAACAGGCTAATAAGATGTATAAAAATGCAATCCAATTTATTGACATGAGAGAAGGAAAAAGGTCAAAAATTTTGAAATACTGTATTTCTAAACAAATAGAGATTCGTAATAAAATCAAGGGATAGTTATTGTCTTTGATAGAAAGACGGGCCGGATTTTTAATTTTTTTAATGAAAAGAAGGAATTTTAAAATTTTGTGTCGAATATATAATTAAGCATATAAGGAGGTAGATTTATGTCACATAAAGTTGGATCCATTAATCAAGACTTACATGTGTATATTGCACAAAGGGAAGATATGAAATCTATTCTTCGGCTATTAAAGGGCGTTACAACATGGCTGAAGCAAAGTCGTCTAAAACAGTGGGAATTCCTTGATCAGGATGAAGAAGATCCAGAAGTAAGCCAATCGATTGAACAGGGGTCTACGTTTATCGTTAAAGAAGATGATAAGATTATTGCTACGTTTACACTAAATGAAATGCAAACTCCTTGGGATAAAAATATTTGGGGGCAGTCTAGTGAGGATGCATTTTACATGCACCGCTTGTCCGTAGATTATGACCATATTGGACGGGGTTTGGGAAGACCAATTGTCGAATGGATGGAAGCCTATACTAAAACACAGGGAATGCGCCGAATCCGTTTAGATTGTGTGGAGAGCAATAAGAAGCTTAATCAAATTTATAGAGGTTTTGGCTATGATTATAAGGGTACAAATCATGGGCATTGCAGATATGAAAAACGATTATAGTATATTGTAATTATTCGTTGTCCTCTAACTTATCTTCTTCTGTTATAAAGCATCTTCAAAAGTAATGTTTCAAAATAGTTTGTCTGACGGTATACCTTATCTATTTTGCTATCTGAATAAGGTTGCTGTCAGGTACATAGTTTTCAAGGTAAAGCATGTTTTATAAGTATGCTTTTTTTGCATTATAATAACATCTGCAAGGGAAAGGAAGTGAAACGATTGAAACAAAATAAATATGATGACGACCATTTTTTTCAGGCATACGCTGAAATGGACCGGTCTAAAGAAGGACTGGAAGCAGCTGGGGAATGGCATATTTTAAAGGAGATGCTGCCAGATTTTAATGGAAAGCATGTCTTGGATTTAGGATGCGGATTTGGCTGGCATAGCCGTTACGCAAGAGAACAAGGTGCCGAATCTGTCATAGGAGTAGATATATCCGAACGGATGCTGAACCGAGCAAAGGAATTAACGAATGATTCAGGTATTTCGTATCTGCATCAGGCTATTGAGGATGTTGATTTTCCTAAAGAATCGATGGATGTTATTATTAGCTCGCTTGCAATACATTATATCGAATCTTTCTCAAGTATTTGTGAAAAGGTAAATTATCTTTTAAAGCCAGGCGGAAGTTTTGTGTTTTCTGTAGAGCATCCCATTTTCACAGCAAGAAAAGAGCAAGACTGGATATATGATGAAACAGGAACGGAACCTTTATATTGGCCGGTGGATAATTATCAGATAGAAGGAAAGCGAGAAGCAATCTTTTTAAATGAAACTGTAGTAAAGTATCATCGTACCATGTCTACTTTTATGAATGGTTTAATCTAAGCTGGATTTGAAATTTTGCGTGTAGAAGAATCTGTACCATCCGACCAGATGCTGAAAGAGATACCGGCAATGAAGCATGAATTGCATCGGCCGATGTTTTTAATGGTTGCTGCGGAGAAAAAGAATCTCAAAACCAGTAAACACTAAAAGTGAGTGTTACCAAATTTGAAGCAAGAAGGTCAAGGCGATGCGGCTTTTACGAACGGATTTTCACAGGATGTGGACGTTCTTAACAGAAATTCCTGTATGCTTTTAAATACGTGAATAACGCTTTTGGTGGCACGAGTAATAGCAACCTTAGAACGGGCGCTTTTGGTTCAAAAGTGATCTACCTTCCATAAAGCCAATCCTACATTTTATTAGTACCATTTTTTATTTATGGTCATATGCTGATTGGAGATTAAGGAAAGGTAGGTAAATGAACCATATGTATTATAATCCTTTTTATCACCAGCAGATGTATAGAACAAATCCGAATTTAAATCCTAGGAATGTTTTTGATGAACAGGCAACCAAAACTGTAGAAGAAACGCTGCAGCGCGAGAAGACATCGCTTTCTATGTATTACCAAGTGTTGGATCAGTTTAGAAATGATCCTTCTGAGCAAGGACTAGTGTACGCTGTGCAATCTAAGAATCAAATAATAGCAGATCTAGAGCAGGTTTATCAATATTTCACTGGACACCAGGTAGATACGAGACAATTAGAAAATAATCAAGAGGGCGAAGCGAGTATAGAAACAATCTATGAACATGCTCTACAGGGTTATGAAGAGAACTATCGTAAAAGTGAGCAAATAAACGAACCCTATTCCCAGCAATTACTTTATCAGCTGGCGATGATTGATTATCAAATTGCGGATCATTTATCAGGATATTTAGAAAATCAACAAGAAGACCAAACATCTTCAAGAGTTACCGATTATGGAAGAAATCCCCTTGTTATTGATATAGAAGATGCAGCAGAAGCAAATACAGATTATCTTACAGCATTGTGGACGGGAGAACATTTGCAAGTTACTTTAATGAGTATTCCGGTGGGAAGCGATATAGGTTTAGATGTCCATCCAGATACGGATCAATTTTTACGTATTGAAGAAGGAAGAGGCACGGTGCAGATGGGGAATCAGCAAAATAACTTAAACATTCAACAACGAGTTGAAGAAGATAGTGCGATTATGGTTCCTGCTGGTACATGGCATAATATAACAAATAATGGGGATGAGCCGTTGAAATTATTTTCTATATACGCACCGCCCCATCATTCATTTGGAACGGTTGAAAATAAGAGAGAAGAAGAACAGATGTAGTTCCCTTAACTTTGATAATTTTAGATAAAAAGAGTTGTCCCATAAAACGAAATAGGGGCGGCTCTTTTTACATAGCTGCAAATAGGTCGGGGATAATAGATTTACATATTGTTCGTATAATGGGTATGAAAAAGGGCTTGATCATCGGAAAAAGTGAAAAAACAGACCCGCAATATAGACGCAGATCTGCTTTGCTTTTGATTTAACCAATCCAAAAGGTAGATAACATCCATGGTGTTCTCCTTTTACTCTAAAAAGTTGGTATACTATATATTAGAAGTGTATTTGCTTATAGTAGAAGAAACAAGTTTATTTATTTGAAAAAAGGAGTAGAAAATATGATTCGTCAACTTCGTCCAGAAGAAGCACTGCCTATAAAGTTATTATTACTCGCTGATCCATCTGAAAGACTAATCCGTGATTATACTTCAAGAGGAGCTTGTTATGTACTGGAAGAAAAAGAACGGATAATCGGAGTTTATGTTCTCCTTCCAACAAGGCCAGATACAGTGGAGCTAGTAAACGTCGCTGTAAATGAAGATTATCATGGGAGAGGCTATGGGAAAAAGCTAGTTTTCCATGCGATTGAGCAAGCAAAACAACAGGGTTATCGTACGATAGAAATTGGAACCGGCAATTCGGGGGTCACGCAGCTAGCGCTATATCAAAAATGCGGTTTTCGTATGGTATCCATTGATCGTGATTTCTTTTTACGGCACTATGAAGAGCCGATTTTTGAAAATGGGATACAGGTTGTAGATATGGTAAGGCTTGAAATGGATTTGGTTTAAGGAAATATGCCACAAGATACAAGATCCGTAAAGATGCATTCCCTCACTGCACATTGTGTCTTCTGTTATGCAGTTCTCAAAATGACCTCTACAGACATTTCGATGAAAGAGAATACATATAATTCTTTTTCCTATTCCTGTGAAAAAGAGCCTGCGTTATTCTAAAATCGTTCTCAGCAAATTCTCATTTTCCTCTAAGGACGTTATAAGTACGACTTCGTTAAACTGGTAATTGTTAAGAAGTGAAGGAGGTTATTACCAATGAAAACAATTTTACTATCTACAGCAGCGGGAGCATTATTACTTACGGGAATTTATGCAAACGCGGGAGAAGCGGAAGAAATCACACAGAACAATGAGGTGATGGTTGTAGAAAATGAAGCAGTTTCAAATGAGCATGTGGAACTGCCAGTTATTCAACACCAAATTCCATCCGGAAATGATTCTGTTCAAGTTGTGGAAGACAATCCGCATAAGCGTATTCTATTTATCGGTGATGAAATAGATCAGAAAAAATACAAAACGATTTTCATTAAAGACACAAACCGATTGAAAATTATTGATCTAAATGGCGGACAAATTTTTAATGAAGTTATATAAAATAAGGAAAGATAAACCCATCTTAAAACTGTTAAAGGTGGGTTTTTGAATATATTAAAAAAACCATTGACCTTGACGCTGCGTAAATCTCTATACTGAAGACAGAAGGAGGGAAGAGCAATGAAATATACTATCAAACAGGTAGCGGATATGTCTGGTATTAGCACACGCACACTCCGCTATTACGATCAAATTGGTTTATTAAATCCTGTAGCGCATAGCAGCTCTGGGTATCGTCTGTATGGAGATGAGGAGTTAAATCGATTGCAGCAAATTCTTCTCTATCGATCTTTAGGAATGAGGCTCGAGCAGATTCAATCGATTCTTGATGACCCTGCATTTAACGTATTGACGGCGTTAGAAGAGCACCAGCAAAAACTAAAAGAGGAAAGGGAGAAAATAGATCAGTTACTGGGCACAGTGGAAAAAACAATTCGACATACAAAAGGAGAGATTACGATGACAGCAGAAGAAAAATTTGAAGGCTTTAAGAAAGAACGGCTGGATGAAAACGAAAAATTATATGGCAAAGAAATCAGAGAGAAATATGGCAAGGAAACGGTGGATGAATCTAATCAAAAATGGATGAATCTTAGTGAAGCAGATTTTCAGGAAATGCAGCGTGTAGAAGAAGCGTTGTTTATGAAATTGGAGCAATTAGCAGATGCCAATGATTTGGATGCTCCAGAAGCAAAAGAAGTATACGAACTCCACAAAAAATGGTTAATGTATTCTTGGCCAACGTATTCAGCTGAAGCACATCAAGGTTTGGCAGAAATGTATGTATCAGATGAGCGATTTGCGAAATATTATAATGATCGGGCAGGGAGAGAGATTGTAACCCTTTTACGTGATGCCATTGTCAAATATGCGGAGGATTAATAAATAAGAAAAACAGCGGGATTAAAGAAATTCTTAATCTCGCTGTTTTTATAGGAATGAAACCTTTTTTCCGCTGATGCGTAAAAATATAGAACGGATTAATTATAAAGGGGATAAGCGATGCAAGCACTTTTAACCTATCAATGGGAATTATTTATCACAGCCGAGGTACTGTCGATTGTCATGCTCTTATTATTTGGATTAACCAGATACCTGCTGAATAAGCAGAATCTGAGCACCATATTTATCAGTATATTTTTATTCCTGTTTATATTTGAAGCGGCCTTAGCCGTGTTCATCTATCAAATAACTGGAGAAATTAGTACATTCCAGATTATTATTAGCCTTTTTGTACTGTACGCGTGCACCTTTGGAATTGCAGATTTTAAAAGGTTTGACCGCTGGATGCGCAAAACAATTGGTAATTGGCGGGGTGTATCCCTGTTGACGGAAAAAGACATACAGATAATGGAGCGCCAGCAGGATCCAAAATATATCGCTCGAAAAAATCGCTATAGCGCAATGATTCATCTTGTTATTTTTGTTGGAGTTCAAGCTGGATTATGGATTTATGGGCTAGGTGGAACAGAAGGAATGATGGATTGTTTATCTGATTTGTCATGGGTTGGGAAGGATGATTACCGCCAGTCTCCTTATGCAAGTGAAACGGCATATGGACTTTCCATGGTTTGGGGGATTATTTTTATCGTTGATTTTATTTACTCCTGGTCGTTCACAATTTTTCCTAAAAAGCCATAAAACGAAACTTCATTGTAAATTCCAACAAACAATCTCTGAAAACGAATCAATCTAAGTGAAAGTAACGAGGAATGGGTTAAAGAATTGAAAAGGCAAGGGACGTCTGTTCAAAGTAAAACCGTTCTACTTGTTCGCATCATTAGAATTTTGATATGCGCCGGTAAAACCGAAACACTTCTAATTTAGTTTCCTCCGACATCAGCTATGTTTATAGTAATATACCAAAATGCATTTACAATTATTACTTATAGCAGTAAAATATCAAACGATTGCTGTAATTAAAACATCAAACGGATCTTGTAATGTATACGCCTTTTAAGGAGGGTAGGATATGTGGACTTTTAATTTGACTGGTGCTATAATTTCACTTCTAGTTATTGTAGCTGTGTGTTATTTGGTTTATAAGGCTATAAAAGCAATAAGAAGAAAATAAATATAAAGTTTAAAAAAGCAGAAGAAGTTCCATATGGAATTTCTTCTGCTTTTTTAAAGCTGTTCGTTTTTAATTGACATTAGGTTTCGTTTGATTATAATAATTAGTAATTATTAAATTGCAAATTACTAAAGGGAGCATCCGCTGGAGGTGAATTTTATCGATGAAAGATGAAAAGAAATATATTACACCAGACGGTTACACGAGTGATATAGCGGTGTTTACCATTGTTTCCGAAAATGCTGAAGCAAAAGAGCAGCGTAAAAAAGAACCTCCTAAAAATATATTGAAGCTTTTGTTAATCAAACGGGCTAAAATAGATGCAGAAGGTAAACCTAATATCGAAGCGGGAAAGTGGGCTTTGCCAGGAGGGTTTGTGGATGCCCAAAGAAGGGAATCTGCTTTGCAGGCAGCTGCTAGAGAGTTAAAAGAAGAAACTGGAGTTGAAGATGTTTTCTTGAAACATTTTGGAACATATGATGCGTGGGGAAGAGACCCGCGGGGCTGGATTATTTCGAATGCCCATTATGCGATCGTACCAGAGTTTCAACTTGAAAAAAGACGGGCGGCGGACGATGCAGCGGAAGTGGAACTATTTTCTCTTGAAGAAATAAGGCGACTTTCTTTAGCATTTGATCACCAAAAAGTGATCGGAGACGCTGTATCCTTGATTGAATGGGATATGCTTCATTCGACGGTTGCAAGAAACTTCTTGCCAAAAGAATTTACCTTATCTGAATTACAGCGCGTACTAATGACAGTATCTAACCATCCTAGGATCACGAATAAATCTGTCTTTTTTGGAAAAGCTCCAAAACTGCCCTTTTTAGAAAAAGTTGTCGATGAAAATGGAAACTTAAAGAAAACAGAGCGGAATTCATTCAGGCCGTCTCAGTTATACCAATTTAACGATACCGTTGTTTCCTCATCTATTTGGTAAAAAGGATGGGAAACTAAAAAACACAGGAGGAAATCGGAAATGAATTATATAGATGATAGTTTAATGCTGCACACAGATCTTTATCAAATAAATATGGCTGAAACTTATTGGCATGATGGCGTACATAATCGTAATGCAGTATTTGATTTATATTTTCGCAATCTCCCTTTTGGAAATGGCTACGGGATTTATGCCGGATTAGAGCGGATTATCGAGTACTTACACAACTTCCGTTTTAGTGAATCGGATTTAACTTATCTGCAGGAACTCGGATATAAAGAAGATTTTATCGATTATTTACGTAATCTTCGGTTTACGGGTTCTTTAAAATCGATGCGTGAAGGAGAAGTTGTTTTTGCAAATGCACCGATTATTCGGGTAGAGGCACCATTAGCAGAAGCACAACTGCTAGAGACAGCTTTATTAAATATTGTGAACTACCAGACACTTATCGCAACCAAAGCTTCACGTATCAGACAGCTTGTCAAAGATAATCCCGTGATGGA
The DNA here is from genome assembly GCF_018333215.1 of Oceanobacillus sp. J11TS1. Classification (GTDB taxonomy): domain Bacteria; phylum Bacillota; class Bacilli; order Bacillales; family Amphibacillaceae; genus Oceanobacillus. The sequence goes on along the minus strand of NZ_BORO01000011.1, from coordinate 15,850 downwards.
ATTTGGTACAAGAAGAGCACAGGAAATGGATGCTGCGGTATGGGGAACCAGAGCAGCGTATATTGCTGGATTTAGTGCGACAAGTAATGTTCGAGCAGGTAAATTATTTGGAATTCCTGTAGCTGGAACCCATGCGCATTCCATGGTTCAAGCCTACCGTGATGAATACATCGCCTTTAAAAAATATGCTGAGCGTCATCGTAAATGTGTCTTTTTAGTAGATACCTACGATACCCTTTATTCCGGTGTTCCCAATGCAATCAAAGTGGCAAAAGAACTAGGGGATAAAATTGATTTTGAGGGGATTCGGATCGATAGCGGTGACTTAGCTTATTTATCGAAAGAAGCAAGAAGAATGCTGGATGATGCAGGATTTACAGATGCGAAAATCTATGCTTCCAATGATTTGGATGAGTACACCATTGCGAGTCTCTTGGCCCAGCATGCGCAAATTGATGTTTGGGGAATCGGTACAAAGCTTATCACTGCATATGACCAGCCGGCACTTGGAGCTGTTTATAAGTTAGTTTCGATTGAAGATGAACACGGAAAAATGGTTGATACGATTAAATTATCAGGAAACCCGGAAAAGATGACAACACCAGGCAAGAAAAAAGTTTATCGTATTATAAATAAAGGGAACCATCATAGTGAAGGTGATTATCTGACATTGGAAAATGAAGATCCAAATCAAGAAGAAGAGATTATGCTTTTCCATCCGATTCATACGTATTATAAGAAAATGGTTTCTAATTTTGAAGCAGTGAATTTACATCACGATATTTTGGTAGATGGAGAAATTGTCTATGACTGCCCAAATTTGCTGCAGATACAGAATTATACGAAAAAACAGCTACAGCTTTTCTGGGATGAGTATAAGCGAACCAATTATCCAGCAGAATATCCTGTTGATCTAAGTATTAAACTATGGAATAGCAAAATGGAACATATTGAAAAGGTGAAGAAAAAAGTAAAGGAAGGTCAAAATCGTTAACGATTCAGGTCCAAAACAAAATGTATATTACAAAGCGGGACTTCTCGCACTTTGGTGAATACAAGCAAATATTTTACAGCATCCCAAGGATGGAGTCCCCTTTTATGAAGGAGTGTTTTCGATGAGTGAATTACAGCAATCCATTATTAAAGCATTACATGTAAAACCAGAAATTGATCCGAAAGAAGAAATTCGCCTTCGTATAGATTTTATGAAGGATTATTTACGCAAATTCACTTTTGCAAATGGATTTGTACTTGGCATTTCAGGCGGACAAGATTCAACATTGCTATCTAAACTAGCTCAATTAGCGATTGATGAATTAAACGAGGAAGATGGAAAGGATTCTTACCAATTTATTGGCGTAAAGCTTCCTTATGGAAAGCAAGGCGATGCGGATGATGTAGAGGATGCTATTCAGTTTGTACAGCCTACAAAGGTCGTAACGGTAAATATCAAAGAAGCAGTCGATGCAAGTGAAAAGGCATTACTTGATGCTGGCGTACCGATTACGGACTTTTTAAAAGGAAATGAAAAAGCAAGGGAACGAATGAAGGCACAATATAGCATTGCCGGTGTAAATAATTGCTTTGTTTTAGGTACAGACCATGCAGCAGAAGCACTTACCGGGTTCTTTACAAAGCATGGAGACGGCGCATGTGACCTTGTGCCGCTGGAAGGATTAAATAAACGCCAGGGTCAACAACTATTAAGAGAGCTTGGCTGTCCAGAACATCTTTACTTGAAAAAACCAACAGCTGACTTGGAAGATAATCGTCCAGCATTGGCTGATGAAGAAGCATTAGGTGTTACGTATGAAGATATCGATGCTTATTTAGAAGGGAAAGAAGTATCACAAGAAGCGAAAGAGATTATTGAAGGGCACTATATAAAAACAATGCATAAGCGTGAACCAATTGCTTCCGTTTATAATGATTGGTGGAAATAAGAATAACAGAGGGCGGATGGATGATTCGTCCTTTTTCTTTCTTTTGTTAAAGAATATGCACTTTATATAGGGGAGAGGATGGTCAAGCAGTGAAATATGTAATTGGTGTTGATTTAGGAACCAGTGCTGTGAAATTGCTTTTGGTTAACCAGAAGGGGAAAGTGCTTCAAACGGTGTCGAAGGAATACCCATTAATACAAGAAAAAGCAGGGTATAGTGAACAAAATCCAGAAGACTGGGTAGCGCAAACAATAGCTGGTTTGAAGGAGCTGGCAGATTGCTTTTCTGGAGATCTGTCTGATATTGAAGGAATCAGTTTTTCCGGACAGATGCACGGTCTTATTTTATTGGATGGGAATCACGAGGTAATCCGCCCAGCGATTTTATGGAATGATACGCGCACCACTGCGGAATGTCAGGAAATTACAAAGCGTGTTGGAAAGGAGAAGCTTCTCCAAATACCTAAAAATATAGCGCTAGAAGGTTTTACCCTGCCTAAAATATTATGGGTTAAGAAACACGAACCTGAAAACTACGCAAAAGCAAAGCTATTTTTATTACCAAAGGATTATTTGCGTTTTCGCCTAACCGGTCAGTTACATATAGATTATTCGGATGCAGCAAGTACCCTTTTATTAGATATAAACAAACTCTCGTGGAGTAAAGAAATCTGTGAAGCCTTAGATATTCATCCTGATTTGTGTCCGCCATTGGTTCCTTCTCATGAAATGGTCGGGAATATCAAGAAGGAAATAGCAGAGAAAACAGGATTGTCAGAAGAAATGAAAGTGTTTGCAGGAGGTGCTGATAACGCTTGTGGAGCGATTGGCGCAGGTGTGTTGGAAGAAGGGAAAACGATGGTCAGCATTGGTACCTCTGGTGTTGTTGTATCTTATGAAGCGGATGGAGATAAATCGTTTGACGGAAAAGTGCATTACATGAATCACGCTGCTCCCAATGCTTATTACACGATGGGAGTGACACTTGCTGCAGGATATAGTTTATCCTGGTTTAAGAATACCTTTGCGAAAGAAGTGGGATTTGATGCCCTTTTAAAACAAGCTAGTAAGGTGCCAGTTGGAGCAAAAGGACTTTTATTTACGCCTTATCTTGTTGGCGAGCGTACACCTTATGTGGATGCAACCATACGTAGCAGTTTTATAGGCATGGATAGCTCTCATGAACTCAAACATTTTACAAGAGCAGTTATGGAAGGAATTACTTTTTCTTTAAATGAATCGATAGAAATTTTCAGGGAGCATGGAAAAGTTATTGATAAGGTCATCGCGATTGGCGGTGGAGCAAAGAGTGAGCTGTGGCTGCAAATGCAAGCAGATATTTTTAATGCAACTGTGATGAAACCAAACAGTGAGCAAGGTCCGGGAATGGGTGCTGCTATGTTGGCTGCTTATGGTGCGGGATGGTTTGCGTCTCTGCAGGAATGTGCATCCGTTTTTCTGAAAGATGCAGAAACGGTAGAGCCAATTCCAGAGAATGTAGAAAAGTATAAGGAGCTTTATCAATTATATAAATCCATTTATCATTCCACAAAACAAGTAAATAAGGAATTGATGGCATATAGAAATGTAGATTAGAGTAGTCTTTTATCACATCCCCTTCTCTTGATGAATAATCTGTAATGGTATGTTAAAGAGAAAGGTGAAGGGGCATGGATACATTATTTACATTGGCATATGAAATTGGTTCTCTCTATATTATTGTTCTGATTGGCTGGATAGTAAAACGTAAAAAGCTAATCTCTGAAGATGGCCAGCGTGCGTTTACAACATTATTATTATATGTAGCCCTGCCTTGTTTAATTATAAGCTCCATGCATATGCCTTTCCAATATGAACAGGCTTATGGTGCCCTTATCATGTTTGTCCTTTCCATATATATTATGAGCGGGACCCTTTTTTTAAGCCGTTTTATCGCTCGAAGGCTAACTATTTCTATGGATCGCAAAGCAGTGTTTGAAAATGTTATTTTATTCGGTAATCAAGGCTTTATAGGCATGGTGATTATTCTGCAGCTTTTTGGTCAGGAGGGAGTCTTGTTTGCTTCCGTATTTAATCTTATTTATTACGTTTTAATCTGGACATATGCCATTTATATTATGAATCCTGAAGGGCTCCCAGATTCCAAAGCCATGTTTATCTTAAAGAATCCCGGCTTTTTAGCAACGATGGTTGGTTTTATTTTATTTATCTTTCCAATTCAAATTCCATCTTTTATCATGGAGCCAATAGCTATTATCGGGCAAATGACAGTGCCTTTATCGATGATTATGATTGGTATGATGATTTCAGCCATCACATTTTCTAGGGCCGTTGCGTACATGAAGGATGCACTCGTTTATATTGCTGTACTCATTCGATTGTTTATTTATCCAATTCTCTTTTTCCTTCCATTGCTTTTCTTTCAAATACCCTTTGAGTGGTTTATGGTAGCGTGTTTACTTTCTGCTACACCAAGTCCGGCAACCATCAGTATGTATGCACAAGTATATGGGGGAGACATGGAATTCTCGTCGGTGGTTGTCTTTTTTTCTACGCTTCTATCAGTTATCAGTATACCGATTGTTTATTTCTTTTTTTTATTTTTTATCTAGTGGCTTTCTCCTCCTATAATCCGAAAAAGAGAAGGCACCCGCGTAGGGATGCCCTCTCTTCTTTTATCTCTATTAAAATTCTTCATAAACAGCAGGATCTTGATTTTTCATTCTTCCGTCCGGCTTTGTAAGACTATTAATCATCGTCATTTCTTCTTTTGTTAATTCAAAGTCAAAAATAGAAATATTTTCTTTCTGGCGAGAAGGTGTTGCGGATTTCGGGATTGCAATGGCACCTAGCTGATAATGCCAGCGAAGAATAACTTGTGAGACTGTCTTATGATGCTGATCAGCAATCTTTTGTAATGTGTCATCCTGAAGCAGGTCACTTGCCCTAGACAAAGGACTCCATGATTCGGTTACAATGTTATGATCCTCATGCCACTTTAGCTGCTCTGCCTGATTAAAGCGTGGATGCAATTCAATTTGGTTTACAGTTGGCAAAATACCTGTTTCTTTTTCAAGACGGTCTAAATGTTCTGGTAAGAAATTGCATACACCGATAGAACGAATATAACCAAATTTCTGCGCATCAATTAAAGCTTGCCAAGCCTCTACATAGTTGTCCTGAATCGGGTTTGGCCAGTGAATAAGATATAAATCGTAATAATCAAGGTTTGCCCGGAATAACGATTCTTGAATCGTAACAATCGCATCCTCATAATGGTGATAACGGCCAGGAAGTTTAGATGTTACAAATAATTCTTCACGTGGCACAGCGCTTCTGCGTAGTGCTTCGCCGACAGTAGCTTCATTTTCATAGTTGTAAGCTGTATCAAGAAGGCGATAGCCGTTTGTAATTGCGTGGTTAATCGCTTGGGCACCGCTTTGTCCTTTTAGTTTGTACGTTCCAAAGCCAACGGAAGGAATGGTAACGCCATCATGTAGTGTGAGTTCTGGAATTTGATTTGTCATTTCTATGTACTCTCCTTTTACATTTATGCTTAAAGCCTACCTTTCTACGCAGGAAAATTCAATCAATTTGTTTTGATGCCTGTTTGGCAGTTCCGTAGATGTATTTACCATTAATTATTTTGAATAATCGAAGCTAAATCAATGACAATTATTAAAACCCCTGCTAAAAATAAAAAGAAAGCAAGCCATTCCGTTTTATGAACACCTTTCAAGGCTACTCTTTTATCTGGAGACCCAGGATTGAAGTAGACCTTATAATACCTTCCTAAATTTTTATTTGGTACTACTCCATTCGAGGTAGTAAGTCCATCCATTGACGTTACATAATAGATTTCATCATTATATTCCAATAAAATTCTGTAATTATAACCAACCATTCCATAGGTCCCTTTTGCACCACGAACATAGCCTACGATTTTTCCTTCTACTACTTCGCCGGTTAAAATAATCTTTAACTTTAAGATAGTAATAATGATAGCAATAATACAAAATAATAAACCAATAAAAATCAACGTTTTTCCATCCTTCTTTTAGTGAATTTCCGAAAGTATTTATTATCTATTATTGCATTTTTTAATTAATCTGGTAAAGGAAAGGTTTTAAAATTTATGTCATTAAGCTCTTTAAAAGTTTAACTTTACCTATTTCCCGTAACACATTAATTGCACTACAAAGCAGGTGCCAATAGAATATCCGTATGTAAATGAATTAGACTGCATTAATAAGGTTTCAAGGAAAGCAACTCTACTGGAATCCGTTTTTGGGAATAAGTTAGCAAAAATAATATCATCGAAGTTTTCTATGAAACAGGTGACTGGGAAAAGTTGCATGCAGCACAAAAATTCTATATAATGAATATAATTTATGAGAAAAAGGAGGTGTGGAGATGTTTTTACAAGCTGAGAAGTCGTGCGGAGACTGGATTGAGTTCTTATATTACTGCCGTGCGAAATTTGCGGTATTTGCTGCTGACGGGATACGTCTGTCCTTTTTTAGCAATTTAATAGCAAATACGAAAGCAAAAAAGCATCTCTGCATCAGATAATAATACGGCTATGTGTAAATTAAAGTGAAGCCTGAAAGCACACGGAGAGATATGCTCTTTGTGTGTTTTTTTGTTGTCTTTATCTTTGCGGAGAAGATAAAGGAGAATAACGAATGATTTGTCAAATAAATCAAGTGAAAAAAATGTACGGTGGAAATATTATATTTGAAAATTTATCTCTAGGGGTAAAAGAGAAAGAACGCATTGGTATCGTAGGAAGAAATGGAGGAGGGAAGAGTACGTTACTACGATTAATGGCGGGTATCACCAAGCAAGATGAAGGCAGTATTCATTGGAAAAAAGCGACAACGATCGGCTATTTAGAGCAAATTCCTAATCCGGAAGAAGGTATAAGCGTATTCGATGTCTTAAAGCAGTCTAATCAAGAAATTGTCGCTTTGGAAAAACAGATACAAGCGCTGGGAAATCCATGCAGCATCCACAGTCGGAGGAAAAATTGGCAACAGCTGTTCAAGCTTACGGAGAGGCCCAGGAGCGTTTTACCGTGCTTGGCGGGTATGAATTAGAAGCAAATATTGACCGGATTACGACAGGATTGAATGTCCAAGATTTATTACCAATGCCTTTTGAACAAATTAGCGGAGGGGAAAAAACAAAAATTGGTTTAGCGAAAATTCTGCTTCAAGATCCAGATTTGCTGTTGTTAGATGAACCGACGAATCATTTAGATTTACAAGCAGTTGAATGGCTTGGTGAATTTTTAAACAGCTATGACGGAACCGTTGTCGTCATCTCCCATGATCGCTACTTCCTGGATGAAGTGGTCAGCCGAATTGTAGATCTAGAAGACGGAGAGCTTGCTGTTTATCATACAAATTTCTCTGGGTATGTGAAGGAAAAGGAAGAACGGCTACTAAGGGAATTTCAGGCTTATGAAGAACAGCAAAAGAAAATAAAAAAGATGAAGGAAGCCATTAAACGTTTGAGAGAGTGGGCGAATCGGGCCAATCCGCCAAATGAGGGACTGCATAAACGTGCAAAAAATATGGAACGGGCACTGCAGCGAATGGAAAAATTAAACAAACCACAGTGGAACAGGAAAAAGATGCAAATGGCATTGGATAGTGCGGAGCGGAGTGGAACAGACGTTATTGTGATGACAGATGTACGGAAGAAATTTGGAGAGAAACTGCTGTTTGACAACGTGGATTTGCATATCCGTTATCAAGATCGTGTTGCTATTATTGGTGAGAATGGAACAGGAAAATCAACGCTTATTCAATTGATGCTCGGTAACTTAGAACCAGACCAAGGAGAGGTCCATATTGGCAGTAATGTGAAGTTTGGTTACCTGTCCCAACATGTGTTTCATGATACAGATTCAACCCAGACGGTGCTGGATACCTTTCGTGACGCAATTTCCGTTACTGAGGGAAAAGCGAGACATATTTTAGCGAAATTTCTCTTTTATGGAGAGCATGTTTTTCGGAAAGTGTCGCAGTTAAGCGGCGGTGAAAAAATGCGCCTTCGTTTAGCACAGCTGATGCATCAAGATATTAATACGCTTGTTCTTGATGAACCAACGAACCATTTAGATATTGATTCCAGGGAAGTCTTAGAAGAGACGTTAGAAAGATTTGAAGGAAGTCTGATTGCAGTCAGTCACGATCGCTATTTCTTAGATAGGCAGTTTGATTACCTATATTGGATAGAAGGCCAGCGAATAACGAAATACCTGGGGAATTATTCATGGGCGAAGAAGAAGCGGAAAGAACAACTGTTAGAGAAACAGATAAAGCAACCTTCGTCAGATAAAAAAACGATCAAAAAGGAGAAGGAATATCGGAGCATAGAGGACCCGTCTATATGGATAGAAAGACTTGAAAAACAAATTGAAGTACTCGAAGCGGAAATTTATGCGATAGAATTACAAATGGCAGCCACCACACAAATAGATGATTTGCAGAAGCTGCAGGAACAAAAAGAAACGCAAGAGAAAGAAAGACTAAAATCCTATGAAAAGTTGCTAGAATTAGAGAATGAAGGGGAAAATGGATGAGTTAGATAGAGATTCCTGCTGTTTTTTGCGATATAATAGGAGTAACTTACACATCTAGAAGGAGAAGAGAAGGTGCTGCTGCGTTGAAATCCGTGAACGATAAAATAGATTTATTTAAACGTTTTTTCTTAAATAATCGCTTTGTTGTATTTTTAATCATTCTATTGTTAATTGGCTTAAATATACTTATATTTACCCATATTTCGTTTGTGTTTACACCATTCGTTGTGCTGTTAAAGACGGTATTGCTGCCAATTATCTTATCAGCGATTTTATATTATTTATTAAACCCAGTAGTTAATTTTTTAGAAAAGAGGCATGTGAAGCGAATCTATTCTATCTTTGGGTTATACCTGATTATTATCGGAATTTTAACTGTTTTAATCAGCTCTGTCTTTCCTTTTTTAAGAGATCAAATGACAAGTTTTATAACAAGTCTGCCACCGTTTATTTCGGATATTGAGAAAATGGTAAATGATTTTGTCGGTGGAAATTTTATCAATCAGTTCCAATTAGTAGAATATATTGATTTACAGGGATTAGCTACGCAATTATCTGATCGTTCGCTTGATTTAATGAATAGTGCTTTTTCCAATATCGGTAATGTCATCGGTGCAGTAACAGAGATTGTTTTAGCCATTGTCACGCTGCCGTTTATTCTGTTTTACTTGTTAAAGGATGGGGAAAAGCTGCCAGGGTATTTTATTAAATTTCTACCAATATCGATGAGAAAGCCAACCCTTCTTATCTTAAAAGAAATGAATCATCAAATTAGCAGTTTTATTCGCGGGCAAATTATTGTTGCATTTTGCATAGGGGTTCTAATGTACATTGGCTTTGTTATTATTAGACTGGAATATGCACCGGTATTGGCGTTAATCGCTGCATTTACCACGGTTGTTCCTTATCTTGGTCCAGCAATTGCGATTATACCAGCGTTAATCGTGGCGATGGTGACTTCTCCGTTTATGGTTGTCAAATTGATTATCGTTTGGACCATTGTCCAGCTTATTGAGGGGAAATTTATCTCTCCGCAAATTATGGGAAGAAACCTTCGTGTTCATCCGATTACGATTATCTTTATTATTTTAACAGCAGGGAATTTATTTGGATTTATTGGTATTCTGTTAGCCGTTCCGGGCTACGCGCTTCTGAAAGTATTTGTCTCACACCTGTTTGAATTCTTCAAAATCCGGAGTAACCTGTATGAAGAGGATTTCGAAGAGGAAAAAGGTATGGAAGATGGGGGACATACAAAAAATGTTTGAATATTAATTTACGACGAGGTGAACGTTCTGCGCTTTCTGTATAAAGAAAGCAAAGGACGTTTTTTAATGTGCACATTGCAAAACACAAAAATTAGGAATTTCATGAAATAGTTATTTTTTGGAATTTCCTTCGTTAACTAGATGAAGAAGAATGTCGTTTGAAGGGCGATATATTAGGGATTGTAAGGAGTGGGAAAATTTATCATGATTTCATACCTGCTAAATGTAAAAATTTAAATTATTGACAGCGTTTTATGTTTGGTATAAGGTATTTATTAACAAGTTAAGGTTGTGTAGGAGATAAAGTTCACACAGTAAGTCGTATTTCCCCTAGAAAGAATACGGTTACATAAGTGTGGGCTTTTTTATTTCTGACCTTTTATTTTTCCAACTTGTTACATTCATCTAGAAAAATTTATTTAGTAAAGGGGATATAAATATGTCTGAATTTATAGCTGAGTTAATTGGTACAATGATTCTAGTCATTTTAGGCGTGGGAGTTGTCGCCGGCGTAGAATTAAAGAAATCTAAAGCAAATGGGGCCGGCTGGGTAGTAGTTACTATAGGCTGGGGTCTAGGCGTAACGATGGGAGTTTACGCAGTAGGTAATTTTTCTGATGCTCATCTAAATCCTGCAGTAACATTAGGATTTGCAGCGATTGGTGAATTTCCGTGGGCAAAAGTGCCAGCATATATATCCGGTCAAATAATTGGCGGAATTATTGGTGCGATTATTGTTTTCTTCCAGTACCTTCCTCATTGGAGAGAAACAGAAGATAAAGGAGCAAAACTGGGAGTTTTTGCAACAGGTCCGGCTGTAAGAAGCTATCCAGCCAATTTAGTAAGCGAAATCATTGGAACTTTTGTATTGGTTATGGGCTTGTTATTCATTGGTGCAAACGAATTCACAGAGGGGTTAAATCCTGCTATTGTCGGTTTATTAATTGTTGCTATTGGGATGTCGCTCGGAGGAACGACTGGTTATGCGATTAATCCAGCAAGGGACTTAGGACCAAGAATTGCACACGCTATTTTACCGATCTTCGGTAAGGGCGGATCAGATTGGAATTATGCGCCAATACCTGTTATTGGTCCAATTATCGGTGGTGTATACGGTGCCTTTTTCTATCATGCCTTTTTTGATGGAAGTATGGGTGCAGGTTTTTGGGTTATGACTGTGGTAGTTGTAATCATTCTAGCAATCGCTTTAATACATGAGCAAAAAAGAAATAGCATTCCTGCTCATAAGTAAGAATAGAAAAAAAGAATTAAGGGAATGCAATAAATAGGATAAATTATCTAAGATATAATGTCAGGTGTATCTTAAAAATAGAAATGGAGGAATGAAGGATGGCAGAGAAATATATTCTTTCAATTGATCAAGGAACAACTAGCTCACGCGCGATTGTGTTTGACAACAAGGGAGAAATTGTTGACACAGCACAAAAGGAGTTTAAGCAGTATTTTGAGAAACCAGGCTGGGTAGAACACGATGCAAATGAGATTTGGACATCGGTGCTCGGCTGTATTGCGGAAGTGTTAAATAAAACAGGTATTGAACCAAGTCAGATAGAAGGAATTGGAATTACCAACCAGCGCGAGACGGCAATTGTATGGGACAAGAATACTGGACGCCCGATTTATAAAGCGATTGTTTGGCAATCCCGTCAGACAGAGCCCATTTGTAGAGAATTAAAAGAACAAGGATACGAAGATACATTTCGCGATAAGACAGGTCTTTTGATTGATCCGTATTTTTCGGGTACGAAAGTAAAATGGATACTAGATAATGTAGAGGGAGCAAGGGAAAAAGCGGAATCAGGCGATTTATTATTTGGTACCGTCGATACATGGCTTATTTACAAGTTTTCAGGCGGACAAACACATGTTACCGATTACTCCAATGCTTCCAGAACGTTAATGTTTAATATTTACGACTTAAAATGGGATGAGGAGCTTTTAGAAATTTTGGATGTGCCGAAGTCAATGCTTCCGGAAGTTCGTTCATCTTCTGAAGTCTATGCGAAAACGGTATCTTATCATTTATTTGGTGAGGAAGTTCCAATTGCCGGAATTGCTGGAGACCAGCAGGCTGCTTTATTTGGACAGGCTTGTTTTGAGCAAGGGATGGCGAAAAATACGTATGGTACAGGTGGCTTCCTGCTAATGAACACAGGGGAAAAACCTGTAAAATCAGAGAATGGATTATTAACAACAATCGCATGGGGCGTGGATGGAAAAGTTACTTACGCACTAGAAGGCAGTATCTTTGTGTCTGGTTCTGCTATCCAATGGCTGCGAGATGGTTTAAGAATGATTGAAACCAGTCCGGAAAGTGAAGATTTTGCAACGCGGGTAGATACTACCGATGGCGTATATGTTGTACCTGCTTTTGTCGGGTTAGGAACACCGTATTGGGATAGTGATGCGCGCGGGTCCGTGTTTGGTTTAACAAGAGGAACCAAGAAAGAGCATTTTATCCGTGCAACATTAGAGTCTCTAGCTTATCAGACGAGAGATGTGATGGAGACGATGGCAACGGACGCAGAAATGGAAATCAAAACCCTTCGTGTAGATGGAGGAGCGGTAAAAAATGATTTCTTAATGCAGTTCCAAAGCGATATTTTGGATGTAACCGTAGAAAGACCTGTTATTCAAGAGACAACAGCACTTGGCTCTGCTTATCTGGCTGGACTAGCTGTCGGTTTCTGGGACAGCCCGGAAGAAATTGCACAGCAGTGGAAGATAGAGAAAACATTCCATGATGAAATGGATAATGAAGAGAGTGAAAAATTATATAAAGGCTGGCAAAAAGCTGTCGAGGCAACACGTGTGTTTAAGCTAGAAGAGTAGTATCGCTTTAATACGTATACGGTCTGGGCAAGATACTCAAATATAAATAAAAAGTTGATAATATTGTTCAATAAGAGTAAACTAAAACAAATAGTTAAACAGGCAATGAGAAGGAAAAGTAGATTGGAAAGCGCTAAAAGAGAGTCTCTGCTGGTGGAAATGAGGCAGCAAAACCCAATTGAACAATGACCTTTGAGCTGCGCGCTGAACTCTTTTAAGGGATAGTAGGCTGCAACGAGAGGCACTCGTTACAACAGCAACTGTATAATCTGCTGATAACTCACCAGACGTACAGACGGAGGCAGGCTGTGTGAGCAGTATGCGAACATTAGGTGGTAACACGGGAATACTCGTCCTAAGTTTTCTTTATTATAGAAAGCTTAGGACGTTTTTTATTGCCTTGAAAAGAGGGTTTATCTCATGACTGTGTCTATTTCGAATAAGAATAACACAAAAAGGAGTGTTGGAAATGGCTGTATTTATTGGCGGCGCATGGCCGTATGCAAACGGATCCCTGCATTTAGGGCATATTGCAAGCTTACTGCCGGGGGATATTTTAGCAAGATATTATCGTTTAAAAGGAGAAGAGGTGCTGTATGTTTCCGGCAGTGATTGTAACGGAACGCCAATTTCTATTCCGCATCACAGGAAGGAACCACAACGGAGGTTATTGCTGAAAAATATCATCAGGAATTTGTGGACACCTTTGAAAAATTAGGCTTCTCCTATGATTATTATACGAGAACGGATAGCACATTCCACCATCAGGCAGTACAGAAAATCTTTTTAGACCTGCTTGATAAAGGATTTTTAAAAGAAAAAACAACAGAACAGGCGTATTGTGAAAAGGATAAGCGCTTTTTACCGGATCGTTTTGTAGAAGGACGATGTCCAGTTTGTGGAGCAAATGCGCGAGGGGATCAGTGTGATTATTGTTCTGCGGTTCTGGACCCACTTGAGCTGGAGAATAAAAAATGCAAGCTCTGCGGCGAAGAACCGGCGATACGTGAGACAGCACATTATTATTTTTCTTTTGGAAACTTTTCAAATGAGCTTACTTCCATTGTCAATCAAGCGGAGAAAGAAGAGCGGTGGCGTGATAATGCGGTTCAATTTTCCAAACGTTATTTACAGGAAGGTTTGAGAGAAAGAGCCATTACAAGAGATCTTCCTAATGGGATTGATGTTCCTGTAAAAGGCTTTGAAGGAAAGAAAATTTATGTGTGGCTGGAAGCTGTTGCGGGGTATTTAACGGCCAGTCAGGCGTGGGGAAAGGCTAATCAAAAAAGTATTGAACCGTGGTGGGATTCAGATTCCTCAACAAAGGCATATTATGTACATGGTAAAGATAATATTCCTTTTCATACCATCATCTGGCAGGCTCTTTTATTGGCGGTTGGAGAGAAGCAGCTTCCTACTCATATCATTTCCAATGAATATGTCACCTTGGAGAAAAGAAAAATATCAACAAGCAATAACTGGGCGGTCTGGATCAAGGATGTGCTGGATACCTACCATCCAGATTCGCTGCGTTATTTTCTGACCATCAATGCTCCTGAAAACCGTGATGCTGATTTTTCCTGGCAGGAATTTATCCTCAGCCATAATAGCGAGCTATTAGGGGCTTATGGGAATTTTATCAATCGTACACTGAAGTTTATTGAGAAGAATAGTGATTCTAATATCCCTCAAGCGGCATTAGAAACGGAAATAGTCGATAAAGTAAAAAGGCTTTACCCAGTTGTTGGGGAGCTTGTGGAAACAGGGAAGCTGAAGCAGGCATTGAATGAAATATTTGATTTTATACGGGAAGCAAATAAATATTTTGATTTTCAGGCACCTTGGAAGCAGGTGAAAGAAAATCCTGAAGAAGCTGATAAAACATTGGCCACCTGTGTATATATTATTGTAAATACTGCGCAGCTGCTGTATCCTTTCTTGCCATATTCCACAAAACAGGTTCAGGAAATGCTGTCGATTAAAGAGCTGGGGTGGAAAGAAATAAGTAATCTTCCCAAGCAGGTGAAGAAGGCAGTACCGCTTTTTGAAAGGATAGATAAAGGAAAAATTGAAAAGGAGAAGCAGAGGCTGGTGCAGCAATCTGCTTTGAATTAAATGGTTTAACAACTATTAAGGGGCTGTTGCAAAATCAGTTTCCTGATTTTGCAACAGCTTTTTTGTGCACACAAAAAAAACAGACCACAAAAGGTCTGCTCTCGTGCATTATTAACTTATGACAAAAAACGAATAATAACTCAGTATACGCTAACTTCTGCCAATTTATTTACCGATGGATGTAGAAGAAATAATATCGGCAGATGATTCGGTCCGACTTCACTGCCTATTATTTGAAAAGATGGATTATAGAGAACTCTTACAGGGATATTCTCCAAAAAAGAAGAAAACCGGGAGTCGATCCAGTCATTCTATTTAAGGTCATTACGTACGCAGCTTCGCAAAAAATTACCTCATCACGAGCGATTGAAAAGCGTGTGACACATACGAAAATTTAAGCGAATCGCCTGAACCTATACTATCATCCATTAAAGATAGCTTGAAAAAAATTCAAAAAAAGGGAGACTTATTTAAGTGCTTCAAAAATTGATTGTTTTTCTCGTTATTACCAAAAATAAAAATGACTAACCTTATAATAAGCAACCCAACATAAAAAAGAACTGTCATCAAAGATATACCATACATTTTTGCGATAGCTCCTTCTTAAGAAAAAATATTTGAAAAATACTAAAAAATATGTTTTAATATTGCATATAATGATTCTATAGTATATATACAATAGTTGGGTTTGGAAGTTGATAAATTAATTGAAGAGCTTTTTGTAAACTAAACAAATGGTATTCCCTTATTTTTTACCCATATTATTTATAGAAATTTGATTCTGGTAAATACATACTTATTTCACTAATCAGTAGTGTTGTACAAAATAATATAAGACTCGTCGCTGATAATAAGTTAATAAAAGCACATACTTCATTAGAAGAAAAAAACAACCATCAGTATGAGTGCATTATAACCAATGGCAATTTATACAAATAATAATTATTTTTCAATGGTACTGTCAATAAGTTTGTGTAAATTAATAGGGTATCCTCTCTATTGGGATGTATTTTCAGACACCTTCCCCGGGTACCCGGGGAAGGTGTCTGAAAATTAGCTCGTTTCTTACCTACTCCCCGT
>NZ_BORO01000010.1 GCF_018333215.1 Oceanobacillus sp. J11TS1 | reverse complement strand
ATAAAGGTATTTTGATTTATACTTTGAGACATGGTAGGGTCTCCTTTCTTGATTTTTTGTCCAATTTCGAGGGTACCCTACCTCTTTTTTTATCTCAACTATTTTACA
Organism: Oceanobacillus sp. J11TS1; assembly: GCF_018333215.1. Lineage (GTDB taxonomy): Bacteria > Bacillota > Bacilli > Bacillales > Amphibacillaceae > Oceanobacillus. The sequence continues at coordinate 132,497 of NZ_BORO01000010.1, read as the reverse complement.
CAAACTATTTTACGTCATCCCTTTTATAAAAATTAAAACAAATAAGTTTCTATGATATACCAAAACTTAGTAGGAATGTAACTAGATTCATTGACTTTAGTGGAATTTCCTTTTAAGCATCCTGCAAGTTTCAGTCTCTTCCCTTATGAATAAGAAATTATTCGAAATCTAATTATTGGATATAACACTTAAAAAGAAAATTAAAACTTTATTGTAACTACTAATAACGTTCGATGACTTCAGATGGTCTCTCCCTTTCTGTTTCTTTTTTCCTTCTTACAGCCAGTTACATCGCGATAAATTAATCGAACTAAGAAATAACCAACCCGATGCCCAAACATACCTTCAATAAGTTTCCTCAAGAAATTTCTACGTTTTTCACCTATCGCCATAGATTAAGTAATATCTTTTTTCGAAATAGTAGATTTTTTAAAATAATATGATAAAATTAAACTAGAAAAAATCGTAGGGGGAAAATTCATTGAACCATATCGCTCATATCCGAGAATCAGATAAAGAAATTCAATTGTTGAAAACGCATTTAATGGAATCCAAACAAATAGCTGAACTTTTGGGTTCGAAACTGAATTTAAAATATGTTGCCGGTTTATGCGGTCTTTTACATGATATCGGAAAGTACAATCCCGACTTCCAAACGTACATATATGAAGCCGTCTTCCACCCAGACGAGAATATCTATAAACGTGGAGAAATCGATCATTCTACAGCCGGAGGAAAACTTATATTTGAACTTCTTCATCAGAAGAAAAATACACCTTATGAAAAGCTGTTAGCGGAAATAGTAGGAAATGCCATTATTTCGCATCACAGCAACCTCAAAGACTACCTTTCAACAGAAAGAGGAGAATCGCCCTTTCTTTCTAGAGTACTGAGAGAAATCCCTAATTACGACATGATTAAAGAATCCTTTTTTGAGGATGTTATTTCATTTTCTGAACTACAATCCTATATTCAAAATGCAGTTAAAGAAATAAAACAATTACCACTTAATTATAAAACTAGTGTCTTTATAACAAAATACATATTTAGCTGCCTTATTGATGCTGACCGGACAAATACAAGAAATTTTGAGAACGGAAAACCGGACAAGACAACGGTGGAACATTCCGATTTTTTCTATAACTACTACAATTCATTAATGCAGCATCTGGACCAATTGAAGAATAACGGAAAACGGACTCCTATTAATGCATTGCGTGAAAAGATGTCTCAAGAATGTGAAGACTTTGCTTCCAAGCCTTCTGATATTTATACGTTATCTATTCCTACCGGCGGAGGAAAAACATTGGCAAGCTTCCGTTATGCTTTAAAGCATAGTTTGGAATATCAAAAGCAAAGAATTATTTATATCGTACCTTACACAACCATTATCGAACAAAATGCCAATGAGATTAGAAATATCCTGAATGATGACGAACATATTTTAGAGCATCACTCTAATGTAATTGAGCAAACCGAAAATGAATACGATGCTATAGATGATGGTTACATCGCTAAAAAACAGAAATTAAAACTGGCAAAAGATAATTGGGACAGTCCTATTATTTTCACTACCTTAGTCCAGTTTTTAAATGTCTTTTATGCCAAAGGGAATCGAAACACGAGGCGCTTGCATAATCTAGCAAATGCTGTAATTATCTTTGATGAAGTCCAAAAAGTACCTACAAAGTGTGTTTCTCTATTTAATGAAGCAGTTAATTTTCTAAAAAGAGATGCGCATTCCAGTGTAATTCTTTGTACAGCTACACAACCTACGCTGGAGAACGTTTCTCATCCGATACAAATTAAGGAGGAAATTATTCAAAATCTTGATGAAGTGGCCGATGCCTTTAAACGAGTAGATATTATAGACAAGTCAGAGAATCCTATGACAAATCAAAATATAGCAGATTGGATAATAGAAGATATTAATCAACTGGGATCTACTTTAGTCATTTTAAACACGAAGTCCGTTGTGAAAGAATTATATGAGTTACTCAAAAATAGTAATATTCCTGTTTACCATCTCAGTACGTCTATGTGCGCAGCGCACAGAAAAGAAAGTTTAGAAACAATTCGAGCGAAATTAAATGAACAGGAACCGTTTGTCTGTGTCACTACCCAGTTGATTGAAGCTGGAGTGGACGTAAGTTTTGATTGCGTTATTCGCTCTGTTGCAGGTTTGGATTCTATCGCCCAAGCAGCTGGTAGATGTAATCGGAATGGAAAATATCAAACTAAGCCCGTATATATCATTCAACATGCACAGGAAAAATTATCTCGTTTAAAAGAAATCAAATTCGGCAAAGAGGCTTCTGCCCCCCTCCTTGCTATGTACAGGAAAAAACCAGAGAGATATAACCACAGTTTATTATCTCAAAAAGCGATGAAAGAATATTTTATAAACTATTATCAGAAAAATGAAGCCGATTTAACTTTTTTCGTCCCAAAAATTGAAAGACACCTTTTCAAGATTTCGCTAGAGCAGAGACCAGATGAAGTGAAGTCTTATAAATCGAAAACATCTGCTTCTTACCCTTTACTCCTGAAGAGTGCTCTAGATACAACAGCTAAGTATTTTCAAGTCATTGACGATAACACAACATCTTTAATCGTCCCTTACGACAGAGGAAAGGATATTATCGCTGAATTAAACAGTAATCAGCAAATAGATAAATTATCTGTCTTACTTAAATCAGCACAGCAATATTCTATTCAGGTTTATCCGCAAGTGTTTCAGGAATTAGTAAAGGAACAGGCCCTTGTTTCCCACTTTGATGGGATGATTTATGAATTGAAAGATGGATTTTATGATGAGGAATATGGATTGGATTTACAAGGGAACAGTCAATTAGAGGATTTGTTTTTTTAAATGTCGATGGCTGGCTTCTTTAATAAAGAGCCAGCCCCCATCAACATCACAAGTGATAATATAAAGATTTCAATCCGCGCACCCATATAGGATGCGAATTTATAGATAATACTATTCAAAATTTATTAACTATACATATAATATTATACATATATAGTTAATAAAAATATATAGTAACAATAATAATACTTTCCTTTAAATTATTACTATTTGATGTAGATGAATTTTTATTATAAAAAGCTTGACTGACCTAATTTAGTAAAGTATAGTTTAATTGTAAACAATTTTCTGAATTGGGTGAGAGGAGGTTCTAAAGTGATACTATCCAAAAAGAAAACAAAAAAATAAAATTAAATCTTTTGATAGGAAAAATATGTATAAACTTTAAAAAGAAAATCGAATATTAAAGAGTGAAGTTGAGATAATAGAAGCCATAGAAAACAACACTTAAAACTACAAAATTACCAATTTTCACTCTAATATTTTAACTTATTTCTTTTCATATAAAACACTACCCAGAAAGGAGGAGCCATTGATATGCCTAACCACATATCAATCACCCAAAATGAAAAATCAAATTGAATTTGAAGTATTCGGAGACTATGCTCTATTTACAGATCCACTTACAAAATTAGGTGGAGAGAAACTCTCTTATCATGTACCAACCTACCAATCCATAAAAGGCATTACGGAATCCATTTATTGGAAACCTACCATTTTATTTTATATCGATGAAATTCGTGTGATGAAACCGATTCAGATGGAGTCAAAAGGCATACGCCCTATTGAATATGGAGGTGGTAATACACTTGCTAATTACACCTACCTGAAAGATGTTCATTATCAGGTACGCGCTCATTTTGAATACAATGAACACCGTCCTGATTTAGCACATGATCGCGTCGACGGAAAGCATTACAGTATCTTAAAGCGCTCTCTAAAAGCTGGAGGAAGAAGAGATATTTTCTTAGGTACAAGAGAATGTCAAGGATATGTGGAACCTTGTGAATTTGGAAGCGGTGATAGTTACTATAAAGAAACTCCTGAATACCATCTTGGTACCATGGTTCACGGATTTAATTATCCTGATGAAACTGGAAAAGATGAGCTTTCTGTTCGTTTATTCAGACCTGTCATGAAAGAAGGAATTATACAGTTCCCCAGACCAGAAGAATGTACAATTGTACGGAAAATAAAAGGAATGAAGCCAAAAGATTTTAATGAAAATAATACGCAGACAGCAGAAGAATTACTTCAACAATTAGGAGGGGAATCATATTGAGTTGGCTATTGCAGCTGTATAAAACATATCAGGTGAACGAGCAGGCTGTTGGTACTACCGAAAAGAAATATGAAAATCGTGAATTTACCCTTCTTCCGATTGCGCATACAACACAGAATGCCCACATGGAAGTAATAATTGATGAGGATGGTAATTATTTAGACGCTAATATATTAGAAAAAGCTAACACGCTCATTCCAACAACAGATGATTCAGCCAGCCGTTCCGGTTCAAAGGTTGCCCCTTACCCGCTTCACGATAAATTAGCGTATGTTGCAGGCGACTATGAAAAATATGGAGGAAATGTGAAAAAGCTAGAAATCACGCCCTTTCAAGCATATATCAATAACTTAGAAAAATGGGTACACTCTCCATATGGTAATCATCGTATCCGCTTAATCTATGAATATATAAGAAAAGGAACACTCATTGAAGATTTGGTTGCAGATGAAAAATTAATAACAGATAAAAATCATCTCCTTATCAGTAAATGGAAGAAGGAGTATGAAGAAGAACTCGGAGAAAAACCTGATATATTCTCCAGCGGGGCAACGGATCAATTCAGTGTATTTGTTCGCTTTACGACTTATTCTGCAGATGGAGTCCCTGTTTGGAAAGACAAAGAAGTATTTGACTCCTTCTCTAATTACTATAAAAGTCAAATGGAAAAAGAGAAAGAGCCAGATACTTGCTTCGTAACTGGAGAAGCCGCACTGACAACAGAACGCCATGCTAACAAAATCCGACATGCCGCTGATAAAGCAAAATTAATTTCATCAAACGATTCCAGTGGTTTTACATACCGAGGACGTTTTAAAACCAGTCAAGAAGCAGCAGCTGTTAGTTACGAGGTGTCACAAAAAGCACATAATGCCCTAAAATGGCTGATTCATCGCCAGGGCAAAACAATTGATAACCGTGTATTCTTGGTATGGAACATTTCCGAGGATAACAAATCTACTGCTGAGTCGGCTAATTTAGACGCGCCAGATCCAACGGAAGATTCTTTTCACTTCTTCACAGATTCAATTGATGAAGAAACTTTTGTTCCAGATACACAACAATCTTTTGCTCAACAATTTAAAAAGGCAATGGATGGATATAAACATAATCTCTCCTCAGACGATAACATCAATGTCATTGTACTAGATTCAGCAACAACAGGAAGACTGGCTGTCCTTTATTATCGCCACTTAAATAAAGAACATTATTTACAGCGCATAGAGGATTGGCATAAGAATTGCTCTTGGATTCATCATTACAAAAAAAGAAATGAACAGCGCGTCTCCTTCTACGGTGCGCCAGCCACAAAGGACATCGCTTTTGCTGCTTATGGGGCAAGAGCCAATGAAAAAGTGGTTAAAGGGCTGATGGAACGCATTCTCCCTTGCATTATAGATAACCGGAATATCCCGCGTGATATTTTAAGAAGTGCATTACAACGCAGTTCCAATCCTGTTTCCATGGAAAATTGGGAGTGGGAAAAGACATTGAGTATTACCTGTGCATTAGCACGTAAATCATTATTAGAAAAAGAGGAGGAATGGAATGTGGCTTTAAATGAAGAAAGTACGGATAGAAGTTATTTATTCGGAAGACTATTAGCTGTTGCAGACGTCTTGGAAAGAAGTGCATTAGATAGAGAGGAAAAAAGAGCTACCAATGCAATACGTTATATGAACTCATTTTCAAAACAACCCGCCAGAACTTGGCTAACATTGCAAAGCAGCTTGCAACCTTACCAGGCAAAGTTAGGTGTAAAAGCTACTTATTACACTAAGTTAATTGATGAAATAGCCGATAAATTTAGTGAAGAAGACTTTAATAACTCTCCATTAACAGAGAAATATCTTTTAGGTTTATATAGTCAAAGAAAATCACTATACACAAAGAAAAACAAAGAAGGAGATGGAAATAATGACAGTACTGAACAAGAAAATTGATTTTGCAGTAGTTGTATCTGTAACAAACGCTAACCCGAACGGAGATCCATTAAACGGTAATAGACCTCGGCAGAATTATGATGGTCATGGGGAAATTTCTGATGTGGCTTTAAAACGTAAAATTAGGAATAGATTACAAGATGCCGGAGAACCTATTTTTGTCCAATCAAATGACCGGAATAACGATGGTTTTAAAAGTTTAAAAGATAGAGCAGATTCAGATGAAGCATTAAAGAAAATGCTAAAATCCAAAACAGCTTCAGAAGAGGAATTCGCACAGATTGCTTGTGAAAAATGGATAGATGTACGCAGTTTTGGACAGGTTTTTGCTTTCAAAGGTTCTACTCTATCTGTAGGTGTCAGAGGGCCTGTATCAATTCACACCGCAACTACTGTCAGTCCAATTGATATTGTAAGCACACAAATCACCAAGAGTGTCAATTCGGTTACTGGAGATAAAAGAAGCTCCGATACAATGGGAATGAAACATTGGATTAACCACGGTTTATATGTTTTTAAAGGAAGTATTAATACACAGCTGGCAGAGAAAACAGGATTTACTTTTGATGATGCTGAAAAAATAAAACAAGCTCTTGTCACTCTTTTTGAAAATGACAGTTCTTCCGCAAGACCAGATGGCAGTATGGAAGTGAACACCGTATATTGGTGGGAGCACAGTTCCAAATTAGGACAATATTCTTCCGCTAAAGTTCATCGCTCCTTGTCAATTAAAGCTGATAAAGACGATCCTAAGTCTTATGATGATTACACAATTACATTAAATGACTTGGACGGTCTGGAACCGGAAATCATTACAGGGCAATAATATGGAAGATTACCTTCTTTTGTCCGGACTTCAGCACTTTCAGTTTTGCAAAAGACAATGGGCCCTAATTCATATTGAACAGCAATGGGAAGAAAATGTTAAAACGGTGGAAGGGAATTATCTTCATAAAAAAGCAGATACCCCTTCTATAAAAGAAAAACGTGGAAATAAAATTATCGTACGTGCCATGCCAATACACTCTCAAGAATTAAAAGTCACTGGCATCTGTGATGTGGTTGAATTTATAGAGGACGAGAACGGTGTAGATATTGTTGGACACGCTGGTAAATACAAGGCTTTCCCTATTGAATATAAGAGAGGAAAACCGAAAAAAGGAAAAGAAGATATTGTTCAATTAGTTGCCCAGGCTATTTGTCTGGAAGAGATGCATCTGACTGATATCGATAAAGGTTATTTCTACTACCATGAAATAAGAAAAAGAGTGGAAGTTAATATTAGTGAGGAGTTAAAGAAATATGTTAAAGAATTAACCGATGAAATGCATCATTACTATCGGAAAAAGCATACACCAAAAGTAAAGACAGGACCCCACTGTCAAAGCTGTTCTTTGAAAAATATATGCCTGCCTAGTTTAATGAATAAAATTACTGTCCAACAGTACCTGGAAAGGAATTTGTATGGATGAGAAAATTATTAAATACCTTGTTTGTGACTCAACCAAAAATCTATTTATCCTTAGATGGCGATAATATCGTCTTAAACCAAGAAAAAGAAAAGCTTGGCAGAGTGCCTTTGCATAATTTAGAAAGTATTGTGAGCTTCGGATACATCGGAGCGAGCCCTGCATTAATGGGATACTGTGCAGATAATAACATCAGTATGATTTTTCTTACAATGAACGGAAGGTTTTTAGCTAGAGTTACTGGGATGAGCAGAGGAAATGTACATTTACGAAAAAGACAATATCATATTTCTGATGATGGGAACTTCTGCGCTCATATCTAGAAATTTTATCATTGGTAAGTTATTTAATCAAAAGTGGATGTTGGAAAGAGCTAAAAGAAACTACCCTCTTCGTATTGATGAAGACAAAATAAATGACATCTCTGCTAAACTTTCCAGAAAAATAAAAGAGATCCATCGCTGCAGTGACCTTGAGAGACTAAGAGGTCTGGAAGGACAAGCTGCCACTTACTATAACCAGGGCTTCAACGTAATGATTTTACAGCAGCAGGCGGATTTTTATTTTTATTCAAGATCTCGAAGACCACCAAAGGATAAAATAAATGCATTATTATCTTTTGCTTATACATTACTCGCCAATGATACTGCTGCCGCTTTAGAAACAGTAGGTCTTGACGCATATGTCGGTTTTATGCATCAGGATAGACCAGGAAGAGTTTCTTTAGCACTAGATATGATGGAAGAATTGCGAGGAATCGTCGCTGATAGATTTGTTATTTCCATGATTAATCGGAAAGAAGTAACTGCAAAAGATTTCATCGAAAAAGAAAATGGAAGTGTGATTTTAACAGATGAGGCCAGGAAGAATTTTTTACAAAAATGGCAGAAAAAAAAGCAAGAATCCCTAAAACATCCTTTTCTAGGAGAGACGATTTCCTGGGGGCTTGTTCCCTATGCACAAGCATTACTTCTAGCAAGATTTTTACGCGGAGATTTAGATGAATACCCTCCATTTTTATGGAAGTAGGTGTAGTATGTTAATTATAGTTACTTATGATGTCAGTACTTCAAGTATTGGCGGACAAAAACGCCTTCGTAAGGTAGCAAAGACTTGCCAAAATTACGGTCAACGGGTACAAAATTCTGTGTTTGAGTGCATTGTCAACTCTACACAATATACTGTTTTAAAAAATGAAATACTTAGTATAATCGACACCGATAAGGATAGTATTCGATTTTATCGTTTAGGTGATAATCACCATTCTAAAGTAGAACATTTTGGCATAAAGGAGTCTTTAGATTTAGAAGGCCCTTTGATTTTCTAAATCAATTTATTGGATTGGTGCTAACCTGAAGTGAACATGGATTACTAAGGAGGTTAGCACCTGTTGTTTCCGGCGGTTTGGTAGGTATTTTTAAGAAATAAAATGTTTTTTATGAGTTCAATTTTTGGGTTAGCACTTTTACACCTATCAACCGATGTTGTATATAGTCTGATACCGTTCGCTTTCGCACCTTATATGGGTGCGTGGATTGAAATCGATACTCTCAAGTTTGTCCTCGATTGCTAGATTTTCGCACCTTATATGGGTGCGTGGATTGAAATATTCCATGCATCTTCGTCTAATTCAAAATCATCATTCGCACCTTATATGGGTGCGTGGATTGAAATATAGCTTGTGTTTGCTCGTTAGTCTTTGGCACATAGTTCGCACCTTATATGGGTGCGTGGATTGAAATCGTATGGCCTTGTGGATGACGATAAACTGCGGGTTCGCACCTTATATGGGTCGTGGATTGAAATCGGAATTTGAATTATAAAGTAAAAGATAAGGAGTTCGCACCTTATATGGGTGCGTGGATTGAAATTGACATTGTCAGTAACTCCGATTTTTATAAAAACTTCGCACCTTATATGGGTGCGTGGATTGAAATCAGCAAAACCAAATCCCTCAGCAATCTTAATTAATTCGCACCTTATATGGGTGCGTGGATTGAAATTCTAACCTTAGCTGAAACTGCTGCAAATAATGGCTTCGCACCTTATATGGGTGCGTGGATTGAAATACCAGGAAATGGTGGAGAAAAAGCTTCAAAGCCTTTCGCACCTTATATGGGTGCGTGGATTGAAATCACATAAAGCGGCTATAGATTCCGGCGACCAAGCTTCGCACCTTATATGGGTGCGTGGATTGAAATAATTTGTGTTTGTAATTCCGTAAGTTGTGATTCTTTCGCACCTTATATGGGTGCGTGGATTGAAATGCCAATCTCAATGCGTTTAACAAAGAAGGCATACTTCGCACCTTATATGGGTGCGTGGATTGAAATCCCTTTTGTTTCTTCCAAGTCGAACGCCTTTGCTTCGCACCTTATATGGGTGCGTGGATTGAAATACAGCTTACTATAGCTTTGGATCCATACGATAATTCGCACCTTATATGGGTGCGTGGATTGAAATAATCCAGCGAATTAAATCCAGAGAACGTGGATGATTCGCACCTTATATGGGTGCGTGGATTGAAATAAAGATGCATTTACTCAAATTCGAAACATCTTGATTCGCACCTTATATGGGTGCGTGGATTGAAATTATGGATGAAACAGAAAGGGAGAAGTTTTTGGAAATTCGCACCTTATATGGGTGCGTGGATTGAAATCCCACAAATTTATGAGTAAAGATGAGAAATTAGATTCGCACCTTATATGGGTGCGTGGATTGAAATGATAAAATCCCACACATGACGATTGCCGGAATGATTCGCACCTTATATGGGTGCGTGGATTGAAATGTCATCTGACACAAACATCACCGCCTTGGTGTATTCGCACCTTATATGGGTGCGTGGATTGAAATTAACCAAATGGCGCGAATCCCCTCCACACGGATTTCGCACCTTATATGGGTGCGTGGATTGAAATGTTATTCCAATGCAGCTGCTATCTTACTATGCATTCGCACCTTATATGGGTGCGTGGATTGAAATTAAATTGAATCAGCCCATCAAGATAAATGAACTTTCGCACCTTATATGGGTGCGTGGATTGAAATGATGGATTAATCAAATTTAAGGAGTGAATCGCGATTCGCACCTTATATGGGTGCGTGGATTGAAATTACTTTGCTTGTTTTCAATTTCTTACACCTTCCATTCGCACCTTATATGGGTGCGTGGATTGAAATCTGGAGACTTCCATCTTGTTAATGAAGTCAAAGCTATTTCGCACCTTATATGGGTGCGTGGATTGAAATTTATTTTTGCCTTGGTATTTTTGACCAATCGGGCTTCGCACCTTATATGGGTGCGTGGATTGAAATATATGATGTTGCACCAAGCACATGAAAATACTCTTTCGCACCTTATATGGGTGCGTGGATTGAAATAATGCTGTAATTGAAGAAGGCGGGTTTAAAGACTTCGCACCTTATATCGGTGCGTGGATTGAAATTTACCGTACCGCCTTGCAATCCGGAATATTCCGTTCGCACCTTATATGGGTGCGTGGATTGAAATTTTAAAGTAAAACCCTTCAACACCTGTTACTGCTTCGCACCTTATATGGGTGCGTGGATTGAAATTACATAAGGATTGTATATTGTGGCGGGCTTTGATTCGCACCTTATATGGGTGCGTGGATTGAAATTTCCATATCATCCTTGCGAAAAACAAAGGTCTTTTCGCACCTTATATGGGTGCGTGGATTGAAATTCTCACTGTGAAGGGTGCGGATTTGTCTGCAATTCGCACCTTATATGGGTGCGTGGATTGAAATCAAGAAAGCGGAAGAAGTTAATTTGGATTTGGCTTTCGCACCTTATATGGGTGCGTGGATTGAAATCGTTGTACTTGGGAATTTAACTACAGCTTTTGGTTCGCACCTTATATGGGTGCGTGGATTGAAATACAAAGCCAAAAGATATGTCCTGATTTATCTCTTCCCACCTTATATGGTTACGTGGATTGAGATAAGTCTGTGAGTTAATTTAATTTCGGACGAAAAAAGTAGGTAGATATGAGCCATGCCCTTGCGGAAGTTTCATGGAAAATAATCCTCTATTGTTCCAGGTATTGGAAAACATCATACTGGAGGAGTTCCGTAAATAAAGCAAAACACTCAGTGGGAGAAGAACAAAAACTCCTACTGAGTGAAGTTTCGATTTATCGAATTTCTGAACACGCACTTATAGTCTTTTTTTAACTGCTGTTAAGGAAGTATCTATAATCGAAATCATTTTTTCTACTTCATCTTTTGTGATACAGAATGGCGGTGCAAATGCAATGGTATCCTGCCCTTCATAAACAATCGCCCGGCCGATCGCCATTCTTGTTGATGCTTGGTATCATACATATAATTTCGACATAATTTGTTAAATTCCTTTTAAAAATTTAAATAAGTTTCTACGATATATTAAAACTAGGACAGGAATGTAAGTAGATTCATTGATACTTAGGGGAATTTTCCTTAAGCCTTCTGTACGTTACATTCTCTTCCCCTATAAATAAGAAACTATTCATTCACTAATAGATAAAAGTATAAATGGGCCGATTTTGGGAGACGAAAACTGGGGTAAAAATGCATACGTCCATTTCCTTTTGTGACGGTATCTCTTATCCAAATCAAGTCATACAAAGCTTCATGGTAAATCATTTTAATCCTTCCCATAAAATCATTAGACAACAGGGCTCTGTTAAATTTAGCTCATATGGTGTACGATAATGTTAACAACATGTTTGCTTTTTAGAACCTTGAATTGGATGGGAAGAATATGTTTGATGTATTGAAGAACTACGAAGAAATGACCACAAGTGAAAAAAGAGTACTGAGCTATATTATGGAGAACCAGGACCATATTCCACATATTAAAATTAGTGATTTAGCAGAGGAAACCTTTGTTTCGAAAACTGTCATCATTAACTTAGCGCAGAAATTGGGTTTTTCCGGTTTCAGGGAAATGAAATACTTTATCAGTCGGACAATTCTTGAAGAAAAGTCTGAACAAGAAAGTCAAACGGTGTATCGAGAGGTTTTAAAAGAGTCCATTGATAAGACATTCTCCCTCGTTACCGAAGATCAGCTGCATGAAACGGCGGCTAAAATCAAAGCTGCAAAAAATGTATTTATTATGGCCAGAGGAACAAGTAAAGCTGCTGGTCATTATTTGGAACATCTCTTATTGACAATCGGGATTCAATGTATTTTTATAAAGGATTATAATCTATCCGAAGTATTTACTGATTTTGTTGCGGAAGATGATATTGTCATCTTTATATCAATATCAGGAGATACGAAAAAAATTATTGATACTGCTAAAAAGATTCATTTGAAAAAAGCAGATATAATCAGCATCACTTCATTCCGAACAAATGAATTGACCCGTTATGCGACGAATAGCCTCTTTTGTTATACTGACAAAGCTAATACTAGTAAAAATGATACCATTTCAAGAACTGGTTTTTTTCTTACCATTGATTTGTTGATTGATAAATTAGCAAACATTTAATTCGTACGTATTTCTAGTCTGTTTAAGACAATAATAGCAGCAAAATAGCACCCTTCTCATGAAAGAAGAGCGCTATTTTGCTGTTGATTAACCGCCATAGTTTTGACTGATTTCCTTCGCAGTTTCTTTTGCCCTCGCAGCTTCTTTTTCCGCTAACTCCGCAGCTAAGCCGATATAGTTACCGGGCTCAATCATATTCTTTATTTCTTTATCATTGAAGTTTGCTCGTATTTGTTCGTTTTCCCTTAAGTTATCATAAAATTCCTGGCCTTCCGCTGCTGTCTTCATCGCAATTCCATACATTAAGGAATGCGCCTGATCCTTCCCTAATTTTTCTGCCAGCTTCATCATCACATATTCACTATTATCAAGACCTCTGTTGCGTTTGGCATTATGAAGCATTCTATCTTTATGGACAGTCAGTGTTCGGGTCAATTCTTCACAGCGTATCAAAATTTCTGTTATTAGCTCCATTGACTCTTCCAGCAGTCCGTCAAACAGCATATAAGAACTGCTGTCCCCCTCATATGGGCGTACCGCTGAATACATTCCTGTACCAGGGAGAGAATAAAGCTTCTGGGAATTTGCGATAATCCCTTTGGCAAGTTTTGGATTGATTTTATGCGGCATGGTGCTGCTGCCGACAGTTCCTTTACTGAATCCTTCAGATACTTCAGCAATCTCCTCTAACGTTGTACTGTATACCTCCTCGGCAATTTTATGACAGCAATTCGCTAACAGAGCCAAATTCGACATATATTCCAGTTTATGCGTACTTATATTTCTGGAAGGTACAGCCATCGGGTACATACCAACCAGCTCCGCAACCCTGTTTTGAACTTTCATCCCGATATCAGGCATAGAACTGAAAGTACCTACTGCACCACCCATCATTATTTGAAAGACTCTTTTTTCCGCTTCGGCCATGCGTTGATAACAATTAATAAATTCACTTATCCAGACAGATACTTTATAGCCGTAAGTGATTGGAATAGCATGTCTCCCATGCGTTCTTCCAGCCATTACAGTGTTTTTATTATCGGATGCCAGCGTACTCAAGTTTTCTAAAATCTGGCCAATCAGGCGCATAAATATCGTATGAGCTTTCTTTAGAATATAAAGCTGTGAGCTTTGTTGTATATTTTGTGTAGTAATCCCGTAATGGACATATTTTCCGCTGTCAGGTGGACAGGCCTTCACCAGAACTTTCAGGAAAGGTACAAAACCATGACCAATTTCTTTATAGATACGGTCCATTTCCTTCAAATCTAAATTTTCCAGCTTGGCAGCATCTTTAATTTCTTCTGCTGCCTTCTTAGGAATAAAATTATATTCAGCCTGCGCCTCAGCCAATGCCGATTCAAACAAAAGCCAGGTTTTGTATTTTTCCTCTTCTGTGAACAGACTTTTCAGACCTTGATCATCGATTGTTTTACTTTTAGAATCATATAGTGCTTTCATAATGTCACTCCTTTAAAAATCTCTATACTTTCTCATCTACTGCATTTTTTATAAATTCAACCTGTGTCCCATAAACGATATGAATATGCTTAGCTGTCGGGAAAAAGAATCCTGAACACCCGGTACTGTTTAATAAGTCTTTGTTGATATCTCTGACCTCTTTTAAATCAATCCGCAGCCTGGTAATGCAGTTGTCTACATTCAAAATATTTTCTTTTCCACCCAGTGCTTCCACTACTTTATCTGCAATCTCGTCATAGCGCTTTTCCTTCAGCAGGGTGCTGTCTACATTTTGGAGCTTCTCCCTGCCCGGCGTTTTTATATCAAAACGAATAATGGCCCAATAAAAAATGAAATAAGTGACGACAGCTAACCCCAAACCGATTAAAACAAGAAAAATCCATCGTGAGTTTTCATAAAGCAGCCCAAAAATCGTGAAGTCAAAAATCGTTCCTCTGATATATCCTATTGAAACGTCTGCCAGTGACAGCAGCACAGCACCGATTCCAACAATACAGGCGTATACGACATATAGTAACGGCGCCAGAAAAACAAAAGTAAATTCGAGCGGCTCCGTCACGTTCCCAAGAAAAGCTGTCAACACCATTGTAACCAGCATAGATTTGACATAAGTTTTATTTTCTTTATAAGCAGCCTTATACATAGCAAATGCAATTGCCGGGAATAAAAATAGTACAACAAGCATCTGCTGTTGTGCCATGAAACGGGACAGCTTCGGCATCATAGACCAGTACTCACTGTTCGGTCCCTGATTAAACAGAATTTCTGTAATAGCAGGAACAACACCGACATATGTCTTACCGTCAATAACATATGAACCGCCAGCTTCAGTGAATCGGAATAATGCATTCCAGACGTGATGAAGTCCAAACGGAATGAACAATCGTTCCCCCGCAGCTGTGAAAAATGGACCAACAACACTTAAAAATACCGCTGACAAATTCGTTAGCAGCCCCACAAAATATGTCCAGATGAAAGGAAGTAGCATTCCTACTACAGCCATTATCCCGATTGTAATGATTGGAACTGATTTTTTTCCGGAAAAGAATGCCAACGCCGCCGGTAGTTCCAGGTTATAAAATCGTTCCGTCGCCCAGGCTGCAATCAAACCGGTTAAAATTCCCCCGGCAGCACTGATATTTACGGTTTGAATACCAAGTATCTCAATTTGCCCCTGCTGGGTCATTACATCTGGATCCGCCATTGTTCCCGTGACCATCAGCCATACATTCATTGCAACAATCAGGGTCAGATACCCAGCCACAGAGGCAAAGACAGAAATCCCTTTATCTTTTTTCCCCATCCCATAGGCGACACCCATCGCAAATAACAACGGAATATTATCAAAAACAACGTTACTGATCGTCTTTATGCTTACTAAAACAGTGTTAACGCCTTCATTTCCGAGGAAAGGAACCTTATCTACCATATAATCTTGCGTAAGCGCTCCACTAATCCCCAAAAGCATCCCAATAGGAGCCAAAACTCCAATCGGAAGAAGTAACGTTCTACCGAATTGCTGTATGGAGTCACCAATTTTTCTTTTACTCATCATCTAAAACCTCCTTGTATCAATGATTCCAATTCATTTTCCGCTAAAAACAAATAAAAAATGGCATGAATGCTTGGAATTATTATCTCTGTTTCTATTCTATCAATATGAAAAAATAGTTGAAGCTCCTCCGTTTCCTATTATCTTATTTAAGTAATGGAAAATGACCTAGGTCATTAAAAAAGATTCACAGGGTAATGATTTATTGAATACAGAGTGATATAGTGAACGTATTATCAGACGAGCCGTCAAACTAAAAAGGAAAGCCTATAGTAAATACAGATGGAGGATAAATGTTATGGCAGATATAAAAATGATTGCACTAGATATGGATGGCACTTTGTTAGACGATAGAAAAGAGATTACTAATTGGACAAAGAAGCAAATTATGAAGGCACATCAGGCAGGGATTATTGTCGTCCTGTGTACCGGACGTCCCTTTCATCACTGCTATACTTACGTTCAAAATCTGCAGTTGAATTCTCATTTAATCACATGCAATGGCGGACAAATCTTCGAAAGCGATCATACTGCAGTTATTGCCCAACATCTGTTGGAGGCAGAAACACTGGCCAGCTTATATCACTATGGTAGAGACTTAAGCATGGATACGTGGACCATTTCCTCAAAAGAACCTTTTTACAATGACTTACCGGATAACTACAGTGAATACGAATGGCTGAAATTCAGCTGCGCTCATAAGGACGATAAATTCCTAAATAAGATAGCAGCAAAAGTGCATTCAATAGACGGCATAGAAGTTAGCAATCGGACAGCCGTCACGATTGAGGTCAATCCTGCAGGAGTGAATAAAGCCGCAGCTCTAGAATTAGTCTGTGAAAGATTAGGAATAACGATGGAGAATGTAATGGCGGTGGGAGACAGTCTCAACGATGTAAAAATGATTCAATCGGCCGGAATCGGAGTAGCGATGGGGAATGCTCAAAAAGCAGTACTGGAAGTTGCTGATGAAATGACGGAGACGAATAATCATGATGGGGTCGGAAAAGCAATTGAGAAATTTATTCTATCTGGAGGGTTATAAGTCGCTTTTACCTTTTCATTGCTGTTGAAATCAAAGGTACAGCCCCCCTTCTCCCTTTCTGTTACATCAGTCAACAGAAGGGCTTTTTTATTGCTGCGAAAATAACTATTCTTATTAAATATCCTTTATCTCCTCTTTTTTCACTTAAAATTTTAGTTTTACTGTCTAATGTGCAATAGAGCGTAGAATACAGAGACCTATTTCTTGTGACCTCCGAAATTACCACCTATCTTTTATCTCTCAAATATATTATACAAGTCCTCTTCACAACTGTTCAAATAATCAATTAAGTTGGATTAAAAATAAGAAAGAAAGAGCCCTCGTGTACAATGTAAGTAATTAAACAAACATTCATTTTACGAGGGATCTCCCATTAGAAAACCAGGCAAACCCCGGTCCTTTTCAATCTATCTAAATTTGAGCACATCCGATAATTACTTCCTATTTTTTCTTAAATAGTTTCCCAAACATATTCAAATCCCTTTTCGAACTTCTTAGTAGTCTATAACCCTCTTTAAATTCCACTTCCTCACATGTAGCATGACACATCCATCTTCGGAAGTGAAACGAACCTGATCTGCTTCTAGCTTATCAAAAACCCTAGAAGTAAACACTTCTTCCCCATTATTGATGAAAATTTCAACAGAAGAGGTATCTTTTAGAATCTGGATACTGTCTAGATTTTCCAATACGCAATGTCTACTTTCAATGCCTTCACTAGAGAATTTCCCTCGCTTCAACGTACACACCTTTGTATTCGCATTATAATGGAAGCTCGTTTTTCCACCAAGCTCTACCGAAAGCACTGTTGCATCGAAATCTTCAACCTCTATTACTAACTCAAACACCTGACTATTTACACGTGGCAGCATTACAGCCTTTTCTCTGACGGCGACATCGGAATATTGGATCTCATCTTCCCGCAATAATTGAAGCTCTGCTATTGGGCGCTGAAGCAGTTTACTGTCCTTCCATTCCAGCTCTCTTGGCACGGTTAAAGCATGAATCCACTCATGCTGTACCGTTGGCTGAATGGTGCCTTCTTCTTCAGCATTACCCATCCAACCAACTAAGATCCGACGCCCCGATGCACCTAATGTCGTTTGTGGCGCATAGAAGTCAAAGCCCCGGTCCAATTCAACAAACGCATCATGTTGAAATGAAACAGTTTCATAATCAACCTTCCCAGAAATATACCCCGATTGGAAAGTATTATTGAATTGGAATCCTTCCGGCGGTAAACCTTGTGGACATGCGAGCAAAATATCCTTTCCGCCTAACTCAAATAAGTCAGGGCACTCCCACATATAACCGAAGTCCACTAGACCATGACGACCACTTCCAGCTAGAGTACCTTGAAAGCTCCAATTTTCAAGATCAGTTGACATGTACAAGACTACCTCACCCTGCATTCCCTCTGTCTGTGCTCCCAGCACCATATACCACCGACCATTTTTCTCAAACACCTTCGGATCTCGAAAATGCGCTGTGTAGCCGGTTGGCACATGAATAACTGGCCCCCTTTTTTCAAAATGAATGCCATCCTTTGAAACAGCTAGACATTGATAGGATTCCCGATCCCCTTGTTCATTCTTTACATTCCCGGTATAGAATACATATAATGTTTCCCTGAAAACGACCGCGCTCCCAGAATAACAACCATTCTTGTCATACCACTGATCAGGTGCTAGTGCAATTTGTGCTTCCTTCCAATGGACCAAATCCTCTGAAATGACATGCCCCCAAAATTTTGCTCCATGTTCTGTCTGAAAAGGATTCCACTGATAAAACATATGGTACTGTCCCTTGT
Source organism: Oceanobacillus sp. J11TS1 (assembly GCF_018333215.1). Lineage (GTDB taxonomy): Bacteria > Bacillota > Bacilli > Bacillales > Amphibacillaceae > Oceanobacillus. The sequence goes on along the minus strand of NZ_BORO01000010.1, from coordinate 113,537 downwards.
AGAAAACAAATCCATTTGGGTCATTTAACAAACCAACCGGTGGCATAATATGAAAGTGCAGCCGGTAAGGATCCCGAGCGACTATCTCTTTCCTATCAACTACTTTTTTTAATGCACGCTTTTTTAATTCATTTGCTGACTGTCTCATAAACATCTCCTATTACGCATGTTCTCCTTGTGTGTCTTTGTCCGAATAGCCGAACATCCACGTTAAAGCAAAAGCAACTGCAATCGCTACGAGGTTTACTAAAATGTAAAGCAAGAGTTGATTGTCCAAGTATAAAAGCGTACCTGGAATAACCGTAATCGCCATACCTGATCCTGCAAGCTTAAGAATAGCTGCAAGGAAACCACCAGCAGCTCCGCCAATTAGTCCCATTAAAAATGGCTTTCCGTAACGTAAATTGACTCCAAATATAGCTGGTTCCGTAATCCCTAAAAATGCAGATAGGGATGAAGGCATTGCTAACGCCTTTAATTTCTTACGCTTTGTTTTCAAACCAACCGCTAATGCCGCTCCGCCTTGTGCTGCCACAGCCGAAGTAATAATAGCGTTATACGGATTTTTTCCAAGGTCTCCTAGCAATTGAATTTCCAACATGTTAAAAATATGATGAACACCAGTAATTACAATAATCTGATTAAAGAATCCAAGCAGAATTCCTGCTAACCCAAACGGTAATCCCAATACAAACAGTGCAGCATCTAAAATATACGATTCAACAGTATGAAAGATTGGTCCAATGATGAATAAGGACGCAATACTCATAACTAATAAAGTAAGAAATGGCGTGACAATTAAATCAAATGTTTCTGGTACACGTTTACGTATTGCTTTTTCTAATTTTGCACCTATAATACCAGCGATAAACGCAGGAAGTACGGCACCTTGATAGCCAACAACAGGGATGAAACCAAAGAACGTTAATGGTTCCGCACCAGTCGCAACACCCCATGCATTCGGTAAAGCAGGACTAACAAGCATTAAACCCAGTACAACGCCAATAATGGGTGTCCCGCCAAATACACGGAAGGTCGACCAAGCAATTAATGCCGGCAGAAAAATAAACGCTGTATCCGTTAAAATCTCCGTATACAATAGGAAGTTAGCGGATATATCATCTACAGTCAATCCGAAAAGACCCAAAATCTCCTCCTGCATGATGAGACCGCGAAGCCCCATAAATAAACCTGTCGCGACAAGAACCGGAATGATTGGCACAAACACATCGCCAAAAGTACGAATGGCCCGCTGCAGTCTATTCCCTTTCTTAACTGCTTCCTTTGGTTGCTCCGACTTTGTAGACGTTTTCAAATCAAACTTTGATACTTCTTCGTAAATTCGATTCACGGTACCAGTTCCAAAAATAACCTGATATTGTCCAGAATTGAAAAAAGCACCCTTTACTTTGTCAATTTCCTCTACACTTTCTTTATCAACTTTTTCTTCATCTCGAATAATGAATCGCATTCGCGTTGCACAATGCGTAACCGACTCAATATTCTCCAAACCTCCTACAGACGCAATTAGCTCTTCTGCTATTTTCTTATTATCAGACACTATCTATTCACTCTCCTTTATTGATTGTGGTATCGATTCCACATTAATTATAAAATAAAACTGACATTACAAAAGTATATATGGAATCGATCTCACACTACTCGGTATGAAATCGGTTTCCATTTTTATTGTACACTCTCACGAATAATTAGTCTATAGTTCATCACTATTCTTTCCTGGAATGGTTTAGAGTTAATGCAGGCTAAAATTTGCTTTGCACCTTCCTCACCAGCTTTTTCATTCTGATAATCGACTGTCGTTAAAGGTGGTTCCAAATACTGCGACATTTCCGATGCCCCAATCCCCGCAATGGCCATATCGGTTGGAATGTCCATTCCTTGTTCCTTTAAATAACTCATCGCCCCAATTGCTAATCGATCCGTAACAGCAATGGTGGCAGTCGGCTTGTTCACTGCATGATTTAAAATTTGTTTCATCGCTTCATATCCTGATTCAATATCAAAAATTCCCTTTTGCACCCAAGCCTTATCGACAGACAATCCCTGTGCAGCCATTTCATCCAAATAACCCTGCTTCCGAAAATGCCCCACTGACCGATCAGATTCATCCACACCAATAAAGGCAATTTTTTCATGACCTTTTTGAATAAAGAGTCTCGTTAATTCTTTTGTTGCACGATAATCATTATAGGTAACATGTATGACACCCTCTGCTTCCTGCCCAATCATGACTAATGGGGTATTAATTTCTTTTATCTTTTCCATCAGCTTATCATCCGTATTTGTAGCAATTAAAACAATTCCATCTACTTGGCGCACCTTCAATAAATCTAGAAACTCAAGTTCTTTTTCTTTATCATGATCCGTGTTTGCCAAAAGAATTTGGTAGCCATGCTTAGAGAGCTCTCGTCCTAATCCAGTCACAATCCTACTTGGTGTTTCCGTTTGGATTGTCGGCAAAATAACCCCAATAACCTTCGTCTTCTTTGTTCGGAGTGATTTTGCATGTTCACTTGGAACATAGCCAGTCTCCTTAACCACCCGTTCCACACGTTTCCTTGCATCCTCACTTACATAACCAGAATCATTCAACACTCTGGAAACCGTGGATCTCGAAACATTCGCCATTTCTGCAATATCCTTAATCGTTATCACATCATATCCTCCTAAGAGAGATATAACTTAATCCCTCTGTCAATCTTTTTTCTTCCTCAGACTGCGGAGCATGCAGACAGTCCAAAGCTATTTTATTATACCATGATTAACGGGTGCGAAATAGGGATGGGGCGCTTGAATTATGGGGAAAATCATCAAAAAATTAATCGTAAAAGATAAAAATAGATGAAAGCACACCTGCCTTTTATAAGTATGAGGTGTGCTATATATAAGAATTGGTTCTCTTAGTTAATTGAAGCAATGAATACTGATTAATTTCATTATCATCTTCGACAACTAGTATGTTTATATGCTATTCCATTTATTTTCTCCCTTTCCTAAAGCAACTTGTCCAGTAAGAATTAAAAAAAACGAGCACCATGTTTCAATAGCCGCATGGTAATTGGGATAATCACTTAATTTCCTTTAAAACTCCAATTATAATTTGACTGCGATTTTTTATATTACAAAAGAATTTTGGGAAATCCCCACCCCTATAGAGTGGTAGGAATCATCCTTTTGGCATATTCCTACAACAACTATACACGTTTATTTAATAACTTATTTACGATATAGTTGCACTCTGATGTGTCCAAATCTAAGTGAATTTTGTAACATATTTTATTTAGTATTCTACCCGTTCCAACTGAAAAGCCCCATGCTTTTCCACTTTATTTTCAACTTTAATCGTTTTTAGAACCTACAGACTCAATTTTATTACTCACCTTGTTTTTCCTCTTTATAGTTACTATCTACTATATTAGCGCTATCAGCGCCTATCTTAGTAATTCCATCCGTACCAAGACTCGTTATTCTCTTATTCCAGTCATTACCCATCGTTAAAATTCGATCTGTATTAGGGCTGGTTATCCCCTTATCCCAATCACTACTTATGTTTCTCACCCTATCATTAATGGCATAAATTGTATCTCCAATATTATTGATCCAGTTAGTATCCACTTTAATTTTATCTATACCTTCAAACAATGATTCTTTCTCACTCCTCTGAATATTCAACTCATCAATTTTATTTTCTAATTTTTTGAGTTCTTCATCTTTAGCACTTAACGATTCTTGCATTTTATTCCACTCTTCTTTAATTGTCTTTACCGCGGAAGACATCTCATCAGCACTACCTGCTAATCTGTTTAACATTAACAAATTTAATGTTAATACCTCGGGGACATTATTATTAGGGTAACTTAATAAATGGTCTATCTCCCCATATCCTTCTTCAAATATCGTTCTAACTTGTATTTCTGCCGTTAATAATTCATTAGTGGGTGAAAACTCAATTAAATAATGAACGGACCTATATCCAGTTTCTCGATAGTTAATAGGTATTTTTAGGTCTTCATAGATACCACGATTATCACCTTCACGAATATTCACTTGAAATTCTTTTATTGACCAAGTCTGATTAATATAATTATGTATATCTTTCCAATCCTCTTTGAATATATGTATAACTCTAATACCTATTAAATCCGTTATCTCACTTCGATAATTATCTATTGTAAATTGAAATTCATCGCCTTTCTGTTGCTGCCTATCTGGTGTTTTTCTTATCAATTTTGCAATTAAATGTTCTGGATCCTTAATTCTTGACCTTACAGTGTGTACCCTTGATTGTTTTCTTAAAAGATCAGCTAATAAATTGGAATATACCTCTAATTGTTCTCTTCTAGCAGTAAAATCCTTATAAATCGCCTCCATTTCAGACCAATTTATTTGATACTTTTCTATTAGACCAACATCAAGATTATACTTTTTCATAAAATCATCTTTCCCGATTCGCAAATAATCACCCCTACCTAAATAATTGAAAATGCTAACTAAAATTTCATCACCCTTATACGTGCTCCTTATTTACAATTTATCAAAATTTTACATAAAAGAACAGAAAATCAATTTAATTTAATAAACTAAGCCTTTGTATCGAGCAAGACGATCAAGCTCTTATTCGATAACTGTCCCCGATTGAAGAAGACTCGCATTTGAGAGTGTTTCATTAATCTTTACTGCCATCGAAAATTATCAACTTCTCTCTAAATGTATCAATTTTGGGAATAGCAAAGGGTAAAACAAATTTAGCTTTCTTATATTTTACCAGAAGTGAAATTCTCTGCTGATAACTCTCAAAATTCCTTTCCCCCTGCCTTTTTATTAGGTCATATATATTCGTATCATCAAATATTTTTCTGTTATCGGTTGAGATGATACCCTTTACCTCCACAGCAATTTGTTCACCAGGAAGAAAAGTTCTGTTTTCACAGTATCTTTTAAAACTATCCTCGAGGTGTATATATTCTTGACGCAATTTTGCATCTGAGGGAGTTTCACCTATTTCATGAAAAGCATATTGTTCAGACCTTGTATAAATATCATAAGTCGAGCGTATTTTCACAGAAGAAACAAAAGCAGGAACCTCACCGTAGTTTTTTAAATAAATGAAACCTTCTTTCATTTGGTCTTTTCGGCTAGGGGAGTAATGAGCAAATAATTGAGGTCTAAATTTATCATTTCGATTTAAATAAACTAATATAAAAGCAAAAGTAGAAATCATAAACGAAAGAAAAGAAATCACAATTCCTATTTCCGTGAAATAATCAGTGATAATATCCATTAATAAAACCTCACTTTTCTCTGATTAATTACCCAAATCTTTCTTTTCAAGCTGAAAATTTACGTAATCAAATGTATCTTTAAAGTAAACTTTAGTAGATTCCATAGGGCTATCATTATGTCCAAGTAAATTATTTTAAACTCACACATTAAAGGTTTAGAACGTATGAATAAGTGTTTTTAGAAACTATGTAACATTCATAATGCATTATGCTCCACTAATATGTACGTTTGATTACAATTAAAGTTTCAGAAACCCCTCAATATCTTGAAACTGAGTTTTCCTAATAATTATCTTCATAATACTTTATTTCACAATCTGGACCGTTAATTAAAGATTAATAACTTAATTATTTAATTATAGAGAAAAATATTCCCATAGAAATACAAAGAAACCAATACATGCTCATGTATTCCTATTAGACACAAAAATAACCCCCCGTTTAGCTTCCTAAATTGAATCTCGACGGAGGCGCTTCTATACTAATCTCTCAATTTATTACATCCCTCATTAAAACTCGTCATATCTTCAAAAATAAAAATTTACCTTTTCTTCATAAAGTTTTTTATCTGATTGGTGCAATAGTTTTACTGACCGCATATTAATCTCAAGCGGGTCTCCATACTTCGCTTCTCCTTCTAGCAAATCTACCTTTTTTTGTTTCCATGGCTTTACTCTCTGACCTAGCCTTGACTTTTTTCCAACCGTACTCTTCTGGTTTGAGGCATTTACATCAAAGGCGTAAGCTAGTGTACAATTAATTGTTTCTATTTTGGGAATTCCCGCTATATTTGCGATTGTTATTGCTATTAATATCCCGGCCTCTAACTGTTTCTTCGCAGATCCCTTAACCTTCCCCTTCCTCCATCTTCCCTCCCAATTTGTATCTGATATAGTATCTTTTAATTCATAAACATCGATGGAAGCAGAACCGTTTTCTTTTATCCGGATAAAAATACCATCACAGCATTTTTTTGATTCCATTAGTCTCACACTATGCTCATTTTCTTTATCTTTGGCATACTGAATAATTTGCTGCACTTTACTATCTGTATTCTCGATTTTTAAAACATCTGTATGACTCGGTCTTTCACCATATTCAATATGCGGTTCTTTCTCTTCAATTTCTTCTTTAAGTTCAAAAAGGTCAAACCTAGAAGAATGTTGTTCATATAAATCTATATATTCCCCATCAATTCTAGATAGATTAAAACTCAGAACCATTACTTATCCCTCCATGAGTCTACTATCTCTTGAATGATTTCTGTTTCATCATACAAAGAATCCAGTAAATCATTGAAGGTTTTAATATCATATCCGTATTCTCCAAATTCTAAGTGACTAATACTCGTCTTATCATTTTGTCTCACGAATTGATATAGAGAGACATCTTTCATATCAATTATCTCATCTTCCTTTATTATATCTTTCTGTTCACTATTTAATTGATTAAAATTTTCTTGTGTATATTTCTGAGATAACAACAATAGATTATTAATTTGTTGAGCCACACTATCACTATGTGTGGTAATCCAAATATATTTTCCTTTATTAATTAATTTGAAAAATAACTTAACTAATTTTAGTTGTTTCGTTGGATGCAAATGTGTTTCAACTTCTTCTACAATCCATCCAGGGCGGTCATTTTTATCACTTAAAAATAAGTAAAACGGAGCAGTTTCAGCAATAAGAGATGATGTTAAATGCATCGGCAGCTGTGTTTGCTTATCAGAAGAAGGTACATACATCATTCGGTTATCATTGTTTTTTATAATCTTACCTTCAGTTAGTGAACGGGAAATATACGATAATTCATTCTTATATCTATTCTTTTCTTCAGGCATTTCCTCATAATTTAATAAAGAAAGCATAAAATCGGTAACAGCTTTCGTAATGGTTAACCCAGGTATAGTGTTTTTATCTATCATATCTTCACTAAAATCAAACGACAATTGATGATCCATTGTTATTTTTTCGCGTATATTACTACTAAGCAGTGATCGGTATACTTGCATAAAAGCAGCTCTTGATGCAGGAAAATACACGGGAGATGCGTTTTCATAAAACCCATCAAATTCCTCAAATATCGCAAAGAGTATTACATTTTCCACGATGTTTGAAACTGCATATTTTTCCGCCTTTAAGGGATAATTCCAAGTAATTATTCTATTTTCATCTACGAACAGCTCTATTCGAACTCTCTTTTCTTTATTCTTTTCAGCTTCACTTTCTGTTTTATCCTCTTGGAATTGCTCTATTAACGCATCCATATTAGAATAGCTTATTTTTATATGAGGAAAATTATCTTTAATTAACTGTAAATGGCCCACAGATATATCTCTAGAATTAAATACATTATTTAAAATAACACTTTTATTTGTATTCAATGACTCATTAAAATACTCTAAAGCTTTTTCAAAAAATTCGGGTGGTAATGTGAAATATACTTTTTCAGCATCTGTTTCCTTTAGCTTGCCTTTTTGTTCATCTAATAAAGTTTTAAATTCATTTTTTAATCCATCTATTTCTGAATGATTGATCACATATTTTTTATTATCGATAATCCCCCATATTAATTGAAGCACATAGCTCTTACCAGTATTATTCTCACCGACAAAAATCATGAATTTCGAAACATCAATTTTAGCATTCTCTACACTGCCAAACTTTTGTACTGCAAGTGAAAATAAACTCATTGATATCCTCCTCTCAATGTATCATTCAACAATTATTTTAACTCATTTTAATATATCACAGTAAGTATTTTTAAACGAACTTTACTTTCCCTCGGACATCAAATAAGTATTGCCTCCAGCCACATAAATTATTCATTATACTTTATTATATGCGTTCTTTTCACATTTTTTAACTGTTAAATAAAAACGCCCGGAATGCTTGGAGTGATTATCAGATTCTTTATCGGCACACTGTTAATGATTCTGATTACTGTCAATCACGGTTCCTGATAGTAAGTTTTTTAATTCCATAATAATAACTATATTCATTACCTAAATCAACCTTGTTAATCTGCCGATCACTCACAACCTTCCCCCGATATAAAGGATTTTAATACAAAACGAAAGGTTGGTAAGACAAAATACTGGTTCACCGTTCCTTTGTACATCTTATTTAATTCATACACATTCCTTCTCCCACATATTCTATACAAAACATATATCCCTCTTATCAATATACTGTATTCTGCATTTATGACAGGACAATGATATTTTTTAATTTTCATTAATTAAATTGTAAGCGGAAAATAATATGACGACATTAAAATAGCCCTAAAGGTGGTAAACTTTTCATAAAGAGTCTACATTAGGGCTGTTAAGCATGTTTTATACTTTTTGGAAGGCTTCACCTTAACTTGAACATAATCACTTCATGGAAAATAATCCCCCCATTATTCGGAAGCATAAAAAATATCAGGCTGAGGAAGTTTCACAAATAATCGGTTAAGTATTCCATGATTATTTAGAGTTAGAAAAATTAAGCAATATTTATAGTCCACGCTGGGCGATTGAGATATTTTAAAATGGCTGAAACAGCAAGTTAGAATCAAGCATTTTTATGCTATGACTGGAACAGATTTACAAAATTAAATATATCTTACACTCATCGCCTATTGTTTACCTAACTTGGGCTTAAAGCTCCTCGGAAGCAATTCCTCTTTGGATCACATCTACTCGCTAATCCTAAAATAATCCCTTACTATTATTATTTCTATACTCTCGCTCTTAATCTATCTATAACCTTATCAAACGAAATACGTAAGCCCGCATTACTGCAAAATCCCTACAAACTCTTTATAATTTCTAGCTTGTATCAATCTCTTAACCATCGTGCTATTATCAATTATCTCCCCCAGCATTTCATACATTTCCTGCAAATCTTCCTGGGAATCTTTTTTAACACATAAAAGAAAAATAAATTGCACTGTATTATCCTTCCATTTAATTGGCTTTTCTAAGGTACATATAGTTAGAAAAGTTTTTCCGTTTTGGGTGTTATTGGATGTGGTATCGCAACAAAATTACCATATGAAGTTGGAGCAATCTCCTCTCTTTCATAAACCGCTTCTAAAAAGGTATCGTCTACCAAGCCTTCCTTGATTAATTCATCGTTAAGAAAGCTCAAAACTTCCTCCATCGTTTGATTTTTTTTCCGAAGAAATGTTAATTTCTCATCAAAATAAGTATTTATAGAATGGCTTTTCTCTCCTACAAATTGTCCGATTTTAATTAAATCATTATCTCCTAAAATAGCATTAACCTGAATTACCGGAACCAAGACATCTGAAATTGGAATCGAACTCACAATAAAATCAATATCATTTAAATTATAATCACGTAATTTGTAATATTCCGTTGTGCCGACAACGTCGAGTTCCTTACCAAATTGATTTTTCAATTTATAATAAATTAATTGAGCGGTGCCAAATCCCGAAGCACATACAATTAAACAGCGCTTTGCTTCAGACATCAACTTTCTTCGTTCTATTGCTGCCCCTATATGAAGCGCAATATAGCCAACTTCATTTTCATCTATCTCTACTTCCATCTCTTTACCAATTGTAATACCAGCTGAAATAGCTGCTTCAAATGCCAAAGAATAATTCTTTTTTATCTCTTCCAGCATCGGATTACGAATATTCATTCCATACTTATATCGGTTTACTGCTGGCTTTAGGTGAAGGCTTAACCCAAATTTTGTTAAATTTATGTTTTATGAAACTACCTTTATAGTAACGATAAAGTGCTTACAACCAAACACATTGTTTTTCCTCTATAAAGAGGAAATGCTTTCATATTCTCTCGCTCGGTTCGAAAGTGGAGTGAATAACAAAATAAATTGTAACAATTGCTACTCTCTCCAAATATAATAAAACCAAGTAAAATCATAGAAATAAGGTGTTTAGTGTGAGTGAACAATTTAATGAATTATTCGATGCTTGGGCAGCGAGCTATGATGATACAGTTTATGGAGGAGATTTAGAATATCGGGAGGTATTTAGAAATTATGAAATGATCCTTCGTAAAATTAGTGATTGTGCACATGGCCATGTGATTGAATTTGGTGTAGGAACAGGTAATTTAACAAAAAAACTCCTTGAAAATAAATTAGAGGTTGTTGGCATTGAGCCTTCAGAAAATATGAGAAGCATTGCCCGAAAAAAACTTCCAGATGTGAAAATTATGAAGGGTAATTTTCTATCTTTCCCCAGTTTAGATAAAAAAGTAGACACCATTGTGAGCAGCTATGCTTTTCATCACTTAACCGATTGTGAAAAAGAGCAAGCAATAAAGCTCTATAGCAGCATATTAGCAACACGAGGGAAAATTATATTTGGGGACACCATTTTTGAGAATAAAGAAAAGCAAGAAGAAGCCTATCTGCAGGCAAAAAGTAAGGAATATCACCGGTTAGCAAAGGATTTGCAGACAGAATATTATACGACCATACCTCAGATGAAACGAATACTCGACAAGTATGGATTCACAACAAAATTTGAACAAATGAATGATTTTGTCTGGATTATGGAAGCGCAATATGAAGGTAAAACAAAGCTTGCATAATAGAATATCTGGATGAAGGAAGTATGAAGAAGCAGGTGGTAGAAAAATGAATATCATACAGCGACTCAGTCAATTGGTTGGGAACACACCAATGTTTGAAATCACAGCATATGATTTACCAAAAGATGTGAGGCTATTTGCAAAGTTAGAGTTTCAAAGCATTGGCGGAAGCATCAAGGATCGATTAGGATTTTATCTCATTCAAAAAGCAATAGATCAAGGGAAATTACAAGAGGGCGACACAGTGATTGAGCCAACAGCAGGTAATACAGGGATTGGCTTAGCACTTGCAGCGATTCATTATAAATTAAAGGCTGTTTTCATTACTCCCGAAAAGTTCAGCCGGGAAAAACAAATTCTCATGCGTGCGCTAGGAGCTGAGGTAATTAATACACCGACAGAGCTAGGGATGGCATATGCAATTCAAAAGGCAAAACAGCTTGGGAGTGAAAATCCAAGAGCTTATATTCCCAATCAATTTTATAATGAGGATAACCCAAATACCTACTATGACACGCTCGGGCCTGAGATCATGACCGACCTGGATGGCAAAGTTGATATTTTTATCGCAGGTGCTGGTTCCGGCGGGACGTTTACTGGTACAGCACGTTATTTAAAAGAAAAGATTCCCCATGTAAAGACGGTCATTGTAGAACCAGAAGGCTCTATATTGAATGGTGGTGATCCTGGCCCACATAAAACGGAAGGGATAGGGCTGGAATTCATCCCTGATTTCATGGATCGGAGTCTATTTGACAAGGTTTATACCATTACCGATGAACAAGCATTTACTAGATTAGTTGAACTAGCAAAATATGAAGGTCTACTTGTTGGCAGTTCTTCTGGAGTTGCATTAGAAGCTGCTTTAAGAGAAGCCGAAAACGCAAAACCAGGTACAAATATAGTAACTATTTTTCCAGATAGCAGCGAACGTTACCTAAGTACGGGAATTTACGGAGGGGCAGATTAATATGAGAAAGAAGACACAATTAATACATGGTGGAGTTGATATTGATAAAAATGTTGGTGCAATGTCGCCACCAATTTACCAAGCGAGTACATTTAGACAAAATGGTGTCGGCAATTTCACTTACGAATATGCACGGACAGGAAACCCTACACGAGAAGCTTTAGAAACACTGATTGCCGATCTTGAAAAAGGGAAGCGCGGCTTTGCTTTTGCTTCTGGAATGGCGGCGATTGCGGCCGTGATGGATTTATTTCAGGCAGGAGATCATATCCTAGTTACTGATGATGTATACGGTGGAACCTATCGCTACATGACAAAAATATTAAACAATCGGAATATCGATGTGACATTTATAGATTCAAGCGATTTAGAAAAAGTGAAAGAAAATATTCGTCAAGAAACAAAAGCTATTTTCATGGAAACCCCGACAAATCCATTACTTAAAATAACTGACATTCAGGCCTTGGCGGGTATTTCAAAAGAAAATAACTTAAAATTAATTGTGGACAATACATTTAATACACCATACTGGCAATCGCCAATTGAAAATGGAGCAAATATTGTCATCCATAGTGCCACAAAATATTTGGGAGGACATAGTGACCTTGTAGCAGGTTTAATCGTAGTGGACGATGAACAACTAGGAGAAGATATTCATTTTATTCAAAATGCAACCGGCGGAGTTCTTGCTCCCTATGATAGTTGGCTGCTAATTCGTGGAATCCGGACATTAGGTGTTAGAATGGAAGAGATTGAGAGTAACACGGATAAAATTGTTGCATTTCTTGTAAAGCATCCACAAGTAGAAAAGATATACTATCCAGGTTTACCAGCGCATCCAAATCATGATATTCATGTTAAGCAATCTGGTGGTTATGGCGGTATGGTGTCATTTACAGTAGAAAATGAAGAAAAAGCAATGGAAGTTCTAAATAAGGTAAGATACTTTACTCTGGCAGAGAGTCTGGGAGCAGTTGAAAGTCTTATTTCACTTCCGGCAAAAATGACGCATGCTTCCATCCCAAGAGAACGTAGAATAGAGCTTGGAATAGAGGATGGATTGATTCGCCTTTCTGTAGGTTTAGAAGATGTAGAAGATTTGATAGAAGATTTGAAGCAAGCACTGGCATAATTTAATAATGAGGCGACTCTCATCGTATAAGCTGTTTTTTCTGAGTATGAAGGAAAAAACAGCTTTTTTGGATTGCTGTGGCTTGTACGCATTCCATTAGAGCCTATTTCTTAAATTACTTAATTAATAAATATTAATACCCAAGATTTGTAGAGAAGCAAGAACCAAAGAAATCTACAATGCTTTCAGCAATATTCCTTAGTGTTGGTGTGGCTGGAATCTTTATTTTTGTTGTATGTATTCTATGGTGTTATCCTGGTAGAATTGGATTAGGGGTTGATTATATTGCCCCTGTGTCCACTTAACTCAGCTGACAGCAAATGAGGCAATTAAAACTCCCCGTTTCTGGATGCATTGGAGCTTCCCCTAAATATTACTATTGAAATTGCAGTCACCGCTGTGGCATTTCCTATGGTACAAGATATAGCTGGAATGAATTGCAGCAGCTATTCGCAGAGTAACCGAATCATTTCATTAAGAGAGCTTTCCCGACTAACTGACATTCAGCATGCAACATTGAGCGAGCTATCAAACCATAAAAGAGAAAATATTAATTTTTACCATATAGAAAAAATAGCGGAAGCTTTAGGTATTCACGATATTAGGGAAATTATTGATTTAATAGATAAATAGATGAAGATAACCATTTAGTTGGCAATTCGATAAGGTGTATAACTTTAATACATGAGCATATATTCATATTATACAAAAAACTCCCCTGAGGTTCCCCTAATAAAGTCTCAAGAGAGTTTCGGATTTTTTGGGCATTGGATGCTAGATATAATATAATCTGTGAAAAATTACTGTATTATACAACTTTAGTTCAAACGTTTGTTTGAAACCGGTGGCGGATTAACTACTACCTCTAGTTCCTCAAGTTCTTGATTAAAAAATGGATTTAATGAATCGACTCCTTTTGTTGTTGATAATCCCTTCCCCAGTTTACAATTCCGGCACAGTCACTCGGCATCTAAACTTCTCTCGATGCATTTTAACGTTGGGCCTAAATGCATAAACGTAATCTGTATTGCCTCTGGCATAATGCCATTTAAAATTGTTTCACACCAGCTAACAATAACCTCAACTTCAGTCGGTCATATGTTGGAAAAAATTTTTTTGGAAAGGGTAAATGGATTCGCTCGGGCATTTTCTTCTCTTTTTTTGCATTAGTTTATGTTTAGGTATAATTCGGTTTTTGTCCGGTAATGAGTCCGGCGAAAAGCCCTATATCCTTTATTATGTGTATTGTTTTTGTCGTTATTAACAATTAAAACATAATCAAAGGATATTTTTTGGACGTGCCTAATTATTCATTTTATGAACTTAATTAAAATACTAAGTTCAATATTCAGAGTTTATATATCATGTCCATTCTAGTAATTCGGATAATTCATTGAACTCATTTTTAAATCTTTTCTTGTCTATTTCACTTTTTAATTTATAAGAAGCAAATTCTATTATTTCTCCTCCATCAAAGATAAAACAATAAGGATAATTGTCTTTTAAAAATGTAGCTAAATGGCGCGGGAAACCTATATTTTGAATTTCTATTACAAACTTATCAATAGTGCCGTACTCTAAGTAATCAGACCAATTTGCCTTAACTTTAACCCCCCTTTCTTCGAGAAGAAGTATATAATTATTAACATAACTTTTTATTTTAAACCTAATAGCATTTTCAATATCGGAAATAAGATTGTTAATAAGAATATTAATATGTGTAGAGCTTTTTTTATTAAATATCTCTAATTCATTAGCCCTAATGAGAAGCATTTTATTATTTTCATCAAAATATTTTATTGTATTTGAAATAATATATTTTAATGGTTTGGAATTCACCCAGGTATTTATTAATATAGCGTAATAGTTTAATTGGGATCGATTTTTAACTAATGGGTTTGAGCCTTTACTTTCCTCTATATCCCATTCATAATAATCATATATAATATTTAACATTTTTAAGCAACTGTTATAGTCAGTTTTTTCAGGCAATTCATCAACGGATAAACTAGAATGTATCTTATTTTGGATATGAACCTTTATATTTGCGCTTTGAGCAATAATATAATCAGGAACTTTAATATTTGAAGTAACTTTCTCTAAAACAATTTTTGCATCCTTATTCTTTTCTAAAAAACGATTACGAAGAATTGAATCACTTTTTACTATATCATGATACAACAAAATATTTCCATATATATTTATATATTTTATTTTATCTACCGATAGGTTTTTGTTAGTAAATGGTTTTCCAGAAAGAGAATTACTAATATTTTTATATAAATTTCCATCATATTTTTTCATTAATGGAGATTCAACCTTAGTGATTTTTTTGTTTTTTAATATATCTATTTCCTCAGGTTTTTTCCAATATCCTTCCTTATCAAAAATTCTCACACAAAAAATGTTTCCACTTAAATCTTTAGTAAGTCGTCCAGCTCTTCCAGCTAAATTCCAAAAGCTTACCTCATCCATATTACTTTTACCAATTTTTTTACTTAAAATAAAGATATTTTTAGCTGGTAAGTTAACTCCCTCCAAGAGAGTCGAGGTACAAAACAGAAAACGAATCTCTCCGCTTCGAAATAGAGCTTCAATTCTCTCTCTAATTCGTTGTGGAATTTTCCCAAAGTGAAAAGCAACTCTTTTTTTTAAGCAATCAATTAAGAAATACTGATCATGGACAGTTTCTTTTATAAGATTAATAAGTTCTTGCATTTTTTTACTAGGGTGACTTTTTAAATTTGCTGAAAACTCTCTTGCTAAATTAATTGTGTCTTCAATTCTATTACAATAAATTATATTTTGCTTGTCTGCACCTAATTTATTAACTACTTCAGTAAGATTTTCAATTTCACTATTTGCGTAGTTAATACCGTTTAAAGGAATCTCTTGACCATATTCAGAAAACATCACTGCTTTCTCTTTTATACAATCAATAAAAAAGCGATTCTGAGTTACAGGACTTTCAGTTATTGAAGTACTTTCTTCTATACTATTCCCAAATAATTGCAAGAAAACCTCTGTATTTGGTACATTAGGTGATGCAAAATATAATTTTACACTTTTTCTTTTCGCTTGCATTAATGCATGATATAAAAGAGGTGTCCTTTGATCTTTACTACTTAATAATTTATGAGCTTCGTCAACAAATAAATAATTTATAGACGGATTATTTGAATCTGCAAAATAAGATATTAATCTTTCTGGAGTGAATACAAAAATAAATCTATTATCTTCTTTCCTGTAAAGAAGTGGTACTTTGGGATGAGATATAATCTTATATTTTTCATTCTCAATCTCGGACTTTAATTTTAAACAAACTTGATTGATTAAGGCCCTAGTCGGGACAAGAATTGCTATATTATCTGAAGCATTTCTCTCGTCAATAATATAATTCATAAAAGCTTCAAATATAAAAGACTTACCAAAAGATGTGGAGCCAGAAAAACTATAATGATTGCTATCCTTCATTTTTTCAAATAGATCATATTGAGCATCAGTAAAAATATAATCGGAATTCGGAGCTTGTTGCATTGTACTCTTAAGTATTTTATCAATCTTAATCTCTTCATCATTATTATCTTGACCATCCGAGTCAATGATACTAATAGATGGAAAGTTACCTAATTTAGTCAAAACACTTTCTGCGAAATTCTTAAAGTGATTATCATGCTTATAGTCATCAAGTTCATAAAGAAGGCTAATTATTTTTAAAGCAGTATTTCTAGCTTCAGTTTTTTTTGACCTAGATAATATATCCGCAAACCTCAGGATGTCGTAATATTCTTTCGAGGTAAAGTTTCCAATTTCGCTATTACCAAAGGTAGTTTGGCCATAGATAGTATCTGCTTTATAAATTAATAATTTAAGATAACTATCATTTAGTGCCCTTTCAGTTAATTCTTCAAAAAAATTCATTAGCTTAATAACTCCTTTAAAATTATTTTCCTTGTATCGTCTAGTTTTGAAAAAGGTAACACATAAATATAAAAAGTATGACCATGTAAATCAAATTCATCAATATAATTAGCTATATTCCCTTTTTGTTTCTCTATTGTTTCTTTTATAGATGTTTCAACATGTTCTCTAAAATCGTCATTTTTAAGGCATTTTCGTTCATTTTCAAAATCTACCTCATACCCTATAAAAATCCCAAATGCATCATCTACATTAAACGAGTTTTCGCCTCGACTAGGATATATAATACTACTTAAAAAAGCTTTCTCTTCTTCCGAAAAAGTTTCTCTATCTAAGTTACTAGACATGAGACTTCTTTCAAAAGAAATGCCGCTCTTTTCTTCTCCTTTTGAATTCACTGAGTTCTTAAACTCTGAAATAGATTTAAACGCTTCACGAAGACCTTTAGTAATCGGTTTATGCAGTTTTGATTCTCCGAAAATCAATTGATAGTTATCGTTAGGTAATTTTAAATAATGAAGACCATCAGCTCCATGAACATACATTTCACTTGATGTTTTTAACTCCAATTTAGATAGGATTTTTGGAGCACGCAGGTGTCCTTCTAAAAAGCAAAAAAGCAAAAATTCACCTAACTCTCCAGTGTTTTGTTTCCAGTCCTTAAATTTTGTCCTCGCTTCCTTAGATAATTTCATTCCACCTGTTTTCGCTAAATATTCTTTAGTTTTCCTAGATAAAGCAAAGTCAGCAACTGAATTTAATAATTCATCTACAGTGGTACTATAATCAAATTGATTTGCATTAATGGGAAAAATGAATACTTGCATTGTATTATCAACAGGAAACTCTAATGTTAATAATTGCCTCATTACTTTAGTAATAATCAAAGAGTTATCGTTAATATCCATTACTATCCTCCTAAAATCCCTCATTATTACCTTTCATATTACTATATTATCACTATATTAGACAATCATAATTTTGGGATTTTTTAGAAAGAAATATTCCTTATTCTGAAACCCACAGTGATATTTATGAAAGTTTTTTAGTTATCCAACTGTCATTATCGGAAATACATTGAGATGTATTTTGGCATGGAAAATCTATAAAGCTGATAATGTGAGATTCCCTTCTGGTTTTATAACTATTTCTGAAAAACAACTAATTGATAAAAAGAAAGTCCTACAGTATTAAATGGTAATCTGTAGGGCTTTTCATTGCCTGGTAAACGAAATTGACGAAGGATGGTAAATTCCTTAGCGTTTATTGGTAAATAACACGGCAAGGTGGTAATTTCCAGTGGCCGTAATCAACTACTCTGGAATAAGCACCTATCAGCCACAGTGATAACTTCTTTCCCACCGTGCCAACTCTTAGTGAGTGCTGGGAGGGGACAGCCTCGCCAGCAGAGACGGATGGCGTTCTTGGCTGGATTATTATCCATTTCAATTCGCCCATCATTCAGGAATGCTTTGAGTCCATTGCTCTGTCCAGTGTGTATCATACCAGGAGGCGCAACTTGTTGATATACGCTATTTGGTCGAGAACTTACAGTATTTACCATACTAGAACTTCCTCTACTGCCTTTATCGCACTAGGATGGTGTGAATCTTATGGACAATTTGTTAATACCTTTGTAAGGAACATCCCGCATGAAAAAAGAGTAGAAGTTTATGCAACACAATATGAAAGTTTTAAAAAATTACACCCTGCTCTGCAGTCAGTGTATATGTAGTGTACTTAGCTTGATATTTTTCAACACCTAGAGCAATGGGGAAACTATTTTCTAAGGAGTAATTATATTCAGACAAAGGTGAAGTCACTATCAAAACGTATAAAATGAGCATAATAGCCCTAATAGTGTTTCTTTACGAAAAGTTTACTCTTTTTAGGGCTATTTGCCATTGCGTCAAATTTATTTCTCGCTTACGATATATAAAGCTGATAAATGAAACTGTGTTTTTTTGTTTGTATATAGCTGAAACGCCTAATTGAAAAGAAAAGCCGTACAGTATTAAATCTGTAAGGCTTTTTCATTGTCTAGTAAACAGATTTGGCGAATGGTGGTAAATTTCGCGGCGTTCACTGGTAAATCACCCATGGCCAGGGTAGTACATTTTAGTGGGCGTAATCATTTATTCTTCCGTTGTAATTCTACTGCTTCCATTAACTCATTCCAAAACATTGATGGCTCCTTAATACGCGTTCCCGTCCTATATGTTATTCTTTCAGATCGTAATAAATAACAAACACGTTTTGCCCTAGTAAGAGACACATAAAAAACACGACGTTCTTCATTTAGTTTATATTCATCATCTACATTTCCGAAAAAAGGAAAATTACCTTCTTCTAGACCTAAAAGTACAATCACTTCAAATTCCAGACCTTTTGAACTATGCCTTGTCGTCAATGTAACTTGATTGTTAGGCTTACCCAACTCTGAAAATCGTTTTACACTGTAATCCTTTAATTCACCAGTCAAAGTTAGATCATAAAAATCTTCCAAAACGGCAATATTCTTATCATCATATTGTTCATTCTGAATGATATTATCTTTTATAGAGAGTTCTTCAAACATATAATGAACCCAATCACTTAGTTGGTTTTGATGTTGTTTACTGCTATTAAGAACAGAATGCAGATTTCTTACTTTTAATAGTTTATCTTTTTCATCTATATAAGAAATTATTTTCAACCAATATTCGAATATATCAGTAAAACTAACTGCTGAACTACCTGTTACCCATGAAGCACAATCTTTTAGCCAGATTATAACCTGATTTTTCAAAAAGCCCTGTTTTGCAAAGTAATTAGGAATATTTGCATTATCCATTGCCCTACTAAGGTCTTCCAATTCACCCCATGTTTTGCTCAGTATACATATTTCTTCAAACGGAATATTTTTACCTATACACTCTGGAATGATATTGTTAATTATATATTTATATTGATCAGACATTTCATTTTTACATGTGATAAATCGAATGTCTGCTTTTTCACCTTGCCTAGTTCCAGCTCTATATTCCCTGTCGTCAAGGTTAAGCGCTATAGAAGACAAATCTATAATTTCTTGATTACTTCGATAATTGGTTTTAAGTTCAATTGATCTTATATTTTCTTTTTCAAAAAGCTCTTTTAAATAAGCTGGATTCCCACCTTGGAAACTATAGATTGATTGATCAGGATCACCAACAATAAAAAATTTTATATTAGTTTTTGCTAGTAATGTTAGAACCATTTCATGCAATGGTTTACCTAAATCCTGGTATTCATCAATTAATATCCATGGATACTTTGCTTCTAAACATCTTCTAACATAATCTTGTTCTTCTATGAGTTCTGTTGCAACTTTGACAATTTCAATAAAGTCAACTTTCCCTAATTCTTTCAATCTTTGTTCATATTCTAGCGCAACTTTCTTTGCTTGCTCATTGGAGTCTATAGCAACTTTACTTTGATTTCCAATCAACATGTTTCTTTCATTATCCATATCTTCCAATTTTACTTGGCTTCGATCGATAGAATAGTTTCCTAATATACTTTGAAAAAGCTCTCCCTTTTCCGAAATAATACTTAATGGTAATGAAATATTTTTATTATATAGCTTAGCAAATGGGATTATTATTTCTGATATACAAAACGAGTGCACCGTACTAAGCATAATATTCTTCCTCTTTTGATATCCCATTTTGTTTAATCTACTCGTAAATTCACTTACAGCTTCATTACTAAAAGTAATGCACGCTAGACCTCTTGGTTCTTTTATCTTTTCTTTTAGTAAATTCATTATTTTTACTGTTAAAACTGTTGTTTTTCCGCTCCCGGGACCCGCTTTTACAACTGTACTCTTATTAGATAGGAAAGCATCATATTGTTCTTTGTCAATCTTTATTTGATTTAATTTTTTTGTGTATAAATCTGTCATTGTTCATCATCAACTTTAAAATATATTCTTTTAATAGCAGCTTCTATATATTCTGGGATATTATTTTTATTGCATTCAGCAGATAATGCTTGAGCAAATCTACCTTTTCCAATCTTAGAATAGTTACTTTCAATTTTTTTTAAACAGGCTGCAAAATCACCTTTTTGCAAAGAATCTTTAAATTTCTTCTTTTGACCATCCCCACCAGCTGTTAAATCATCAAAAATTTGTGTCCATACATCTATAGACTTTTTTTCAACTGAAACTTCCATCATATCAACTTCTAATGTATGCATTCCAATAAAGACATCTGATTCTCTGTAAAACTTACCTTCCTCATTTATATCATCTGGTATATTATCATTACAAATTTCTCCTAAGTTTATCATTAAATCCTTTGTTCTTTCTAATCCCTCATATCCATATCCTAATTCATTGTGTTTTTCATTAAACATTTCATGGAAAATCTTTTTTTGGCTTAGTTTTCCATTTTTATTTTTTACCATTTTATTATAATAGTAATCGCCGTCAGTAATTACCACATGCGGGATCCCTAAGGTTTTTAAATATTTAACATAAGGGTAGAAATTAGTAGAATTAATATTACAACAAATTATACCTTTATTATCTAATTGATATCCTAATGAATCCGCAAACTTAGGTATTAAATACTCCTCCGCTACACCTTCAACTAAAATTACACCTTTTCCAAAATAAATTTCTCCTTTTTTTACATCAATATACCTTTCCAAATCTTTTTGATCCCTGTCATCTAATTCTAAAGATGCCGTGGCCTTTATTGAGGTACTTCCTTCAGTCAATCGAAGATGTACTATTGAATTCAAAGGAGCTACGGATGTTATGTAGGGAGAATGAGTTGTCATCAAAACTGAAGTATTACTTCTCATTACATCTTTATAAATTATTCTCTGAAGTGCTGGGTGCAAGTGAGATTCTGGTTCTTCTATAGCTAAAATCGTTAAACCTTTATTTGAAGAGAGTTGATCTTCCATAAAGCTATATAATCTTTCGTAGTCTTCTACAGATATATCATTATTTAAATGGTATTTACTGCTTTCATTCTGAGTATAACAAGTTTTTAGTACGTCACTGTTCCCCTCATGCAGTAATCTATCATACGTATCCTCCTGTAAAATAGGCGGAATTGTTTTGTCTTCTAATGACAACAATACTAATGATATGTAAAGAATATTTGTTAATCCTAAAGATGTATCACTAGTTGGACGCTTATTATTACCCAGCATTATTTTTAAAGAGTTTAAAATACGGTTGGGGTCTAGATCCATCGTTTCTAAAGATAACTTTGTATCAGGTACTTGTTGACCAATAATGTTGGAATATCTATTATTAATACTTTCAGTTAGATGTTTTAATTCATCTATAGTCAGAACTTCCTCACTTGTTTTCTTTAACCCCTTCGAGATTTGCTCTAATTCTTCTTGTTTTATATCATATTCCTTAATTAACTGATTAATTGGTGACTTTCTTTTATTTCTCAGCTCCGCTTCAACATCTCGTATCGGAGGAATAACTTTTATATTCAAAAAACGTCGGTGGTAATGGGTAAATTGTATTTCCTCGCTATTACCTTGAAGGATTTTATACTGGTAAGTGTAAGTACCATCATTATTTAAAGTAGCGTAATATCTATATGTCAAACGTATTGTACAGGGATTATCCTCTATAGTACCATCACTTAAAATAGATAATAAATTTTTATTATGATCAAATCCCCTAATATCAATTGAAATCTCAATTTCCTCCCCATTTTCCATAGGAGAGTCTAACCCCTCATAAAAATCTGTTTCTATCAAATTTCTATCATCATCAGATAGTTTGGGATCAAGTATAAGCTGTATTGCCCTTAAAAAGTTTGTTTTGCCAATATTATTCTCTCCTATAATTACTTGTTTATGACTTAAATTTACTTCCTCTTCGTTGAAATTCCTAAAGTTTTTAATCCTAACTTTAGATATATAAGGTCCATTTACGTTAATTCCCATAGTATCATCCCTTCTTAAATTTATTTCAATAAAGTATACATTTCGACAAAAAGCAGAAATTCCTTCTATTTGAGTTGTCAATTGTTAGATTTTCTAGTGATTTAGCACCAAAAGGAACGCTTGTTCCTTTTACTTTATCATATCTGCTTGAACTAATTCAATTAATTTTTTAATGGTTTATCTCTGCTTATTGCATACCGTCCTGTAACAACAAAAAAAGCTACCCACCCTAGCTAAAAACACCCTAGAATGAATAGCTCCCACCAAACCAACCTACTTCGCCCTCTTCTTATCCCCCGAATTCTCCAAAAAGTCCCGCGCCATTCCATCCGACAACACACTTAACGCTATACCCGAACCCTTTGCCATAACCATCATCCTACAAGTAAACTCTAACGTCTCCAATCGCATCACAGCTTCTTCAACACTATCATCAAAAACGATAACCCCATGATTTTTCAAAAACAAAACATTCGCTTCCTTCGCTGCTTCCTCAACTCCTCCCCCTAAAGCTGTACTGCTCGGATGGAAATATGCTACTTCCTCTGTTTTCTTCAAATAATACTTCGATTCAATAAATAATTTTAATTCTATCGTTTGTTCCGAACAAGCAATGAAGGTGACCAAAAAGAAGATGCATGAATAATGACATTTGCATCGGACCGGTTCCTATATATTGCACGATGCATCGGTATTTCCTTAGAAGGTTTATTTGTCCCTTCCCATTCTTGCGTTTCTATATCCACAAGAACAAAGTCACCTTCTGACAGTTCTCCCATATTCGTACCTGAACCCGTTATAATCATTTGATCTTCGGTTATTTTCAAAAACTTTTATTACTAAGCCATAAATAAAGCATTAGAACAAGCAAGATTTATAAAGAAAGAAGCAGAGCTGATTATTTTGTCCAAGGATAATGAGCTCTGCTCCAAATGATTATACGGATAGTACATGGGGATGGATTAACTATTTAGTACGGCTAACAATCTACAAAGAGAACAGCTAAGATCAGCCTGGCAAAATTAAACGACCTTTTATTGATTTAACAAGTGAGGAAACTCAAACAGATTTTCTATTATATTAATAAAATCCATTGCCCACAAAAAGAGGGAGCCCCCCCTCTTTGCAAGCAAATTCACCTTTAAATAGTAGGCAAACGATATTATGCTTTACAAATAAGGGAGCTCTCAAGCTCCCTTAAATGGTTTTTATAGATTGATTTAAACACTTACCTATTCTTTAATAAATCTATTCGTTAATGCACCCAATTTCTCTATTTCAACAGTCACTTGATCACCAGGCTTTAAAAAATTCTGATTTTCTTTTGGCAAGCCAAGGACAACCCCTTCAGGAGTACCTGTTAAAATTAAATCACCGGGTTCTAGTGTCATATGCTGTGAAATATAGCTAACAATTTCATCACATTGAAATATCATATCTGATGTATTTGATTTTTGTCGAACCTCCCCGTTTACGGTTGTAGTTAAATCCAGATCATGTGGGTTTCCCACCTCATCAGAAGTTACCAAATAAGGTCCTACTGGACAGAAATCGTCACATGATTTTCCAAGTAACCATTGGTTTGTTGTAAACTGCAAATCTCGAGCAGAAAGATCGTTTGCTGTACAGTAGCCAAAAACGTGATCATATGCCTCATCTTTGGATATATACTTTGCCCTCTTTCCAATTACAATTCCCAATTCCACTTCATAATCTAATTGTTCTGTCATCTTCGGAACTTTTATATCACATAAATGTCCTGTTAATGTATTATTGTATTTATTAAATAAAATAGGAGTTTCAGGATATGCTGCATTGGTTTCGTCAGCATGCTTTCGGTAATTTAAACCAATACAAATTATTTTACTTGGATCAGTAACACAAGGACCCCATTTCAACTCTTTATCATGAAGCATATAAGAAAGGTTAGAACTAGTGTCAAGGGTGTTGATATAATCCTTTAAAATAGATATTGTTTCATCTCCCCCATAAATAACATCCATTACATCTGTTGGAACGTTTGGCATAGAATTAGTAGCCAGTGCCGAAGCTATATCTATTATTCCATCTTCCACTTTAACACCCAGTGATAGATTTTTATCTTTTATAAATGTAACTAATTTCATAGTATTTTCCTCCAAAAAGGTTTATTATTACGGCGATGGCGATTAATTAATTACATGACTTTCCTTTGAGATTATTTTTTTAATAGGGTTAGTTAATACACCAATTTCCGGAACCTCAATTTCGATGCGATCACCATCTTTAAGCGTAAATTCATTAGGCGGCACTATAGATGTACCTGTTAATAAAACTGTCCCATCAAAAATTAGATTATCTCTTATTAAGAAAGAAATAAGTTCTTCATACGTGCGTTTCAATTGATTCGTATTTGCACTGTCCTCTACGATCTTCATTCCGTTACGATAGATACGCAATCTGATTTCTAAATTATAAGGATTCTGTAACGATTCTGCCAATACGATTGCTGGTCCAAATGAGCACGAGTTTTTCCAAATCTTTGCCTGAGGCAGATATAACGGATTTTCTCCTTCAATATCCCTCGAACTCATGTCGTTTCCTATCGTATAACCTAAAATTTTACCTTCTTTATTTATTACAACGGCAACTTCCGGTTCTGGAATTTGCCATTCCGAATCACTTCTAATATTCAAATGTTTATTAGGGTCAATTGTTCTTGCCTCTGTTGACTTCATAAAAAGTTCAGGACGTTCGGCATCATAAACTTTATCATAAAATGTTTGCGGACTATCAATAATTCCATTAGACGCTTCATAATTTCTTGCTTGACGACTTTTGAAATAGGTCACTCCGGAAGCCCATACTTCAGGAGCAGCAACAGGGGTTAATAGGTTCAATTCATCATATATAAATACTTCTGTTGTTCCAGTTTCCTTAATTAATTGTTCAACGAGCTTCAAAGGAGTACATTTCTTGTTTTCCGCATCGTTTACTAACTCCATAAAATCAGAATAAGGTAAAGGTATCACCTGCTCTTGACTAGTTAATGCCCCTAAAGTTGGCTTTTCATTATTTTTTAAGAAACGAATAATTTTCAATTAGAAACCTCCCTATATTTTCATTCCATTTTATAATTCAACTTACTGCGTTTCCGCTAATCTCCATATACTGAATTCTTGGTTATTATACTTTTCAGAAGCCGTAACTTCACCATTCGCTACCTGCATAACTTTCGAATAAATTTCTTCTCCAATTTGGTCAATCGTATAATTTTGATCTATTATCTTACCAGCATTGACATCTATATGTTCAGGCATATTTTTATATAATTTAGGATTCGTTCCAATTTTAATTACTGGGGCGATTGGGGAACCGGTGGGAGAACCCTTTCCAGTGGAAAATAAAACAATTTGTGCTCCTCCCGCCACTAGCCCTACAACAGATTCAACATCATAACCCGGCGTATCCATAAATACAAATCCTTTTTTTGTTGGCGAATAGGCGTAATCAATTACCTCCATTAACGTAGAATTGCCTCCCTTTTTAATACACCCAAGGGACTTTTCTTCTAATGTTGTTAGCCCGCCTGTTTTGTTACCAGGTGAAGGATTTGCAGCTTTAATATTCTCTCCTACAGCTTTTGCTCTTTGTTCATACCTTCTCACTATTTCCAAAAACCTGTCAGCCACTTCTGAATTAACCGCCCGATTTGCCAAAATATGTTCTGCACCAACCGCTTCCGTTGTCTCAGCTAAAATACTAGTTCCACCATCTGCAACGATTGAATCCGAAAAGACTCCAATTGAAGGGTTAGCAGTTATCCCCGACCACGCATCTGATCCACCACACTCCAGTCCAATTATTAATTCGGAAACATCAGCTTTTTCCGTTTTTTGTTTCTTACTTTGCTCCAATGCATTTTCCAGCCAAGTTCTACCTTCGTCCAAGCATTCAATAATCGATTTATCCTTATCAAATAGAATAGAGTGAACATGATGACCATCTTTTTTTAACGTTTCGACAATTTCATCAGCAGGATCATTTGACCCCATTCCTAAAAATAATGCGGCACTAACATTTGCATGTCCTGCTGTTCCTGCTAACGTTTTGATTGTTTGGGCACTGTCCTCGGGATATTGCGATTGACCTGCTTGATGAACAACTGGAATGACACCTGGAACGAGATTAGCTAATTTTTTAGTAAGTCCCGCTAACTCACCTACTGTATTGATAACAATAATATGATTTCGAACACCGATGCTCCCATTGGCTCTACGATAACCTTTAAATGTTTTCAAAGTTGATCTCCTCCTTCCGAAAACGCTTATCCTTTTCAGTTAACCCCCGTACATTGGACACATGAACGTGATCACCTATTGCTATATCCGCTGTTGCAATTCCCATACATTCTCCATATTTAATAACCTCTTCACCTTTAGGAATGAAGACTAGTGCTACTTTATGTCCGTAGGGTATCGTTGTCGACGCATTCACGTTTTTCATCTCATCTTGAACAGATATAAGTTGTCCAAATCTTACGGTTTCAAGTACTACCGCAACATTATCCCTCTTATCTAACTGAAGGGCATTGAATTTTTTATTCATCGGTTCCCCTCCCTAATAGGTAGTTCCTAAGTGTGGTATGGAAAACTCACCTAACTCTAGCATCTCAAGCTGTGTTTGTTTTCCTGAACATACCTTCAATAGTTCTTCTATAATCCTTTCACTCTCTTCTTGGATATTACTTCCTTTAAGTGTATAATCAATGAGTTCATTGTATGAGCTCATCTCATTTTTAGGTGTTATCGTTAAACAAGGCAAAGCAATTGAACCTGTTAACACGCCTCTATTGCTTACAATTAATACAATATTACAACCACTTGATGCCATTTTTGATAGAGATTCTACAACATTACTAGAAACGTTTATCATATGAAGGCCATTTTCCTTTGGAATCTCTCCATAATCTAGGACACTATTTATCGTACTTGTTCCTGTCATTTTCAATTCAAGCATAGCTAGTTTTGTTTCTTCTTCAGTAAATTCAGTATCCTCATCTACTAGAGCAGGATTCCCCCAACGCATCCGCTGTAACCCCATGCTAAATCTTATAGCTTTTTCCTTCTCGGTTGCATCAATCATCCGTTCGGATAATAAATGTCCAGCAGGTTCTAGTGTTTTAGAAAGTCCCATAATTACTTTTGCATTATTTTCAATTAGTCTATCAATCACGCTTCCTATTATTGGACCAATTTTCTCCAAGGAATCCTCATCTGCATCAACGTTTAAAATTCCTACCGTTAGCGATGATAAGGAGAGTATTGTTCTTTCCTGTTCTGTTGCTTCTTTAGCCCACGTTTCAGCAATCGAAATCCCTTTTTGAATTGTATTTGTACCCCCGGCAAGTTGCTGAATACCAATACCTTTTATTGGTTTTGTTTTAGGGGCATGCTTTAATAGCCCACTTACTTGATTTGTTTCACAACCTAATCCAACAAGCAATGCAGAATGAATATTTGGGTTTGAAGACACACCAACAAGCATATTTCTTGTTAGCGTGAAATCATTACCAAGTTGGGCACAACCATTAGCATGAACAATCGGAATAGCCCCACTTACCTTTTCAGAAATTTCACGTACAACGGCACTAGAACATATCACGGAAGAAACAATAGCAACGTAGTTTCTTGTTCCTGCTGTTCCATCCTCCCGCTTAAACCCCTCAAAAGAATAATTCATTTATAAACACCTCCAATTTAAATTAACTTGATTACATCTAAACGTGTCTATCCTTTTACAAATACTGTTTTTATATTTGTGTAAAATTCAATCGCTGCTCTTCCTTGTTCTCTGGAATGGGAACTAGACTGTTTCATCCCTCCAAATGGAGCTTGCAATTCAACTCCTGCGCTTTCTGCATTTACTCTTACCAATCCTGCATCCATATCATCAATAAAGGAAAGCATATTGCTAATATTTGTTGTGAATATAGATGCACTTAATCCATATTCTGAATCATTGGCTAGCTCCAATGCTTCTTCAACAGAGTTCACTTTCATCAAAGCCAACACCGGTCCAAATATTTCCTCTTTCGCTATCGTCATATCAGAGGTAACACCTTCAAATACGGTAGGCTCGATAAAGTACCCTTTTAACGCTTTACTTCTAACTTTATCGCCCCCATATAAAAGTTTAGCTCCTTCCTCTTTTCCTTTTTCAATATAAGAAACTACTGTATCTAGCTGTGATTGACTCACGGAAGGACCCATCCAAGTAGACGACTCAACACCATCCCCTACAGTAATTTCAGCTACCTTAGCAAGTAATCTTTCTTTGAACTTCTGATAAATATCCTTTTGAACAATCACCCTACTTGTTGCTGTACACTTTTGCCCAGTTGATTTTAGACCTCCACTAATGGTTGCTTCTACTGCTAAATCTAAGTCAGCATCATTTGCAACGATTACTGGATTTTTGCCACCCATTTCTAGTTGATATTTTATTCCTCTAGTCACTGCTATTTGTGCCAATTGCTTGCCGACTTGATTCGATCCTGTAAAAGTAATTCCGTTTACCTCAGGGTGATTTGCTATTTCTAGACCTATCACCGAGCCTGAACCAGTCACCATGTTAACAACACCTTCTGGAATCCCTGCTTCATGGAGGCATTCAATAACTTTTGCACAAGTAATGGCAGCTTCACTAGCTGGTTTAATAACAACCGTATTTCCATAAATAAGAGCTGGAGCCATTTTCCACAATGGAATGGCAACCGGGAAATTCCATGGTGTAATAACACCTACTACTCCCAGCGGGGCTCTAGTTGTAAACATAAGTGCATCTTTATCCGTAGACGGAATTACGTCTCCTTCAGATCGAAGTCCTTCTCCAGCATAGTAGCGCAATATCGCTACTCCTCGAGCTGTTTCACCTTTAGCTTCAGGAAGTGTTTTCCCCATCTCTTTCGTCATTGTCAAAGCAACCTCATCAAGACGCTCCTCTAAAATTGATGCAGCCTTTTGCAAATAATTGCCCCGTTCATCACCTGATAATTTTCTCCATGCTTTTTTTGCATCACTTGCAGAGTTTACTGCTTTGTTAAGGTCATTTTCAGAAGACATTTGGTAAAGTCCAACTACTTCTTCTGTGTTTGCTGGATTTTTACTTTTACCGGTTTCCTCTATTTCAGAAGCAACCCAATCTCCGTTAATATAATTTAAGTATGTTTTTAATTTCACATCAATTTTAGTCATGTATATTCCTCCTATTTTTTAGTAGAATCATAAATCTAGTATTCCATTTATCAATACATTACTTTCCATTAACTACCCCTCCGTCAACATACATAGAGGATCCCATCATGAATTTTGATTCATCTGACGCCAAATAGAGTGCTGCATAAGCAACATCTATTGGTTTTCCAAGATCACCACCTAACTGACGTTTTTTAATAGAAGCTATGGTTTCCTCTGGACTTGTGGACTTCGATATATAATCTTCCACAAAAGGAGTGTAAATTGTTCCCGGCATTAAAGCATTTACGCGCATATTATATTTGGCATAATCAACTTGCATAGACTTTGTTAATGACAAAATTGCACCTTTAGATGCAGCATAGGAAGCACGATTAGCTAATCCTATCTCAGCAATACAAGAAGACATATTAATAATAGAGCCCGATTGTTGTTCCATCATATAAGGAATCACATATTTTGAAACTAAAAATACCCCATATACATTTACATTTAATACCCGCTCCCATTCCTCTGATTCTATTTCGTGAAGTTGTCCAATCCCACTAATTCCAGCGTTATTGAAAAGAATATCAATCCTTCCGAATCTTTTAGTAACTTCATAAACGAGGTACTTTACATCTTCCGTTTTCGTTATATTTCCTTGGATAAAAATTGCTTTTCCATTATTTAAATGAATCTCATCTATTGTTTGCTGACCAGACTTTTCATCCAAATCGTTTATAACAACTGTCGCACCTTCTTTCGCAAACAATACAGCTGTTTCTTTTCCAATGCCTGATCCCGCCCCAGTAATAATGGCAACTTTATCTTTTAATCTCATTACCTCTCCCCCCTCCATTATTTTTACTTAATTACGTAAATTCAGTAATTTGACTATAGGAAAACATGTATGATTAAAAATTAATAGGTAAAAACATAGATAAGCCTGGGATAAATGCTACTAACAACGCGACGACTATTAGTAAAATTAAAAATGGTAGACTAGCAACAACAAAATCCTCGATCTTTGTTTTGGTTATTGAACATGTTGTATACATAACAGTTCCTAGTGGTGGTGTTAATGTTCCAATACTTATACAAACGATAAAGAATATCCCAAAATGGACTGGGTCTATCCCATATTGGTTAAGCATCGGCATAAATAATGGGGTTAATATTATAATGGAAACATTCCCCTCAATAAACATTCCAATAATTAATAGGAATATGAGAACAACAAGAAAAAAAGTTATTGGTGAAGATACGTACTCAGCCATAACAGTAGCCATTCTCTGTGGTACTTGCTCCAGCGTTAACACCCAAGCAAATGCCGACCCTGCTGCAATAATGATTAATACCGAAGCAGCTGTATGTGTCGTTTCAACAAGAGCACTAATCAGCTGTGATAATTTCATTTCCCGATAAACAATTAAACCCAAAAACAAGGCATAGAAAATCGCTATAGCACCAGCCTCTGTTGCACTAAAAATCCCGAAGCGAATACCACCTATAATAATTACCGGCAATAACAGAGCAAGAAGTGCATCTTTTAATGTTAAAAGAAACTCTCTCAGTGATGTTTTCTCTGTATTTTCTGTTTCTAATTTATGTTTCTTTGCATAAAAGTGAACGTAAATCATGAAGCTAATACAGAGTACAAATCCAGGTATAATTCCTGCTAAGAACATACTTCCAATAGAGACATTTCCAATAAAGCCATATAGGATTAACGCAATACCCGGTGGGATAATCGGTGTAATTAAAGCTGTACCTGCCGTTAAAGCTGTAGAAAAAGCACGGGTATAGCCTCTTTTCTCCATTTCTGGTACTAAAATTTTTGATTGCATCGCTGCATCTGCAATATTTGAACCAGAAAGTCCACCCATTAATGTACTAAGAACCACATTAACTTGTGCTAGTGACCCAGGAAGACGTTTTGTAATCAGTTGCGCAAATCTAAGCATTCTACTAGTTATCCCCGTGTAGTTCATTAAAATGCCTGCTGTAATAAAGAAGATAATGGCAAGCAACGGAACTGACTCCAGCCCACCAATCATTCTTTGGACTAAAATTTCAGCTGAATAACTATCAATAAACAGAACATAAACAACCGAACTTATAATTAAAGCGAAGGCAATTGGAACATTCAGTAAAAATAATCCGAGTAGGATTACCAATGCGATAGTTAAGGCCATCTAATCCTCCTCTCTTCCACTTCCAAATTCAGCACGTAAAGATAAAACTATTTGTTTTGTAAAGTGAATAGCCGTAATTGCACCGCCAATTGGAACAGCTATGTTAATCAGTTGATAACTTATACCTAGAATTGGCGTTAATTTACCTGTTGTCATTATAGTTAATTGGAATCCAAGATAAATAAAAACATATAAGAGCACAAAATAAACAGCGGTACCTCGGATGATTTCACTTAAAATCCGGAAAGGCCTAGGCAACTTTTTTACAAAAAAATCCACACCCACATGCCCATCACGCTTCATTGCTGAACTTATACCTATAAATACAAACCATATGAATAATCCAAGTGCCACTTCCGTAGTCCATGCAATCGGAGCATTAAATACATATCGCAACAGTACATTTATTCCAGTGAGTAGGATTACTCCGACAAGAGCAACTGTCGACATTACGTCATCGATTGCATTAAGTCCACTTTTGATCATCCCCTTCACTCCTCACAATAAAATTTTTCTAGTTTTACATGAAACTTTTAGGGCAAGTAAATGTATCATTTTCTATATAAATCACCTGTCCCAAAACTCTATTTACTAAATAACTAATGGTTTTTTAATAATTCTTGAATTTCATCATATAGGCCTGGTGTCCACTCAGAGAATTCGTCATATACACTTTCTGCTTTTTCCTTAAATGGTTCTGTATCAACCTCGTGTATTTGTACTCCTGCTGATTCAAATTCTTTTAATATCTCCTCATTTTCTTTCTCTAAGACATCTCTTGCATATTCGGATGCATCTTCACCTGTATCTCTTAAAATTTGAACTAATTCATCAGGCAACGTTTCAATATAATCAGTCCCTGCAATCCAGGAAGTAACAAACTTTTGATGGCCTGTTAAAGAGAGATGTTTAGAAACTTCATGCGCTTTAGTCCCTTCAAGAACTGCAAGTGGGTTTTCAGCTCCATCCACAAGACCTTGTTGAAGAGCAGTATATAATTCTCCAAGTGGATATGAAGTTGCAGAAGCTCCCATAGAATTAAATGTTTTAACTGACACTTGATTATCAGGAACACGAATAGCCATTCCTTTTAGATCCTCCAGAGACGTTACTTTTTTATTTGTAAGAAGGTGACGTTCTCCGTAAACTGTCGTAGCATTAATAATTTCAATATTCTCCTCACGCAAATCTTCTCTAATTCCTTCAAACCATTCAGTTTCTGTTAAATATAATAGCTCATCAAAATCTTCAGCTAGGTAAGGAGCCGTTAAAATGCCTGCATCCGGTACGTAATCCATTAAAAAATCATAGCCAGTCATAACAATAACGTTATTACCCATCATCGCTTGTTCAACAACATCTTTTTCCGCACCTAACTGAGAGTTAGGATAAAGTATTAACTCTAATTTTCCATCACTTTTTTCTTCAGCAAGTTCTTTCCATTTAGATGCTAATTTACCAATAGGTTCATCATCCTGATTCCCGAAAGCAATATTAATTTTATATGTTCCGTCTGTTTCATCATCCCCAACAGATGTCGAAGAAGCTGTATGATTTTCTGAAGAACATGCAACTATTAAAAATAATAAAGGTATTCCAATAATGGAAAATACTAAGCTTCTCTTCATTTTTTAATCTCCCTTGTTTTTGATTTGGTTGGTTATTAGAATTAATTTTGGTATCGATGTATTAACACTTATTAGTTAACGTTTAATCACCAAATACTGATATCCACCCAATAAAATCCTTAACAAAATACATTTAAGCCGCAACAACAGAAAGGGCTTACATTTTCAAACTCTTATATCAACACCTCCTTTATCTTTAACATGCAATTCCATTAACTGTTTCTTACACATACCGAAATTTCCATTTTCACAATCCTCACAATGAGGACAAATAATTTGAGGTATAACTGGAACCAAATCATTTTTAGATACAGAAGTATTTCTCTCATACTATTAAGTAGTAGTTTGTTATCTATCTTGAATATAAATTTTATTCACCTCTTCCACCCTTAACATTTTATGATTTAGAAAAATCCTATTAATCTGCATTTTATGACATATAGGTCTAAAAGTCAACTAATTTTATACCTATTTGTTCTAAAAGGTGTTTATTTCTCCACTTTTCAATAAATCAAGCTAAACTAGAATTAGTAATCTACGTAAAGGAGTCAATTATGATAGATAGTAATAAAATTGGCAATCAACTAAGGGCGCTTAGAAAAGCTAAAGATTTCACAACCCAAGATCTAGCTGATAAAGTAAACGTTTCGCAATCGTATATTAGTCGATTTGAAAATGGTCACTCGATTCCTGATATAGACCTGTTGGAGAAAATGTTGACGGCTCTAGGCACTGATCTTTCATCCTTTTTTTCCGCGGAACTTGAAGATATGCCAAAAGATTTAATTCAATTAATAGATACTGTTAAAACATTGAGCCCAAAAGCGCGAGTAAAGCTGAACGAGTTTTTACAATTAATGAAGGAATAAAAAAACGAAAAGACCGCCCTAAATTTTAGAGCGGTCCTCTTTTGATTGTAATGTTATATCATCTAAAATTGGATTATTTTGTATTAATAGACATAATTTAAGCAGCACTAGTGAAAATGCATATATAACGTCCCTTCAATATCGGATACATAAGCGACCTTTGTAGCAACTACCTCTGACATATTTAAGAAATAAGCATACACTTCATCAAAATATAATTGATCCCTACCAGTTGAATTTGTCTTTAATATTAATAATGCATTGCCACTATTATTTTTTGCTTTTGCTATATCAACTAACTCTTCTACTCTGAGCCGGTTGCGGACATTCATGATTCCTATAACGTTTACTGGCTTATCTTCACGTTCATTAAAGAGTTTTTCTAAGGTTTCCTCATCTTTTTTGTAAAGATTCTCTCTTTCCAAATGCAAAATAAGACCATACCAGTATCCGTCCTCATAATAGCCCCACCATGATAAATCCATTGGTCTCCTGGTGCTACTGCTCGTATCTTCAGTAAATGGATGATAGCCTAACATGGAGCCTAATCTGGAGAAATATTCTATCTCCGTCATTGTAAATGAATGTTTCCCGTGTTCTACCGTAAGATTAAACGTATGATAATTTCTTACATAGCCATCAAATAATTTCATAAGGTTTAATTGCATGTTCTACCACGTCCTTTCCTAGCAACTCCTCTTTCACTAGATTTTTTCGTCTCTACAACTGGAGCATAGCTTGATGGTAGTTCTCCAGAGAAATACCGAGTTTCAAAATGCATCCATAAACCACAACAAACGTGCGTACTAGACCCTTCGTATTATATTTGTGACATAACAAAAGACACCTATTGAGATGTCTTTTCCTTCTTTCTTTTAACTATTTCTATCTTTAACTAGCTCACTCTTTAATTCGCATTTTCACCGCCATGAACAAGGATGCCCCAATTAGCGTACCTATGGTATTTAAAATCACATCGTCAATATCTGTCCATCTATACGGA
Organism: Oceanobacillus sp. J11TS1; assembly: GCF_018333215.1. Lineage (GTDB taxonomy): Bacteria > Bacillota > Bacilli > Bacillales > Amphibacillaceae > Oceanobacillus. The sequence goes on along the minus strand of NZ_BORO01000010.1, from coordinate 77,772 downwards.
TAGATTATTTGTGCACATTCGATAAATATTGAACAGATCGTACCAATTACTGTTGCTTTTAGGACTGTGCCTACCCTTGGATATTTCATAAGCAGCATAAACCCAAATGGGACAAACAGAATGATGTTCCCAATAATATTTTTTAAACTATCAAATAAGGATTGGTGTAGTATTATATCGGTAAGTTTATAGAATGGAATAATATTATAGTTATGTCCTACACCTATTTCCATTGAATATGGAACCAAGGTAAAGCATATTATCCATAGAATAGATAACAAAAATAAAACATTTACTATGCGTTTTGACATCGTTTAATCTCCCTAAATAAATCATTGTAGATTAATATTATCATAAGGAATACATCCATAATAATATTTTCAACTATTATCACTAAAGACGTGCGTTAGTTGAACATTAATTATTGTTATCATACCAAATAGGGAGTATCGAGCACTTCTCAGAAAACATCATATCACCACAAACATGAGTCGGAAAGGTAACTGTTATGAATGTTCTATACAAATACACGGGGATATCGATTTACCATTTTCACTTGACGGTTCCATCGTAAGCGTAAAATAGTCTACACCTATCAAAAGGTATGGACTATTGTTATGATTTATTTAGATTTATTGGTCACCGACATTCCTTGGGAAGTGTCGGTGACCAAGGTAAGAGGTGAGCTAATTTTTCTTTATCTGACGTATCCATTTTTGACCGTATAGTTGGATTCACCTAGACTTACAGCATTAATTTCATCTACGAGGGTTTAAAGATATCCTCAGGTGCGCGCGGTGCCGGCTCTCCACCAACCCCTACGCCAAAGTAGGCCCAATCATTTACTCGGGTATCGCTAACATGAGAAAATCCGACATAGCCACGGTCATGGGATTCGTCAACGACCTCTACCTGCCATTCTTCTGGCTCTGCTTCCCCAAATGGCCATACTTTACCACGTAACATATTTCCTTCACGCTGTAATACTGCCTGATACCACGTATCTTCCTCAACTGTAAATGGCACCTTTTTATTTTTTAGGGTTGTAAACCCACTGTTTAGATTGCGGTTTATCCTTACTGTACCAGCAGTTCTTAAATCCAAATAATAACTATTCTCACTTCCAGAATTTCCTGAGATATGAAGTGGAAGCTGAAACAGTGTTGTTCCATTACCAAAAGCCTTTACCAATCCGGCAACTTCTACATCTCCTCGAATTTCACCAACTAAGTCCCAAGCCAACGCTGAACGACCACCCGCTTCAACATCATGCTCTAATCTTATCGGGTTTTCCCGAACTGTCCAATTGCTGTCATTCCAAAAGCGAGTCCAATCACTTGGTGTTTCTCCAACATTATTCTTTGAAAAATCAGTCTCAAATTGGGCTGGTGCACTTTTCAAGCCAGCATAGGCTTGGTTTAAGGCGCTAAGTACTTGATCTACTTCTTCTTGCGTTGCTTCCGAATTAGCTAAAATCTCCTCTGCTTCACTAAGAGACTTCACCAGTAATCCCCAGCTTTCCACTGTGAAATTCGACTCACTCAACCCTTCAGCATTAATTTCATTGACACGATATTGAGGTAATGATTTATCAATCTCGGGTAGTATATTCTCTGGAACACGTGGTGCTGATGCTCCCGCAGTCCCCACACTAAAATAGGCCCAGTCGTTTACCATCCCCGTTGTAACGTGTCCTACACCAATTTTACCGATATTTATGAAACGATCTTCTGCAGTAATTTGCCAATTCTCCGGTTCGTCCTCACCGTAAGGCCATACCTTTCCGCGCAACAAATCCCCTTCTCGCTGAAAGACGACCTGATACCAGTTGTTCTCTTTGACCTCAAATGGTAATTCTACTGTTTCAAGTACTAGAAATCTACTATCAAAATTCCTGTTAATCCGAATGTGATTTGGAATAGATGCTGATCCTTGTCCGAGGATATCTAGATAATAGCTCGTTTCATGCCCTTTTTCTTCAGATGCAAGTAGCTGCACTTGAAACATTGCGCTATTGCCACCATTTGCTCGTACTAAAGCAGATACTTCAACATCCCCACGTATATCTCCAACTTTGTCCCAAGCCAATACCCGACGTCCACCATTTTCTGTTACAGCGTGCTGCAATCGTGAAGGGTTATCCATGACAGTCCAACCGCTTTCACGCCATAACGGAGACCAGTCATCTGGTGGACTACCCACTTCATCCTCACTAAAGTCTGTACTAAATTGGAGCGGTTCAGGTAATGCAGGGGGGGCGATACTACCCGGATCAATGGCAGGATCATATAAAGCTATTCCTTCTACTAATCGATAGTCTGAACGCTCATCCATAATGAAAGGAATTACCGTCATCATTGGTTGAGCCATGGAAATGAATACACCGTTTTCACTCACCTGTTCCGTATCTAATGAAAATAATTCAATTTGAGTACGAATCTCTTCTGCTTGCTCATTATTCAATAGATACCCATATGGGGGTGGATCTAAAATATCTGATTTAGAAGGATCATCACCCGCACTCCCATTAAGGTAATATGGCTCTGATTGATTTCTACCAGCCTCTTCTTTTTGAACCCGAGCTTCTTCAACCACTTCTCCAATTTCAACAAATCGTTCTTGGTAAAAGCGGAAGACCGATTCTACAGCAGCCATTTGCCCTTCTACTCGAGTTGCAAAATCATCTACCCAAGTTGTTTCTACTAATATTCCTAGACCATGTCTTAAACCGATTATATTTCTTACTGTACGTGGTGCTCCAGTACCTGGATATGGACCAGTTGTTAATCCAGCTTCTTCAATATCTGGTACCATAAAATCTGTAATTAATTCGTCATTCAACGCTAGAATCCCATCATAGACGTTCAAGCTTGTCGGTCCTAGCAACGAAACATTCGGCCCTTCAATTCGTTCATGTGCATCAAGCGTTAAATCTGGTTGATATTGGTTAAGTACGCTGGCAATAATTTGTCCTTCTGGAGTCTTCAATTCAAGCTGATCTCGGTTGAGGTCGACTCCCTCTGAACTTATCCGGCGATCAGCTTCTCTCCCATCTGGATTGACGGTCGGTATAATCAGCACCGTTGACTTACTTAACATCTCTAATATTTCTGGGTCCTCAGTAAATGCTAAATCCCGCATTACTTTCAATGCCATCTCACGACCTGATGGTTCATTTCCATGCTGTGTTCCCATAATTAATATACTACGCCCTGTTTCTATGCTCTCATCTGAAGGTGGGCTGGGATAGGCGATTTTTGCCAAATGCAATGGTCTACCCTCGACAGATTCACCAATTTGTTTGTACGTTATCCTCTCCGATAATTTGTCAAGCTCCTGTAGAAACAGCTGTTCCTCTTCAAATGTTGTCCATCTTTCTCCATTGGTTTCTTCAAATCCTGTTGTAGGTAAATCCCCCTCTGCGGACCCCTGCATAGGAAGAAGATGATAAATTAGAGGTAATACAAATACGAACACCAATAACTTTTTCCGATGTAGGTTTTTCATAACAACCTCCTCAACAAAATTCCTTTTTTATACTTACTATTAGTATGCATTCAAAAAGGAGGATAAGGATCGGGAAGTTCGAGGCGGTGTAGCTTTGAGTAACGAACTTGTACAGGATGTACCGACTTCTATGTCGTCCACAAGATACGGACAGTCTTAGTAGAAGTTCCGCTTTCCCGATGTGCCGCTTCACCGGACTTTTTGAACAACCTAGATTAATCTTATTAATCTATAATTCTATAATTTCCGCCTTAATTATCTACCACCTTCGCATAATCATTTTCTTCTGTATAAAGATGACAGGATACAAGATGCCCTTGCCCAACTTCCCTAGTTTCAGGAACACTTTTTTTACATACATCCATTACAAAGGGGCATCGTGTATGGAACGGACAACCAGCTGGCGGATTAAGAGGGGATGGAATTTCTCCTCTCAGTTGGATTTTCTCCCTCTCAATTTGCGGATCCGGTATAGGAATAGCTGATAATAATGCTTTCGTGTATGGATGCTTTGGTGTTTCAAATAATGCATCGGTCGGGGCACTTTCTACGATTTTCCCTAGGTACATAACTCCGATTCTATCTCCGATGTGTCGAACAACGCTTAGATCATGTGAGATAAATAAATAGGTTAGTTGAAGATCTTGTTGTATTTCTAGTAATAAATTCAGAATCTGTGATTGAGTGGAGACGTCTAATGCTGATACAGGCTCATCACAAATGATCAATTCTGGATTCATTGACAAAGCTCGCGCCAAGCCAATACGCTGCCTCTGTCCTCCTGAAAATTCATATGGAAATCGATAATATTGATCACGCTGGAGTCCTACTCTTTCTAACAGATTCATCACTTTCTCTGTCCGTTCCTTGCTAGTACCGATTTTATGAATTTTTAAAGGTTCTTCTAAAATAGACCCAATTCTTTTTCTTGGATTTAAAGAAGAAAACGGATCCTGAAAAACCATTTGCATATCCTTACGAACGGTATGAAGTTCCTTTTTGTCATACTGAAAAATATCTTCACCTTGAAACCTAACTTCTCCGTCTGTTGGTTCGGTTAATCGAAGTATGGTTCTTCCAACTGTGCTTTTTCCACATCCGGATTCACCGACAAGGCAGAATGTCTCTCCTTCATTTAATGTAAATGTTACATCATCAACTGCTTTAACGGTCACTTGAGAAATGCCTATGGAATTTCGAACAGGAAAGTATTTTTTTAAATGCTTAACTTCCAAAAAAGCTTTCTTTTCCATCTTCAAAATGGATCTCCTCCTTTTCCATTATTTTTTTGTAGTGCCAACATTTCACTTTATGACCGTTTTCAAGTTCATAAACAGGAGGCTCCTCTGTTTGACAGTTTTCTTCGGCAAATGGGCATCTGGAAGCAAATCGGCAGCCTTTTGGGACATTTTGAAGAGAAGGAACTTTTCCTTTAATGACATACAATTCTTTCTTCCTTTCTCCATCAATATGAGGGATAGACTGAATTAATCCTCTTGTATATGGGTGTAAAGGTCTTTGAAACAAGTCCTTAACATTTGCTTCCTCAACAATTTGACCAAGGTACATCACAACAACACGCGTACAAATTTCTGCCACCACACCTAAATCATGGGTTATAAACATAACCCCCATGTTATATTGCTCTTTTAGTTCTTGTATAAGATCTAAAATTTGTGCTTGAATAGTTACATCCAATGCCGTAGTTGGCTCATCTGCAATCAGCAAATTTGGTCTACAAGCCAGTGCTTGCGCAATCATGACTCTCTGTCTCATCCCTCCTGATAATTCATGGGGATATTCATCCACTCTTTCTTCAGGTGAAGGAATACCTGTTAATCGCAACATTTCAATTGCTTTTTCTCTTGCTTGTCTTTTCGTAAGTTCTTGGTGTAACATAAGAGTTTCCGTTATTTGACTTCCAACGGTATACACTGGATTTAGTGAACTCATCGCATCTTGGAAAATCATTGAAATCTCATTTCCTCTTATTTTTCGCATCTCCTTTTTGGAAAGAGAAAGTAAGTTTCTATCATTATAATGAACCTCTCCTTCATACCTAACGCTATTTTTTTCATCATGAAGCCTTAGAATAGACTCAGATGTTACACTTTTTCCACACCCAGATTCTCCTACAACTCCCAAAGTTTCTCCCTTATCAATATGAAATGAGATATTATCAACAGCAGTTACTTCCCCTGTTTCGGTTCTAAAATAGATTTTTAAATTATTTATTTCTAGTAATCGCTCTGCCATTCCAATTATTCCTCCTCTCTTATTACTTGCCCTTCTTCGAATGAGGATCCAATATATCCCTTAACCCATCACCAAACATATTTAATCCTAATGTAATTAAAATAATTGCTATCCCTGGAAATACGGTCATCCACCATGCAGTTGTAATGACGTTTTTGCCATCATATAAAATATTTCCTAGACTTGGATTTGGAGCTGGTATCCCTGCCCCCAAGAAACTCAACATCGCCTCGTTGATAATAGCCATTGCAAAAATGAATGTTGCTTGAACGATTAAGGGGGAAATCATGTTTGGCGCAATATGTCCCCAAATGATCCTCATGGATCTTGCACCGATTGACCTTAAGGCTTCAATATATGTCTGTTCTTTTATCGTTAGTGTGGAAGATCTTACAACCCGTGCAACCAGTGGCGTATAGACAATGCTTAACGCAATTACAACGTTTTCTGTTCTCGGCCCCAATACAGCCATAATAGCAATGGCTAACAAAATACTTGGAAATGCCATCAACCCGTCATTGATACGCATCAGTACGTGATCTAATCCAGAGTAATATGCCGAATACAAACCGATGATGATACCTAATAAAGCAGTGACAAATGTAACGGAAAAACCTACAATCATAGATTCCTGAATTCCATATATAACTCTGCTAAATAAATCTCTTCCTAAATTATCGGTACCAAATAAATGCTCAGCACTTGGCGCTTGCAGCCGCTCTAAAGGTTCGGCCTGTAATGGATCATGGGCTGTTATAAAAGGAGCAGTAACTGTGATTATCATTGCAATCAACAGAATTAAAAAACCAGTCATCGCCAATTTATTTCTCAGCATACGTCGAATCGCTAATTTCCGTTGTGCCGCCTTCATTTCCTTTTGTAAACTTTGAAAATTTGTCTCTTTTACTATTTGTTCCAAGGTTACCCCTCCTTTTTCCGGCCAAGTCTAACCCTAGGATCCACTACACCGTAGAGCAAGTCGATTATTAGATTAATAAATACATAAGCTACTGCAATTAATAATACGGTTCCTTGAATGACAGGAAAATCTCTTCTTTCAACCGAGTTTACAATTAATTGACCTAATCCAGGAATATTAAAAACAAATTCAATGACGACAGCGCCGGCAATCAAACTAGAGAATGTTTGGCCAATAATCTCAAGGATAACAACAAAGGCATTTCTTAAAGCATGTTTATAAATAACGGTCTGTTCCTTGAGTCCTTTAGAACGTGCAGTTTTAATATAAGAATTAGGCAAGACTTCAAGCATGGACGAGCGTGTCATCCGAACAAGTAATGCAGCTTGTGCAAGGCTTAACGCAATTGCTGGAAGGATTAGCGATTTGATGTGCGTCCAAAGGCCACTATTTAGCGGTTCAAAACCTGCTACAGGGAACCATTGAAGCTGAACGGAAAAAATAAGGATAAAAAATAAGCCTAGTAGAAAACTTGGTACCGATATCCCAAGCAAAGAAAAGCCCATAAGTGATTGATCGATAAGAGATCCTCTACGAACAGCTGCGAATATTCCAATTGGGATAGCTATCAGAACTGCTATAATTTGCGCTAGGATGGTTAAGGAAAGAGTAGGGATAAAGTATGTTGAAAACACACTTAGAACGGAATCGTGAGCATAGATTGATTCCCCTAAATCTCCAGTAATTGTATTACCAATCCACGTAAAAAACTGTTCATGAATCGGTCGATCATGCCCTAATTCCGTTTTTAATGCTTCAATATCTCCTTGACTCGCATTCGGCCCCAAAATAACTGAGGCTGGTTCACCAGGTGATAGATGAACAATAAAAAAAACAGCTACTGCCACAACTAAAATAACCGGAACAACAGAAAGTAAGCGCTCTATAATATAACTTGTCACTACATGTCCTCCCTTTTATTAGTAATCGAACAATATAGGAATTATTAGGTAGAATACTGTAAAAAGACTCTTCTATTCTACAAGTAAATCTAAGAGCCTTTTTACACAACATAATGCGTAATTTATATATCAGCTAACTTTACTGCTTTTCAATATTCCAAAGAACCATACTATAATCGACTTCGAACCCCTCAATATTGCTCTGCATTGCAATTAATGGTTTGTGATGCCCGAACAAAATAAACGGTAAATAATCCCACACTTCCGCTTGTAATTCACTAAATAACTGGCTTGCTTCTTCTTGTGATTCACTTTGTTGAATTTCTTCTACTAAGCGATCAATTTCAGCACTTTCAGACCATCCAGCATACTCATTCTTAGAATGCAGATAAACAGCATCAGTCGGAAGCGGTTCAAAGTTAAATCCTGAAATAAATATATCCCACGCACCCGGGTCTTCACGATGTTCAAGCAATGTTGCCCAATCATAGACTTCTAAATTGATATTCATCCCAATATCTTCAAGCTGACTTTGTATCACTAAAGCAGCCTGGTAGTGAGCAGGGTATTCTCTAGATGCTAAAATAGTAACTTCCTCGCCATTATAGCCAAATTCCTCCAAAAGTTTTTTCGCTTTTTCAGGATCTTTTTGGTTATATTGATCACTTCCTGCATCGGAATACCATAATTCTTGATCAGGAGTTACAATGGAGTGATTTGCAACATAATACTCTTCACTTACATATGCTGCTGTTAATATTTCCTCCATGTTTAATGTTGCATTTACCGCTTTACGGGCTGTATTATCCGCAAAAATTCCTTCTCGTTTATTAAAGAACAAACCTTGAAATCCAAATGGTTCCACAAAAGTTTTTATTGATGAATCAGACTTCATTTGTTCTGCATTATCATAAGATAGTCGCATTGCAATATCATATTCTCCTGTCTGAAGTCCTGAGAATCGAATTGTTTCATCGGTAACAATATCAATATAGATATCATCCACAGATGCTTTCTTAGTGCCAGACAGTCCATCAGACGGGGTGTCCAATGCAACATAATCCTCATATTTTTTTAAGTGCAATGATTGCGTATCCACCCACTCTTCAACCATATACGGACCTGTTCCAATATACTCGGTAACTCCATCGGCAGTTGCACTTTCAATTACCTCTTTCGGCATAATTGCTGCAAATTGTTGTGGATTAGATAATGTATTAATAATCAACGGATTAGGTTCAGCTAACTGTAGGATGACTTCATAATCTCCATTAGCTTCAAAGGAAGCATCTCCCAAATGCCCTCTTCCAAGAACGGAAATCTCTTGCCAACGTTTCATAGAAGCAACGACATCTTCCGCCCTCATTTCATCCCCATTATGGAAAGTAACACCCTGGCGTAGTGTGATTGTTATTGTTTTCCCATCCTCGCTAACCATGTGGGATTCGGCAAGCATGGGCTGCGGATTGTATTTGGAATCGATTGCAAATAATGGCTCAAAAATCTGTGTAGCAAAATCAAATGTACCCGTTGCAGTAGACATATGTGGATCTAGGGTAGGAGGGATAGTATCATAAGCGATTCTTATTTCTGTTTTTCCTTTACCTTCCGCTCCCTCCGTCGCTTCATTATCGTTAGTAGCATCAGTATCTGAACAAGCAACTAAACTAACTGCTGAAATTACCAATATAAAGATAATAAATAATATTTTTTTTACTTTCATTACTTTCAAATCCCCCTTATAAAATGGATTTTTAAATAAATCGTTCTGTCACATTAATATGTGCTGTACCTCCCTACATATATAAATTTTTTCCAATGTCATAGCTAAAGCTGTATGATATTGTATTTTTAAGGCCACAGTTACTATTAACTTATCGTTATACATTATGACTTCCATACCAGTTGATTTATAGTATATTATCTTTAGTATATTCTAGGTATAAGCTGATTTAGAATATATTTTTTAAATTCTGATATTTGCAAATATAATAATTGGGATATAAAAATTTTATAATACACTTCATCACAATTAAACAAATTTATTGAGGTAATGTTAAAGAGAGTTTAAAAATTGAATAGGCGTGCCATTACCGCAACGCCTCTCACATAACTAACAAGTAGGAACGTTCGCATGTTGCCTTCCATATCAATTTGCCCATGCTGACAAGAGCGCATAAAAATTTACAAAAGAAAAAACTCTCCCAAGATTCCTCACGTGAAATCTTAAGAGAATTTCTATTAAACTGTTATTTCGTTTGATAAATAATTTTCTAAACTTAACAACTGCTATTTAATTTAGAATCGATAGTCATACCATTCCCGATGATAGTCAATCGATTATCGCCAGACAAAGGTAATTTATTGGCATTGGCTTCGATTTTTCGGCCAGAGAATACCGACTGGGTATAAGCACATAAAATAATTTTCATCATCATACGTGGATGATAGGCGGGACAGCCTGTTTGGCGGATAAATCCGGTGAAAGCTTCTTCTGGAATCTGTTCAATAAATTCATGAACGGTATAAGCTATATCATTTTCTTGTAATTTCATCTCGAAATCTAATGGCAAAACAACTTGATTTACGTTATAATATTTAAACATAAGGATACCTCGATTCTGTTTTTGTAGTGGTACTTTAACTTTATCAGAAGGTATCCTTTTTTTGTACATTTATTTTATTTTTTAATCAAATTAAAAAAGTGACTTCCTACTTATCTTTGTAGAAAGTCACTTTTCTGTTTTTACTGGGTTTTGTCCCAGCCTCATTTTTAGTATCATTAACCATTCCCGACATTAATATCGGGGAAAACTTATTTATTCTGGAATTCAGCATGAATAGCTATAGGTATCAGCAAAGTATCGATTTACATACATTAAATTATATAATTGTTATTATATATACTTTAGACCTACCGTAAAACAAGCTGTTTTTTTATACTTTTTTTAGCAGGCCTACCAATAGAATGATATTCCACTCCATTATTAGCCATTTCCTGAACATCATATATATTTCTACCATCAAACACTAATGGAGTCTGCATTAATTCTTTATATTGCTTTGGAGTAACTGCTTTAATTTCTCCCCACTCAGTGAAGATGAAGCATGCATTTGCTCCTTCTAGACCATCTTCTGGACTGTGCACATAAGTGATGTTCCCCTGTCCATACCTTCCCTCTGAATAAAACTGCTTAAAGTTATCCACCCCAATTGGATCATATGCATAAATATCTGCCCCTTGTTCTAAAAGCAACGGTATATTTGCAAGTGATGGAGCTTCACGAAGGTCATCTGTGCCTGGTTTGAAAGTTAAGCCAAGTACTGCTACTTTGATGCCATCGAATTTTGTTATTCGTTGTTTCGCTTTTTCATAAAGTTTCAATTTTTGTTCAGAATTTATCTCAATTGTTGCTTGCATTGTTCGAAGGTTATACCCATACTGCCTTGCAAGAAACTCTAAAGCACTAGTATCTTTAGGGAAACAAGATCCTCCATAACCAATACCAGCATTTAAAAACTTGCTACCGATACGCTCATCATAACTCATTCCTTTAGCAACATCTTGAATATCCGCTCCAACCAGTTCACAAAGGTTTGCAATATCATTCATGTAAGAAATTTTTAAAGCAAGAAAGTCATTGGAAGCATATTTAATCATTTCCGCAGTACGACGGTTAACAGATACAATCGGAAGCTTAAATGGTGTATAAATTTCTGTTAAAAGGTTTTCCGCCCACTCACTCTCCGTACCAATAACGATACGAGATGCCTCCAACGTATCTTTTACCGCTGAGCCTTGTGCTAGGAATTCAGGGTTAGATGCTACCTCTACTCTTACATCATTAACAAGCATATCTTTAACCAGTTCCTCTATTTTATCATTAGTACCGATTGGTACTGTTGATTTGATTACCACTAAGCAATCTCTAGCAACAGACTCAGCAATTTCTCTTACAACAGTCTCTACATATTGCAAGTTAGCTGATCCATCTTCTTTCTCTGGCGTACCAACACCAATAAATACCGCATCAGCTTCTTTGTACGCAACTTGATAGTCTGTGGTAAAATGCAGTCTGCCAGCTTCAATATTTTTGCACATCAATTCTTCCAATCCAGCTTCATAGATTGGAGAAATTCCTTCTCGCATGGTTTTTACTTTTTGTTCATCTATATCAACACATGTTACGTTATGTCCGTTTTCTGCCATGCATACGCCAGTTACGAGACCGACGTAGCCTGTACCGGCTACTGCTAGTTTTTTCATACTAAAATTATTCCCTCCAAAAGAATTGTCATGTGAATCCTAACTAAATCTATTTATCCTTTTCTTCTCTAATTCTACATTAAATTGTTAAAGAATTGTGTAAGAATGATACCAAGGTAATTGAGAATTACAATTAGATACAGATTCATAAGCCAGAACCTCAATCTATCCAAAATAAAAATCAATTTGCTAAATCAAATATTAATAATAGGATTTCTATTCATACAAAAATTTTCTATAATCGTTCAGTTAATTTCTAGAAGTTAGTAGTAGGTATGTAGTAGATGCTAAATAATAGTAAGTGCAGACTTACCTATCATCCGGCAAAGCAAGAAATTTTCTAAAGGATTTCTTTTTCTATGGTTAAGTGAAAACGCAGGTAGAAATTGTGCTTCTAAATTCCAATACTAGTAAACTGGAAATATAAAATTTAAATGGGAAGTATTTCTCCTGCGGGAAAAGCTTCTTAATTCTTTAAACCGTAATTTGTAAACTTCCGTAAACCTTTCTTCATTGTTGTCTGCGGTTTAAACCTGACAATCTGCTGAAGTTGATTGGTAGACGCGCAACTAGCTACAAGACCACTTGGTTTTTATAGGTTCAAATTTTTTATTGAACGCTACTTCTCTTCTTAATAATTTACCGATGATTTTTCTAATGTTTCAATGAATGTCATTAGTTCTTCTAGGGTTTTATTTCCATTGTTGTTTTACCTCTCCGTTATCTCCTATCAGAGCATGACTAATTAAACGTTCAATACCTTCTACAATTTTATAAGTGAAATCACAATATAGATCGTTCTTAAAGTCACCATTATTGAAGATTTGAATTTGCGCATTATTAAAGAATTTGTTTGCAAATCCGAATAAGCCATGCCTGGTCTATCCATTGAACCATAAACTAAAAAAGCGTAAGCCTGTTGCAGAAATGCCTTATAAATAGCTAGATAAGCGCCATTAATTCATTTGATTTCTTGATAGATGTATAAAATCAAATAATCCACTGAATGATGTCGGCACATGCTTCTAAGATATTGAAGAAGCCGATTACTTTGCATATGTACATCTGGATATTCAACGGAATATCGTACGCCTGCTTGAGGAGCAAGGTTTATAATTGACCTTTTTAAATAAGCTCTAACGTTCGAATTCCTTGTTCTACTGCTTGGCTTGGCCATGGGAATGCTATCTTCTCAGATTTTGCCCCATCATCAATGGCCGGTAAAATATGCGTGTGAATATATCTATCATTCATAGAACCCCATCACATTATATAGAACGAGACTTCATTACTGAATATTTTTTGTCACTTAATGAGAAAAAGGTTGCCTATTCAGGTCAGAAATTTCAACGCGATAAATAACTCATTCAGAACTATTATATCCCATTCATTATTTGCTCACAACAATAGTTTTAGAAACCATGGTTTCCCTCATCAAATTGTCCTATAACAAGTGTAAAAGAATTTAATAAATAGAAACCTTATTAAAAGCTTTCTTATTTTGTTAGATGCCATAATAATAATAATTTACTTTCTTCTTATCCTCATCTATCCTTTAAGATAGCGCCGAGTACATTGGCATGCACAGATTCCAGTACTACCAATGCTTTTTTGCTGCTTCATTTTCTGTTTTCTTTACTTCGTACAACCAAAATAGCTCCATCTACACAATTAAATAAAACTTATGTTGTGCATCTGTCATAGCTAATACTGACAGCGTATTGAAAATAACCATATCATACTGCTGTTTTGCATATTCAACAAGGGTTTGCATTCTACTAACCCATAGGAAATCAAATGTTAGTTGGTAATATCGGAAGATCCCACAGCCTCTTCCAAACTCGTTTCCTCTACTAAATTACTGCTCAACTCAAGAAAGTTATCTAACTGGAAAGTATAATGAATGATTGGTTTACGTAAATCCACATCTACCAGCAATACTTTTTTCCCTTGCTATTCATAACCAACTGCTAAATTTACGGCAGTTATCGATTTCCCTTCCGCTATCCCCGCAGATGTAAGAAGAATCGTCTTATCCCTTTATCAACAAATGCAAATTACAAATTTGTTCTAAGCGTACGATATTGCTCAGAAATGGGTGAGGGCGGATTTAAATTGGTAAATGTCCGATTTTATTTTTATCCTTAAACTTTTTTCCGTGCCAGTCGAATCACTCCTTCCTGCATATTCCGTTTGGCATAGATTCGCAGAGGATTGGTTTGTACATCCTTCTCGTCAATATGGGAGATAATCAAGTACAGGCACTTCCAAGTTTTTTGTCATATCCTGCTTTATTTTAATGGTATTGGCTAAATACTATAGTGAAAATGCAAATCCTACACCAAGCATTGCCCCAGCACAAGTCCAATCACACAATATTCAACGTTGGATTCCGAGCAACTGATGATGGATTCTCTGATAATTCAGCCTTTGTGGTAATTAATCCTGGAAAAGTCCTAATGGTTTACTTTTCAAATTTTACAGAACTGTAGTCGAAGCAAGACTGGGTAGAGTACGATAAAATAGGTGAAATTGTTTTTTTCTACCCCCCTTGCAAAATTGCAGAAATGTTAAAGAAAGTTAATATTGAGGTATACCTAATGAATGATACAATAGGTATCGTAAAATAACGTTTGGAGTGACAATAGTGCATAAGAATAAATTAATAGTTGGCTTAAGTATTTTATTAGTTTTCATTCTAGTCATTTACATTAACCCTCTTGAGAATGAAAAAAACGTTGATAATGAGGTTATTCATACTATCAAAGTTCCATATGGTTTTTCTGGAGATTTAAAGTATAAGGATTACAGTGAAGTTGAAGAAGAAATTCATCAGTTTGATCATGTAACCGAAATAGGAAAGGACGAAAGTGGCAACTATGATATGCACATGATTGAATTGGGCAACAGGGAAAAACCTTCAATTCTTATCACTGCGGGAATGCATGGTTCAGAATGGCAAGGTACATTATATAGCCTACAGTTTATGGAAGATTTACGAGATGGTACGTTTCCTGATGAGGAATTTAGAGAAAGATTATTAAGCGAGTATCATATTATCTATATTCCTGTCGTTAATCCATATGGGTTTGATAGAGCAATTCCTTATCAGTTAAACTCAGGTCGCTATAATTCAAATGGGGAAGATCTAAACAGAGACTTTTACAATTTTACTCAGGCAGAATCACAAAATGTCAAAGTGGTCATGGATATTTTCAAACCTTTTGCATATTTAGATATCCATATGATGCAAAGCCAATATAGCGCAAACGGAGGAAATAATATTGTACTAGGAAATGGGCAAAAACAAACTGATAAATATTTTGATTATATAGCAGAATCTATTCGTTCTTATGCAGATCAGCCCCTTACAAAATGGGGTGCACCAGCCTATGAAAATCCGATTAATCCTGGATTATCTAGAACCTATATGAGAAATCAAACTAATCCGTATACCCCATATACACTTTCATATATTTTCGAATTAGCGAAACAAGTTGACAGGGATACGGGATTTGACGCTCCATTAAGTGATCAACAAATAATTGATTACGGAATGGCCGGATTATACTTATTTCTATATACCTCCGCCATGTACTTTGAAGATGAAAATTAAATACCTTTCTTTGTGAAATAGCCGGGATGCACGGTCTGCCTACTATAAATGGTTGAACAGAATGCCTTCTGAACGTGAACTACAAAATCAGGGAATTATAAAGAAAAAGGTAACCTTTCATGAAAAAGTGGAAGCATTTATGAATATCGCTGAATGAAAATATATAAATCGTCGATTTGAAGAAAATTTTAATTAGAAACTCAATCAGAAACGTTCGAAGAACTAAGAACAGCTATAGACGAGTACATTCAATTTTACAATCATTATAGATATCAAGAAAAACTAACCACATCCCTTTGGAATATAGGGCTGTGGTCTTTTAAATCATTTTTATTATTTACACTATCTAGCAGTTCAGTTTCCCTATTGTTGTCATTTCTTATTTATTTCACCATGTCGAAAGGAAACTAAACTAATTAATAGAGATACATGCATGATTTTAGAAAATAAAAAAGAAACGTAACACAAATTTTTTGGAAGACTGTTTTTTTCATTCCATAAAATTTTCTTTAATATAATGTAGATTCAGCAGTCATCATGGATTGATTTCAACTAAAAATGCATACTAATAAAAGCGCAAAATAATCTTAGCACTTTAGTACGGTCCGGGACAGACACCGGACTCAATAAAACACTACACTATCATTTAGGACGAGGAGCAATCTCCTTTGGCTCTCGGTGCTTCTACTACGCAAAATTTATTTTACTTTTGTTTCGATAAGATGTTGATAATATCCACATCTTAATAAGGTAACTTCGGCTTTTATTGAGTTTGTTGCTGGTGCGCTGTTTGCTTCAAAGATGTATAGTTCTCCATCTTTATCAATTCCAATGTCGACACCAAGTGTCATAAGATTTGTTTTCCTAATGGTCTCCATCTTGTACGGGAATGATTTCCCAAAACTTTTCAACTTTTCATGAATGGCTGTCCAATTTGGGAAGTTAGCCTTTAGGAATGGGACCACATCAGCTATCCCGCCGCCCTGGTTCACGTTTGAAATTACCTTTTGACCTATCCCAATCCGGACATATATTCTCGCAATTTGCCATTTTCCGTTTCTATCTTTCTCCGTGTGGATGCGACAATCAAATGGATCGTCATTCTTGGTTCTGGAATAGACAAATTTTTGTGCTATGTGCTTCGCGTCTTTTATTTCATCCTCGTACAACGTTTCCAACTCAGAGGAATCCATTGTCTTTTCGGTTGTTTTAAAGCCTACGGAATAATTATCTTTATTCTTTTTAATACGATAAACACCCTGTCCTCTTTGGCTATATACGGGCTTCACCACAATTTCCTTATGCTCCTGCAGAAACATTTCGATATCACTAAAGGCCTCGATGGGCTTAGTAGGAATAACATACCTTGAATATACTTCATCCTTTAACAGGATTTCCTGCAGTTCTTCTTTTGAAATTCTGTTCAATCCATTATCAGTCAAAACGGCCTTACTTCTTAAATACTTAGTTACATTTGAAAATTTGAAACAGAAAGGTGAGATGTCAATAAGTTTCGGTATTCCTGTCTCAACACTAACCCATTTATCTCCAATAAAGCTTTTCGCGTTTATTTTATCGTTTTCCATATCGATGTCGTTTGGATGGAAATAAATGATATCCATTCCATCGAATTTCCCTATTTTCGCTGCAAGTTCAGCCATAATAGTAGGCTGTAAATTATTTCTCATAAACCCCACTAACATATAAATACCTCACTTTGTTTTTATAACGGTATGCTAGGTATTATATCATATTTTTTGCTTGAAAGCAGGAAAAATTATTCGCTTTTTGTTTGCCCCGGTTCGATTATTACCCTCTATATCTCTACTCTGACATCGTAATTTGATGAATAGGTAATTGTATGTGGTTTTTAGTACTTAGTCAAGACGATTAACCTGATCCTTGAGTGTGTTTCTTTACTTATTGAGAGATGATAGACCGATACAAGAATAAATAAATACCTATTTCGTTCAATAGGCTAGCAAGACATCATATGAAAGATACTAAGCATCGTTATTAAATTGTTCGTAAATATCCTTCAGATTTCTTTTCACATTGTACTTATAGCATCTTCAATCTATTTATGTTAATGTAATAAATAATTAATATTAAAAAAGTAAAGGTGATATCCATAAATGCCATTAGACTATAATAATTCAATTCCTCTATATGTTCAGTTGAAAGAAAGAATTGAAAAAAACATATTAAATGGAAAATACGAAGATAAAATCCCGAGTGAACGTGAAGTGATGGATGAATTTTATGTTAGTCGTAGTACTGTACGGCAGGCTATTAATGAATTAGTAAATGATGGAGTATTAGAAAAACGACCGGGTAAAGGAACTTTTATTTCATTAAAACCGATAAATGATTGGCTAGGTAGTCTGAGCAGCACTTCTGAAACAATTAAAAGAATGGGAATGGAACCAGGTGCAAAATTAATTAAAGCAGAACAAATTACGCTTCCTTCTCATCTCCAAAAAATAATAGGCTCGCCTCATGCATTCCATTTCAAACGAATTCGATTTGCTAATCAAACACCTATTGGAATTGAAAATAATTACTATTCTTTAGAATTAGGTGAAAAGATTAACAAATTTGATTTGAATAATATCACTTTATACGATCTATTAGAATTAAAACTAGGCATTCACACAAAACAAGCTGAACAAAATATCAGAGCAGGAAAGGTATCTAATGAGGATGCTGTATTGTTAAATGTCCCAAGAAATACAGCCATATTAGAAGTAGACCGTAAACTAGTTGATATTAACGATAGATTTGTAGAATTTGAACAAGCATTCTACCGGGCTGATATGTATTCATTTAAAATTAATTTAGCGAGAAATAATTAACGTACCTTTTAAAAGAAGGAGGAACCAGGCAAATACGCTAGTTGCTCCTTTGGTTTTAATTAATAGCCCTATCTACCATTCCCACAATATACTCCTATGTAACTGAGCAATGTGTATATCTGTATGTTGATATAACATTCCAGACTCAACCACTTCCCATTCTCATTTAAAGTAGTGTCCCATCTACATTGAATAGAAAATCTACACCAATATAATCAGCATTAAAAAAAGATGATATTCTTGTAAAAAGCCTCCCTTCATTTCCGGATAAGTTATAAAGTGTCATGAGAAATAAGAATAACCAAATACACTTAAGTGTATTTGGTTATTCTAGCCTTAATTTTATTTCCATCACATGATTTTCTATATCCACAACTAAATCATATTCCGATAAAGCAACATAGAACATACTTTCATCCTTCGAAACAAGGCTAGCTTCGGAATATAACTTATCAATTAAATAATCATCCACATTAATGTTTTCTATAATCATCCTATCAGAAGTTTTATCGGAATTAAATGTAAATACAAGATCATCATATCCGTATTTTAGAAATTGAAATCCGTTTATCTCCCCTTCCTCCGTCAGTCCACCTAATTCAGCTTTAACTATATTATAATCAACACCTAAGTAAGCCAAAAAGAACTCATATGATGTCTCTAGTAATGGCGAGATTACCTGTTTTAAATCGTAAATAGTATAATCCGTAATGACAGGTTCATATTCTTCAAGAGATACGTTCTCTGTTTTCACAAAACCTTCTTGTCCTTTATACTCCACTTTGTAGGCATCCTCTATTTTCTCTAATACCTCAACACCTGTTGCAAAGTTCATAACTGTTATTTTCTCTTCCATTTCTACATCTGAAAATAATTTTGCATTAGGGGAAATTATAGTCCCAATATGATTAATCTCCTTAACTTCTACTTCCGAATCATTTTTTCCTTCTTCTTGCATTCTTCTGTCCTCATTATCATCTAGCAACCTATTATAATAAGCTAGTGGTGATTCATCCATAAACATAAAGAATGCACTAATAACAGTAATTAAGAAAAGAATTGATATTTGTAGGAAGAAGCCAATATTCCTTTTATTATTTCTTATTTGTCTTCTACTTCCTGTTTGATCTATCATTCTTAAATCTTTATCAACTATTGACCGTCTTTTATCTATTTCATGTTTATATTGTTTTTTTTCTACCTTGGATAATTTATTAAACCATTTAACATATGCATTGTAATGATTTATTACTTCAGCTGCGTCCCCAAACTCTTTTATCTCTCCACCATCAAGCCATAATACACGGTCGGAAATGGAGCGTATTTGAGCAGTTGAATGGCTAATAAAGAAAATCGTCTTTTCTTCTGCTTTAAATTCTGCAATTTTTTCCAAACATTTTTTATAAAATGTCTTATCCCCTACAGATAAGGCTTCATCTATAATAAGGATATCCGGATTGATATGAGTAGATATAGCAAACCCTAATCTTGACTTCATCCCACTAGAGTAATTTTTTACTGGTTGATAAACAAAGTCCCCTATTTCTGCAAATTCGATAATTTGAGGCTTTATTCTTTCTATTTCTTTCTTATTCAACCCCAACATTAGACATTTTAATTCAATGTTCTCTAAACCCGTTAACTCTTTTTTAAGACCAGCGTTGATAGCTATTAGTGAAACTTCACCGTTTACTTCCATATTCCCTGATGTTGGTGGATTGACACCTGCCAATAGATTAGATAATGTTGATTTACCAGATCCATTTGTACCAATAACACCAATCGTTTCACCTTTATAAACTTCAAAGGAAATATTATTTAAAGCAAGGAAAGATTTTTTTATTCTTTTTCGTTTTGGGGTAAATATCTCTAGTAGTTTATCCGATTGTTTATTGTACATATGGAAAACTTTTGAGATATTCTCTAATTTTATTTTAGGCTCCATTGCCTTTGCCTCCATCAATTACATGTAGTCCACAAATTTATCTTTAAATTTAATATGAATAAAAGAACCGATTAACAACATGATTATCGTTAGACTCCAAAAATAAATCGTATACGTTAAATCTTCGTAGAACCAAGTTTCCAAGAAAAATATATTCCTAAAACCTTCGATCAGATAATAAAAAGGGTTTAATTTTAGAATGGCAACAAGTTTATCAGGTAAACCATCTGCCACCCAAAATATCGGAGTTAAAAAGAAAAACATCCTCATAAATGAATTAATTGCTGTTTGAATATCCCTAATTAAAATGGATAACGTTGCAAAAAGAAGATTTGCCGCAAACAGGAATATCATTAATGTCATTAAATAATAAGGCAATTGTAACCAATATATATTGGGATAGATATCATTAATTACAAGTATAACGATAACAATTACATACATCACCATAAAATTATAAATATTTTTCACAATAATAACTGAGGGTAAGATACTAAATGGGAATTTCATTTTTGAAACTAAATTTACTTTACTCTGGATACTTTTCGCTCCTTGATTAATAGATGAATTGATAAAAAACCAAGGTACAATACTCACAATTAACCAAATAAAGAATGGAACATCTCCAACAGGATGTCCTCTCCTAATTCCTATACCAAATACAAACCAGTAAGCAGCTACCTGTATAATAGGATTTAAAAACTGCCAAATAGTTCCTAGATAATGCATTTGATATGTACTTTTTATGTCATACTTTGCTAACCGAAAAATCAACCCTAAATTAGCAAATTGCTCTTTAAGAATCTGCAAAACATTGCGCATTATTAACATTTCCTTTTATTTTAGATTTAGCTAGCACAAAAAAGCATACTCATTACATTTTAACATAATTATTATTTAAAAGAATAATACATAAAATGTCAATATTTTCGGTAAGTTTCGGATTAATATACTATATTTCGACTAATCATATTTCTTTTAAGCTAAATTAACTGGTACGGACATCCCAACGTTATTCTTTTCTGTCGATATATATAGTAGAATTATTTAGTAAATTGATTTAAGTATGGCATTTGTTTAAATGACAGCACATAGAGAATTTAATTTTATACATAGAAGGAGAAAAGAATGGAAGAGAGAACTATATTAAAAAAGTCTTTAAAACCACATTGGGTATGGGCATTAGCATTAGGCTCTGCTATTGGATGGGGGGCCTTTGTACAACCTACAACATGGATGTCTAGCGCCGGTCCATTAGGTGTCATTATAGGATTAGGAATTGGCGCTTTATTAATGATGATTATTGCAGTAAGTTATGGATTTCTCATTAAAAGTTTCCCTGTTTCAGGAGGGGCGTTTGCATATGCTTACATAAGTCTAGGAAGAACGCATTCCTTTATCAGTGCTTGGTTTTTAACATTTGGTTATCTTTGTATTGTAGCTTTAAATGCCTCTGCATTTGCATTAATGATTAAATTTATATTCCCAAAATTAATAGAGCATATACACCTCTATCAAATTGCTGGTTGGGACGTGTATTTAACGGAAATCATTATTGCCTCGGTAGCATTAATTATATTTGGCTATTTTAATATTAAGGGTTCTGGTATGTCAGGTAGATTACAATTTATCTTTTGTTTGGTCATGGTAACTAGCATTGTAGTCATTACTACGGGAATTGGTTTCAAACCAGGTACAGGAATAACCAGTATACAACCATTGTTCCCGACAGAAACCCCTGCATTTGCAGCAATTATATCTATTCTAGCCATTGCGCCTTGGGCATATGTAGGATTTGATACTATACCACAAACAGCGGAGGAATTTAATTTTTCTTCTAAAAAGGCATTTAGCTTAATTATATATGCAATATTTTTTGCATTTGTATTGTATGCATTAATGATTATGGCAACATCAATGGCTCACCCTTGGCAAGATTTAGTTGCGGCTAATCACCTCTGGGGAACTGGCGTAGCCATTCAGGAAGTTTTAGGTTCAGTGGGATTAATTATTTTAGTTACTGCATTGACCATGGGTATATTTACTGGTTTGATTGGATTCATTCTCTCATCCAGTCGATTACTATTTGCTATGTCTAGAGCTAAAATACTGCCTGCGTCATTTTCAAAGGTACATCCTAAATACAAAACACCTTACATTAGTATTATTTTCGTAGTGTTAGTTGCTATGCTTGCTCCATGGTTTGGTAGACAAGCTTTAACCTGGGTAGTGGATATGTCATCAGTAGGGGTAACCATTGCTTACTTTTACACCTGTTTCACAGCCTTTACATTGTTTAAATGGAAAAAGGATAAAACTTTTATAGCAGGAAAAAATGTCGTTTCCCCATTTAAAAAAATAGTAGCTGCTACTGGGGCAATAATAAGTTTAGTATTTTTGGCACTACTATTAGTTCCAGGTTCACCTGCATATCTAAGTATTCAATCTAGAATTGCTTTAGCTGTGTGGATCTTAATAGGATTAACCTTTTACTTTATTAAGCGGAAAGAATTTAATAAGATTCCCGAAAAGGAATTAAATTACTTAATTCTTGGCGAAGAAGAAATTGTGGCTAAAAATCAGGATAAAGAGTACTTTGTATCATAGTAAATTCCCATTATTAACAAAAAAGTGTCACCAGCAGTATAGCTACTGGTGACACTTTTTTGTTACATTTTAACTCCGTTTATATTTTACCTCTGGTTGATCTTTATAAACTGGTATATCTAAATATAAATGGTAGGAATCCAATTCTTGATATAAATTATAAATTGGGGAGACCTGTTTGGAAGCCCAATCAATATCTTTAGATACAACTCCTCCTAGTTCTCCAGATTCAGACATAGTTTTTGGCTGCCATCGCATGTCATAAAACGTATTATAACTTCCTAAAAATTTATCTTTAACCAGTTCAGCACCGCCAATAATCGCCTTTTGCGGGGTATCCCAATTTTCTTCAAAAGCCTTCTTCGCACTTTCATCTATATTATGAATAAGATTATCATTCATTCCCAATATATTATATACTACTTTCACCGTCTCATCTGTTACACCTGGTTCAACTCGTTTTTTACCATTAACCTCTGCTTTAACAAAAGTAATTTCACCCTTATTATTAACTGGAATGCCTTTTGCTAAGATAGAAGAACCGTTATTTGTTTCTATTAAAGCTAATGAAACTAAGAATAATTCATTTACATTACTACTAACTCCAGCTTCAATGAATGCCGTTCCCAAATCCATCAAGTTACCTTTATCATCAAGGAACTTATTGAGCACATCTTGACCTACCACCTGGGCTTTGGACAAGTTTAGAAATTGGAATTTTTGTTTTTTGTCATTTATAAAAGTGATTGGATTAAGATAGACTGCTACATCCGTCTTCTCAGCATTTTTGCTAAATGACTTCACAGAATCGCTTATTTGCGGATACGCGTTCATTTGTAACTCTAATGCTTCATCTAACGTCACCGGGTATTGAATATACGATACTTTCTCGTTAAAATTGATAGCTTCCCTTATCTTAGATAGAGTAACTTTATCTGCAATACCACTTTCAGGTAAATCATAATCCCTCTGGAACCTCTTTACTTCCTTTTCAGTAGCTTTACCAAATTTATTTGTGTTTTTTACATATCCATATCCTAACGTAAAAAGGGTCTCTTTCAATATAATGGTATCTTTATGCCGCTTCCCTATTTGAAGTGGGCTATTCAATATATCATTAATTTCATTTAATGTTTCATAATTTGCTTGACCTGTTACAGGTAAACCATAAAAACTTTGAAATTCCTTTACCCTTTTTTCTAAAAAAGAACCATAGGAATCAGAAACCTTTATCCCTTTAAATCCTAAACGATTTAAATTTCGCTTTAATTCCGCAATTACTTCATGTTCATTTCCCGGTTTGTAGATATCTGATAAAGTTTCATCAATTTTGGCGATAGTTAAATCATCTAGAATTCCGTTAACTGGTAAATTATAATCCTTTTGGAATTTTTTCACCTGTCTATCTGTAACCTCACCAAAATAATTTGTTACCTTAATGTTACCATAACCTATCCAGTTCAATTTTTGCTTCAAGGGAATAAGTTTGTCATGACTCTTATGAAGTTGATATGGACTATTCAACAACTCTTCTATTTTATCAAGTGTTGGGAGATCAGCAACCCCAGTCACTTCTAATCCATAGTAACTTTGAAACATTTTTACTTTCTGTTCCGTAAAGTCACCAAAAACTAAGTCTACTTTTAAATTTCCAAATCCTAATCTATTAAGGTTACTTTTTAGTTCTTTCACATTATCGTGTTTAATGCCCTTATATAGGATAATAGATTCAGTTGAATTATCGATTGTATCAACAACCCCTACCTCTTCCTTTTCTAATACCTTTGTGTCTGCCAAAACCTATACTCCCCTTTTTGTTGCTTCTAATTATAATAAATCCAGTATTCAAGTTTTTTACGAATCTTTGACTTATAACTTAGAAGCTATTTTATTACTAAGAAACATAGTTTTCGCTCTCACTTATCTTACTAAACTTTTTATTTATAGTAAATCCACCTTTTTTAGTAGTAAAATCCCTTCAAATCATAACCAATAGGAGAATGAATATAACTACCTCCGACCTACTCTTACACTACTTTTTGTGCTGTTCCATATGTGATAAATTCTCATCTAATTCCTATGTAAATGCCATATTCTCCTTGCACTAATCACTCTGAATAGGATTATAAGGGATATTTACCCCAATTTCGACTTCTATATCTTCAGCTATATATCCAAAGCTCAGGATGTGCCCGAAAGAATGTACACATGCCTCACACAATTAATAAGCCTAGTCATATAACTAGGCTTATCCCTTATAATAACTCATTTTCTATGAACTTAGCCTTTATTTTTTCTTAACCAAACTGCCCACTCTCCTAATCGGCACAGTAAACCTCCATGAACTACTCGCGACAATTTTTCTATTTTCCTTTTCTATTCTTTCCATCTGTTTCATTTTTTGCTTGAGTTCTTTCTCCATGGATTTCAAAGTGACGGACACAGAATTCAAATTAGATACATTAATCGCTTCACTTACTTCGAAACCAACTTTCACGGGACGATTCCAGTTTTTTTCTATTATCTGACTAACCGTTGCATTTGGACTACCCTTAATGATTTCTTTGAATTTATCAACGTCATTCTTATTAGTTCCAGCAATAAGAATTTCTATATCATTATTACCTAGTTTCTTTATATGTCCATGTAGGTTATTATCTAATGCTTGGTTTTTTAACCAGTTATGATAGCTCTGTCTTAGAACTTTACCAGAAACAATATATTTTTTGGCATACATATCACCCTTTGGATAGGGTTTTACTTCCACTTCGATTGCTGACCTATTTTCTAAAGGCTCTAGTACAGTTGGTAAATCAAAATAGAATTTGGCTCTAGACGTATCTGTCCCTTTTGTTTCTGGAAAGTAATAATCGATAATAGCAGCTGGTATATTCCGTGATTTTCCTTCTAATGGATATAATGCTCCACCAATTTGCGCCGTAGGATTCAGTTCGATGACTACGGCTATCCCACTATCCTTATTTATAATAATATCAACACCACCGTGA
Source organism: Oceanobacillus sp. J11TS1 (assembly GCF_018333215.1). Taxonomy (GTDB): domain Bacteria; phylum Bacillota; class Bacilli; order Bacillales; family Amphibacillaceae; genus Oceanobacillus. The sequence continues at coordinate 51,830 of NZ_BORO01000010.1, read as the reverse complement.
TCTAAACCAGGCACTGCTTTAAGGGCTTTTATTGCAACTTGCTTGTACTCATCAGACATTTCATCTGTAACATCAATTGGGTCCCCACCAGAGGAAACATTTGTCTTTTGTCTTAAAAATATTTGTTCACCCTTAGGCGGAACACTTTCAAATGTATATCCGGCTGATTGAATGAAATCAAATATCTCTTTATCAATTTCTATCAAGCAACTATATAGTCTTGCATTCTTTTTTCGCTGTTTATTTTTTAAATGGATGAGCTCTTCAATCGTGTGTTTACCATCACCAATAATATTAGCTGGAACTCTATTATAGGCTGCAATAACTTGATCACCAACAACATAGACACGGTATTCCTTTCCAGATACAAATTGTTCAGCAATAACTTCTGGATATTCTAATTCGTACCGGACATATTGAATTGCCTTTTGTAAATCTTCGTCCGTATTAATATCCGTAACGACACCATTCCCCAAACTCCCATTTGTAGGTTTTAAAACGAGAGGGTAACCTAGTGCTTTACAATATTCGAAAATTTCCTCATCTGTAGCATCTGCTTCAAACCCTTTCCCTTTAGGAACAGGAACGTTTGCTTTCTCAAGCCATATCTTGGTATCATCCTTTTCTGAGCCAATTTCTACAGCTTCATTTGTAACCTTGTCTCCTCTTGAACGGAAAAAGTAATGTGTTTTTGTGTCAGAACTTAGTGAATACAATCTGCCGGGAGGGTTCACTCCAAAGACAGTCATAGTTTTAAAATGCTCTGAATCCTTGGTATACCATTTTAATTTTAATCCTCTACGCCAACCTTCAAGTGCAACAGAATAGGCACATAATCTTGTCTTTTTCGCATGTCTAGTTACTTCATTCGGAAGTTGTGGTAACGTAATTGGCTTATACTTGCCCATCTTTTTATTTCCCCCCTACGTAGTTACATTTTCATTCTTTATTTTTTAATATTTTTTATTAGCCCACCAAGCTGACGAATCGGTTTGGAAACTTTCCAAGATAAGCTATCATGATATTGTTTATTCTTAGATTCGGCTTTTCTTAAAGCGTGTTCTGTAACTTCTAACTCCTGTTGGAAATTTTTTAGTTGTTCTACCTGGGTCTTTAAATCAGCTTTCACTTCGAAGCCAACTTTGACAGGCTCATCCCAAAAACTCTCATGCACTTCTCGAACTTGTCCTCTTTCAGGATCTTCCCAAATAGTATTTTTAAATTCCTCAATCATTTCTTTATCGGTTCCAGCTACGACAATTTCTATATTTCCATTCTCTAGGTTTAAAATGAAACCATGTAAATAATGTTCAAAAGCCTGTTTACGTAATCCACGGTGGAAACCGATATCCTGAACATTTCCGATAACAGTATATTTTTTCGCGTACAGTTTACCCATCTGTGCTGGGGTAACCGTCGTGACATCTGCACTTCTTGAGTTTAAAGGTCTAAGCACATCATGAAAGTCAAAATACGTTTTGGATTTATCATTTGCAATTGATTTGGTTTCCGGAAAATAATAATCAATAATAGCTGCTGGAATATCTCTAGACTTCCCTTTCACAGGATATAAAAGACCCCCGATTTGTGCTGTTGCATTTAATTCAAGTACGACCGCTTCTTTATTTGGCTTGATAATTAAATCAACTGCTCCATGATTTAATCCCTCAACTGCTTGTACTGCTTGTACTGCAACCTTTTTAATTGCTGGTTGTAATTCATCTAGTACATCAACCGGGTCACCACCTAAGGAAATATTACTGTTTTTGCTGAGGAATAGTTGTTCCCCATCTTTCGGTATAGAACCCAAGGTATAATCCAATTGATTTAAAATAGAAGCTACTTCTTCATTGATGATAATTGGACAACTAATAAGCCGGGGATTCGACTTTCTTTCTTTATTTTTTAAGTCAACCAATGCTTTAATGGAATGCTTACCATCCCCAACAATATGAGCTGGAATTCTTTGGATTGCACCTACAACTTTGTCTCCTACAACGTATAAACGGAACTCATCTCCAGGGATATATTCCTCTAATATGACATCACGATATTTTAAGTCATCTCGCACATAATTAATAGCATCCAGTAATTCTTTTCTACTTTTGATATTGGATATAACCCCTCTACCGAAACTACCATCTGCCGGTTTGATTACCACTGGATATCCTACTTTACTTGCATACTGTATAATTGCTTCATTTAGCTCTTCACCATAAAATCTTTTTCCGTTTGGGACACGGATGTTCATTTTAGAAAGTACATCCTTCGTTTTTTCCTTATCTGCACAGACTTCAACCGCTTGGTTTGTTACTTTATCCCCTCTTGTTCGGAAAAAAAAATGACTTCTTTCCTTGGATTCCAGAGAAAAAAGTTTACCCGGTTTATCGACATTCCATGTTTTCATATCTGTGAACTTTTCCGAATCTTTCACATGCCATCTAAGTGTTAAGCCACGTCTCCAACCTTCTAAGGCTACTGTATAAGCATCTAATAAATATCCACGAGCATCTGCAACAATTTCATCAGATAGATGTGGTAGCCATTCTACGTCTTTTTCTTCCATTGGACTTCCTCCTAAGTTTTCCATCAAACCAATATTTAATTTATTTACTAATTAGTTGCTTATATTGTTTAAACTGTTTTCCATTTAATAAATCATTTATTAAACGACCTTCTGCTTCAAGATAGTAATTACCTAATTGTCGGTCGATGTTTCTATCAAATTCATCATAGTTACCAGGCTTAGGTGTAAATTCGCCAAATACTAACCCATTTTCGGACCTTAAGAAGTCTATTCTGATAAAAGGGGAAGGTATTTTCATACTTATTTGTGAAGCAAGCTCTATCTCATCTTTTGAAACACCCTGACCTTTATAGAGGTCTTCATCATATTTGCCTGTACGAAACCTATCACCATTAGCAGTCCACCAGCAATATTTTAATTCTGGATATCTTATTATTTCTAGTATTAATGCAATTTCACCATAAAAACAATAAAACTTTATGTCGCTTGAGAAAAAATCATCTTCATTCGTATGAATAAGTTCTTCCATAAACCATTCATCATGATTTACCCATCCTAAAGCAATATCCTGCTTCATGCTTTCTAACAGCTGTTCCCAGCTTTCCAGCGTCTTTTGTCGCTTCATATCTAATATTCTATTAAAGTCCAGTACTAAGTATACACCACGCGACCCCGCTCCATCTACCGGTTTTATTACAATTTCTTTCTTTCTTTCCATGTCAGAGATCTTAAACGATAATGTTGAAGTCCATGGGCGCTTTACTCCTAATATGTCGATAAATTTGTAGCCATGTTCCTTCTTATCAAGAATCCATTCTGGCAGTAACTCACCGAGCTGTCTTCGTCTGGCTCGTAAATACAAGCTTGCCTGAAAAGAAGGCTTAAGGTCCAATTGAATAGAATCGCTGGCATCACAAGCTCTAATCAACATTTCTGGAACTTGATCAATGGACATCCCTGTTAATAATTTATTGTAGACTAATTTTTTGTAATCTGGCTGTTCAGATTTAAAGAGATTCGCTATATATTTAAATGCTTTTTCATAATATAGGTCATTTTCTTTTTTTTGTCTGATAAGTTCATCTAAGCAGTGAAAAATCTCTCCATTATTTTTTGCCTGCTTCATTTTACTAAAGAATTGAGTATGCTGTTGTTTTTCAACCTGTTCTTTTAAATAAGCTAGTTCGTCCTTGAGTGTTTCAGTGCTAGTTAATAACTCGTACTGATAAACGTCATTTTCATTCGATTTAAAAAGCAGATTATTTAATTTCCTTAATGGTATAGAATATTTCCAAGTGGTACTTTTCTCTATATTCCTTATTTCCTTTTGATGTTTCTTTGTTTCTTGTTCTAGGTGTTTTATTTTAGTTTCTAATTCCATTATTGATTGCAATAACGAACTTTCCTTTTTCAATTCAAGGTCAAATTGATCCTTCTGTTCTTCTGAGTTTTTCATAGAAAATGTCCCTTCCTTTTTAGGTCCCTTCTACTAACTTAGAAACAAAGCAATCCTCTAAACGTCGCGCATGCTTGGCGTATCCAAAATGTTGTTCTATATATTGGAAAGCTCTTGTAACTTGAAGCTGATATATTTTTTCATCCTGCATTAGATAATGAATCTTCTCTATTACCTCATTGGGAGCAGCATATAATGCAGCTTCACCAAATAGTTGTTTATAACTTGGCGGAAGAATAACTGGCACTCCTGTTGCCATTGCTTCAAAAATGACTCGTCCAAAGGCCTCAACCCAATTTGGATGCGTGTAATAGACAAACACATCCAAATTTGCTAAAAAGTCTTTAGGTGGTACTTCTCCAAATTCTTTTACATGCCAATTAGCAGGAAGCGTCCCTAATACTTTTTGAGGCGACTTTGCCCCTCCGAGTATGTGAATTTCATATTCTGGTGAATCCGGATAAATGGTTAATAGTTGTTCTTTATCATTCGGCCACTTCACATATTGATCACGAGAGTGACGACCAATCTTAATCTTATCTGTTCTCTTATAATAGGGTCTCTTCCATTCATTTACATTAATAATATTCATCCAGTCCTCGTTAGCTAACTTAATTGATTGTAAATCTTGTACATGATGTTTTAGTAAAGTTTCCCTTATACGCGGACCTATTGGATACCATGTGCCCGACTTACCTATATACTTTTTCAAATGATTCGCACACCGTTTGATATCATATAATACCTGGCCATTTTTACTATATTCCCTTTTCGGTGGTTGATTGATAATGACGCATACTTTATGTGCGGCAATCTCTGGCAGGTATTTCTGCCATTCTTGTAAAACTGGTGGATGTCTGACAATAAGTACGTCACAAGTTACCTTTTCTCCAAAATTGAGCATCCTGACTTGATCTCCGTCAATCAATTCCCGAACTTTAGGATTCATTTGTTTTTCAGAATGGAAGTCATATCTGGACATTTGTATTAAACCTGTTCGGAGTCCGAGCATTTTTTGTGCCTTTATTTCTTCTATATTAGACATATTAGTACCACCTAGAAGACGAAATTCAGATGCAATAATTACATCAAAATGTTTGTTTTCGGATGTCTCTTTTTCACGAATTGGCCACATCGGTTCTGGTACAGGGAATAAACGTTTTTCTATAGGAAATGGGTAGTATAAATCCTTGGCAACCTTATGATAATGTTGATAACTATCTGCATACTCCTTACGCACACCCATAAAGTATCCATGATATCCAAACACGGAATTCCCAGTAAGCGAGCTATTCGATTGTCTTTGAAAAGAATAAGGTCCATTTTGAAGGTCAACAACCGCAGAATCACCAAATACTTCTTTTAGACGTTTTTTAAATTCCCCATCCGCACCAAACCGAACACAATCCCAGTATCCGAGCTTTTCCATCACAATTTTTCGCCTGAACATTAAAGAGGACATATTAGCAAATGTATATTGGCCAGCTTTACCCCTTCGATAAAAATTAAGGTCCTCTGTAAGGCGTGCTTGTTGTGACGTATTTGCAACAAGCCTTTCATTCTCTAACAGGTGTTTAACCTGGACTTCAATCTTCTCTGCATGTGACCAATCGTCCGCATCGTTTATCGTTACGAAGTCACCCTTGGCAATTTGCAAAGCAATATTACGAGCTACATACGGACCACTATTCATTTCTGTTGTAAGAAGCTGTACTCTGGAATCCTTTCGTACATATTCATTTACTACATTCACTGTGTTATCCGTACTGCAATCATCTACGACTAACACTTCTATATTGCTCCAAGTTTGGGTCAGTATGGAATCCATAGCTGTTTTTATCGTGTATTCAGCGTTATATACAGGAATAATAATGGATACTTTAGGCATCTGAGGCATCTTTTGCGTACATTTTTTTATCGACTTTGTACGTAACGCATCATATAGTGACACGTTGCTATCTAGGTTTAGCTCAATACTTGACATCCTATTTAAACTAAAGGCTTTATTAATCCATGCGATTTTATTCTCTAACCTTGTCTCTAAGTTTGCTGCCGCTAAATATAGATCTACATGCTCCTGTTTCTTTAACATATTAGCTATTACATATTTCCCCTGCTCGGTATCATCTAAGATTTGAAGACATTCAGCTTTCATGATCGCTGCTTTTCTCAGAAAATCTACTCTCTTTTCTTTTTTTGTCGCTAAAGAGAGGTAATGGAGAGCGTTTCTAGCTCCGTCTTTCGTATATTTATTCGCATGCCATAAAGCAAGTTCCCAAGCAGCAAGATTTTTCAGATAACCATTATCTGTTGTACGAAGTATCTGTTCCAAATCCACCAAAGCTTTCTTTCTAAATCCTAATTCATATAGACTGTATTTGACTTTTTTTATTTTAACAGCTGCTTTTTTCCTCTTTATGGACTTGTCGAAAAGCTCTCTTCTGTTTCTTCTTCCGGTAAGATATGCAGCGTTACGCTTGAGAACCCTGCGCAAACTTCTTGCAACATTCGCCGTATTTCCTTGTTTTACTTTTATAAATTGAGTTCTAATTCGGTCTAATCTTTGCTTGGATTGCTTATACTGAATTTCTTTCTGATGAAGTAATTCTTTTTTTTGAAGAATGATAGCTTCCAATTCTGCATTCCGGTTCTTCTTTTTTTCTATTAATTCCTGTATGTTATTATTTCGTTTATTCATTTCCTGAAAACCTCCAACCGAGAGGCATGCACGGTGTAGCCGAACTTGTTTTCAACATATTCCTGGGCTTTCTTTACTTGTGTCTCATAGAAATGTGGTTTTTTTATTAATAGATTCACCTTCTCTTTAACTTCGTGTGGTTCTGCATAAATTGCCGCTTCGTTAAATAAATCCTTATAAACTGGCGGGATAATGACTGGTACCCCAACTGCCATTGCTTCAAAAATCACTCTTCCAAATGCCTCCACCCAGTCTGGATGGGTATAATATACAAAAACATCTAGTTTTTTTAAGAAGTCTTTGGCCTTTAGTTCTCCAAAATCGTATATGCGCCAATTGGATGGAATCTCTCCTAAAACCTTTTTTGCAGACTTCGCACCACCCATTACATATATTTCACATTTATTGGAATCAGGGTAGATTGTCAATAATTCCGTTCTATCATTTGGCCACTTTACATACTGATCACGGGAATGGCGCCCAATAATAGTTTTTTCATTATGGGGTCTGATTTCCCGCTTCCATTCATCCATATTAATGATGTTCACCCAATCCTTTTCAGCTAATTGGATGGATTGTAGTTCTTCTTGGTGATGTTCATTAAGTATTTTTCTAATTCTTGGACCAATCGGATGCCAAATACCTCGATTGCCAAAATACTCACCTAAATGATCCGCACAATGTCTGATATCATATAATCTTTCACCTTTTGTACTATACTCTCTCCTCGGTGGTTGATTGACAATAACATGAACGTTTTTTGCTTTTACTTGCGGTAAATACTTTTGCCATTCTTCTAAAATTGGGGGATGTCTTATAATAAGCAAATCACAAGTGACTTTTTCACCATAGCTGAGCATTTGTACTTGATCTCCATCTATCAACTTTCTTACTTCAGGATTAATTACTTTTACTGAGTTTAAATCATAGCGATTCATCTGAATGAGTCCAGTTCGGAGTCCAAATTTCTTCTGTGCTTTAATTTCTTCTATATTTGACATATTCGTTCCGCCTAACAAGCGAAATTCCGATGCAAGAATAACATCGAAATGGCGAGATTCTTCCGATTTTCCTTTGTTAGGCAGCATTGGTTCTGGCACTGGAAATGGTCGGTGAACTTGAGGAAATTCATATTTATATTTTTCAGTTGTTAAATGAAAATATTCGTGAGCCTCTGCGTATTCTTTACGCGCACCCATAAAATAGCCCGGAAACCCGAAAACGGAATTTCCTGTGAGTGAACTTTCGGATTGTCTTTGAAATGCTAGAGGAGCAGTTTTTAATTGGACCACTGACTTTTCTCCAAATACAAGTTTTACGCGTTTTACAAATTCAGAATCCCCAGCAAAACGAACACTATCCCAAAATCCTAGCTCCTTCATAACAGATTGTCTACGAAACATAAATGATGACATATTTGGAAAAATATAAATCCCCGGTTTTCCTCTACGATAAAATTTCAGCTCTTCTGTTACTCTCGCCTGTTGTGAGAAGTTGCCTATTATATGCGGGTGGCTGATTAAATGTTCTACCTGTATTTTTATTTTTTCTGGATGGGACCAGTCATCTCCATCATTAATAGTCACATATTCGCCCGTAGCAATTTTAAGTGCAATATTGCGCGCTACATAAGCTCCACTATTTACTTCCGTTTGAAGAAGCTTTACCCTTTGATCCTTTTTTACATATTCAGCTACAACTTTTTTTGTATTATCTGTACTGCAATCATCCACTACTAAAACTTCAAGATTGGTCCATGACTGACTTAATATGGATTCCAGTGCTACCGTAATCGTCTTTTCAGCATTATAAACTGGAATAATAACTGTTACTTTGGGCATATTAATTTGTTTAATAAATTCTACTCGATCGAGCTGGGAACGTATTCCATCGTAATATGTTGCGCAGTCACACATAATCTTTATGTTTGCTATTCCATATAAATCGAATATTTTATTCAACCACTCTTCTTTTTTATAAATAGAAGATTCAAGATTTGCAGCAGCAAGATAAAGATCGGCATGCCGATTAGAGGCCAAAGATTTTATAATGACTTCTTTCGCCTCTTTCATATGATTTATTGTTTCAAGATTCTCCGCCTTTAAAATTGCCGCCCTTCTTTTAAGATCCTTATCTTTTGTATTCTTAATTGCTTCTGGTATAAATTCAAGCGACTTTCTTGCAGTCTTTGCACTATATTGATTAGCATAATATACCGCAAGTTCCCATGCTGCTAAACGTTTTAAATACGGATTATCCTCTTGCTGGAACATCTTATGTAAATCTTCTAGTGCTTTCTTAGAGAACCCTAGATTATTTAGGCGGTATTTTATTCTTTCTATTTTCTTTACTTGCGCCTGTTTTTTCCCTGGCTTAATTACCTGTTTAATCGCCTGTTTCTGCTTCTGGGTAAATATGTTAGCAATATTTTCTTTTTGTTTTGTTGTTAAAAATTTATAGAGAAACCAATCAATTATATCTATGACTATTTTCCTTGTTTTACGTAACACTTTTCCACCGCCATACTAAAACTTACTTTTATAACTAAATGCTATAATTTTGTAACTTGCTTTTGAGGAAGCCATTTTGACTCATATTCTTTTTCAACTTTTCTTTTGTTAACACTTTTTATTCCAGTATAAGCGTAATTACAAAAATACCATATACTTTTAAATAAGTTTTGTTTTTCAATACGTCTATATACATACCAATTTTGTTTTGCTGCTTTCCATTTATTACTTGATATAGACCCTTTGACCAATCTATACTTGGATAGTATTTCTGGTAATCCATATGCAATATAACCTTGTCTAGTAAGTTTCAACCAAAGAGCATAGTCTTGCCTTGTTCTTATATTTGTCATTTCTACGCTTCCAATTTTCTGTATATCTAACATAACGGTTAAACAGCCAATGACACAATGTTTCATTAAGAAATCATAATTCACCTTTTTTGGTGCCCTAGAGATGGCTTTCGTCTCTGAACCATCTTCGTAAATTCTTATATATTTTGTAAATGAAAAGGCGATATCGTTTTTTTGCATAAACTTTAGCTGTTTTTCTAGTTTCATAGGTAACCATAGATCATCACTATCTAAAAATGCAATATATCGACCCTTTGCATTTTTCATTGCGATATTCCTTGCCACAGCAGAACCTCTATTTTCTTTCAACTCAATCAACATAATGCGGCTATCCCATCTTTGAAATTCTTTTACCTGTTCTACTGTTCGATCACTAGAGTCATCATCTACAATAATTAATTCCCAATTCGTATAGGTTTGTTTTAAAACAGATTCAATCGTTTCATTAATAAATTTCGCTGAATTAAAAGCAGGCGTTATAATAGATACTAATGGTTTTTGAATTTGTTCTAGACTCTCTTCCAAACTATCAACACTCTCTTCTTATTTATTAATGTTTCGTAATAGTTGACTATACCAATCAATTAATTCCTTTTCCTCGATACGCCAATTCAATTCCTTCATCACTGCGCATTTCCCATTCAAACTCATTATCCTCGCTTGATTCGGGTTATTTTTTAAATATTGTATTGCTTGTTTTATTTCTTCATGATTAAACGGGTCGACAGCGATACCACATTCATATCTTTCAACAAAGTCCTTCCATACAGGAAAATCCGAACAAATTATAGGAATCCCTGCATTCATATACTCAAAAAACTTAGTCAGTTCTTTTTTCTTATAATGCTCTGTAGGTGGAAATAGCGCAAGACCAGCCAACCAATTCCCCTTTATATAAGCTTCGTCAATCTCCTCTTTTTCTATAAATTCGTCAATTCCTTTTATTTTGAGGCTTTCCTTTCTGTGACCCGCAATGGTCATCATTTCCTCCGCCAAATCTTTTGGACATTTACCAATCATTTCTACAGTTATGTTTTCATCAATTTGCGGTAACTTCGCATGTATCAAGGCACCGCGTACAGTTGATATGTTACCAGTGTATAATAACTTGTTAGACATTTGTACATTGCTTGATTTTAAAGTTGCGTTCTGTCTATTATTAATGGGATAATTAAGAATACACTTTCCTTCTGGATACATTTCTTTGTAATACTTTTCCGCCAAACAAAGATTAAACTTGTTAATAAAAATGTTTTCGAAAAGCTTGTATAATTTCGCTATTAAATTTCTTATTGGCTTTGGCAGATACTTTTTCTGCAAAATACTTGTTACATAATCTTCATGAATGTCATAAATAACGATATTATTTTTCTTCTTTAGCAGCCAACCAATCGGCATTAGTTCAGGATCATGGAAATGATAGACATCAGCGTCTATTTTTCTAGCTTTCTTGAATATCGCTATAGTTCCGAATAACATGCGTGACAATCTATTCTTATATCTTTTTATCGGTATAAAATTTATTAAGCTCTTGTTGAAATGTTTTTTATCCCCTTGTGCTATTAAAGTAACATCGAATCCTGCGCGATAGAGAGACAAACATTCTTTGTGATATATTCTTGGGTCATAAGGATGATGTACAGTTGTTAAGTGCACGACACGTTTAATTGTACCCACTCTTAATCAACTCCTTCACAACAAATCGATACTATTCATGCCTGATATTTTCCATAAAAATCTTTTCATATTGTTTAACAATTTTTGTTGCATCAAAGTCTTCGGCACGTTTATACCCCTTTTTAATGAGTTGTTCTAGCTCTTCTTTATCAAGAGAGAGTACTTGTATCATCCGATTTGCCAGCTGTGGAACATTACCAACCTCCGTAAGGATTCCGTATTCACCATCCTCCAGCACCTCTTTAGGTCCCGACCTACAATTCGTCGAAATGACCGGTGTTCCTGTTGCAAGAGCTTCTACTAGTACATGTCCGAAACCTTCATGTATCGATGACAATACAAATAAATCAGCTTCTTTCATATAAATGTATGGATTATATTGAAAACCAACAAAATGAACTCTGTCCTTAAGGCCTAGTTCGTTTACTAGACCTTTTAATTCTTCCTCTAATTCCCCTTCGCCAAGGATTACTAATTGACTTTTTATTTTTCTATTCACCTTTTCAAAGGCTTGAATTAACGTTTTCTGATCCTTCTGTTTAACTAATCTTCCAGCAGTGACAATAACTTTATCCCCTATTTGGAATATATGAGAATGTTCTTTTTTTACTACTTGTGATTCCAAATTTTCCTTTATATTTTCTAAATCAACCGGGTTATAAATAACCTTAATATTTTGAGGTTTTACCTTATACCGTTTTACTAAGTTAGCTTTAACGCCTTCTGATAAAGAAATGACTTGATCAGCAAATTTGTAAATGAATCCGTAAGCAATGAGTTTTGCATTTGAAGTGATCGTCCCCCCCAGATTATCTGCCTCTCTCACAATACTTTTTGCGTCTGAAAAAGATAGTAAATTTGCTAAAAGAGCTATCGTATTATAATTTGGAATAGTACTAAAAACTAGGTATACTCTTTCTTTTTTGATGACTCTTGCTAAGGGTAATATAGCATTTCTTAATCGTTTGGTTTTTAACTTGATGAACTTAACATCTGATTTGAGATGTTCTTCATAATTCCCATTATAATCAAGAGTTACTAATAAAGGTTTAAACTTTGACCTGTCCAGGTTATTTATGATGTTTAATAAAGTTCTCGCTGCTCCACCAGCGCCCATTTGATAAATAAAAAATAGTATCTTTTTTTGCTCCATTTGCTTTTTAGACTCTCCCTAATACCCTCAAATCGAATTAAATACAGTCGCTATAACACCGCCTTTTGACTTTGCGAATATTCACACAAATGAATGTAACCAAGTGAAATAGTTCATTCTAGAATGAATAGCTTCTTGAGTAAATAAAATGCCAACTTAATAAGGTTCTTGTATGCTAATACGAAAATTTCTCTTCCCCTTAGTAGTATCCTGCTTGAATCACTAAGGGGGAATTTCGCATCAGTATGAAACCAATAACGTACTCTTTTCTAATTTTCTACAACTCGCATTATACCATAATGAATGAAATTTACCACAGGTTTTCTTGAACTTTAACATTAATTAAACATATAGGTAACAGCATTCAATTCACATATCAAGTTTAAACTCTCTTTTATAGTTCTTATTCAAATTATTTTACTTAATAACCTATCGGGTAATAGGACTGCTAGAGAGCCTATTTAAAATGTCTTTGTTACAAAACTAGAAGGCGATAGCGTCTTAAATTTTTCTAATCTAGTAACTTTGGGATAGATAGTAGTTAAAGCCTTGATCAAACGTTTGATCAACTTGTGCTTATGCTCTTTGATAAGCTACTTTTCCTCTGCAAATGGTATATGCAATATCCAGCGCATCATCTAATAGAACAAAGTCCGCGTCCTTACCAACTTCAATACTGCCCTTCCTATCAAAAATACCGACCTGCTTTGCTGGATTCACTGATGTCATCTTCACAATATCAGTTAGTTCAACACCCTCTAACTGCATCATATTTTTTACCGCATCAATCATTTTTAAAATACTTCCTGCTAATGAGCCATTATCCAATGTAGCTTCACCATCTTTTACGAAAACAGGCTGGCCGCCTAACTCATACTCCCCATCTTCCAATCCTTTGGCACGCATGGAATCTGTAATAATAATGATTCGTTCCGAACCTACATTATTAAAAATAAGTTGCAGCATTTCTGGTACCACATGAATACCATCTGATATTAATTCTGCATGCAAATCTTTCAATTGAAACGCTGCTCCTACAGCTCCAATGTCCCGATGATGGATACCGTTCATAGCATTGCATAAATGTGTCAGCTGTCTAACACCTATCTTGGCAGCATCTTTGATCTGTTGGAAAGAAGCGTCTGTATGTCCGGCTGAAACATTTACACCAGATTGATATAATGTTTTAATAAATTCTCCTGTTTTGTCACGTTCTGGCGCCATGGTAATTGTACGAATTTGTTGGTTAGCTTCTTCTTGCCATGTTTGAAATTTATTTAAATCAGGTTCTACAATATATTGTTTAGGCTGCGCTCCTGCCTTGGTTGCTTCTACAAACGGACCTTCTAAATGAACGCCTACTAAATCTGCTCCGACCTTCGATCCAGCCTTTGCCCACGCAGCAACATTCTTTAAAGCATTGGAAATTTCTTCATCAGATTGTGTGATCGTTGTAGCAAGATAACTGGTCGTCCCTTCAGATGGCAAATTATCAGCAAGTGTTTGTAAGGCTTCTGGTGTAGCATCCATCACGTCCACACCATATCCCCCATGAATATGAGCATCAATAAAACCTGGAAGCAAACGAAATTCATTCTTTGCGTCGATGACTTCCCCATCGAATGAAAAATTAGCAAGCTCTTCCTCTTTTAGAATATGTGTGATTTCTCCGTTTTCTACAACAATAGATGCATTTTCTACTACTTCTTGATGTAAATAAGCTTCTCTTACATTTTTTATAAGTAACGTTGTGGATTCCACGACGAATTCCTCCGTTCTCTTTAAATTATAGTTAAGTATGTATCATCTCTATATATTATAACGCTAACTTTAAAATAAATGAATTCTTTGTCGTTATTTCCCGGGAAATGTTTCTATTTATCAAAATGTCGAATGACTTTCGCTTTAATTATGCTTGGACTTTTGAAGGTTTTTTTGTTAAAAAATTCTCATCTAAATTAGGAAAGACGTCTACCTAATCATATATAGCCTTTAATAAGTATACTTCCGCTGAAAGCACCAATAATCTAACTATTCAAATAACCAACTGTTATATTGCCATTGAAAATTCTGTTTTCGTTACTTAGGGCGCCCTCCTAAAATACTATCCAACTTATTATATCGTAGTCTATTAAGCCTAATTTCATTCCATACCTTTTGATATATCAACTAATTATGATTCGTTCGACCTTATTTTCAATAACATTACAAACATATTACAATTCCTTCTATAACCTACCATTTTTAGCTATAAAACGATATAATCCTATCTGCAAGGATGTATTCACTGGATTATTTTAACACGCAGATGAGTAAATTTACTATTTTTGGTATGTTTGTAATTAATCTAACTAGCAATTCTTCATTTTAATCTCTCTCACACCATACTTTCGAATTACATTCCATATACATCTGTGAACAAAATACATCTTGTTACCCAAGCCGAATATGCTAATTGTATTTGTACCAACGGAACGCGTCCCGTACATGTTTTAAAGGTTTTCACTTTTTATAACATTACTGGCATAGCTTAAATTCTACCAATCTATAGTAGTTTAGACTCGGTTCTTAAGACGCGTTGGTCATCTTGCAATTCATATTCTACACACCCCAAATTTTATAAAAACTTAAGGAGGAAATACACAAATGACAACAAAGAGAATTCTTTTATCCGTTACAGCATCCGCAGCAATTGCTTCCACCTTTATCGCTACAGATAGCGCTGATGCAGCATCATACAAAGTAAAGAGCGGCGACAGTTTATGGAAGATTGCACAAAAGCATAATACTAGCGTATCTAGCTTAAAATCTATTAATAATCTTTCTTCGGATATTATTTTCCCGAATCAAGTTTTAGAGACTACTGGATCTAAAGGCTCGAGTTCAAAATCAACTTCTAGTTCCAGCAAATCTGGTGGAAGTACATACACCGTTAAATCTGGTGACACACTAAGCGGGATTGCGCATAAACATGGTATTTCTTTAAATAATTTAATGAAGTGGAACAATTTATCTACTACATTAATTTATCCTGGCAACAAACTTACTGTTAGCCAAAATGGATCAAGCAGTTCAAATGCAAGCTCTGGAAGCAGCAAATCTGGTTCTAGCTCTTCTTCTAGCACTTATACTGTAAAATCTGGTGACAGTCTTTCAAAAATTGCTCGTCAGCATGGTACAACTGTATCCAAGCTAAAATCTATCAATAATCTATCATCTGATTTAATTATTGTTGGTCAGAAATTAAAAGTCGATGGTTCTAATAGTTCCAATGCAGGCTCTAATAAAAACAATAGTTCCAGCGGCAGCTCTTCGAACAACGCTTCAAGTGCTGGCTATGATGTCAACCAGCTTGTATCCGCTGCGCAAAGTCAAGTTGGAAAGCCATATGTATGGGGCGGACAAAGTCCAAGTTCCGGTTTCGATTGCAGCGGGTTCATTTATTATGCTTATAACCAAGCTGGTAAAAGCATGAGCCGCACAAGCGCACAAGGCTACTATGACCGTTCATATACAATTAGCAGCCCACAAGTAGGAGATCTCGTATTCTTCTCAGGAACGTATAAATCAGGTATCTCCCACTTAGGCATTTATATTGGAAACAACCAATTCATCCATGCAGGTTCTAACGGTGTAGAAGTGTCCGCTCTAAGTAACTCTTATTGGAGCCAGCATTTCGATAGCTATAAACGCTTTTATTAATTTGATATTATAATAAGGAAAAATCTGTACTGACTGTTCGCTACGCGGATGGAAAGTATGGATTTTTTTATGGGGTTTAAATCCATTAAAACGGGCTGTATCTAAATGGGAAAGACTACAACTATCAAAATGATAATTATAGCCTTTTCCCTATTATTTTCTTTTTAAATCATGACTACAGTTCGTGGATTGATTGTTCTTATTACGTTCTATCCCAGTTCAATTTACGTAATTTCCGCTTTGCACCTTTCGCCCAGCTTTTTACCGCTTCTAAACTCACTTGTTCTTTCTCGGCTATTTCTGGATTGGTTAGCCCATCTATAATTGCATCACAGAACCAAATTTTCTGCTTATCCGTTAAAGCCGCTGTAAATTCAGATAGAGAGCTAGCATCTAGATGATCAACCGTCTCTAGCGGATTTCCTTCTCCTTGCATTTCTGGTATTTGGTTTCCGTCCAAATAGTTTCCTGACTGCGTCTCAACTTTGCGCTGATAAATAAGCTGGTCTAAGTATTTTCTTTCAACGGATGATTTACGGATGATATCCACTAGGCGATTTCGGATTTGATAATTCATATATGTCGCTAATGGCCCCTTATCTGGATTGTGCTTTTCATACGCTCTCCACATCGCAACCAGTCCCTCTTGAAAATAATCACCTTCCCTATCCTGAATTTTTAACCTGTTCAGTTGGTAATACACCCTGCGTTGATTCTGTTCAATAAAATCCTCTAACTCCCACTTCTTTTTTGTCATTTTAACTCCCCTTTCTTATGTTGTGTTTTTACTGTAACGGAAATTTTCCAAAGCGTCATCTAGACAAACTTTCAGTTTGTAGCAACAAACTGGCAGTTTGTCCGGGTAAACTGCAGTTTGTTGCTATAAACTGACCTATTTTTATGCAGTTTGTGCCGACAAACTGCAGTTTACATATTTTATCGACAAATTTCGACATAAAGTTGGCTAACCCTTATATATCACCATTAAATCAGCCTTTTGAGCCCTTTTGTTAAGCCCATTTTTTATAAAAAGACGGATATTCCGAACGACAAAAAACAAAAATAACTGTCTCTTTCCTATTAAATATCTCAATAGTTATATAAAAAACGTATAAATTTTTATCAACTTGCCCCTCCTTTTTGGTCAGAAACGATTATAGATGTGAAAGGAGGTGATGAACAATGGCAGTTGCTCAATTAACGGAATCCGTTTTGCAGCTTACGTTAAGCGAAGGGATTGATCCAGATACTGGTGAACAAATCCTAAAGCAAAAGCGGTTCAGCAATGTAAAAACAGAGGCTACTGCTGAACAGCTTTTTCTAACAGCTAATGCATTCGCTTCGGTTCAGCAGCACGAGCTCTACAATGTTAGCCGCCGAGATGTTTCAGATATTCACGAAGGCTAACCCAAAATCTGAAATTTTAAAAGAGAGGAGGGAAAGCAGATGAGAAAACTTGAATTGAAGTTTTTAAACGCGGAAGGAAAAATCGTGACCTATTCGGTAGACCACCCGACAGAACCAGCAGATGCAGAAACAATTCAGGAAGCAATGGACACCATTCTTCGTGAAAACGCTCTGTACAGCACCGGGGGTGAACTAATGGAAATACACAGCGCTCGCATCGTCGAACGTACTGTAGAAGAGATTGAATTATAATCTTTCTGCACACAGACTTTGGACCGTGGGGAGACTCTCCTCACGGCATTGTCTTTTATAAATAATAAAACATTTGCTTGTTCTTGAAACTTATTTCCTTCATTACAAAAGGCGGTGAATCTTATGGAAGCATGGATTTCTCTTTTAACCGATATCGGATTCCCAGCTGCGGTGACCTTCTACTTGTTACACCGAGTTGAGGGAAAGCTCAATCAGTTAATTGAGTCCATCTACTCGATTCCAGAGAAGATACGGTGAAAAAGAGGATTTTCCCATTTTAATGATGTGGGAAAATCCTCTTTTTGTTTATTTCTACTAGATTCATTCTTCTATTTGAAATGAAATCTTTTCAATATACGAAAGATCCACTTCTACTTATCTTCTTCCCCGTGAAAGTATTTTAAGATGGCAGCAATAATTCGGGCAGATGCTTCTCCATCTCCATAAGGGTTAACCGCCTTTGCCATTTTGACATATGCGGTTTCATCAGATAATAATTCATTTGCGACTTGGAAGATATCCTCTTCATTCGTACCTGCTAATTTTAATGTACCTGCGGCTACTCCTTCTGGACGTTCTGTAGTATCTCTTAGCACAACAACCGGAACCCCTAAAGACGGTGCGTCCTCTTGGATGCCTCCTGAATCCGTTAAAGTTAGATAAGCTCTCGATAAGAAATTATGGAAATCAATCACACCTAATGGTTCAATTAACTGAATACGTTCCACATCTCCAAGAATTTGATTCGCTGTTTCCTGCACCTTTGGATTGAGATGGACGGGATACACAACATAAATATCTGGATGTGTTTCCACCAATTTGCGGATAGCACGAAACATCTGCTCCATATGTGCACCTAGATTTTCTCTTCGGTGTGCAGTGACAAGGACAAGGCGCTTATCTGCGTTGGCTTGTAAAATCTCGTGGTGGTACTTTGGATTCACGGTTGTTTTTAAGGCGTCAATTCCTGTATTTCCCGTTACAAAAATCCGATCCGCCGGTTTATTCTCTGCTAACAGATTATTTTTTGCTTGTTCCGTTGGTGAAAAGTGCAAATCAGCAATCACACCAGTCAGCTGACGATTCATTTCCTCTGGGTACGGCGAAAACTTATTCCATGTCCGCAAGCCTGCTTCCACATGCCCAACAGGAATTTCTTTATAAAACGCAGCTAAAGAGGCAGCAAATGTCGTTGTCGTATCTCCATGCACTAGAACCATATCCGGCTTCGACTTTTCTATAACGCCCTCTAAACCAGTTAACGCCCCTTTGGTGATTTGTGCTAAGGTTTGATTTTTCTTCATTAAGTTCAAATCGTAGTCAGGTGTGATTGCAAATGTTTCCAAGACTTGATCGAGCATTTCACGATGCTGTGCAGTAACTGCAACCTCCGTTTCAAATTGCTGACTTCGCTTTTTTAATTCTAAGATAAGCGGTGCCATTTTAATTGCTTCTGGCCTTGTTCCAAAAACAGTCAGTATCTTTATACGCTTCATTTATGTACTCCCCCTTTTTCATAAATTTTCCATGAATTAGTATCTGCTATTATAATCGGAATATCTTTTCTCTAGTTATTTGGACTACGTTAACTATATCAAATACAGGGCCGTATATTCATGTTTAAGCGCATTGGTGAAAAGTTATCAAATGAGCTATAACTTAAGCTACCTATTAAACATCACTCTAAACATAAACTCAAAAAGCTTCAGTGTGCGTTTAAATCTCGTCCTTGGCTGCTGCGATAACCGATAGAACCATTCCAGATTCAGCTTTATCCAAAATGCAGGGGCACGCTTCACTGTCCCAGCTAAAGCATCAAAAGTTCCACCTACACCAATAAACAATCCATGATCAAATAAATGCTTATAAGCTGCAATCCATTTTTCCTGTTTTGGAAATCCTGCTGCAACAAAAATAATATCAGGTTGTGTATCAGCTACACTTTTCGCAAAATCATAATCCTCTAGCTCAAAAAAACCATGATGATTTCCAGCTATCTCTATGTTCGGATAGTCCTTTTTTACCTTTTCCACAGCTTTTTGGTTGATTTCCTCACTCGCACCTAAAAAATAACAGCTTAATTGATGCGTATTCGCATAATTTAACAAGTCCAGAGAGAGATCATAACCGGCAATTCTTTCTTGTAAGGGGGTTTTCATCCATTTTGCAGCTATAATTATGCCAATCCCGTCCGGAACCGTATAATCTGCTTCTTGAACAATTTTCTTAAAAGCCGCATCTTCTCTTGTCTTCATGACGATTTCCGGATTGGCCGTCACAACAAACGTCTTCTTTTTCTGCTCTAAACGTGGGTAAATATGCTCTTGTAATAAATCCTGTTTCGTTATATTAACAAATGGAATGTCCATTACTGTCACATTTTGCAATCTAACCGTATCCTTTCTGCCACATTTTTCCCACAAACTAAGCCCATATCTATTAATTGTAAGAAAAACGTCATTTACGTATAAGAAAAAACATAGTATCATTAATGTTAGTGTATTCCTCAAAGAAAATGGAAAACTAAAGATATCATAGCATTCTTAGTTATTATTTTCTATTATCTTTCTTTTCAAGCAGGAATGCTTTTTATTTTAATTCTAAATTATAAGGAGACCATCCTTTATGTCAAAAAATAAAACACAAACGCGAATCGTGCGGAAAAAGAAGCGCAAAGTAAGAAAATTGTCTTTTATTTTAGTTCCGCTCGTTATACTTTTCGTTGCGGTTGGTATCTATATGGGCTATTTATATGTCACTACTGGGAATGTTTTATCTGACTCTTATGAAGATGACGGCAGAGATAAATCGGATTTAAGAGACGGCGTTGTCGATCCCGATTTTGATAATGTCACTGTCTTAATTATGGGTGTGGATACCAGTGATGTCCGCGGTGGAGCTGAAAGTGCAAGAACAGATACATTAATGCTTGCCACGCTTAATAAAGAGGATAAAAGCGTAAAATTACTGAGCATCCCTCGGGATACCTACACTTATATTCCTGAAGTCGGCTATGAGGATAAGATTAATCACGCGCATCATTATGGTGGTACAAAAGGAACCATTGATACGGTAGAGAATCTGTTAGATATTCCTGTCGATTATTATGTCAAATTAAACTTTGAAGCCTTTATCGATGTCGTAGATACATTAGATGGTATTGAAGTCGATGTCCCTTACGAGTTTAAAGAACAAGATTCTAAAGACAAGGCAGGAGCTATTCATTTAATGCCAGGTAAACAGGAGCTTGATGGCGAAGAAGCATTAGCCTTAGCAAGAACAAGAAAACTGGATAATGATATTGAACGCGGAAAACGTCAGCAAGAGATTATGCAGGCGATTGCAAACAAAGCCATGTCATTTAATACAATCTTTAAAGTGGATAGCCTTGTCAAGTCAATTGGGGACAACATGACTACCAATATGACATTCAGCGAAATGCAAAGCTTTGTATCCTATTTAACTGCAGGAGATAATTTAAACATTGAGACACTTACCTTATCAGGTTTCGATTCTGCCCCTGGCAGCACGTATTACTGGTATTTAGATGAGACTGCTTTAGCTGACACACAAAGGGAATTACGAACACATTTAGATCTTCCCATAACCAATGAAGAACCAAGTTCAACCTGGGAAACAAACACTGCAGAACCGGATAATTCCTATCAGCAAGAGGACGAAATCAACAGCTATCAAGGTTCCGAATATAATCAAGATGAATATGAAGAGCCTGAATATAACCAGTACGAAAGCGAAGAACCCGAATATGATCCATATGAAAGCCCAGAACAAGGGAATCAATGGTAATAATTCATTATACAAAAGCAAGGATGCTTTGAAGCATCCTTGCTTTTTTTGTACTAAAAAAACCTCAGCAAGCTAGAACAGTACTATTTGCCAAGGTCTAATTTAATCACTTATTTTTTTGAATGTCTATGATCTGATGTTCGTTTAAAAAGATTCGTGAACGGTTTAAATTCACTCGTAATCATTTCTAATGCGTCTACAAGCATCGTAATTGCAAATAGCACAATACACAATATCAGCATCGATCCCCATAAGGTTGTCATAGAAAAGAGAATCGCTGTCACACTAAATAATGTACTCAACAAATAAATAAATAGCACTGTCTGCTTATGCGAAAACCCGAATTGAATTAACCGATGATGAAGATGCGCACTGTCTGGACTGGATACAGGACGATTATTTACTTTCCTGCGTATCATTGCAATCAAGGTATCTGAAATCGGAACACCAAGAATAAAGATAGGAATTAAAAAAGAAACAACGGTCACATTTTTAAATCCTAATAAAGACAATACGGAAATCATAAACCCAAGGAATAGCGCTCCTGTGTCCCCCATAAAAATCTTGGCCGGGTGAAAATTATATCGTAAAAATCCTAGGATACTAAAAAGCAATATCATCGCCATGGTGGTGACGTAAACGTCTCCCATTAACATTGCCATCCCAGTAATGGTAAGCAGCGCAATTCCTGAGACACCAGCTGCAAGCCCATCTAAACCGTCAATAAGATTAATCGCATTGGTAATTCCTACTATCCAAAGTATCGTGAATACTTCACTAAATAAACCAAATTCTAGTTCTCCGCCAAATGGCAAATTAATAAATTCAACTTGCAGCCCGCCCCAAAAAACCACTAGACACGCAACCAAAAATTGAACGAAAAATTTAAACTTTGCGGGTAAGTCATAGATGTCATCGAAAATACCAAGAATCAAAATCACCCCTGCGCCAATGATAATTGCTGCGTGAAAATCACTGGTTGGCTGTAGGACGAGTAATCCAATGATAAAACTTATTGCAATAGCTATTCCTCCAAGCGTAGGAATAGGCTCTTGGTGTACCTTTCGAGCATTGGGCTTGTCCGTGATATGCAGTTTTTTGGAATATTTGATGACAATAGGCGTTACAATTAACGCTGCGATCAAACTCGTCATCGATAAAATCGCAATTTGAATCATCCGTTACACCCCAATCCTATTGCTATTTATTATACAACATCTATGTCGATTCGTGTATTAATTAGGATAAAATATTCTATATTTCAGTTTGTCACAAACGAAATAAAAAAATCAAACCATATTTTGGACTTTATAGCATTATAAAGAATTCAAGGAATAAAGTATAAGTACGGCTATTTTAGCAGGGCGAATAAATACATGTCTTGATTATTACTCCTCTCCCATAGAAGCTTGTCTCGCTACATTTTATTTATATCTTATAATTTTGCTATGCTATCATGATAATAACGATAAAGGAGGGTTACGCTTTGGTACTTAATTTTGCTCACCGCGGTTCTTTAACAGAAGCACCGGAAAACACCATTCCATCCTTTGAAAAAGCATTAGCTCATCAGCCCAAAGGAATGGAATTAGATGTACAGCTGACGAAAGATCAGGAATTGGTTATCTGTCATGATGCAAAACTAACCCGTTTTAACAAAAACAGCAAAAAAATGATTCAACAGCTTACATGGGAAGAAATTCAGCAGATTGATATCGGATCCAGTTTCAATGAGAAATATAAAGGACTTCATCTGTGTCGCTTGGAAGATGTTTTATCCATTACGCCACCTGAAGTTATTCTCAACGTGGAAATAAAAAACATTCCAGTAATTTATCCAGGGATCGAAAAAAGGTTATTGGACTGCTTAGAAAAATATCATCGGTTAGATAATGTGATTATTTCTTCGTTCGACCATATGGCATTGCAAAACATTTCTAAACTCCATCCTGCCTTACGATTGGGAATGCTCTTTCATTATCGTATTTTAAATACGTGGAAATATGCACAAGCAAGTGACCTGCCCATATATAGCATCCATCCAAACCAAGTGTATGTTGATCAAACGTTTGTCCAATCGTGTAAAGAAGCACGATACCTTGTTTATCCATATACGGTAAATGATAAAGACCGATATGAACAGCTTCTTTCTTATGGAGTGGATGGCGTATTTAGTAATAACCCAGAAATATTTCAAGGTCAATAAATAGTTTCTCAAAAGCATATTAAAAACCCCTATCCATCTGAGTTAAGCTTATGGATAGGGGCCAATTGAAATCGAGTGATTGTATTTTATTCTATACGCAATTATGATTTACAAATATCTTTACGAATTCTTTTGTTTATCTTCATTTTTGTAATTGCTTCATATTCTCAGCAATTTTATCATCTCGGTATTTCTTACGCTCATTATTATTCATCTTTTTCCATTCTTTTAAAAACTGTTCATACTTCGGAATAACTTCTTCCGTCGTGCCATAGTCTTTGACAGTTCCATATTCAAGCCAGAGAATTTTCTCACAGAACTCTTTCATCTGTCCAAGTGAGTGACTGACAAAGATCATGGTTTTTCCACGCTTTTTAAATTCTCTCATTTTTTCCAGGCTTTTCTCAGCGAATGCTTTATCGCCTACAGATAAAGCTTCATCGATAATCAAAATATCAGGATCAATATTTACTGAAATAGCAAAACCTAATCTCGATTTCATTCCGCTTGAATATGACTTTATCGGCTGATCAATAAAAGTTCCAAGCTCTGCAAATTCAATAATTTCAGGCTCAAGCTTTTTTATTTCATTTTTATTAAATCCAAGCATTAATAATTTCAGTTCAATATTCTCTCTCCCTGTTAAAGCCTCTTTTAATCCTGAAGAAACTGCAATCAGTGAAACCTCTCCTCTTAACATTACTGAACCAGTCGTTTCCGGTATTATTCCAGCTATAATATTGGATAAGGTTGATTTTCCTGAACCGTTAATACCAATAAATCCTACAATATCACCTTTGTCAGCTTCAAAGTTAACATTTGTCAATGCATAAAAATCTTCTCCGTAACTTTTAGGTGTAATCAAATCGAGCAATCTTTCTTTATTACCGTTATATAATTTATATTTTTTCGATACATTATTTACTACTATTGCTTTTTCCATTTTCAACACATACCTTTATAAAAAGTCAATAAAATGCCTTCTAAATCGAACGTGCATACTTGCACCAATTATCAATAATAGTAGCACTATAATCCAATAATAGATTGTCAATTCCCAATGCGTAATAAAATACCATTCGGTTCCAAAAAAAGCAGCACGGTAGCCCTCAATTAAATAGTATAGCGGATTTAATTGCATGATATTCAGCAACCTAGGAAACGCTTCTAACTTACTTAACGGCCATAATACTCCAGAAACATAAATTAGCATACGTAACACTGAATTCAACAACAGATGAAAGTCCCTTACAATTGTTGAAATAGTAGATGTAATAAGGGATATAGCAAACAACAAACAAATTGCCGAAAATAAGAAATAAATCAACTGCAAATAATAAATATTAATATAAAAACCCATTATTTGATACAATATAACAGCCACTACTATCGTAGCAAAATGTACGTATAATTGTGAAAATATGGTATAGCTCGGAATAACACTCATAGGAAAATTCATTTTAGAAAGCATTCTCAGGCGAGTATATATGGATTTTGAACCCAGTATTATAGATTGAAAACAAAATGTCCATAAGAAGAACCCTCCAATTAACCAAGCGATAAAAGGAACAGGCTCCCCGCCCATAGTTACATCATCTCGAGACAATAATAAGCCAAAGACAAACCAATAAATCATAATTTGAATGAGTGGATTTATTAATTCCCAAGCTGTCCCTAGATAGTTATTTTTATTTTTACTTTTCAATTCGTATACAGACAATCTTCTAACAAGATAGAAATGATCAATTTGTTCTTTTATAACTTTCCATGCGGATTTCATTATATTCTTTGGTTTCCTTTCAATATAAAGAATTACACTTTCTTCTGCTATTAGATTATACAAGCTCTTTATGTAAAAAACAATCGTGAAAGAAATAACGAATTAAGATCCCTTATTCCTCCGATTTATCTTTTCCTAAACTATAACATGCTAACATTGATTTTATTAAACTTTGCAGGTATCTGCTTGAAAATTTTGGATATAAAGTGTTTACATTATTAGCCGGCAGATTAATTATAAAATTATTCTTCAATTGCTCTCACCCAGTAATGAAAACCTAAAAAGATCAATTACTCATTACGTATAAAAAAATCTCTTCTCTCTTTACTTTAAAACGCTTAGTACGCTCCCAAAGTATTCCGTTAGTAAATTAGCCCTGCTAGATTTCTGGAAGCCTCGAACATAATTTACTTTTTTCAGTTGGTAACAGCATAATATACTGGAACTATTATTACTCAAATGTTAACATAAAAAGTATATATGTATCACTATCTGTTAATAATTGTAATAATAAAATGAACTATCTGAGAGGGATTACATTGTTATTTAGCATAATTATACCTTATAAAGAAAGTAACATAAATTATTTAAAAGATTGTATTATAAGCTTAGAAAATCAACATTTTAAAGATTTTGAAGTAATATTTATACATAATAACAGTATCAAGCTTGAACAAATTTTAATAGAATCCTCATTGAACTATAAATTAATCAATGAAGAGATGGATTCCAATGTGAGCGTAAAGCGAAATAAAGGATTGTTAGCAGCAAAAGGAGATTATGTTTTATTCCTAGATGCTGACGATTATTTACACATGAATGCTTTAATCTATATCAAAAAACTACTTGATATGGAACCTACGCAGGCTATAAGAATGAAAATAAATAAAACATACAGGGACAGAGAAACTCGTTTTAACAACGTAAATCAGGCTTTTTATCAGTTAAACACAATTGAAGCTCTTGATAATGTTTTCGAAAATTTAAATATAGATCTATCCGATGTACATAGGAAACAATTAGTTAATGAATTATTTGAAGAAAATTTATTAAATTCTAACTTTAAAGTAATTGCCCAGGAGAAAATACTTCATAAACTTCCTTTTTCATTAAAAGTATACGGCTTTGTTTTAAAAAGACGCTTTCTTTTAGAAAATAATATTTACTTTGATGAAACAATTGACTTATATGGAGAAGTCCCATTTTTAATTAATATCTACAACCAAATTAGTTTTATTAAAAAGACCACTGTATCCCTTTACTATAAATTAATTCACAGTGATAAATTAAACTACCCTTCTCTGTCTCAAGAAGAGGTTGATGATCGAAAATTACAATTTTGTCTTTCATTAAAAGAAGCGTTGAATCATTGTGATAATGAACATATTTCAATGCAGATTAAAAAAAAGGCAAAAAATTATTACCTTTATAAAATAGTACAAGACAAACATTTTTTTAATGAGTCTTTTGAACATTATGAAGTATTATATAGCACACTTCAAGAGATTTTAAATACACCATCTGAAGATTTAAAAATTGCTAAAAGACATTCTAAAGAAATAGTTTCCATCCAAAAAGGTAACTTTAAGAGGGCTTATTCTCTCAGTAAAATGAGACTGATTGGATTCAACATAATTAAATTTATAAAACCAAAAAGTAAAAGGTATAGACAAACAATACTTCAGCGGCATATCTTCTCTAGGTTACCTAAAAACAACAAACTAATTATTTTTGAAAGCTTTCATGGTAAGCAGTATAGTGACAGTCCTAGAGCTATCTATGAATATTTAAAAAAGAATTATCCACGCTATAAACTTTTATGGTCAGCTGATGCTAAACATCTTCATATATTCCAGGAAAATAATTTACCGTATGTGAAGCGATTCTCCTTTAAATGGTTATTACTCATGACACGTGCTAAATATTGGGTAATTAATGCGAGATTGCCTAAGTGGGTAGAAAAACCTGAGGATACAATTTACTTGCAAACGTGGCATGGCACTCCTTTAAAAAAGTTAGGTGTGGATATTGGCCATGTTCTGATGCCCGGAACCACTACAGGCAAATATATGAAGAACTTCGTTAACGAAGCAAGTCGATGGGATTACCTAGTTTCTCCTAATAAATACTCTTCAGATATTTTCAAAAGAGCATTTCAATTTGAACATAATATATTGGAAACTGGTTATCCCCGAAATGATGTTTTAATAAACGATAATAATCCTGTAACAATTAACAGCATAAAACAGCGTTTGAATATACCTACTGATAAAAAAATAATCTTATATGCACCAACATGGCGGGATAATCAATTTTATAAGAAGGGACAGTATAAATTTGATATTGAATTAGACTTACAGCTCTTACAAAAAGAATTTGGGGATACCCACAGGATTCTTTTGCGCATGCACTATTTAGTCGCAGAAAACCTAGATTTGACAGAATACGATGATTTTGTCTCTGATGTTTCTATGTATGAGGATATCCGTGAGTTATATTTAATTTCTGATATGCTAATCACAGACTATTCTTCTGTATTCTTTGATTACGCTAATTTACAACGCCCTATCTTATTCTTTGTCTATGATTTAGAGGATTACCGGGATAACTTAAGAGGATTTTATTTAGATTTTGAAAATGAAGCTCCAGGTCCATTATTAAAAACAACGGAAGAGATTATTCATGAAATAAAGCAAATAGAGAAAAATGGCTTTAAACCTGATCAAGTAGTTACAGATTTTTACAACCGATTCTGTTATCTGGAAAACGGAAATGCATCCAAAAGAGTTGTTGATCAAGTATTTATCGACCAGCAATAGAGTAAAAAGACACCGATAGATATCCATCTGCCCAAAACCATAAAGAAAAATAGAGCGATCCTGCTTCTTTAGAGATGTAGGATCGCTCTTTTTGTGCTTAAATATTTTCGATCAAGTTTTTCCAACTCGTTTCGTATTTCTCGATACTAAAACGTTTAGCTACCTGAGTAGCATTATTTGATAATTCATCTCTTAGTTTCGAGTTTTTTAAGAGAGCAATAATTTTATCCGCCATTCCCTTCTGGTCTCCTTTTGGAACGAGATACCCATCAATCCCTTGTCTTATAATATCCTTAGGACCATACTTTATATCATAAGAAACTACAGGCGTCCCCGCAGCTAGACTTTCAGTTAGTACTAAACCAAATCCTTCAAAATCTGAAGTCAGTACAGAACAGGCTGCTGACTTATACGTTTTAATTGCATCACTGGTAAAACCGAGAAGTTTAACGTTATTCGTTAAATTTAACTTTTTAATTAAGCTTTCCAATTCTCCTTGTAAATCACCAAACCCGTATATATGGTATTTTGCGTCTGGTATCTCTTTCACTACATAACTAAACGCCTTAATCGCTTCATCTAATCTTTTTTGCTTTTTATATCTTGCTAACGTTACTACTAAATTAGGATTTACTTCTACTTTATTTTCATTTTTTTGTTTTTCCGTTTTAGGTACAGCATGAGGAATAACAACTGCAGATTTTAATTTCCCAAACTTATTTTCAACGTCCTCTTTCTGTTCCTCCGTTAAAAATACAATCCGATTAAATAAATTAATGTTATTAAAGAAAGGATCCCAAGACTTTTTTATACCTGCAGTATGATCATACGGACTTTTAAAGTGATTATTATGCAACACAGCTACCTTTTTGACTTTATTACTGCTAATTTTTGCAACAATGTCATCCGTTTTTCTGGAATCTGAAATAACAACTGGTGAAGATAGTTTTGATAATTTTTGTTCAACCCATGCCTTATAAAAATCATCAAGCTTAGAATATTCTTTAGGATTTCTTTTATCAAAAAACAAAGTTCTTCCTTCTTTGCCTTTATCATCGATCCATATAGTAATAGCACAATGTCCGCTATTATCATAATAACTATCTAATCTAGGTTTATTGCTAAATAAATCCATCTGACGGGAACGAATAATTGCTCCTTTATTATTAAACTCATCCCTCTGATAACGGTGCCTAGATTCATTCATATAATCTACAAATAATAAATCACCAGATTTATTGTATCTTTTATATTTTACATATAGTCCATCTTTATAATATCTATAAGAAGGTTTACTTTGATTCTCATCTTTAAAGACATAAAAACCTTTTTCCTCTACTACATCCTTACTACTTTTTCTTTTACTTTTATCTAGCTTAAGAATATCATTAAAAAAATTAATTACCTTAATTCTTTTGTCTAAACTGCCTGATTTATGTAACTCTTTAATAATCGAATCAAAGCGGGGCTGAAAGGCTAAAGTAAGAAAAATCACTTCGTTATTATATTCCGCTAAAGTATTTGCCCTATTTAGTACTGCTTTAGTCAACCCACCTCTTATAATATCTAAAGATTTAAATACAAACACAAGTGTTTTTTTCAATTTTAATTCTTCCTTTACTTCTAGAATTATAAATAAAAGTACTACCTAGTTTTAATTCTTTCCTTAAAGGATACTACTTTATAAGTAATTTATCCATTTTTTATATTATTAAAACTTATGCACGTCCATCAGCTTTGAAAATCCAAGTAAATTGTCTTTACTAATCCCTATGTTTAGAAAACATCTGGTTAACTACCCTATTTACAGCATTCCCATCTTCAAGATAGCAAAATTGCTTATAAAATTCATTGAACTCTTGGCCTAGCTGAAATCCTTCTCGCTCAATGACTTTAATCTCCTGAATAATTTCTTCCGTCGTTCTAACCAATGGACCAGGAGCTTCATTTTCAAATTCTAAATAAAATCCCCGTAAGTTATCTCGGTAATCTTCTAAATCATAAACAAAAAATAAAATAGGGCGTTTCAGGTTCGCATAATCGAAGAATACAGAAGAGTAGTCCGTAATAAGCATATCGGAAATAAGATAAAGCTCACGAATGTCCTCATGCTTTGAAAAGTCCATCACAAAATCTTCATAGCCCTTCAGATTCAGGTTCTCTGCAATTAAATAATGCATACGCAAAAGAATTTTATGGGTGTCACCAAATTCTTCCTTAAGGCGCTGAAGATCCAATTCAATATCAAATTTATATTTCCCCTTCTCATAGAATTGGTTATC
This sequence comes from Oceanobacillus sp. J11TS1, assembly GCF_018333215.1. Taxonomy (GTDB): domain Bacteria; phylum Bacillota; class Bacilli; order Bacillales; family Amphibacillaceae; genus Oceanobacillus. Next base: position 21,201 of record NZ_BORO01000010.1, on the reverse strand, counting down.
TCGCCATGTCGGGGCATACAAAATCACCTTTTTATCTGTTGGAATTTTTAGTCGCTGCTTTACTGTCTGTATTTCTTTCGGATTATTGAAATTGATTAAATAGTCATTTCGAGGATAACCTGTTTCTAGTACCTCTTTTTCAAATTGAAAAGCACGTTTAAATATATCTGTGGAATACCGATTTGGTGAAACAAGGTAGTCCCATTTACTTGCTTCCTCCACAAAATTCTTTTTATATTTTTCGGTGTCAGTTCCAGGCATCTGGACATCATCAATATCCACGCCTAGTTTCTTTAATGGTGTGCCATGCCATGTCTGTAAATAGACTGTTTTTCTAGGTTTCTTAATCCATAACGGTAATCTGGTATTAATTACCCAGTACTTTGCACGTGCCATTAAAAATATCCATTTTAGAGATAACCGTTTTACATAAGGCAAATTCTTTTCTTGAAAGATATTAAGATGCCTCCGATCCGCTGCCCAATAAAGCTGATATTCCGGATAAACTTCCTTGATATATTCATAAATAGCTCGTGGGCTGTCACTATATTGCTTACCATGAAAGCTTTCAAAAATAATTAACTTATTGTTTCGAGGTAGCTTGGAAACAACCGAAAAAGTAATGCTATACAAAGTTTGTACAAGCTTCCCTCTCCTAATTCTAATCATCAATTGTTTCAATTTATTCATTCTTTAATCCCTCGTTTTCACATTTCAACTTAGATAAATACTGCATTCTCTAATAAATTTAGTATTCCTGTTATAGACAATGCTTAAATTTACTTCAATGCTTTTTACTATTATATCAGTAATATCCTGTTTATCGCACTTAGTTCCTGCACAAGGTAAAAATTTTGAACAAATTAAACAGCTGTATGATTTATTTATCCATACAGCTGTCTACTACTGCTATAAAAATTAAAATCGTATCTAGACAAAGCCTACGATAATCATAATTTCTGTTCTTTCAGCTTATCCCCTAACTTAATTAAATACTCTGCAAGAGGCTGTTTTAAATCTTCTCGCTCCAATGCTAATTCCAGTGTCGTTTCAATAAAGCCCAGTTTTTCCCCAACATCATAGCGGTCTCCATCCACTTCATAAGAGTATACACTCTGTTCTTTATTCAGTGCCTGGATTGCGTCTGTCAATTGAATTTCACCACCAGCACCAATCTTTTGCTCATCTAAGTATTTAAAGATTTCCGGCGTTAGAACATAGCGGCCAATAATTGCCATATCTGATGGTGCTGTTCCCTGTGCAGGTTTTTCTACAAAATCTTTTACAAGGTATCTCTTTCCTTCTTTTTTTGTATAGTCAATTACACCATACCGATGCGTCTCACTAGCAGGAACTTTTTTAACTGCAATAACGGATGATTGCACTTCATTATATTCATTAATTAATTGGAGCAACCCCGGTTCTTCATTAGAACGAATAATATCATCGCCTAGTAAGACAGCAAATGGTTCATCCCCTATAAACTTTCGTGCACACCAGACAGCGTGCCCTAGTCCTCTTGGTTCCTTTTGGCGGATATAATGAATATCTACTTTAGCTGATTTTTTAATTTTTTCTAGTAGATCATATTTTTCTTTTTGCAAGAGATTTTCTTCAAGCTCTAAAGAATAATCAAAATGATCTTCAATCGCTCTTTTTCCTTTTCCCGTTACAATAATAATATCTTCAATTCCTGAACGAACCGCTTCTTCAACAATATATTCAATCGTCGGACGGTCTACAATTGGCAGCATTTCTTTAGGCATTGCTTTGGTTGCAGGCAAAAATCGCGTTCCTAATCCTGCTGCTGGAATAATTGCTTTTCTTACTTTTTTCATTTTAATCTGCCTCCAAACGATAATTCGTCTATTTAATAACTAAGCTTAGATTGTTATCTTGAGATGTATAAAATTCGTATTTTTTATCTTGATAAGAGATGCTATTTTTTAAAATTCGTTTAATATTTATTAACTGATAGTCATTATATCGAATAAATATTGTAAAGGTAGAATTTTTAATCTCATTAATTTTTTCTACATCTACATTAAATTTAAGAATATCATTTTTAACTTCAAAATCAAGAATTAAATCATTTCCTACTCTTTTTCTGTCTCTGATTAAGATATTATTAATATTTTGTACGGCTTTTCCATATACCTCTACAGTCTGATAATAAACTTTATCAATCACATAGGAATCAATCGCCCGCGCAAATAATGGTATCTCTATTCTTTTTATTGGTTCTTCCAAGAAAGGAATTTCTAGAAACGCTTTTTTATCTTTAATGATATATTTTTTATTTTTATCTTTTTTGGACCATCTAAATAAATTCACAAAATCTTCTACTCTGCCTTCAATAAATAGCTGCACCGCTAACTTATACAATGAGCTTTCAAACGGTTCAGTAAAGTCATAGCGCAAATCTTTGGTTGTATTTATAACATCGTTAAGCATTTGGAAAAATTTTTCTTTTTCTTTTGAATTAATAAAGACCATGGAGTTAAAAGTTCTTAAAATATCGTACTCATATATCCGATTAAGGGCAGTTTTTTCTTTTTCTACAGGCAATTTCTTCTCTTTGATATAATTAATAACTTTTAAATCACAATATCTTTTATATATTACATCTGTGGTTTTGGTTAATGATTTTGAATTTTGATCACTTCTGTTTACATATTGAACCGGATGCACTGTGGTTGAAACTTTATTTGCATGAAAGAAAACATCAAAGAAAAACGTCTTATCTTCCGCAAATTTCATATCTGGGAAGGTAATATTGTTTTCTTTTACCAAAGAAAGCTTGACCATTCTTGATCTTGGTCCCATATGATAAAAGAAATGGTCTACCTCGAACGGTGAAATACTTCTTCTTTCTTTAATAGAAGCATATTCCCCGATAATACTTTCCTTGCCGCCTGTCTCTACCTTTATTGTTTTTCCTTCAGCGTAATCATCATCTGTCTCTTCTAAAATATTATATAAGACTTCTATGCCTCTAGAGTGAAACCAATCATCCGCATCTAAAAATGTAATATATTTACCTATTGCAAAATCAATACCAATATTCCTCGGTGTTGATGGGGAGCCTGTATTCTCCTGTAGCTTAATAAAAGTAATATTTTTATATTTATCTGCGTATTCTTGCACAATTTCTCTAGAGTTATCATTAGATTTATCGTCTACAATAATATATTGAATATTATCAAAACCAATACTTTGATTTATAACAGATTCAATGGTTTTGCTTATGAATTCTTCACTGTTATATAAAGGAGTTACTACGGTAACCTTTGGTGTTGCTGAGAAAAATTTACCCGGAGCATTTACCACTTTATACTTTTTATTAAATAAATTATATTTAATATCACTTAGTATTGACATCATTCTCATCTCCTTTATGGATTAATTACTACTATCTATAATAATGTGACAAACCTTTACAATAATCAAATTTGAAAAGATGTATATTATAAAAGAGGGCCTAAGCCCTCTTTTCTATTTAAAAATATTGTCTACAACCCTTTTCCCAGCATTACCATCATCAAGAGAACAATACTTTTGTGAAAACTTTTTGTATTTGTCTTTATAAGTTGCTTCCATTTCTTCTATATTTTCGATACTGTAAATAATTTCATTGGTGCTGTATACAAATGGTCCCGGTGCTTCACTCTCAAAGTCCATATAAAAACCTCGTAAGTCGTCTCTATATTTTTCAAAATCATACGTATAGAACAAAATTGGTTTCTGTGTATTAGCAAAATCAAACATAACGGAAGAGTAGTCCGTAATAAGAATATCCGTTATCAGATACAAATCTTGAATGTCTGGGTAATTTGATACATTTTTTACAAAGTCTTTTAGCTCCGGATCAATTTTAAGTTTGTTGCTTACTACAACATGCATCCTCAATAAAATAATATAATCATCGCCTAGTTTTTCTTTCATTAAATTCAAATCCATATTTATATCAAATAAGAATTTATTTTTCTTGGAGGTTTGATCATCTCTAAACGTAGGAGCATACAGTATAACTTTTTTATCCTCTGGCAATTTAAGCCGCTTTTTAACTTTTGACCCTATTTCTTTTGCATTATCCGAAAACAAGATATCATTTCTTGGATAACCGACTTCTAAAACTTCTCCCTCATACCTAAATGCACTTCTAAATTTATCTGTAGCATAAGCGCTTGGAGAAATCAAATAATCCCACTGTTTAACAGCAGATCCAACTCTTTCTAAATAGTCGTCGCTTCTGCCCTGAATATTTTCTATATCATACAGCATCTTCTTTAACGGCGTTCCATGCCAGGTTTGCAAATATGTTGTTTTAGAAGGCTTTTTAATATAAGTTGGGAAGTTCTGGTTGTTAACCCAGTACCCAGCTCTTAATAAATAATAATAGTAAGCCGGACTTAACCTGCTTATTTTAATTGTTTTTTCATCACTAAACCTGTAATTTTTATTATAGACCCAAACTTTTTTGTAATCTAAGTCATTCTTTATTATCTCCTCATATATTACCCGGGGGCTGTCTGAAAATTGCTTTCCAATTCCACTTTCAAAAAGGATCAGCTTAGGATCAGTTGGAATAATATAATAAGCTACTTTATACAACTTTTTCATCAGAGGGAAGTAATATTTACTTTTTCGGAACTTCCTGTACACAGCGCCATTAATCATTTGCACCTTATTATTATTAAAAATCGACTTTTTAGCTTTTGCTTCCTTTACATGTTCATAAATCCTTTGTGATGAATTTAAATCGCGATGTTTTACAAATTTACTTGCTTTTAGGTGATATTCTTCCTCTATCTGAAAATCACTCTTTGCATATTTTTCAATGCTATCCATTACCTTTTCATAATCAAAGGCAATTTCTCCAGGAAGTTCATTATCTAAGTCAAGATGTGAAGGTCGCTTTCCAATAAATCGATTTCGATCAAATTGATAATAAAGTACCGGTTTATCAAGAAAGCTAAAATCAAAACCAACACTTGAGTAGTCTGTCAGCATCATGGCACTTTGTTTAATAAGAAACTGAACATCAATTTCCCCTTGTTTAACCACCTTGATATGATCATTTTCAAAGTGACTGCTAAATCGTTGCATATTAGGGTGCAGACAGAAAAGAATATTAAAATTATTTGTTTCCGCTAGTTCTTTCAGCCTCTCGCTATTTATAAGGTCCGTGTACCTTTGATAATATTCGCTTTCCAAAAAGTCATCATCGGTTACAATCCAATCTCTCCATGTAGGTATAATAAGCAATTGACGCTTTACCTCTACATCTTTCTTAAAGAGGCTGTCAAATCTAGACAAACCTGTAACAAACACAGAACTTGGTTTATACCCAAAATCATTAACAATCATTTGTTTCTCAAAATCAGAGCTTACTATAAAAAAGTCTGTATCAAAGCCTGGAGAATTTTTTCCATAGTTCGCAATCATGTTTTTAGTTCCCATAATTCCATGTTGAAGAAAGACCTTATCTGCCTTCACTTTATTTTTGAATTTATTTGTACGTATTGGATACAAATAATCCGGATGATGGGATGAGATAACTTTTGTTGAAATAATCGTTTTCAAAATATGCTCTTTGGATTTATATTCTAGAACATTCCCAAGCTGTTCCACGTTTTTTCTCTCAGGTGAATCTGCTTCAATAACATAATATACATTTTTATCTGGGTGTTTTCCGCGCATATATTCAAAGAAAGCTTTCCCTGTATCTTGTGCTTTATAAGTTCTTTCCCCGACAATCCAGTTATCTTCTTTCTTATGAAGCAATCTTATCAACCAAGACCAGCGCATGACCCGTTTTAAATATTTATAAATATCTGTTCTATATTTATAAACTTCAAAAGATAAATTTTGTTTTTTAAAAGTAAGATAGGGATGAATAATATTGGACTCTTCCTTAAGAGGTGCATCCACGTCTCTTAAAAAGAGCTTTGTCCTGAACGTTGGCCTGCCTACACGAACATTTTTCACTTCATCCAAATCATGCATTTCCAAAGAAAAGAAAACATCATATATATCCTCTTCTATCGGTTTTGCACCGTTAAGGCCTTTAAAATCTATCTCCACCTGATAAGTATATCTGTTTAATCCATACTTTTTTTCTACTTGATCCGTTAAATGTGTAAATTTCACATTTTTTATAGAGTAGTTCATTCTCGTTTCTCTTCCCTGCAGAAGAAGTTCGCCTTTTAATATTCGAGAATTACGAGTAAATAGTTTACCTTCCATGATTAATTTACTTCGCCGTTTTTTTATTTTATCAATTTGCAGCTTTGTCGGAGCATCGGGTTCTATATTATAAACTAGTGAGAGATTTCCTTTTATAGTTATGTAGTTTAATACTCTATTTTCACTATAATGATAGTATTGAAGTCCTTCTGCTTTGGTATGCTCAAAACGGCCACAACGAATAAAATATTCTGCAAATTGCATTCCATCTATTTCAATAATCTCCAAATCAGAGCTCTTTCTTCTCGCAGCTGGTACAGATTTTAATGGCGTTGTTACTTTAAAATACCAGTCATAGTTTTCAGCCAAATTACTATTTAGGTCCTGAATCAGGCTCTCTAAATTAATTTCGAATGTAAATTTATTTGCTGGATTAATTTCACTGACCTTTATCTTCACTTCATGGCTTCTAGTGAATAGCCATAACTCTTTTGCTTTAAAATTTTCCCTATTAAATTCTCCTTCTACATAAAAAAGTTTACCTTTTTGAAAATATCTAACACTGGTTTTTAATTTTCCTCTTGGTGCTTTTTTCATGGCTCGTCTCCTACATAATATTTTGAGTATAAATCATACTATTATATTTTTGATTATAATGTCAAATTTAGAAATATATTACTCTGCGCATATGCGCATATATAATTTGGTTATCTAAATCTATCGTTTGGCGTTCTTTAGTGAATAAAAGTTATCCTATTTCTTCTATCATTTTAACGCTATCATTAACAATAAATAAAAGCAAAGCTTCCTAACATTTTTTTAATAGGTTTTGCGTTATCAAAATTAAAAATTTATGAATCTAGTTTCCTCAATAAAATCCTAAAGAAAAAGTGCACCAATCAAAATGACTCATTGATGGTAACACTTTTATAATGCCATATCGTTTTGTTAATGAAGTACAATAGAAAGATCAATTTAATATTTCATTTATCTTTTCTTTAAAGATCGGAGAAAATGATTTTGAAAATGTATTTGTAATATGGTCCGTATCTCTATATACGATAACATTCCCTATTATCGGCCGAAACTCATTATTAACCTTAAAATATCTAGTTAAGTCAAGGACATGTAACGAATTATTTTTTTCTAAAAACCCATTCCAATATTCCTCGTCCTTTTGTGAATCATAATTATTCATCATTTCAACAGTCTTTTCTTCCCCTTCAAGCTCTAAAGCTTCTAAAACATTAAAATCATAACGAGGGGTATCACGGACCGCAAGCACTTCTATTCCAAAACTTTCAACTTCTTTCAACTTATCAATCATTTGCTGCTGAATTCTATCTTTTTCTGTATCTGCTGCTGTGGCATGGGAAATGACTAAATCAATATCATTATTCTTGATGTATTCTGTAACGTTATTAACCCATTGTCCTTTTAAATCATTATCATTATACCCTGTGGAAAATCTTGTCCCTGATCTTGTAATTGATAGAACGCGGTAATTGGTATCTTTTGCAGCCTCAATGACAGCGCCAAGCCAATGCTGAGAGTGTGAACTTCCTACAACAGCAATAGTTGCATCGTAGTTCTCATTTTCTCCATAAACACCTACAATCACATCTGTCTCATCCAGACCCTGATTGTTACCATCTAAATGCGAAACCGGAAGATCATCAAACGCTGCTGCTAAAGCCGGGATTGGTTCTTCACTATTAAATGAATGGTCTTCAACTGCCATAGCTCCGGGATAATCAAGTTTATTTATATCCTTTGCCATCGTTTGACTCTTAGCATTATTTATTAAAACTACACTTGTTCCTATTAGGATTGTAGTAACCATCATTATTCCTAACCTTCTAAATGCCACTCTATTTATTGACACCGTTCTAATTGGTTTTTCAATATATTTAGTCATTACATAAGACAGTATAAAAGAAACCAAAATGATAATTATTCCAGTTAATACGCTGGGAACTTTCGAAAAATGATAGTTATAAAACGAAAGCAGCACCCAATGCCATAAATAAACCCCGAAGGAAAGGCTACCTAATTTCATCATAATCGGAGTACCTAATAAGTTTTTAACTCCAAATTTCATATCCTTCGTTCCTGATACAATTATTAAAACTGCACAAAACATTGGCCACAAAGCTATATAACCAGGAAAAGATGTTGAGACGTCGAAAATAATGCCTGTAAGAATAAGCCCAATCAGACCAGCCCACCCCGATATAAAAGCAATTATCTTATTTATTTTTATATAAGACAAATTAATACACAGTAATCCTCCTAAAGCAAATTCCCAGACCCTAGTAAAAGTTATAAAGTAAGCAAAAGGCTGATTTACCTCTGTAAGATAAATTGAATATAAAATAGACACTATAAAAACGATCACTAATACTATATTCAATTGCATTTTTACATTTTTCAAATTAACCTTTTTACTTAAATAAAGCACACCAGCAAACAATAAAAACCAAATAATATAAAATTGGCCCTGAATGGACATAGCCCAGAAGTGTTCTACAGGTGTCTTCATTTGGCTAGAATTTAAATAATCAGTATTCGAAAATGCCAATTGCCAATTTTGATAATAAAATAACGAAGCGGTTACTTCTTTTATTGTTTTATCAAATATAGATGCCGGCAACAAAAAAATAGATAACACTAATACAAATAACAACACACACAGTACTGAAGGATATAAGCGCTTTATTAATTTTGTGATATAAGGTAAAAATTTAAAATCTTGATTGCGATTAATTGTTGATATAATTGATGTTGTGATTAAAAAGCCAGATACTACAAAAAAGACATCCACTCCACCGGATACTCTTCCAAACCAAATATGATATACAGCTACCAAAAGGGCAGCAACTACTCTAAGGCCTTCAATTTCAGGACGGAATTTTCTTTCTACGTCAATATAATTTGTATCCATTAAATACTCCCCTAAATTTTTATTACGGTAGTTAAGTGATTTCTTTGTTTAAGTAAAATTGAAAATATAATCTAGTAAATATTATTATACCATGAATTTTCTAATTATTTTTCAAACAAAATTAGTCATTTCTATATTTTAATCATTATCAAACTAGTATTATAGACCTACACACCTTCCCTCGGAAAACAGCAAATAATTATACCTTCTATAAAACCAGGTTTTTTGGCATGATTTCATCAAATTTCTACAAAAAATTCATATTTAAGGGTTAACATTTTAGTAATATAGTACGATAATAAACTATGGGTCTATAATCTTACCCTAGGAGGTGAATGATTAGAGGTGTTTTATACATAGACAATTGAATATTTATTTAAGGAGGATTCATGTTACGTGTTTACACGAGCTAAATTCAAGCGTTTCTTTGTAATTATGGTTGTCATTTTGCTTATTTTTCCTAATACAACAGCTTTTGCCTCTAGTTATCCTATTCAAAGTGCAGAAGAAAACGTTGATTTAGAGAATCAAGAACCTTATTTCATTTACTCAGATTCATCGGAGACCATTCCCCTTTATGCAGAACCTTCAGATAAAGCAAGTGATATTCTTATTGAAGCTCCAAATCCTTCGAAAGTCCAGTTACTAGAGGACTTAGATTCCGATAATAGTAAAGATGAAGATGTGGAATTTTTATTAGTCCTATTTGAAATGGAAACTGAAGACGAGGTAGAAGAAGTTGAAGGATATGTAAATAAAGATTTTATTATCGATGAAGATGAAATGGATAAGATACTTTCAAATAATGCATTGGAGACAGAAGATGTAAAGGAATTAGCGGAAGGCGAACAGGATGCTTCCGATGAAGATTCTACTGAGGGCGAAGAAAGTGGTTCAGAACTTGCTGAAGATGGACCGGATGCTTCAGACGAAGAACTTGCTGAAGATGAGCAAGATGCTCCAGACGAAAAACTTGCTGATGACGAGCAAGATGCTTCAGACGAGGAACTTGCTGAAGATGAACAGGATGCTTCAGACGAGGAACTTGCTGATGACGAGCAAGATGCTCCAGACGAAGAACTTGCTGAAGACGAGCAAGATGTTTCAGACGAAGAACTTACTGAAGATGAGCAGGATGCTTCAAACGAAGAACTTACTGAAGACGAGCAGGATGCTTCAGACGAAGAACTTGCTAAAGATGAGCAGGATGCTTTAGACGAAGAACCTGCTAATATTCAAGGTTTTTCAGTCCTAGCTAGCTTATCCAACCTCCAAGGCGTAGCTATAAAAAATAAGACACATGTATACAAAAGTAGATCGACAAGCTCTAAAAAGCTAAAAAGCTACAATAAAGGAACGATCCTGAAATATCGCTCTTATAACGCTAATTGGTTTCAAGCCACTGTCTACGCAAACGGAAAATGGCAAACTGGGTACATTCATAAAAATGATGTAGAAAATGTGGTTAATAATCAGCAATCACAACAAGGTGTAGCTAAAAATAACCCTACACATGTTTACAAAAGTGCGTCTACGAATTCTGGCACTTGGAAGACTTACTCTGCTGGTAGCTTATTGAAATATAAAACATTCACATCAAATTGGTATCAAGCTACTGTTTACGTTAATGGAAAAGCCCAAACTGGATATATTCATAAAAACCATGTGGAAAATGCAGATTCAAACCCTTCTACAATACAGGGGGTAGCTAAAAATAATCCTACACGTATTTATAAGAGTACTTCCACTAACTCCGGCACTTGGAAGACTTATTCTGCTGGTAGTTTGCTGAAATATAGAACATTCACATCAAACTGGTACCAAGCTACTGTTTACGTTAATGGGAAAGCTCAAACTGGCTTTATCCATAAAAACCATGTGGAAAATGCAGATTCAAACCCTTCTACAATACAGGGGGTAGCTAAAAATAATCCTACACGTATCTATAAAAGTACTTCCACTAGCTCCGGCACTTGGAAGACTTACTCTGCTGGTAGTTTGCTGAAGTATAGAACCTTCACATCAAACTGGTATCAAGCTACTGTTTACGTTAATGGAAAAGCTCAAACTGGATATATTCATAAAAACCATGTAGAAAATGCAGATTCAAATCCTTCTACAATACAGGGGGTAGCTAAAAATAATCCTACACGTATTTATAAGAGTACTTCCACTAGTTCCGGAACTTGGAAGACTTATTCTGCTGGTAGTTTATTGAAATATAAAACATTCACATCAAACTGGTATCAAGCTACTGTTTACGTTAATGGAAAAGCTCAAACTGGCTTTATTCATAAAAATCATGTAGAAAATGCAGATTCAAATCCTTCTACAATACAGGGTATAGCTAAAAATAATCCTACACGTATTTATAAGAGTACTTCCACTAGCTCCGGCACTTGGAAGACTTATTCTGCTGGTAGTTTATTGAAATATAAAACATTCACGTCAAACTGGTATCAAGCTACTGTTTTTGTTAATGGGAAAGCTCAAACTGGTTTTATTCATAAAAATCATGTGGAAAATATATATTCAAACCAGAAAACTCAAACCGGATACGCTGCCGGGAATGGATCATCGATGAATGTATATGCATCGCCTTCTACTTCAAGTAAAGTGTTAAAAACGTATGCAAATAATTCATCTATAAAGTTTAAAACATTTAGTGCTAGTTGGTATCAAGCTACTGTTTATATAAATGGAAAAGCTAAAACTGGGTATATCCATAAAAATCATGTTTCATCTAAACCGCTTGAACCTAAAATCACGCATAATAATGTAAGATATGACTACACATTTAAGCTTATGGTCGATCGTCAAATGAAGCAAACGCCTAAATCAGACGGTGCAGGAAGAATCGCTGCAACACGTGGAGAAGTAGAGTTCTTTGCTAATCCAAACAATTTTAGTCCAACAGACCAAGAATATTTTCAATTCCTTGTTCTTTCTAGCCCGGGTGGATTTAGTGCTGCTGAAATCAATCGAAAGATTCTAAATGGCGCTGGCACTCTTTCTGGACAAGGAAAAGCATTTATCACTGCTGCCAAGAAATATAATATTAATGAAGCTTATTTAATTGCACACGCTATGCATGAAACAGGTAACGGGAAATCCACTTTAGCTCAAGGAATTCCTGTTGATGCAAAGGGAAATGTAACTAGAAATTCTAAAGGACAAATTGCTAGAACATCACTTACTAAGCATACTGTTTATAATATGTATGGTTACGGAGCTGTAGATGCTGATCCAATTAATGGCGGAGCTAAATACGCATTTGACCGTGGTTGGTTTACTCCAGAAAAAGCAATCATCGGGGGAGCTGCTTCTATTAACAGCTATATCAGCCGTGGCCAAGACACGCTATACAAAATGCGCTGGAATCCGGATAATCCGGGATATCCACAATATGCTACTCACGTAAGATGGGCTACTGGACAAACAAAAAGAATTTATAATTTGTACCAAATCGTTGATACGTATGAAGCTGTTTATGAAGTCCCTACTTTTACAAACACACCAAGTTCAGGGAAAGTAAATGCTTCTGCGCTAAATGTTCGTTCAGGTCCTAGTGCAAGCACAAGCAAAGTAGCTACTTTAGCTAATGGAGCTCAAGTAAATATCATTGGGGCTGATCCAAATGGATGGTATCAAATTGAGAGTGGAAAAACCAAAGGCTGGGTAAGTGCTACCTATATTAACTTAATCTATTAAACTATAAACCGTATTGTTGCTGAACAATGCGGTTTATTTTTATGGTTATAATTACCGGTTCTCATCACTATTTCAATTTGTTACTATAGTATTAGGTGATAAGTCACTATTTCATATCAATCAAGAAACTGTTGATATTATTTTTTATTTTATTATAACGGCAATATCTAATTAATGTTATAATAGATTCCAAATAATTAATTGGAGGTTATGTACTCTCATGAAGAAAGTAATTACGTACGGAACGTTTGATTTACTTCATACTGGACATATCAATATACTACGCCGAGCAAAGGAATATGGAGATTATTTGATTGTAGCAATATCATCAGATGAATTTAACGCACTTAAAGATAAGAAAGCTTATTATACGTTTGAACAGCGAAAAGCGATTTTAGAAGCCATTCGCTATGTAGATGAAGTTATTGCCGAAGAAACATGGGAGCAAAAGATTGAAGATGTGCAAAAGCATAATGTCGATGTTTTTGTAATGGGTGATGACTGGGAAGGTAAATTTGACTTCTTAAAGGATTATTGTGAAGTCGTTTATTTGCCTCGAACAGTTGGTATTTCCACCACAAAAATTAAAAAGGATTTACGATTAACGGATAATGGCTAGAGAACTTGCGATTACAGCATATTTATTTGCTTTTCGCATCTTCTTTAATATATGTAAATGGTTTCCCCAAAAGAAAAAAACGGTCGCCGTCGCTTCTTTTGGGGATAATATTGCCTTCACTCTTTCATCTTTGCAAAATTTGTCGAATGAGGAGATTTATATATTAAAAGATAGCTCCTGTCGATATAACTTTGATGGACTGAAAGCAACAGTTATTCCATTTGATATAAAGCATCCCATCAGCTATTTGAAATCAATCTATCATTTAGCAACGGCGAAAACGATTCTGCTAGATACGTATCAAGGCTTCTTAGCGTCTACAAACTTTCGAAAAGGTACGACGTGTGTTCAATTATGGCATGCAGGTGGTGCATTGAAACGATTTGGCTTAGAAGACCCAACAAACGAAGTACGCAGTAACCGGGCCCTAAAACGGTTTAAGTCCGTTTACAGCCGCTTTGATTATTCTGTCGTTGGTTCGGAAAAAATGGCAGATTCGTTTAAAGAAAGCTTCGGCCTGGCTGATGAGCAAATCATTCGCACTGGGATTCCACGTTCTGATTTACTGTTTGATCAAGATCGTCGTGACCGTGTCTATAACAATATCAAGAAACAATTTCCTAGTATTCGAGACCGCAAAATCATCTTATATACACCTACGTTTCGCAATGATGCTTTAGATAAATATGATTTAGAGCTTGATTTGCATCGTATGTATCAAGAGCTGTCCGATGATTATGTGTTATTTATCAAACTGCATCCAGCTGTTTCGGCGGGATTAAAATATGATCTCTATGAAGATTTTGTTTATGATTTTTCGAATTACAAAGATACCAATGAACTGCTGCTTATTACCGATTTGTTAATTAGTGATTATTCTTCGATTCCTTTTGAATATGCTACTTTAGAAAGACCAATGATTTTCTTTGCATATGATTTAGAAGAATATAAAATCACCAGTGGTTTAATTGATCATTATGAGGATGTCGTTCCTGGCCCTGTTGTCAGCTCGACAAATGAAATTATTCGAGTCATTCAGTCCGATGCTTTTGATTATGAGAAAATCCGCAGTTTTAAACAAACTTATAGCGAGTATTCTCAAGGTCATTCCAGCGATGACTTAGTGTTGTTTCTAACAGGAACCGAAGAACAAGCATCCGAAAAAGTATCTGTTTAAACATATACGCGAAAATGCGTGTATGTTTTTTTGTTTTTCAACTATCTATAGCCTCTTTTATTCCCTATTGAGACTTTCCTTTTATTTATTCTAACCTGCTTATCGAATCTTATTCTGTCTAATTTAGAGTTCCCTCTTCTAAAATCATCACTTCCGGATAAACTAACAAGAAAGCTTTTATTTAACGATGATCTAAAGGAGCTTTTCCCATGCATCCATTATTCAAAGGCGCTTTATTTCTTACGATTGCTTCTGCACTATCAAAATTGATTGGCAGCTTATTTCGGATTCCCATGCAAAATATTGCTGGAGATGAATTGCTTGGTATTTTCAGCATTGTATACCCGATTTATATGTTGACGCTAACGCTGTCTGTAGCAGGGATTCCCATCGCTGTTTCTAAGCTGATCTCAGAAAAGCGCATGCATGATGACGGTGCTTCCATCACTTCTTTATTTTTTGCTTCCCGCTTCTTAGGTCTTTTATTTGGTGTGGGCTGCTTTTTGGCTATTTGGCTGCTTTCATTCCCTCTTGCTTCGCTTTTAGGCGGGGAACAGATTCGCTTCCCTTTAATCATGGTTTCTGCCACGCTTCTTATCGCTCCGTATATGGCAGTCTATCGCGGGTATTTTCAAGGCTTTGAAATGATGCACCAAACTGCTATCTCGCAAATTATCGAACAGGTCTTTCGTGTGGGGATCATGCTTTGCATTGTCTATTTTCTCGTGGAACTTGATTTCAGCTATCCACAGATTGCCGGCTGGATGATGATTGGTTCCATTGCAGGGGCGGGGATCTCTCTCCTTTATTTGTTTTCTGCTTACCGGAGACAGACAAAATCGCTATCCGCTTTCGTTTGGAAGACAAAAAATTGGGCACAATTTAAACAAGATAGTACTTCTCTATTAACGATTGCTATTCCCATTGCATTTGGATCGATTAGTTTTTCGTTGATGCCTGTCGTGGACTCCTTAACGATTCCGTATGGGTTGCAGCAGTTTGGTGTCTCTGCTGAGAAAGTTCCTCATGCATTTGGTATTTACAGTCGCGGAATTATTTTTGTTCAAATGATTACGATGCTTGCTTCCTCTGTGGTTACACCGCTGATTCCTCATCTAGCTCGCTTAAGGCAAACGGGAGAATGGAAGAAGATTCAGCAAACTGCAGCGAAGACCATCTGGATTGTTCAATTAACTTCCTGGCCTGTCGTTATGATCTCGGTTTTATTTATTACGCCGCTTAATATCACGTTATTTACAGACACCAATGGAAATGCAGTTATTGTCATTCTTCTCATCAGTGGCGGTTTTTTATCTCTGGCGCTGCTTAGTACGGCAATTTTGCAGGCATTGGCTTACGAAAAACAAGCTGCCGTATTTGTATGCATCGCAATTGGTATCAAAGTGATTGGTAATCTAGCCTTTCTTCCGGCGTATGGATTGATGGCTGCTGCCTATGTAACGTTATTCAGTTATGGTTTATTAGTCCTTTTGAATGTTTCCTTATTAAAACGGCTTCTTTCTATATCTATCTTTCCACGGAAATTAATTGCCGTATTATTTGGTTGCTTCTGTCTTGGTTTTATATTGCGGATTCCGATGATGCTTTGGGGAGTTGGTGTAGACAGCCGAGGGGAAGCGTTCTTGTATTCTCTTACGGTTGGTTTTATTTTTCTGATTATCGCTGTTGCTGTTTGGTTTCTTTGGTGGAGGAAGCAAAAGAAAGCTGTATAAAGGAGTTTATTATTGATGCGAAAGCCTTTTTATCTATTTAGTCTTGTTCTATTTTTACTTATCCTGTCTCTGCCGGGATTAATCAATCGAGTTGCCGTGGAATCCGCTAATCGTACGTACGAGGTCGTGATGCCGCTTCAACATTTGACGGAAGCCGCTGCAGAGGAAAATCAATTGCTCTATGAGGTGCTGGAAGATTTCCAAGCTGCCGGACTCAAAA
This sequence comes from Oceanobacillus sp. J11TS1, assembly GCF_018333215.1. Taxonomy (GTDB): domain Bacteria; phylum Bacillota; class Bacilli; order Bacillales; family Amphibacillaceae; genus Oceanobacillus. The sequence continues at coordinate 4,608 of NZ_BORO01000010.1, read as the reverse complement.
AAGTACAGCTGGATTATCTAACGTTGGAACGAATGAAGGAAAAGCAGCTGCTAAGCATTTATACGGATGCAGAGCTGGTGGAGGCTTTGCGCTTTTCTGCCGAATATAAAGACAGTCCTGTAGAGAAAGGAATATACGTCAGCCAGCCGCAGCAAGCGTTCTATCAAGAACTATTGAATCAGCATTTTTATTTGGAATATCGGTTAGTTGGCGGCGAACGATTTTATTATTTCACCGATCGTTCTAGCTTAGAAGCATTTATAGGTTATGACCCCTATGAAATGCAAATGCTGCATGAGATGGGTATAAATTATGTATTTAACCTGCCAAATCAGGATGAGTCCGATTTACATGATCTTTTTCATACATATCAACAATCTTCCCCTCAAGGTGTTTTATTTTCCTCTGGGGAGGTGCTCGGTTTTCCAAATGCGGATGCTATGCAAACTACAGGTAATGACTTGCAAAAACATGGCATCCCTTTTTATCAACAGGAATTCACCCGTTTAGCAGGGGGGGCTGTTATAGCAAACGCAACAGATTATCAATTTATTCGTCAGCACGCCATTCAACTTGGTGAGAAACCGATGGAAGAAAGTGTCCAACAAGCTATCCGGGCTATCAAAGAGCGAAATATTCGTTCGATTCTTGTCAATCTACCGCTTGAAGATGCAACAGAAGGAATTGTTTTTTTAGAAAAGCTTCAGCAGCAAATGCCTGCCCAGTTTATCCACGGAAATGCGCTGCCTTTTCAAAAAATAGAAAAGGCAAACTGGATACAACCGTTGCTTCTTGTTACAGCGCTTCTCTTTAGTTATACACTGCTAAGCTGTTTATTTTTCCAAAAGATACGGGGGATGGTCGTGTTCCTTTTGTTTGTTTTGGGTGCTGCTTGGATGATCACAGACTACCTGCTTCTTTTAAAACTATTTACATGGCTGATCGCTATTTTAACGGTGGTTGGTGCTGTTTTAGTCAGTGCAAATTCCCGGGCAGAAAAACAGGCTCCTGTTTGGCTTTCTTTTTTACAGGCAACAGGGATAACGATTCTTGGTATTCTGCTTATTATCGGATTATTAAATGGGAATGCATTTATTACCGGGGTGGAGCTTTTTCGGGGAATTAAGCTATTGCATATTATCCCGCCGCTGCTTGTACTTTTCGGTTTATTTTATTCTTTCTTTACCAAGCAAAATCGCCATTCCTTACAAACCTTGTTGAACAAAGAAATACGTGTCTGGCATGTCTTGGTGATGCTTGTTCTGCTATTCGCTTTTGCCTATTATCTTGTCCGGACGGGGAATAGCGGAATGGTTAGTTCACTGGAAATGACCATTCGGCATAAGCTAGAGGAATTATTATATGTTCGACCGCGTACCAAGGAATTTTTGATTGGTTATCCAGCGATGGTTATCGGGCTATACTTTCTCCCGTGTTCAAGTGTTCTCGGAAAGTGTTTCTTAACAATCGGATCCATCGGTTTTCTGTCCATGTTAAATACGTTCACCCATTTCCATACGCCGCTGTTTATTTCGATATTGCGGTCTATTTACGGAATCGGATTGGGACTGATTTTCGGCTATCTGATTCTCTTTCTTATCGTATGGGCTCGGAAATACTGGGCAAGATACAAGAAAAATGCTTGGCAGGAGGGATAGGTCCATGCACGTTATTTTATCGGGCTATTATGGATTTGATAATGCGGGAGATGAGGCTATTCTTCATAGTATTATCTCAGCGCTTCGCATCGAGGATTCAGCCATTAAAATTACGGTTTTATCTAATAATCCACCGCAAACGAAAAAAACATTTCAGGTGGAAAGCGTCCACCGGCAGCGGTTAGCCGAGGTAAATCAAGTGATGCGCCAGGCTGACGGGCTTATCAGTGGCGGCGGGTCGCTGTTCCAAGATATTACAAGCAGCCGCTCGCTCCTCTATTATGCTGGCATTATCCAGCTTGCTCGATTTCATAAAGTTCCCGTATGCATCTATGCGCAAGGAATCGGTCCATTACGTCGTTTAGTCAGCAAACGTTTGGTTTCTTATTTATTTAATCGTTCCCAATATATCTCCGTAAGAGACCGTGATTCCAAAGCCTTTTTACAAACCATCGGCGTTAAGGAGTCGATTCAAGTCGTTCCAGACCCCGTCCTTGGGCTGCGTACTTCTTTTCCTGAGAAAAAAACGTCGAACACGATTTGTGTCGCTGTCCGTGCTTGGCGGCATCACCAATCCTATAAAAAACAATTGGCTATCTGCTTGGATGCTCTCTACCAGCAAGGGTATACGATTTTATTTTTACCAATGCATGGACAGCAGGATTATATGACTTCTGTGGAAATCCAGGAAACCATGCACGCACCAAGTGAAGTCCTTTCCGATACCTCTTCTTTCACAGAAAGACTACAACATATCCATCAAGCCGATGTACTTATCGGGATGCGTCTGCATGCTTTAATTTTTGCTGCGATTACGGCGACTCCTTTTGTTGCATTATCCTATGATCCAAAAATTGATGCGATTGCTAAACAGCTCGGCCAACCGGTTGTCGGGCATGTGGAAAAGCTGAATTGGACAGCCGATTCTCTGCTGGAACATGTCCAGATGCTATTGGATACAGGGGAGGAGCATCGCCGTTATCGGGAGCGAATAAAGCAATTTCATCAAGGGGCGCAGGATACAGCATCCTCTGCGCTGGATGTATTTAAAATGGGAAATAGAAGTAGAAGCGGTTAAAATGAAGGTGTTGCTGGGATTGGGTTGGGGATGAGTTGCGCTGGCGAACATAGCGAGCATTCAAAAAAAGCAGCGATTTTAGTCACTGCTTTTTCTTTGATTCTTTCTTTTCTTAAATGGTTTCACTAAAACTGCTTTTAACCGGCGAAGCAACGTTACGATTGGCCTTTTCCCTCCCATAACCAGGCCGGCCAGCTCCGCAAAAATATGCAAGAGAATAATCAAAACAGCTGTAAACAGCAGGGAAATTGCTAAATCGGCTTCTGAAAAGAGAAGACCTATTACCCCAAACAAGGCACTGAACAAATAAATAATCACAACCGTTTTCCGGTGACTATACCCCGCATCAAGTAATTGGTAGTGAATATGGCGGCGATCTGCTGCCATGATGCTTTCTTTATTATATAAACGGCGAATCATTGCCACCAGCGTGTCAAAGATAGGTACCGCCAGAATCACGACAGGAATAATAAAACTGAAGAAGGTAATGTTTTTAAACAAACCTAATATAGAAATAATCGCAACCACATAGCCAAGTAAATTCGAACCGGTATCCCCCATGTATATTTTTGCAGGATAAAAGTTGTGATATAAAAAGCCAATATTCGCGCCAATAAAACTAATACATAAATAAGCAACCAACACTTGATAATCGACAAGCGCCATCGCAAAGATACTAATCATCGCAATCGTCGTTACACCTGTTGCCAGCCCGTCCAAACCATCAATTAAATTAATCGCATTGGTAATCCCAATAATCCAAAAGAAAGTAAGTACCGGACCTAAGAAGCCAAGCTCCACCACCCCTAGAAACGGAATGGTAATACGCTCAATAATCAAGCCCGCATAAATAAGTAAACCCGCAGCAATAACTTGCCCCGACAATTTCACAAGCGGACGAAGCGTATACTTATCATCCAGCGCCCCCGTAATAAGAATAATGATCGAACCAATCAGAATTTCATCCACATAGATATGCCTCGGCTGTAAATAAAGCATACCTAAAAGAGCACCGATAAAAATGGCTATCCCGCCTAATCTCGGTGTTATTTTTTTATGTATTTTTCGATGATTGGGTGTATCCATTGCCCCTATTTTAACCGCCAGCTTTTTTACCGGAAATGTAACCAGCAAAGAAGTCACAGCAGAAATAAGAAAGGCTATCGCTAAATCAACATAGTTAAACATCGCCCATTCTCCTAAATCTTACAATTCTATCACGCCTCAAGGACAGCCTTATTTGCAGCCCCTGTCTATTTATCGAATCGGATATAGCGTTGATTGGGGTAAGCCCTCTGCCCCGCTATATATCATGTTTTTGGTCATTTTTCTGGTCATCTCAATTTTCGACATAATTTGCTGCCGACTTCCTTAAATTATATAGGACTCCTCCTAGATTGCGCAATGATTAATCCGATTATTCTTTGGGAGTTGGTGGGTTGGCTTGGAGTTGGGGTGGGTTTTGGTTGGGGTGGAGCGCTTTCTGACTCGATCGGAGCGCTTTAGCCTTGGGGTGGAGCGGATTTTGGATGGGGCGGAGCGCTTTGGCCTGGGTTGGAGCGGTTTCTGGATGGGGTGGAGCGATTTATGACTGGTTTGGAGCGGATTCTGGCTCGGTTGGAGCGCATTGGCCTCATTTGGAGCGGATTCTGACTGGATTGGAGCGCTTTGGTCTTGGGTTGGAGCGAATTTTGGATGGGGCGGAGCGCTTTGGCCTTGGATTGGAGCGGTTTCTGACTCGATCGGATGACGTACAATAGTCTGTGTAAGCTGAATAAATAGGAAAGGTAAGGTTATCCTACCCATTAGTTAATCATCACAAAAACTAAGAAGAGGAGACCTTACCTATGTCTACTAGTATAACTGATAATG
>NZ_BORO01000009.1 GCF_018333215.1 Oceanobacillus sp. J11TS1 | reverse complement strand
CGGGGAGTAGGTAAGAAACGAGCTAATTTTCAGACACCTTCCCCGGGTACCCGGGGAAGGTGTCTGAAAATACATCCCAATAGAGAGGATACCCTATTAATTTACACAAACTTATTGACAGTACCAAAGTTAGATGTAACTGTGGGTAGGGCATATATTGATAAGACTACTCAAGAGTTTTTATAATGTGTATAATATTGATATACAATGAAAAAAAGAGGTATTGGTATGCAAATTATTATATCAAACAATTCTAAAGAGCCAATTTATGAACAAATTATGAAGCAAATTCAGACAGCAATCTTATCAGGGGAATTAGCAGAAGGAACGGCATTACCCTCTATTAGACAATTAGCAAAAGATTTAAAGATAAGTGTTATTACCACAAAACGAGCATATGAAGAATTGGAGAAATCGGGATTTACTTATTCTATTGTGGGTAAGGGATCGTTTGTGGCGGAGCAAAACTTGGATGTTATTCGTGAAAAAAAACTAAAAGTGATTGAAGAGCAGTTAAGTGTGGTTATTGCAAATAGTAGAGAACTTGGGTTATCTTATCAAGAATTACAAGAATTGCTAAAGTTGTTGTACGAGGAGTGATGGAATGGAAAATGTGATAGAGTTCCGAGGTATTTCAAAAAAATTCAAAGAATTCTCTATAGAAAATCTCGATTTACAGATAAAGCGAGGATATATAACGGGATTTATCGGGGCTAATGGAGCCGGAAAATCGACAATAATTAAACTAATGATGAATCTTTTACAAGCGGATAAAGGAGAAGTAAAAGTATTTGGAATGGATTACTTTAGTCATGCGAAAGAAATAAAAGAGCGCATCGGCTTTGTTTACGATCGTAATGTATTTTATGAAGCACTGAGCCTAAAGGATATAAGCAGAATTGTTGCACCAGCTTATAAATGCTGGAATAATAAGCAATTTAAAGCCTATGTTGATAAATTTGAATTACCCTTAAATAAACCAATTAAAAAATTTTCGAAAGGGATGCAGATGAAAGCTTCCTTAGCGATTGCCTTATCTCATGATGCAGAGTTAATTATTATGGATGAGCCGACAGCAGGGCTGGATCCAGCTTTTCGTAGAGAGCTATTAGACATTTTTCAAGAAGTGATGGTAGATGAAAGAAGAACAATCTTTTTTTCTACACATATTACAAGTGATTTAGACCGTATTGCAGATTATATTGTATTGATTGAGAAAGGAGAAGTCCTATTCAATAAACCAATTTATGAATTAAAAGAACGCTATGCAATAGTGAAAGGGAGTACAAATCTACTTGATCGAGATACAGAAGAAAGCTTTATAAAAATAGAACGCTCTTCAACTGGGTTTCAAGCATTAACAAATAATGTGGAAGAAGTAAAAGAGCTATTTGGTGATCATGTTGTTATGGAAGAAGCGTCACTAGAGGAAATTATGTTTTATGTGAAAGGGGCGCATAGTCAACATGATTAATTTAATAAAGAAAGGTTTAATGATATAAAAAGTACAGCTACTTTTATTTATACCTTCAATCATTTTCTTGATTGGAGTGGATTCACATCTACCGTCATTTTTTGTTTTTCCGTTAGATTACATATTAAAATCTAGTTATATAGGAACAGCAGTTACGTTAGGAATGCGTCTATCTGGACTTATCAGTCGACCAGTTATTGTGGTTCTCAGTAGAGTATTTAATATTGATTACCACTTTCTTTACAAGCATGCTGACCTCAGCAGTGGAGGCATTATTATTTCATTATATCTAACTACTTGGTTGTTTGGCCTTTTTGTTTACAGGTACAAAGTCTTTTGAAAAAGTAAAGATACCGCCGAAAGAGTATCATCTTTAAGAAGGTGCTCAAAAAGTCCAATAAAAGTGACATGGCGAGGGATTTCTATTAAGAACGTTCAGTCGTGTGGACAAAGTAGAAGCCATCAGAGCATGTGAAAGTGCGTCTGATGGTTTTCTGCTACTCACGTATTTAAAAGCAAACGCTCCATTCCTTGAAGAAAAAGAAGATCACTTTTTCTGTGTGCTAAACCCTTGGGGGGGCGATGGGGCGATTACTCACCCCATCAAAAGCGCTGTTCTAAGCTGCGCAGCCTTGAACTTTCGACGTACTAGTGTTGTCGTTGTAACAAATGTTTCCGGTGGGACCAGTAATCGCAGCCTTAGGGTGCCTGAGACTTTATCCGACTGGGTTCTTTTTACCAAACTTTTTGAAAACGGACTTTAAATAAATTGGAGAGAACTTAAAACAATTAAGTCAAGCTCTTTCTTTTTTGTTTTATAAAGAAAATTATAATGAAACGGTTGAAAAAAGTAGAAAAAAATGTTTTAATATTGTATATAGTGTTAATATTTATTATATACAATAGGTGTGTGGAAAATAAATTGAATTGAAAAGGGAGAGATAATTTTAATGGAAGGTAAAGTGGGCGCCCAAAAAAGGGGGAAATTTAAATCGTTGTTAATTATTTTAGGGATTTTTGTCCTTGTTCAATTTATTTTTATATTTCTTGACGGAACTGGTTGGGAACCGAATATTCGAGATGGGAATCTAATAAATCATATCTTGAGCGTAAAATTATTTACGGAATACTTCCATTTTTATAGCTATCCATTTTTTAACTTTGTAACATTTATATTTTTAATTGCTATTATTTTGTATTTTTTAACAAGCTTTCTGTTGATCCTTTTTAAAAGAAGTTGACGAAAACGTAATAAAAAATTATATAGCCAAGGAAGCTGCTATATAATTTAAAACAAATTTCGGCATCAATAGATAAATTCCTATCTCAAACATTTCTAAAGAGTCAGTGCGATAAGTAACAGTGAAGCGGATAGATATTGTTGAAAATTTTGTGTGAGGAGCGATAAATATGGAAAATGTATTAGAATTCAAAGGCGTATCAAAGCGTTTCAAAGATTTCTCTGTAGAGAATATTAATTTACAGATAAAGCAAGGATATGTAACTGGATTTATTGGAGCTAATGGGGCAGGGAAATCAACAACAATGAAGTTAATGATGAATCTTTTAAGAGCTGATGCAGGGAAAATCAAAGTGTTTGGTCTTGATTATGCCAAACATGAAAAAAAGATAAAAGAGCGTTTAGGCTTTGTCTATGATAGTAACGTATTCTATGAAGGGCTAAACTTAAAGGATGTTCGCCGGATTATTGCGCCTGCTTATAAAAATTGGAGTAACAAACAATTTTATGAATTTATAGAGAAATTTGAACTACCATTAAATAAAGCTATTAAAACCTTTTCGAAAGGGATGCAGATGAAAGCATCCTTAGCAATAGCTCTATCCCATGATGCAGAGTTAATCTTAATGGATGAGCCAACAGCAGGGTTAGATCCAGTTTTTCGTAGAGAGCTTTTAGATATTTTACAAGAAATTATGGAGGAGGGCAAACGCACCCTTTTCTTCTCCACACATATTACAAGTGATTTAAATCGGATTGCAGATTATATTGCTTTCATTCAAAAAGGGAAAGTTCTTTTTAACGATCCGATTTATGAAGTTCAGGAACGTTATGCTTTAGTCAAGGGAAGTAAAGATTTAATCAATCGTGATACAGAAAAAAGCTTTATAAAGGTTGAGCACTCTTCTACTGGTTTTCAAGCTCTAACTGATGATATAGATAAAGTGAAGGAGTTATTTGGGGATAGTGTTGTTATTGACGAAGCTTCCCTAGAGGATATTATGTTTTATGTGAAAGGAGCGAGTCATTAATATGTTTAACCTGATAAAAAAAGATTTAATTATATTAAAAGTACAGCTACTCCTATTTATTCCGTTTATTGTTTTCTTTGCGGTTTTTGCCACACATCTTAGTCCAGCTTTTATTTTTCTTTTGGCTAGTATTTTTATACCAATAAATGCATATATATATGATGAGCAGGCAGAAACAAATATTCTACTTAATTCCTTACCATATACTCGACAAGAAATTGTAGCTGCAAGATATATTGGAGCAATTGCATATATGATTTTATCGATTGGTGTAGCTGGTATTATTTTATATTTGTGTAATTATGGCTATACAATTAGAGATATAGTGATAGCTGTTGGGTTGTTCTTTGTATTTTCTGCTTTATCTTTTCCGCTATTTTATATATTAAAACCTGGATATATAGGATTAGCAGTTTTTGTAAGTTTTATCGTTTTAGCTGTGGTTCTGCCTCCTATTGTACAATTCTTAGCTGAAAATCTAACGACGATAACGAATTTCTTAACAAACTTATCAGCATTTACACTCTATCTCAGCGGTGCAACAATTGCTATTGGGCTTTATCTCCTTTCCTGGATTTTTAGCCGAACTATTTATCTACGGAAAGACTTTTAAAAAATTACACCATTAAAAAGCAGGCTTACCAGAAGGCTAAGGCCTGCTTTGTTTAAAATTGTTAATCATTTAATACCAAATCATCATAACAGTCATCTGTATATTTTTGTTCTTTCTTCTGAGCTACAACTTCACCAGGCTGATTGATATCAGCGGAATATTTCATGGCATCACCATAACCATCTATTTCATAGATAAGTTCCTCTTTAAACTTTAGCCAATTGGCTGAAGTTTTCTTTTATTGAAAGTGAGAAGGATAGTTTTTAATCAAATATTCCTTCATTTCATCCGCTGTTTTCCCTTGCAAAACAGGAACGATGTCTTCAGCCAGTATTTTTCTGCGAGAGCTGCTGGAAAAAACGGTTTGCAGCAGCATTTGTTTGTTTTGGTATTTTAGTAGTGGTCGGTATCTTTAGTGTATAAAGAATACATCTCTTGAGGCAATATGGATGCAAATTGCTATGGCTTCTTGTCTCATTTTAACGATGGGTTCTATTGTTTATCCATTACTATATCTTCTAGGCTCTGAAAAATCGGATGGTATTTTAATTGCCGCTACTGGAATAGTACTTGTCTCAAGTTTTGGTATAGAAAAACTATTAAATTACCTTATCTATGAACAGACATTGCTTTCCGTTTTTGGAAATATAGATACATCTGTTTTATTAGTCGCTGGTACGTTACTTATAGGGATAACCATATTTGTTACATCTTTTATTTTTTCAATAACTATATATAATCGGAAAGAATTTTAAGCATATGACCATAATGAGTAATAAGAAAGGGTCTGTTATCACAGATATTATAAAGGATATTTTAATGATAGTATTAGTAAATCTTTTATTTATTCTCGCTGATTTATCTGGATGGGACTTTCCAAATTCAGGAGGGTAGGGGAATTTGGGGATTTTTGGTTTTTCCTTCGAGATTTTTTTACAAATGCTTTTGCAATTTATGGTATTTGAATATTTAATTTGGTCTTAGTTCTCATGATTATCGTCTCAATAATATCAATTATTTATCGGGCAATTCAACGGACAGCTTAACTTAGGTTACTAAAAGAATCATATGGAATAAAAGAGTAAGGAGTTGAGGTAAATAATGAAAAGAGAAATCCTATTTATCATCTTTGATAGAATGGACTGTGAGAGCCGAATTTACGTGATGATAACTCGTTAATGATGCGGATTTGGGATCGCATGATGGAGACAAGTTTACTCACCGATTTTTTCAACTTGTGCACATCTGACTTTTTTAATTTCTTTACTTTTATTAGCATTGTTGACATTGCAGGGCAGACAATTTTCGTGCTTTTTCAAGTATTTTCAAAAGTGATTGACCCATCATACTTTTACTTATCCTGCAGGACATTATTATGGGGGATGGAAGAAGAACGTTATTCTTTTCCACGCATATTACTAGTGATTTAGAGCGGATTGCAGATTATATTACGTTTATTCAAAAGGGGAAAATTCTTTTCAATGACTCGATGCAAGATGTACAAGATCGTTAGGCTTTAGTGAAAGGAAGTATTGATTTACTTAATCTGGATACAGAAAAATCGTTTATAAAGACAGAGTGTTCTTCTTATGGATTCCAGGCTTTAACAAATGATGTGGCTGAAGTAAAAGCTTTGTTGGGGAACCGTGTTGTGATTGAGGAAGCTACTTTAGAGGATATTATGTTTTATGCGAAAGGAACGAAACACCAAAATGTTTAATTTGATAAAAAAAGATTTAACTATCCAAGAAACACAGATTCTCCTATTTGTTCCACTTATTATTTCCCTTGTTTTCTTTGCAAGAGATATTAGTCTGGTTTTTATTTTTCTAGTAGCTATATAAATTGAATTTAATATTTACATCTGAACACACAGTCGATTGATAATATTAGCGGTATCTGTATTGATGTCTGCAATGAATTTTCGAACGTTGATTTTAATTTCTTGTACCTTGGAGTAAAAGACATTATTAATAATGGTTTCTTTCAACCATTTCCAGAGGCCTTCTACAAGGTTCAATTCTGGGCTGTAAGGAGGAAGGAATACCAGTTCAAGTCGATGACGATTCTCTTCCAGGAAAGGCTGAATCAGTTTGGCATGATGAATTCTTGCGTTATCTAGAATCATGACAATCTTTCCAGAGGGATACTTCCAAAAGACTTGTTTTGAGAACTCAAGGAAGACTGCCGCATCATAGTTTTCTGTTTCGACTACAAAGACTTCACCTGTCTCGTAATTCAATGTACCGAGGAGTTTGGCACCCTGATGACGGCCATATGTTGGGACGGTTCTTTGTTTTCCTTTTAGAAACCATGAACACTGAATCGCCTGATAATCTCTAATCATGGACTCGTCTTCAAACAGGATATGATTTATTTCTTCATTTAACAGTTTTTTTTAATGCTGGAAATGTTTCGTTCTTGAACACTTCCTGTTTCGCTTTGTCTGCCTTTTTCAGCGTATACGTCGGTCTTGTGTGACTAAATCCAAGATCTTCAAGAAGTAGGGAAACGCCGCGAAGCGAATAGGTTTGGTTCCATTCACGCTGAATAAATGCTGATATAATGGCAAGCGTCCAGTTATAATGGTTCTCATATCCTACATCATGTGGTGTTTGATAAGCTACGACCTGCACAAGTTCATGTTCCTGCGTCTCGGTCAATTTTCTGGGCGCACCCGTTGGCAGTCCTCTTTCAAGACCGTCTAGTCCACCTTGTTTGTACGCTTTGATATAGGAAGAAATCGTCTTCTTGGAACGAAGCACAATCTCAGAAATATCTTTTTGTTGAAAACCTTTTAGATAGAGGTGGATAACTTGGTAACGTTCAAACATGCGTCTGTCGCTAGTTTGCTTCATTGCTTCCATGACTCGTAAAGTTTCCTGTTCAGTTGTCATTATACTCATCCTCCTAATATAGGTTTTCTATTCTATACCCCATATTAGGTTAGGAGAACCTTTTAAATTCAATTTATATAGTACTTTTATATCGATCTTAATTCTTTGCCCTATACACGCAAGGAGATTGTTGCTTCTAGATATATTGGAGCCGTTGTATATATGGTTATATCAATGGCGCTGACCGGGGTTATTCTATATCTCACTGATTATGGTTATGAAATGATGCATATAGCTATTGCGGCTGGGTTATTCTTCGTTTTTACAGCTTTCGCGTTTCCGTTATTTTATATCATAAAGCCTGCTTATATTGGAATAGTGGTTTTTGTCACAGTAATTGTTTTAGCATTAGGGTTTCAACCTGCTTCCCGCTTCTTTATGGAACATATGACAGTAATTACAGATTTCTTTCTAGCACATCAACAACAACGCTTTACCTTATCGGTGCGGGCATCTCTATTGGTCTGTATCTAATTTCATGGATGATCAGTCAATTTATTTATCAGCGTAAAGTATTTTGAATGTAGCGGAAAAACTATCATACAGCTTGAAAGGAGCAATGGACCTGCTTTTATTGGCTGAACAGCTTTTCTTATTATCCTATTGATCATGCATGTATTTTCCTATCTTATACGTACACGTTTAATCAAGTGGATTTTATTAGACAGATGCAAAAAAGCTTCCGGATGGTTTTGGAAAATATTAAAAAACAAGAGCTCTTAGAAAAAGAAGAAGAACGAATCGTTGTATTAATATCATTAGTTCATGTCAGCAGCTTACTTCGTATCGTATTTCCAGACCGGAAAGAAGCAAAGCAAGCAGAAAAACAAATTAAGCAGCTGAGTAAGAATCTGCCTGTTTCCCAAGCTGTTAAAACAACAATTGATTCAATTAATGCCACTATTTTTGCTGCTTCATCATCCGCTTCAAGGTCTTAGTCTAAAAACAACATAAAAAAAGCAGGCTCAAGCTCTTGGCTTAGCCTGCTTTCATTAAAATTTAATCATCCACTTCCACATGCAGCTGTTCCCCAGACACCGCATCGATATAAACATCTACTTCCTCAGAACCGGAATCTTCAAAGTTTACTTCATATACCGGACTGTCATTTTCAAATTCTAATGACCAGCTTCTAGGCGTAATACCATCTGCTTCGGGAGCTTCAGATGCTGTAGATAACGCTTCTTCTGCTGTAATATAATCAGCTAGCACGAGTTCTTCGTAGCGGTCATTAGCGTCCTTTTGTTCCTCTTCTTCAGCTACAATTTCGCCAGACTGATTAATTTCTGCGGAGTATTCCTTCGAATCATCGTAACCATCGATATCATAGACAAGTTCTCCTTTTTCTTCCTCTAACTGAATAGAGGAAACCTTTGCATCTGGGAATTTTTCTTGGAAGGCGCTAATAGCATCTACCATGGTTAAGGATGCACTTGTAAGATCTACATCATTGTTGCCATCCGTTTTGGTATTATTGTCATTGGTGTTTGTATCCTTGTCTGTTTTTGTATTTCCATTATTGTCATTTGCATTCTCACTTGTGTTTGGTTCGTTTCCTGCGTTGTTATTGTTGTCATTGTTGTCATTGCCTGCACCACAAGCTGCTAAAGTAATGGAAAGAAGCAGTGTTATGCCTAGAAATAAAATCTTTTTCATGATAGTCCATCCTTTCCAATCTCCGTTTTAGGAGAGTTATTTAAAATATAAAATCATATTACCCCATAAAGAAAGAATCAAACCCAAATTATGATAATTAGGTAATTCGATTCTGGAGCATGCTCTTATAGAGTAATATGTTCCTGTGTCGGCGTTTTTATGCAACAATCATAAAATCAATAAAAAAGAATTCAGTATAAATAGCTGAATTCTTTTTCAAGTGAGTCTGGATCCTTATCCTCTGAATGGATGGACTTCCGATAATTTTTATTTATGCTTAAAGGGTTCTTTTAAAAATTTTGGTTTAAGGTTCATTATTGTCTTGCTGCTCTCAACAGATTAATGAGAAGATCCAATAACCCGGCTAAGATGCCTAAAAGAATTCCCGTTCCGATACTGCTGATAAAACCAACAGTTCGTGTAATAATTGCTTTTAATATTGGAGGTATCTCGCTTAAAATTCCTCCTAAGGTTGACGGTATTTTGAAGGCAACATATAAATCTTATCAATTAGCGCTTATTTTGATACCGAATTGCGTTTGCGCTTTGACATCATACGGTACTCAATTAAAAGCTCTCCAGCAATAGCAAATAGAAAGACAGGGAGCGCGTAAAGGACATTCGTGAGTATCCAGAGAATAATAAAGACGCCAAAGGCTCCAATCCATAATGCTCCAGACAGCATTCCCCGCTTCGCCATCTGTTCTGTATCCTCATAATAACCTGCATAAGCTTCTTGGTATCTTGCCTGTTCCTGCATGACCCATGGTTTAAAGCGTTTCTTTTCAGTGAGGATTAAAAAGGCGGTTACCAATACGCCGGGTAAAACAAAAGGAATAAGCACACCAAGAATAGCGGCAGGTTGCTTGTTATCCATAAAGTACTGTGAACTGGAAAGGGTAATTCCGAATAAAATAATACCAACAGCCAGGCCGTAAATAAGCGCTCGTTTCCAATTCATCGGATATTTTGTCTTTGTTTCAGTTGTTAACCCTAAAAAGGTCAACGCAGCTCCTGCAGGTACAACGAATGGCAGGAAGGAGGAAATAGCGATAAATAAATTATTTCCTGTTGTAAAATAAGTGATCAGGCTTGTAATGATTCCAAACAATAGGACTCCTGCTGCAGCGGTATATCCAATTGCATAACCTGCCGAAAGTTTTGGGGTCGTATCAACATACATTTTTCCGATAATCTCCTTTCTTTTTTCCCGGCTTAAATCATCGGCAATTGCTGTAATGTCACCTAGTTCTGAGACTGCCTCTGCAAAAGCCTCTTCAGCTGACTTTCCTTCTTTTTCTAGATCCTGCATACGATCTTTTAAGTTCATGGCGATTTCTTCTTTGAAATCTTCAAGCTCTGGTGTAGATTCATAGCCTTGAAACAAATCGTCAACATATTTTTGTATCATCATTTAATCCTCTTCCTCCTTCAATAATCGTTTTAAGATACGCTGGGTAAATTCCCAATCGGCAATATTCTGTTGATACTGCACTCTCCCTTTATCAGTAATGCGATAATATTTCCTCCGTCCACCTTGGCTTTCATCTCCCCAATAGGCAATGATGCAACCTTCTTTTTCCAATCGTTTATAGCTGGAATAGAGAGTGGCTTCTTTCAATTGATACAGCCCTTCTGTTCGATCCATGATGGATTTATAAATTTGATATCCATAAGCATCATTTTTTATTAATATTCCCAATACAATCGTGTCTGTATGACCACGTAATAAATCTGCTGAAATCCTTCCTTCCAACAATATCCCTCCTATCTCCAATGTCCTTTTCCAATTGTTTTTCTTAGCTTAGCTAGCGTCTGGAAAATTTTCATTCAATTTAACTTTAATATATGTTAATTAAACTACTATGACAGACAAAGTAATTGTTTGTATAAGTATATTACTATGACTGTCATAGTATGTCAACAAAGATTTCATTTATGAAAAAAGCCAGGAACCTAAAGTCCTTGACTTTTAAACTGATCCAACTTGAAATTAAATGAAACTTCCTTCAATCAAGTGTAACCGCTCCAAACCAGTCTGAATCCGCTCGAAACCAAGTGTGACCGCTCCAAAGTAAACTGAACTCGCTCGAAACCAAGTCTAACCGCTCCAAAGCAATGAGAACCCGCTCGAAATCAGGCCTAATCGCTCCAAATCTATTTGAAGCCGCTCACGTACACGTTATAATAGAGAGAGAAGGAAGGGGAATTTATGATATTAATATTCCTGAGAACGTTTGCGATTGGTCTCTTAGGAGCAATTATTTTTTCATTTATTGGATTGCCAATACCGTGGTTACTTGGTTCGATGCTAATGACGCTATTATTCCAATTAAAATCATCTTGGAAAATAGGATGGCATCCAATCTTTCGAAATATCGGTCTAGTTATTGCTGGATATATGATTGGCTATGCATTCACTCTGGAAGCACTTCAAGAAATGGTACGTTATTTTCCGATGATGCTTTTAATTAATGTAATCTTTTTTATTTTATTTATTGCGGTTAGTTTTGCCGTTTCGAAGTGGGCGCGTCTCGACCTTGGAACAGCAATGACCTGCTGTGCTCCTGGAGGGCTGCAGCAGGTGGTGGTATTTGCGGAAGAGCAAAAAACTTTGAACATTACGGTTGTGACGTTTTACCACGTCATGCGCTTACTGGCGATTATTACGTTCGTACCGTTTATTGTTTC
The DNA here is from genome assembly GCF_018333215.1 of Oceanobacillus sp. J11TS1. GTDB lineage: Bacteria > Bacillota > Bacilli > Bacillales > Amphibacillaceae > Oceanobacillus. The sequence goes on along the minus strand of NZ_BORO01000009.1, from coordinate 135,662 downwards.
TAGTAACCATAGCAGTATAGCTGCTGAGAGCCCCTTAGAAAAGTATTCATGGATTCTGTTTGGTTTAATGATTTTATGTTACGGGGCAGGAATCGTTTTTCAATTTATCAAAGTTCCTACAGCTTATTTATTGGGACCTGTCTTTTTTGTTATGATATGCAATCTATTATCCATTCCTGTTCCGGTGATGCCGGAAAATTTACTACATATTGCGCAGCTTTTTATTGGGATTTATATGGGGTTACTATTAAAACGTGATAAATTGAAGAAAATGAAATCTCATATTGTATATGCCATTGGTTCTTGTGTTATTTTAATAGGCGTAGCATTCCTTATCAGTGAATGGATGGCACACCATTTTATGGATTTTGCAACAAGCTTTTTAAGTGTTGTTCCAGGCGGTGTTGATCAGATGGGAATTATTGCAGCCTCTATTCAAGCGGAAGTTACTGTGGTTACGTCATTTCAATTATTTCGGATATTATTTTTATCAATTATTATTATTCCATTCGTTAAATATATGGTTCATCGGGAACAAAGAAAAGTAAGAAGTTAGATTGGGAAAGAGGTGTTAACTGTGATTCAGATTGGATTAACAGGATGGGGAGACCACGACTCCATTTATGCAGATGATACAAAGGTACATGAAAAATTACAAGAATACAGCAGTCATTTTCCAGTGGTAGAATTAGACGCTTCTTTCTATGCGGTTCAGCCTATTCGTAATATGGAAAAGTGGGTTAAGGAAACCCCGAGGCGTTTTCAATTTATTGTAAAAGCCTATCAAGGGATGACTGGCCATGACCGGGGAGGAAATGAAAATCCTTTTGAATCAAAGGATGAAATGTTTCAAGCATTTAGGGAATCGATTGAACCGCTTCGCAAGGCTGGGAAATTAGGAGTAGTGCTATTCCAGTTTCCTCCATGGTATGAGTGCAGGCAGGAGTATGTACAGTATATTCGCTATTGTAAAAAGCAGATGAAAGATATCCCGGCTGCATTGGAGTTTAGGCATCAATCTTGGTATGAAGAAAAGTATCGGCAGCAAACATTGGATTTTATGACGCAGGAAGGGTGGATTCACACAATTGCGGATGAACCTCAGGCTGGTACAGGCTCGGTTCCATTTATTCCAGTAGTGACAACAAAGGATAAAGCGATTATTCGTTTGCATGGCAGGAACGTCCATGGCTGGAATTATTCGGGGAATGCAAATTGGCGGAAGGTCCGCTACTTATATGAATATAGTGAACAAGAATTAACTTCCATCGCAGAAGAAGTTAAACGATTAGAGAAGCAATGCAAGGAAGTCATTGTTTTGTTTAATAATAATTCTGGAGGACATGCTGCAGGGAATGCCAAACAGTTTCAGCGGATCTTAGGGATTGAATTTGATGGCTTGGCGTCTCAGCAATTGGGGTTGTTTTAATAGGATAGAGATGATAACCAAAGCTTTTGTAGTTAAGTATAGGGCTTTGGTTTTTTTTCGTGAAGATGTTATGTTGTATGGTTAATGTATGGATGTTAGAGTTGGAATAATCCCATAAAAAGTGTATTCAGGGAATATATTCATTCTTTTGAAGTGGCTGGACTTTTACTGGACCCATGCCACGGGGGATTTCCATTTTCTCGCTGATTTTTGCTTCTAATGCCTTGGCAATAAATTCTACAGCGATTGTTGGATCCACCTTATCACCACATGTATAAACATCAATACTGGCATAAGCATGTTCGGGAAAACTATGAATTGTTAAATGTGACTCGGAAATAATAACGACCCCGCTTACGCCCTGTGGTGCAAATTGATGGAATGCAACCTCTCGAATTTCTGCACCTGCCCTTAGTGCCGCTTCAACAAATATTTGCTTTACTAATTCCAGATTATTTAAATTATCAACATTGCAATCCCAAAGTTCAGCTATGATTTGTCTCCCCATTATTTCCATATGTAAGATATCTCCTTAGGTCGTAAATTTTATATACCGAAAAGTATAAACCATTTTATTTTTCTTTGCAATTTGCGTAAATATGTAGTAATTATTTAGGTTAGCAATGATCTCATGAAAATAAAATTAATTTTTTGAATCATTTTAGTGAGGAAAAACGTAATACATATAAAACATATAATTTGATTGATGAGGTGAAGACGGTGGGTCTGTTTTCAAAGTTTTTTTCAAGAAATAAAAATGAGCCTGTTCCAAAAGAAAGAACGGTTTTATCGATAAAAATCGGGGATATCGTAACCTATGACCTAACGGATTACGAGGTGGTAGGGAAGATCACATATCGGGATGGAAATTATGAATGGTATGGGTATCAGTTATTAGAAGGGCATGATACAATTTGGTTATCAGCCGAGATGGATGATGAATTGGAGCTTGGGATTTATAGGAAGATCCAGTTGCCTTTATCAAAACCATACCCTAAAGAAGTAACCTATAAAGGCAAAAACTATTATCTGCAGGAATCAGGTACAGCGAGAGTTATTGGAGAGGGAAGAAGCGCTAATTTACAAGGAACAGAAACAAATTACGCCGATTATGCTGATCGTGACGAAGCAAATTTTTTAAGTATTGAATCATGGGGAAGCGAGATTGAAGCGAGTCACGGTTATCCAATTGAGGAATACGAAATTAAAATAATGGCTGGATCTATTTAAGAAATTATTCAACTAAATTTATCGGGAGGAATATACATGTTTAAATTTTTTAAGCGAGTGTCAACAGTAATCAGTTCGGAGTTAAATGCTATGCTGGATAAAGCGGAAGATCCTGTGAAAATGCTGGATCAGTTTATGAGCGATATGGCTGGCGATATTCGTGAGGTGGAAGCAGCTGTCGCAAAGCAAATTGCGAACGAGAAAATGCTTAAGCGGAAAGCAAATGATGCGAATGCAATGGTGGAAAAGAGACAGAAGCAGGCTGAGCAAGCACTTTTAGCTGGCGATGAGGATCTAGCGCGTCGTGCACTGCAGGATAAGAAAGATCATGAAGCAACTGCAGCAACGTTAAATGAGTCATGGGAAAGAGCTAAAAACGATGCAGATGCTCTGCGGAGCAAATTGGATGAAATGAAAAAAGAATATCAGCAAATGCAATTGAAAAAAGATTCATTAAAAGCACGTGCTGAATCTGCTAAAACTCGTACGAAAATGAATCGCACTATGTCTTCCATTGGCAGTGACGATTCAAAACAAGGATTTGAACGTATGGAAGAAAAAGTTTTGCGATATGAAGCAGAAGCGGAAACAAGTGAAGAGATGTCACGCAGCAGCCGGACATTGGATGATGAGTTTGCAGAATTGAACAAGGACAATGTTGATGATGAATTGGCTGCATTAAAAGAGAAAATAAAACAAAAATAAAGGTGTAGCGGTAAAAGGATCAGTATATTTATTCTTAAAAAACTGCTCTTTGCTCTGTTAAAGGGAGGGAGGATTGATTTGTTTAAAAAAAGGAGTTTACTTATTGGGCTATTTTCTCTTACCATGCTATTAACTGCATGTTCCGAGCGTGAAGGACCGATAACGGCAGAAGATATTCCGGATGAGCCTTCAAAGGATGATATCGCTTCTGCAATCCTATGGGATTCTAACGGGGACATTGCCGATATTATTGATGATAATTTTCCGCTAATGAATACAATCAAGGAGAACTCGCAAACAGCCGAAATCTATGCAACAAAGGAATTTGACCTTACGGGGCTTTCTTCGGTACTTTCAACAGCAATCAAACCAGAGGAAATCAGTGAAGTAAAGGACAACCAGCAAATTTTAATTTATCCTGATGACTTTGTTACATTGAGGGAAAGTGATGAAGATCAAGATGTACTCCTGATAGAGGTTGCTAGTGACGAGTTTGTGAGAAAAAATTATTCATCCAATTTTTTAAGTACATATTTTACAATTAGAGTGCTTGAGAATATGTTGGGAGCAGATAATTGGGGAAGTCAATCTCGGGGTGAATATAGAGGTATGAAAAATGTACCTCGTCGTGGAGACACGACATTCAGAGGCGGTGGTCCAGGAGCAGGTAAATAAAAAGGAAGGTGATAACATGGGACCGTATATAGCTACATTTGGTTATTTTGCAATATCTGTAGTAATTGTTTTAATTGGATTGTTTCTATTTGAGAATATGACACGCAAATACAAGGATATGGAAGAAGTAAAAAATGGGAATTATTCTGTTGCACTATCCATTGCTGGGAAAATAATCGGGATTTGTATTATATTAGCCTTTGCGGTTTACAATAGCGATGTCTTTTATGAAACAATTATTTGGGGTGTGTATGGTGTAGTTTTGCAAATGATTGCATACTGGCTGTTTGATTTGTTTACTAGAAACTTTTCAGTCGAAGAACAGCTGTTAAAAAATAATGTTGCAGTCGGAATTATATCAATGGGTGTATCAATTGGATTGGCGCTGGTTATTGGTGCGTCGATTACGTAATATTTAATCTGGCGGCTTGGCGTTTGCTTGGCCGCTCTGTTTTATTAGGTTAGGTTTATATGATGGAGTGAATTGATTTTGAATGAAGCAGCAGTTAGAAAAAGCAAAATTATATATTGGTCATCGGGAATTGTGTCCATTTGCGGGATTATATTTGAAGTATTATTTGGTGCGTTAGGATCTTACATATTAGGTGATGGTGTCAAACAATATACGCTGACGATTTCCTTGTTTTTAACTGGTATGGGGATTGGTGCCAGTTTAAGTGAAAAGGTGATGAAAAATTTAATTATCACATTTGTATGGATTGAATTTGGTGTTGCGGTCATTGGGGGATTTTCCAGTTTTACAATGTTTGGGATAACAGCTATTTCACCAGCTGGAACAGAGGCATTTTATTTATATTTTATAACGCTATTGATTGGTGGGTTAACAGGGCTTGAGCTGCCAATTTTGATTCGGAAAGCAAATCAAATTGGCGTCACACTAAATAAAAGTACGGCGAGAGTTTTATTTTCTGATTATGCCGGTGGTTTAATTGGCGGATTATTATTTGTCTTTTTATTGCGTCCCCAGTTTGGTATGGTTAAAACAGCATTTTTAGTCGGGTGTATCAATTTAGCGGTGGCATTAATTGTACTTTGGTTGTTCCGCAGGGAAATACGTCACTGTGCACTGCATGCAGTTATCGGGCTGACAATCGGTCTTTCATTAATTATTGGATTATTCTTTGGGGAAGAGATGGCATTTAATTTTGAACAAAAGCTTTACAAGGATCCAATAATCCATATGCAAGAAAGTAGTTACCAAAGAATCACATTAACGAATGAAGGAGAAGATGTGCGGCTCTTTTTGAACGGGTCATTGCAATTCAGCTCGACCGATGAATATCGCTACCATGAAGTATTGGTTCATCCAACAATGACTTTTGTAGGAGATGCCGAAAATATATTAATATTGGGTGGCGGTGACGGGATTGCTGTCAAAGAAATTCTCAAATATGAGGAAGTGAACGATATTACCCTTGTTGACTTAGACCCAGCAGTGGTGGAACTGGCGAATACCAATAGGCATTTACTAGAATTAAATGAAGGCTCGCTCAAAAATGATAAAGTGCATGTGGAAAACGTGGATGCTTTTCAGTTTTTGGAAAATACAAACATGTGGTTTGATGTCATTATTGTCGATCTGCCTGATCCAGATAATGAGGGTCTGAACAAACTTTATACAAAGGAATTTTATTCATTGGTTCGAAATCATTTAAAGCCCGGTGGAGCAGCAATGATCCAAGCGACGAGTCCGGTCTTTGCTACGGAAGTTTATTGGACCATTTCTGAGACAATCGCATCGACGGGATTATTTACGGAGAATTTGCATGTCGATGTTCCGAGTTTTGGCAATTGGGGATTTATTATGGCGAGTCGTGAGTCTATTGATCTGAACCAATTAGACATAACTGTCCCAACAAAGTTCTTAACAGAAGACATTATTCCCGGCTTGACAACTTTTGGTAAGGATGAAGATAAAGAAATTATGGATGACAATGGTGAACCCGTGGAGTTAAAGCCAAATACATTAATCGATCCGCATTTGATTCAAATTTATGAAAAGGCATGGAAGAATTATTAGGGTTTGCGATCGAGCTGAAACATTTTACACCTTTGCCCGAAAGCTGTGCACGCTGGCTCGAAACCCGTGCACTCCCGCACCAAAGCCCATGTTGGCAGATTGATATATAAAGGTTTCAGGAGGGAGAAAAATGAATACAGAAAGTAAGCAGGCCAAACTGATAGAAGTCCAGAAGAAGCTCTCTTTTTCGGGAGCGTTCTATGCCAAAAAGCAGAATGAAATAATAACAGGTAGCAACGGTTTCAGGAATCGTCCTGAAAAAATCAGGAATCAAGTAGACACAAGGTTTGGTATTGCTTCAGGATCCAAGTTATTTACTGCAGTCGCCATTGCCAAGCTGGTGGACATGAAGAAAATTTCATTTGATACGAAGCTGAAAGATTGTATCCCGGCGTCTTTTCCGTACTTTGATAAGAACATGACTATCCATCATTTGCTGACGCATACTTCCGGTGTACCGGATTATTTTGATGAGGAAAAGATGGATGATTACGAGTTATTATGGGAGTCTTTTCCTATGTATAGAGTTCGATCTCCAAAGGATTTTCTACCGCTTTTTCAGCACCAAAAAATGCAGAGGCGTCCAGGGGATTCCTTTCTATATACTAATTCAGGCTATATTTTACTGGGCTTGGTTGTGGAGAAGGTTGCGAACTGCAGTTTTACTTCATTTGTGGAGGAACATATTTTTAAAGCAGCGAATATGAGTGACTCTGGGTATTTTGAAATGGATGATTTACCTGAACGAACAGCATTAGGTTATGTAGAAGATACAAACGGAAAATGGAAAACAAATATTTATTCACTGCCAGTTAAAGGCGGACCGGATGGAGGCGCATATGTCACGGTGGAAGATATGGCTAAGTTTTGGGACGCTCTCTTGAATTATCGGTTATTATCAGAGGATAGGACAAAGGAATTATTAAAGCCGCATGTGTGCGTGGACGAAGTGGGCAGCATCTTTTATGGGTATTGCGGATATATGGAATTAGAGCCGAATAAAGAAGTTATAAAATATATTCAGATGGGATATGACCCGGGAGTTAATTTCCGTGCAGTGCATTATCCGCATGCTGATAAGATAATTATTGTTTGTTCGAACGAAGCTGAAGGAGCTTATGAACTGTTAAAAGAGATTGAACGAACGATATAAGAGGGGAAAGGGATTAACGAAACGGTTAGTCCCTTTTTCTTTATGGAAACAGTTTATGCTTCATCTTTTTCGCATATCTATGAAAAACACTGCTTTTATCTAGTTTCCGTTCTTTAGTCAACGTTTGAAAGGCCTTCTGTTTTTCAGAATGATTGACTTGCCTTGTGCCGCCAGTTGCAATTTCCATTAAGTCACGGTGCGATATATACTGCTTTTGATTTTGCTGCTCATCAGAAAGATAGCCTGCTCGTTTTAAAATCCGAAAAGATTGTTTAACCTCCTGAGGCAATCCTGCAAATTCGTCACGCAAATCCAAACGCTCTCCTCTGCCGGGCAAATCATCAAACTCTCCATCATCCACTGCCTTTTTAATTTGCTCTTCTACAAAGTGATACATAACGCCCCTCCTTTTTAGCTCAGACTGCGATGTACCTTTAGTATGATGCAATGGAAGCTAAAGTTCAACTACAGATTATTGTCAATATGATTAAGGATTTGCTGCACTGCTTGTTCTCCTGCACGCTTCCAATTATGTTCCTCTTGCTGTTGCTGGGATTTTTGAGTTGGAATTAAATTTGAAAGGGGCGCTTGATTGATAAGTACGGGAGCTCCAAATTCAATTTGATCTGAGGGCTGGTCAGATTCTTTTTGTATCACTTGAAAAGGAAGGCGTAAGTAAAGCTTTTTTCCGCCCTGGCTCGTCAAAAGTCCATTAAAATACGCGTGGTGGCCATCTTTATTTCGGTCTATGGTAAATCCAAGTTCTTTTAAATGTGGCTTTAATTTCCCGAAAAAGCCTTGTTTTCCTGGCATGTTTGTATCTAGTGATATCATTACTCTGCTCCTTCTATCGTCTCTACGTATAGTTTTACCTTGAGAAAAGGAAAAAATACAGACATGAAGGAGGCATTATTAAATAAATCGGAATAGGAAAATACTAGAAAGAGACCATCAAAGAAACGTAAAAAAACAAGGCACATGCTAACAAAGAGAGAGGTAACATATGCCTTTATCAAAAATGGAACCTTCGTACAATTTCATTTTTCATCGTTTTTTCCGAAAATAGGATCATGCCAATCAGCGTCAATAAAGCATATAAGGCTGTAGCGGCACTTGGCCATAATACAGTGGACCAGGAGCTTAGAAAAAGAATGACGGGAAGAAAACCGAGAATAACCATCGTGGTCATATATCCAATATATTCCCGCCATTTCATTGGTTTTCGCAGTACAATAATGGTTACCAACAGCGTAGCAAGTGTGACGAGAAAAGGAATAACATAATGAATCGACCATCCTGGACCTCCTGAAGCTGCGTCTAGAATGAATAGCATAACAGAAAGTGCAATCACTTGAAAAATAACTTTGGAACCAGTATGTGCTTTGGATAGGATGGTATGATTAATAAATAATAAACCATAGAGTACGGGGCCTAACACATACAAGAACCAAAATTTATTGGTATCCGTTAATAAATTAATTAATAAGCTTGTACTAATCGCGAAAATCGCAATAAATAGAGTGAGGCGCTGCGCAAAACGACGGCGTTGGATTTTCGTTTCATAAACAGGATAATATTCGTTACTGTCTGCTTTTTCGGAAAGCTTCTGTTTGCATAATGGGCAGTATTGCTGTTTGGTATAAGTTTTGCAATTTGCACAATAATGTTGCATGATTTTCACCTGCTGTCATTGGAGTATACTTCTATCTCCAAGTTATATGTCTTAGAAAGTTCCTTAAAGAAAGTACGTATGATATCCGCTTCTTTGATCATTCGTGCAAAGGTAATAACGAGTTCATCTCCAACTGCAATCATCCCTCCGTTAATTGGGCTTTTCTTTGTTGGGTATAAAATCATTTCCATATGCGAGATATGGGACTTCATAGATTCAGGGAGCGGTACTTTGCCTACATTTGTCATCGTCATTGCTTTGGTGCGTTCACTAAAACTCCTATAACCATAACGCATCGCATGATGTTTAATAGGGAGTGGAATAAATCGTGCTGCCAGTCTTGTTTGCCATTTTACCCGATCATTAATACTTTGCTGCAAATTATCTTTTTGTACTTTCTCCCGCAATTGCTTCGATATCTCTGCGATTATTTCTTCGAGTGTGGTTGTCTCTTTAACAGCCATACCAATATTAACAACCCCAAAAAAATTGCGGAGTGTATTTGAAGGAAAGGGTTTTCGTAAATTAACAGGAATAGCAATTTTTATTTCTTCTTGATATGCTCGATATTTTAATCGTTCTTTATAAATAGCTGCAATTAAAACAGCTGTGATAAAGGCAGTGATGGTTGTTCCATACTTTTTAGCAATCTGATGCACCTTCTCCGCACTCATTTTCCCATGGATGACAATGGTTTGGTCAATCGCTCCACCGCGAATTTGATAGGAAGAGTTTTCTTTAAATTTGCCCGGTTTTTCATCGGTTACATAGTTTTGATAACTATCATCACTTTCGTAAAAGCTAGGTTCATTTTCAAGGTCAATAAGCGCACTTTCATACTCTATATCTTCGCCTAGGTGTTCTAAATAGTAGTAAACGAGAGCTTTAACAAATTCCAAGGCACCTGTCCCATCCGTCACAGAATGAAAAAACTCCACTGAAATCCGTTTTTTATAATAAATAACCCGCAGTAAGAAACCATTCGTTTCTAACGGATCAATTGGTGCGCAAGGATATTGTCTTTCAGGCTGAACATAAAGTTTCTCATTATTTTCCACGAGAAAATCCCAGAAAACGCCTTTACTAAGTTTTACTGCAAACATAGGAAGACGTCTAAGAACGTCGTCCAGCGCAAGTTGAAGTTTATCAGGCTGTACCGTTTTCTTCATAACTGCAGCGATTCGGAAGACTGATGAATTCGATTGTTCTGAAACAGCACGAAACATCTTCCCTGCATTATCAAGTTTATACCATTCATCCATCTGTCGAACACCTCTGTATGTACTAGTTTTGCTTGTACTCTATTTTAACTCAAAATAGGTTCCGCTTCATGTTTAAGCGGTAACTTTTACTTTAACAGAACGTGTTCATTTTTTGAAATGTATTGGTGAGTACGATCTACCAATAAGGAGCGAATAACATAACTATACAACTTTTCTAGAAGATAGCCACATAAAAGGAACAACGTTCAAAGCCGGAATGACATTACCAACGTTGTCAGGTTAATGCAACCGCTACGGAAAAACACTACGCTTTCCGCGGGCTTGTCCTCAGCCTCCTTTAAAGAAGACTTGCTGACTGGCAAGCCTACAGGCGCAGACAGAAGCAAAGTCGCACTTATGCCTGTGGTAGAAAAAGAAAACCGCTTTTTCTGCGGGGTCTTCACACTGGGACTGGGACTGCGATTACTCGTCCCATCGAAAACCGTCGCTAGCTAGTTTCACTTCTATTCGTCTTGAGTTTAATATTTAATGATTTTTGTTAACCTGACAACATTGATGACATTACTCCTTAGCTATGAATAATTCCTTTAAGAACGCCTATATCAGTGTAATCTTAACCTCACCAATATCCCTGTAACTAGTGATATATTCTCCTGCTTTTGCTCGGAATGGAGGTATAAATGTTCCTGAAGAAATAACCATACCTTTTTGAAGCGATCTATTATGCTCAGCGAGTTTTTCTATAAGCCATTTAACTGCATAAACTGGGTTACCTAAAACAGCGCTAGAGCTCCCAGTATGTGTGGGTATGCCATTGTATTTTAAATCTAAGTCAACAGCCCCGAGTTTTTCAAAGCTAGGAGTCGGTACGGGATCTCCGACAACAATTCTTCCTGTCGCTGTATTATCAGCGAGTAAATCGATTAATGAGAAATGAGGGAACCAGTCGATATATCTCGCATCCGGAATCTCAATCCCTGGGGCGATAGATGTTTTTTCAATGATTTCTTGAGTATCTGCACTTGCAGTTATATCTTCGTTGACGAAAAAAATGAGCTCTGGCTCAATTAAAGGCTGGAATAAATGAAATAATGCATATTCCGTATCAGCTTGTAAAATGTGAGAAGTCAGGATTGTTCCATAAGCTGGCTCATTTGTATTGGCAATGGCTTGCGTCTCTTTACTGGTCATGCTTATTTTGTATCCGGCAACTGCATCGCCTTTATGAACGCGTCTCTCTATGAAAGCATGTTGTACCTGATATGCTTCTTCTTCACTGATAGGATAGTTATCACGAATAAAGGGTACTGGTTGTTGTGTGCGGTAAGCAGTTTCAATATGTACTAAAATTTCGGAAATCTTACTCATTATCGTTGTCTCCTTTTCTATTGATTCTTTCATTCTTCAAAATATTTCATTTTCAAGCATGAAAGAAAAGAGCGACTCCGTCAAGAGTACGCCCTCTATATCTATTAATTATTTAGAATTTTTTAAAGTCAGCTGTTTGACTTCTTGAATGTTTTTGGCTCCGGATAATGTCATGGATACGGAAATTTCTTGGACCAGATTAGCAAATAATTTCTGAACGCCTGCTTCTCCTTGAAGAGCCAGCGCATATACATAAGGACGTCCAAGTAAAACCGCATCAGCTCCAAGTGCAAGGGCTTTGATGACATCCACTCCCCGGCGAATACCGCTATCAAAAAGGAGTGGAAAATCCCGTCCGACTGTTTCCCGAATACTTGGCAAAGCTTCTAAACTCGGAATAATCCCGTCCATTTGTCTGCCGCCATGATTGGAAACAATAATCCCATCCATACCTGATTTTATTGCTTGTTTTGCATCTTCAGGGTGGAGGATTCCTTTTAAAAAGATTGGCAGTTTGGTATGTTGACGCAATTCTGCGAGATTATCCCAAACCAGATGCGGGTGATGCAGATTTTCAATAATCGAATCAATCGCATCTTGTCCGTCCTTTAATCCTTTTTGAAATGCTGGATCCTGTACATAATTTGCTTTCCCATAACCTTTTTTCAAAGGGGAGTACCGATGGCGCATATCTTCCTCACGCCATCCAAGCATGACGGTATCCACTGTAACAACAATAGCTTCATAGCCTGCTTTTTCAGCTCGATCTACCATACTGTAGGAAATAGCGGCATTACTTGACCAATATAACTGAAACCATTTGGGTCCTTTAGGAACAGCTTCTGAAATTTCTTCGATAGATCTTGCGGTAACGGTACTTTGGATATATGGAATATTCATAGAAGCAGCAACGTTTGCAACCGCATAGTCGGGTTCCTCATGAACCATCTTTAAATGACCAATAGGCGCTACCATAAATGGGTACGCATATTCTTTTCCAAAAATACGAATAGAAGTGTCTACAATAGATACATTGTTTAAAAATCTAGGGACGATGGAATATTTTTCGAAAGCTTTTCTATTTTTTCTTAATGTTTCCTGTCCGCCTGCACCTGAGTGAACATGACTAAATACTTCTTCTGGCAAGGTGTTTCTTGCTGCTTCTTCTAGGCTTGCGGTTCCAATTGGAAAGGAATCCTGTATCGTTATATGCTCTAAAAAAGAGCCTTCTTGTTTGGGTGTCGACATGTTTTAGCCTCCATTTTAATCTTTTTTCATGCGTTCGGCGAGACGGTTTCCGATGGATTGAACACCTTGAACGATAATGATTAGGAGAATAACAGTGACATACATTACGTCTGCTTCATAACGCAGATGACCAAAACGATAAGCAAGATCGCCTAAACCGCCGGCTCCAACTAAACCTGCCATGGCAGTCGCCCCAATAATACTAATTGTGGCAATGGTTAAAGCAAGGATAATTGCTGGTCTAGCTTCGCGCAGCATGACATTCCAAATAATTTGGTGTGTTTTTATTCCCATCGCTCGGTACGCTTCAATAACGCCTTGGTTAACCTCTAGTAGAGAGGATTCAATCAGTCTGGCGATGTAAGGAGCTGCATTTACAACAAGCGGAACGATAACCCCTTTAACACCAATGGTTACACCTACTAACAGCTTTGTAAATGGCAGCATAAAGAATAAGAGAATAATAAATGGAATCGAACGAATCACATTAATCAGTAAGTTCAATGTTTGATAGACAAATTTATTTTGCAAAGGTTGTCCTGGACGTGTCAAAATTAATAGAATCGCTAAAATGACACCTATAATAACAGAGAAAAATAGTGAGATAACTACCATTTGAAACGTTTCTTTAATAGCTTGTGGAAACAATGGCAGCCAGTTATCTATAAATTCTTGCATGTTTATTTACCCCCTACTTCTTCTACTTCTACGCCTTGTTCGCGCAAGAAAGAGAGTGATTGTTCTATCTGATGATCGTTGCCAGTTAAATGAACGACGAGATTCCCGACGATACCATTTTTTAATTCGATAATATTCGCGCTCAGAATATTTGGCTCTACATAAAACTGCTGTGTAACCTTAGATAAAAGCGGTTGTCCTGTATTTCCGCCCAGAAAGGTTAAACGAATTACTTTTCCGTCTAAATTCAAGTCATGAACTAATCTGTCTGATAATTTACGTTGTGAAATCGTATTGAGAAATTTTTTCGTTGTTGGCTGCTTTGGCTTGGAAAACAGATCAATCGTTGGCCCTTGCTCAATTAGATTTCCTTTTTCAATAACGTAAACGTAATCGCATATTTTTTGAATCACATTCATTTCATGGGTGATTAATAGAATCGTAATTCCCAAATCTTCATTGATTTTCAACAGTAAGTCCAAAATAGAATTTGTTGTCTCTGGATCCAGTGCACTGGTTGCTTCATCACTTAGAAGCACTTGTGGCTCTTGAGAAAGTGCCCGGGCAATGGCTACACGCTGTTTTTGACCACCAGAAAGCTGCGAAGGATAAGAGTCTTTTTTCTCGGCTAAATCAACAATTTCTAAATATTTATTTACCCGCTCAGCAATCTTTGATTTTGGTACGCCGAGCAATTTTAAAGGGATAGCAATATTGTCGTAGACTGTAGCTGTTTTTAATAAATTAAAATGTTGAAAAATCATGCCGACTTTTTGTCGTGTTTGCCGAAGTTTTTCTTTGGGTAATTTGGTTATATCAATCCCATCAATCCATACCTTCCCTTTAGAAGGGGATTCCAGTAAATTGACGCATCGTATTAACGTACTTTTTCCCGCACCGCTATAGCCGATAACGCCATGAATCTCTCCTTTATTGACACGAATCGACACATTATCTAATGCAGTAACATTTTTCCCTTTTTTGGAAGGGAAAACCTTGGTGACATTCTCTAACTTAATCATCTGCTGTTCTTCCTGCCTTTCTACCTATCAGCAACGAGGAATCGTTCTCCTTTTCGCCTTGATGTAAAATTGGTACAATTCATTCAAAAAAGTATTGGCTCGTTTTATATGTGTAAAAAAAGAGCCTCTCTATAGAAAAGAGAGGCACGAAAATAAGGATTTATTTTCTGCTCTCATCTTTCAAGACGATTGTCTTGCTGGAATTAGCACCTTTTTTAAGTAAGGTTGCCGAGCTTCAATGGGCCAGTCCCTCAGCTACTCTGGATAAGAGGTGAAACATTAATTTGAATTGTATTACTTAAAAATAGCTTATTTTACAAGATTCGTCAATATTTTCTTTCAAATAATTGTAACTTATCGATACGGCGAATTGCTTCACGAATACGATTGTCCTCGACAAGTAATCCGACGCGTATATAACCTTCTCCGTTTTTCCCAAATCCGTTTCCTGCTGCAACTGCAACATCTGCTTCTTTTAACAAATAATCGGTAAATGATTCACTGGTAAACGCTGCTGGAACAGGGAGCCAAGCAAAGAAGGATCCTTTTGGTGCGGTAACTTCCCAGCCAATACGATTGCATTCTTCGATTAAGACATGCCGGCGTTTTTCATAGAGTTTTACGAGGCCGGATACACAGCTTTGGTCGCCTGACAAGGCTTCTGCAGCTGCTGTTTGAATTGCTGGGAAGAGGCTGACAAATAAATGATCTTGCAGAATGTTTATTGCTTCAATCATATCTTTATTTCCGGCAGCAAAGCCAACACGCCAGCCTGCCATATTATACGTTTTGGACAGGGTATATAGCTCAATTCCCACATCTTTAGCCCCTTCTGTTTGCAGGAAACTTATTGGCTGGTGCCCGTCAAAACCAATTGCTCCATAAGCAAAATCATGAACAATGCCAATCTCATTTTCCTGTGCGAGCGCTATAGTTTCTTCAAAGAACTCTTTTGTTGCAATTGCTCCGGTTGGATTATTTGGATAATTGAGATATAGCAGCTTAGCAAGCTCTTTTTGTTCATCGGTTAAGGCACGATAGTCAGGCAAAAAGTTATTTTCCTCTAACAATGCAAAGGTGTCATAAGTAACATTCGCTAATGGTACACTGGACAGATAATCTGGATAGCCAGGGTCTGGTAAAAGCATCAATTCGCCTTCATTCATTAAAGCTAATGGCAGTTCAACTAAGCCGGCTTTGCTTCCAAAAAGGATCGCAATTTCTGAATCTGGATCTAAATCGACATCATACTCTCTTTTATAAAACTGAGCTGCCGCTTGTTTTAATTCATCTGTGCCCCGGAATGGCGAGTATTTATGTGTCGCAGGGTCTTCAGCGCTTTCCTGAAGTGCCCAGATAATATGTGCAGGTGTCGGCTGGTCTGGGTTTCCTTGACCTAAGTTAATAATGTCTCTTCCTTCATCGATTGCAGCAGCTACTTTTCCGGCAAGGGATGCAAAGAATTGGGAAGGAAGCTGCTGTACGCGTCGTGATAATTTCATAGTCTATCAACCTCTTTATATAGTAGTTTGTGAATGTGATGATTATGTCTAATATTATAAGGTTCCAGAGTGCTTGTCTATATGGAAAGAAAATAAGCAAAAGTTCGTTTGTTCCTATTTTGATAGTTTATTCTTCCTATTTAACAAAATATCCGTATTTACGTTGCATTTCATACGTGAAAGTAGTAAGATAAAATTCGCGTCAAATTATGTTAAATAATTAGATAATTCCAAGAATTTTTTGGTTTGGAGGTAGGAGGAATATAATGAACACCAAACTGCGTAAAAGTAACTATTTAGCAATTGCATTTATGCTATTTGCTTTATTTTTTGGAGCAGGGAATCTGATTTTTCCAGCTCAGTTAGGACAACTCTCAGGTGATAACCTGGCACCAGCTGTTATCGGCTTCTTAGTAACTGGAGTAGGACTCCCTTTCTTAGGTATTATGGCGATGGGCTTCTCTGGGAAAAATAATCTGCAGGAACTTGCGAGTCGTGTCCATCCTGTATATGGAGTAGTATTTACAGCGTTGCTCTATCTAACAATTGGGCCATTCTTTGCAGCACCAAGAACAGGAACAGTTGCTTTTGAAGTCGGCATTGGGCCTTATCTGAATGAGGAATCCCACCAGACAGGTTTATTGATTTTTAGCGCTTGTTTTTTCTTAATCACATTACTTTTCTCATTATTCCCGTCGAAAATTGTTGATAATGTAGGAAAATTCTTGGCGCCGGCGCTTGTTATTTTGCTGATCATTTTATTAGCCGTCGCATTTTTCAATCCGATGGGTTCTATCCAGTCACCGGATGAAACATATCAATCGTCAGCCTTCTTCACAGGGTTTTTAGAAGGATATAATACCATGGATGCGTTAGCTGCGCTTGTATTTGGGATTATTATTATTAACGTTATAAAAGGTTTTGGAATTACAAATAATAATCAAATTCTTTCTGCTGTTACTAAAATTGGTTTAATGTCAACAGCTTTACTAGTTATCATTTATGTAGGAATTTCCTATCTAGGTGCGACAAGTGTGGTGGAATTAGGTGTGTTTGATAATGGCGGGCCTGTGTTAAGTGGTGCAGCTTCCCATTACTTTGGTACGTTTGGCGGTATTTTGCTGGCAGCTATTATTATATTAGCTTGTTTGACCACTGCCATTGGACTGATTACAGCAAATGCAGAGTATTTCCATTCTTTATTTCCGGCTCTTGCTTATAAACCATTGGTTTTTTTCTTTTCGATTTTAACATTTGTAATAGCTAATTTTGGATTGGAAAATATTATTACTTTTTCTACCCCAGTGCTGATGTTCTTATATCCGCTGGCTATGGTATTAGTATTATTAACTTTTGTATCACCATTTTTCAACCATTCGCGGCTTGTGTACATTCCGACGATTGCAGTAACTTTCATTTTCAGTATCATCGACGGTCTTGTAGCACTTTATAAGTCATTAGAAATAAGGCTGCCTGAATGGTTGGCTACGCTTATTAATAACCTTGGCGATGTTCTTCCGCTTTATGTAGAAGGTTTAGGTTGGCTATTGCCAGCGGTTATTGTTGCAGTAATTATGATTATTGTTACTAAGGTGAAAAAATAAGAAAAAACAAAAACCGGCTGATAGACGATAAGTCTCTCAGTCGGTTTTTTCATTGCCTGCTATGCCGTAGAGAAATAATTTCATTTATCAACATTTTGCTATTTTATTACACGTTTCGTCAAAATCTCTTAAAATTTTCATTAAATTTGTATTTTGGTATATAAATTTCTTGCTAAAAGTAGTAAAATAAGAAAAATTAGAATGTTTCTTCACGATATAATCATCTGTGAAATTTCTTTCTGAATAGATTGAAAAATAAATCTGTTTGGAAAGTATTTCAGGCGAGATGCGTATCAGATTCATTCCAGAGCAAGTGGGGAAGGGTATGATCTCTAATTGCTACATTTAGTAAAAAAGTAGAAAGAAGGTATTCAAATTGGCAGAACTACGCAGCGATATGATCAAAAAGGGTGTTGATCGTGCACCACATCGAAGCCTGCTTCATGCTGCAGGGGTAAAAACAAAGGACTTGGGGAAACCATTCATTCTGGTGGTTAACTCTTATATAGATATTGTTCCTGGACATATTCACTTGCAAGAATTCGGAAAAATTGTAAAAGAGGCAATTCGTGAAGCGGGAGGAATCCCATTCGAAATGAACACGATTGGCGTGGACGATGGGATTGCGATGGGACATATTGGGATGAGATATTCCTTGCCAAGTCGTGAGCTTATTGCTGATTCTGTAGAAACGGTAGCGAATGCGCACTGGTTTGACGGTATGGTTTGTATTCCGAACTGTGACAAAATAACCCCGGGAATGCTGATGGGATCCTTGCGTGTTAACATTCCATCCATCTTTGTCAGCGGTGGACCGATGAAGGCAGGAACGGATAGTGCAGGTAACCCGCTTTCACTGACCTCTGTTTTCGAGGGCGTTGGAGCCTATCAATCTGGACAGATTGATGAAGCTAGATTATTAGAATTGGAGCAAAATGCATGTCCAACATGTGGATCATGTTCTGGTATGTTTACTGCCAACTCGATGAACTGTTTGGCAGAAGGAATTGGTTTGGCGCTTCCTGGAAATGGAACGATTCTTGCGGTTGCGGAAGAGCGTAAAGAATTTGTAAGACGTTCTGCAAAGCAATTAATGGAATTAATCAAAAAAGATATTAAGCCACGTGATATCGTAACAAAAGATGCTATTGATAATGCCTTTGCACTAGATATGGCGATGGGCGGTTCAACAAATACGGTATTGCATACATTGGCACTTGCGCACGAAGCAGGAGTAGATTATCCGCTTGAACGCATCAATGAGATTGCAAATCGTGTTCCGCATTTGGCAAAAGTTGCTCCGGCATCCAATTATCATATTGAAGATGTGGATAGAGCAGGAGGAATTAGTGCGATTATTAATGAATTACTTAAGAAACCAGGTGCATTTAATGGCGACTGTCTAAGTGTTTCTGCACAGACCATTCGAGAAAACGTTCAGGATTCCGAGACCTTAGATAAAGATGTTATTCATCCATTAGATAATCCACATACAGAACGAGGCGGACTTGCCGTATTATTTGGAAACTTGGCACCGAATGGTTCTATTGTCAAAGTAGGCGCAATTGATCCGGAGGTTGGCGGATATTTTAAAGGACCAGCTATCTGCTTTGATTCACAGGACGAGGCATTGGAAGGAATTGAGTCTGGAAAAGTAAAAGAAGGCCATG
Source organism: Oceanobacillus sp. J11TS1 (assembly GCF_018333215.1). Lineage (GTDB taxonomy): Bacteria > Bacillota > Bacilli > Bacillales > Amphibacillaceae > Oceanobacillus. The sequence continues at coordinate 116,442 of NZ_BORO01000009.1, read as the reverse complement.
TTGTTGTGATTCGCTATGAAGGTCCTAAAGGCGGCCCGGGCATGCCAGAAATGCTTGCACCGACATCACAGATTGTTGGACGAGGCTTAGGAGCAAAAGTTGGTTTAATTACGGATGGACGCTTTTCAGGGGCATCACGAGGAATTTCCATTGGTCATATCTCTCCAGAAGCCGCGGAAGGCGGTCCTATTGCATTTGTAGAAGATGGGGATATGATTGAATTAGATTTAGAAAACCGCGAAATGAACCTTCTCATTTCTGATGAAGAATTTGACAAACGAAAAGCAAATTGGAAAGGCTTTGAACCAAAAGTGAAAAAAGGATGGCTTGGCCGTTATTCGAAACTTGTAACTTCTGCAAACACTGGTGGAGTTATGGAAATATAATAGCAAAAACGCTTGTGGAAAAGCCACTGCATCTTGTGTTAATCAACTATTTGAATTGTTTTGCGTCACAGTTTATCGCTGTGGCGCTTTTTCGAGTGTGTCTATTAACCGAAAACGTCCAGCTTGAATAATATATAACAAAACACGGTTGAGAGCTTGGATAAAAAAATGAATAAGACTTATGCCAATTCGGAACAGGATGTGAGAGTCGATTATAGTTTAAAGCTAGCTTTAATTGGTGGATTATTAACTACAATAGGAGACGTAGTAAGTACTTATGCAGCAAGTTTAGCAATTGATGAAGCCGTACAAGCGGATATAGAGCAAGATGAAAAGGATCGGCAATTGGAAGAAAGACTCGCGGAAATCGAAAGGAAATTAGAGTCCTTTCAAAACAAAATGGAGTAGCATAAAACTTCATTCCGAGAGAATAATAAAAAGTTGTAATTATTAAATGGAGGGAGATAAAAGCATTTTCTTGATATAGTAAGAGATAAGCACAGCGTATTTGGAAAATAATATTAGGAAATATGGCCAGCTAAGGCAGCTAGCACCTCAAGTATTAGAATGAAAAATATCTATACCAGAGGTGTTTTATATTTTGAAAATTTGTATACAATCAGGAAAGAGCAGAAAAAATAATTAATTAATGGTTAGTAATCCTGTATAATTGATGGGGAAACCTGCTATGCTAATATAGAAAACTAAGCATAAATCTATTTTTGATATTAGCCTGATTAAAAATAACACACTTATGATACAAGGAGAATGGATAATGATTACGTTAAATAAAGTACCTGAAGTGAAAGCGGAAATGTTGATTAGAAAACCTGTCCAAGAGGTTTTTGAAGCACTGGTTAATCCAGAAATCACTACAAAATTCTGGTTTACAAAAAGCAGCGGCAGATTGGAACAGGGAAAGCATATTAAGTGGGAATGGGAGATGTTTGGTGTTTCGGATACGCTCTATGTAAAAGAATTACAAGAAAATGAAGCGATTCTGATTGAATGGCCAGATGGTACAGAAGACAAATGGATTTTTACTGCTAAGGAAGGCGTCGGAACCGTTGTTACAGTTATTAACTCCGGATTCACTGGAGAAGGCGATGCGATTGTCAGCCAAGCTATTGGTTCAATGGGAGGGTACACAATGGTGCTCTGTGCAATGAAGGCGCTGCTTGAACATCGTATTCGTTTGAATGTGGTATTGGACAGCAACCCGGCAGAATAATGATTAGCTCGTGTCAAAGATTTTGAGAAAGTAGCTATACTAATGCCAGAACGGAATTCAATATGAAGTCATTGAAAAAGGGGGATGATCATGTTTCCGACACAGCCAACATTTAGTTTGAAAGGGATTGGCATGCTGCTAAGACTTGTAGCAGTATTTTTTTCTAGTGTAGCAACCATCTTATCAACCGTACAGCCGCTTTTATTACATTATTCTTTATCAGCATTTTCGGTGATGGGAGTGGTACTGACATTACTATTAGGTGCAGTGCTGATACATGGAATGCTGACGCATGTTTTTAATGATATTGCGGATTATCAGTCGGGCACAGATCTGCATAGCCCAGGCATTCTTTCTGGCGGTAGCGGGGTATTGAAGACAGGAACGATGTCTCTGCGAATGTTAATCCAATTAGGTATCAGTGCAAGCGTTCTTTTATTGCTGATTGCAATTCTATTTGCTGTTCTTGGGTATATGGAATTCGCGATTTTAACGCTTGTCGGTATTTGGGGAGCGGTATCCTATTCATTAAAGCCATTCCAGTTAGCTTACTATCCTTTTGTAGGAGAATGGTTTAGTTTATTTCCCACCATGCTGATGCTCGGAATTGCAGCACCCTGGATTTTACTTGATCAAATTCCTATCTGGGCTTGGCAAAATGCACTGATTAATGCAGTATGGTGTATGGCTTGGGTAATGGTACATCATATTCCAGACAGATATGCTGACAGGAAAGCACAACCGATAAAACGTACCTCCGTTGTTTGGGCGGAAGATACTTTTGGGAAAACAGGTGTTAAAATACCGGCTATACTGTATTTTATTCTGATTGGTATATTACTTCTTTGGACAGCCTTTACACGTCCAGCTGGTGCAATTGGTGCTGGTGTTCTTTTAGTTTATGCAATCTATCTCGTTATTAAAATGAATATGGACGATGTAGAGAATGTAACAAATGATGAGAAGAAGCTGCTAATCTTTGCTTTTGTGACAGCTATATGGCTTGGGATATTTAGTTAAGAAAAGAGAGAGCATTATTGCTTTCTTTTTTTTATGGAGGGCTGGGTTGGAGCGTTTGGCTTGATAATGGAGCGGATTTAGGATGAGGTGGAGCGGATAACGAGAAAACGGAGCGAATAGGGAATAGACTGGAGCGCTTAACATGATAATGGAGCGAATTTAGGATAAGATGGAGCGGATAACGAGAAAACAGAGCGAATAGGGAATAGACTGGAGCGCTTAACATGATAATGGAGCAGATTTAGGTTGAGACGGATCGGTAACAGGTATTTGAGTAGATTTTCCTTCATGTTTCTTTGTAAGCATTTTATTCAAAGTATACTAAATATTTATTTTTTCTAGTATACTTAAGAATATAGGGAGTGTCATGATATGGAAATGAAGAAGTATCATAAAACAGATTTCTATTTTTGGAAAATCACGCTATGCTTAGCATTCGCTTCTTTTTTTGTGTTTGCAAGTCTTTATGTCGTTCAGCCGTTATTACCGGTATTTGTAAGAGAGTTTGATATATCTGTATCAGAGGCTACATTAACGTTATCCGGAAATATTATTGGTTTAATTATTGGTTTAATTGTGCTTGGATTTTTTTCAGATCGAATCGGCAGAGTGCCTTTTATCAAATATTCATTAATCGGTACCGTGATTCCGTTTCTCTTAATTCCGATGCTGGACTCCTTTTACGCCATTGTCTTGTTGCGATGTATACAGGGATTTGCATTGGCTGGTTTGCCCGCAGCATCACTCGCCTATTTAAATGAGGAAGTTGATCGCTCAAGCGTGGGAATTGCAACTGCTTTATACATAGCAAGTAATGCTTTTGGCGGTATGGTTGGAAGAGTTTTAGCCGGTTATTTAGCAGAAGATTATGCATGGCAGACGATATTTTATATTTTTGCAGGAATCGGTGTGTTGATTATCGTAGCTGTGCTGGTATTTTTACCGAAATCCCGCTTTTTTGAAGCGAGTCATCTCCCATTTCGGAAAGATATTGAGGGGATGGCCTTTCACCTGAAAGACCCATCGATGCTTTTGATTTTTGGTGTGGGAATTATATTGCAGCTTTCCTTTACATCCATTTGGACCTATTTGCCGTTTCATCTGGAAGGAGAACCTTTTTTTCTTTCAGCTAAAGCGATTTCCTATACATTTTTCGCTTATGGATTTGGAGTAATTGGAGCTCCACTTGCCGGATGGCTGGCGGGTTCTCTAGGGCTAAACACTGTCCGTATAGCTGGAATTATTATTTTATCTGCTGGAGTTATGATGACAATATTCCTTTCTTTACCATGGATTGTTATTGGTTTATGCGTTATTTGTCTAGGCTTTTTTACAGCACATTCTTTAACAGCGACTTTTGTAACTGAGCAGGCAACACATCATAAGGGAAGCGCGTCTAGTCTGTATTTAGTATCCTATTATATTGGCGTTACGTTTGGAAGTACGGCAGTTGGACCAATTTGGAATATGGCAGGATGGAATGCGATTGTATGGACAGCTGGGATACTGCCGGTGGGGTATCTGCTATTTGTGAGACTGGTACAAAAAGGGATAGTAAAATCGTCTGCAGGTTCTAATGAATAGAGAGTATTTAAAGAGCTAAAATTCGTTTTAGAAGTCTTGATTAGAATAATTCACATTTGCTTATCTTTTTGCCGTTCTTCTTTCTTTTTTACCGCTCGAAAATTCATTATACAAAAAAGAAAGCTCCAAACGAGTAATTGTTCGGTGCTTTCTTTTGTTAGAATTATAATAAGATGGAGCTAATATATTGATAAAAGTTCATTCCTTTTATTCATTTAAAGCTCTCTGGATACGTTCCTAAGTCAATGCCTAGGAATAAAGGGACCAATAAATAAACAGTTAAAGTAACTAGAACAATACCAATAAGATTTAAAACAAATCCGGCCTTAGCCATATCCGGAATTCGCAGATAACCAGATCCAAAAACAACAGCGTTAGGCGGAGTTGCTACCGGAAGCATAAATGCACACGATGCAGCCAGCCCTCCAGCAATCATTAATACAAATGGATGCACATTTATCGCAAGTGCGAGTGCTGCTAGAATTGGATACATCATTGTAGCTGTTGCGGTATTAGATGTAATCTCGGTTAAGAAAATAACCAGTGCAGCGACAGCCAGGATAATAATCAATAGGTGAACTCCTTGCAGCGCGGTTAACTGTGTGCCGATCCATTCAGATAATCCTGAAGAGGTAAACCCAGCTGCGATGGCAAGTCCCCCTCCAAACAGAAGCAGAATTCCCCAAGGAAGTTTGACAGTACTATTCCAATCAATTAAATAATCTCCTTTTCTATTTTTGGCAGGGATTAAAAATAGAATCAGAGCCGCTGCTATAGCGATAATGGCATCGTCAATGTTTGGGTTTAGTTTATTCAGAACGAATGTACGTGAAATCCATGCGAATGCAGTTAAAATAAAAATGATAAATACTGCTTTTTCTTCATAAGATGCCCTTCCAAGTTTTCTTTTCTCTTGATCTAAAATCTTTCTGCCGCCGGGGAGTGTTTTCATTTTTAATGGAAATGCGACTTTTGTTAAGTAGATCCAGGTTGCCAGAATAAATATCCATGCAAATGGAACACCGAACATCATCCAGGATGCAAAAGATATCTCGACGCCATATAACTCCTTAACAGTACCAGCTAAAATGGCGTTAGGCGGCGTGCCAATCAATGTAGCCATTCCTCCAAGAGAAGCAGCGTAAGCAATACCTAGCATTAACGATTTCACAAATGCAAAATTCTCTTTTGGCTGCTCCATACCAGATTCTTCTTTTAGTGTATCAGATACTTGGTAAATAATAGCCAATCCAATCGGAACCATCATCATTGCTGTGGCGGAATTTGATATCCACATAGAAAGGAAGCCCGTCGCAACCATAAACCCAAGGACAATACGGTCCATATTTGTTCCCATTACGGAGATAATGTTAATGGCAATTCTCCTGTGTAAATTCCATTTTTCCATCGCCAAAGCAAGGATAAAACCTCCCATAAATAGGAAGATGGTGTCACTCCCATATGCGGAAGTGGTTGCTCCAATGTCTAAGCCATTTGTTAAGGGAAATAGAATAATAGGCAGCAGTGCTGTGGCAGGAATTGGTATAGCTTCTGTCATCCACCAAACTGCAATCCAAATGGTACTTGCTAAAACTGCTTGCCCCTCGCTCGACAAACCTTCAGGAGATATGAACAGTAAAGTAATTAAAAATAATAGCGGACCAGCTATAAGACCAATAAGCTGGACAGGGGTATAAGAACGTTTTTCTTTCTCCTTATTTTCATTTCCATTGCCGCGCCCTCCAGCTCCGTCATCGGGCTTGTTCAACTTTTTCTGTGCAATCGCCTCTCCTGGCTTAATAAAAAACCGGAACATCTCTTTCACCTGATCGTGTTTCTCCCAAAGCAAATCCCAAGTAGCAGTTATCATTGTTTCCCTCCTTTGTAATACTGCAAGAAGCTAACAATGATGCAGTTGTTAGCTTCCGATTAGATTTATTTATTATTATTCTCTTATAGACGGGTTTATTCAGATAATAGGATTTTGTGAGGGAGTAAAAAGTTTCCTATGCCCAAACCTCAATTACTAATTTTATAGATAGATAAAATTGTTATTTTATTGCTTTAGCCTTAAATGAATTGCTATTTGACGATGGTAATAAGGAATTCTTGGGCTCAGCAATTTACTTATATTTATTATCTATGGAATATAAGTAATCATTGAGAAGAAAGAAGCCCTCTCGCCAAAGTTAAGTTTTTGGGAGGGGCTTTACATAGGGCAAACCATTTAATTTAACCTGTTTATATCGAATATTTAGAGCAACTCTCTATGATTAGAAAGCTGCCTTCTCTAGCCAAAATTACTTTCATCAGATAAACTTATTTTACCTCAGCTCTCCTAAACAGAAAGTAAGTGCCCAGATATAGAACAAAGATAAATATGAAACTGATAATCAAACTTTTTGCTATAAATTCACCGCTCATTTCCAGCGTTAAGTGTGATAAATCGATGCCATAAGGCGTATAAGCCATTACAGAGTGAATAGATTCGTTCAAGCTTGCGATGGGGCCAAGGATTAAGCTAGTCATATACGTAGCAGCAATGACAAAAACTGCTTTCTTGAATAAAAACATATAGAAAATGCTGATCATTAGCTGACTGATAAAAATAATTAATGACAGGCCGCTGGTTAATAAAATTTTACCAATTAATTCAGCGGTAACTTCTTGCTGTGCTGCTTCTGCTAATATATTTAGCGTAGGAGTAGGGATAAAGCTGCTGAATGTCGTATCTTGGAAAGCAAAAATGATAGTGATAATTACATAAGGAAAATATAATGAAGCAGTTAAAATGATAAAGATAATGATTTTATTTATCACAATAGAATTACGGCTATGTCCGCCAGATATAGCATTTTCAATGATTTTATTTTCGAAATCTTTCGTGAGGAAAATACCAACAGTAATACTTCCTAATAATGCGATCATTTGTGTTTCGGAAAACAGGGATAAGGAGCTGGCTGCAGTCTCGAAATTTAAATTGCCTGTAGCAACAAAATGAGAGCTGGACGCAAATATAACAGCACTTAGAGAAGCTAAAATAAACACAATCCATGGTGTAATAGATCTACTTAACTTGATGAGATCGGCTTTTAATAGTTGCATCATTGAACACCTCCAATCAGTTGAAGGTAATAGCTTTCCAATGTTTGCTCCTGTGTTGCGAGCGTTGTAATGACAATATCATGCTTCATTAAGGCTTTTGATAATTCCTCTTTTTTATCGATGAAATCATATAATTTAACGCTTTTATCGGGCTGTATTATAAAGTTATCCGTATGAAGTGATTCCCTTAAAACTTTTTCCAGCTTTTCTGGCTCGCTGCAGTTGAGAATAAGATGCTTATCGATTTGATCCTCTAATTCAGCGTGCGGAAGATTTTTAAGGATTTTTCCATCATTTAAAATTATAAATTCATCAGCTGTCTGATGAAGCTCTGTTAAGTGGTGGCTGGATAATAGAATCGTCATTTGATATTTACTTGCTAATTCCTTGATTAATTTTCTGATTTCAGCAATTCCACTGGGATCTAAGCCGTTAATGGGTTCATCTAACATCAATATTTCGGGATTACCTAATAATGTGATGGCTATACCTAGACGTTGCCGCATTCCTAAAGAAAAATCTTTTGCTTTTTTCTTCCCAGTATGACTTAATCCAACCATGTCGAGTACTTTTTCTTCTGCATTATCCTCTTTAATCCCCTTCATCGTTTTATGCACAAGAAGGTTGTTGCGAGCGCTCATATTGCCGAGAATACTCGGATTTTCAATCATACTGCCCATCCGCTTACGGCCACCCAGTAAACCTTTTTGACTCGAATTATTGAATAAATATAACTCTCCATCTGTTGGAAAGGTTAATCCAGCAATAATACGCATAAATGTTGTCTTGCCGGCACCATTCTGACCAATCAAACCATAAACTTTACCTCGATTTAAAGATATCGATACGTTTTCTAATGCCTGAGCCCCGTTATAGGATTTAGAGATATTTTTTGTTTCCAGAATATGTTCAGTCATTTTCTGAAATCCTTTGTGGTGTTTAAAATTCCATTCGTCATCGCTGTAAAAAATTCTACAGGAACTAAGGCAATGCCGATGCTTTCTGGATTTTCATCGCCTAAGACAAGAAACTGACCGCCTTCCTGCATATTGACCATGTTCAGCGCCTCTTTCGGTAATTTCACATAACCATCTTTTTCTAAAGACACCGTGTTAAACATATGCTTCCCTTTTGGGGGAATCGGAAATCCGCTTTCTTTTTGATCATAATGAATTAAATTGTCCAAAGAGACATCAAATAATGTGGCAAGTGCATCGCAGTTGACGAGGTCTGGTAAAGATTCTCCGTTTTCCCACTTAGCAATAGATTGTCTGGTGACACCAATTTTTTCGGCTAATTCTTCTTGCGAGTAGTTATTTTCCCTTCTTAAAAAAGAAAGATTCCTTGGTAATGTAATTTTATTCATCTGTTCCATTCCTTTCGAGTGGTATACCTTTATTTTATAGGAGAATGAAAAGGAAACAACCAATTCAGAATAACCATTTATGTTAACTCTAGTTACGTATCAAAATTGAAACCTTCCTATTGCGCCTAACGTTACGTGAGGTGATATGATAAAGTTACAAAAGAGAGGAGAATTGAAGCGGAGATGAAAAAGGAAACATTCTCTATCAGTGAATTTGCCAAATCTACAGGTGTATCTGTACGAACGTTACATTATTATGATGAGAAAAAAATTTTAAAGCCAAAACGGGATAAAATTACAGGACATCGTGTCTATGAAAAAGAAGATATGATTCAATTGCATAAAATAATGACCTTGAAATTTTTAGGAATGAGCTTAGATGATATTAAGGAATACATGCAGCCGAATACCTTCGATTTAAACTTTGTTGATACGTTAAGGTTACAAGAGTCAAAGTTAATCAAGGATAAGGAACAAATCGAAATTGCCTTGGAAGCTATTCAGCGAACGGTTCATCTTTTAGAAAACGAAAAGGAGGTAGATCATGCTGTGCTGGTCAGCTTACTTGCGAGCATGCAAAATGAGAAAAAACAGCAGGAGCTATCGAAAGGGATTATTAAAGATGAAGCCATGAAAAAAATGTTTCCGCAAACAGCAAAGGATAAGATGGTCTTTGAGAAGGGACTGCTGACTTTTTATAAAAATGTCAGAGAGCTATGCGGGAAACCGGCAGATCATCCAGAGGTAAAGCAAATGCTAGATGATTTTTACCGTCTTATCCTGGAGACACTGGATATGGACTCCCTGGAAGAAATAGCAGATATTTTTTCATTTAATATGGAAGATAAAGAGAATGAAGAACGTGTAGAGGCGTATATTCAAGAGATAGAGCGTTTGATTCCAACCCCTTTAACAGAACAGGAAGAAGCATGGCTTGAAAAGGTAACAACAAATTATATGGGCCCACTTTGGGACGATGAAGAAAGGAAGAATTAGATGGAACCATCGAAACAGTCATCTAACAGTTTTTTGAAGCTTTTACTATCAACAAAGGTACCGAAACTTGTATTAGTGTTGGGATTACTGGGCAGTATTTTGACAACCCTGGTAGGGCTAACCATTCCTTTATTAACAAGGGAGCTGGTAGACGGATTTTCTATCGCATCACTTAATTGGGGCTTTATTGCCGTGATTATTGGCGTCTTTATCGTCCATGCCTTGGTAGATGGCTTATCAGCTTATGCGCTTGCTTATGTAGGGCAGAAGGTGGTAGCCAGATTAAGGGAGTTTTTATGGAAAAAGCTGATCCGCTTGCCAGTTTCCTTCTTTCAAAAGCAGCCGAGCGGTGAATCGGTCAGCCGTGTAATTAATGATACGGGGATTGTAAAGGATTTGGTTTCCCAGCATTTTCCGCAATTTATTTCCGGATTGATTTCTATTATTGGTGCCATAATCATCTTGCTCTTTATGGACTGGAAGATGACATTAATTATGTTTATTGCTGTTCCAATTGCGCTTATTGTGATGCTGCCGCTCGGGAATCGAATGGCAAAAGTGTCGCGCAGTTTGCAGGACCAGACCGCGAATTTTCAAGGGGAGATTCAACAGACGGTCAGTGAGATTAAGTTAATGAAATCTTCTACAGCAGAAGCGAAGGAAGAACAGCGGGGTTTGCGCGGAATTTTTACATTGCTGCAAACAGGACTGAAAGAAGCAAAGATCTTTTCTGTGATTGCACCATTTATGTATATGATTGTCATGCTTGTTATTGTCATGATTATTGGTTATGGCGGTATTCGGGTGGAGCAGGGGACAATGACAACAGGTTCACTGGTTGCTTTTCTTTTGTATTTGTTCCAGATTGTTTTCCCAATCACAACGTTCGCGATGTTCTTTACCGAGCTGCAAAAAGCGAAAGGGGCTACGGAGCGCATTGTAGAGATTTTGAACGAAGAAGAGGAAGAAATCCATCCAGGATTGGAGAAATCAATCGGGGAGCAGACATTGGAATTTAAGCAGGTCAGCTTTTCTTATGAAGATGGAGAGCAGGTGTTGAACAATGTATCATTCACTGCATCGCCCGGAGAAATGGTGGCATTCGCAGGGCCTAGCGGTGGAGGGAAAACAACCGTATTTGGTCTCATCGAACGCTATTATGATCCAAATGAAGGAGAAATTTTATTAGACGGAGAGTCTATTCATGAGATCTCCCTTGCATCATGGCGATCCCAGCTTGGCTATGTATCGCAGGAAAGTTCGATGATGTCTGGTACCATTCGTGAAAACTTAACCTATGGATTAAAGGACGCAGAAAATATTGCAGATGACAAGCTGTGGACAGTTGCGGAGATGGCATATGCCGCTCAGTTTATCAAGGAGCTGCCTGACGGACTGGATACAGAGGTCGGCGAACGCGGAACAAAATTATCAGGTGGACAAAGACAGCGTATTAATATTGCCAGAGCATTCTTGCGGAACCCCAAAATTCTATTATTGGATGAAGCAACAGCCAGCCTAGATAGCCAATCGGAACAAGTTGTCCAAAAGGCATTACAGCGATTAATGGAAGGAAGAACAACGTTTGTGATTGCCCATCGCTTAGCAACCATTATTGATGCGGATCAAATTATTTTTATTGAGAATGGGGAAATCACTGGAAAAGGAACACACCAAGCATTACTTGAATCCCACGAATTATATCGTTCATTTGCAGAGCAGCAGTTGAAATAATATAGAAAAAGGAGTGAGGCATGTCTTTAATGGAGATGCTTTACTCCTATATTTGCTCCATCAAGCAGGAGATGCGCCCTAACCACAGCTCAACCCGCTCCGAAAAACAGATATGCGCTCCACCCCCAGCCCAAACCGCTCCATCAAGCAGGAGATGCGCTCCACCCCCAGCTCAACCCGCTCTGAAAAACAGATATGCGCTCCAACCACAGTTCAACTCGCTCCATCAAGCAGGAGATGCGCTCCACCCCCAGCTCAACCCGCTCCGAAAAACAGATATGCGCTCCACCCCAGCTCAACCCGCTCCGAAAAACAGATATGCGCTCCAGCACTAGCCCAATCCGCTCCGAAAAACAGATATGCGCTCCAAACCCAGCCCAAACCGCTCCGAAAAACAGATATGCGCTCCACCCCCAGCTCAACCCGCTCCGAAAAACAGATATGCGCTCCACCCCCAGCTCCACCCGCTCTGAAAAACAGATATGCGCTCCAGCACTAGCCCAATCCGCTCCGAAAAACAGATATGCGCTCCACCCCCAGCTCCACCCGCTCTGAAAAACAGATATGCGCTCCAACCACAGTTCAACTCGCTCCATCAAGCAGGATATGCGCTCCAACCCCAGCCCAAGCCGCTCCCTATAAGCATAAGTAACTAAAAAATCGACGTCCATGATAGAACGCCGACTTCAAATGCTATTTCCTTATATGAGATTACATTTTCACTGTTACATCTTTAATCAGTCGATAATTAATTGTAAAAAGCAAACCTATAATCAAAAGGCTTAAGAGAATGGATACGAGTACTGGCAAGTCTGAGATGTGCGAGAAGAAGGAAATATGCGTGCCTTCCCATAGAAATCCTGTTATACCAGCAATTACGATAGCGGCTGCAATGGATAAAAGTCCATATAACCAGCTTGAACGATAAAATGTAAGACTAATCATCCAGCCCATTAAATAATAAATCATATACACCATGACTGAACTGATAAAAAACTGTAAAAGCGTCAGAATGCTGTCTAGTAAATTGGAACTTCGGATATTCGCCATATCTAGTATGCTAGGCGTGCCGGCGATGAAATGAATGACAAAGCTTAAGAAAGTGATTATAACTGTTATCGCAATAGTGAGCAGCATAGAAGAGGCGATAACACCGAGAAAAAAGTTTTTTCTGGTTGCCCCTAAATTGATATAATAGCGAAAGAAAGTAGACATTGCCAGGATACCAATAACAAATAAATAGATTGATATAGAACCGTTTGAAAAGTGTACTACATCAATAAAGCTTGCAATTGAATCACCTGAGAAGATTAAAAATCCAATATAAATAACAAACATAAAGGAAAGAAACCAAATGGACCATTTCAGCTGTTCCGTAAATAATAAGCGGGCAATTTTTTTAGGTGTTAAGATAATCGCACTCATTCCTCTTCCTCCTTTGTCAAATGTACAAACAAATCATGAAGAGAAAGGGCGCCAATCTCTAGCCCGGCTTGATTTGCTGCATGCCGCTGTTGTTCAGTGAGTTCTCCATATACCATGACAGATTTTGTTCCGCCAAGCACTTGGCTATTTAAAACGTCTAAGTTTTTCGTGAAATCATCCACTTGTTCTGATGAACCTGTGATGGAGAATCCTTTAGAAATAACCTGCTCATTCGTGTCCTGCAATAAAACCTCTCCGTTATGAATCATTAGAACTTCGTCAAATAGGTAAGCCGTCTCTGAAACGAGATGGGTAGAGAAAATAATCGTTCTCGGATTCTTTTCCTGATCATTTAAAATTTCCTTATAAAAAATGTCTCTTGTAGGTGCGTCCATCCCTAAATAAGCTTCGTCAAAAATGGTTAGAGGAGCTCTTGCTGCCAATCCAATAATGGCCTGGAATGCTGATTTTTTTCCTTTGGACAGCTGATTTAGTTTTTTATTTAAGGGAAGCTTGAATTTCTTCGCTAAATGAAGCGCATATGCTTCGTCAAAGTTTGGGCGCAAAGCAGCCGTTTCTTTTAATGTCTTATCGATTTTTTCATAAAGGTATTCCAAATCTTGATGCTGATCGTAAATAAATATTGTATCCTGCATGATTCTTGGGTTTTCGAAAGGATCTTCTCCGTCAATTTTAATACTTCCTGCATCTGCTTTTCGAAAAGCTGCCAAGACAGATAATAATGTTGTTTTTCCAGCCCCATTTCTTCCTAATAAGCCATGAATTTTTCCAGGCTTCAGCTGAAAGGTTGTGCTATCGATAGCTGTAAAGTCTTTGTAACGCACACGAAGGTCTTTTACTTCAATCCCATAACTCATGCTTTATCCCCCTTTTTTGCTTTTTGAATCAAATCAATGATTTCTTCCTCTGTGATATGAAGCTTCTCCGCTTCCTGTACCAATCCAACGACATAATTATCCATAAAGGCCTGCTTCCGTTTTTGAACAAGCTTTTGTTTTGCCCCTTCTGCTACAAACATGCCGACACCTCGCTTTTTAAATAGAATGCCTTCATCTACAAGCTGTGTGACTCCTTTGGAGATGGTGGCATGATTAATTTTGTAGAATTGGACCAGCTGGTTTGTGGAAGGAGCCTGGTCACCTTCCTTTAATTGATCATTTACGATTTGGTCTTCAATACGTTCGCGCACCTGTACGAAAATAGGTTTATCATTACGGAATTGCGTAGACATTTTGGGTGTGGCCTCCTTTCTTATGGGTAAACTTTCATTTTACAAACGAATTGTTACATTTTTCGTTAAACGATAATTGCACCAAATTAAAATAGCTATCATGCCAAAGAAAATAAGGTAAGAAGCCGTTGCGAAAAATTGCAGGCTAGATGAAAATAATTCAACAGAAGGAATACTCCAAATTTCTCCTTTTAAAACTTCCATGATGGCGACCAATAGAATCCCAACAAAAATAAATAACAATCCAATCTTCCAGCGGAATCGGTAAAACCCGAGCCCAATAAACCATCCGATTAACAAATAGAAATAGTGGAAGATGGAATAATCAGCCAAGCTTTGAAGAATAGATAAGAAACCGCCATCGGTTATCAGATTTGGCCATGGGGCAGCATTTTCGGACATAGGCAAGAAGAATTCAAATCCAATGAACATCATAGTCATCGCGATTCCCAATACGATGGACAGCAAAACAGAAGAAAATAATGCTGCTTGAAAGAATCTTTTTCGTGTAACTCCATTTTTGAAAAAGTAGTCTAGAAATCCATAGGAATAGAGCAGCCCTATAATCAACATATACACGTTTGAGGCATTGTTATTGGTTAGGACATCATGCATTTCAACAGATGTGAAGGTTATATTTACTATAATAAGTGTTGTAAATATAATAGCTAAAATAACGAAAAACCACGCAGTCCACTTTAACTGTTCTAAAAAGAATATCCAACTTAATTTGGGTTGTTTCATACTTCATCTTCCTCCTTTGTCAAATGAATAAATAGATTATTTAAAGATAATGTTCCAATTTCTAACCCCAATTTTGCCGCTTCCTGCTGTTCCTGTTCCGTTAAGGCTCCAAAAACCATGACGGATTTTGTTCCGCCTAATGATTCTTCGTGGATGATTTTCAGTTCCCTTGCAAATGCATCTACATCTTCTTTCGGTCCAGTAATTGAGAAGCCTTCTTCGAGAAGCTGATCGCTTGTATCCTGGAGCAATACCCTTCCCTTGTCGATGATAAGCACTTCATCAAATAGATACTCCATTTCTGAGACAAGATGTGTAGAGAATAAAATCGTACGTGGATGTCTTTCTTGTTCCCGCAAGATTTCTTTATAAAATAATTCTCTTGTTGGTGCGTCCATACCAAGATATGCTTCATCAAAGATTGTAAGCGGTGATCTGCTTGCCAAACCAATAGTGACTTGTAAAGCGGAATATTGCCCCTTTGATAATTGATCAGCTTTTTTATCCATCGGAATTTTAAATTTTTTTGCTAATGCTCTTGCATAATCCTCATCAAAATTTGGACGGAAATAAATTAATTCTTTTAAGACATCATCGATTTTTTCATAATCGTAGGAATTATCTTTGTCATAAATAAATGTGGTTCCACGCATAATTCGCTCGTTCTCAAAAGGGTCTTCTCCGTCAATCAAAATACTGCCTTGCTTTACCTTTTGAAAGGAAGCAAGGTGCGTTAATAAGGTCGTTTTTCCAGCGCCATTTCGTCCTAATATACCGTGAACTCTACCGGGTGACAGTGTTAAGTTTACACGATCTAATGCTTTGAACTTCTTATAATAAACTGTTAAATTGCTTGCTTCAATCGAATATGCCATAGACATTCTCCTTTAAGAAATAATAATGTATTATGGTTATATACTTATGTGTATAACCGTATCAGTGTGACGGTTAATTGTCAATAATAATATAAATATCTGTCTTGATAAGAAAGGAATGAGCAGCGTTGAAAAAGGAAAATGTATACTTATTCTGAGTTAATGGATTTTGGAGAGGGGAATTTTATTATTAATATTTTGAATTTATGATATATTGGTGATGAAGTAAAAAGAATAGAAAATAAAGTCAAACGTATGCTTGATTCTATAGAGTTAGACAGGAGTGGTCAGTTGTGAGCGGGGTTGTCTATCATTTGGGTGTAGAGTGTACATTCTATGAGTGATAAAAGAAAGGTTATTGGAATTGCGCTGATAACGGCAGTAGCCATTTTGGGAGATGCCATGCTTTTTATAGTTTTACCACTATATTGGCAAGATTTTGGATTAACCGCTATTTGGCAGGTTGGCGTGCTATTATCGATTAATCGTTTTGTACGTTTACCGATTACGCCGCTTGTAGGATTGTTTTATAGTAAATTTGACATTCGGACAGGAGTTCTGATTTCTGTAATTTGTGCAAGCTTAAGTACTCTATCCTATGGACTGCTTCCTAGTTTTTGGCTGTTACTGCTTGCAAGAGTGCTATGGGGGATTTCCTGGTCACTTATCAAATTGGGAGGAATGCTCACGGTTGTAGCACTGTCTACAGAAGTGAATAGAGGACACTATATGGGACTGTATAATGGATTGTGGGGATTAGGCGGATTAGTTGGAATGCTGGCAGGTGGCTTTTTAGTGGATCAGTTATCCATACCGTTAGTGACAACACTGTTTTCATTCGCAGCTGTTGTAGTTTTTCCTTTTATTTTTAAACTGGTACCTAAAAATAGTAAAAAAGCGGAAGATGAATCAACTGCAAGAAGTCACTTCCCTGAGAAGGATAAACGTTCCTTACTTCATCCATATATCATCCTTGTTATTATTACTGGCGGAACAATGGGGTTTATCACCATGGGCATTTTTGCTTCCACTCTCAGTCCGCTGATTGAACAATCTTATGATGCTCATTGGTCATTGTTTGGTATCGTTATTGGCGCAGCGACATTAGCTGGAATGATTCAAGCAATTCGGTGGGCATGGGATCCTTTATTTGCCCCGATGATTGGCAGCTTTGTCGACAAAAGCAGAAATAAAAACAGTTGGATTCTTGTCCCGTTATTACTTGGCGGTGTTACTTTTCTAATTATCGGCCGTGCGGAATCTTTTCTTTTGCTATTAATAACGATTATGTTTTTTCAATTGGTCTCTACCAGCTTGGTAACCATAACAGATACCTTAGCTGGAGATGCCGCTGCTAGAAGTAACCCTATCAAGATGATGACGCTGTACACAGTAGCTGTTGATTTGGGAGCTGCTATTGGTCCTTTAGTTTCGTTTATTATTATAGATTTATATGGGCTGTCCGCCGTTTTTTATCTATCGAGTATGGTTATGATACTAGTTTCGATAACGTGGATTGTTTTTAATTTCTATACAAACCAAAGAGTTAGGCATAAAAACATTATAAATAATAAAAATGATATACTTTAGCAAAGAAGTGAGGAGAAATTGGTTATGACAAAAACATTGACAGTGAAAAATCTAACGTTGGGAAATGGAAAGCCGCGTGTTTGTATTCCATTGACTTCTTCAACAAAAGAATCGATTGTTGAAGAGGCACATCGTTACCGTAAGGAACGGGCAGATGTTGTTGAATGGCGAGCGGATTTATTTGAAGAAGTGGAAAATCATGCTGCTGTCGAAGAAGTCCTGACAGATTTAGTGGCGACTTTAAAAGATACTCCCCTTATTTTCACATTCCGAAGTCATCTGGAAGGTGGAGAAAAGGAGCTGTCCAAAGATGAATATATCGCATTAAATGAATTTGTCATTCAGACAGGTTTGGTGGATTTTGTGGACGTAGAGCTGTATCAGGGAGAGGAAACAGTTAAAAATCTGATTTCTTTGGCGCATCAACAGCATACTTACGTTATTATTTCTAATCATGATTTCCAAAAAACACCACCTAAGTCCGAAATTATCCGTCGATTACAATTGGCAGATGAACTTGGGGGAGATGTATTAAAAATAGCTGTAATGCCAAATAGGGTAGAGGATGTCTTGGAGCTGCTCACAGCCACGAATGAAATAAAAAAGGATACTGACAAGCCAATCATCACAATGGCGATGGGCCCTCTCGGAGTTATCACTCGATTATCCGGCCACGTTTTTGGCTCTGTTTTAACCTTTGGAGCGGGAGAAAAAGCCTCTGCGCCAGGACAGATTCCAATTCAAGAGCTGCGTCAAGTACTGGAGATTATGGGAAAGTCGATGAACGACAAATGAATAGAAAAGAGCCGAATTCGCTCGAAAAGCGCAAAACTCGCTTCAAAGGAAGGTGAACTCGCTCGAAAAGAGTCGAACCCGCTCCAAAGGAAGGTGGATCCGCTCGAAAAGAGTCAAACCCGCTCCAAAGGAAGGTGGATTCGCTCGAAAAGAGTCAAACCCGCTCCAAAGAGGCTGAATCCGCTCAAAATAGAGCCGAACTCGTTCGATAGTATAAAACTATAGACTCTCGATTTACTTATTTGAGATTCTTTTTTCTATTTTTTTAAGCGCCTGCTATTTGAATTGATTAGTAATTTAGCTATGAAGGATGCAATAGGTAATACCAGCATAAAATAAGATAGACAAGCTGGAACAATCTGCAGTAAAGGAGGAATAAATAAAATGTTAGCGACTTTAGAAAAAACAGAAAATGGATATACAGCAACCTTTAATCGACGATGGGGAAACACTCTAGAAAAAGTATGGAATACCCTGACGAAAAATGATAAATTGCAACAGTGGATGCCAAATTTAGAAGTGGCAGACCTGCGTAAAAATGGAAGAATGAAATTTAACATGAATGATGGTACAGGAAAAGCTTTTGATATTTCTATTTTAGATTATAAGGAAACGTCCTATTTGCAATTTGAATGGGGAGAAGGCTCTGTCCGATTTGAATTGGAGCCTGCAGAAGATGAGTGTATTCTTGTATTAAAGGAATATATCCCGGCTCTCAATAATCATATCCCAAAAGATTTAGCAGGGTGGCATATTTGCTTAGATATGTTTCATGAGGTTTTAGAGGGACGGAAAATGGATTTTCCAAAGGAATCATGGGAAGAGCAATACGAGGAATATAAAAAAATCGTCAACCCTTTCTTGAATAGCGATAAGTAAAACAAAAAGGGTCCCAGAAATATAATTTCCGAGACCCTATTTGAGACCCAATGCTTTTATTAATAAGGATCTGCATCATGCCCTTTATCTACAGCCTTCTTTGGAGCTTGTTCCGCATTTGTTGCACCTAATGGATTTTTACTGGTGCCCTGTTTATCAGCCTGTTCTAAGCCTTCTCTTAAGCGACGTCCATATTCTTCGTCTGCTTCTTCTGCCAGAGCAATCATTTTATCCTGAATTCGTTTATCACAAACGGACAAGTCGCCAATTAGGTTATTTATTAATTCATCCTTCTCCCAGTCTTCAAACTGACGGTAGGTTTCACCAGCCTGTTTTGTATTATCATTGCGGTCGATTGATTCGCGGACAAGATTCCCCTTTACATGCGGTGTATATTCCTTGCCGGTCTGTTTCGCTTCTTCTAGCCCGCCCAGTATAGATGGTTCGTAATTAACATGTGGGTTCTGGCCAGGTGCTTTATCATTTTTGTGACGTAATTGCCCGCCTTCATGATTGGTAGCGACTCGTTTTTTAGCCTCATTGATTGGAACCTGTAAGTAATTTCCTCCTACACGGTAGCGCTGCGTATCTGAGTAAGAAAAAGTACGTCCTTGCAGCATTTTATCATCGGAGAAGTCAAGTCCATCAACTAACACGCCTGTTCCGAATGCAGCTTGTTCTACCTCCGTAAAATAATTCTCTGGATTTTTGTTTAGCACCATTTTTCCTACCGGCAACCAAGGGAATTTATCTTCCGGCCATAGTTTCGTATCATCTAATGGGTCAAAGTCAAGTTCCGGATGATCGTCATCTGACATAATTTGCACAAACAGCTCCCATTCTGGATAGTCGCCTCGTTCAATCGCATCGTATAGATCCTGTGTTGCGTGATTGAAATTCTCTGCTTGGATCTCAGCAGCTTCTTTCATGGTTAAATTTTTAATTCCTTGTTTTGGCTCCCAATGGTATTTAACCAGAACAGCTTCACCATCTTGATTTACCCATTTATAGGTGTTTACACCAGAACCCTGCATCATTCGATAGTTTGCCGGAATTCCCCATGGTGAATAAATAAATGTCACCATATGAAAGGATTCTGGAGAATTAGCACAAAAATCAAAGAAACGCTCAGAATCTTGAATATTTGTTACCGGGTCTGGGCGAAAGGCGTGAATCATATCAGGGAACTTCATTGCATCACGAATAAAGAAAATTTTTAAATTGTTCCCAACAAGATCCCAGTTTCCATCCTCGGTGTAAAATTTAACTGCGAAACCGCGCGGGTCACGTACCGTTTCCGGAGAGTGATTCCCATGAACAACGGTTGAAAAGCGAACAAATACGGGTGTTTGTTTCCCTTTATCCTGAAAAACTTTTGCCCTTGTATACTTGGAGACTGGTTCATCGCCAACTGTTCCATATGTTTCAAAATAACCATGTGCACCAGCACCACGTGCATGCACAATGCGCTCAGGGATTTTTTCTCGGTCAAAGTGACTTATTTTTTCAATGAAATCATAATTCTCTAGTGTTGCCGGACCACGATCGCCGACGGTACGGATATTTTGGTTATTTGTTACTGGATGGCCTTGGCGGGTGGTTAAGGTTTTATCATTTTCGATATTGGTTTGATTGGTGGATTTTTCATTTTTAGACATTTGCTTCAACCTCATTTCCTTTATCTTTATGGATTTCTTCTTATTAGCTTTGCCAATCTAAATGAAATTAATCGTTATTTTGAAGGATTATTATCGGGGGAGAGAACGAAACCTATAAAGCAAGCTGTTCTGTTGTCAAAGCCTAGTCAATGTACATATTAATCATCCAGGAGTAAACAACTACGTCTAATTTATTGAAAATAGAGAAAGAAGGGTTGAACTTTTTTAGCGAGCGTTTACAATAAGGATAGACTAACAATTTGGAAAGAATGTACTTTAAATAGTATTTCAATGAAATAAAGTAAACTTAAAACGAAGGGGGAGGCCAATCGATGCCAATTAAAATTCCAAGAGAGTTGCCTGCTAAAGAAATACTAGAACAGGAAAATATCTTTGTAATGGATGAACAACGAGCGGACGCGCAGGAAATACGTCCGTTGAGTATTCTGATTCTTAATTTAATGCCGGAAAAACAAAAAACAGAAACACAGCTATTAAGATATCTAGGAAACACCCCATTACAAGTGCGAATTTCTTTTTTACGCATGGCTTCACATGAGTCGAAGACAACAAATCAAAACCATTTAGACACATTTTACAAGACTTTTGAAGAGGTCCGGGATAAGACATTTGATGGCATGATTATTACGGGATCTCCAGTAGAGCATCTATCTTTTACGGATGTCGATTACTGGGAGGAATTACAAGAGATCATGGATTGGACGAATGATCATGTTACATCAACGCTACATATTTGTTGGGGAGCACAGGCGGCATTATATCATCATTATGGAATTGATAAACATGCGCTTCCAAAGAAATGTTTTGGTATTTTTGAACATGAGGTTCTCAAGCCAAAAGAACGCTTAGTCAGAGGATTTGATGAAATATTTTTGGCTCCGCACTCCCGGTATACAGAGGTTTCTTTAGAAGAAATTAAAAATCACCCTGACTTGCAATTAATTGCTACATCAGAGGATGCAGGCGTATTTTTACTTGCATCAAAGGATGGAAAGCATATTATGGCGACAGGGCATTTAGAGTATATGGCAAATACATTAAAAGAAGAATATGAAAGAGATCATGCACGTGGAATAGATACAGCATTACCGGAAAATTATTATCCAAATAATGATCCAACTAAACAACCAAAACATCGCTGGAAAAGTCATTCCAGCTTGTTATTCTCCAATTGGCTGAACTACTATGTTTATCAAGAAACACCATATGTATGGGGGGATTAAAAAAATCAGACTGGGATATTTCTCGGTCTGATTTTTTATTAGAAAGTGCGAAAAATAGATTCAAATCAGCCGATTTTAATTTTCCATAGGCTTTACCCATATTATTTGTGAAAGGACAGGAGCGTCCTCATAAGCATTTATTAATCCTTGCTTTTTAATCGTCGCTTTCTTAATGTGTTTGTATTTCAAAGTTACTGGAAAGTCTGTTGAAAATGGAAAAGGGTTCATTGTAATTGTCTGCATATCTCCCCAGCTAATCGAATAGGAAGATGGGAAGTGGGACCCCTTCGTGTTTACTACGGATAAGCCTTCTTTAAAAAAAGGATGAAGATCCTTCTTAGCAGCACCAGGCTGATTCATACATATAAACAGAGATAGACTATCGGAAAACTGTAAAAGCGTATAATCTGCTTTGAACTTATCTTTGTCAAAGTGTTCCATTGTGCTGATGACCCGTTCCTGCCGCTTTGCTTCTTGCTGAACGAATGCTTTTGCCTCAGGTAGGGAGGATTTTACGAGAAAGCGTTTGTAATGTTCGCTGCAGAGTAATGCTGCATAGCGGTCTTTTTCCTGAACTTGCCTAATTCCATGTGTATATAAAACGGTTTTTGGAAGAGTTGGGAAATCAATAAAGGAATAAGGCTGATTCGCTTGGTCATTCCAAAAAGGCTGCCGGTCAAATGCCTCCCAGCCAGAGTCATGCTGATAAGCAGCATAAATAACAGAATTTTTGTCAAGAGAATGTTCAAGATAAATAGGATCCAGTTGTTTTAGAAATTCTCCAGAAATATAGGCATGATCTCGCTGTGATATAAAGATAAAATGCTCCTTCTGCTCTCGGATAATCATGATAATCATTCCTTTTTTGTAATGATAACAGTTGCATTGTTGGCCCGTTTTAGATAGTTCATCTATTACGTTTGTAGGCTAATACCTTCCTTGTACTTATGTAGCTAAGAAAGCCGGTGTCCTATTTTAATTATAAAAAAGACGATAGATTGTCCTACCGTCTTTTCTCTATTTATATGAGCTTATCAAAACGCAGACGCTTCTGCAAAGCATATATAATTGGTATACCGATTAATAATATAATCAATTCACTTATTCCAGTTGTAAGCCAAGTGAACAGGAATGGCAATTCTAATGCGATGTTCAGCATAAAGGAAATGATAAACATATTAAAGCTAAAAATGAGTGTATTCAGGAATAATAGCGTCAGTTTATTTTTAATATATTTCTTTAAGAAAATAATAATTCCTAGTGAAATAGCAGTGTGTGCTGTCCCAAATAGAAGATCCAGGCCGCCTGCCATGGAAAATAAATTTGTTGCAAATACCCCAATGGTAATTCCGAAAAAGTAACGCTTATCAAAGATGACTAAATGATTAAACACCTCTGATATCCGAAATTGAATCGCTCCAAAGGAGACTGGCGCGACGAGCAAGGATACGGCAACATATAACGCCGCAATAATCCCGTTAATTACAAGTGTCTTTAGATTCATATTCTGTTTTCCTCCTAGTTTTTTATCGTGGGATGGTTCCGAACCACGCGACACAACGACTATCATATCAGTATTTACATAGGAAAACAATAGATTTTGTGTATGATTTGTGTGTTGTTATGTATATTTGTAGGATAGCTTTAACCATTGATTTTCGTGTCGACTCCAAAGCAAATATAATATCTTCCTTTTAATGGGAATGCTTAGAACGAGTATCCTTTCTGTTTTTCCTTTTATTTTAAGAAAGTTGCATAAAATATTGGACGAACTTGTCTGATAACAGTAGAATAAAAACAATCTAATCTAAAAAGATGGTGATTACTTTATGGAATATGTTTTGTTAATTATTGGGTTTATTTTATTGGTAAAAGGAGCGGACTGGTTTGTTGATGGTTCTGCAAATATAGCTCAACTGTTGCGGGTTCCGCCGATTTTAATAGGTTTAACGATTGTCGCATTAGGAACAAGCGCACCAGAAGCTACG
The DNA here is from genome assembly GCF_018333215.1 of Oceanobacillus sp. J11TS1. Classification (GTDB taxonomy): domain Bacteria; phylum Bacillota; class Bacilli; order Bacillales; family Amphibacillaceae; genus Oceanobacillus. The sequence continues at coordinate 92,570 of NZ_BORO01000009.1, read as the reverse complement.
GTTAGTATAATCGCTGCGATTCAAGGTACAGCAGACGTAGCGGTAGGGAATGTTGTAGGAAGTAATATTTTTAACATTACCATGGTGGTTGGTATCGCGGCAATTATTTTTCCGCTTCAGGTTAAAAATGAAATGATTGTGAAGCAGATTCCATTTGCTCTATTGGCAGCGCTGGCATTGTTAGCACTCACTGCCGATATGGCTTTTCAAGGTTCTGCAGCGAATATCCTTAGCAGAAGTGACGGGTTTATTCTTTTCCTCTTTTTGTCGATTTTTATGTATTACATCATTGAGGTTGGCTTAAAAAGCAGAAAAGAAACAAAAGCTATTACAGACCCAAATGTGAAATGGGGAAAAAGCACATTTATTACCTTGCTCGGTTTAGCTGCAATTATTGTAGGAGGACAATTTGTCGTATCCAGTGCAACAGATATTGCATTAGCACTTGGGATGAGTGAGGCATTAATAGGTTTAACAGTCGTGGCAATAGGTACATCACTGCCGGAATTGGTGACATCCATATCTGCAGCACGTAAAAAAGAAAGTGAAATAGCGATAGGGAATGTTGTCGGCAGCTGTATTTTTAATGTTCTATTTGTTTTGGGTGCCACTTCATTAATTTCTCCGCTATCTATTAATCCAGTCATTTTTACAGATATATGGATTATGATTGTGTTAACCATTCTATTGCTTATTTTTTCTCGGACAAGCTTCCGAATTGGACGTAAAGAAGGAGCAGTCCTTTTTGTTATGTATATCATCTACACCGTTTATATTATTATAAGGAATTAAAAAGGATGGAGAACCCAGCAAAAGGGTATCTCCATCCTTTAGTTAGGATAAAGAAAAGTTTTTTAGATTCTCTTCGACGGGACGAGTAATCCTACTCCCAGTCCAGTTCCATAAACTAAATTAATTCGTTTTCAATAGCTAAGTCTAAGCTCCAGTCGCTAGATTCGCGTCAGGATCTAGGCTTTTGACGCTGCATACCACACGGAAGCTGCTTTAATCTCACGCATTGAAAGCTGATGCCCATTGCTTTCCCAATGGATATCAACATGGGCTCCGGCATTTTTCAGTAACTGTGTTAATTCTTCGGCTTCTTCTGGAGAACATATCGGATCATTCTCTCCAGCTGCAATAAACACATCTGTACCAGTTAAATTTGGAAGCTTTATTCCTCTTCTAGGAATCATTGGATGGTGAAGGATTGCTTTTTGTAAAGAATTCTCATAATGGAATAAAAGACTGCCGGCAATATTAGCGCCGTTAGAATAGCCGATAGCAGTAATTTGTTTTCGGTCAAAACCGTTTCGCTGACTCGCTTCATTTAAAAATTCATGTAATTCTTGTGTACGTTTTATCAAATCTTCTTCATCAAAAACGCCTTCTTCCAGGCGACGGAAAAAACGCGGCATGCCATTTTCTAAGACATTTCCACGGACGCTTAAGACATTGGCATTTGGATCAATGATATTTGCTAAAGGCAATAAATCATTTTCAGTACCGCCTGTTCCATGTAAAAGAAGCAGCGTAGGCCCATTGGGATTCCCTTTTTCTTCATAAATATACTGCATCAAAAATCATCCTCTTCTGCTTACGTATTCAAATTACATTTCCCTTTTGAATCTCATTTAAAAGGAAACCGTAGTGTTCAATCTTGTTCACTAGCCCGATGGCCAACTTTTTTGAGTACCTCTATAACAGTTTTCTTATCGTTTTCAGGAATGTCGTTAAATAGCTCTTCAATAACCTGCTGATGCTTTGGAAAAATATCATCCATGATTTGTTTTCCGCTATCTGTAATTTCTAAATAGACAACTCTTCTGTCTTCAGAACAATGTGTTCGGATTAAGAGCTCTTTCTTTTCTAGTTTGTCAATCACGTAGGTTATCGAGCCGGTACTAATCAATACAGATTCAGAAATTTCCCGAATGGTTTGTCTCCCTTTATGATAGAGTGCTTCTAAAATGGCGAAGTCCGATGCACGCATGCCGTGTTTCTTTATATCTTTTTTTGTTACTTCTTCTAAAGCCTTGGAAGCCTTCATTGTAATGACAAATGCCTTTAATGAGGAATTATCAGCCATTATTTTTCTCCTCTCTCGTGAAATGAAAAATATTTGTAATTCAAGTATATTTAATTAAATAATAGTTAATTTTTTTTAATTTGTCAATGAGGTACGAAAATAGAACCTGTTTCGTCGTGTGTGCAATAAAGAATCGCCTGCTGTAGCTAAAAGCAGGCGATTTTATTCTAAAGATGCATTCTAACGTTATTCCTCTTATTCACCCGTCTTTATTTTAAGCATTTGCATCCGTTCATTGAAAAGTGTCGGATAAGATAAAAATCCAAGCATAATACTGGTTACGGCAGCTGTTGTAAGTAAGAGAAATAGAATTAACAGCTGAAATTGTACCGCCTGAATCGGATCTGCTCCAGCAATAATTTGTCCGCTCATCATTCCTGGCAATTGGACAAGACCGATTGTTTTTTGACTTTCAATGGTCGGAATCAAGCTTGCTTTGATAGATTGTATAAGCGGAAGGTGAATAGCTTGTTTTGGTGTTCCGCCTAAAGAAAGCAGGAGCTCCGTTTCTTTTTGCCGACTCTGGATCTCCGATGTGAATCGGTTGAGAAAAAGAATGGAAAGTACCATAGAGTTACCGACAACCATTCCGCTGATTGGGATAATATACTGTGCGGTCGGTGGCGTAATTTGAAAGCCTAATAAAATGGCCTGCGTCAGCACTTCGATAAATAAAAATGTAAGAACCAACTTCCATATAATCCCTCTGATGGATACGCCTTTTTTCTGGGCATTATGTGTTGCTGCCCCAATCATCAGAGCTACCATCAGTATGATAAAAAGGTAACTGCCTGATTCAAATACAAACGTTAAAATATAGCCAACAGCTAGCAGCTGAATGATGGAACGGATGGTTGCAACAAATGTATCTTTTTCTAATCCAAGGTTCAATGTTTTAGAAAGAGCGAGAGGAATAAGCACAAAGATAAGCGATAAGCTTAGTGAAAGAAAACTCATTGCCATTCCCCCTTCACGAATTCCTGTATTCGCGGATTCACTGGGTTTTTTAATACATCCGTACTTCCGGATTCGATAAGTTCCCCGTTCATCATCACCCATGTATAATCGCCAATGAGCAATGCTTGATCTAAATTATGGGTTATCCAGGCGATGGTTACTGCAAATTCTTTATTAATATGCTGAATTAAATGTTCAATATCCGATGTAGATACTCGGTCGAGAGAAGAAGTAATCTCATCAAGCAGCAATACTTTTGGGTGATTGACGAGGGTTCGTGCAATCGATACTTTTTGTCGCTGGCCGCCTGATAAATCCGTTACGTCCCGATGAAGAAAAGAAGCATCCAGTCCTACCTGTGTTAATAGGTGTTCCGCTTCTTCCTTTTTTAATTCCTGGTTTTGCAAGGTTTTGGGCATAGCAAGATTTTTATAAACAGAGCCGCGCAGCATGGTAGCGTCCTGAAGCGCAATACCTACCGTGCGCCGCAACGTCGTCGGTTCGATTGTTTGAATATTTTCTCCAAAAAGCTGTATATCGCCCTTTGTTGGCGAGATAAGTCCGTTCAATAAGCGGAAAATAGTCGTTTTTCCAGCCCCTGAAGGCCCGACGAAAGTGGTGATTTTTCCTTCTGGGAGAGAACCGGATACGTCTTTAATAATGTCTAAACCTTCATCTGAATAGCTGACATGGTTTAGTTCGATAGCTGCCTTTCCGGTTAATACATTCGCTTGCTGCATGTTTAGTTTCCTTTCTGCAATGGTGATAAATGGCAGCAGGGAAGAGTGCCCCCTGCTGAATAAAGTTTATTTTATCATTTCTTTTTCTTACTTTGAAGCGCCTGTTTCTGCTGGAGCAGCTTTTGAAATTCTTGGTCCAGTTCATCGGAAGGTTCAAGGCTAAGCTTGCTTAATACCTCCGTAATCTTTGTCTCAATAATCATCAATTGCTGTTCAATGGCGTTTTCTTCTGCCTTTTTTTCGGTTGGTTCTTCGTGCAGCTGTTTCAGGTTTCCTTCAAAACAAACAAGCTCCTGATTGTTTATTTCGATAATCTTAGTTGCGATATTTCGGGTAAACTGACGGTCATGTGATACAAATAAGACCGTACCTTCATAGGCTAGAAGCAAACTTTCCAATGCTTCTACCGCTTCGATATCCAGATAGTTGGTTGGCTCGTCAAGGATAAGCATATTGATATCACTGACAAAAAGCTTTGCGAAGGCAACTTTTACCCTTTCTCCGCCACTAAGCACAAGAACAGGCTTAAATACATCATCACGATAAAAGTGTAATCTTGCTAAAACCGTTCGAATTAAGGTTTCATCTTGTTTTGAAGTTTCTTTAACATTTTCTAAAATAGATTTCGCCGTATTTAACGTGGATAAATCTTGTCGGAAATACCCGATTTTGACCGATGGATTTAAGGTGATACCATCTTCTCCCTGCATTATTTTTTTAAGGAAAGTTGTTTTTCCTGCCCCGTTCGGACCGATAATGCCGACTTTATCGCCGCCTTTGATATTTAAACTGGCTCTTTTCCATAATCGTTTTCCTGGAACAGTACCTTCCACATCCTCTATTCGCAATATAATCTTCTTTTGTAACCTTTCTTGATGAGGGAGTGTCATTTTTATTGGAACTGCCTCTGTAACCTTTTCCACTTTTTCAAGATTTTCTAATCTTGTTTCCAAAGCTTTGGATGTTTTTTGCAGCTTTTTTTGCTTTTTCGCAAAGTAAGGTTTTGTTCCTTTTAACGATTGTTCCGTAGAACCTATTTTACTTTTAGGCGTTTTGGTGGCCCGCTGTGCTTTTTGCTCTTTTTTCTCTATTGCTCGTTCAAGCTGTTGTTTCTTTTGCTGGTAGTGCTCATAGGCCAGGCGCTGTTTTTCTATTTCCTTTTCCTTCTGCTGGCGGTAAGCTGAATAGTTGCCGGAATAAATTGTAATTGTTCCCTTATCAATTTCCCAAATTTCTTTACACAATTTATCTAAAAAGTTGCGGTCATGGGAGACAATAATAAACGCTCCTTGCCAATGCGATAGCTGTTTTTCTAGCCATTCAATATGAGCTGTGTCCAGGTTTGTTGTCGGTTCATCAGCAAGAAGAAGGCCAGTTTGCTTTTTTAGGGCTTCGACGATATAGGCCTGTGTCACCTCACCGCCACTTTTTTGATCACTTTTCTCTTTTAATTGTGGCAATAACTCCACCAAAGTATACATTTGAACTGTACCTTGCTCGGGTCGAATATTACCGGCAAGAAGGTTCAGCAAGGTTGTTTTTCCTGAGCCGTTTTTTCCAACTAAACCAATTCGGTCTTTGGAATGTACAGCTAAGTGCTCTATAGAGAATAATTCCCGATCTTTGATACTGTGTTTGATATGATGCGCTTCTAAAATCTTCATAAGATCATCTCCGTATCTAGTAAGAGTCAGCATACAAATAGGGGAGGTTATCTTCATAACAAAAGACCCCTATTCTGCATTCAGAACAGGGGTCGCCAAAAACGGAAAAGAGCACATATCGCCCATTTCATCCGGGTATTGCAAAGCATAAAGGCTAATCCTGTTCTAAAATCGTTCAATGAAAGCATGAAAAATAACACAGCTATGCCGCTGTTATCATGCTCATATTGAATTCATTCTTTAGAAAAAACAGGATTAGTACTTCATGTTCTCTTTGTTCACCCTTTCGATTATCGCTGGTTATAGTATAGCCGAAAAAGAAGTATTTGTCACTAAAAGAAATACCCGGACAAACTCCAATTCTGATAAAGTGAAACTTCCTTCAGTGGGGGTTTTTTTTCATCCTCCACTGAAGGTTAGTTGAACGAATCGGGCCGTTACTGGCTGTTAGATTTTCCACTTAGAAATATAATTTTTTACTCATTTCTTGAAGTGGGAGTCTTATAAAAGCCCTTCAATGGGACGAGTAATCGCAAAAGCATTTCGATGGGACGAGTAATCACAGTCCCAGTCCTAGCCAGTTACACTGCGATAAAAGAATATGAAATCATTATCGGGGTATATATTATAAAGCTTTTGGTGTTGTCTGTAGTATAGAATTTTCCTGCACAGCATCTTTGATTAAACAATTTCCGCGTCCATGCGGGATGCACATCGGCGTACCAAAGATTGGGTCACATGCGATATTACAACGCATGCGGAACACGGCTGATACAAGTTCAGCTGAAATAGTATCTTCTGGCTTTCCTTGTGCATATACTTTTTTATCTTTAATCGCAATAATATGATGTGCATAGCGGCTTGCCAAGTTTAAATCGTGTAGCACCATGACAATCGTGCGTCCATCTTTTTCGTTTAATTCAAATAGAAGGTCAAGGACATCAATTTGGTGCGTTAAATCAAGATACGTGGTCGGCTCATCTAATAAGATAATATCAGTATCTTGTGCCAATGTTAAAGCAATCCATGCACGTTGACGCTGTCCACCTGACAAGGAATCAACAGATTGATCCATCAAATCTGTCATATTGGTATCCTTTAGTGCCTTTTGCACGGCTTCTTCATCTTCCTTGGACCATTGCTTCATGACTTTACGATACGGATGTCTGCCTTGCTTCACAAGTTCATATACTGTTAATCCTTCTGGACTGGTTGGTGCTTGCGGCAAAATAGCGAGATTTTGTGCAACTTCTCTTGTGCGCATTTTAGCAATATTTTGCCCGTTTAGTATAACGGATCCTTGCTTTGGCTTTAATAAACGTGCCAAAGAACGTAATAAAGTTGATTTTCCACAGCCGTTTGGGCCGATAAAAACAGTGATTTCTCCCTTAGGGATAGAAATATCTAATTCATCTATAATAATTCGGTCTCCGAACCCAAGTGTCAAGTTATTTGCGGTTAGTGAGTTCATTGAAATGCCTCCCTGACCTAAAAAGGGTTTTAGGTACTACTTTCATTTTATTGCTTCCAAGTCTACTAGTCAATGATAGTAGTTTTCAATTAGGTGACAATTTTGTTTCCAAGAGGAGAAAGCATAAAAAACTCGGATGAACTTTTTTATTCATCCGAGCCCGTAATTTGGGATTATTATTTAAACAGATCAACAAACATATCAATGGTTTGTTCGGAAGCGACGAGGCCACTGTTTGTCCAATTGCTTTCGTCTTCCAAGTAGTATACCTGATCGTTTTGAACAACTTTGGTGTTATTCCAAACACTGCTGTTTTTTAATGCTTCGATACCTTCATCATCTTCATCGCCTAAAATAATGAGATGATCAGCATCTATTTCTGAAAGTTTTTCTAAAGAAATTGGATTCCAAGCAGCTTCGCCTTCTCCAAGCCCCTTGACCAGTTCAGGAACTTCTACATCTAATTCATTGTAAATCATGTCTGCAGTGTGGCGATTTTCTTCAAATAAGAAATACTTTCCTCCAACAACCCACATCATTGCAACTGTTTCATCGCCTAAGGACGCATCAAGTTCTTCTTTTGCTTGAGCTACTTTCTTATCGTAGTCTGCCAAAGCCTTCTCAGCTTCCTCTTGTTTTCCGAGCAGTTCACCAAATTTTTGTAACCGAACTTTCCAATCATTTGCTTCTTCCTCAGATAATACGTATGTTGGTGCAATAGCTGCGTAGTCTTCATAAGAGCCTTCGTAATTATCCAAGACATGGTCCAAAATAATAAGATCTGGCTCGATGTTAAGAACTTGCTCTAACGGTAATGTCCATTCAATCGTTTCTACATCTGCCAAGTCTTCTTCTAAATAGTCTTGAATACTGTCACCGATTGCCCATTTCGCAACAGGTTTTTCGCCTAGCGCAAGTAATGTGTCTTCATTATAGGGAGCAAGAATTTTTTCTGGGTTTGCAGGAATAGTGACCTCTCCCATGCCTGAATCAACCGTAATGTCTGATGCTTCATCATTTGTATCGTTGGATGTGGAAGGATCCGTCTCGTTATTATTGCTGCAGGAAGCAAGAAGTAATAGGGTAGTAAGTAAGAGCATCAATAAATATTTCTTTTGGAATAGTTTGTTCATTTCTTTTTCTCCTTTTATGTTATAATGAACGTCTAACGATAATGATAATCACTTTCAATTAGAAAGTCAATGTGCTATTTAAGGGCAGTTTTAGGTTTAATAATGTTTAGAAACAGCTATGATTAGTATGTTTTTTCAATCAAATTCGATACATGGTTTAAAATAAGAAGACAACTGCTTTTTTACATCAAAAGTGATATTATAGCAGGGCGATATTTTATGAAGTTAATATAGGAGCATATAAATATAATGAAGTTATTTTCACGTTCTTCTCAATTAATGAAAGCATTGATTATTTTGATAGGTATTTGTCTTGTTATTTTTTCGCTTGGCGTATCTATCTCTTATGGTGCAACAACGATTGATTTACATACGGTTTGGCAGGCTATTTTCAGTTTCAGTGAAGGAGAGCAGGCGCATCAGGTTATTTGGGAGCTGCGTATTCCTCGAGCTTTAGCTGCTGTATTGGTGGGTGCGTTTTTAGCTGTGTCTGGAGCAGTGATGCAAGGAATGACGCGTAACCCGCTTGCATCGCCCTCGATAATGGGTGTAACAGATGGAGCTGCATTTATGCTTGTGATTATCCTTGCATTTTATCCAGCTGTTTCTAACATTGGTTTTATGGTAGCTTCCTTTATTGGAGCGGGTATAGCAGTAACCCTGGTGTTTTTAGTAGGATCTTTTTCTGGCAATGGCTTAACACCGGTGAAACTGGCGCTGGCAGGTGTTGCGATTGGAACATTATTACGTTCGGTTTCCTCTATTTTATCGCTGCATTTTCAGTTAGAGAAAGATATCGGCTTTTGGCTTGCTGGCGGATTAGACGGTGTAGGCTGGAACGCGGTAACCGTTCTTTTCTTTGCAGGAGCAATAGGCATGATTCTGGCGCTGTCTATTTCGAAGTCTATTACAGTTCTTAGCTTAGGAGATGATTTATCTACTGGGCTGGGACAGAATAATACCTTGATTAAGATTTTAGGAATTATTGTTGTACTCCTATTAACGGGTGTTGCGGTTTCCGTTGCAGGTTCCGTCGGATTTGTCGGTTTAATTATCCCACATATTACCCGATTTATTATTGGAACGGATTACCGCTGGATTATTCCAACCTCGGCAGTGTTTGGTGCGCTATTACTTGTCAATGCGGACGTGGTCGCACGTATAATAAATGCCCCGTTCGAAACACCGGTAGGAGCCATTACATCTATCATTGGTGTTCCATTCTTCCTCTATTTGGCCAGAGGCAGTGGGGGTGACAAAAAATGATTCCATTAGAAAAACAAAAACGGCGCCGATTTTGGATGATAATTAGTGCATTAATTGTTGGGATAATTATTTTTTCTTTTATCAGTTTACATTTAGGTGCGATTTCGATTTCGCCAATAGAAGTGATTCAAACCTTTATGGGGCAGGGGACAGATAGGCAGGAGCTTGTATTATTTCATTTTCGGATGCCAGGGATTATTTTGGCCTTGTTAATCGGAGCAGGTTTAGCGGTTTCGGGAACAATGATGCAAGGAATTACGCAAAATGGACTTGCTGATCCTGGGATTTTAGGAATTAATTCTGGGGCAGGCTTTGCGATTGTGTTATTTCTCTATTTCTTTCAAGGTGCCATTCCGTCCACAAGTGCCTTAAGTACTTATATGCTTCCTTTTGTTGCTTTGGTTGGAGCGTTTACTGCGGCACTTCTGATTTATGCTATCGCTTGGAAAAAAGGCGTTTCACCAATTCGGCTTGTTCTAGTGGGGATTGGCGTAAATGCTGCATTTGGAGCACTTTTGACGATTTTGCAGCTGCGTATGGATCCGCAAAATTATCGTCAAGTAACCATTTGGCTAACTGGTGAAATTTGGAGTGCAAACTGGAATTTTGTCTTTGCTTTATTGCCTTGGATGCTGATTCTCATTCCTGTGGCCATAAAAAAAGCGAGCAATTTAAATGTTTTCCATTTAGGAGATGATGTTGCTTCCGGACTTGGGACGCATGTGGAAAGGGAGCGGGGCGTTTTACTATTCATCGCTGTAGCTTTAGCAGGTGCATCTGTTGCAGCTGGCGGAGCCATTGCCTTTTTAGGACTTGTTATTCCGCATATTGTCCGTAAGTTAGTTGGACCGCTTCATCATTATGTCATCCCGATTTCCGCATTATTAGGAGCTTTTGTCCTAATGATTGCGGATATGATTGGGAGTAATATTTTAGCACCTACCACGATACCTGTAGGAATTGTTGTATCGATTGTCAGCACACCTTATTTTGTTTATCTGCTGATGAAGACGAAATAACATGAAGAAGGGACTTAGGTAATAATGAACGAAGAAATCTATGACGTTACGATAATTGGCGGCGGTCCGGCTGGTTTATTTGCTGCCTTTTATAGTGGTATGCGCGAAATGAAAACAAAGATTATTGAATATCTTCCCTATCTTGGCGGGAAAGTGCCTTACTTCTATCCGGAGAAAGTTATCCGTGATATTGGCGGTATCGCGCACGCTACCGGGGAGGAAGTAACCGAACAATTGGTGAAGCAGGCGATGACATTTGACCCCGCAGTTGTTTTAGGAGAACAGGTCGTTGATATGCAAAGAATGGAGGATGGAAATTTTCAGCTTGTCAGCAGCAATGGAAATACGCATTATTCGAAAACAATCATGCTGGCAACTGGTTTTGGAACGTTGCATTCTGTGAAGCTGGATCATCCAGAAGCGGTATATTATGAAGAGAAAAGTTTGCATTACACCGTAAGAAAATTGGCGGATTACTATGATAAGCATGTTCTGATTTCTGGCGGTGGCAATAGTGCTGTTGACTGGGCATTGGAACTTGAAAACATTGCAAAAAGTGTGACGCTCATCCATCGAAGAGATCAGTTTAAAGGGTTGGAAAGCAGTGTGACAAAGCTGAAAAACGCTCGTGTAAACGTCATGACGCCATATGAAATTAAAGAATTGCATGGAACAGACGGACAAATTAAGAAAGTTACGCTTAAACATCTAGATAATGCAGCTGGTGATAAAGAGCTTTATATTGACCGAGTCGTTGTGAATCATGGTTTTCAAATTAATTTAGAACCAATTACCTCATGGGGTCTGGAAATGATAGACGGAATGATTGCGGTTGATTCCAGCATGCAGACGTCCGTAGAAGGTGTTTTTGCGATTGGCGATATTGCGCATTATCCGAATAAGCTTGGATTAATTGCAGGGGCGTTTAATGAAGGACCAATCGCTGTCAACCATGCGAAAAAAATCGTAGCCCCGGAAGATCCTGTAAACCATTTATTCTCAACGAATTTTGCTGCCTTCACAGAAGAAGAATAGCTAAACCGAAAAAGCACTCTAACGTTTTCTACCTGATAAATGGGCATGAAGAAAACAAACAGAGTGCTTTTTTAAACGATTTCTTGCAAATAATTTCGGAAAAGCTGGAGAAATTTTTGCCGGTCTTCTTCTGTTAACGCTTTTGGCCCTTTGGTATGCTTTCCGCTCCGTCGTTCCATAGCGCTTAAGTAGCGGGATTGTAACAGTTGGTCAATATTATCATTGGTATAGGCAAATCCTTTATGATGTAGCACGTAACAGCCTTTTGCAAGCGCAAGAGAAGCCAGTCCATAATCTTGAGTAATGACCATGTCTTCTTTTTTTGCGAGCTGCATAATCCGATAATCAGCCGCATCTGCACCTGTGTCCACATAAACGGTTTCTACCCAATCTGGATACTCCTTTAAAGAAAAATGTGAGATACTGGTTACCAGAACTACAGGAATATCCTTCTTACCTGCTTCATCTATAATAATGTTTTTGACAGGGCAGGCATCTGCATCTACAAAGATTTTCATTTTTTTCCTCCTAAGTATTCTTGGCTTTCTATATATTGTAGCTTAACAGAGATAAATAATTAAGGAAGTTGTTTGATTTACTAGTATTTCGTATGAAAAGCATGTAAGATATTATCATTATTTAACGAAAAATATTGGGCAAAGGGAAGAAAGCTGGCGGGATGTTATTCTTGTAGAAATGTAGCAGCCTGCGTGCAGGATAAGGAGGTAAAGGCTATGAAAATAAGGATTAATGGGCACGTATTTGAAGGGAAAAAGGTTGAAATTCTTGAAGCAGATGATAAGAAACAAGTTGCCTTTTCATTTGATGTCACCAGTGAAACGTATCATGATGTAACCGCACTGCTCTATAAAAATGATTTTCAGGTGGATATTCCAGATGCGTCTTTGTCTTTTCAAGCAACCATCTTAGCGTATTCCACTTCGACAACCAATCTATATGAAAAAGGGAATACAAGCGAGTTTTATGTAAAACTGGGTGAAAAATAAGCTTGCCAGCGAGGGAAGGGAGTGCTTTGCAATGGAACCGATATTATTAATATTTCCAAATCAATTTGAAACAGAGCGATTACTTATTCGTGCGCCGAAGCCAGAAGATTGGAAGCCCATTTATGAGGCGATACAGGCATCTATCAAGGAGTTAAGGCCGTGGCTGCCATTTGCTCGACAAGAACAGACAGAACTTGGCGCACAAAAGACAACGAAAAAGGCGTATCTAAACTTTTTAGCACGGGAAGATTTGCGGTTCCATGCCTTTGATAAGGAGACAGGGGAATTTATTATTTCAAGTGGATTGCACCGTATTAATTGGAATGTGCGGAAGTTTGAAATTGGCTACTGGATTGATACAAAATTTAGCGGGAAAGGCTATGTCACTGAATTGGTGGAGGGACTGACGACTTTTGCATTTCAAGAACTAAAAGCCAATCGTGTAGAAATTAGGTGTGATACAAAAAATATAAAAAGTAAAGCTGTTGCCGAAAGAGCTGGATTTAAGCTGGAAGGAATCTTAAGAAATGATGATGTAGAAGAAAATGGAGAATTAAGGGATACCTGCGTTTTTGCGGTGATTGAAGATCCAAATAAAAGATTAGAAAAATAAGGGTGAAAAAATGAAAAAAGTAACAGTAAAGCAAGACTATATAAAAAAATTAAAACAGCAGCAGAATCCGTTGATTTTAGAAGAAGCTATTGTGCAGCCAAATAAGCTGGCTGAAGGGGAAATCATCGCACTTCATACACCGCAAGGAGATTTCTTGGCAACAGCTTATACAGGACGCCAAAATAAAGGAATGGGCTGGGTATTAACTTTTAAGGAAGGAGTATCCATTGACCAGGCTTTCTTTAAGCAAAAGCTGCTCACTGCAATCAGTAAGCGCAGCTCTTATTATCAAGCTGAAGAAACGACAGCCTTCCGTGTATTCAATGGGGAAGGGGACGGAATTGGCGGTTTAATTATTGACTATTTTGATGGCTATTATGTTATTCAATGGTACAGTGAAGGAATTTATGCTTTTAAAGACTGGATTATTCAAGTTTTTGACGAGTTGGCCGACTACCAGGGGATTTATGAAAAAAAGCGATTTGATACGAAAGGGCAATATGTAGAAGACGACGATTTTGTCAAAGGAACAAGGGGAGAGTTCCCGCTTATTGTAAAAGAAAATGGCATGAATTATGCTGTTTATCTAAACGATGGAGCTATGGTCGGAATATTCCTGGATCAGCGTGATGTCCGTAAAGCATTGCGTGACAAATACGCCAAGGGCAAGCATGTGTTAAATACCTTTTCCTACACTGGTGCTTTTTCTGTTGCTGCTGCATTAGGTGGCGCAGCCAAAACCACCAGCGTGGATTTAGCGAAACGCAGTAAGAGTAAAACCATTGAGCAATTTAGCGTAAATGGGATTGATTTTGAGCAGCAAGATATTATTGTGATGGATGTGTTCGATTATTTCAAATATGCCAAACGGAAAAATCTGCAGTTTGATGTCGTTGTTCTCGATCCGCCAAGCTTTGCGCGCTCTAAGAAGAGAACCTTCCGAACAGCGAAGGATTACCCGGAGCTGATTGAGAATTCCATTGATCTGCTTGAGAAGAACGGCGTTATTATTGCTTCTACCAATACTGCTTCATTTGGAATGAAGAAATTCAAAGACATGATTCATCGCGGATTTCAGGCGAAAAAGAAGAAATACACCATCCTGGAAGAGTTCTCGTTGCCGGGCGACTTTACAGTCAACAAGCATTTTAAGCAAGGGAATTATTTAAAGGTTTTGGTTATCCAAGTAAAGGATTAATTACTTTATAAGAGCATCTTTACAGCAGCGCACAGCTAGTTGTAAAGATGCTTTTTTACGTTATGGAAGAGCTTATCACACAACCAATTTCTAACTACAACTTCTATAAGAGATATAAAAATTGAAAAAACTATTGAATAAATATTCTTTTTATTGCATAATAATTCATAACAACATTTGAAGAGGTGTTCGTGGATGACGACAACAAATCACATTCAATTTCAGCAGCAGGAATTAAAAGGACGAGACTTTTTAACACTTGCTGATTATACAAAAGACGAGATTGACTACCTAATTGAATTGGCCGATTATCAGAAGAAGCAAAGCAAAGATGGAATTATTTTTGAACCAATGAAAGGGAAAACATTAGGCATGATTTTTGAAAAAGCTTCAACAAGAACTCGTGTCTCTTTCGAAACGGGAATCTATCAATTAGGAGGACTGGGAATCTTCTTAAGTTCAAAGGACATTCAAATTGGCCGAGGAGAAACCATTGCAGATACGGCAAAAGTATTATCAGGATATCTAGATGGAATCATGATTCGGACATATAATCAGGCGGATGTCGAGGAGTTGGCTAAATGTGCAAGTATCCCTGTCATTAATGGGTTAACAGATCTTTATCATCCTTGTCAGGTACTAGCAGACTTGCAAACAATCAAAGAGGTAAAAGGTGTATTACAGGGGCAAAAAATAGTTTATATTGGGGACGGCAATAATATGGCGCATTCTTTAATGATTGGTGCTGCAAAAATGGGAATGCATATTGTAACGGTGACACCAGATAATTATAAGCCGAATGCACAGGTTACGGAAAAAGCAAAACAAATGGCTGTAGAACATGGTGCAACGATTGAATGGAGTAATAACCCGGCTGAGGCTGTCAAAGATGCTGATGTTATTTACACAGATGTGTGGGCAAGTATGGGCCATGAAGCAGAGCAAGCGCAGCGTGAACAGGATTTTAAGCAGTTTCAAGTAAATGAAGCACTTCTTGCTAAAGCTAAATCAGATGTAACATTTATGCACTGCCTTCCAGCTCATCACGGAGAGGAAGTGTCTGCAGGAGTAATAGATGGGAAACACTCTGTTGTCTTCCAGCAGTCTGAAAATCGGCTGCATGCTCAGAAAGCTTTGATGACAGCGTTAATGGGATGAAATAAAAGAAGCAGGGGCGGCTAAAATAATGCGTTCCTGCTTCTTTTATTTACTTCAAGCGTTTAATAAATTAGTTGAAAATAAAATTGTAGTAGAGTACAATCTCAGTTGCTGGCCATTCATAATGTCTGAAACTATCGGAAGCCAAGGTTTCATTTTGAATAGAAAAAGGAAGGATAAATACAAGGGAGGAGATAGAATGAAAAAATCACTATCTATTATAGGGATAGTATTTCTATTATTTATTATCAGTGCTTGTCAAGCAAATACAGATCAAGAAGTACAAGATAGCGGTCAAAATACAGCTGAAGAAAGGGAATCAGATGTATCCGGTGAGACTTCCGAGCCGTCATCAGAAGAATCTAATGGAGGAGAAAAGCACAATAATGACAATTCCGCAAACCAAGCCACAGACACCTCCTATGAATATGAAGAACAGGAAGTCATAGAAACACAAATCGATGACGGGGAATATGAAGTAGTTGTCGAAACAGATAATCCAGGGACCCGTGTATTGTTTTATGAAATTGGCGGAGAGAAATACTATAAAACCATCTTTGTTAAAAATGAAAATCGTTTAAAGATCATCGATATTCAAAATAATAATAGCCAAATTTATAATGAAACGATTTAAAAAAGTGCAAGAGCTTGCCTAGACTCTTGCACTTTTTGGCATCTATTTATCTTGTAATAAAAACCCCTTGTGTATCGATTTCTAAGAGCTTTACCTGATAACCTGCAAGGTGATGCAACATCTCTTCTTTGATTTTCTCTCCGCTGCCTTGAGGTACAAATGAAAGCATGGTTGGCCCGGCTCCGCTTAAAGCAGTACCAAATGCGCCGAGTTCTTTTGCCTTATCCCGGATGAAATTAAAATTCGGTATTAACTCCTTGCGAAAAGGCTCGTGAAATAAATCATTCTCAAGCATTTTTCCAAACAATGCATAGTCCTTTTTGTAGAGTGCAGCTACAACTAGATTACTCATCGCGCTCGCCCTTGCCGCATAGTTTCGCTCATATGTATCTGGCAGACAATTTCTAGCAACCTCTGTTTTTAGCTCTACTTTCGGTATATAAGCAATTAAGTCTAATTCGATGTCATTTAATTGGATGGAAGGGATGTCATCCTCTAGCATGGTTGAAATCGTTAAACCACCAAATAGAGAAGGGGCAATATTATCTGGATGCCCTTCAACCTCGGTTCCGAAAGCAAGTTTTTGCGCATCCGTTAATTGTAAATTTCCAAGTTGATTGGCTAATTCAATTCCCGCAACGATGGCTGAAGCGCTGCTGCCCAACCCTCTGGCCAATGGGATTTCACTCGTTTCTTGCACGGTACAAGGCGGTAAAGCTACTCCATATCGTTTCGCTACCCGCTGGGCAATACTCCAAATAAAATGGTTTTCCTCTGCTTCAGCAGATCCATGTGCAAAAAAAGAATAGCAATCCGCGTCCTCCACGTCTAAATGGATATACAAGCCTAAAGCAAGGCCCATGGAGTCGAAACCAGGACCAAGATTAGCACTGCTTGCAGGAACAGAGATGCGAAAACGAAAAGGCATCATGATGTAATCATCTTCTCTAAGTATTCAAGGATTGCATCTTCATCATTTGGAAGTGTTACAGGCTCAATTGTTAATTGGTCAATGGCAGTTTGTGGATCTTTTAATCCATTGCCAGTAAGTACGGCAACAACCTTGCTGCCTTCTGGGATTTGACCTTCTTTGACCTGCTGAATTACACCGGCGATAGAAGCAGCTGAACCTGGCTCTGCAAAAACACCTTCCTTGCGAGGGAGAAGCTTAAATGCAGAAATAATTTCCTCATCCGTAACAGATCCAATCATTCCGCCTGATTCTTCTCTAGCTTGAACTGCTAAATCCCAGCTTGCGGGATTTCCGATTCGAATGGCGGTTGCCACGGTTTCCGGTTCTTCCACCACTTTTTCTCTGACAATGGCAGCTGCCCCCTCTGCTTCAAAGCCGAACATTTTTGGAAGCGCTGTTCCTTTGGATTCACTGTACTCTTTAAAGCCTTTCCAGTATGCACTGATATTGCCTGCATTACCAACAGGGATTGCCAGAATATCTGGAGCTTCGCCTAACTGATCACACACTTCAAATGCTGCCGTTTTTTGGCCTTCCAAACGGTATGGGTTAACTGAGTTTACTAGAGTGATAGGTGATTTCTCACTAATTTTACGAACAAGCTGTAATGCTTGGTCAAAATTTCCTTCAATCTCGACAATTTCAGCTCCATACATGACGGCCTGAGCCAGTTTTCCAAGTGCTACTTTCCCTTTTGGAATAACGATACTCGCACGAATTCCTGCCCGTGCTGCATATGCTGCCGCTGCTGCAGACGTATTTCCGGTAGATGCACAAATGACCGAACTTGAGCCTTCTTCAATCGCTTTTGCAACAGCCATAACCATGCCACGATCTTTAAATGACCCAGTCGGGTTTAACCCTTCAAATTTTCCGTATAATTCAATTCCCAATTCTTTTGATAGATTTGGAAAATGAAAAAGTGGTGTATTTCCTTCTAATAATGATAAAGCGGGTGTTTTATCGGTGACAGGAAGAAAGTCACGATATTCTTCAATTAACCCTTTCCAAGCCATCTTATGCATCTCCTTCTACTTTATAATAGCTTTTTATCTCAGTCACGGCATCGAATGCTTCTAATTGATTTAGCACTTGTTCAAATTGATGGTATGGTGTGTCATGTGTTACTAACACGATTTCTGCAGACTCTTTTTCATCCACAGGTGTCTGCAAAATTCGTTGGAAGCTGATATCCTGTGAATGGAAAATAGAAGAGATTTCTGAAAATACTCCAGTCTTATCTTCTACACATAAACGAACATAATATTGGCTATGCTGTTTATCTTTCGGACGCAATGTTTTTGGAAATTGCATATCATTAGACTGCTTCCCAGATACCCCCAAACGCATTGCTTTAATTGCTGCAATAACATCTGATAAAATCGCTGTCGCAGTAGGAAGACTGCCAGCTCCTGGACCGTAGAACATGGTTTCCCCGACTGCTTCTCCGTAAACATACACAGCATTATATTCATTTTTCACACTTGCTAACGGATGATTTTTCGCTAAAAGTGTCGGCTGTACATTTACTTCTAATTCATGATCGAAAAAGTTGGCAAACCCAATCAGCTTCATCGTATATCCAAGCTGAGAAGCATAGCGGAGATCCTTTAAGTCAATACCATGAATTCCTTTTACCTCAACATCTTGCAAGTCAACAGGTGTGGAAAATGCTAAACGACCAAGAATAGCCATTTTTCGAGCTGCATCTAATCCTTCTACATCCGATGTAGGGTCTGCTTCTGCAAAGCCAAGACGCTGTGCCTCTCCAAGGGCATCTTCATAGCTGACGCCTTCCTCATCCATTTTTGTCAAAATATAGTTGGTTGTCCCGTTGACAATTCCCATGATCTTTTGGATGTGGTCCGAGGATAAACCTTCGTTAATTCCCCGTAGGATAGGGATTCCGCCAGCAACACTTGCTTCATAATAAAAATCACAATTATTTTTAACCGCAGCTTCCTGTAATTCAGGACCATAAACAGCTACTAAGTCCTTGTTGGCAGAGACAACATGTTTTCTATTAGAAAATGCTTTTAAAATATATTCCCTTGTGTGATCAATTCCGCCCATGACTTCAATGACAAGATCAATCTCAGCGTTTTCTAGTATATCACTTGGATTGGTTGTCAGAATGTCTTGATTAATATCGATATCTCTTGCTTTCTCTATATCACGGACAAGTGCCTTGACAACTTCGACTTTGCAACCTAATTGATGTGCTAATTTCTCCTGGTGATCTTCAATTAGGTGAATCACGCCTGAGCCAACGACACCAAGACCTAATAATCCTACTGAAACCTTCTCTTCCATCTAACCACCTCTATACTTCCTATTATATATTGAATTTATTTAAACATGAAAAGGGAAGTAAGGCAATAGCGAATTTTTAGAATACACATGAGTTTTGAAGTGTTAGCGCTCTCAAATGTGCGTCAATAAAGTAATTTTGGAAAATTGTTGAATTACATGTTATCTATATGGAAAAGGGATATAAATCATTTTAGCAGTTCTACGTACCTTTAAATACTTTCTTCATATAATAGGAAAAAAGGGGGTAGCAGATATGCGAATTTATCATCTTGGTGCGATGTTTCTGGTCTGTTTAGGTTTAGGCATCGTGGTTGGCTACAGTCTAGGTAGAATAGAAGTCTTTGGTATGGCTGGTTTTATTTTGGGGATAATTCCGATTGTAATTTACAGGAGAGCGATTATCAAGAAAGAGAAAAATTCGAGTGATGAGGAAAATAAAACGTCGTATACATGAGCGGTTGACTTACTTTTTCAAAAGTCGAAGAATAATCCATCCAATGCGTTTTAATAGAAATATTCTTTTCACCAGCAGGGGAGAAGTCAAGCCTCCTTATCCCCAACACGTTAAGCAGGAGTACCCACCTTTTACGTACGATCGTACTGCTGGTCAGGGATAAGTCTAAAAGGCTAGTGCAAGCCAGATCTACTTAGCAGATGAAGACAAGCTTGTAACTTTAATCATGAGTCGTCGACGCAGTTTGTTTATCATTATATTCAGAAGTTACTTGCGGTCTAGAATAGCCCCGAAGTGCCACCAAGGCTGTAATTAAACCTAAGAATACAATGGCGCCACCGACATAAGCGTTCTTTTCAACGCTTGCTTGTTCGATAACAATACTTCCTACAAAGGATCCAACGGCAATACCTAAATGCAAAGAAGAGTTATTTAAACTGACCAAGATACTCGAATTCTGTGGCGATGTCTCAATTAAATAGCTTTGAATTGGTGGTGATACTGCCCAGCTAAGCATACCCCATAACACAAGAACCACAAGGAATAATACAACATGGATCGCTGAAATTGGAATGATTAAAATAGTTGCCACAAATAAAATGATTGCGCTAAGCACAGTTCGTTTTGGCCCGAATAAGTCGGATAATGTTCCACCTGTTCCACCGCCGCTGACAGCAGAAATACCAAAGATGAGATAAACCGCACTAAGCCAAATACCGTCTAATTCCATAAAGTCTTTAACAAATGGGTTAAGATAGCCATATAACGTTGTATGCCCGGCTAACACGAAAAAGGTCGTCAGCAAAATAAAAAGAACCTTTGGATTTCGAATCATTTTTAGCTGTGTCGAGATTGGCAGTGGCTTTTCTGCAGAAGGGATGCGCTGCATAAAGAAATGGACACATATAATAGAAACAACGGTTAAAATAGAAATAAGAACGAAAGGAGCGCGCCAGCCAAAAGATTCTCCTAGTACTAAACCAAATGGAATTCCGAAAACAAGTGAACCACTTACCCCCATACTGACAATTCCGATAGCACGTCCACGATAAGCAGGCTGAACAATGGAAGATGCCATCATAATACAAAGTACAATCAATAAAGAAGCACTTGCTGCGGAAATAATTCTACTAATAAAAATCATTGCGTAGTTCAAACTAAAAACAGCAAGAATATTTCCGATTAAAAAGACAAGCAAGGAAATGATGGTAAGCTTTTTTCGTTCAACGGAAGCAGTTAAGTAAAGTAAAACAGGAGAAGCAATGGCAAAAACAAGAGAGAAAATCGTAATTAATAATCCTGCTTTTCCTAATGATACATCAAGGTCTGTTGCAACCAAATCAAGAATACCACCAATAATTAATTCGACCATTCCAACGATAAATGAAATTGTCATAAGCAAATATACACTTTTATTCATACACAACACGCCTTATTCATATTTTTCTCGCTGCAATTGTCTATTATCGCTTTCCACACAGAGGAAAAAAGATAATGATGTTTGAGCGTTCTAATGATAAGTTTCCATCTACTATCCTAGCTTTAAAAAATGGATAGCACAAGAAGTTTATGTGAAAATTAAAGGGAATTCAACACTTTTAAAGGAAAAAAAGAGCCTTGTTTGTTATACTTACATTAACGCATGAAATTATAAGGAGGAGTTTTGGGTGAGTAGACATGCAATATTAGAAAAAGATGCAATGAAGGTTTTAAAACAGACGAGCAGAACATTTTATATCCCCATTAAACTGTTGAACAAAACTTTGCGGAAAACGGTTGGTTCAGCTTACCTCTGCATGCGCGCTGTTGACGAGATAGAAGACCATGAAGAAATGGATGCAGAAGTAAAAAAACATTTATTAATAGAGACAAGCCGTTTACTGAAGGAAGATGTATTTCCTCGTGAAGCTTACCAGCAGTTAGTAGCCCCGCACGAGAACGAACTTCCAGAAGTAACATTACGCTTGGCAGACTGGATTGATTTTTGCCCGGAAGCTATTCAGCAAAAAGTAAAAGAATCAACAAGTGAAATGGCAGAAGGAATGGCAAAATGGGTTGAGAAAGAGTGGAACGTGGAAACGAAGGAAGACTTAGATGAGTATACATATTATGTGGCAGGCCTTGTCGGTGTTATGCTATCTGATATTTGGGATTGGTATGACGGAACAAAAACGGACCGTGACCTAGCAATCGGCTATGGCCGCGGGCTACAGGCTGTGAATATATTACGAAATATGGATGAAGATGCGGAAAGAGGCGTTGGTTTCTTCCCGAATGATTGGTCCACAAAGGAAATGTTTGCTTATGCAGAAGCGAATTTACAAAAAGCAGATGAGTATATGACACAAATCTCTACCAAAAATATTCTCCTTTTCTGTCGTATCCCGTTAGCGCTTGCGCATAAAACATTAAATGCTTTGAAGGATGGAAAAGAAAAAATGTCTAGAGATGAAGTAGAAGAAACAGTGGATAAGATTATTAATTCTTAAGGTTTGAAAAGACAAATTGTAATGAGCATGTTCAGGGGACTGGCAGAAAAAACATTGAAATTATGTTACCTTGATAGTGATATTGTCACGTTGTGTATGGAAAGGAACAAGTAAAACCGCAGACGATTAGTTTATGGTCAGCGAAACAATCAAGACCCAAAAGTGCTTTTCTGCTGGACAGGGCTTACCCTGTCCAGTAGAAATCCCTCGTCTAACTAGGGGAGAACAGCAAAAAGAAACAGTTTCCAAAGGGTCTTAACGTTTAGTTTTTTTGAATATACCAGACTATTCTCGCTAATTGGATTTTTTATTTTTTGTGGCCCGCTAATCATATAACTGTAAGTAGGATGTAATGATGAAGATACATTTTATTAAACAGATGAAGATTCAGGGAGGTGTCATATTGAAGAAAATTCAAGGGGGATCTATTGTAAATAAAAAAAGTGTTTCCGCTCTGGGGGTATTTCTTGCTGTATTTTGTTTTTTTGACGCAGAATATTCTAATTTTCTACCTGTTCCTATACGTTGGACACTTTTCCTTATTGCGATTCTATTAGTGTTTTTTAGTAATTTTATAACAAAAAAAGAAAAGCCAGATCATTAGCAAAAAGTACCCTATAGCGTAGACACTTTAAAAAAGACTATACTATAGGGTGCTTTTATGCATAATAAAAACATACACAAAGTAGAATGGGGAAGCTAGAATGAGTAACGAATTATTTATAGAGAAAGTGATTTAGCCCCATCTATAAGACTGTTTCTTAGTTTGCGTGGAAATCAAGTTGCCGCCGTTAACTATTTCTGTTCAAACATATCCCACATTTTATAACTCCCTATTATTTCCTTTAAATCAACTTTACTCTGTCCATCCTAGAATTTGATGAAGAGCCGAACTTTTCGATTAGAGTATGATGCAAATGGTGACGATCTTAAATTCCATTGATGTGAAGTTACGCCCTAAAATATGAGTAATTATCTAGATACCGTGGAAGAATAACAAATGAAAATGGAGTTTTTATTATATAAAAGGATGAAGCGAAGGAGCCCGAAAAAATTGCGATTTGTAGGGCTATCGAAAGTTCTCCCTAGGGCTGCATCACCAAATAGATAAGATAAAGTGAAATCTTCTCTTATTCGTCATAATTTTAATGAAATACAAATGAGAGACACCGGTAGAAGATTTTAGCTACATCGGCAAACAAAAGATCTTTCAAATGTTTTCTTAACTTATCGGGCAAATTTTGCGAGATTTTTTTATTTTCGAGGATAAGAAGGGTTTAAGAATATTTAATAAGGGAAATACTTCAATATCCAAAGTAATCCGCTGAATACGTCGTTAAAATGAAAGTTGTATTGTAAGAAACATAAAACTATAATAGAAAGATATGTTCAAACAAAACAAGTGAGAGGATGAAAGCTTGTTGAGAATATTAGTTTAAATTGTGCTTTCATTCATGAGGTCTATAAATAACACATAAATGCTTATAGACGCTTACATAAAAACAGGAGGTAAAATGTGAAGTCAAGAAAAGGAAAAGGTTTAGATTGGCCAGTTTTTTATATCAGTGG
Source organism: Oceanobacillus sp. J11TS1 (assembly GCF_018333215.1). Lineage (GTDB taxonomy): Bacteria > Bacillota > Bacilli > Bacillales > Amphibacillaceae > Oceanobacillus. Next base: position 68,788 of record NZ_BORO01000009.1, on the reverse strand, counting down.
AGGATTTTTAGTTGTATTTATCATTCTATCGCTAATTAATAATGAAATGGTGGATAGTGCAGTAAATACTCTGTTTCATTATTCTGCTGATTGGTTTGGCCCGTATTGGCAAATACTTTTATTCCTTAATTTCGCCATCGGTCTGGGATTAGCGATATCAAAATACGGAAAAGTAAAATTAGGTAATCAGGATAAGCCAAAGTATAGTTATTTTGGCTGGGTATGTATGATATTAGTTACTTTGTTGGCTGCGGGAGGAGTCTTTTGGGCTGCTGCAGAGCCAATGTATCATTATATGGATACACCGCCTCTATTCGGAGGAGGCCAGTTTAATTTTATTGAAGGCGGATTTGCTCAATCATTTATGCATTGGGGTTTCCTTGGATGGGCAATTCTTGGAACATTATCTGCTATCGTCATGATGTATGTTCATTATCAAAAAGGATATCCATTAAAGCCACGTGGATTGTTGTACCCTATTTTTGGGGAAAAGGTTTTTGAAAAAAGTGTTATCGGTACGGCTGCAGATGTTGTTTCTATTATTGCAACAGCAGCGGGTACATTGGGGCCTCTTGGATTTTTAGGATTACAGATTGCTTACGGATTAAATCATTTATTTGATGTGCCGAACACATTGACAGTCAGCATTATAGTAGTGATTGCTCTGGTTGCGGTAGCAGCAATTTCAGCAGCGACCGGAGTAGATAGAGGAATTTACCATTTAAGTAACTGGAATGTCCGATTTACCATTCTTCTTGGCGTTATTGTTCTAATCATTGGACCTACCGCGTTTATTATTGATGGTTTTGTCGGCGGGACCGGTGTTCATATTCAAAATATGTTTGGGATGATGTTCTACCGCGGAGACAGGGAATGGTTATCGGGCTGGACGCTCTTCTTCTGGGCTTGGTTTATCGGTTATGCACCGATGCTTATTGTTTTTATCAGCCGTATTTCCAGAGGAAGAACGATTCGGGAACTTATTATTGCAGTATCTGTGGTAGCACCGCTTGTAACCAATTTCTGGTTCTCCATTGTTGGCGGAGCTGGTATCTCCTTTGAAATACAGGATGAAGGTTCTATTTCTACAGCGTTATCAGAAGGAGGGATGCCGGCAGCGGTAATGGCAATTACCGATCAGCTGCCGCTTGGTACAGTGATGGGCGTTGCGTTCCTGCTTGTATCGATTGTATTTGTTGCAACAACAGCAGATACCATGTCTTATACCGTTGCGGCTACATTATCAGGTCATGATAACCCGAAACGCTGGTTACGTGTATGCTGGGCCGTTCTTTTTGGAGCATTTACAGCGGCAATTCTTTCCATTGGGGAAGACAGTATTGCATCGATTCAGAACTCCATTGTTATATCGGCAGTGCCTGTATCGTTATTGATCTTACCGCCGCTATGGAATGCACCGAAAATTGCGAAGAAAATGGCTCTAGAACAAGGACTTATTTGGCAACGAGAAATGCGTAAAAAAGAGGATAAAAAATATAATTAATATTAATTACAAAAAAACGAGCAGCGAAAAAGGTTTTCCTTTTCACTGCTCGTTTTTTGTCTCTACATACATTGAAAGGATTCAATGCTATTTAAATCCATTCCAAAGTAAACCCAGCGGAAACCATTCCAGCGGAAGCCGGCAATGGAGTTTCTTCCTACAAAGGTCGGGAAAGCCCAAAATCCTCTGCCGTGATTTGGCCAAATATAAGTGAAACGGAATCTGCAATATCGAATACCGCCCGGGTCCACAGCGAATGTTTGGACGTTCTGTTTCTGTGGCACAAAGTTAGGCGGAGGACCCATTGGAGGCTGGTTATTCATACCGCCCATTTGTGATCCTGGCTGTTGTCCGGGAGCCCCTCCACCGCCCCCGCTTCCTGGGAAATTTGGAAAAGAGGGTGCAGGCGGCCAATTAGGAAATGGCGCACCATTTCCGCTAGGCGGTCCAGGGAAAAATCCGCCAATACGTTCAGGTGATGAATCGTAATGCTGTTCGAATTGAGGTGGTACAGGATTAACTGGATGTTGATGCTGTTCCTGTTCCTGGTAATAACCACTTGGTCCGCCAGTTTCCCCATCTGGTCCCCCAGCAAAAAATTCATTCGAATAATCATATTGGGGAGCTGGCTGAAAATAGTTATTTAACATCTCACCGGGCAGGTTGCTCTGTACATCTTCCTCCCCGTTCGGGTTAGGGTGTTGAAAATAATTCATAATTCTCCTCCTCTATTAGGCTGATGCTCCCTAATAGCATATGAGGCACCTATACCATTTGCGCTTCATTTTAACAGAATGGGCTGATTAATTAGTTTGATGAAATAGTGAAACATCGAAGCAGGAATCAATACTCCAAAGCCAAAGCCACACTACAATTTTTCAACAGCTTCCTTAATGTTTGCAGCTTCAGTAATCGCCGTAATAAAGGAGACACCGTCAGCGCCAGCGTGGATAACAGAATGGGCATTTTCCGTCTGAATACCGCCAATTGCTACTATAGGGATATCAGGAAATTGGGTGCGAATCGTATGTATCCATTCCAGTCCAACCGCTTGTTTTGCATCCTCTTTGGTGGAAGTTGCAAAGATTGGTCCAACACCAATATAATCCACCAATTCAAGGGGGCTTTGGTCGAGTTCTCTCTGGGTGGAAATAGACAAACCGATCATTTTATCTGGGAACTGGGAACGAACGTCCTCCACAGGCATATCATCCTGACCTACGTGAATACCATCTGCATCTAGTTCCGCAGCGAGCTCGATATTATCATTAATAAAAAAAGGAATATGATGTGCCCGGCAGCGCTCCCTGAGTTCTTTACCCAGTTGAACCTTTGCTTCCCCCCTTAGTGATCCGGCTCCTTTTTCCCGGAATTGAAATGCTGTAATGCCGGCAGTGATTGCTTCTTCTAAAATAGCATTCGGGTCTCTGTGGCAGTTTTGACTTCCCATGATAAAATATTTTCTTAATAATGCACGATTAAATTTCATCTTCTGTTCCTCCATTTAATTGCTTCGGTGAAAAGGATAAAGCATCAATAAAGCTTGGTAAAAAGGTTCCTGGTCCGTGTACATACGGTTGTTCTGCTGCGCGTTCTGCGGCTAGTCCATAAAAGCACAATGCCGAGCTCAGTTGTTCTTCAATTGGATGAGAAGTAGTGAGACAAGCTGCAACAATCGATCCCAACAAACAGCCCGATCCAGTAATGCTGGAGAGAAGCGGATGCCCGGTTTGATTATCAATCAATTTATGATTAGCATAAATAACATCCGTTTTTCCGGTGATCACAATTGCGGTATCAAACTTTTTTCCAGCCTTTTCTGCAATAGCATCTACATTTCCTTCACCGACAGAATCAACTCCGCGCGCTTCGATGTCTGCGTCAACCAAGGAAGCAATCTCCCCTGCGTTTCCTTTGATAACGGTTGGGTGTACTTCATTAAGAATCTCTTCGACGACCCTTTTTCGAAAAGGAGTTGCTGCAACGCCCACTGGATCAAGGACAACAGGAATACCCTTTTTATTTGCAGTTTTTCCAGCTTGAACCATAGCTTGTACTTCTTCTTTTAAAATGGTTCCAATATTTAAAACCACAGCATCGGCGACTTCTGCCATATCATGCGCCTCCAATTTTTCCTTCGCCATTACAGGACTGCCGCCAAAAGCTAGTAACCCATTGGCACTAAAGTTCATCACAACCTGATTGGTTAAATGATGGACGAGAGGCGTGGTATTCCTCACCTGTTGGATAATATCAGGATTCATGCGTAATCTTCCTTTCTGCGTTTTCTCTGATTGCCCAGTGATTAGTCGGACCATTGCCCGTGCCAATCGCAAATGATTTTGAAATGGCAGCCGTCACGAAAGATTTTGCTTGTTTCACTGCCTCTGGAAGTGGATAATTTTTACCTAAATAGGCAGCGATTGCGGCTGAATAGGTACAGCCAGTTCCATGCGTGTTTTTTGTATCAATACGTTCTGCAGCATAGCTATGCATTTGTTTGCCATCATAAAGAAAATCAATGGCTTCTCCCTTAAGATGCCCTCCTTTTACTAAAGCAGCATCCACACCATATTCATGAACCAGATATTCTGCAGCATTTTTCATATCGTCTGCAGAAGTAATCGATCGTCCGGTCAAGAATTCTGCTTCAGGAATATTTGGCGTAACAACCGTTGTTAATGGGAGAAGATACTCGCGTAAAAAGTTGCGTGCCTCTTCATTAATTAAGGAATCACCGCTGGTGGCAACCATCACTGGATCCATGACATAGGGCGCATCTAACGTTTTAAGTTTTTTAGCGATTAATTCCATCATTGGCTTACTTGCAATCATACCCGTTTTTACTGCATGGATTGGCATGTCCTCAATAACCGTATCTAACTGGTCCTCAATCATGGATAGAGGCATATGCTCCACAGAGCGTACTCCTGTTGTATTTTGAGCAACAACGGAAGTAATAACAGACATACCATACGTTTTTAACTCTTGAAATGTTTTTAAATCAGCTTGAATACCAGCACCGCCGCTAGGGTCAGTACCGGCAATGGATAATGCACAGCGAACTTGACTCATGATTTAAATCCTCCTTGGATGTATAAATTATTTTGTTAATGAAAACTGTCGTGTTGGAATACGGCTGACCAGGAGCCAGCCAATGATGGCGCCTGTGACACTGCTTACAATAAATGGCGGGATAAAAGCTAGTGCACCCACAGAGCTCCCCATCAGAAAGTTTGCAATGGGAACAGCAAAAAAGGAACCAATGATCCCTGTACCGATTACTTCTCCAAAAGCTGCCATCGAATATTTTTGTGTTTTCTTATACAATACCCCGGCAACCAAAGCTCCAATCATTGCTCCTGGAAATGCAACCAGCGTTCCCAGTCCTAATAGGTTTCGGAGCAAGCTAATCATAAATGCGACAATCACTGCCGGTCCTGGTCCAAGCATAATTGCAGCAATGACATTGATGGCATGCTGGACAGGATAAGCTCTTGCCACGCCTGCCGGAAACCAGAGCAAATGAGATCCAGTTGTACCGATAGCCACAAGAACAGCCATCAAAGTTATAAGTCGTGTGCGATTCTTCAATCTAGTCATCTCCTTTCGTTCTGGAAATGAAAAGTGAACTACGTTGAACATATAAAAAAATCAGGCTCTATAGAGAGGCCTGATTTGGTATACTGAAAGTAATCATAATTGATTGACTACTTCCCTACGCTGGTATTAACCAGATCAGGTTCTTAAGAGTCGGAAAGTAAGCATGCTTCCCTCTCAGCCCGCTATTTTGGGCTCCCCTAGTAGTTGCTTTTCATTATTATCTTTGAATCTACTGTAACAAAGATTTACCTATTTGTCATGAAATAATAATTAGGTCAGGCCTATGTGATGTACACCTAGAGTGTAATGAAAGGCCTTTAAGGATAGAGAGGTATGAAGAATGTTAAAAATAAATGAAATTGAATATCGTCAGGGAGATCAAACACTATTTCCAAAGATAGATATCGAGGTAAAATCCGGAGAAATAAAAGCGATTCAGTCAACGGTCAATGTTCGAGCCATTTTACTCCAAATGATGGTTGGGGACGAGAATACACGGAACGGTTCTATTCAAATTCACAATAAAACTTTACGGGAGGATAAACAGCGATACTTTTCTTCTTTAGGTATTTGCTGGTATGAAGATGGCATCTATGAACGCTTGCAAGTACTAGAATATCTTAAATTTATCGGATCCCTATATCAAAGTAAGGCCTCTGTAAAAGAAGTTCTTCAGCAAATTCAACTGGAGGAGAAGGCAAAATGGAAGATACATCAGCTTAATCGCTCTGAGAAGCGCCGTGTCCAATTTGGCAGAATATTAATGCAAGAGTCAGAGATTGTAATATTTGAAGAGCCGGAAGTAAATGTAGATTTAGAAACAAAACGGGTGCTTCATCAGTTTGTAGAATTTCTGCAAGCGCAGCAAAAGGCTGTCCTTATTTTAACGACAAGTACGGAATTTGCCATTACCATTGCCGATACAGTCTTTCGCTTAGATGAACAAGGCATTCAGCAAATTGCAGTGGAAAAAGAGGGGAAAGAAAGCTCGAAGTCCTTCGAAACGGAGGAGGAAGTGACTCAGGTACAGACATCATTTCAGCTGAATAAAATCTCCGCTAAAGTGGAGGATAAAATCATTTTATTTGATCCGCAGGAGATTGATTATATTGAAAGTCAGGGAGGACAATCTTATTTATATACCCGCGGAGAAGGATTCCCAACAGGTCTTACCTTAAAAGAATTGGAACAGCGTTTATCTCACCAAGGTTTCTTTCGCTGTCACCGCTCCTATATTGTGAATCTTCAAAAAATAAGAGAGGTTATTACGTGGACGAGAAACAGCTATAGCTTGTCTCTTGTTGATAAAAAAAGCTCAGAGGTTCCCTTATCGAAATTAAAATTAAGCGAGCTGAAAGAATTATTAGGAGTAGAATAAGCGCTGCTGAATCTGAGATATACTCCATTCATCGGAAATATACTGCGTCACTACAGAAAAGAAGCTATTCTGTAGTCACAAGCAAATCAAGTACTGCAGGAGGTTTGGGGAGTGAAGAATATGATAGAAGTAAAATCTTTAGAGAAGATTTTTGGCAAAAAGCAAGCGCTACATGAAGTTTCTTTCCAAGTAAAAAAAGGAGAGACCTTTGGTTTTTTAGGCCCGAGTGGCTCAGGGAAAACAACGACAATAAAAATTTTAACCGGACAAATGAGACAAACAGCAGGTACAGCGAATGTGTTTGGCATACCTGCCACACAGTTGAATACACCAGAATACCGAAAACGCTTTGGAGTGGTTACAGATAATAGTGGTTTATATGTACGATTAACGATTTATGATAACTTAAAGTTGTATGCAGATTTATATGGTACTTCTTTAAAACGAATTGACGAGGCGCTGGAAGCAGTTAATTTAGGGACAGAAAAGAAAACGCAGGTCGCAAAGCTTTCCAAAGGAATGACGCAGCGTGTATTACTTGCAAGAACGCTTTTACATCAGCCTAAATTATTATTTTTGGATGAACCGACATCGGCATTGGACCCTGCAAATTCAAAGCATATCCATAATGGCTTAAAAGAATTGAATCGACAGGGAACGACGATTTTTCTGACCACACATGATATGGAAGAAGCCGATCATTTATGTGATAAGGTTGCCTTTCTAAACAAAGGGGTTGTACAGCTTTTAGACGAACCAAAGCAGTTGAAAAAACAGTATCGGGAAGAGATTATATGTATGGAATTAAAAGATGGTCGGGAACTGGAGATTCCACTAAAAGCATCAAGTGCTGAGGAAATTCAACAATATATTTCCCGGGAAATGGTGGAGCGTATTTATACAAAAGAACCGACATTAGGAGATATCTTTGTTGAAGTGACGGGGAGGGAATTAGTATGACATTTTCTGTAAAACGTTTTATGGCTATTTTTCAAAAGGATGTAAAGGATTTATATCGAAATTTGTATATTTCATCGACTGCACTGATGCCACTTATATTGGCTGTGATTTATAGTCGGTTGGGTGATATCCCTTTATCGATGTACATGTTAGTGATTACTTTATCACTTGCTTTGGTTGGTACCTTCCTCCAATGTGCGATGATTGCAGAAGAAAAAGAGAAAAATACATTGCGCGGTTTGATGCTTTCCCCAGCCACATTAACAGAAATACTAGCAGGTAAAAGTGCCGTGACGATTGTTATTACAGTTATTGTAACGGCCGTTAGTATGTTTATTATGGATTTTTCATTTACGGGAAGAGGTTGGTTAATTGCGGGAATCATTCTGACCCTCATTTTCTTTATCGTCTTAGGAACATGGATGGGATTAATCACAAGAAGTGTTATGGAAGCGTCTATCTATGTTCTTCCTGTTATGTTGATATTTGGAATGGGCAATATGTTTATGGAACTTGTCGACCAGTTTCGTTTGTTGCAAGTGTTAGAGTACACGCCGGGAATCCAGTTAGAACAAATTGCAGAGATAGCAGATACAGGGGGATCTCTAAGTCAGTTAGGGAAAGCTTTTGCGATTATCGGCGCATGGGTTGCAGCAACGCTAGTATTAACGATTGTTACCTTTAAGAAGCGGATGATGGATTAGTATACTTAAAAAGTAAAGTCATTTGAAGGATGAGAGAAGTCCTTTAGATGGCTTTTTTATTGTAAAAGTTAACTTTAGCATACTTGAGTCATTAATCTGAAAATTGTTTGATTTTATTTATGAACTAATGTAATATATAGTTAACATATGCAAATTATATATTACATAGAGTGGGTTGGATAATGAAAAATAATGTGAAGAAAATACGTATGAAAACGTCAATGACCCAGCAGCAGCTGGCAAAAAAGGTAGGTGTAACGAGACAGACTATTGGGTTGATAGAGAAAGGGGAATACAACCCTACGCTCCAGCTCTGTGTTGCGATAGCAAAAGAACTTGATAAAACATTAGATGATTTATTTTGGGAGGTTGAAGAATAATGAAATCATGGATATCTTTTTTGATGCCAGAGGATGAATATAAGGAAAAGAAGATGCTATATTTTTTCTCTGAAGGAGCAATCCTTCTTGTCCTTTTTCTAGTAGTCATGTTCCTCGTTAATAAATTCATTGACTTAAGCACAGGTGTTATTTTATTTGCAGGTATAGCGGTTTTTCTTTTTTATATTTTTGGAAGATATATCTTATCTGGAATGGAATATACCGATATTGCAACCGAACAGGAATATAAAAGGGCAGTAAGAGGTCTTAAATCCAGAACAACCTCATTTGTTGTTCTGTTTGCAATATTTTATTTGATTTATGGGATAACATCCAATTCTCTAGTAAACTGGTATGAATTTACAGGGATGGTAATCAGTGTTGGTGTAGTGTCATTCTTATTTGACTTTATCTCATTAAAAAAGTCGTATAAGAAGAATAAGGAATTACTATAGTTACAATAAAAATAAAAGTAGGTGTTATTGTGAATATTCAGGTAAGAAATGGAACCCCCGATGATTTTCAAGAGGTCATGCAAATTATCCATAAAGCCAGAAATAGCTTGATTGAATCCGGTTCACCACAATGGTCTGATGAAGATTCACCTAAAGAGGATGAAATAAAAAGAGAAATAGAAAAAGGTAATAATTATCTCTTGATTATAGATGAATTAATTATCGGGACAGCAATTATTACCGACGAAGAGGAACAACCCTATTCTACAATTAACTACGGCGAATGGGATGCATCTGAAGGTAAATATGCTACTATCCATAAATTTGCTATTGATCCAGCTATAGGTGGGAAAGGGTACGGAAAACTTTTTCTGAATCTGCTGCTCTTTGGATGCAAAGAAAAAGGAATATCTGAAATACGAATTGATACATATCCCAAAAATCGGGCAATGCAACGTGTTATTTTATCAGCTGGATTTGTGTTTAAAGGTATTATCCATCTTCCTTTTCCAAATGGGGAGAGGTATGCTTATCAATTATTCTTAGAGTAATTGAATTTAATGTTTGTCCTATACAGAAAGAAAATAAGTGAGAGATTTAATCAAAGACATTTCGATAGAGGAGAAAAGAGATGACCTTACAACAATTAAAATATGTGATTGAAGTAGCAAGAAGCCGTTCGATTTCTAAAGCGGCTCAAAGCTTGTTTATTAGTCAGCCAAGCTTGTCCAATGCCTTAAAAGAATTAGAAAAAGAAATTGGCATTAAAATATTCTCACGTACAAATAAAGGAATTCATGTGACCAAGGAAGGTTCAGAGTTTTTAGGCTATGCCAGACAGGTTCTGGAACAGGCTGAGTTACTAGAAAATCGCTATTCCAATAATGCAGCACCGCAGCATCACTTTGCCGTATCAGCACAGCATTATGCATTTGCCGTCAGTGCCTTTGTCCGCCTGTTAAAAGATTATGATCGGGATGAATATGATTTTACCTTTCGTGAAACCAGGACATACGAAATTATTGAGGATGTAAAAAATTTAAACAGTGAGATTGGAATTATGTATATCAATGATTTCAATGAGAAAGTTATTCGTAAATTTTTAAGAGAAGGGAATTTAACCTTTCACCGTTTATTTGAGGCAACACCGCATGTGTTTATTAGCGGGGATAATCCACTAGCACAAAAAGAGTATGTCACTTTGGAAGATTTAGAGCCTTATCCTTATCTGTTATATGAACAAGGGGATTATAATTCATTTTATTTTTCGGAAGAGATTCTGAGTACGCTGACCCGCCCGAAGAATATTCATGTCCGTGACCGGGCAACGATGTTTAATCTGCTGATTGGACTAAATGGCTATACGATATCCACAGGAGTTATCAGTCAAAAGCTAAATGGCGATAATATTATTGCGGTTCCGTTAAAAGTGGATGAAATCATTCATGTTGGCTATATTGTGCATAAGGATATGGAGCTCAGTCCTATGGCGCAAACGTATCTTACCTATTTACAGACTAGTATTGAAGAAGAGAGACAAAACTTATTGTGATTTTCGGTATAGTTAAAAATTATACGGAATGATAGATTTTAGGTGGTATCTGATAGTGAGTTCCTGTGCTAGACTAATGAATTTAGAAGTAAATATAATAGAAATACCGTCCGTGCTGTCACACCAACGGTAAGTCAAAAGCAAGGCTCCTTATGAGGGGGTCAGCGCGGAAATAATCCACTTTGGTCGCTAAACTCAAGGGTGGATTATTTTTTGTTTTTAAATGACAGTACTGCAATTATTAAAGAAGCAAAAGCTATTGTTAACATGAAACACCATCCCTTACCGATAGGGAATGAGCTTGTTCTTTGTTGATACCTAGCCATAGGTAAAAGCTATAACAAACGATAGATTTTAGGTGTTATCTGATAGTAGAATTTCTGTGATAGACTAATCTCAACCAATAAAACGAGGGAGAGATTCGTGATGACAGTAGCTAATAAAGAGGGAGTACGTACAGAAACGCCATTTCGATTTGACAATGTGGGGAGTTTCTTACGTCCACAGAAATTAAAGGAAGCCCGTGGAGCTTTTGCAAAAGGAAATATCTCTGAACAAGATTTAAAAGCAGTAGAAGATGAAACAATCAAGGATTTAATCCAGAAGCAAAAAGAAGTCGGGCTAAAGGCTATTACAGATGGTGAGTTCCGTCGTTCTTGGTGGCATCTTGATTTTATGTGGGGGTTACAGGGCGTCGAAAAGAAAGGAATTTCCAAGGGTTACCAGTTTAAAGGGGAAGAAACGCGTCCAGAAACCGCAGCTTTAACAGGTAAAATCAGTGGGGAGAACCATCCATTCGTTGAGCATTTCAAATTTGTGCAGCAATTTGCAGATGATGAGGTAATAGCAAGACAAACGATTCCTGCTCCGGCACAATTTTTAGCGGAATTACAACGTCCTGAAAACGTGGAAACTACGAATAAGCTGTATTCGAACCAAGATGAATTAGTGGAAGATATTGCACTGGCATACCGCTCTGTTATCCAAGATTTATATGAGGCTGGGTGTAGAAATCTGCAAGTGGATGATTGCACATGGGGAATGCTTGTCGATGAAAACTACTGGGCAAGTCGTCATGATGGTTCAAACGTGGAAGAAATCGGGACACTCTATGTAAATTTAAATAATAAAGCAATTGAAAATCATCCGGAGGATCTTATTATTACAACACATGTGTGCCGTGGAAACTATCATTCTAAATGGGCTTCATCCGGAGCTTATGATGCGATTGCCAAAATTTTATTCGCGCAAGAGAAAGTTAGAGCATACTATCTTGAGTTTGATACCGAACGTGCAGGCGGCTTTGAATCTCTCGTTAACGTGAATGATGATAAACTTGTTGTATTAGGATTATTCTCCTCAAAACTTCCAGAACTAGAGGATAAAGATAATATCAAGCAGCGCATTGAAGAAGCATCAAAATATGTACCGATTGAACGTTTATGTGTCAGTCCGCAATGCGGTTTTGCTTCAACGGAAGAGGGAAACATTCTTACGGAAGAGCAGCAATGGGATAAATTGCGTTTAGTAAGAGAAGTTGCTGAGGAAGTTTGGGGGAAATAAGGGAGTTTTTAGTCTGATTGTTAAATTCAAGAATAACTTGATTCTTCAGCATTGTGTATTAAAGTTATTATATATCGACTACGAACAACAAGATTTCTTAGAATCAGCCGATAAAAAGATAAAGAGAAACATTAAAAAAGGAAGCGCTCCTCCCAGCGCTTCCTTTTCTACATTTTGTTAATAGGCTCGTCTAATACATGATGATCGGTCTCATTTGAAGATCGCTTAGATTTACTATCTTTCTTCATCTTTTTGCCTGTTTCCATTGCAGTGTTTTTTGCTTCATTCATATCAGACTTAACATCCTTCATTCCTTCTTTTGCATCTTTCGCGTGGTCACCAAGCTCTTTTGTATCTTCAACAATATTTTTAGCCGTTTCTTTTATTTCCTGGCCTTCATTATCCCAAACGTCTTGTACTCTCTCCAGTGCTTGCTGTGCACTTGATAATGTTTGTTTCGCATTTTCTACAATATATTGTTTCGTACCATTTGGATCATCTTTAATTTTTTGCGTGTACGACACAACAGAATCTTTCGCATTCTTGGAGGTATCTTTTACTTTACCTTTTGCTTTCGGGTTCAGAAGGATGAAGGAGATACCTGCTAATGCCCCGGCACCTACTAGTAATCCAACTTTTTTATTCTTCGTTTTTTCCATTGTCATCTCTCCTCCCTTTTATGGTTTTAATACATTTGTACCCTTATAGTAGAGAAGTAAACTTTTAGAATCGCTTTTCTTCTATAACATTGCGGTCTTTGTCCATAATTTCTACTTTACTTGGTGTATTCTCTGCCGCCATTTGCTCTGCAGCAGAAATAGCATCCTCTTTTGAGTCATAAACCTCTTCTGGTGCGACATCTTCTAGTTTTACAAACCAGCCTGTCACATCTACATTCGGTACCACACTATATGTTTTCATTCTGCCCAACTCCTTTATCATGTTGTTATGAAAGCTTTTCCCGTTGTTTGAGCAGGTAAAACATTATATTATAGAAACAAAGTTGGCAGATGCCTGTCCGTATCTTATGATTGTCTCATCTTCTTCATTCATCTTAAAATATGGCAGCAAACAAGAAGTTAAAAGAAGAATTCCTCTGTGTTTGTCAGCTTTAACACAGCGGGGAAAAGGCTAAGAACAACAATGCTTCCTAAAATCAGCCAGCTGAAAATAAACCAGGCTGGTATATTAAAAGCATTTAGAAGAAGAGCAGCCAACGGAATAATTATTAAAAGTGAAAATTGTATTCTCGATTTTTTAGTAGCGTATTGCTTTTCCTCGCAATAAGGGCAAATATATGCGGTGTCAATAGTAAAAGTTCTTTTCATCGTTTGTTCCCAGGTCCATTTCTGGTGACAATGTTGACATGTTGGCAAGGAATCCCTCCTCTGAATGAATAATTATAAGAATATTATAACATATCAAAAGGTCTCTCACTTCTTAATCTGGATAAGAGATAAGATTTTTCAAAAAAAAGGCTAGCATCTTTTTCGCTTTTCCTTTAATCTATAATAAGCTGTTTTACTATTTCGAAAACCAAAATAAAAATTTAGTGGCAAGGAGACAATAAACATATGAATCAAATACATAGGCCGACCGTTGTGGCCCTGCTGCTGGCGGGGGCTTTTATTTCTATTTTAAACCAGACGTTAATGATTACGGCCATTCCTCCTATTATTATAGAGATGGGCGTGACACCGAACAGTGCGCAATGGCTGACGACTGTATTTATGCTGGTGAATGGGATTATGATTCCAGTCAGCGCATTTTTAATTGAACGATTTACTACAAGACAGCTTTTCTTATCAGCGATGAGTGTGTTTGCCGTTGGAACCTTCATAGGAGGTATTGCGCCTGACTTTGAATTTCTTCTGGTAGCCAGAGTTATTCAATCAATTGGAGCAGGGGTGATGATGCCGCTAATGACAACCGTATTTTTGTTAATTTTCCCAATTAATAGAAGAGGATCTGTCATGGGGCTGATTGGGCTAGTCATTTCCTTTGCGCCGGCAATTGGACCGGTTATCTCCGGCTGGATTACAGAGCATTATACATGGCGTGTATTGTTCTATGTTATTTTACCAATCGCTATTATTGATATTATTGTTGCTTTCTTTGCTTTACGCAATGTAACAGAAGTGAAGAAAACCAAGTTTGATATTTTTTCTGTTATCCTATCTTCCTTTGGCTTTGGTGGCGTTCTTTATGGCGTAACAAATGCAGGGAACTTTGGCTGGGGAGCACCAATCACGCTGGTAACACTAGCTATTGGTATTCTTTCTCTCATTCTATTTATTTTACGTCAGCTTAAAATGAATCATCCAATGCTTGAATTTAGAGTGTTTAAGTATGCTATTTTCCCATTTAGTGTATTTATTGGTTCCATTACGTTTATGGGCCTGATTGGGACAGAGACATTGATCCCGCTTTTTATGCAAAATATGCGCGAATTCACAGCATTTGAAGCTGGGCTGTCCATGCTTCCAGGTGCTTTAATTACAGGATTAATGGGGCCAATCATTGGCAGGATTTTTGATCGGGTTGGAGGAAAATGGATTGTACTGCCAGGGCTGATTATTATTACCTTGGCAACCGTGCCATTTATGTTTCTTGATGTCAATACGACCTTTACGTTTGTGATTATTATGTATGCTGTGCGTATGCTTGGCTTAGCATTAATTATGATGCCTATCCAGACAGCGGCACTGAACCAATTACCAAGGGATTTAATTCCGCATGGAGCGGCATTAGATGGGACGATGCGGATGGTTGCTGCTTCTGTTGGGACAGCAATACTTGTGACCATTATGACATCTGTGGCCACGATGACAGAAGGAAGCGAATCCGTTGCACGCCCTGATATCTTTGGCGTAAATGTATCCTTTGGTATTATCGCCGTCTTGTCTTTATTAACATTAATTGCTTATTTCTTTGTCAAATTTGATCCATCTCCGGCCGAACAGGCAAAACAGAAGAAGGAGAATAGTGCGTGATAAACAATAAAAATCCTCGTTTGTAAAGTTAAACGAGGATTTTTACATAGCTGAAGGAGAGATTTTATGATTTATATCCCTGAAAAATTAGAGCAATGGATTCTTTCCCACTTCTTAAATGAAGCAAGTATTCACTCCATTCGCCCGTTAAAAGGAAGTACTACTGCGCTCATGTATGAAATAGGTTTGGTATTGACAAGCGGGGAAAACATGAAGCTGGTATTACGTCAATATGAGCGAAGTACATTTACTGAAAAGGATATTGAGCAAGAAACAGATAGCCTGAGAATGGCAACACAGCTGACAGTCCCGACACCGCAATGGATTGGTGCTGACCCAGATGGAGAGGTTATCGGAAAACCACTGTTATTGATGAGCAAAGTCGAAGGTGCAGTAAATATTTTGCCAACAAATCAGACTGCATGGTTGGATGAGCTTGCTAAAACATTAGCTCATTTACATGATAATAGAATAACAGATTTTCCGTGGAAGTACGGACGTTATCAGAAAGCCGGCGAAATGGACATTCCGTTCTGGTCAGATAAACCAGAAGTATGGCGGGCTTTAAAGGAAATTATATCGCGTCCCGAACCAAGTTATACACCAATATTTATTCATCGAGATTTTCATCCAACCAATGTACTTTGGGAAGGTACGAAGGTAAGCGGTGTGGTAGATTGGACAAATGGCTGTTTAGGTCCTGCGGGTATTGATGTGGGACATTGCCGCTGGAATCTAGCTATGCTTTATGGTGTGGAGGCTGCAGAGACTTTTTTAATAGCTTATCAAGGAAAAACAAAAACGCAATTTTCCTATGATGTTTATTGGGACATCGTTTCGTTAATGGATGTTTTAGAAGGGCAGCCGGAGGTTTATTCCGGATGGGAAGTATTTGGGAAAACGGATATTACTGTAGAGGTGATGATGAAGAGGATGGATAGTTACGCAAGATCGCTGTTAGAAAAATGAGGGAATAGGGGAAGAGATTGAAGATGAAAAGAATAAATGTTGTCTATGTGTTAATTTTAGATGAGTCAGAAGAGAAGATTTTAATGGTTCAGAATAAAAACCATGATAATTGGTCGATGTCTGGAGGGGCAGCGAAGCAACCTTAATATAGCATCTAAAAAGCCGTAACTACTGCAATTACGGCCTCTCAATAACCAATATCCATGCTGTTTAGATATAGATCAAAACAAAATATAAGACAAATAAATCACAACAGTTACAGTAATGATACTGAAAAGTGTTGAAAATAAAACGATTTGTGCATGCAACTCCGGCTTAATTTGATACTCCATAGCAATCGTTGATGTATTCCTGGAAGTCGGAAAAGAACTTGCGATAAATAAAGATTGTGCAACAACGCCGTCAATATTCAGCAGGTAGATAACAGCAAGTGCCAATAATGGTCCCATTACCAATCTTCCAATTAAAGACCATGAAATGACCCGATGGAAAAAATGCAGCTTAATATTGGATAATTGTGCTCCCAGCAATAAAAGGGCGATTGCAACAAATCCATCGGCAAGCTGATTAAGCGGTATCATAATTGAATTAGGAATTGGAATGGAAAAGGCTTGAAATAGCAGCCCTAATAGCAGTGAATGGAATACAGGCAATCTCAAAAAGGATTGAATAATACCCCCGATTGATTGGGTTGCTGATAATAGATTATAAATTCCGTAAGAATAAGTTAAAAGATTTTGGAAAATCAAAATGAAAATCTGAATTGAAACTCCTAAGGGATTGTTGCTGAAAACTAGTTGACTTACCGGCAGGCCGTAGTTACCAGAGTTCATTAAAGAAATGCTGTTTTTTAGAGCTGCGCTTTCTTCTCTATCTAATTTTAATACTTTGGCAATGACATGACTTACAATGATTAAAATCAAGCTATATAGGATGACATAATAGATTATTTGGAAAAATATATCCATTTCTATATTGATATGATATATGTTCACAAATACAGCCGCTGGCATGAAGCAATATGTAATCAAGGTAGATAATTGTTTCAAGTTAAATTGAAATTTTCTTTGTAACAGAGCGCCAAACAGGGTTAATGCCAATATAGGGAATATCACATCTAATAAAATAAAAATAAACATTTCAAACCTCATTCTTAATTTTTAATCTTTGGAGCGCATTATTTACTAAATAGGCTTTTATCTTATCATAGAAAGAGAGATAACGAAAATATCAAAAAGTTATCTTTTGGAATAATAAAAAATTATACAAACAAAGATTAATAAGATTTATGGAAAGATTTCGCCGATATATGGAATAAAAATTAATCTTTGTAAGTTAAAATGGGAGAAAATTTTAGAAATGCATCTTTATCTCTACAATGGAGATATGTTAAAGCGTAATTTAGGAAGGTAATCCAGAGGAAGTGAGGCAAGTATTTTTTATGATGAAATTACAGGTGACGACGTTTGTTTTAGTCGGAGGAATTATTGGTTTTTTTACGGATGGCGTCATGATAGGTGTTGGAGCAGGAGCTCTTGTTTTTCTAGCCTATAGGCTAGAAAAATTTTTAGGTAATAGTACAAATAATAGCTGAAATGGTGTAAACAATGGAGTGCGGCTGTTTCTTTAAAAGCTGCACATAAAAATAGTTGTTCAAGATTATAGTAGTTTTTTTATCGAAAGTTTAAATGAAAGGGAGGAATCACATGAAACAAAAACGGATATTGCTAATAACAATTGGCATGGTTTTTGTGTTGTTAACAGGAAAGTTACTCTATGCTATTTTGAAAATAAATTGGATAAACGATTAATATTTAATGAGGATGTAGAAAACTACGATAAACGGAGACCAACATATTGTAATGAATTATTTAATGATATTTTCAATTATTCTCAAGTAGATTATGGCAAAAATGTTCTTGAGTGATACGATTGATTTATATTTAGCAAGAAAATAAATTTCTCTTATTAAACAAAACAGAAGCGAGATTTACTAATATCGTCATTAACCAATAGATCGACTTCGTATGAAAGTTTTGTGATTGTTATGTTAATATGGAAGGATGTTATTGAGCTAGCGGGCGAGATTAATTTCATAGCCCTATAAAATGGAAAGGGTCCCAATATGCATTTCTATTAAAAGAATTGCACATCAGAATCAATTTAAATAAATAAAGAAGGTGTACTGTCTTTGGAACATATCACAACACAATTACTAATGATTGCATTATTTATCCTAATCATTCATTCAATCGAAACATTAGCATATTCCGTACGTTTATCAGGTGCAAGGGTGAAACTATTAGCATCGGCTCTTTCCCTATTTAACGTAATGGTTATGGTATCAAGACTAGCAAATATGATGTAGCAGCCTTTTACAGGAAGTTTGATAGATAATGCACCAAAAGAAAATGCTTTAGAGTTCGTTGCTGGTCAATATCGAATTTTAATTGGTTCTGCGACACTAGGAACAATTATTGGTCTACTTTTATTGCCATCGTTTATTATTTCCAAGCGAGAAGACTCCATCCCCCGCGAAGCAGGGTGGAGATGAATCGCCATCCCTGTTCTCCGACCTCCGAAATAAAAATTGCAATCATTTGTTCGTAAAACTATGGAAAAGAAACAAACGTTCCTGTATAATAGGATATAACATATAGAAGAAATGGGGCCTACATAATGGCAATGAGAGCGTTCTTTTCCAACCGAATCTATAAAAATACGCTGCTATCCTCAATGGTACTTGCTATAGGGGATACATTGCGTCAATTTAATCGCGCCAAGCAATTCGCCTTTGATAAAATGGTTAAAGAAAAGCGTTCGGGCGAGCAGCGAAGAAATAAGTCGCTTCATTTGCTCGTCAAACAACAATTCCAACTGGATGACTATTATACCAATAGTGCCATCCAGGCTGCAAAAGCCCAAATAAAAAGTCTTGAAGAACTCAAAACGCTTTACATAACAGATACAAAAGCACAGATCAGTACAATCAAGAAAAAAATAAAAAAGGAACGCAGCAAATTAACCTCCCTAAAAAAGATTAAAAAATCCTTCATCCAAGACAAACCCAAGTTTCCAAAGAACGCTAGAGAACAAAAGAAAGGCCATTACTATACGGTAAGCTACAAAAATTATACAGAAATCTATCCGCATGCATATGCATTTGAACATTTGTATCTAGACCCAAAAATAAAGGGAATCCAACATAAATTAGGCCTTCTGACATCCAGACTCAACCTCAAAGAAGAAGCATTAAGACAGTTAAAGTCCCGCATTCCGAGTGCTGTATTTGGTACAAGAAAATATTTCAAAGCCCAACGCACCAAGGCATGTTATACCGATGATCACGATGCATGGCTAGAAGGGTGGCGCAAGTCCCGCTATAGTAAAATGACACTTTCCGGGAGAAAAGATGCTGCTTACGGCAATTTCGTTTTCCAATATAATCCGGACAACCATCTCTTGCATATGAAGACACCAATTGGACAAGTACGCCTGGAAAATGTCGTGTTTGCTTATGGGCAGGAAATCATAGACGAGGCTATCCAAACGCAGCGTGCTTGCAAGGACAAAAAGAAACATGGCAAACCAATCGCCTGGTCATTGGAAGACCATGGCATGTACTATATCGTCAAGTGTCTGGTCGATGTGGCACCAAATCCACATACCAACTATGCCAAATCGTCCGGTATCATTGGAGTGGACTTAAATGTTGATCATTTTGCCGTTTCCAACATGAACGAAAAAGGACAACTGGTGGCATCTTGTACGATTCCCTTTGACCTAGAGAAAAAAACAACGGGACAGGCTGTTAAAATCATAGAAGCAGCAGCTATTCAAGTGGTAGATATTGCGCATGCAGAAAAGAAACCAATCGCAATGGAAAAATTGGCTATCAGCCCATCCAAAGTGATCAATCCATATGGCAACAAAAAGGCAAACCGCAAAATATCCATGTTTGCCTACCGTAAAATGGTGCAAGCAATAAAAGCCAGAGCAGAAAAGATTGGGGTGGCCGTATTTGAAGTCAACCCTGCCTTTACCAGTCAAATTGGCAAAATGAAATACATGAAACGCTTCGGCATATCCATTCATGAGGCAGCAAGTTTTGTCATTGCCAGAAGAGCGATGGGATTCAAAGAAAAACTTCCACCAGTGTTGCGTGCACTATTACCGGAGAAGATGATAGGTGCGCACCACTGGGCGCAGTGGAAGTATGTTTCTCAACACCTGAAAGAGATTCGCATCCATGCGTTCTATCTTTCAGAACTTTTCGATGTAGACAGGTTTGACCAAACAGGTGAATGCTTTGTTGCAGGCGCTTTGACAGGCATGGAACAAAACAGTTTGTCGAAATTGAAAAGTAGAAAACCCATATCCTAGTTGAACGGGATATGGTCATACGATGTGTATGGTCCGATTTTTTAATCGGAATCCCCCACTTCAAATAAATCAGCAATGATTATTAAGTGGAGGGAGCGTTCAATGCAATTTTTTCGAGAGCAATTATTCATTTAGCAGAGGAGCGAGGATCTATCCCAGCATTATTGAAGAAGGGGTTTACTAAAACGTGCAAAAAAACATATTCATTTACCTAGGTATAGGTATTTAAAAGATATGAATTGGCGAGATATACCGCTTAAATTATTTTTTACGAATATGTTGATTACAGCAATTTATACAATTGGAGTGTTATCAGCACTATATGCGGCGCTGCTTGCACCTGAACGGGCAACAACAGCTGTAATGGCATCGGGCTTAATTAATGGTATAGCCACAATCCTACTCATTGTCTTTATTGACCCCAAAATTTCAATCCTTGCAGATGATGTGATTAACCAAAAGGGGAGTTATATTAATTTAAAAAGTGCATCTATTATGATGGTAACGTCAAGGTTATTAGGAACACTGTTAGCACAAGTATTATTTATCCCAGGCGCAAAGTACATTGCTTGGTTTACTCAATTTATTGTGTAATAGAGAAAAAACAGAAATCCTGCGAGGGAGAAATCATTAGAGAAATATATAATTAGGCTTTATCTTGAAGGGAGGAATCACATGAAACAAAAACGGATATTGCTGATAACAATTGGCATGGTTTTTGTGTTGTTAACAGGAACGTTACTCTATGCTATCTTGAGAGATGATGATTCATATCGCTATTTTACTGGACTTGGAGAAAAAATTAGTGTAGCTCCAGATGATTCAGAAATCGCCTTCTCTTACTTCTTAGACGGTAAAGAATCCGTTTATACAGCAAATATAAATGGCAAGGACGTCAAACAAATCACGAAGTCAACGAACCGGCATGATAGGCATCCAGCGTATTCGCCCGATGGTAAAAAGATTGTTTATTTAAGTGAAAATCCAAACGGAATTCAATCTCTACAGGTGATTAACCAGGATGGAAGCGGAGAAAGGCAATTGACTGACAGTGAGTTTCACGTCACAGACGGCATTTTTTCGCAGGATGGAAATACAATCTTTTTTGTTGCGGTAGAAGCAGAGGAGTTTAAGAAAGGAGAAGAATCAAGAGAAGGATTTGACTTGTTTTCAATAAAGGCAGATGGGAGCCATATGAAAAAATTAACGGATGCCGACCATTTTTCAATGAATCATCTTTTTCTCTCACCGGATGGCCAGACGATTAATTTTAGTGAGTTTGACAGAGAGAAAGAACGAGTCTATTCATACTCACTCGAAGAAGGCATAGTAAATGAGAAAACGTCTATTCTTCCAGAAGAGATAGCAAATGCACAATCATTTTATGAACCGCAATTATCGCCGGATGGAAGGTCTCTTGCGTTTACGGATGTATTAAAGGAATCCCAAGATAGTTCCCTTTTTAAGTATGAATTGTTTTTGCTAGACTTGGAGACGCAGGATATGGAAAGGCTAACCAACTTGAAAAAAGCCGTAACATCTCCAGTGTTCTTCCATAATGAAAATAAAATTGCATTTTTAGAAAATACAAACTGGTCAACAGAGCCAGCTGAGTACCGATTGATGATGATTGATACAGTGACACATGATATCGAAGCGGTTGAACTGGATGCTCCTCCATCTGCGGGCGATAACTGGTTTATCCAAATGCTTGATCGCGCAGTAAATAGCTTAACGCTTGCGATTCTATATGTGTTATCGATGAGTTTATTAAGTGTGTATCTTCTTCATTATACTGGTAAAGCCTATCTGCCTTCCATCATTAGTTTTTTGATTGCCATCATTACATTTGTCGCGAGTTTTGTGGTAGCTGCGATGATTAACCCTTGGTACGGAATGGGGCTTGGCGCGCTGGCTGCTGGGATCTTTGGCTGCTCCATTATCATTGTTTTGTTCATATTTATTTATAAACTGCTTGTTAAATAAAAGGTCTTCGGTTCATATTTTGTTTAGGGAAAAAGTTTGAGGGGGGAGAGCATGGCTGTCAGATTGGAAAAAATGAACGCAGATGAATATCAGCACTATTTAAGCTATACAGTGAAACATTATGCAGAAGAACAAATTAAGTCTGGTAACTGGGAGAAACAAGAGGCAATTAGTAAAGCAACAGCGGAACATGAAAAATTATTACCTAATGGAGAAAAGACGGAAAACAACTATTTGTTTACAATCCGTGACGGGCAACAAGAGGTTGGTATGATCTGGCTTGCTCAAATATCAGCTGAAAAAGGATTCATCTATGATATTAACATTTGGGAAGGAAACCGGGGCAAGGGGTATGGCAAACTAGCGATGGAGGAAATTGAATCTGCAGCTAAAAAGATAGGATTAAAAAAGATCGGACTTCATGTCTTTACACAATAGAGTGCCGAGAGAGCTATATGAGAAGTTAGGGTATAAGGAAACAAATATAAAAATGGAAAAAACTATATAAGTTCTAACTAACAGGGGAAGAGCTGATTCCGTTTAATGGTCTTATTGAGCAAGAAAACGACAATCTGTCTAATGCAGAAAATAGATGGTATCTTTTTTTAGTAACACGTGTTATACTATAAATAACTTAATTGTTCGTGCTAGCAATACAGGATCTATGTCAAAACTAACATTGTATATCATCGTCTTGAATTATTATCAGAACAACTAAAGTAATAAACGTGCATTATGCACAATGGAGGTATTTTATATGAACACAGGTTCAGTAAAATGGTTTAACGCAGAAAAAGGTTTCGGATTTATCGAAGTTGAAGGTGGAGACGATGTTTTCGTACATTTCTCAGCAATTCAAGGCGAAGGTTTCAAAACATTAGAAGAAGGTCAAACAGTTTCTTTCGATATCGAAGAAGGTAACCGTGGACCACAAGCAACTAACGTTGTTAAATAATAATCCTTAATTGGTAAAAAGCTCTTCTTTCGTAGAAGGGCTTTTTATTTTTTGATAGTACATAGAAAAGGAATCAATCAGGGGTAGTAGATAAATTTGTTCTCAAGGTGAGTCAGTTATTTGGTCTCTACAATAAAAACAGATTTGAAAATGGCTTGCTAATTTTCATTGGTTTGAGAGAAGGAGAGTAGAAAATATATGTCTGAGCATAATGATGATTCTTTTCGTGGTATGAATAAAAAACAAAAATTAAGAACAGTTGCTGGAATAACACTTATCTTGGTCTTGGTATTAGGTTTCATTATAGGCATTTACCTGTTTGGGATGGCGGGTGTTTTTAAATTGCTTCGTGTTCAATATACCTCTGTTTGGTCATTGCTTGTTTTCGTAGTCAGTTTTTTCATTCTGTCTGCCGTTATCGAACTGATTTCTAAACCAATGTCAGATTTACTTGCAAAAAAAGTAACAAAAAAACTTGAGGCTTTGTTTATTGAATTCAGTATGCAAAGTCTATCAAATTGGTTATGCCTATCAATAGTTGATTTGTTTATGGATAGTGTCTCATTATCATGGAAAACTGGGCTCATCGTTGCGGTATTGCTTACGACATTCGAAATGGTGTTCGAAGACAAAGCAAATAAGAATGAATCTTAAAAAAACAAATGCTTTGATTGAGTAACGGATGCAGGAATTGCTTCCTGTCTATTAAAATGTTGCTCTCCAATCTTTTTCCAAAAAAAACACTCTACTTATTCAGTGATTAGAATAAGCAAGAGTGTTTTTTGAAGTGGAGCATAGCGGGCTCGAACCGCTGACCTCTACACTGCCAGTGTAGCGCTCTCCCAGCTGAGCTAATGCCCCGATTTAAGAAATGAATCTTTTTATATTATACGATTCATCTATACTCTAGGCAAGTATTTTTTCTGCAATTTTGTCTGGTACATAAAATTTATTTTAACAATAGGGATCGCTTCATTAGTAGTGTTTACTTTATACTATACTATTTTTTAGCAATTAAGTTATGTTCAACTATAATTTTTTTGAATATTAAAACGATGTCATACATTCGTAAAGGGCGGGGAGTTTAGTAAAAAAGGCAAAGAGTTACTAAAACTAGTTAAAGCTGAAGGGAATTAAATGGTGGATAAGTGAAAAATATCTTATCAATAGTATTATATACTTTAAGTGAGAACACACCGATTGAACTAGATGCAGTTTAGAAACACAGTGAATGGTGTTCGTTACTTATCGAAATGGTATAATAATTAAAAAAGTAATTAAAGGGAGCGATTGATATGCAGCAGGAATTGGTTAAACAAATAGAAGATTTTCTTGTTGCAAAGTTTAATCCAACGTTTATTTTAATATTTGGTTCTTTTGCAAAGGGTACACATCATAAAGAAAGTGATTTGGATATTGCTTTTCAATGTAAAAATGCCTCTCCCTCAGCTTACGATATATTTATTGCTGCTCAGGAATTGGCGGACATAGTAAAAATAAATGTAGATTTAATTCATTTGAAAGATGCTTCCACAGTATTCCAAGCACAAATCTATAGCTCAGCTTTACTGATTTATACTCAAGACAAGGATTATTTTTACCAGCAACGAATGACAGCCCTCAGCTCCTATGTGAAATTAAATGAAGAGAGGCAAACGATTTTGGAAAAAATTAGAGAGGAGGGGTCTGTATATGGAGAATGATGTTATTCTTAATAAGGTAGCAATCATTGAAAGATGCCTTATTCGTGTGAAAGAGGTGTATAACGGGAATGCTGAAAACTTACAAGATTACACAAAACAAGATTCTATTATCTTGAATATTCATAGAGCTTGTGAAGCTGCTATAGACCTGGCTATGCATATCATTTCACAGGAGAAATTAGGTTTGCCCCAAACAAGCAGAGATGCTTTTGACATGTTACGAGAAAATCATATCATTACTAATACGATCGCAGGCCGATTGAAGGCAATGGTTGGCTTTAGAAATATTGCGGTGCATCATTATCAATCACTTAATCTCGATATGATGAAATCGATTATAGAGAAGCATTTAGACGACTTTACGACATATAAAAAAGAGATTCTAGACTACCAAAATAGAAAGTAACAACAAGTGAAAATCCTGCATGAACAGATGAAGACCTCTCACTGAATCCAGCTTCTTTTTGTGATAAAATGAATAAATACTGGTGAGAATCCAGTAAAAAGCAATAAGCCGATAAAGAATTAGGGGAGAAACCGTTTTGAATAAAAAAGACATTGCAGATATTAAAAGACAATTCAAGGTAAATAATGATTTATTGAAAATCCAGGATATTTTTAATGTATATATTATGAAGGAATCGAGTGAAATCTATCATTACGAAAGTACACCGTTTGAATTGCTTGAAGAGGAACAGAAGGACCTTTTTATGGCGAACTTTAAGAAGGTGCTGACCGGTCAGCTCGATCAGAAACTATTTGAATTGAAATTTCAACGGGATGTGGAGGATAGCAGTCAGCTTATTCTTCATAAGGCAATGCTCACGGACGATACAGAGGAATGGAAAGAGCAGATGCTTGAACTAGTAGCAAAAATGCTGAAGGATAAACAATATGAAATGGATATTGTGGTCACGTTTATTCATGGCGAGTATTTAAAGCCTACGAAACGGAGCAATGAAGAGACAGAAGAAAGTGGCAGGAACAAAGTTTATTCCAGTCCTTTTATCTTATGCAGTATAAACAAGACGATGGATCCGAAGAAAGAGCTGCTATTTGACTATGTAGAGAAAGAATTCAAATATCATTTTGTTGTTGATCCAGTGATTAATTTAAAAGCTCCAATTGGCGGATTTTTATTTCCAACCTTTACCGACAATGCAGCAGATGTAAATCATGTTCTCTATTCTGCGGCAAAACCATATGAGTTGGATTATCATTTTATCGAGGAAGTGCTGAATGCAGAAGAAGCAATGACAGCAGAAGATGATAAGATTGTATTTGAAGAGATCGTAAAGGACGTCGCAGGAGACCAGATTAATACAACGACACTGGCTAACGTATATGATGAAATCCATCGTGTCGTAGAAGAAAACGAAGAGTCTGAGACACCAACATTAGACTATCGTGATGTGGAGAAAGTATTAACAAGCAGCGGTGTTCAGGACATCGATTCGGAAAGGGTGGAGTCCGCTTTTAAAAAGGTAATCGATGATGAGACCTACGAATTGAAAGCAACAAGTGTTGTGCCGAAATATACATCGAAGTCAATTAAAATTAAAACAAAGGTTGCTGACATTAAAGTGAGTCCGCAAGATTTGCGTTATGTTCGTCAAACGCACTTGGACGGCAAGCTCTGTTTGATGATTGAAGTAGAAGAGAACACGGTGATTGAGGGCTTTGAAATGATTCCAGAAGTCCTTTTCAAAAAGGTAGAAGAGGAAGAATAAAGAGAGAGGTCCCCTGGTCAAAAAGGCTAGGGGTTTTTTACGGTCGAGAGACGATACGAAAATGAGTCCATAGATAAATAAACCGTTACATTTACGAGCATGGTAGGTTGCTTTATAATAAACCTTATTATGTATCAATATCCTGTGATGAACGGACTTGGAGAGGGGAATAGTGATGAAATATAAAAGAGTAACAGAAGAAAAAGATTTGCAGAAGGTATTCGAGATTAGAAAAGAAATCTTTGTGAAGGAGCAGGAGGTGGCTGAGGAAGAGGAATTTGATAAATTTGATTCTCTGGATGCCCCTTGTGATCATATTTTAGTATATTACGATAATAAGCCTGTGGGCACAGGAAGAATCAGGGTAGTAGAGGAAGTAGGAAAATTAGAGCGAATCTGTGTTTTAAAGTCTTATCGTAAATACGGTCTAGGAAAAACGATTGTTCAGTCCTTAGAAGAAATGGCTGTAGAAAAAGGATTAACCCGTGTGAAGCTCCATGGTCAAACACATGCAGAGGGATTTTATCACAAATTGGGATATGAAACAGTCTCAGAAGAATTTATGGAAGACGGTATTCCGCATTATCTAATGACGAAACGAATGAATTAAAATTTATTATTTCCAAGTTTACAACGCTGATTTCAAGAGAAAAAGAATAGTGGAACATGAATTAAAAAGCATAAATGTTGAACAGTGGACATGAATGCTTTTTAATTGTCTAAAGAAGAAAAAAAGGAAAGTGTTTAAAATGAAATTAAGCGTATTAGATCAATCCCCAATATCTATGGGGGACACTCCAGAAACGGCATTACAGCATACCTTAGCGTTAGCAAAATGGACGGAAGCGCTCGGTTACCATCGTTATTGGGTGGCAGAGCATCATAACACGAACGGACTAGCCATTTCTTCTCCAGAAATTGTAATGTCGCGTATTGCTTCGGTAACTAGTCATATTCGAGTAGGGTCTGGCGGTATTTTACTTCCACAGTACAGCTCTTATAAAATTGCTGAGAATGCAAAAACATTAGCAGCTTTTTTTCCGAATCGGATTGATATCGGTGTCGGAAATTCTC
Source organism: Oceanobacillus sp. J11TS1 (assembly GCF_018333215.1). Taxonomy (GTDB): domain Bacteria; phylum Bacillota; class Bacilli; order Bacillales; family Amphibacillaceae; genus Oceanobacillus. The sequence goes on along the minus strand of NZ_BORO01000009.1, from coordinate 40,896 downwards.
CTGGAGGATCTCCGTTAACGCGGGCTGCATTGACAGATAATCAAAATAGGAGCCTGGCTGAATTCCCGAGACAGGTTGCCGATTTACAAGGATTTTTGCATAATTCCTTGCCCCGGGATCATCCATTTCGTTTAGTAAAAGCAGGACCGCGTATTGAACAAGTACCGCCGCTTTGGGTATTAGGTTTATCGGAGCGTGGAGCGAGCAATGCGGCGGAATTAGGAACCGGTTTTGTTTTTGGTCATTTTATTAATCCGGAAAATGGAGTGAAAGCGCTCCGTACGTATCATGAAAATTTTTCTCCATCTGTTGTTTTGAAAGAGCCGCAGTCTATTGTCTGTATCTTTATTGTGTGTGCAGAAACGGAAGAAGAAGCAGAAGAACTTGCTATCACACAGGATAAATGGTTATTAAATGTTGGCAAAGGTTTGGGGACAAAAGTAACGTCTGCAGAAGATATTCGCAGGGGCAAGCTAAGCCAGGAGGATAAAAAGATTATCGAGAAAAATAGAAGAAGATGTATTATTGGTACACCTGAAACCGTGAAAAGGCAGTTAGTAGAATTACAGGAAAAATACGAAACCAATGAATTTATGGTGATTAATAATATTTTTGATTTTGAAGCGAAGAAAAAATCATATCGTCTGCTGGCAGAGGTAATGCTCTAGAATAGAAGCATGCTATAATAAAAAGAAAATAATTTTACAGGATACGAGGAGTTACATTATGAAAAGAAAAGAATGGATGGATAAACGTTATAAAACGGCAAATCGGGAAGCTTGGTTCGGTGTAGGTCTTTTTATATTTAATTTTATTTGGTGGTATGGCTTTGCCTATGGACTTGGGAGCAAATCTCCAGAATCCTATCATTATATATTAGGTTTTCCAACGTGGTTTTTCTTCAGCTGTATCCTTGGGTTTATTGTGATGATGATTTTAACCATTATCGTAGTCAAATACTTTTTTAAAGATATGTCTTTAGAGGCCGAAGAGGAAGAGTAAAAGAAAGACATTTTTATTCTACATAGAACGAAGGGGTTCAGCCATGAATTGGGAAGCAGTTTTACCTTTATTTATATTTATTACAATTGTTTTTATAGTAGGGATCTGGGCTGGAAAATTTATTAGCCGGTCAGATTCTTTTTTACAAGAATATTTTCTTGGCGGCAGAAGTCTCGGTGGATTTGTTTTGGCGATGACACTAGTTACTACTTATGGCAGTGCGAGCAGTTTCCTGAGCGGGCCGGGTACAGCTTATAATGAAGGGCTTGGCTGGGTGCTTTTATCCATGACGCAGCTTGCAACAGGTTATTTTGTACTTATGGTGTTGGGGAAGCGTTTTGCCATTGTTACGAGAAAATATCAGGCGGTTACGATTGTCGACTTTTTAAAGGAAAGGTATCAGTCGAAATGGGTTGTGATCCTTTCGGCAGCAAGTATTTTGATATTCTTATTTTCGGCGATGTCAGCACAATGGATCGGAGGGGCACGCCTAATCCAATCTTTAACAGGGATATCATACTTTGCGTCCTTATGTATTTTTTCACTTGCTGTTTTAGTATATGTGGTAGTTGGCGGATTTCGGGCAGTAGCCATAACGGATGGAATTCAGGGAGTTATTATGTTTTTTGGGACGCTTGTTTTACTTATAGCGGTAATTATCGCTGGAGGCGGCGTCTCTCAGATTATGAGTGACCTTGTTGCAGAAAATCCTAATTTGATTACGCCGTTCGGTGCAGATGGAAGCCTATCCCCCGCTTATGTCTCTTCTTTCTGGGTATTAGTGGGTGTTGGTGTCGTTGCTCTCCCGCAGATTGCTGTTCGTGCCATGTCCTATAAAAATGCAAAATCACTCCATCGAGGTATTCTTATTAGTACTTTTGTGGTTGGTTTTATTATGTTAAATATGCATTTAATCGGTGTTTTTGGACGAACTGTCCTTCCTGGAATTGAAATTGGGGATACAGTGATGCCGGAGTTAGCGCAAGCGGTTTTACCAGGCTGGGTTGCGGGGATTGTTTTAGCTGCACCAATGGCGGCGATTATGACAACAGTGAATTCGTTGCTGCTGATGGTAAGCTCTACGATTGTAAAGGATGTCTATTTAAATTATGTCCATCCCGATGCAGGGGATAAGGCGATCCGTAAATGGAGTATGGGTATTACCGCATTAATAGGAATCATCGTTGTTTTGATGTCGCTGCAGCCTCCTGATTTAATTATTTGGCTGAATTTATTTTCAATGGGTGGCCTAGAGGCTGCATTTATCTGGCCGATTATACTTGGGCTTTATTGGAGAAAAGGGAACAAGTATGGAGCAGTTGCTTCGATGCTCGTTGGAGTGATCAGTTATATTATTTTTGAAACATTTTATCCACAGCCATTTGGAATGCATTCTGTAGTGACCTCCATGCTTCTGGCTTTCGTTGCGTACGTTTCGGGGAGTTTATTATATAAAATGCCTGCGAATAATTTGGAGAAGTAATTTGTATAAGGTAGATTTTATCTTTAGAATAAAATAGCTGGAAAACAAACCCATGAATCATCCAATTTGAAAAACGTTTAATGGACCGATAGTAGGGAAATATAGTAATAAAGACATTATAAAAAGTGGGGATTTCATGGAATACTTAGACAGAGAGAATTTAAAAAGAATATCAACATGGGGAAAAGTTGTAGGAATAACATCTATTATAATGGGTGTGTTATCTATTATTATAAGTTTAGTTTTCAGTCCAGCCGGAATCGTTTCTGGTGTGATTTCCATTATAACTGGCTACCTTTTTTACCAGACAGGTACGGAAGCTTCTGGTATTATATCTTCCGATGATTTTACGGCAGGTAATGTGAATGTGCTATTAAATAAGTATGGAAAATTATTATTAATAATGGGAATTCTAACGATTATTTCGTTAATAGTGCTTATTCCATCAATTATTTTCTTAATAACGATGTGATGTTAAAAGGGAATAAGGTATTTGAGCGGGCCAAGTCGATTTTAAACGAAAAAATGCTGATGGAAGGATAGTTTTCCTTCCATCAGCATTTTTTATATTCTTTTCGCTAAGTCGATAAAATAATGTAAGCTTTCCGGATTAATAAGGGAGCCTTTATTAATAACTGCCGCTGCATCTTGCCCCATTAAAATTTTTTTAATAGGAATTTCAACTTTTTTTCCATTCAGTGTTTGTGGCAGTTCCTTCACTTCATAAATATGTGTTGGAACATGCCTTGGCGAACAACGTATCCGCAGCTGTTGGTTAATTTCTTGTTTCATCGCCTCCGTCAACCTTTCTCCATCTTTCATCACGACAAATAGGGGAGTGACGGAATCGCCAGTTTCCTGAGGCAAGTCAACGATTAAGCTATCTGTAATAGCGGAGACATTATCTACAGCGCGATAAATTTCACTCGTTCCAATTCGGATTCCGCCTCGATTAATCGTAGCATCTGATCGGCCGTAAATAATTGCGGTATGTCTTTCTGTTAATTTTATATAATCGCCATGGCACCATATACCGTGAAATGTATCAAAATAACTATGATACATCCGCAATCCCGATTCATCATTCCAAAAATAAATTGGCATGCTTGGGAAAGGCGCTGTTAATACAAGCTCTCCAATTTGATTTGTTAAAGGATTGCCGTCGCCATCAAAGCTTTCTATTTTCGCTCCTAAGGCAGCACATTGAATCTCACCGGCATATACAGGCAAGATAGGAGAGCCAAGTAAAAAGGCTGTGCATACATCTGTTCCACCGCTTGCAGATGAAAGCCATATATCCTCTTTTACATGGGTGTAGCACCACTCAAATCCTTCAGGGGAAAGCGGGGAACCTGTGGAACTAATATTTCTTAAGTGAGTTAAATCAAACTCGTCTTTAGGAGATAGATTCACATTCATACAGGATGTTATAAAACTAGCACTCGTGCCAAATACCTCCATCTTTGTTTGCTCAGCAAGCTGCCATAAAAAGCGTTTATTCGGGTAAGTTGGACTGCCATCATAGAGAATAATGGTAGCTCCCGTTAATAATCCGCCGATAAGAAAATTCCACATCATCCAGCCTGTTGTCGTAAACCAAAAGAAACGTGAACCTGCACTTAAATCCATATGCAAATGCATGGTTTTCAAGTGTTCCAGTAAAATTCCGCCCTGACTATGCACAATTGGCTTTGGTTTTCCAGTGGTTCCGGAAGAATATAATATCCAAAGCGGATCATTAAAGGCGACAGGTGTATAAGTCATTTCTTGCTTTTCCTGATTAGCTGTTGCTTCTTCCCAAGAAATGGGGTGAATACACGCACTAAAATCTGCCTGTTGATTTAAATAAGGAATCGTAATTGTCGTTTTTAAGGAAGGGAGTGCAGATTGAAGTTCTTTCACAACATCCAATCTATTAAACTTCTTTCCATTATAAGCATAACCATCGACAGTAATCATTGCTATAGGCTCAATTTGCTGAAAGCGTTCCATAACACTTTGCGTTCCAAAGTCAGGCGAAGCACTGGACCATATAGCTCCTAAACTTGCAGTGGCAAGAAAAGCAACTACAGTTTCATAGATATTTGGCGCATAACAGACAACACGATCTCCTTTTTGAATCCCTTGTTGGTGTAGCGTTTTTTGGAGAGCTGCAGTATCGTGATAGAGTTTTTCCCAAGACGCTTCTTGCAGCGGTCGGTTTTCTGATGTATGAATAATGGCCGGGCTTTCAAATGACTTGTTGCGAAATACATGTTCCGCATAATTGAGGCTTGCTTCAGGAAACCATTTTGTTCCGATAATTTGTTTGCCTGAGCGTACCGTTTGATAAGGATGATGCGACTGGATTTGGAAATATTCCCAAATGGATTCCCAAAATGTATCAAGATCCTGTACGGACCATTTCCATAAAGTATGATAATCTTTTGTTTGAATTTGTTTATATTCTTGTAACCAAGTCCGGTAAGAAGTAATGTTTGCCTTTTCCATTTGTGCTTTACTCGGTTCAAAAAGCAGTGTGCCTTCTTGTATCCCCATTCGCAAAATCCCCCTTCAAATACTCCGATACATCTATTATAGGAAAACGCTTTCCAAACGTAAAGGGATTGGAATAGGAAAGACAAAGTTAACGAAAAAAGGACACTTTCTTACGATGAAATGATTAGAAAGCTCTTTACATGTTTATTCATGAAAAAAGCTACTTCAGAAGCAGATGCTCTGAAGCAGCATAAATTAATTTGTTGAAGCGTTTGTTTTTGTTGCCTGTGTCATTTGATGCCAAACAGAACCTTTTGCCTGTTCCCCGCCTTGAATACGTGCGAGGGCCAGTTTCATTTGCATACGAACCTCAAATTCCGGCTCAACGGCTAATGCTTCTTCAAGGGCAGGTATGGCAGAAGCATCACCGACTTCATATAAAAACATTGCCCCGCGCCAACGAACGATTCGGCTTTTATCTTTTAAGGTTTCGATCATTTTTGGAGTTGCTTCCGTAAATCCTAAATCAGAGATGCAGTCCCCGGCAGTTCGTCTTACATTAACAGCTTTGTCAGCTATTGCTTCATAAAGTAACGGTAAAGCAGCTTTGTCTTCCAACATGCCTAAATAAGCAGTAGCCAAACGACGGATAGATGCTTTTTCATCATGAATGGCTTTTTCCAGAAGGGCAAGATCATCCACTGTTGGATCTAAACGGTCCAGTACAGCGTAACGTTCACGCCAATCAGGATTATCTAGCTTTTCTAGAGGGACATGCTGATAATAATTTGATACATTACTTTTCATTTCTTCCGTTTGAAAAGCAAGTTTTACAAGTGCATCTAATCGGTCTTGGTCATAGCTGGCTTTTAGCTCTTCTACCACATCATGTCCAATTTCATCCATATCTCCATAGCGCGGGTGTTGTTCTTCCCATTTGCGATCCATAAGGACGTTGTCAGAAGCAGGAGAAGCCTCCATAACTGCAGTTGAAAAACGTTCTGGCAAACCGAAACGTTTTTCTATATCTCCTTCCTCCAATTTTACTTGCATCGGAATTCCTAAAAACATTTGAATAAAAACATGAACTTCTCCAAAGGCCTCAGACGCTGCTTGAGAAGTATTAGACAGTTCATCCGTTTGATTGAATGATTCATCTTCTCCCAGTACGTTTCGAACTTGGGGCAATAACTCTTCCCAAGGTGTCTTTGGGTTCCGTGCTAAAGCAATAAAATTAACCACACGATATATATTTTTAACCCCTTCTAATGCGAAAAGCTCTTGCACATATTCCGGTGCGTGAGTTAAATCGTCTTTGTCACTATAATTATATGTTTCATTGGGGGGTAAGGTTTCATTTACATTAATTTTCATAGAATGCGGACTCGGTGTTGGTTCTATGGAAACAATTTTCATTTTAAAACTCCCTTAACGCTTATATTCTTCCATTACGTTAATTAACTCACGTAAATAATCTGGCAAATCAGGCGGTCTTCTGCTGGAAACAAGATGGCCATCGGAAACAACTGGCTTATCAACCCATGTTGCACCAGCGTTGGTCATATCATCTTTAATTCCCGGCGTACTGGTTACTGTTTTGCCTTGTAGGATATTTGCAGAGATTAATACCCAGCCAGCATGACAAATTTGACCTATTGGCTTTTTATGATCATTCATATGCTGTACAAGGCTGATAACCTCAGGGAAACGACGCAACTTATCAGGAGCCCATCCTCCAGGAACTAAAATGGCATCATAATCTTCTGGATTGACATCTGAATAAGCGTAATCCGATTCAGCAGGAACGCCATATTTTCCAATATATTTTTTGTTTGCCTCTTGTCCGACTAAGTCTACCTGGGCACCTTCTTCACGCAAGCGATGAACAGGATACCATAATTCCAAATCTTCAAAATCATGATCTACAAGTGCGATAACTTTTTGATTCTGTAAACGCAAAAGAATCCCTCCATTCTATATAAAATAAGTTTAACAGACCGGCAAAAAAATGACGATAAGAAAGGCTTCTGCAGAGGAAATACACGAAAGTGCTAAAAAACCAACACTTCATTATTCGAGGTGTTGGTTTTGAAATTCAGTTTATTTTAAAGCATCCTGCACAGCGACATAATCATAATTTAAATCATTGGCAACAGCTTCATTCGTTACATGACCATTCATTACGTTAACACCGCTGGCAATAGGTGCACTATTTTGTATTGCTTTCTCTACCCCTTGTTTCGCAATGTTTACGGCATACGGTACAGTGACATTGGTTAGCCCGACCGTCGCAGTACGCGGAACAGCGCCCGGGATATTGGCAACAGCATAATGAAGAACATCATGCTTTACGTAGATTGGATCCTCATGTGTTGTTGGGTGATCAACAGTTTCAAAGTTCCCGCCTTGGTCAATTGCCACGTCAACAATAACACTGCCAGGCTGCATGGACTCTATCATTGCTTCTGATACAAGTTTTGGCGCCTTTCTGCCTGGAATTAATACGGAACCAATGACGATATCTGAATCCTTGACAGCTTCTCCAATATTAAATGGATTAGACATTAATGTTTGAATGCTAGAACCGAAAATTTCCTCTAATTCGCGAAGACGTTGCGGGTTTAGGTCAATAATCGTTACATCTGCGCCGAGCCCAAGCGCTACGCGTGCAGCATTTGTACCGACAACACCGCCGCCGATAACTGTCACCTTTCCTCGTTTTACTCCAGGGATTCCGCCAAGCAGAATTCCTTTTCCGCCTTTTGATTTCTCTAAATATTGTGCCCCCAGCTGTGTAGCCATCCGGCCAGCTACTTCGCTCATCGGTGTGAGAAGTGGGAGTGTGTTATTTACAACAATTGTTTCATAGGCAATTGCTGTTACTCCTTTTTTCACAAGTACTTCAGTTAATCTAGCGTCTGCAGCCAGATGGAGGTAAGTAAATAAAACTAAACCTTCACGGAAATAAATATACTCGGATTCGAGAGGCTCTTTCACCTTCATAATCATGTCAGAGCGCTCCCACACATCTTTTGCGTCTGCAATAATTTCTGCCCCTGCTTCCTTATATTCTTCATCTGTAAAGCCGCTTCCTAAACCAGCTTCTTTCTCAATAAGAACGGTCTGTCCACCCTGTACAAGGTTAACCACTCCAGCTGGTGTCATTGCGACACGGTTTTCATTATTTTTAATCTCCTTTGGAACACCTATAATCATGTTTAATCGCCCCTCTGTATTTCATTTGTATTAACATGATAACGCTTTCCTTGTAAGATTTCATTAGGTAAATGAATGAAATCGGGTATTACTGTTTGTGCATTTACACAAACGCTAGTCAGTTTCTAACTTATTTGCTAATAGCTCTAAATAAACAGCTACTTTTTGATGCGGGTTTTTTAAATCGAGATGGCTTATTTCATGAATTCGCTTCAAGCGATAATTCATTGTGTTCGGGTGTATAAATAAAGCTTTTGCTGCGCGATGCACATTTGAATCATGTTCTAAAAATTTCTCTAAGGTGTAAAGCAGATTGCTTTGTTGGCTTTTGTCGTACTGTTGCAGCTTATAGATGTATTTATTGGGATGCCGACATTTTTGTTGCCGATCCTTCAGGATGTCTATCCATTGAAATACCCCCAAATCTTCGTAAAGAAAACAAGAAGAAAGCTCATCAGGAAATTGCTCCTGTAAAGAAATCGTTTGCAGTGCTTCCTCATAAGCATGTTTCATATCTTTCGCTGAATTATAAATTTGACTTGCAGCACCATGCATAGAGGTTAAATGAAGCTGTGTGCTTATTTTTTCTTTAAACTGTTTAATAAATTCATAAATTTTACCTGCTGCATCCTCTGATTTCCATAGCCTTACTAATAAGATAAAATCATGGTCATCAAATAAACGGAAAATAGTATTAACTTGCATAATCGTTTCAGAAAGATAATATGCGTGTTTCTCAATTTGTGGTATAACCGCGTCTTGAAAACGAAAAACAACAATAGCTAATCCATCCTGTAATTTAATATTGAATTGTTTTTCATAAGCGTGAATCACGTCTGTACTGACAGATTCTGACGTTAATAATTGCCAGAAAAAATCTCTATATGCTTTTTCTGTATTTTTTCGGCCAGGCAACTTATTTAGAATAAATTTTTTCACTTGTCGGGTTGCTTCTTTTAGAATTTCTAGATCATCCGCAGTATATTCCTTTTCTCCTGTGTGTGCCCAAATGAATCCTAATATTTCGTTTTTTTTCCATATCGAAATGGCAATACGGTTTCCAAGTCCAATTTCTTTAATTTCTGGTATAATAATAGGCTGATTACTATCGATTAATTTTGGCATGATTCCCTTTTTCCACAAACCATTAATGACCTTATCGGGTACCTTTCGATTCATAATTGTGCCGATTCTTGCTTCGTCAATGTTTTCGGTATGTTTACTATATGCAAGGACATAATGATTGGCATCTTCAATGGTAATAGGGCAGGTCAAAACTTCGCTAATCATATCAGCGAGGTCATCTAAGGTAGAAAAAGACTGCTGTAAAGACAAAATTTTATTTTCTATTGTTTTAGAAGAATCCATAATATGCCCTCCTTTAAGAGACATAGACATTATTTGTTTTGAATAATTCCAATAATTTGTATACTTGCTTTTTATTACTGGAATAGACTATCATTTTTATAAGTCATCTTTTTTAATATACTAATCTATACATTTATTTTAGTATATATAGAGAAAGATTTCACCTAATACATATAAGGTGCAAGAGAACAAGAGGGGGAAGAACATGAAAAAAATTATGAAGATCTTGGTTATTGCAAGCGCATTCATAGGAGTGATTGTAGGCGCTGGTTTTGCCTCGGGACAGGAGGTGCTGCAGTATTTTACAAGCTTTGGAACAATAGGGATCTTAGCTGTTTTTGTTTCAACTGTGCTTTTTGCATATGTTGGAATGATGCTTGTGTGGCTGGGAAGTAAAGCACAGACATCTTCTTATAATAAAGTAATTTATAAGATTAGCGGAAAGTACTTTGGTTTTGTAGTTGACTGTGTCCTTGTATTTACGGTGTTTGGGGTAGGGGTTGTTATGCTTGCCGGTGCAGGAGCAAATCTTAATCAGCAATTCGGACTGCCTCATGTAGTAGGTGCTATTTTGATGACAGTATTGGTATTGCTGACAGGTATGCTGAAAGTAAAAAAAGTTGTTGGTGTTATTAGCAGTATCACGCCCTTCTTAATTCTATTTGTGATTATTATTTCTGTTTATAGTTTTGTGACAATGGATTCGTCGTTTTCTGAGTTAGATAGTGTTGCACGAAGCCATGGGCCGAATTTCCCGAACTGGTTTGTAGCTGGTTTGAATTATGCTACCTTCAATACATCTGTTGGTGCGGCGATGTCTATTGTAATGGGAAGTGCAGAAAAAGATAGAAAAACAGCAGCAATTGGCGGATTGGTTGGTGGAATAGGACTAGGTTTGTTAATTCTTCTTAGTCATTTTGCGATATTCGCTAAGATTGAAGAGGTTGGCAATTTAGAAATGCCCATGTTAGGTATTGTAAACAATGTTTCACCGGTTTTGGGTATTATCATGGCCCTGGTTCTTTTTGGAATGATATTTAACACGGCAATAAGTATGTTCTATGCATTTGTTGCTCGATTTGCAGCAGTAGAAACGAAGAAATTTAATATTATTTTAGCAGTAGCCCTGGTTGCCGGATTTATCTTAAGTCTTGTTGGTTTTACAGATTTAGTCTCTAAATTCTATACGTTGATTGGTTACATGGGACTAGCATTGATTATCGTTCTGATTATCACACCGTTTCGAATTAAAAAGATTGATTTTGATAAAAAAGATTAATTATTTATGATAAAAACCGTATGGATAAGGTCAATTCCTGCCTTATCCATACGGTTTTTAAGTTGGATCAGGAGGGGATTTAGCGGAATAATTTTTTTAGTTTTGAGACAAGTCCTTTAGACGTCGTGTCGGCTTTTTCTTCTTCCTTCTCTCGCGCTGAGGTGTCCTCGATATCTTGGAGGGAAATATGTTCTATATCTACAGCATAAGAATATGTGAGCACGACACCAATTTCTGTATCATTTTCTTGGCTGCTGATCGTCGTATGAGAAATAGAATATCGATCAGCGAGTGCTTTTTCTTCTTTTAAAAATCGGTATGGGATATTGCCATTCATTAACAGCTCTGCCTTCGGATGCTGCTTTAATTGGCTTTCTAATTCTGGGAGCCCCTTGTTAGCCATGACCTCTCCTACAGTTAAGACAAAGGCGATGCGTTCACGTAATGTTCCAAGATACTTTTTCCGTTCCCTCTCCTTTGGCAGGCGTGAGCCATACATCCCTTCTTGCAAGTAATCATCCACATTCTTTTTACTCATATTTGTTCATCCTTTTAATACATGTTTAAATTTCCTGACAAGTCATTTTTATTCGTTAATTAAACAATTTTTTCATGCTTATTCTCCATCTAATGTACCTTATTATTGGATACCGGGCAAAGAAAAGCCTTCCTATTTCCTATGTTTGTATTCATATTATGGTTGAAAATACAAAGGAAGATACAATAAAGACAGGAAATCTATTTTTTAATAAAACTATACAGCGTTTTCATGAAAAGTGTTAAGCTAGGAGTATGCTATGCTAAAAGTAATTTGTTGAGAATGGGGGATTGTTATGCGATTGCATTCTAGAAAGCCTATGCAGCTTCATCATGGTATTTCGCTTATCGATGGATTTGATTTTGGAGTTAGCGGCAGAACAGGTGCTTATGTTATAGAAGAAGATGCGCTTACGATTGTAGAGACTGGCCCCAGTCCTTCTGTGCCGTATATTAAGCAAGGTTTGGAGCAATTAGGATATTCACTGGCAGATGTGAAAAATATTATTGTGACACATATTCATTTAGACCATGCTGGCGGCGCAGGCCGTTTATTAGAACTTTGTCCGCATGCTACATTATATGTTCATCCAAAAGGGAGAAGACATCTTGTCGATCCTAAGAAATTAGCAGCAGGTGCAAGGGCAATCTATGGAGAGCGTTTTTCAGAACTATATGACCCAATTGTGCCAGTCAGAGAAGAAAGAATTGTGGAGAAAAAAGAAGGGGATACGTTGCAAATTGCTGAAGGGAGAACATTCGAATTTTTGGATACTCCAGGACATGCCAGGCATCATCTAGGAATCTATGATCCAGTTAGTAATGGCATGTTTACAGGTGATACAGCAGGAATTCAATATCAAGAATTAATTCCGCATGGGGTGGACTTCTTTTTACCATCTACTTCACCTAATCACTTTGACCCAGCAGCGATGAAGCAGTCTTTACAAAGATTTCGTGAAAAACAGTTAGATTATATTTATTTTGGACATTTTGGGGAAACCAATTTAGTGGAAGAAGCCCTAGACCAAGTAGAGGAATGGTTAAATTTATTTGTCAAAGAAGCAAAGGATGCGGTTGCTGCTGGAAAAGGCTATGATGAGATTGCGGAAAATTTGTTTAAGCATGTGCAATCAAAGCTTCAGGAACGAGGAATAGATGAGGAGCATGAGGTTTACCAGATGATTCGGGTTGATTTACAATTAAGTGCGCTCGGGATGGTGGATTATTTACAGAAGCAGAAATAATTACTTATAATAAAAAAAAGAGAAGGAAGCAGCTATGGCACTTCCTTTTCTTTTTATGAAAGAGAGGTATATAGGGAATGCGAAAAAAGTTAGGTATTATCGCTGTTTTTTTATTTGGTTTAATCATGGGGCTTTTTTTAATCCCAGAATTATTTCGGATGTTCGATATCCCGTTTATTCATTTTTTTGATTGAACAATGCTTTTGATTTATTCTATGAAAGATTCATTTCCAGGCTAACTGGACAGTGGTCGCTGCCGAGCGTATCCCGGTGAACCTCTATATTTTGCAGATATTTTTCTAATTGACTGGATACGATGAAATAATCAATACGCCAGCCAATATTTCTTTCACGAATCGTTTTCATATACGACCACCATGTGAAAATATCATCGCGCTCTGGATAGAAAAAGCGTAGTGTGTCCGTGAAGCCATTTGCTAGAATTCGTGACATTTTATCACGCTCTTCTTGGGTAAAGCCTGAGTTTCCATGATTTGTTTTATCATTTTTTAAATCAATTTCCTGATGCGCTACATTTAAGTCCCCGCAATAAATCAACGGCTTTTTGGCATCAAGCTTCTGGAGGTAATCAAACATTTTATCTTCCCAAGCGAGACGTTCCTCCAGCCGAGTTAGATCTCGTTTTGAATTAGGTGTATAGACGTTGACAAGATAAAATCCAGGATATTCCAATGTAATAATTCTTCCCTCAGGCTCTATTTCACCCTCCTCGAAGCCATAAGAAACATCCAGTGGCTCATGTTTTGTGAAAATCGCTGTTCCTGAATATCCTTTTCGTTCTGCATAATTCCAGTATTGATAATAACCTTTTAAATCTAATTCAATTTGTCCTGCTTGCAGCTTCGTTTCTTGTAAACAGAAGAAATCTGCATCTATTTCGTGAAAGAAATCCAAGAACCCTTTTCGAACACAGGCCCGAATTCCATTGACATTCCATGAAACTAATTTCATTTCGTATTCTTCCTTTCTGATAGCATCGTATAGTTAGCCATTCTATCATATTTGGCTGAAAAAAAGGGGGCTGCTGTATTGTGCGTGAATGTATGAAGGTTTTATGGCTGTACCTCTGTGAAATACACTATTTAAAAAAAGAATCCATCATGAAAATAAAGAAATCCGTCTATTTTAGGAAAAGAAATTAAAATTTAATAAAAAAATAGTTGTCTTTCTTCTGTATTATGCATATAATACACTTACAAGGTGTACTGATGTATTAATACAGTAAACACTTATGTTTAAGTAGAATGAGGTGAGAAATTGGATGGCTATCCGATTTGATAAGCGTGAGGCTGTGTACATCCAAGTGATCAGGTATTTTAAAGAGCAGATTGCAATTGGAAAAATTAAATCTGGTCAAGAAATCCCTTCGCGGAGAGAGTTAGCACAGCAATTAAAAATTAACCCTAACACCGTACAGCGAGCTTATAAGGAAATGGAGGAGGAAGGCTTGATTTATACGGATGGAAATAAACCAAGTATTATTACGGAAGATACAAATCGTATTAAAGAAATTCGTGAAAGTTTAATTACAGAAGCAATTGATCATTTTGTAGAACGTATCACCTCTTTGCAGATTCCAAAAGAACAGATTTTACAGCTTGTACAGTCAAAACTAAATGAGCTGAGCAAGGAGAGTGAAAAAAATCATGATTAAATTGAATGGTGTAGAGAAAAAGTATGGGAGAAAGTCAATATTAAATGGGGTTACTTTTGAGGCGGAAAAAGGCCAAATTACTTGTCTGATTGGAATCAATGGAGCTGGAAAAACAACCATACTCCAATCCATTATGGGGTTGACTCCTTATAAAAAAGGCGAAATTACGATTGATGGGGAGAAATTATCCCCGAAAGTAATGGAGAAAATAACCTATATTCCAGATGCGATGACGCTTTTACCTAAAATGCGGATAAAGGATGCATTTCAATTTATGAGAGATTTCTATCAAAATTGGAATGATGAACGGGCGAAAGAAATTTTAGCGTTCTTTAAACTGAAAGAGGAGGAGCGTATTTCACAGCTTTCCAAAGGAAATACAGCGAAAGTGAATTTATTAATGGGATTGGCGATGGATGCAGATTATATCTTAATGGATGAACCTTTCTCAGGCATCGATATCTTCAGCAGGGAGCAGATTGCAGATGTGTTTTCCAGCCATCTAGTTGAAGACCGCGGTGTTATTATTACTACACATGAAATTAGTGATATTGAGCATCTGATTGATAAGGCAGTTTTATTAGATAACGGTGTTGTAAAAAAAGAATTTATGACTGAACAAGTAAGAGAAGACGAAGGCAAATCCGTTATCGATGTGATGAGGGAGGTATATCAGGGATGAAGCTTTTTGGAAAGCTAGTAAACTTTGAATTTAGACGATTTTTGCCAATCTATATTATTTTGCTTATCGCTGTATTTTTGATTCAGGCAGCTGATGTAGCTTTTTATGCTTTTATGATGAAATCGGAAATCACAGAGGCAGTTGTGAAACATGGGATATCCAAAGAGCGGTTTCTCCTAGATAATGGCTACGTGTCAATGAGTAATATCTTATCCAGTTCTACGTTTACATTGCCGATTGTTATGGCAGCAGTGACGATATTTATTTATATTTTATTTATTTGGTATCGGGATTGGCTAGGGAAAAACACGTTTATTTACCGCTTGTTGATGCTCCCTGTCAAGCGTATTCAGTTATTCTTTTCCAAAGGGGCAACGATTTTGATTCTAGTATTCGGCCTGGTTGCTTATCAAGTAGCAATTCTGCCTGCATTACATGTCCTTTTGAAGCTGATAATCCCAGTTGATTACCGGGCGGACTTATCGATTCAGGGAATGATTGAAAACTTTTATTATCTAAAATTCCTGCTTCCTGAGAATTTTATTGACTTTGTTATTAATTATGGTTTTGGAATAACCCTTGTCATTGTTCTGTTTACGATGATTCTGATTGAACGCAGCTATCGTTTTCGAGGTATTTTTATGGCTGCTTTTTATGGAATTGGATCACTTATTCTCGTGTTTTCTCCATATATTCTACAGGGAATAATGAAGGGCTACTTTTATGAAAATGAGCTTTTATGGCTGCAATTTGCCATCGCAATTGTCGTTTCCATATTATCTGTGTTCTTTAGTAATCATTTGTTAAATAGAAAGATAAGGGTGTGATAGAGATGAATCATTTAAAACGCTATTGGATAACATATATTGCATTAATTTTCATCTCCGTTATCATCATTGGTTTTTACTTGGTGGATAAGAAAGAGGTTGCTTTTAATTGGAAAACCGTTTCTGGAGATGAAGAAGTTGTCAAAGATGTTCTAATATTTGGAGAAGGACAAAGCGCATACGGCAGAATGGTGGCAGATCCTTTTCAGTTATCTATTGATGAGTCAAAGAGAATAGAACAGCCAAGAGGGTTTTTCGGCAGTACCTATCAGGATTTACAAATAGAAAAATATATCGACGAGTACCGAAGCTTTATGCGCGGGAAAAACCAATGGATTGAGAATTTCACTGAAACAGATAATCAGCTGATTTATGTAAATGAAGAGGTTCAAAATTGGGGTGAGCAGAGTAACCTGCATGTAGAAATTCTAAATAAAGAAACGGAAGATGTAACAGAATTTGAAGTTCCAATAGAAGAACAAGCGCATCAAATATACGGTATAAACTCTGTCACTGCCAATAAAGATAAATTATATGTCCAAGTTTATATGGAAGGGCAGTATGATGAGACTGCAGATATTTATACAGATGAAAATGCTATTCTGATCATTGATATAAATGATCAAACAATAGAAGATATAAAATTCCCGGAAAAAGATGTTCCGTTAAAAGAAGGAATATATACTTCTTTAATGTATCAAGACAGTGGCCTGATTGATGGAGAAATGAATTATCTGTATATCTATGAAGAATATAAAGAAGATCAGAATGGCACGATTGTAGAAGATGTTCCACTCAAATATGAACTCCAACTGTATAATATAGAGAGGGACACAATCAAGTCTGTGGATTTGGAAACAAATGCATACGGCAGTGACTTTGTAAAAATCTATGATGGCGCTGTTTATTCAGGAATGCTTCAAGGTGAAAATTATACTTTAATGAAATACGATGAGAACCTGAAAGAAAAAGAGGTTTTTGATGCGAATGTATTAAATGGAGATTTAGAAGTTAACCAAGAAGATGTATATCCATTAACAAACATGCATAATGGTTATTTCTATATAGTATATCCTGCATATTCCACATTGACAGTGGCTGATATTTCCATAAATGCATTTGATATGGAAACAGGGGAAAATGTGTATCAAGGAATTATTCAAGCAGAGGACGCTATGAAACAGTATCACTATTTTGATTTGTATCAGCTAGAATTTAAGGATGAATAAAGGAAATGGCTTTATTCTCCGTTTTGGAAGTGTAATAATATATGAAAAACCTTAGCTGTATATGGAGCAGCTAAGGTTTTTCGTATTGTTACGTAAAAATTTTATGTTAATTTATTCTATCGTTTTGGAATAAGGTTACTCGCCCTACCAAAAAACTGCTCATATCTTATACTATGATAAAAAACGGGAGCTGCACATATAAAAAACAGCTCCCTCAAGGCATGGGTTGTTGTGATGGTAGAATCACTGACAACGTTGTCTGGATTCTAATATAGTTTATGCAGTGGAAAAGTGGTTGTCTCGACACTTATATCAATGCAAACATACATTTATAAGAAATGAAATCAAAAATAATCTAGGAACCGCTCGAAAATAGGCATATGCGCTCCAAAATAAGCTAAACCGCTCGAAGCCGATCCCAAACCGCTCCAAAATCAGCAAATCCGCTCGAACTCGGGTCCAAGTCGCTCCAAAATCATACTAAACCGCTCCGACCCGAGTCCCAACCGCTCCAAAACCAACCAATCCTCACTCGAACTCCAAACCCAAACCAGACTATAAACCAAACCTAGCTATGAATCGTATCTCCAATTAATTTCTCAATCTCTCCCCGATTCCCTTGATGAAAGAAATCAACTATCTTGCTGCCGACAATGACGCCATCACAATAAGCAGCTAAAGATTTGGCCTGCTCTGGATTGGAAATGCCAAAGCCTGCTAGAACAGGAACCTTGCTTTGTTTGGTTAACTTCTTTAAATAGCTAAGCGTTCTTTCTTCATGCTGGGCACGCTCCCCAGTTGTGCCGTTAACGGAAACAGCGTAGAGAAATCCTTCTGAAGTTTGAGCAATTTTCTCCAGCCGTTCATCGGGGCTGGTCATTGCTGCTAAACGGATAAAAGCGATTCCGCTCGCAGAAAGCTGCGCTGCGATTTCTACCTCCTCTTCCATTGGGATATCAGGAATAATAATGCCGTCCACGCCTGCTGCATCACAGTCTTTCGCAAACTGCTCATAGCCATAATTCCAAATGGGATTAATATAGGTCATTAAAATAATCGGGATGTTTCGCGAATCTTTTTGTTTACGTACCTCCTCGAGAACAATTTTTAAGGTAGTTCCATTTGCTAAAGCACGCTGTCCGGCATCTTGAATAACAGGTCCGTCTGCAACCGGATCTGAAAAGGGAATACCTAACTCGATAGCGGATGCCCCCGACTCTTCTAGAAAATGAATTCGTTCATTGATTTGATCAATTCCTCCGTCACCTGCCATCATATACGGGATGAACAAAGGTTTTCCAGTTGATTTTATTTTCTCTAATGTACTTTCTAATTTATGCTTTCCCATTGGAATCC
The DNA here is from genome assembly GCF_018333215.1 of Oceanobacillus sp. J11TS1. GTDB lineage: Bacteria > Bacillota > Bacilli > Bacillales > Amphibacillaceae > Oceanobacillus. The sequence goes on along the minus strand of NZ_BORO01000009.1, from coordinate 22,517 downwards.
TCCTCCAGTTTTGCTTTGACTTGTTCTACGTCTTTATCCCCTCGCCCAGAAAGACAGATAACCAGTGACTGCTCTGGAGACATTTCTTTAGCAAGCTTACATGCATATGCAACAGCATGTGCACTTTCCAACGCAGGGATAATTCCTTCTAATTTGGCGAGCAGCTGAAATGCTTCTAATGCTTCCTCGTCCGTAATCGAAGGATAGGCAACTCGCCCGGTATCATGCAGGTAGCTATGCTCTGGCCCTATTCCCGGATAGTCTAAGCCGGCAGAAATAGAGGCTGCTTCCTGAATTTGTCCGTCTTCATCCTGAAGTAAATAAGTAAACGTTCCGTGCAGCATTCCCGGGGACCCGCCAGTTAAAGTGGCTGCGTGTTCATTGGTATCTACGCCTTTCCCTGCAGCTTCTACACCATATAAGGCAACCTCTGTATCTTCAACAAAAGGATAGAACATCCCCATTGCATTACTTCCGCCACCTACACAGGCAACGATTGCATCTGGAAGTTTTCCTTGCTTTTCCAGGCTTTGCTGTCTCGTTTCGGAACCGATAACAGATTGAAAATCCCGGACAATACGCGGGAAGGGATGCGGCCCAACAACGGATCCGATAATATAATGCGTGTCGTCAACATGATTAACCCAGTAGCGCAATGCTTCGTTAACAGCATCTTTTAATGTTCCGCTTCCCTGGGAGACACCGACGACTTTCGCTCCTAACAGCTCCATACGGAATACGTTGAGCTTCTGTCTGCGGATATCTTCTTCTCCCATAAAAACGATGCATTCCAGGCCAAGCAGGGAGCAAACCGTCGCTGTAGCAACCCCATGCTGACCAGCTCCAGTTTCTGCAACGACTTTCTTTTTGCCCATACGTAAAGTTAGAAGTGCTTGCCCAATGGTATTGTTGATTTTGTGAGCGCCAGTATGGTTAAGGTCTTCTCGTTTCAGGTAGATCTTTGGACCGCCTAAATGCTTGCTTAGCTGTTCTGCTTCGTATAATGGCGTTGTTCTTCCAATGTATTCAGTCAAGTAGTTGTTTAACTCCGCTTCAAAAGACGGGTCTTTTCTTGCTGCTTCATAAGCTTCTTCAAGCTCTAACACAGCGGGCATTAACAGCTCAGGTACATACCTGCCGCCAAATTCTCCGTATTTACCTAATTTATCTGGAAATGTATATGATTGCATATTATCGATCCCTTTCTATTTTTGTTTTGCCGCTTGGATAAATGCTTTTATTTTAGCTGGATCTTTTTTACCATTTGTTTCAACGCCGCTGGAAACATCCACACCAATCGGGGTAACCTGCTGAATCGCTTGACCAACATTTTCAGGTGTCAGCCCGCCGGCTAAAATAAGTTTTTTTGAAAAAGAATTTCCTTCTAAAATGGACCAGTTAAACGAAATTCCATTTCCACCGTGTGCATGGGGAAGGGGAGGACTATCCATTAATAAGTAAGAAGCAGCCTCATATTGCGCCGCTTTATTTAAACCAGCCTCTGTTCCCGGTAGCGATTTTATGGCGGGGCACGTAAGTCTGTTAACTTCTTCAACAGATTCCTCCCCATGAAGCTGTGCGTAATCCATTCCGGTCTTGTGAACAATGTCCTCCACTTCCAGAATATCTTTATTTACAAAAACGCCGACACTTTTAACGTGTTCGGGCAATGTGTTAATAATTTTTCTTGCTTGCTCCACTGAAATCTCCCGCTTGCTTTTGGCGAAAACAAATCCTAGAAAATCTGCTCCCGCCCTGACGGCGACTTCCGCTATCTCAAGCGAAGTGATCCCGCAGATTTTGACGAGCATATCAGGAAGCTCCTTTCGTAGATGCGGATAATGGTACTTGCAGCTCCTGCATATCCTTTTCCACATTGCTGGAGCGCATGAGGGTTTCGCCGACTAGAATGGTATTGGCACCAGCGTCCCTAGCAAGTTCTGCATCTTCTTTTGTACGCATGCCGCTTTCACTAATAATGGTAAGACCTTCCTTATCCAGCTGCTTCGTAAGTTCCGTTGTGGTTTGCAGATCAACCTCAAAAGTCTTTAGATTTCGGTTATTTATTCCGACTATTTTCGGGTTGACGGTTAATGCATCCTTTAATTCATCCGCATGATGCACCTCGCATAGCACCTCTAAGCCTTGTTCAGTTGCATAGTTATAAAGTTGCTGGAACCGTTCAAGCGGAAGTGCTGCAAGAATTAAGAGAATAATGGATGCTCCTGCATTTTTAGCATCGTCAATTTGAATTTCATCAATAATGAAATCCTTACAGAGAACAGGAATGGAAACAGCTTCACTGACTTGTTTTAGATCTTCCAGTGAACCATGAAAAAAGCTCTCATCGGTTAATACAGAAATAGCAGCTGCACCAGCCTGTTCGTATTTCTTTGCTTGTTGGAGAATATTTACGTCCATTTGGATCGCCCCTTTGGAAGGGGAGGCGCGTTTGATTTCTGCAATTACGGATAAATGATCAGCCCCCCGTACGCGTTCATACAGAGAATATATCGGATTATTGCGAACATAATTTGAATCAGTTTGTAGCTTACGTTCTGCAACTTCTTGCTTTTTCTTATCGATAATTTTTTCTAAAAAAGTCATTTAAACCACCTCTTGTTTAGCTTCCTGACTATATTGAATGAGCGTTTCTAACTTTGCTTTTGCGTTTCCAGAGTACACGCTGTTTCTGGCAATTTCCACACCATCTTTTATGGAATCGACATGGCCGATAGCAAATAGTGCAATCGCTACATTAAACAGGACTGTATCCAGATAAGCTCCTGGTTCCCCGTTTAAAACAGAAAGCAATATTTCTGCATTGCGTTTAGCGTCGCCCCCTGCTATTTCTTGATTAGAGTAAACGGATAAACCGACTTCTGTTGGATGGATGGTTCCTTCTTTTAATTCACCTTGTTCCAGCAAAATAAATCTGTTTTCACCTTGCAAAGAAGCTTCATCCATTCCACCTGCTCCATGAATAACAAGAGCCCGCTTTCGGCCGAGTGTTTTAAGAGATTTTGCTACAACCGGCAATGCTTCATTGGAATAAACGCCAACAAGCTGAGAATCTAGAGCAACCGGATTGGTTAAAGGACCGACTAAATTAAAAATAGTCGGTGTGCGCAGTTTTTGACGGACTCCTGCGATTTGTTTCAATGTTGGGTGGACATGCTGCGCGAATAAAAAGGCAATTTGATTTTCCTGCAATATATATTTGATTTGCGATTTTGTTAAATTGAGGGAAACACCTAACTCCTCTAATACATCCGCACTTCCTGTCTTGCTGGAAATACGGCGATTTCCGTGTTTAGCGACAGTGATGCCGGCACCTGCTAAAACAAAAGCTGCACAGGTGCTGATATTAAAGCTGTTAGATCTGTCTCCGCCCGTTCCACAGTTATCCATGGCTGGTATAGCCAAATCAAATTGGAACGGGGAATTAGTATGAATCACTTCTGCTAAGCCAGCCAGTTCATCTGCCGTCGGTTGTTTCATTTTTAAAGCGACTAGGATTGCCGCAAGTTCTGTATCTGTTACTTCTTCCTGGAAACAGGCATTAAATAAGGCTTTCGTTTCCTCAAAAGATAAGTCGGTGCCTTCTAGTAATTGATTAAAATGCGGTTTCATTGGATTGCTTCCTCCTTTTGTTTTGTTACCTCTTCTACAAAATGAGAGACAATTTGTTTTCCTTCCAGTGTGCCAATCGACTCAGGATGGAACTGCAGCCCATAGACTGGATAGGATGCATGTGCTACTCCCATAATTTCATCATCGTCAATGGCTGTCGCTGTGATGCGTAACGCAGATGGTACAGTGATTTGTTCTGCTGTCAAGGAATGGTAACGCATGACTTCCACCGGATTGTTAAGCCCTTGAAATAGTCCCGAACCATCATGCTGCATAATGGATGTTTTCCCGTGTTTAATCGTAGAAGCTTGAATAACTCTCCCGCCTAGTGCTTCGATAATAACCTGATGGCCTAAGCAGATTCCCAGTATTGGCAAATGCGTTTGGAAAGCCTGCACGATGTCAATACAATTTCCCGCATCTTTTGGTGACCCTGGTCCAGGAGAAATAATAATGGCTTCGGGTTTGAGTTTATGAATTATTTCCAGGGTGACTTCATCATTGCGAATAACCTCAACATGCACGCCACATTCTGAAACATATTGATATAAGTTATACGTGAAAGAATCATAGTTATCGATTAATAGAATCATACTCGGGCACCTCCATAAAAGATTTTCCTTTGTTAAGGCTTTCCATATATTCGTTGAAAGGAATAGAGTCATATACAATCCCTGCTCCAGATTGAAAATAAGCTCTTTGATTCTGAATGATAATGGTCCGGATGGCTAAGGCAATAAGTACATCATGCTCAAAATTGATAAAACCAACCCCGCCGCCATAAGGTCCACGTTTTACAGTTTCCAATTCATTAATAATTTGCATGGCGCGTATTTTCGGTGCCCCTGATACGGTTCCAGCTGGAAGGCAGGAAATAAGTGCATCAATCCCGGAATAATCCGCACGTAATCTGCCAGCTACTTCCGAAACGATATGCATCACATGCTGGTACCGTTCAATTGTCATATAGACCGGAATTTCGATACTGCCAATCTCACAAACTCGCCCTAAATCATTTCTGCTTAAGTCAACAAGCATTCGGTGTTCGGCACGCTCTTTTTCATCTGCAAGCAGTTCCTCCCCCAATAACTGATCCTCTTGTTCGTTCTGCCCTCGTTTTCTTGTTCCGGCAATCGGATTCGTTATCACGCGGGTTCCTTTTGTTTGGATTAAGCTTTCTGGAGAAGCGCCTAGTAAGGTATAATCCAGAAAGTCAATATAGAACATATACGGGGAGGCGTTCTGCCTTCGTAACTGCTCATAGAAGGACAGGCCAAAATCTCTCTCGTCTTCTTCAATCTCTCTTGAAAATCGCTGAGATAATACTACTTGAAAAATTTCTCCTCTTTTCAAATAACCTTTAGCAATCTCTACGTTTTCTTCAAATATACTTTGCTCAATTTCCGGTGTAAAAGCATATTTTTGTGGAACAGGAAGGGAAGTGTTTTTTGCCTGATCAATATATTGCTTCAGTATTTCAATACGTTGCTTGCGATTATCTTCTGTTCCGCCGTTGCGATCAATCGCGATAATATGCAGTTCACCCTGTTCATGGTCAAAAATAATGGTATCTTCAAAGAGCATCAAATGAATGTCTGGCATTCCCCGATCATCCAACGGGGTCGGGCCAATATCTTCAAAAGATTGAATGGTATCATAACCAATATATCCAACTGCTCCGCCGTAGAAGGGGAGAGGAATAGGTAATTCAAGTTTTGGCATAATTTCCTGTAAAAAATGTAATGCGTGCTGATGTACGACCAGCGGCTCTACATGTGAAGTGCTGATGAGCATCGTTTCTTTTCCGCGACCGATAATTTCCTGATAGGGATGAAGTCCAATAAAGGAATAGCGTCCTTTATCTTCATGTGGAAAGCTGCTTTCCAACAGATATTTTTTTGCTTTTGGTAAAATTTGAAAAACTTGAACAGGAATTAATCCATCGATGGAATAGGTTTGATGCGTTACATGCGCAGTCATTATTAATCGCTCCTTTAGATTTGAAGATTCTGTTATTAACATTTGGGAAATAAAAAAGTCCTCTATAAACACATGCTGTGCTTATAGAGGACGATGGGCTCGCGGTGCCACCTCTGTTAAGAAAGATTTTCTCCTTCTATCTTTATCAGGTACTGGAAAGAATCCGATACCCTATCCGTATAACGTCGGAAATACGTTTTTTCCTACTCAAGGGAGCTTATGCCTCTTTTTAAGAAAAACACTCAGAAGTCCATTCCATGATCCCTGTATACTGATATTCCACCAAGCTATCAGCTCTCTGTAATACATAATGAATCATTTACTACTCTTCGTCATCGTTTATGATATTCGTCTGTAAAAATCAAAAAGGTCCCTCATCCATAAAAAGGACGAGGGACCGTGGTACCACCTTTATTAGCTGTTTTACAGCTCACTCTAAAGAAAATGTATCATGAGGTAAGTTCCATGAAAAGGACTGTGAATTTCTCCACCTTTTTGAACACTCATTTTATAACATCTTCTAAGTTTCCATAACGAGAAACCATGTCGCCAAAGCCTACTCCGATTACGTTTCGGTTTGGAGCTCCGAAGTCCATTCATTATAAGAATACTCACTGATTCGCAGCGGCCATCAGCTCTCTTTAGAGTTCATTATAATTACTACTCTTCATCATCGCCACATCATTTATTATTGAAATCAATATTAAACGAAGAGACAGGCAGTTGTCAATAGAATTATAGAAAAAAATATAATTATCTGATTTTAACCTTTAAATACTTCAAATTTTTCTGCTAATGGAATACGTTCTTTTCCTTGAGGGATTTCATTAAAATAACCCATATGTATAAAACCGACTATTTTTTCGTTTTCTTTTACGTTAAGGATTTCTTTTACTTTTTCATCATAGATATGCGGATTCGTTTTCCAGACAACACCGAGCTTTTCTTCCCAGGCTAGTAGCCAGAAGTTTTGAATCATAGCTGAAACGGCACCAAAGTTTTCATCCCATTGTTTTGGAATATCCGAAGTTTCCATTATCACAACAAGGATGGCATTTGGCTCATTCAAATAATTTTCACGATTTGCTTGTATTTCTTTAGGATAGGTAGAGGCAATTTTTTTGGCAAAACTAGGAAGGTGGTCCTTATCAACAAATAAGAAGCGCCAAGGCTGTCTCATCCCATGTGTAGGAGCCCAAATGGATTCCTCTAATAATTGCATAACCGTTTCCTTTGTTACTTTTTTATCATTGTATCCACTTTTGATTGCGCGACGTTCACGAATTATTTTCGCAAGCTCTGTTCTATTCATTGCATAATCTCCTATACAGTATAATTGATAATAATTATCAATTAAATTGTAACCAATTTATGAAATCTTTGCAAATGCGTTTAAAATATTTCCCGCTATTATTCTTATTAACAGTTCGACTAATTAATTCAACGACTGTTTTACTATTTGTCCAATGAATCAGAATGTTATTGATTTTATAATACTAGTTGGGTGAATAATATCTAGTAAGAGTGCGTCCTAATCATTGAATCTATTACATCACACTTTCCTCGATTTTTCTTAACATCAACGATTTAAATCATTATTTTCTTGAGAAAAACTATTTTTTACAAAGAACACAGCTCTAGTTGAAATGGTAATTTGCTCATAGTTTGCCGCATAAGTATATAGTAATGTTCGATTTCAATTGTTTAAATGCATCTTTTTATAAAGGAGGTTTGTTTCTTGAGTGATTTATTAAAGAATCTTATATCTGGTGAGGTGCTAGCAGCGAATTTTGAGGAATCTAAACCAAGTTTTAATTCCCAGGAAGCATTGGATGAAGCGAATCGGTGTTTATATTGTTACGACGCGCCTTGTATTACTGCGTGTCCGACAGGGATTGATATCCCGGGATTCATTAAAAAGATTGCTTCTGGGAACTTGAAGGGATCTGCAACTACGATTATGGATTCAAATCCTGTTGGAGCTAGTTGTGCACGAGTTTGTCCTACCGAAGAATTATGTGAAGGTGCTTGTGTATTAAATTACTCTACGAAACCGATACCTATTGGGGATTTACAACGATTTGCTACAGAATGGGCCATTAAAAATGATGAAGTTCTATTTAAAGCTGGCAAAAAGAATGGGAAAACGGTCGCCATTGTTGGGAGTGGACCTGCTGGCTTATCAACAGCTCGCGAATTGGCTCGATTAGGTTATGAGGTAACTATTTTTGAAGCGAAAAGTGAAGCGGGAGGGCTAGACACTTTTGGTATTGTTCCGTTCCGTCTGCCAAAAGATATTTCTCTCTGGGAAGTAGGACAAGTGAGAAATTTAGGAGTAGAAATACGGACGAATACCGAGGTAGGTAAGGATATTTTTGCTGAGGATCTTGTGGAAGAATACGATGCAGTGGTGCTTGCCATTGGGATGTCCAAAGTCCCGATGCTGGGAATAGAGGGAGAGGAATTAGAAGGAAATTACGATGCCATAGATTTGGTGGAAAGATCAAAGAATGGTGATTATCCAGAGGAATTTGCCGGGAAACGTGTTGCAGTTATTGGTGCAGGAAATACAGCCATTGATGGGGCGACGACATCGGTTCGACTTGGTGCGGATAATGTAAAAATTCTTTATCGCAGAACAGAAGCGGAAATGACTGCCTATGATTTTGAATATGAATTTGCGAAACAGGATGGCGTGGAATTTAGGTGGCTGACCAACCCGAAACGTTTTATCAGCGATGAGAAGGGTCATATAAAACAAATCGAGTGTGTGAAAATGGAATTACAAGCATCAGAGGCGGATGGACGACCTCGGCCAGTGGAAATAGAAGGCTCTGAATTCTTGATGGATGTTGATATCGTTGTGAAAGCGATTGGACAAACCAGACATATGAAAATGATTGAAGCCTTTGGTTTGGAACATCAGGGCGGGGTAGTGAAAGTTGATCCAGAAACGTTTATAACGTCTAATCCCAAAGTATATGCTGCCGGAGACGTGATTTTTGGAAAAGGGATTGGAGAAGCAATGGTCGTGACTGCTGCACAGCAAGGAAAAGATACGGCATTGGCGATTCATGAACGTTTCAAGCAATCTGTAACAGAGAGCGCATAATAGATTTTTAGATGAGGAGGATGTAAATGGCTGATATAAGTATCCATTTTGCTGGGATCAAATCACCTAATCCGTACTGGCTGGCATCTGCTCCCCCGACTAATACGGGGTACCAAGTACAGCGTGCCTTTGAAGCTGGATGGGGAGGGGCTGTATGGAAAACATTAGGTGAGCCAATATTAAATGTAACGTCACGCTTTGGTGCAAGCCACTTTAACGGACAGCGTGTTGCTGGATTCAACAATATCGAGTTAATTTCAGATCGACCATTAGAGGATAATTTAAAAGAAATCTATGAAACCAAAAAACGATTTCCAGACCGGGTAATTATTGCTTCTTTAATGGTAGAACCTCAACGTGAAAAATGGCATGAGATTGTAAAGAGAGTTCAAGACGTCGGAGTTGATGGGTTTGAATTAAATTTGGGCTGTCCCCATGGGATGTCTGAAAGGGGAATGGGGTCGGCAGTTGGACAACATCCGGATCTAGTAGAAAGGACGACGATGTATGCCAAAGAAGCGGCTGAGGTCCCGGTCATTACGAAGCTTACGCCAAACATTACCGATATAACAGCAACCGCAAAAGCTGCTGCCCGAGGCGGCGCAGACGCAATCAGTTTGATCAACACGATAAATAGTTTAATAGGTGTGGACTTAGAGACATGGAACACGATTCCCAATGTGAACGGAAAAGGGGCTCATGGCGGGTATTGCGGACCAGCAGTAAAACCAATTGCCTTAAATATGGTTGGGGAATGCGCGAGGAATTCGGAGGTTAATATCCCGATATCCGGAATTGGAGGGATTTCCACGTGGCAGGATACGGTGGAATTTATGTTGATGGGTGCGGGGAGTGTACAAATTTGTACAGCGGCAATGCATCATGGATTTCGTATTATTGATGACTTAACAGAGGGCTTGGAAAATTATTTGGATGAAAAAGGGATCGATTTTTTAAGTGACATTATTGGGAAATCTGTCGAAAAGTATACGGACTGGAGCAGCTTGGATTTAAATCATAAAGTGGTTGCCCGTATTAATAATGATGTGTGCATTAACTGTAATAAATGCCATATTGCGTGTGAAGATACGTCCCATCAATGTATCGACATGCTTACAGATGCAGATGGGAATGACATTTTGAGAGTTAGAGAGGAGGACTGTGTCGGATGTAATCTATGTTCCATCGTTTGTCCGGTAGATGGTGCAATTGACATGATAGACTTGACTCCAACCGAACCGCCAATGTCTTGGAATGACCGGCAGACAGCCATTCAAATGCTGAAAAACAGTAAATAGTATAACAATAATTTCTCAAGGAGGATTCATAGATGAAAAAAATAATTAAAAATGGAACCATTGTCACAGCGACAGACACTTATCAAGCGGACGTATTAATTGAAGATGAAAAAGTGAAGGCGATTGGACAGGATTTAAGTGACGTTTATGCAGAAGTTATTGATGCAATTGGTCTTTATGTTTTCCCTGGAGGAATTGACCCGCATACGCATATGGAAATGCCATTTGGCGGGACCGTAACCAAGGACGATTTTGAAAGCGGAACCATAGCGGCTGCACATGGAGGGACCACAACAATCATTGATTTTTGTTTAACAGAAAAAGGTAAAACACTAAAAAATGCTCTTGAAATATGGCATGCCAAATCAGAAGGCAGGGCTGTGATTGACTATGGATTCCATTTACAAATCGTAGAAGCAAACGAAAATGTTTTACAGGAAATTCCTTCTGTTATTGAAGAGGAAGGGGTTACTTCCTTTAAAGTGTTTATGGCTTACAAAAATGTTTTACAAGCAGATGATGAAACACTTTTCCAAACCTTAGTTACTGCTAGAGATCACGGCGGATTAGTGATGGTCCATGCAGAAAATGGAGATGTAATTGAACATTTAACCCAAGAAGCATTAAAAGCAGGCAACACCGATCCAATCTATCATGCCTTAACTCGTCCCCCAGAACTGGAAGGCGAAGCAACTGGCCGTGCAGCAAAACTAACGGCACTCGCTAACTCACAACTATATGTCGTGCATGTCACTTGTAAAGAAGCGGTGGAGCAAATTGCTGAAGCTAGAAGTAAGGGGTTCTCTGTTTATGGAGAAACTTGTCCGCAATATTTGGTACTTGACCAAACTTATTTGGAAAAGCCTGATTTTGAAGGAGCGAAATATGTATGGTCTCCGCCACTACGCGATAAATCTCATCAGGAAGTATTGTGGAATGCTTTAAAAAGCGGAGAGCTGCAAACGATTGGCTCTGACCACTGTGCTTTCGATTTTGATGGACAAAAGGATTTAGGAAAAGGAGACTTCTCAAAGATTCCAAATGGTGGTCCATTTGTCGAGGATCGCTTTAGCATTCTCTTCTCGGAAGGCGTGAAAAAAGGACGTATTTCCATTAATCAATTTGTAGATATCGTTTCGACGCAGGCAGCGAAACTGTTTGGTTTATTCCCGCAAAAAGGAACGATTGCTCCGGGTACGGATGCGGATATCGTCCTATTTGATCCGAATGTGGAACGTACGATATCCGTTCATACACATCATTCTGCCGTCGATTACAATGCTTTGGAAGGAATGAAAGTAACTGGGCAGCCGGTAACCGTTTTATCCCGAGGGGAGTTTGTCATCAAGGATAAAGAGCTAGTTGCCAAACCAGGGGCAGGAAAGTTCTTAAAACGAAAAAAATTTGATTCTTCGCGAACGAACGAGCAGGAAATAGCTTTTCATAAAAGTTAATAAAATAATCCATAGCTGCTTGTGGAACGAGAGGTATGAAGCAGCTTTTTGGATTCATCAAAGAGGAGAGAGGCGATGGCATTGCAGGGAAAGGGTAAAAGTAGTTCGTACTTAAAGTCTCCCGATTTGCTTCCGGTTAAGCACAATGAGCGGAAGATTGGAGTAATGGGCTTTTTTGCAATGTGGGTAGGAATGGCCATCCTGCTGGCAACTTTTGATATCGGTGCTTCAGGTATCCAGGGCATATCCCTGCCATGGGTTGTTTTAGCGACGTTGATTGGATGTATTGCGATTGGGGCGTTTATTACCATTATTGGCGATATTGGAGTAGAACATGGTATTTCCTTCCCGGTTTATATGAGGGCGCCGTTTGGAACTGTAGGTACGCATATTCCCTCTTTAACGAGGGCAGTTACCGCATCGTTTTGGTTCGGGATTAACACTTATTTTGGGGCAACAGCTATTAATGCGATACTGCATACGATGTTTGCCGGATTTGATAATTGGCTGTTATGTTACATTGTGTTTGCGCTTGTCCAGCTTATCAATACAGCTTCCGGGATTAAATGGGTAGAACGCTTTGCAGATGTAGCGGCACCAATCATTATTGTGATGTCTTTGATTATTTATCAAACGTTACATGCTGACATTCAAGCACAAGGAGCGGATGTCTGGTCGTGGGTGGCAAGCCCGGTAACTGGGGGAGCTGCATTTACAGCGTTTATGGTAGTTCTTTTTGCCAACATGGGTTTTTGGGCAACGCTAGGTTGCGATATACCAACGATATCACGCCATTTCAAAGCCCCTAAACATGAGAGAAATTGGTTTAAACGGAATAAAACAACTTTAATTGGCAGTTTCGTCGCTCTTCCTCTAACAGAAGCATTTATGATTATGATTGGGGCAGCAGCATTTATTGTTGCTGGGACCTCCAATCCAGTTACAGCACTGCAAGAAACGGCATCTGGATGGATGCTTGCGATGTTACTTTTCATGATTGTGTTGACACAGTGGTCCACTAATACAGCTGCAAATGTGTTACCGGCTGCTGCTGTATTCTCTAATGTTTTAGGTCCAAGGGTTTCCCATGCTGTCGCTGTTTTTGTTGCTGGTATTGTCGGGACGGTCATTCAGCCTTGGAGCGTCTATGAAATACTCACGCAAGTACTTTTAATTATTGGTGCCGTCCTATCCTCGGTTAGCGGCATCCTATTTGCAGATTACTATTTACTCCGAAAAAGAAGAGTGAACGTTCCTGACTTATACAAAAATCGTGGACAATATCGATTCCATGGCGGAGTTAACATTGTTGGATTTATTTCCTGGTTCATTGGCGGTGTCGTTGCTTTAATCTTTATGAACTATTCCTTTATTGTTGGTTTTGTGGTTGCGGCAGCAGTTTACTATGTATTGAACAAATATTGGTACTTCCACAAATACCCGCAAGCAGAAATTACGGATCCGGATGATGAAAAATATCTAGGTATTACTGTGGGCCGGGATTGGTCGATAGATGAGGAGATAGAGAAGGATGAAGTCGTTGCAAAATAGCGGAATGATAACGAAGAGGAGGTTTTTCATTGTCGAGTTACCAAACGTTTTTACAAGAAAAACAGCTTATTGATGAGTTGGTTAAAAATAATTATAAAATCACTTCGATTGTAGGGACACTGGACGGGGATAGGGTAGAATGGGAAAAAGAGGGCTTACCACACAAGCAGTCTGTCCTGTTAAGAAACGCTGATAGCAGAAAATATATAACGAATCTGCTAATGAAACATCAACTCCAAAAACAATAAACGCAGGGGGAGATATCGTGGAAAAACAAAAAGTGTTAATTAATGGAGAAAGATTAAAACAAACTGTTGAAGCGTTTGCGGATTTTGGAAGAACCGAAAAGAATGGGGTAACCCGTCTCGCATTATCCGAAATGGATATAAAAGTTAGAGACCATTTTAAAAACGTCTGTGAAGAACTTGGCATGACAGTGAAATGGGATGATATGGGCAGTATGTATGCAACGCTGGAAGGGGTGGATAATGATAAACCCCCAGTTGTTATCGGCTCGCATTTAGATTCCGTGGAAAAAGGCGGGAGATTTGACGGTGTGTTAGGTGTTTTAACGGGGCTTGAGGTAGTAAGAACTTTGGTTGAAAATAATATCAGGCCGCAGATTCCTGTGGTGGTAGCGAATATTACCAATGAGGAAGGAGCAAGATTTGAACCTTCGCTGATGGCTTCCGGAGTAATGTCTGGAAGGTTTGATAAAGGTGCAATGCTTAGGTCAACCGATAAAAACGGTGTAACCTTTGCAAAAGCTTTAAAAGAAAGCGGATATGAAGGCAGTAAAGAAAATCGTTTAACAGAAGCAGAGGCCTTTTTGGAACTGCATATTGAACAAGGACCTGTGTTAGAGAATGAATCCATTGATATTGGGGTTGTAGAATGTGTGGTTGGCATGTGCTGCTACGAAATCGAAGTAACCGGGGAATCCAATCATGCGGGAACTACGCCAATGCCAATGAGAAAAGATAGCTTATTTGCTGCCAATAACTTAATTAATGAAATACGGGAGAAAATGAGTGAATTAGATAGCGAACTCGTTTATACGATTGGAAGGATGAATGTGAACCCGAATATTCATTCCGTTATCCCAAATAAAGTAGTGTTTACACTTGAAGCACGCCATAAGGAAGCGGCTGTAATCAGTCAAGTAGAAGACATCATTCAAGGGTTAACGGAAACGGACGCCAAGGAAAAATGTGACGTAACGGTAACGAAGCTTTGGGACCGGGACACAGTATGGTTTCATGATAAACTGGTAGACTCTTTAGAGGAGTCCTGCAAAACCTTAGGCTGCTCCTATAAACGGATGGCAAGCGGTGCAGGGCATGATGCGCAATTTATTGCGACCTATTTACCTGCTGCTATGGTCTTCGTGCCAAGCGTTAACGGAAAAAGCCATGCAGAAGATGAACTAACTTCCTGGGAAGATTGTGAACGTGGGGTAAACGTGGTTTTGCAGACTGTTCTGGACTTAACGGCGGATTGAATAGTCACAAAAACAGGTATAGGAAAGGAAACCTCTACCTGTTTTTGTTGTTTCATAAAGGATGATATTGTCCCGATACACCGTCAACAATGAAATCTGACGAACCATCTTTTTCGTTCCAAACCACCCAGTAAGGACGATAAAATATTTGCTGTTGCTCTCTCTTTAGTTCTTTAAATGAAATCATCCTCATTTTTAAAGATAAGGAACGATAAATGAATGATTCAGAAAAGGAAGCACAGTCCTTCAAGGTGTACGTTTGTGGCATCTGTTGCTCAATTGAAATTTCAAGCTCTTTCCATTTTGGCTTGTAATCAATAAGTGATCCTCTGCCGCTAATCGAGTCAATGGCACATCCTACTTTTTCATTTAAAGGAAGGAAAAGGCGTTTCGCTTTTATGTTATAACTAAAATAATAATAAGGATAGTAGATGACACGTTCTGCAATAAAATTAGAATGAGGATGTAACTTCTTAAAACTTGATTCAATTTGGTCTTTATTAAATTCTACAGGTTGTGTAAACACTTTAGCACTCAAAGCAGACTACCCCTCTAACCTTAAATCAATTTCAGGTTCTATTTCGAAATTTTTATCTCTTTTCCTTTTTGTCACTAATTCGGGATCCTCTTGGGTTTGAATGAACTTAGAAATATTGCGTGCTTCAGGGGCAAGGTCTTCAAAAATCCCTTTTTCTAATTTTTTTGGAATCCTCTTGTTTTGCTTTGCTAAGTCATACGCCTCTAAAATAGGATCTGAAGGAGGTGTACCAAATTGATTTCCAATGAACATGGCAATAAGAGAAGCAATTAGACCAGCTAAAAACGGATGTAGTCCGCTAGCATTTTGTAAGGCCAATATCTCCCAAAGAATATTTATTATAGAACCGCTAATCATCGCACAAAGAATTCCTATTTTATTCGCTTTCCTTGAATAGACGGAGGCAACAAAGGGAACAAGAAATGTATTTCCCAGTACACCAAAGGCAAACACGACAAGAGCAAATACAGTTGGAGGTTCATAGGTCGCGACAATGATACCGATAATACCGCCAACGAAAATGCATAGCCTGGACACTAAAAGTAACTGCTTATGACTGGCTTTTTTGTTGATGAAACGATGATAAATATCACGTGAAAGTGTTGTGCCTGCTTGCATAAGCAAGGAATCACAAGTAGACATTATTGCAGCCATAATAGCTGAAAGTAAAATGGCAGCCAATATACCTGGGAAGAATGTATATACGAGTTCTGGAATAACCATTTCAGGATCTGATACAACAGGCATAATAACAATAGCTGACAAACCTAATATATAAGGAGTAAATGTAAATAATTGATTAAAGGCAGCGGACCATATAATTGCATTTTTTGTAGTGTTTGCGCTTTGCATTGACATATGCCTTACTGTTACATGAGGGAGTCCCATATAGCCAATAGCATAAATGAGTACAGCTCCTATAATAACGCCCCACTGACCGTAATAAATCAGATCTTTCCCCCAAATACTTAGGTAAGTTGGATCAATGGCAGCTAGTTGTGCATTTAAGCCTGACAAACCGCCAACTTTAGGCAGTACCATAATACCGATAGCTGTAACCCCAATTAGCATAATAATTCCTTGGATAAATCCGCTCACAGCAACAGCAAGATAACCGCCAGCCACTGTATAGATAATAATAACACCAACACCGAGGATAAGCGCCCACTCATATGAAAAACCTGACATTGCCGATAATGCTTTACCAGCAGCAATAAACTGAGCGAATGCATAAGCGAAAAGAAAGATTATCGCTATAATAGCTCCGTAAACACGTATTCCAAAGCTTTCAAAACGTTTCTCCAAGTATTCAATCGGTGAAAGTGCTCCGAGTAGTTGGGACAACCTTCGCATCCTTTTTCCCAATACAGATAAATTGACGATGGATCCACCGGCATCCCCTATGGCATACCATAATGCATGCCAGCCTTCTTGAAAGGCCTGAGCGGGGCCGCCCATGAACATAAACCCACTCATTGACGAACTCTGCATGCTGATTGCGGTGACAGGGGCTCCAATTTTTCGGTTTCCTAATAAATAATGATCAGCAGATGCAGAAGCGCTTTTAGTAAAATATAAACCTATTCCTAGCATCCCTAATAAATAGGTGAAAAAAATGATAATGTCTAAGTTCATCTAGTAATCAGTTCCTTTCTGTTATCACTTTATTCCTTATTCGCTCTGATCTTCGAGTTTTTCGTCACGTCGCAATTTAAAATACATAACGAGAGCTAGTATCACCCATATTAATGGCCAAGGCAGCATGAATAATACGGTTTCTAGAGGTAAATTGAACATAGATCCATCCCCTTTTAAATGGTGAAAATCAAAATTGATACTAAACAGGTGTTGCTCGCTTATTTAAAATAAACTAACTGTAAAAAAACTGTACTAACGGAATTTACTTATTTCATTATGTGTTTCTTTATGTTTGATTGATTAACCGTTCCCCCCCTTTGTGCATCAGATTATATTATTTTAAAAAAATATAATTACCTTTGAATATAATGAAACAACTAAATAACAACAATCATCATAATGTTAAAAGTGGACTAGATCTAATTTACAATGTGTCTATTAATTTAAAAGGAGCATCCCATCCTAAGCTATTTAAGTTCTTTTATAGAATGCGATTCCTCTTGCGATGTCTGGTTTAATAGATAATAGGCACTCAATGCCAGCTCAATCGCCTGTCGGTTGATTGGCTCCGCAAGATCTGTTCTTAGTAGCTTTTCAATCTTTTCTAAACGGTGGTACAAAGTTTGTCGAACAATAAATAGTTTGTTAGCGGTTTCTTTTTTGGACCCCATACATTTTAGGTATACAGAAAGTGTGGAGAGCAGATTGCTTTTCGTTTTGTTATCATATTGTAAAAGAGGACCTAAATAATCTTGCACATATGCCTCAAGTTTGTTGCTATTATACATTTCTATTAATAAGCGATAGACACCAATTTCTTCATAGAAATACGTCTCTATTAAATTAGCATTTTGAATAAGTATCGCATCTTTTGCTTCCTTATAACTGAGATGAGAAGTATCATAATCAACATGGACATTACTGATTCCGAAAGTATACTGATTCCCGTTAAAAATATCCTTTTGTTGGCTGTTCTTTAATTCATTAATAATATCTATAAATCGGTTCGTATATTTTTGGGCATTCTTTTGATGATATAAGGCAGCAATAACGGCAATTTCATTTCGTCCGACAGATACAGCTGGCATAAATCCGTTCTTCCTAAATAATGAGCGAATAATCATTGCTTGCTGTAATTTCATTTCTTCCCAATTCTCTTCTTTATTATTTAAATTAAAGGTGTTCGTCTCAATCAAAAATAAACGATAATATAGGTTCTTTGCTGAAGAGGGCAATATTTTTTGAATCTCACTAACATCAAGGTCTCTCCCGCTTAACATCTTTCTGACAATCTCTTCTTCTTGGTTTTGTTTTCGTTCTTCGATTGTCTTATTTCGAAGCATTATTTGTGCAATTGCTAATGCTGCGCGATCAATTATGGAAAAAGAGAATTCATCTAACTTTTCGTGTTCTATCTGTAAACATAAATATCCCCAAGTATGTCCCAGCCCTTTAATAGGAAAAATCGTGTAATAATTCTTGTCCAATTTATAGCATGTATAGGGGGTCGGCTTCTTAATATTTTTAATTCGTGTTTTCATCCATTGCGCATGGTCTTTGATCATCGGAGGGTAATAATAGGCTTTTGCGTCATCTGATACAAATAAGACAGGTGCATAGAAATGTGCGTACAGCTCTTTCAAAATATTTAAGGTTCCATTTGGTAATAAGGAAAGTTCATTAAATTTCTCTGAAAAACTAGAAAGCTGGCTCAGCATTTGGTGATGATGATTAATGATTACTGTGTGAAGGTCTTGTGTGATGTCTACGAATTTAACAATCTCGTCGAAGATAATGAAAGGTAAGTCATGATCATTGGCATATTGAATAATCTCAGGTGCAATTTCTTTGATGTGGGTACCCAGTTCAATGCATACCCCTGCGACATTCTTATTTACCAATTTGTCCAAGTGGTGAAGTCCATCCGGAGAATCGAATTTAATTCCAGAACCTGTAGTTAGAATTAATTCGCCTCCATTAATGAAAGATTCGATGTCTCCTAGTTCCAATATGTGTGTCCATTTAATCTCGCGGTTTAATCCGCCTTTTCCGGCAACAACGACAGCATTTCGAAATAAATCTCTGGAAAGAACATCTTTTACTTGAATACTCCATTTCTCCAATATATTTGCCACCCTTCATTTCGTTAAAGTATAATTCGAAATATTTGACACTTTGTAAAATGAAAACTAAATGGAAAGGTTATAAAATAAACTATGTAATATACTTAATATTATGTCAAGTTCCAAAGGTTTAAGTTCCGAAAATGCTTCTCAATAAGACGTTTTGTAAATGATGGAAGTACAGAAAGGAGAAGGTGGAATGGAATCTGTAAAGAAAAAACAATCTTTGGTGGAAAGGGATCGTCAGAATGTTTGGCATCATATTTCTCCGTATAGTGAAAAAAATCCGCCAATGATTGTGGAAGAAGGAAAAGGTTCCTGGATTACAGATCATCAAGGGAAACGATATTTGGACGGAATGTCGGGACTCTATTGTGTCAATGTGGGATATGGCCGTGAAGAGTTAGCGCAGGCCGCATATGAGCAAATTAAGAAAATGGCTTATGTTCCAATGACGCAAAGCCATGGTCCTGCTATTGAACTTGCAGAAAAGGTAAATGAAATGCTTGATGGAGACTATGTCATTTTTTATTCCAATAGTGGTTCCGATGCGAATGAAGTTGCTTTCAAAATGGCCCGTCAATATCACCAGCAGAATGGAGACACCTCACGCTATAAAGTTATTTCACGATACCGTGCCTATCATGGCAGTTCGATGGGAGCATTGTCAGCAACAGGTCAAGCATTAAGAAAATATAAATATGAACCGCTATCTTCAGGTTTTTTACATGTTGCCCCTCCTGATAATTACCGTAAACCAGAAGGGATATCTGTGGAGGAATATAATTTAGAACGCGCGCGAGAAATAGAGGAAACAATCATTTGGGAACAGGAAGAGACGATTGCAGCAGTAATTATGGAGCCGCTCATCACAGGCGGAGGAGTGCTGATCCCACATCCTGTGTATGTAGAACAAGTGCAAGAAATTTGTAAACGGCACGGTGTTTTGCTTATTATCGATGAAGTTATCTGCGGTTTTGGCCGAACAGGAAAAGCTTTTGGACATCAGCATTTTAATATAAAGCCGGATATAGTCACGATGGCAAAAGGGCTGACGAGTGCTTATCTTCCATTATCTATTACAGCTGTTCGAAAAGACATCTATGAAACTTTCAAGGATAGCGAAGAAAATAGTCATTTTCGTCATGTGAATACATTTGGAGGGAACCCGGCTGCATGTGCTTTGGCACTCAAAAATATTGAAATCTTGGAAAAGGAAAATTTATTTGATCGATCTGTAGAGTTAGGAAATCGCCTTTTAAATGGTTTGGATGCATTCCGAAAGCTTGATTTTGTAGGTGATGCCCGTGGATTAGGCTTAATCGTTGGAATTGAAATCGTTGAAGATAAGCTTACGAAAAAGCCAGCATCCCAAGATTTTGTTGGCGGATTGATCGCTGCATGCAAGGAGAATGGTTTAATTATTGGTAAAAACGGCGATACCGTCGCTGGCTATAACAATATTTTGGCACTTAGTCCGCCACTGTCTAGTACGGATGATGATATTGATTTTATAATTTCTGTCTTGAAAAAGGTATTTCATGAAACAACAGCGAAATGATTACTAAAATGTTTATTAAGGTATAAGGGAGGACTTCAATTGACACAAACAATGGTAAAGGAATTAAGGAACTACGTCGGAGGAAAATGGATCGAAGCAAAGACAGATAAAACGGAACCTGTGTATAATCCAGCGACTGGCGAGGTTATTGCAAATGTACCTATCTCAACCCAAGAGGATGTGGAATATGCAATCCAAGTTGCTCACGAGGCCTTTCAATCATGGAAAGATGTAGCTGTACCTAAACGCACAAGAATCCTATTTAAATATCAACAACTACTCGTTGATAATTGGGAGGAACTAGCAAAACTAATTACCGTTGAAAATGGAAAAAGCTATACGGAAGCATATGGAGAAGTGCAGCGAGGGATTGAAAATGTCGAATTTGCTGCTGGTGCTCCTTCCTTAATGATGGGGGAACAGCTTCCATCGATTGCAACGGACTTGGAATCTGGTGTGTATCGCTATCCCATCGGTGTCATTGGTGGAATTACTCCATTTAACTTTCCAATGATGGTGCCATGCTGGATGTTCCCGATGGCACTTGCAACAGGAAATACGTTTGTGCTGAAGCCATCGGAACGTACACCACTTTTAGCGAATCGTTTAGCAGAGTTATTAGAAGAGGCGGGTTTACCAGCTGGCGTGTTTAATATCGTTCATGGTGCTCATGATGTCGTAAACACTTTATTAGATCATAAACAAATAGCGGCGATTTCCTTTGTCGGATCCCAGCCTGTTGCAGAATATGTCTACAAACGTGGGACGAACAATCTAAAACGTGTGCAAGCGCTAGCTGGTGCCAAAAATCATTCTATCGTACTAAGTGATGCCAATTTAGATAATGCTTCGACGCAAATCATGAACGCAGCATTTGGTTCTGCAGGAGAAAGGTGTATGGCTGCTTCTGTAGTAGCAGTGGAGGATTCCGTTGCTGATGAGTTTTTATCGCTCCTTACCCAAAAAGCCAATGAAATTGAAATTGGCAACGGCTTGGACGACGGAATTTTCCTTGGACCGGTAATTCGTGAACAACATAAAGAACGAACATTAAATTATATTGAAACCGGAGAAAAAGAAGGAGCGAAACTGGTTCGCGACGGTAGAAAAGATGAGGCGGTTAAAAAAGAGGGCTATTTTGTCGGCCCGACGATATTTGATAATGTCACATCAGAAATGACTATCTGGAAAGATGAAATTTTCGCACCTGTATTATCCATTGCCCGTGTAAAAGATTTAGACGATGCAATCAATCTAACGAATCAATCCCGATTTGCAAATGGCGCTTGCATTTTCACGAGAGATGGGGGAAACGTTCGTCAGTTCCGTGAAACAATCGATGCTGGAATGCTTGGTGTCAATATCGGTGTGCCTGCGCCAATGGCATTTTTCCCATTCTCAGGATGGAAAGATTCTTTCTATGGAGATTTGCATGCAAACGGAAAAGACGGGTTACAATTTTATACGAGAAAGAAAGTTATTACGACAAAGTGGGTGTAACTTTTTAGAAAATAAAACGGAGCTTATCGATATTGCTATATTGATAAGCTCCGTTTTATTTTATGGTAATGAAAAGGTAACTAGTTTTAAAACCTTTCATTAAAAAGAGTAAATTGAAATACATTAACTGAAAAGTCGCTCCAACCAAAGCTGACCCCGCTCAGAAAACTGAAAAGTCGCTCCAACCAAAGTTGACCCCGCTCAGAAAACTGAAAAGTCGCTCCAACCAAAGCTGAATCCGCTCAGAAAACTGAAAAGTCGCTCCAACCAAAGCTGAATCCGCTCAGAAAACTGAAAAGTCGCTCCAACCAAAGCTGAATCCGCTCAGAAAACTGAAAAGTCGCTCCAACTTAATCCCGAACCCGCTACAGAAAAAAGTCAAGTCCTTATTTATGTGTAAAATTGATTATATGTTTTCAACTCACATTAGGTATTGATTGAATTTTATTTGTTAGGAAGGGGTACCCCTTCCTAACAAATAAAATTTTCGCGTGGCGCGGTGTGCCACGGTTAGCTTTTTGTGCGATAAATGAATTTCTTTCCACCTGTATCCATTCTCTCTTCACAATCCATCAATACAGAACCAATCAGACGAAATGCTGATTCTTCATTAGGGAAAATACGTATA
>NZ_BORO01000008.1 GCF_018333215.1 Oceanobacillus sp. J11TS1 | reverse complement strand
TAAAGGTATTTTGATTTATACTTTGAGACATGGTAGGGTCTCCTTTCTTGATTTTTTGTCCAATTTCGAGGGTACCCTACCTCTTTTTTTATCTCAACTATTTTACACAAACTATTTTACGTCATCTAAGTATTAGATTAGAAACAGATATATCCTATTCAGAAGATATATCTGTTTTTTCGTTTGAGTAAAGTTTAAATTATGTTCCCTAACAAATCACATAAATTTTTATAACCAATAGCAGTTTCTAAAAATTTAAAGAACCTATTGTTGCTAATGTGAAATAATTAACAGTGATAGGTTCTTTCACAGGTGATTTGATTAATTTTCAAGTGATTTCCGTAGCTCATTAACTTTCTTAAGCTCGAGACCAGTTAATTCAGATATCTCTTCATCCGAATAGTTTCTTTCTAAAAGCTTCTTCACAAAATTTCGTTCTGCTTCTTTCATTCCTTTCTCTATACCTTTTTCCATGCCTTTTTCCATACCTTTTTCCATGCCCCTCTTTGTCGCTTCTTCTTCGATTTCTCTAAACAATCTTCCAAACGTCGGAGTGTCTCTTAACTTTTCCATTCCCATTATTTTTCCTTCCTCCTTTTCATTTTGTGCGATTGGTAATGATTCGTACAGTTTTTCCTGGAATTCCGGTGGTATTTGCAGGATATAATCGATAAAGTATAACAAGGCTGAAAGATAAGTTCCGCGATTTGAATATTTTTTGAATGCCAGGCTGATGAGTTTCTGCTTAAAGTGGAACTTTTTTTCATTATCTTTATCTGTCTTTCCAGTGTTTTTACTGACATAAATTCCCGCAAGAACAGCTAAAGCGAATGGATTATCAGATCTTTTCAGCTCCTCCTCATCTTTTCCATAAAATCGATAAGTATTATATGCATAGGTTAGTTCTGTTCCATAAAAAGAATAATGAAACGAGTCTTTATGATGCTGATGGCTTGCATCGGTTAGAAGGGCGATGGAATAAATCGGTTGATTGTATTTATCGTAGATTCGGTAAAAATATTTAAACATACGTTCAGCAAAGACTTGTTCTCCTATGGCCTGCACTTCGATATGGATGAAGACATATTTTTCTTCTCCGTTTTTCAGCAGCACTTTGACTAATTTGTCCGTATAATTTCTTCCTTTTCTCGAATCAATAACAAACTGAAAAAGTTCCAGATTCAAGAAGTTTGCTCCTTTTTCCAAATCAATTTCCGGATACAAATCATGTGCAAAATATTCGATAAATTCCCGAAACAATTCCTCAATCAAATCTTTCCAGAGCCCATCGTAATCCGTATTTCTTTCACGGTAAGTCTTTTTATTTTCTTTTACTATTGTCGGCATTATTTTACCACGTCCCCAAGTAATAATAAATTTATTTTAATTGTATAGACTTTGTAGGGAAAAGCAAAACCGTAAAATAGGAATTTCCCTGTACATAATCAATGTATAAATAGATTTTCAAACCCGTATTTTACGTTTTTCAACCATTGAACAACATTTATATTGATTTTTTGGTAATGTTAAATCATTGTTAAATTTCTGATTCGAAGGTACATTTCCTTCTGCAGATAAACAAAACGGCAAAGGCTCCATTGGTCTGCACTTTGCTCTAAAATAAATTCATGAGTTTAATTTTCATCTAAATCATAGATATAAGTCATTTGATCATCAGTTTTTTTTAGAAATCTGTCAAAAACGTTATATCCTCAACCAGCACTCCCGGAATGTCAAGTAGCCCCTCCTCATCTGGAACAATAGAAATATCATTCTATGAGAAAATATGTGTATATCTCAGACCACTCAAATACAATCTGTAAATAAACATGTAATTGGGAAAAAAGAGAATCCGTCAGCGATAATGACTTCCTCTCTTCGTTTCAGCAATACAATATTGTTCATCTATGCATACATCTGCCAAATAATCAGCCAAGCAATAAACAAAATGCTGCTGATACAAGTCAGTAGATATCCAACCTTCTTCCATTTCGATAGCCGAGCTTTTTTCCAGACTATTATCACCATAACAATGGAAATTAAACTGATTATAGTAAAAACATAGTTACCTATAAAATGGATAAGCAGCTCTGAAGAAGCCCGCATTGGGTTAGATAACATGCGTACAGCTAACACCGCTAAATTAACCGCTAATGCCGTTCCTGAAAGCGTCATCACCCAGTTCCATTTTGTAACTGCCGTTGCTCTTTGTTTCCTTCTCTTTCGTAAAAATGCCAGCACCATTAAAACAAATGGAGAAATCAGAAAATATACCATGAACCAAATAAACAGTCCTAAGCTTATGAAAAGAAAAGGTTTACTTTTATCCATAGCCACATAATCAGCATAAACAGTTGAAATTTGCTCTGCTTCTCCATCATTCACATGAAAATACATCACATTGTTTGGGATAAAAATATCATTTCCACTTTTTAACTTATAGACATATGGACTTGTTTGCACATAAGTTGCTTTAAAACCTGCTAAACCCAATTCAATTTCATTGTCGTTAATAGATTGAACATCCAATGGTGCTAAATAGGCATAAAGATTCATAAAACCATTATATGTACGGCGTGCCGTTAGATAAGATCCTTCTACTTCAGACGTTGAAGGAAGATTTTCTTGCACCGTTTGATCCCCCCTTCCAACTAATTCATCTATCAGCCCATATGAAAGATCTGTTTCAGCAGCCTGATTAGTCAAAACGATAATTGCAAAATTATCTTCCGGTACGATTTGCATATTACTGGAATAAGCAACGGTATTTCCTGCATGCGTTAACCCTCTGTAAGCACCATCGTATTCCCAGAAACCATGAGCGAGTCCTGGAACACCCTCCTCAGGAGAATAACTTGTTGAAAGCAGTTCAGATAGTGTTCCGTTTTCTTGGAATAAAGAAGTCTCCTCCGACTCAGGCGGCATCAAAGCCTGTGCAAACTTTGCTAAATCTATCGCTGTTCCATTTATTCCTCCACTCGGATAAACGGAAATATAAAAAGGCTGCGATTCTGTAAAATCACCGTTCTCTCCAGTTAAATATCCTTTTCCTTTATTAAGCATAATTTCTTGATCATCTTCAACAGGCAAATGCATGGTTGAATAGCTCATTCCTAATTCTTCAAAAATATGTTCATCCACATACGCATAAAAAGGCTGACCGGTGATGCCTTCCATAATATAAGCGGCTAAGGAAGTAGAATAATTGGAATAGGCAACAACCTCTCCAGGCTTATAAACCTGTTCTGGTTCTGCTAATTTCAAGGATTCCTCCAAAGGTTCTAAATGTTCTGGAGAGTCAAATGACAAATCAAAAATATACTCTTCAAAGCCTGCATTATGATGCATTAAGTTTAGCATGGTAATGGGTTCATCAAAATGTAACTTGGTCAGAAAATCATCCGGTAAATAGGTTCGGATATCTTCCTCTAAATCCAGTTCTCCTTGCTCAGCAAGTTGCATAGCGGAGACCCAGACGAATAATTTTGTAATCGATCCCCATTCGAGAACCGTTGTCTCTGGATCCATCCGAATTTGATTTTCTACATCAGCATAACCATAGCCTTTGGATAGGACAATTTCGTTATCTTTGATAGCAATAATTGCTGCGCCTGCTACGGTATTTCCTATGTATTCTTCTGCATAATCGTCTACAAATTCCTCCAGTTCCTCAATTGGGATACCGGATGGTGTTGTATCTTCTGCTGCTGAAAGCGTGCGTGGTAAACATAAACCTAATAAGAGTATATAGAGAAAAACATGGATTCTTTTTACCATTTGCTTCCCCTCTTCCCTTTTCTTCTTTTTCAAATTACTAGTTTAATATTCATCATAACATTAAAGAACATGTTCTGACAGTTATTATTTAAAAAATTCTAATAATTATACAACTTTGATTTCCCGTAATATGACAGAAAAAGGAAAGTCACCGCATTGTTTGATGTTAAAAAGGAATTTACTAAGACAGTCTATTCATCAAATAATCCTCTTTAATTAAATTCTGCTTTCCACTTAACAATACTTCTTCAAAGAATCTTTGAACCTCTTTTTAATTATTAGTATAGTTAAACGAAAAACAACAGCTATATACCTCAAGCTGCCGTTTTTCTTCACTAATCTTTTTATAAAATTTTAATCATAAGGTAATTCCACCACAATCGTTGTCCCTGACTCCGGCTCGCTATTCACTTCAATAGATCTTTCATAAGCAGTAATGATTTGCTGGACAATTGCCATTCCGAGTCCGGTTCCTTCTGAACACGATTCTGTAGAAGTTCCTCTATAATAGCGGTCAAATAAATGGCTGACTATATATTCGCCCATGCCATTGCCACTATGATAAAGAAATATTAGCTGAATTAATTATTGGTGTTAAAACAATGTCGGGAAAAACTTGACACATACGATATATTTCTATGTTTAGAAATCAATAAAAATAAGTGTTTATATACATTCCTAAATAGATGAAGATGTTATATTGATGATACGTATTGAAAGGAGTGGGAATAAAATGATGGAAGAATACAGGTCAATCGCCAATCGAATCATAATCATTGGAAGTCCGGGCGCAGGTAAATCAACATTATCCACTCAAATTGCTCAAATAGGAAACATTCCTTTGCTACATTTAGACAGCATTCAATGGATTGACAATGAAACGAATGCCTCTCAAGCAACTTTTGATGCAAAATTGAAAGAAGAAATCAAAAAAGACCAATGGGTTATTGACGGTAATTATGCCAGAACGCTAGAATTGCGAATGAAACGTGCAGAAATGGTTATTTGGTTAGATCTCCCCCGGAGCGTCTGTTTATATCGTATACTCAAGCGTTATGTGAAAAATAAAGGAAAGAAGAATCCACACGGAAATCCGGATAGACTAGACTTTTCTTTTCTCCGTTTTGTTTGGAATTTTAAGAAAGAAAATGATTCTAAGATAAAGTCATTGAAGATTAAATATCAGGAGCAGCTTCATTTCATGCCTATTCATTCTGGGCGACAGCTCAAAGAATTCATGAAAAAATTTGAAACCAAGCCTTAGCAGAAATATATATGTCGATATGTACGTATGTTTTTGAAACGAAACTTCATTCTATAGCGGGGATTTTGATACGATAAAAAAGAGTGGTCTCACTAAGACGTTAGCGAATGCCACTCTCTTAATAAAAGGGGTTTAGTCTCAAGCTCCCTATGGATGTAAATACGGTTTTACGTCGCTATGGAGCTCACGTGTTTTATAGACGATTTTACGAATACTATCCATCGACAGATTATAGGTTTGCTCCAATTCCTCAAATGAATAGCCTTCTTCATATAATCGGTAAATCTCTTCATTTCTTTCAGCCAGGGCAAGACGTGATCCATTCGCTTCTCCCCATCCCGCACGCTGGTTGGTTTGCTTCGGAATATAAATAAGCTCTCCTTGAATATATTTCTGGAGCTCCTTTAACAAATGAGGTGGAAGCACCTCTCTTCCATTTTTATATGACAAGCTAGAACATCCTTTCTATCAAGATGTATGGTCCGGACATGCATTAATTTCTTATCCATCATTAAAACTCCTTTCATTTGGTTTTATTTTACGTAAGCCTTTTCATTTTTAGTATACATGAGTTTAGGAAAGAAAAGGAGACCGCAAAATAAATGCGGCCCCGTTTTTTATGATTTCCGCTATGCGAAAATCACCTCATATTTTGTGATCAATTTCAATCAGCCTCCTTTCCGAAATTCTATCGGTCCGACACCCTTATTAACTCATATAATCCCCCTTCTGAACAAGGGGGAAAACGATTATAATTATTTTTTACCTCTTTCTGTGATTCATCATTCCCTGATTCAGCCAACCCGCCACTAACATGTATATTCTATCCAAAGTAATAATCTGCTGCTGGTATTCTTAGCTCCTAATCAAGCTTTCCGTAAAGAACAACTCTATGATAACATTTGGGGAACACATGAATATGGTGACATCAATACAGATACGATTCATATACAAAAAATCAGAGAAAAACTGAGGTACAGCAGCTATATCACTGCTTTACGCGGAATAGGCTATCGTTATCATCACTGCTTGTATACCATTTCCGCTTATATTGAAGCGTTACAGGATGGCATGGCAGAGAGTTCGGAGGAAGAGCAGCGTTATTTAAAAGTCATTCAAAAAAAGGTACATGTATTAAATGAACTTTCCAATCAATTAAGCTTAAGCTACGAAACACCGGACACCATTCATTTGGAAATCTATGAATGGGCAGTGGACTGGCTGGAAAGCATTCTTGTGTAATGCCAGACAACGGATATACATCCCCAATTACATAGGATTTTTGAACGGTTTTATACGGTAGAACTGCACAATGCCGATGGTCATCTGGGTTTAGGACTTTATATAACGGCTACACTTGTTCAAGCGATGGATGGGAAAATAACAGCCGCAGTGAAAGATGGCCGGATATATTTTTAAATTACTTTTCCAATTGTAAAGATTTAATTTTATTCATCGATTTCTGTTCTAGATAGAGAAAAGCATTCAAAAGATTTTCTTCTGAATGCTTTTCCCTTTTTAATACCTTTTCTTCAATTTAGGAATAACTTATAGCTCTGAAACATTGATAACACCTGCTCACCAGTTAAACAATTTATATTTGTTACCCCGGCATGCTTCAATGTCTTTTTAAACTGATTTTTTGTAAACAGCTTATAATATTCCTTATTTACCAGTTTATAAACAAAATACTGATACAATTCTCTATCTCTCAAATGAACTTTAGATACTTTTCTTCTAAGCCGAATTAAAACAGAATTTATCCTAGGCTTAGGATGAAAATAGTCACGGGGTATTATTTTTAAAACGCTAATATCAACCTCTGGAAATAATAGTAATCCTAAAGCTCTTCTATAATCTGTCAGCCGCTTAAGAAAACCTTCTTCAACAATCAAAAAGCTATCTGTAGCAACACTTCCGAAGACAATCTTCTTCACTATTTTCGTACTTATATTATAGGGAATGTTTCCATAAATTTTATACGGCTGATTTCCTTTTGGAAACGTATAATTTAATATATCTGAGTTAACGACCGTAAAATTATTAGAACTGCTGATTGACCTTTCTGTTATTGATGCAAGTTTAGGATCTATTTCAACAGCTGTGATAAAATAACATCTCTTCACAATTTCTCTCGTGAAATGACCTTTTCCTGAGCCAATTTCAATAACGGTATCCTTTTTACATATATTCGTTCGAGATAATATATCATTAATATGCTTTTTCGACGTAATGAAATTTTGACTATCTTTTGGATTTATTTTGTTCATTATAACCCTCTATCCCATTGGTTATAACGAACTTTATTTATCGTTCATTATAACCATTTCATATTTTTCTTGGTTTATAATGAACTTTTTTAACAACAGCAATGCTGCAAATTCCCATGTCTATCCTCCTTTCGAAAATTTTAGAAGAACAGACAATTATCTATTACTGCGATAGACGCAATTCCCATTACAATTACCTCCAAATATAATATTACAGATTGATTATAACAGATGCTTGCATTTAAAAACAGCCTAACTCTATCATTCTGCTATTGGCAATACACTCTGTGCAGCCAAACCTCCATAGTGACTCTTGTCAATAACGACTTCAACGCCATGCGAATAGAAATAATCTACTTTTCAATCAGCAATCCCAGACCATGCCTAATCTCTCAAGAACGATTGCTCCCAAGCATATAGTGCGGAGTATTATATTTCTTTCTGGCGGCTATCGTCCTTTCTGCTGAATTGACCGTTCTCAAGCAATATAATACTCAACCCATTAACATGATAAAACTTCATTCGTTCTTCCAAGTCCATTTTTTAACTCCAAATTATTACCTCCACTAATTTTGCAGTGTTAATATAATGGCTGTATCACATATATTTAAATAATTAAACACTTATTTCATGATTTTCAGGATGCTTTTCGAATGTTTGACCATCCCAAGCAATTCCATCCCCTTTTTTGCATCTTTTGTTAATTTCGTCCCTGCTATTTTTTTAATTTTTTCTTCCGCATTTGAATAATTACCAACCTCGAATAATGGTTGCGGATCATATTCTATCGCGAGTTGAATCGCTTTCGTTTCATCTTCTCCAACAAGCTTATCTGATAAATATAAAGCCATATCTATACCCGCTGATACTCCCGCAGCAGTGATATATTTTTCTTGCTCTACTATTCTCTCTCTGACTGGTATTGCTCCAAAATCACTTAGTAAATTTATAGGCTTCCAGTGTGATGTTGCTTTTAATCCGGTGAGTAAACCTGCTGAAGCCAATAACATGGATCCTGTACATACCGATGTCGTCCATTTTGAGGTTTTATCTATTTCCCTTATCCATTTCAATACCGGTTCATTTTTCATTTCTTTTATAAATCCAATTGTTGAACCTGGAATTATTAAAATATCAGCATTTTTTATTTCATCAATACATTAATATCTATAAAACCTGAATCAACTTTTATTTCTCCCTTTCTTTCTGCGACAAAGCACACTTCTGTATCCCTCATATTTCTTAAAACCTCGTAAGGCCCAATAGCATCAAGCATTGTTATGCCATTATATAAGTAGATGACTATTTTCATAATTGCCTCCTTCTTTTTCGTTTATTTTACTGTTAAAAATTCTATTTTGAAATATAATTGCCTGTCGTCAGAGCTGTGTATTCCAATATTCAGAAAAACAATCTCTATGTTAGTAAAAAGGATATATGTCTTATATAATAAGCATATATCCCCTTCGTTAAATCTAGTAATATAACAGAGCAGCAAGCTCTAATTGGAAAGGATAAGGTTAGAAACAACTATTTTTGACCATGATTCCAACTCGTCAAAATGTTGTTTTAACTCCTCTTTTGTCATCCATATCCCCGTAAGCTCTTCTTCCTCTGATTGAATATCTTTACTATTTAATTCTATTTCATAAATAATCCCCAGATGATCACTATCGACACCATCATTCGTTTTAATTATACCTTTCATTTCCAGCTTTTTAACCTTTTCTGCTTTTATTCCAGCCTCTTCTTCCAGTTCACGCCAAAGTCCGTTTTCAATAGAACTTTGAATATCTCCGGCTACTGCATCCATTTCCCCGACGTGTCCCCCGAGAAACCCTTTTTTTCCGGCAAGTCTGCTTTCGCCGACACCTGCTCCACGCAGTATAAAAAAGTATTCCTCTTCATATCTAACAGCGACGTATGGGATCGGGTGCCTTTGGTTCGGGTGGTATTCCAATAAACTCCGTTCTTTTATTTCATAATCTATTAAAGGCAGTTTCTTTGCTTTACTGAACCCCAATGGGATACTGTCTAAGTCAGCTTCTTTAAAATATAATATTTTTTCCGCTGTACTTGGTTTTTTCTTTTGTAAAATTTCCGATTTAATCTTATTTAAATACTCCCACTCATCTGATTCAACAGGATACTGTGACCTCGCAGCTAGTATTTCTTCCAGACTTTTTTCTTTGAGAAAATTTTCATCGTTTTTAAGAAAGTTGGCTGTCTCCTTCTTTTTAATAGAAGAATACATCGTTTCTTTATTTGTCATAACATCACCTTTTCTCTAAAACTAGAGGTCTCTTTTCATTTATTTAATGAAGCTGAAGATAGCCGTTCCAACAGGTTTCTTAGGGTAAGTACTTGCAACCCCAGAAATACTACTCCACCAGCTTATTCTGAAAAGCATAAATCACAGCTTGCGTCCGGTCGTTAACTTCTAATTTCCCTAAAATATTGCTAACATGAACCTTCACTGTTTTTAAAGCAATAAACAGTTCATCCGCAATTTCTTGATTGGACTTCCCTTTTGCCACTAATAATAAAATTTCCTTTTCCCGTTCCGTTAATTGTTCGTGTAAGGCTTTCTCCTGCTTTGTTCGCATCCGATTCATAATTTTCCCGGTAACTTCCGGTTCCAGGATAGATTGCCCCTCGTGGGTTGCTCGAATCGCCTTGGCAATCTCTCCAGCTTTTGATGTTTTCAGCATATAACTTGTTGCTCCAGCTTCTAAGGCAGGATAAACCTTCTCATCATCCAAAAAACTGGTAACAATAATAATTTTTGCTTCCGGCCAGGCTGCCATTATTCTCTTTGTTGCTTCAATTCCATCCATTTCCTTCATCACAAGATCCATAAGAATGATATCTGGACGAAGCTCTAAAGCTAAGTCTACTGCACTTGAACCGTCATCCGCTTCTGCAATCACGTCAATATCTGGCTGAGAAGAAAGATATGCGGATACGCCGATACGTACCATTTCATGATCATCAACAAATAAAACTTTAATCATTGGATGTATCTTCCTTTCTTAAAATAGGGACTTTTACTTCCAAACGTGTGCCTTCATTAGGTAAACTGATAATTTTTAATATACCACCCACTTCATAAGCACGTTCACGCATATTCTGCATTCCATAAGAACTCGTTTTAACAGCTTCAGCCTGAAATCCAACTCCATCATCAGCAACACGTAAAATGATATTTTCATCTCTTTCAATTAATAGAACTTGCAGTTTGGTCGCCTTCGCATGGCGTAAGGTATTGGAGATAGATTCCTGAAAGATGCGGAATAATTGATCTTCGACGCCTTTATCTATCTTAAATTCCTCTACTTTCGCATCAATTTCCAAAGGTACTTTTTGTGTTAATTCATGTAAGAGCCCTTCTACTCCTTCTTGTAACGACTTGCCTTTTAATGCAACAGGACGTAAGTGTAATAAAAGCGCACGCATTTCCAATTGCGATTGGTGAATCATTTTTTCAACCATTGTTAATTGTTTATTTAAAGCCGGGTCCTCCGGCGGTCCTGCTTCATTTATCGCAGACATCAACATCGAAGCCGCAAATAGCTGCTGACTGACAGAGTCATGCAGTTCCCGGGCTAGACGATTTCTTTCTTGCACAACGACATCTTGTAGGCTTTGTTCACGCTCATTTGCTCTTTCTGTCGCAATTCGCTGTGCATGCTCTGTTTGCGCTCTTAATTTTTCTTGGAGCTGATTCATTCGATTGGATATCGCATCAAGCTCTTTGGGAACTTCCTCCATTTCTGGATGTCTGTCTCCTTGGATAATTCCTATAAGCATCTTCTCTATTTGCTTTAAGATCCCTTTCCAATACCAGCCAATGATCGCACCGATAATGGAACCGAACGTTATACTAAAAGCAAATACAGTCAGAAGAAAAGAAACATCTCCTATTTTTCCTTGCCAAAGTACTTTCCACCCCAGTGCGTCATCTATGGAGAAAGTAATAAAAGTTAATAGAACCATGGAAACAGCTAAAATGAAACTACAGGCAATAGACAAGAGGACATAACGAATAATTGTATTCATACGCGTTTCACCTCAATATCTCCCGAAAATAAAGAGGTAACTATTTTCACTCTTGGATAGGTAATGTTATAATCCTTCGTTTCATAGTGAATGGATTTATTCATCAACCGGCTGTGATACGCGCCAAAAATCGAAGCTCTGCCGAAAACAGAGCTATGATGAATGCTGACTTCCACTTCATAAGGAACATAAATCTCAATATTCCCTACTACATGACGAATAGAGATAATCGCTGTATCATTTGGCAGCACCGTGTTACTTAAATCTATGATACGATCCCCGTAAATACCCTGCATATTGACATCTTTCCATTGATAAGCCGTTTCTTCTGTCCGAAAATCATCAAAAAAGCGTTCATCGAATAAAGAATCAATTTGAATGAGAGGCTCCTCATTCAAACTCGCATTATTTGGGAATTCTGGTTTTACTTTGCTTGGTTCCTTCGTTGATTTGATATAGTTTAAAATTAAAAAGACAATCGTAACAACCACAAAAAAGCGAACTGCAAGTAAATTGAAAAATGCAAGGACAAAACTAATCATTGAAATCGCAAATACAATTTTCCACCATAAGGTATGAAGCCTTTTCCAGCTAAAGTAAACAAAGAAACCAGAAATGACAGCAGAAACTAATGAGCCGCCATGAAAAAAGACGATTTCAAAAATAAGGAGAATAGCGCCAGTAATCAATATCCAATTTAAATTTTTCGTAGTAAGTTGTTTGAACATGCTCCATTCTCCTTTCATTTCGTATGTAAAATATACAGGCGCAAGAACAACTTGCGCCTGTATAAGTATATCATGAATTTTTATTTCAACCTACAAATTCTAGGCTTCTTCATTTCCCTTTTCTGCTAACTTCTTTTCCAGTGCTGCAATTTTATTGTCAAAAGTACTTTGGTAGTAAGAGCTATTTACTCTGTACTCCAGATTTTCAATATATTGCTCCATTTCTTCAAACTTGGAGAAGGGTTTTTCGGGTGATTCCTCAACAACCCGGTTGATTTGGTGGTTTGCTTTAGCGATATTTTCACGTCCCATTAGTTCCATACGGCGCAAATGCATATCTTTTAAGCGATGCTTCATTTCTTCATATTTTTGCTCCAGATTTTCAAGTTGTGTAATTGCTTCCTCTCTGGATGCTTTCATGCGGTCTGCACGGTTTTGATATTCTTCATGCTCTTTTAAGGCAAATTCATGCATTTCTTCTTCTTGTGCACGCTCTGCTATTTGCGCTTGTTTTAGACGTTTATCGGCAAGATCTTGCGCCTTCAAATACTCACCTGCAAATTCTTCTTTTAACTTATATTGGCGATCAATCAGCTTTCTTACTTTTTCCTTTTCTTGTTCGCTTTGACGTAAATAATGATTTAACGCTGCAATCGGATTTTTTTGTTCCTTCTTATCCATCATAGTGTGAAGATCTGCTGAAATAGAATCCTTTATTCGAGTGAAAATATTTGTTGACATAAACAATCTCTCCTTATTATTTAGTGATTTATTTATTTAACTCTGCCCACTGTTTTTCAAAGTTAGTGAATGGGTCATCCTCTTCTTTAATTTCGTGGACAACAGAGCTTTCCGGTGTGTTCCAATTTTTATAGATAAGGTAAAGCGCATATGCTGCGGCAACACCTAAAACGGCATAGATGTTCGAGAATGTGATGCTTAGTACGATTAATCCTAAAATCACCCATCCTATTTTGGCAGCAACTGAATCTGTACTGATAAATTTTTTAAAGCATAAATAAAGTAACCATACGCTTAATGCTAGTAATACCATTGGACCAAGATTTGCAAGAAGTACAAGCAAAGCTACAAGCCCTCCGATAAATAACATAAATTTTTTCATTTACGTTTTCCTCCTTTCATTATCGTATCTTTATCTTACCGAGTAATGCTTTTTTCCGTAATGAGCCTGAGAAATATCTTTGTCTAAGCCTTAAGGTCTATTTGCTTCTAAACCGTTACTGCAGTACTGTAATAAGTTTCGAGAAATTCCCACCAACTCAAAAATGGAATGATACCTTCGACTTGAGATACCATTCCATTTCTATTCCGTCTATTCATTTTTAAATGTAAGACCTGTTTCATTTAAAGCCTTAGTTAATTTTGGCAGGGATGCTGGACCTATCCCGTGCAGGCCCAAGATTTCTTTCTTTGTATGAGCTGCCAACTGTTCTTCCGTTGTTATACCTTCATTTACGAGAGCTCTTCTTGCTGGAGCGGAAAGATCTGCAAGAAAACCTCATTCTGGCTTATTTTCCTTTTCACAAACCGGACAACTTTTACAATCAGAACTCTTAAAAAAAACATGCCCTTTCTGACATATTTTCCGTTGCTTTTGACTGGTCATTTAACTTCCTCATTTCTTATTTTCATTATATGAAGAATGAATTCCTAACAACTTTAGTTTACATAATATAATTATGGTAACTTAAAAGATAATTTTATACATGTTTCTCCATAATAATTTCTCCCTCTGGGTCATATTCGCCTGTTCGCTTGAAAGCGTGCTTTTCATATAAATGTTCAGCTTGCTTATTTCCGGGCACAAAGCTTAAGCGAATCAAATCCACAGAGTAATTATCCTTGATGTACTTCTCAATTAATGGGATAAAGCGATTTGCATAGCCTCTTCCCTGGTAATGGGAGTCAATCATGAAACGGTCAAACCATATGCTTCTGTTGTCCTCACAGTAAAAACCGACCATTGCATAGCCAACCGGCTTACCCTCGTCGTATAAACCAAGCGATGTTGTACGCTGTTCCATAAGGCCTTCTGCTAAACAAAACGGCACACTTTCTATAAAATCTTTTTGATTTTCTGCTACTTTTAACGCAGCAATTTCTCTCCAATTTTCTCTATTTACTTCTTCTATATAAATTGACACTTATTTACACCGCTTTCTCTTCGTTTGCTCTCCATCATTATAAGCCAAACTTCCAATTGTTGCATTAACAGCAGAATGGAAAAATCCCCTCATACTTTCCTAACCAGTATGAGGGGATGATAGCAGGTACATTTTTGAGTTACTCGGCCAGTGCTTCTCTAACTTCCTCTCGAAATGCTTCCTCGGTTAATAATTTATCATGTAATGTTTGAACCTGTGTGGCAACTATCTCTAGCTCTGAAAGTCTGAGGTTGTTCGTAAATAATATCATTTCGAAACGATTACCATTCCTGTCTTCTACATATACTGCCTGATTGAGAACAAAAGCGGTACTTCCACCTTTTTGCGCTGCACGTACAATCGAATCATCTTCTGTTTCTATGCTGAAGATGGCATCTAATTCTTCGTAAAATGCGTCAGAATAATGCTCTTTTTTATTTAGCATGGTCATTATTTTATGATAGTCTTCTGCCGTGGAATGGGCCAGACGATCTGACCAAACCTTTTGAATGGACATATCAAGAAATGCAATAGCGTCTTCTCTTTGTTCTTTACTTAAGGGCTTCTCTTGCCATTCTTCAAAAATATCGACAGCTGTTTGCCGGTAAGAATCATCATCCAAATCACGCAAGACGGCTTCTAATTCATTTTCTTCTAAATCATTATCTTCCATTACTTTTTTCGGAATGACAATACTTGCTGTTAATGGATAGATCGGCTTATGATTAGTTAAATCCAATTCTGCAATCCGATGGTTTACTTCTTCTAAACCTAATCTTTCCATTAAATAATCTGTATTCGCATTTGAGCTAAATCTCATCATACCTTGTGCAATTTGTTCCAGAGATACTTGCTCTTCCCCCTCCAAGGTACGTTTCCAGGCTTGATGCGCTCCGCCGTCTGTATTTGGAAAATAGTACTTATCTACTTCTTCCATAGATACCTTATCAGAAGGGACGATTTTACCTTCTTCGGCTTGACTCGCAAACTCTATCGCGATAATGATTTTGACCACACTGGCAAGAGGTAAAGCTAAGTCTGGATTGATTTCTGCGATTATTTCACTATTCCAAGTTGCTATAAAAGCGACTCGGTCAGATTCTTTATTATCATGAATAAATTCCATTAATAGACCTGTATCTAAATCAAGTCTTTCTTTATCCTCATTATTTCCTTCCCTACCCTCGACTTTAGATGAATTTCGACTGTCCTTTTGCTTTTCCTCACCGTCATTAGAACAAGCACCTAGAAGAATAAGACAAACAAATAAAAATACATACCTGCTCCTCATTATTATCCTTCCTTTCCCAATTAATGTCCCGTCACATCCCTTTTTTGGAAGGTAAGCCAGGATATCACCATAAATACAAGATAATATATAATCAGGATGGTAACTGAGAAGCCAAAGGAAGTTTCCTCAACTAAAGGAGCCCCTTCAAAAATACTTCGTAAGTTTAGATGTGCTGTTAAGAGATACTTACTAATTTCGTATTTACTTACCATTAGTGTAATAATTGGTGCAGCGATATATACGGTAAGGCTTGCCGCAATAGCCATTGCACTTCCTTTGAATAAAATAGCAACCATAAAGGACAACGTTGCTATCACAATTAATGGGACAAGATAAAATAGTACGTCCTTACCAATTGCAGCAATCATGGAAATTTCCGTATAACTAGATCCCATATTATCTAAAATGATTGGATTCCATGCATCTATGCCAAAGAAGATAAGTCCAATTAACATGGATAAAATAATTGTATAAATAATTAACACAACCGAAAAAAGCAAAACGGTAATATACTTTGATGTTAGCACCGTCCCCCTTCCCGCTGGACGAATAAGTAGTAATTTAATGGTTCCCCACTTATACTCATTCGAAATGATTTTAGCAGCAACCACAATGGTAAATATTATAATTAGGTTAATTAATGAAATGTTTTCAGACAAAAACGCCCACATATCATAAGCAGGAATTTCTACTCCCATGGACTGATAGGCTTCTGCAAGTCCCTCTTGAAATGTCTCGTTAATCATTAAACTTTGATCAACAAAAAAACGAGTAATTAACGCGCTGCCAACCAGGAGGACAGCTATGAAAATATACATTGCCCAAGTAGATTTATAATGATGCAGTTTAATGAATTCGTTTTTTACTAATTGGTCTAAGTTACTCAATGACATTCTCTCCAATCAAATCGAAAAATTTGTCTTCTAATGTGTTTTTCGTTGCCTGCACCTCGTACACATTTATATGATGGTTCAATAATTCTTTTAGAATGTGAGGGACTTGCTCACGTTGGATAGCAGTTTGGATTGTCGTATCGTCGATAACCCGCACAAATAAAGAATTCTCTAATCCATCCAGATGTTCTTTCGCTGCTTTCGCCTTATCCACATAAATTAGGTATTCAGAGATATCGCTATCCTGCAGCTTTCTGTTTTTTTCTACATCTTCTACAGCAATTAAAGAACCATTTTTGATAACCCCTATCCGGTCACACATTAATTCAATTTCGGATAATAAATGGCTAGAAACAATTACACTGACATTTTCCTTTTCTGCCAATCTGCGAATATATTGGCGAATCTCCTTCATTCCAGATGGATCGAGCCCATTTGTCGGCTCATCTAAAATTAGAATGGATGGCTTATGTAACAGAGCTTGTGCGATTCCTAGTCTTTGCCGCATACCGAGTGAATAACCGCCAACCTTATCATGAATTACTTTCTCTAGGCCAACTAACCGGACGACTTCTTCAATTCGTTCTATTGATGTCCCTGGTACCATCCGGGCAAATTGTTCGAGATTCTTTCTCCCTGTTAAAAACGGGTACATCTCCGGATTCTCTACAATAGCGCCAACTTCTCGTATTGCCTCACTGAAGTCCGTTTGAATACTTTTGCCAACAATCCGGATATCTCCTTCTGTTAGTTTCATTAAACCAACCATCATTCGAATCGTAGTCGTTTTACCAGCTCCATTGGGGCCAACAAATCCAAATACTTCACCTCGCTTGATTTGAAAACTGACATTTTTAATGATTTCCTTATTTTTAATCCGTTTACTGACATTTTTCAATTCCATAGCTATTTCTGTCAATTCTAGCCCTCCTCCTGCGAATTTCACTTCTCCATTTTATACGAAATGATTAAATAAAAGTTTCATATTTACCTGTATTTTTCAATTAATCGTCAAGTCATCGCTCTTATTCCGGTTAAGAGGAAGAGAACTTGGCATGTAGTATACATCTCATTTAAAAAATGTGTTAGCTCCTATTAGGTTTGTCTAGTCTCTTTTTTTTTCCTTGCGTATATTAATTGAGAAAGGAGGGAAAAGCTATGTGTGCTAAACATCCTTGTAGAAGAAGAAGACACGACGACCACCATCACTGTGGTTGCGGCCGACGCAGAGATTATCATCATGATAGGTGTCACCACGACAAACACGATCATGATGGATGTCATCGGGACAGGCATCATCATCACCATCATCACTGTGGTTGCCGGAAAAGCTATTATAGAAGCAAAAAGAAATTCTGTTATTGTTGTAACAGATTCTACTAATTAAATCTCATCTGAAAAATTAGTCGGACGGTAAGCTTCATTCCTCACCAATTCACCCCAGCAAGAAGAGCGAAGACTCTCCATGTTGGGGTGAGTTTTATTTACTAGAAATTCGTATATAAAAGGTACAAGTCTTCTGACAGCAATAAACCTTTCATATAATCATTTAAAAATATATTATTTGGATCTATTTCTCCGCAAAGAGGTCTGTCGCTGTATTTTTTTCATCAGCTGTTCCATTTCCGTAAAATGGACTTCGTACTCCATCCCTTCATAAATATGAAATGCAAGATAAGCAGATTCTCTCTGGTAAAACGGGCTAAGCCAACTTTCATGAAATCGTTCTGAATTTAATTTTCTAGAAATTCGTTCTATTTGTACAAGAACCATCAAAAAGTTATTTTTGCATAGTTTTCTAAAGAAAATCACTTAAACTTCTTATTCTCCAATACAATTACATTGGAGTTCATGGAATGACTCGCTTTTTTCGTTTCCTCAACTAACCGGTTAATTTTTTCACAGCATTGCTTTGCACCCACAACTAGTAAAGGTTCCCCTAAAAAGTTGATATTTAATCCCCTTGATAAGAAGCCCCCGACAGTCATTGCAAGAGGTACAGTAGGAGAAGTATTAGAAAGAACAATCTTTTCATCCATAGGAGCCCTATCCTGTAATAAGGTTGCTAGTTCACTTAGAGCTGGTACGACATATTTATTATTTCTTCTGCCTATGGTAAATACAGCATTACCTTCCTCATCGATACCGTGAAAAATAAGCTTACCAAGATCGTGCTTGGTTAATTTATTAAAGTATCTGACATGAAGTATTTCTCCCTTTGTCAGTTTACGATTCAAAGGAAGTTTGTTTAAATGATAAGCTGCAGCAAGTGAAGTGGTATGTGTACCGCCATAATCATTATATATATAAATCAAACTGATTATCTCCTTTCAAAAGTCCTCAAATGCCCTTTTCTAAATCTGCCCCTTGCTTTTCCTGTTTAAAAAATGTGCCTTATGTATTTTAAATGCTCCCTTGCTATTTTTTCTCAAGCTTTATTATTATCCAATACTAAAAAGTAATACATTTTAAGCGTCCTTCCAAAGATAAAAATAAAACAAAAATTTTATCCATATAAAAAGAGGATGAACGCTTATAACAATCCATCCTCTATGCAGTATGTGCTTATTTTTTAGTGTAATTCAAATCCCAAATCACGCCAAACTTATCTCTGACTTTGGCATACTTTGCTCCCCAAAATGTATCTTGTAGCTCCATAAATATTTCACTTTCATCTTGCAAGGCATCATAGACATTCTGAATTCTTTCTTCGCTCTCCATTTCGAGCACTAAGGAAATATGATTCCCTATTTCAACAGGCTGATTAGGAAACGTGTCTGAAACCATAAAAGATAATGCATCTTTTTTAAATTGGGCATGGATAATTCTATTTTCCGCCTCAGGAGGAGTTGGATAATCCGCTTCACCGAACGTTTGCATTGATATGATTTCCCCGTCAAAAACCTCCTTATAATAATTTAATGCTTCCTTGGCATTTCCGTTAAACGTAAGATAAGGTGTTGCCTGATTTTTCATTAAAAACACTCCTTCTTTTTATTAATTACTGAAAAAATTCTCCGTGTAGAATGGCTGATCACTTTCATTAAAATCAACACCGACTCCTAGATTAGTAAAGTCTTCTTGTAAGATATTTTCTCGATGTCCAAGGGAATTTAATAAACCTTGATGAGCAAAAATACTGCTAAATTGTCCATATGCAAGGTTCTCGCCAGCGCTCATGAAGGAAATATCATCTGCTTCCATTCGTTCAAATGGAGATTGGCCTTGTAGATTGGTATGATTGAAAAAATTATTCACAGCCATGTCCGTACTATGTTTTCTTGCTGTTTCTCTAACTGCTTCGTCCCATTCTAAAACTGGAAGTTCATATCTCACTCGGGTAGCATTCGTTAAATCAAATAATTGATATTCCAGTCCTTCCCTCAATGCCTCGTTTCCAGGAGTGTAAAGCGCACTTTTTGCAGCTTCTAAGTCCTCATCAATGATTTGAATTGCAGTTACTTCATCCGCTTCGTGAATATCATAAAAAATCGTTATATAACTGCCATCCATATGGTAAACATCGTATTCCCCTTCACTTTCAATCTTATAGTTAAACCAGCCATAGCGAATCATTTCTTCCGGCTCGCCCAATGTCTCATTTACATAAGATTTCGTATCACCCAAGGTTATATCAACTTTGGAAGAGATTAAATCTTGATTGGTGAAGAGTCCCCGAACCACATCTTGTTCATCGTAGGAAACCATCATAAAGTTTTGGTAGTTTTCATGGTATGTGGACCATTTTTCCCCATATTCATTCTCGCTTTGTCTTGCTGGTTCTCCATACATTTCTTCCACTTGATCTCTTGTGTCGCCTAACTCCACGTTTCCAATTGAAAAAGATTGTTCCTCCGGAGTTGCGAGTTCTGGCTTCTCTACGGGCTCTTGCTTCGTTCCTTTATCGGATTCTATAATGGAAGCGAAAAACGAAGCAGCTTCCTCTGTTACCTTCTCAAAATGAAAGTCACTATTTATTGTATCCGTAATAAATTTCTTTGTAGAATCAAACGTATCCGTAACGGCGTCAGGGACAAATTCACTTACCTGTTCCTCCCATAACGGTTTTGTCCAAATAACTACCAATATAATTAACAACATTAAAAACAATCGCTTTACAATATCTATCCCAACCTTTTTTGTTCCATCGCTTTGTTGTTTCCCAAAGGACAACTAATATTCTATTATTTACAAAAATAGCTATGTTCATCCTTTAAAAAATAAGGTTTCAATAGCGATTTCAGCTAAATTATACTATCTTAGAATTGCTTTCAACAAACTTGAACATCTATTTTTTTAGGTGACTGTTAAAGCTTCTTCCTGAAAAAGAAAATCTGCTTCCATACTGTATACAGAAGCAGATTTCTCTCACAGGTCGCACGGTAACAAACAATCCTTAACTTATCGTAGCAAACCATACAGCTAGGAACGTTCCAATATAATTTCCTATGATATAACCTATTGTTCCTACAATTAATATCGGACCTACTAATTGCCTCCATCCTTTCGCAATGGCAAAAGCTGCAGCAGTAGTAGGACCGCCAATATTTGCGTTACTTGCCAGCAGGATTTCTTCTAAACTCAGTTTAAATACTTTCCCGAACAAAAGAGATAGAATTAAATTAATTGCTACAATAATGAATGCAAATAAGAGCAATAATGGCGCAGTATGGATAATTAAAGAGATCGAAGCTGGTATTCCAATAACCACAAAAAATAGGTGAATAAGATATGTTCCGATTTCTTGACTTCCATTTAGCTCAGATGTAAATTTGGGTAATGCAGC
The DNA here is from genome assembly GCF_018333215.1 of Oceanobacillus sp. J11TS1. Classification (GTDB taxonomy): domain Bacteria; phylum Bacillota; class Bacilli; order Bacillales; family Amphibacillaceae; genus Oceanobacillus. The sequence continues at coordinate 127,450 of NZ_BORO01000008.1, read as the reverse complement.
TAAGAAAGCAAAAGTTAATGTGGTTAATACAAGATATTGGTCACCGATTAATCCATTTAATAAGTTATTGATAAAGGATGCATCTTCTCCACTTGGGATAATAGCCGCAAAGAAATCCGCGATTTTTAAAGAAACGATTACTAGCAAAAAAGCAGTTCCCACAGAAAGCGCCATATCTTTTAAAGAGATTTCCTTCCTTTTCCAAAAGCTTTCTGCCAATGTGGAATTGTTATCACTAGTTTGATTTTGTTCGACTCCTTCAATATGCGGTGTTGGATAGCATTTCCGAATGAAATGAATCGCAGGTATCATCATTAATATAATAAATAAAAGCGCCATCATTAAGTTATCCGCAACCACGGCCGCAGAAACAATCTCTCCAGGCACTTCAAATTTGGCAACCATCGCTGCAAAATTCACGCCTCCACCAATATACGTAGCACTAAAAATACCGCTCAATTGATCTAATAAAGGAATGTGATTTCGTAATGTAAAGAAGGCCACGATGGTTCCTGCAACCGTGCCAATGGAACTCAGCAGGAAAATAAATAACAGTCTGCTGCTTTCCTTCCATAATTTTTTAATATTCACATGAAATAATAGCAGCGGTATTGCTAGCGGAACAATAATGGACCAAACTGCATCATAAACTGGTGATTCTATAGGAATGATACCTAAATTGGAAAAAGCCATCGCACCGACTAATGCAATAATTGCTCCGGTGATTTTGGAAGCCCAGTTATAACGCTGCTCTAGAAATATACTGACAGATGCCCAAATAATGATGATTCCCCATAGCGTAATCGTATCATCTGCCTGAATGAGTGTTTCTCTCATTATCTCCCCATCCCCTTCTCCAATTATTAATTTGTATTATATTTTACCATTTATCTTTATAAATGGATGGTTCTTTTACTTCAAAAAAAACCTTCCTCAACATTTTGAAGGAAGGTTTTTTACATTGTTATTTTACTTGCTCAAACAAATCTAATTTTTGATTTAAAGCGTCCAATTGTTCATCATTTAATGGTATAAGCGGCAAACGTACACTGCCAACATTGATGCCATTTCGGTTCAATGCCGCTTTAACAGGTCCTGGGCTTGGAGCAGCAAACATTTCCTGCATCACCGGCAAAATACGTTGGTGAATCGAAGCAGCTTTTTTCGTGTCGCCTTGTTCAAAAGCCGTAATCATCTCTTGCATCTCATTACCAATAATATGTCCAGAAACCGATACAATTCCAGTTGCTCCAACGGCAAGAGAAGGCAAAGTTAAAGCATCCTCTCCACTGTATACAGAAAAGCTCGTATCTGTTTGTGCAACCATTTCAGTCATCTTATCCATATCTCCGCTTGCATCTTTAATTGCCACAATGTTATCAATTGCTGATAAACGAATGACTGTTTCAGCTGCCATATCAACAGATGTTCTGCCCGGCACATTATATAACATTATTGGTAATTGAACCGCATTTGCCACCGCTTTGAAATGCTCATACAAACCATCTTGAGAAGGCTTATTATAATACGGGGTTACAAGCATAATGGCATCTACCCCTGTTTTTTCAGCAGCTTGCGACAGTTCAATAGATCCTTTTGTCTGGTTGGAACCTGTACCTGCAATAACAGAAACCCGACCATTTACTTTTTCAACAGTATGTGAAAATAATGCTAACTTTTCTTCATTTGATAAAGTTGGGGATTCTCCTGTTGTTCCTGCTACCACTAATCCATCTGAACCATTCTCAATCAGATACTCAATCAAGTTATCTAATGCCTCATAATCAATTTCTTTCTTCTCATTAAACGGCGTCACCATCGCCGTGACAACTTTCCCGAAGTTCATAACAACACACCCTTTGTATAATATCAACATTACTTGATGAAAAATAGACCAATAGCACAGAAGTAAAGTGCCTTAAAACCTAGAGGGTGGAAAGTAATTAAGATAGGCGGAAGCAAGGCTCAATTTTTTCACCTGCAGCTTCCTAATTTGTCTTCTTTTATTACCATTCATTCCTTTAACTATTTCCACAAATTAAAAAGCACCAACGGAGACCGCTGCTGCTTAAACATTAAAATGTCCTCTCAGCTGATAGCCCTCCACATAGTTTCCTATATGACAGCACTGGACTTATTCAATCCAAGTACCAGTATAATAAGAATAAGGCTTATTATACTTCGGCAAATTCCCCTTTCCATATGCTTCAACGCCAGCCTATTCTGCCTCTGCATATTTACTGATGGTTTTTGCACCTCTACCATTCACCTATGAATAATGAATTTGTCTGTATTATAGCAAGAATAATGAAGAAAAACAAATGAAATATAGAGGTTTTTTTAACGAAACTTCATTCTGCAATGTTTCTCATTCCATAAGCCTTGTTTTGTATACTATAAGTCAGCATTATCCAATTTTAAACTACATTTGCAAACGCTACTTATTGGTAATCTATGCAAAATGAACAGATAGGTGATTCATCTAATTACTCGTTACATTTCTTGTAAAAAATCCATAGAGAGGTATCTCTCCCCTGTGTCAGGTGCAATACAAACTACCTTTTGCGTAGGTGCTAAACGTTTAGCAACCTCCATGGCAGCATAAATAGCCGCAGCTCCAGACGGCCCGATAAACAAACCTTCTTTTTGAGCCAGTTCTTGTAATAGGTTTAATGCTTGTTCATCGTTAATTTGGATTATTTCATCGTAAACAGCGGTATTTAAAATCTCAGGTACAAAGCCTGGGCTTGTCCCAACTAATTTGTGCGGACCGGGTTCTCCGCCTGATAATACCGGCGAACCTTTTGGCTCTACTACAGCAATATGTAAATCTGGTAAAAATTCTTTTAATGATTCCCCAGTTCCTGTTACTGTACCTCCTGTTCCGGCAGTACAGACAAAAGCATCTAACTGATGATCCATTTGTTGTAAAATTTCCAGAGCAGTTGTTTTACGATGGGCATCTGGGTTCGATATATTTTTAAATTGTTGGGGGATAAAGCTATTTGGTATCTGTTCTTGCAATTCGAAAGCTTTTTTAATTGCGCCCGGCATTTTTTCATCACTTGGTGTTAAAACCACTTTTGCACCATACGCTTTTAAAAGATTCCTTCTTTCTTCTGTACTATTATCCGGCATAACAAGAATTGCATGATATCCTTTTGCAGCTGCAACCATCGCTAAACCAATTCCAGTATTACCACTGGTTGGTTCAATAATCGTATCTCCAGGGTGAATAAGGGTTTCCTGCTCTGCAACATGTATCATATGTACTGCAGCTCGATCTTTAACACTCCCGCTAGGGTTAAACATTTCTAGTTTGACATAAATTTTTGCTGCATGTTCTGGCTGCAAATGATTTAATGCCACCATGGGAGTGTCTCCTACTAACTCTGTAATATTATCTACTACTCGCATTTTTTACTCTCCTTCCTTTTCTTCTAATAAACGTTTATCTACCGAAATTTTGGGATTTAACTTTGTTAGTTCTTTGACAAAAGTATACTTATCCTTTGGTGAAATCGCAATAAGGTCATATTTTCCGCTACGAATTTGGATACGGTCCAAAGAAAGTGCAGGGGAAATAAGCGGCATTTTAGAAACAAGAATTAATTCTATCTTTTCTGTATAAATGGTTTGTCGAATAGGACCATAATAAATAATTAAACGTTCTTTTTCAATTTTATAACCTGTACGGAACCAAAACCAAAGTAATACGACACATAGCAGTAATATAATCAAAAAACTTGTAACTTGGCCTTTGAATAGCGGAATTAAAACACCAGCAATCACGACAATCCAAAAAACTATCGTTAACCATCTATCTTTTTTCGACACAAAATACATTGTTTTCCTCCGTTTTAGATGCTCTTCTTTTGCAAAATCGCGGCCTATCTTTCTGTACGTTACATTTATATGCTTACAGGACTCGGAACAAACTCTCGTCATTCATTATAACATAACGATTCGTAGTGTTTATACCAAATTTCAGCATTATTCGAACTTTCTAAGGATAGGGATAAGAAAAACTTATACAATAATTTTATTGTTCGTTATAATGAACGAATGAGATATAGCACTCTTTATTAGTGGATCTCACATCCGTTTCACTGGGCATCCTCCAAGATTCATAGAGAACAATAAAGGGGTATCCGATTTACCCCGTGCAGGTATAACGGATACCCCCTATTGTTTATCGGAGTTGCTTAAAGTGAAATGGGCTTTGTATCTTTCAATGGTGCTAACAGACGGTCTAAATGCTTCCATTCCAGCTCATCTAATTTCGTGATTACTTTTTCCTCTTCAAAATGCCATTGAGATGTTTCTAATTCACATGCTACTGGTACATCACATTTGATTTCAGCAAGCTTACGGGAGAGATGGAGCATATCCAAATCTGTTTGTAATTTATTCTGTACCCCTTTAGGCAGCTTCTCCATGTTCTCTAACAAATCATCAATTGTTCCATATTCCTGCAATAACTTTATTGCTGTTTTTTCACCAATCCCTTTAACCCCAGGATAATTATCCGAAGAATCCCCCATTAACCCTTTCAAGTCAATGATTTGTGCAGGGAAAAGCGCTTTTTTCTCGTAGAAGTTATCTTTATCAAAAACCTCATAATTACCTTGGCCTTTACGCATAATGATAACACTGATATTTTCTTTTACTAACTGAAGTAAATCTTGGTCACCAGAAAGGATAAGCACCTCATTTTCCTGGCTATATAAATTTGCGAGTGTTCCCATGCAATCATCGGCTTCAAAGTTTTCTAAGCCTATATTGGGAATATCAAATGAGTTCACGACATCTTTTACTAAGTCAAACTGAGGAATTAGTTCCACAGGCGGCTCATCACGGTTTGCTTTATACCCATCATATAATTCTGTACGGAAAGTTTTACTCCCCATATCCCAGCAGCAAATAACATGTGACGGCTGAAAAGTATGGATGGCATCTGTTAAATAACGTAAAAACTGATACACACCGTTGGTTGGAACCCCTTTTGAATTATACATAAAATTACCTCGGAAAGATGTTGCGAAAAACCCTCTAAATAGCAGCGCCATGCCATCTACTAATAAAACTTTATTTGTTGTCATTTCTATTCCCTTCCTCTCTGTATATATCTAGGATAACATCCATTTGTTCTTTTCGCTTAGCAAGATCTTCCATATCCACTTCAACAAACAAACGTTCAATAAACTGCTGATAAAGAATCGTAGCCTCATGTACAAGTTTTGTTTTTTCTTGTTGAATTCCTTTATCCCATTGCTGTTGGTAAGAGGAGCGGATAACTTGCGCACCTTGTTCCAAAAAATCTTGGATATCTGGCTCAATCAATTCATATAAATGCTCTTTTATGTCTTCCTTTTGATTTTGGACAAAGAAAGTTTTCGTATCTTTAAATTTACTAAATAGTTTTTGAAGGTCATTCCGCTTTTTAATAGAAAGCTTAATCGAGATATCCGGTGTATTAAAGGCGGTAATGTCCCATTCTGAAATAGAAAAGACAGGGTCAAGCTTTTTCGCTTTTTCAATCATCTCATGCTGATTTGTCTTCAATAAACTTTTTAATAAATGCTCAATTCGTAAAGAAATTGCTAATAATTCCTGATGCAATTCCTTTTCCATATAAGCGACTAATTGTTCAAATTGATTAGCCATCTGGTCTCTACCTGCTTTTCCTGACTCTGTAATGGTTGTAGGATTATAAATTTCTTTGAACAAATCATGAAAACGTATCGTAAAACGCTGGTTGAGAAAATAGATTTGCTTCTCTAATTTTTGATGCCAGCGATTTACTGTCGACGCGGTATCTAATTTTTCCGTCTCATCCATGATTTGCTGATAAGCATCATTTAATGCATTTTTGCGCTTCGTTTTTTCAGATTGATCAAGTTTTAATGATTGAATAAATTGCTCTAACGCTTCCCCTGTTCGCTGCATGTCACTGATTGCCGCTCTTTTGGCAAGAGCAGTTAAATCATGGTGAATAAAATCATAAAAGCGAGATTCAAACAACTGCATCTGTTCATTGAGAGGCGTTTTCTCTATTTTTTCTTCTAAAGACAGCTTGCTAGAGACTGGGAAGAGACGCGGAAATCGAATGCCTAATTGCGCTAGTTGATCTTTCACATAACCCGTTACTAAATCTAGCTCTTCCTGATTACTTGCAAGGTCTGCTGCATTTACAATGAAAAACATTTTATCTAATTCAAAGACATCTTTCACACGGCCTAACTGCATTAGAAAATCTTTATCCGCGCGAGATAAAGCGTGATTATAATACGTGACATAGAGAATCGCATCTGCATGTTTAATATATTCAAAGGATACGTTCGTATGTCTGGCATTAATGGAATCAGCACCCGGTGTATCTACAAGCGTAATTCCTTGTTTAGTTACCTCGCAATCATAAAAAAGATCCATTGAAGCAATGTAACAAGCTTTTTCTTCATCTGTCACATAGGATTCAAAATCCTCAAAAGTTATTTTTTTTGTAGATCCAATCACAGATTTAACTTGTTTATAACCTTCTAGTATCGCACTTAAATAAGCTTGATACATTTTGGGGAGGCGTGCATTGGTTAACACTTTTTCTTTTTCCAGCCATGTGATAAGTCCGTCCAGAGAAGTGTTTGGCGGTTCGCATTCTTTTGCCAATGTTTTTATATCATCCACTAGCATTTCCTCTGACTTAAAGGTCACGATAACGTCTCGGTGCCTGTTTTCATTTGTTACGGGACGAATACGATTGACTGCTGCAGTAGTTGGATTCGGTGATACAGGCAGTACACGTTCACCTAGAATAGCATTGGCGAATGACGATTTACCAGCACTAAATGCTCCAAATAAAGCAATTGTATAAGATCGTTCCGTTAGAGATATTCTTCGGTTCTTTAAATCTTGCTGATAACTTTCAAATCCTGGTAAATGGATAACGTTCAATACTTTATCTATATTACGGACAACATGTTGATCTGTCTCATGATATAAGTCGTTCTTTTTCTCTTCGTGTGTCTCCTCTTCAACTAGTACTTGCGATTCCTCTTCAAAAGTATCCAGATTTTCCGCCGCAGGTTTTGGAGGTACTTTGCGAGCTTCCAACGCATTCTTCATCTCTGCAATGATATCCGATGATATTTCTGGATCTGTTTGCTGCTCATCTAAATGCTTGAAATAAGCAGCCTCTTCACTTGCAAGCGCATGGTTTTCTTTTTGCTTTGCATCTGCATCTTGGAGCACTTCTAATTGTTGCGTCAGCTCTTGTAACTGCTGTTTATTTTGATCTTCTAGTTCCTTTCTAACTTCTTTAGCTAGCTGTTTCATCTGCTTCTTAAAATGTGCTTTCACACCAGCAGCAATTTCATTGGTATAATTTAAGACATAATCTCCATTCATAGTAGCACCTTGATGCAAATTACTTTCTAACCACGCTTCGTCCAAAGACCACTCTAAATAAGCGACTCCTTTCTCTTGATACGAGGAGTCTAGTTGATGGATTTCAATTTGCTCATACCATTTATCTCGAAGTTTCCATTTTAATGTTGTCTCCACGTTCTTTTCTAAAGCATTTACAAAGGCCTGCGTCCGTTCCTTTTTTGCCTCTTTTGTTTTTTTATTACTTTTAAATAACCCGCCAACTTTAAAGTCAGCCTGCGTCGATTCCAGATAAGCCTTCGCAAGCTCTCTTAAATCTGCTGGCATCAAATAAGCATTCTTGGAAGTTTGGTCAACTTCTTTTAAAAACGCCGCCTCTATATTGCCAGGTCTTTGCTTGATCTTGCTTATTTCTTTAGTCAGTGCTTCCATTTCACTTGCTAATGATGCTTCACTGACATCTTCCAAAGATTCTTCCTGACTCGCCATTTGTTGATGAATTTTATCTTTGTGATCATTCACGATTTGTCGAATACTTGCATCCATCGTCATGTACTCATCCTTGGACTCCAGCATGTTGAATACAGTGTCCTTCAGTGTTGACCACTCGTTATGCGGTGCTTCCGGATTTTTAAGAGATGTGTAGAAAATGGAAGAAGGGTGTAGATTCCATTGATCAAACGTTTGTTTAATTTTTTTATCAAATTCGACAAAAGGCAACTCTGCTTCATTATGCTTATCGATTTGGTTGATAACAATAATAAACGGCAGGCCATTTTCTTGCATCGCCTGTAAAAATAATAGATTGACTTCCGATTGAACATGATTATAATCCGTTACATAAATAAGAAAGTCCGATAGATGAAGAGAAGCTTCCGTTAACATTCTATCAATATCATCAGCAGCATCAATTCCAGGTGTATCTAAAATAGCTGTACGCGGCGGTAAAATCTTCTCACTTGTACTTATATGCAACTTCTTAATGTGATTTTTATTTTTGGTGAACTGTTTAATTTGCTCTAAGTTGTACGGTTCCCGGTATTCAACTACCTCGCCATTATGAAAAAACACGTTGGCCGTTCCTTCTCCTGAAGAGATTTTGACAACATTCGCACTGGTAGGGATGGGACTATTTGCTAAAATCTCCTGCCCCAGTAAATGATTAATTAAAGAGGACTTTCCTGCAGAAAAATGTCCTGTCAGCGTAATAATAAACTCTTGGTGTAAATATTTTTCCAGCATATCAAGCATCTTATCTGCATTCACTTTATCCCCCTTGTTTTTCATTTCTTGATAGAGGGATGCAATTTGTTTTTCCGTTACCTTTTTTTCCATATACGTGATCACAAGCCTTTACCCCTTTTCTACATATTCACATCGACACATAACGTTTATGATGTTTATTTCTGACTTTTATGTACCATTTCTATTATACGTAATATCGGTTCTGAATTCTAGGTATTAAAAAATTTAGTTTACATAATATTATTATAGTGAACTTTATTGCTTTAGAATTATTTTATTAAAATTGGCAAAATCGGGATATCACCTTGATAATCCGGAATTTAAAGGAGAGTCTTGGGAACTTTATCTTGAGATCATTGGAAAATGGCTTCACGTTCGTAAAATTTTGTACTTAAAAACGCTTAGGCAGCTTTTGACCTAAGCGTTTTAACATTGCTGTTGGAAATAATATATTATACAGGATATACCCCATGTTTGCGCTCTGTAAATTGCTTTTTCTTATTCTGATAAATCGAGAAACGTCTTATCAGTTCATTCCTGAGCTGATCTGGATCAATAATATCATCAATAATCATTTCCGAAGCTAAGCGATAGATATCAATATCCTCTTTATAGGCAGCTTGCTTCTCCTGGATATAAGCCTCTCTCTCTTCTTCTGGAAGTTTTGCAATTTTATTTGCTTCTACTGCATTTACTGCTGCTTCTGGCCCCATGACAGCAATTTGTGCATTTGGAAAGGCTAAGCAGCAATCTGGGTCAAAAGCAGGTCCTGACATGGCATATAATCCTGCTCCGTATGCTTTACGGACAATAACGGAAATTTTAGGAACAGTTACTTCAGCCATTGCAAATAGCATTTTTGCACCGTGACGGATAATCCCCTGTTTCTCTACTCTTGTTCCAATCATAAACCCTGGTACATCGGTTAAGAAAAGTAATGATATCCCAAATGCATCACATAATTGAATAAACTTTGTTGCTTTATCTGCTGAGTCTGTAAAAAGGACACCGCCTTTTACACGGGGCTGGTTCGCAATGATTCCTACACTTTGACCATCTATCCGTGCCAATCCGGTGATTAGCTCCGGAGCAAAACGCTTCTTCACTTCACAAAAACTATCTTTATCGATTGTACGATAAATCAGCTCATACATATCAAAAGCAGCGTTTTGATTTTCAGGAATAATTTCACTGATTGATTTGTCAAAGGCCTGTGGCTCCACAGAGGCTATCTTCTCAGGCTTTTCACGAAAATTAGCAGGGAAATACGTTAAATATTTTTGAGCAAATTGAATGGCCTCCTCTTCGGTATCAACTAAAACATCACCTACTCCTGAGGTAGTACAATGCATTTTTGCTCCCCCCATTTCTTCTAAGGAAACCTTCTCGCCAATCACCTTTTCCGCCATTCGTGGAGAGCCTAAATACATCGAGGCATTACCATCCACCATGACAACAGTATCGCAAAAAGCAGGAATATACGCCCCGCCAGCTGCAGATGGTCCAAATAATAAGCAAATTTGCGGGACCCTTCCAGAAAGTTTGATTTGATTGTAAAAAATACGTCCCGCTCCTCTTCTTCCGGGAAACATATCAATTTGATCTGTAATCCTCGCACCTGCAGAGTCAACAAGATAAACCATCGGTACTTCTAACCGTTCAGCAGTTTCTTGAATACGTAAGATCTTCTCTACTGTCCGCTGCCCCCAGCTGCCAGCTTTGACAGTAGAATCATTGGCCATCGCACAAACTGTTTGACCATTTATTTTTCCTGTAACAGTTATCACGCCATCTGCTGGCAAATCCTCAGCCATCACATTCGCAAATATACCATCTTCTATGACATCATGAGAATCAAAAAGGAGATTGATTCTTTCTCTTGCAAAAAGTTTCCCCTTTTCAGTATTGCTGTCATGATATTTTTGTTTTCCCCCCTTTTTAATTTTTTCAATACGATCACGCAGCTCCTTTTCCTTACTCATATAAGCATTCTCCTTCCTACTTTAGTATCCTTGATAATTGGGTTCTCTCTTCTCTTGAAAAGCAAGAAGGCCTTCTTTTCTATCTTTAGTCGGTATAACTTCTAAATAGGATTGGTGTTCTATTTGAAGCGCCTTATCAATTGGAAGCTCGATCCCTTGATTGATTGCTTTTTTGGCCTGTCTGATAGCGATAGGTCCATTTTTCGTTATCTGTTTAGCTAATTTGATCGTTTCACCTCGTAAATCCAAGAAATCGACTGACCGCTCAATCAGCCCGATGCCGAGCGCGTCCTCTGCTGAAATGGCTTTGGCTGTGTATATAAGCAGCTTTGCTTGCCCGATGCCTATCAATCTAGGTAATCGCTGCGTACCACCAGCACCCGGTATGATTGCTAGAGCCGTTTCTGTTAATCCTAACTTTACATGATTTGCCGCAATCCGCAGGTCACAGGCCAGTGCGAGTTCAAGTCCTCCTCCCAAAGCTGTACCATTGATTGCAGCGATAACTGGCACTTCTATTTTTTCGATCGCAGTGGCAACGCTGCCAATTTTCTGGACGGCGGCAATAACCTCTTTGTCGCTCATATTTTTCCTTTCTTTTAAATCAGCACCTGCACAAAAAGCTTTCTCTCCACTTCCTGTTAAAATCACACAACCGATTTCTTTTGTAGTCCTGATCTTTTTAATACAATCCTCTAATTCTGTTAATAATGCGACAGATAACGCATTTGCAGCTTTCGGCCGATTTAATGTTAATACTGCTATTTTCTCATGAATGATTTCATAGTTTACACATTGCACAGGCATACACCCCAAACTAATTTATTCAACGATAGCTATCGTATCTCCTTCATCAACAAAATCGCCTTCTTGTACTTTCCATTCCTTTAAAATACCTTTTTCCTCCGAAGCAATTGGAATTTCCATTTTCATAGATTCTAAAATAACAATATCTTGGCCTGCCTCTACTGCTTCTCCTTGCTGAACTGTAATTTTCCATACATTTCCTGCCATCGATGCTTTGATTTCCATATTAATTCCCTCCTGTTGTTGGTTGATAATATTTCCTTAAAAAGGATGTTTGTGTGTCTCCTTCTATAAATGCCTCATACGTTATAATTTCTTGAAGCATCGGTATGTTTGTTTTTATTCCTTCCACTTTAAATTGATGCAGTGTTTCTTTTAATTTATCTATTGCTTCGGAACGATTTTCTCCGTAAACAACGAGTTTGGCAACCATTGGATCATAAAAGGGGGTCACTTTATCTCCCGAGGTGACAGCACATTCGTTGCGAACACCTTCTCCTTTAGGCAATTCAAGTCTAGTAATTGTTCCTGGCGACGGAAAAAAACGAATGGGATCTTCTGCATAAATTCTTACCTCAATCGCATGCCCGTTTCTTTGTATTTCGTCTTGCTGAAACGGAAGTACTTGATTATTGGCAATATTGATTTGTTCTTTAACGATGTCAATACCCGTAATTTCCTCTGTTATTGGATGTTCCACCTGAATACGTGTATTCATTTCTAAAAAGTAAAAATGCTCCTTTTCATCGACTAAGAATTCAATCGTTCCAGCATTTGTATAGTGAATTGCTTCTGCAGCTTTTACTGCTGTCTTCCCTAAATTGACGCGAAGCTCTTCAGAAATGGCTGGAGAGGGAGCTTCTTCTAACACCTTCTGATTTCGGCGCTGAATCGAGCACTCTCGTTCAAATAAATGAACGGTATTACCATGATGATCTGCTAATACCTGTACTTCAATATGTCTGCTATTTTGTAGATGCTTTTCTAAAAACATTGCTCCATCACCAAAAAATGTTTCTGCTCTTTTGGAATTGTTTTCGAAAGCTTTTTGTAGTTCAGCGGCTGAATGTACTACTTCCATTCCGATACCGCCTCCGCCTGCAGAGGCTTTTAACATCACCGGATAGCCAATCTGTTCCGCAATAGCTACAGCATCTCTTGCGGAATCTACAGCGTGGTCTGTCCCAGGAATGACCGGCACGCCGGCTTTTATCATTGCTTTTCTTGCTTCAATCTTACTGCCCATCAATCTTAAAATGTCTGCTTCAGGCCCGATAAAAATGATATTTTCTTCCCTGCAGCGCTCAGCGAATGTTGGACTTTCACTTAAAAAACCATAACCTGGGTGAATCGCATCTACGTTTGAAATTTCAGCAACTTCCATTATTTTATCTAATTGAAGGTAGCTTTTCTGTACTTGTGAAGGTCCAATATGATAAGCCTCGTCAGCATCTTTTTTAAATAAAGCATTTTGATCTGCATCCGAATATACAGCTACAGTTTGAATGCCTAATTGTTTACAAGTACGAATAATTCTTCTTGCTATTTCCCCCCGATTAGCAATCAATACTTTTTTTATCATGGGCTTCCTCCCTTCTCTAGCAACCTAGAAGTCTTGCGATAACCACTCGCTGAATTTCTGAAGTTCCCTCGCCAATTTCTAAGAGTTTCGCATCCCGTAATAGTCTTTCTACTTCATATTCACGCATATAACCATACCCGCCATGAATTTGTATAGCTTGATTTGCTGCACGGAACGCCATTTCTGTTGCATATAATTTGGCGTATGCAGCTTCTTTAGAATAATTTCTATTTTGGTCTTTTAACCAGGCTGCTTTATAAACCATATTACGAGCAAGCTCAATTTCCATTGCCATATCGGCTAATTTAAATTGAATCGCCTGAAAGCTGGAAATTGATTTGCCGAACTGTTTACGGTCTTTTGCATATTGCAGGGAGCGGTCTAATGCGGCTTGGGCAATACCGACAGCTAATGCAGCAATGGAAATCCTTCCCCCATCTAGTGTTTTCAAAAATTGTTGATGTCCTTGATGCTTCGTACCGAGTAAATTCTCTTTGGGAACACGAACGTTATCCAAGATGACCTCAGCTGTATCAGATCCGCGAACTCCCATTTTTTCATAATTACTGCGAATCGTAACCCCTTCCGCATCTGTCGGGATAATGATGGCAGAAATTCTATTCTTATTGTTTGCATCTCTTTTGGTGACTGCCGTAACAATAATAAAATCTGCAAAGCTTGCATTTGTAATAAAACATTTTTCTCCTTGAATAATATAGTCATCGCCATCTAGCTTTGCAGTCGTTCTTGTACCTCCAGAATCTGATCCTGCATTTGGCTCTGTTAAGCCAAACGCTCCTAACGAACGCCCTTCAGCAATTGGCTTTAGAAACGTTTGTTTCTGTTCTTCTGTTCCAAAATAGTAAATAGGACTGGCTCCTAAAGAAACTGCTGCTGCATAGCTTAATCCAGTACTTCCACAGCAGCGGCCGATTTCCTCTACAGCGATAGCATATGAAATCGTATCACCGGCAGAGCCGCCATAGTTTTCAGGAAATGGAATACCTAATAAACCAAGCTTTCCCATCTCCTGAAAGATGTCTTCTGGAAAAGCAGCATTGACATCGATTTCAATTGCTCTTGGCCGTATTGTCTTTTCCGCAAAGTCAGAAACCATCTGCTGAATCATCTTCTGTTCTTTCGTTAAATCAAAATTCATCCTCGTGCCCCCTTTTGCCTAAAATGGAATCCATTCAATTATTTTTGTTAAATAAAATGAAGCTATCATCGTCTGGATTAACATCATTTATTTATCATACTTCCAATTAAATGGGTTAAGAACTTAAACTGCTCTTTTATTCACAATAGATTGGCAGATCATGCGATCAAACACAAATCACCTGTTTGAATGCGCTTCCATTCTATTTTATCAAAACCTGGGAGTTAGGCAAAGAAAAAGATAAAATGTTTTTTTGATTAGCGTAATGTTTTCTTTTTTCTTATAAAAAATCTCCCTAACGGTGCTGTTACACGTTAAGGAGATTTCCTTATTTCTTATGTTTCGTTGTCTGTATTTCCAAATGGTTTTTCATAAGTTGTTTCCTTATATACCTCGATTACTTCACCAGTTTGGTCGGTATCTACAATAAACGACCCATTGCTATAACGATCGGCTATGGACAACTCTAAAGGATATACTTTATGGGTTTCCCCATTTTTCGTTTCATAACAAATGGTTTCTTGCTTACTAACCATAAAAAATCCTTGAATTCGATGGGCTTTTTTCTTTAATTCTTTCAGCATAATTAACCCACGTTTCGCGCGGCTTGCTTTTTCAAAGGATTTTAACTTCATCCGTTTACAAGCTCCACGCTGTGTTATTACAAATAAATCTTTTTTTGCTTCTTGATCAAATACTTGTCCATTCACTACAAAATCATCATCCTTTAAAGCAATGGATTTTACGCCAGCTGCTCTTTGACCGACAATGGATACCTCAGCTTCCTCATACCATAAACCATAGCCCTTATTCGTAGTGATAAAAATATCCTTGTTTCCATCTGTACGACTTACTTGAACCAGTTCATCATTCCCTTTTAGATTTAAGGCAATTAATGCTTTTCCCCGACGCTGTGCTTCATAAAGCTGGAATTCGGTTTTTTTAACCATACCATTTCTTGTAAAGAACATTAAGAAGCCTTCCTCTTCTTTAAAATCACGAACAGGAATCACGTTAATCAGGTGTTCTTCTTTTTCTAAAGGTACGATATGGGAAATATGTTGCCCCATGTCCTTCCAGCGAATGTCTGGCAGTTCATGAACAGCACATAAAATATATCTGCCCTTATTCGTAAAGAGTAATAAATCATCTGTCGTGTTAACCTCTAATAGACTTATTGGATGATCATCATCTTTCAATGGTAAGTCTTGATTATTTGAAGCCGCATAGGAACGTAAGCTGGTCCGCTTCACATAACCATCCCTGGTGATAGAAACTAATACATCTTCGCTTGCAACCGTAACTTCAATATTAATCTTTAATTCTTCTACTTTGTCTTCAATATGGGTACGCCGAGCGTCTGTAAATTTTTTCTTGAGCTGTTTCAAATCACTCTTAATTGTTTGAAGCAATTTCTTTTCACTTTCAAGGATGGCAGAAAGCTTTTCCACTTGTTTCTGCAATTCTCTAGCTTCTTCCTCTAATTGAACAATATCCGTATTTGTTAATCGATAGAGCTGTAGATTAACGATAGCCTCTGCTTGAGGTTCCGTAAATCCGTACTTCATCATGATTTGATTTTTTGCATCTGCTTTATCTTTTGATGCACGAATTGTTGCAATCAATTCATCTAAGATCGAAATAGCTTTAATTAAACCTTCAACGATATGTGCTCTTGTTTTAGCCTTGTTTAAATCGAAGCGGGTTTGATTTGTGACAACCTCGCGCTGATGGCTGATATATGCGTCGAGAAGCTGTGGCAATGATAAAAGCATTGGCGTTTTATCTTTAATGGCAACCATATTAAAATGGTAGGTAATTTGTAAGTCTGTGTTTTTATATAAAAAGTTTAAAATACCTTCACTATTTGCATCTTTCTTTAATTCAACAACAATACGCAATCCAGTTCGGTCAGTCTCATCACGTACTTCAGCAATTCCTTCGACCTTTCGATCAATACGAAGCTCATCCATTTTCTTTACCATCGTTGCCTTATTTATTTCATACGGAATCTCTGTGATCACGATTTGTTCACGATTGCCTTTTAAGCTTTCGATAGCGGCCTTTCCTCGTACAACAACTTTTCCTTTTCCCGTCTTATATGCTTTTTTAATTCCTTCAATCCCTTGAATAATTCCGCCTGTTGGGAAATCAGGTCCTTTCAGCACACGCATTAAATCATCTACACTGACCTCTGGTTTATCAATGCGCATAATGACCGCATCAATTACTTCGCCTAAATTATGAGGAGGAATATCCGTTGCATACCCCGCAGAAATTCCTGTTGAACCATTCACGAGCAAGTTCGGAAATTTGGCTGGCAAAACAACGGGTTCATCTGTTGTTTCATCAAAGTTAGGAATGTATTCGACCGTCTCTTTATCAATATCCCGAAGAAGCTCCGATGCTATAGGAGATAATCTTGCTTCTGTGTACCTCATTGCAGCGGGTGGATCGCCATCGATACTGCCATTATTACCATGCATTTCAATGAGCCCATTACGAACTTTCCAGTCTTGGCTTAGGCGCACCATTGCTTCATAAACAGAAGAATCTCCATGAGGATGATAGTTACCAATAACTGTTCCAACCGTCTTAGCCGCTTTTCTAAAATTCTTTTCATGCGTATTTCTATCTACATGCATCGCATAAAGTATACGCCGCTGCACAGGCTTTAATCCATCTCTAGCATCGGGAAGTGCACGATCTTGAATGATATATTTACTGTATCTTCCAAAACGATCTCCTATTACTTCTTCTAAAGGAAGATCTAAATATTTCTCTGTTTGATCCAACTGGAATCACTCCTTACAATCCGAACTAATCTTCTTTATGAATATTTTCATTTTCTAAAATGGTGTCATCTTCTTCTAAACCAAATTTAACGTGTCCTTCAATCCATTTACGACGCGGCTCTACTTTATCTCCCATTAAGGTGGTGACTCTTCTTTCCGCTCTGGCAATATCATCAATCGATACACGAATTAGTGTGCGGGATTCCGGGTTCATCGTTGTTTCCCATAACTGATCTGCATTCATTTCACCTAGACCTTTATATCGTTGAATAATATAACCATTTTTTAATTCTTCCACCGCTTTTTTTAGCTCTTTTTCATCCCATGCATAATGTGTTTTTTCTTTCTTACCTTTGCCTTTGGAAATTTTAAATAGTGGCGGGAGAGCGATAAACACTTTGCCAGACTCGATTAAAGGTCGCATATAACGATAGAAGAAAGTTAATAGAAGCACTTGAATATGAGCCCCATCGGTATCTGCATCGGTCATAATAATAATTTTGTCATATTGAACATCATCCATATTAAAATCCCCGCCTACACCTGCACCAATCGTGTGGATAATGGTTGAGATTTCTTCATTTTTAAAAACATCCTGTAACTTGGCCTTTTCTGTATTAATGACTTTTCCTCGCAGTGGAAGCACTGCTTGGAATTTACGGTCCCGGCCTTGTTTTGCGGAACCGCCCGCAGAGTCTCCCTCTACAAGATATAATTCATTCTTTTTCGGGTTTTTCGATTGTGCTGGCGTTAACTTTCCGCTTAATAATGTATCTTTTCTTTTTCTTTTCTTGCCGGAACGAGCTTCTTCCCGCGCTTTTCTTGCTGCTTCCCGTGCTTCTTTCGCACGAATCGACTTTTTAATCAGCAAAGAGGACGTTTCTGCATTTTCCTCTAAAAAATAGGTTAGGTTTTCAGATACGACGGAATCAACTGCAGAACGTGCTTCCGTTGTTCCTAATTTCCCTTTTGTCTGTCCTTCAAATTGCAATTTATTCTCCGGGACACGAACGGATACAATCGCTGTTAAACCTTCTCGGATATCCGTTCCTTCTAGATTTTTATCTTTCTCTTTTAGTAACCCGGCTCTTCTTGCATAATCATTTATGGTACGAGTGATTGCCGCTCTTGCTCCAAACTCGTGTGTACCTCCGTCACGCGTCCGTACGTGGTTTACAAATGAAAGCATATTTTCAGCAAATCCGTCATTGAATTGAAAAGCAAATTCCACTTCAATTTCTGACTGTTCTCCTTCAAAGGAAACGACAGAATGAAGAACGTCCTTTTCTTCATTTAGCCACTCTACAAATGATTGCAATCCCTCCGGATATTCGTAAACTTGCTGTTCGCCATTATGCTCATCTTTTAATTCAATTTTTAGCCCTTTTAGTAAGAACGCAGATTCTCTTAAACGTTCAGAAATAGTTTCAAAGTTAAACACCGTTGTAGAGAAGATGGTTGGATCTGGCTTAAAATGAATACAAGAACCTTTTTTTCTAGAAGGCCCTTTATCCTCGAGAGTGGTTACTGGTTTCCCGCCGTTTTCAAAACGCTGTTCGTATTTATGTCCCTCGCGATAGGTTGTAACCGTGAGCCATTCGGATAGAGCATTTACGACAGATGCTCCTACCCCATGTAAACCTCCACTTGTCTTGTAACTTCCTTGACCAAACTTTCCTCCTGCATGCAGAACCGTAAAAATAACCTCGATTGTGGGCTTTCCTGTCGCATGCATTCCAATCGGCATACCGCGGCCTCTGTCCTCTACAGAAATACTGTCATCTTTATGTATCGTTACCGTAATTTGATTGCCGTGGCCAGCCAAGGCTTCGTCAACTGCATTATCAACAATTTCATAAACAAGATGATGTAATCCACGAATGTCTGTACTTCCTATATACATTCCTGGTCGTTTTCGTACTGCATCTAGCCCCTCCAAAACCTGGATAGAACTATCAGAGTATTGATATTCCTTCTCCACGAATCATCTTCTCCTTTCAAAACTTCCTCTATACACATAATAGAACTTTTGTTCTCATTTGACAAATAAGAAGTATAAAACTTTCCTTTCTGTATAAGCGTGACTATATTATTCAGCCAAAGACTTGGGGAATCATACATTTTCTAATAAAAGAAAAAAGCACAGAGCAATCATTCAGCAACAAACAAACCTGGTTACAAGACTTTCGATAAGAACCTGTAAGTAACTGAATGCTCAGAGCCTTAGATAGTTACACTTATAAAACGCATTTTCTTCTTCATTGGGTTTAAATTATTTAGTGCTTGTTTGTACAACTATAGAGCATAATCTGTTTTTTAGTCTAGTCTAAGCATACTAACTTTCTATAAATAAAAATATATTTCAATTCATAACAGACTTTTCACCAAAATCTGCGGAAGACAAAGGAGATGTAGTTACGCTTTTAGCGACAGCTACGGAAACAACACTACACTCGTTCATGTCATTGCCATGTTTCTACGATAAATTCCAACCACAGATTTTGGCGTTAACCTAAAAACAGTTTGCCTTCTTAAAGCAGGATTTAACGCACGATATCAATGTTTACATCATTTAATATCTTATTTGAAAAAACGAAGAAAAGCAAGGTAATCCATTCATTTAAGGTTATTCAAGATGGAGATCTTTATCGCGGGGGATAATTTATAGTTCTACAGAAACACCCTTCACTGGTTCATCTTTAAAGTGCAATAAAAAGCTAAAGTCTGGCTTATAACACCTGACTTTAGCTCTCTAGAACACATATGAAAAGCCTGTAAATCAGTAAATCTATGATGTAAAACTAACTTTTTATGTTATTTATCCTTAAAACTTTATTTCAATAAAACAGCATGAACTACTTTAATGCAAAGATCCATCACTACTTCAAAATCATGTTCTTTTAAAAAGTCATAAGCCTCTTTATTTATGATTCCTTGCTGCGCCCAAAACATTTTACAGTCAGTTTGTACAGCATCTTTTGCAACATCCATCAAATACTCAGGGCGGCGAAATACATTAATAATATCAATGGATTCCTCAATTTCTGCTAAAGTGCTATACGCTTTTTCTCCGAGAACTTCATCAAGCGTAGGGTTCACAGGGATAATTTTATACCCTTCCTCCTGCATTCGTTTAGCAATTTGATGCGATGTTCTTTCTGGATTAGCAGATAAACCAACAACCGCAATGGTTTTCGCATTCTTAAGAATTTCTTTTAATCTTTCTTTACTTGGATTTTCGATTGACATGATAATTCCTCCCTATATAATTATTTGATTAAACCTTTATCAATCAAGTATTCTCTGGCAACATCCTCTGCTGGTGCGTCCTCATAATCCACTTGATAATTCAATTCCCGCATTTCTTCATCTGTAATCTTTCCGCTTAGCTGATTAAGGATATCTTCTAGCTCGGGATATTCCTCCAATGTATCAGCTCGCATTAACGGTGCTCCTTGATATGGCGGGAATAAATCTTCAGGATCTTCTAAGGATACTAACCCTAATTCTACCATATAGCTATCTGTTGCATAAGCGTCTATCACATCTACTTCTCCACTGGAAATGGCTCCTCGGCGCAGACCTGGATCCATGGTATTAACCTCGCTAAAGTCTAAATTATATACATCTTGCATTCCAACATAGCCATCATAGCGATCATGAAACTCTAATGTAAATCCAGCTGTTATTTGATCTTCAATCGATTTCAAATCGGAGATAGAAGTAAGATTATTTTCCTCAGCAAACGCTTTCGTTACAGCTACCGTGTACGTATTATTAAAGGCCATTGGCTCCAAAAGTTCTAAATTAAATGCTTCTTTGACACCATCTCTGGCTTGCTCATACACTTCTTCTGCTTCATTTGACTCCGCTTGTTCATCCAGTAAAGAGACAATAACGGTTCCTGTAAACTCCGGATATATATCAACGCTTCCTTGCTGTAATGCGTTAAATACCATATCCGTTTTTCCCAGATTAGGTTCTAAATCAACGGTTATATCACTTTCCTCTTCAATCAAAAGTTTATACATATTCATGAGTATTTCCGGTTCTGCCCCTAATTTTCCAGCAATAACAATATCCGCTTTTTGATTGTTCAGGGTTATAAATGGAATCATTACTACGAGTATGACAATCACAAACATTGCAATAAAAGCTTGGATTCCATATTTTTTAGATGATTTCTCAAATAGACGCAGGATAAAATCAATTATAATTGCTAATAAAGCAGCTGGTATGGCACCTAATAATACAAGTTGAATATCTCCGCCCCGGTCTAAACCAAGTAAGATAATATCCCCTAGACCGCCAGCTCCAATTAAAGCTGCAATTGTTGTTGTCCCGACAATAAGGACCATAGATGTACGTATGCCTGCCATAATTACCGGCATTGCAATTGGCAGCTCTACTTTCATTAATTGCTTCACCGTATTCATTCCCATGCCTCTAGCGGCTTCCCGCAACGCTGGATCTACCCTGTTTATTCCTGTGTATGTATTTCGAAGGATTGGCAACAGGCCATATAGAACAAGTGCGACAATAGCCGGTTGAACACCAATCCCTAAAAAAGGAATTAAAAATGCGAGTATTGCCAGACTAGGTATTGTCTGTAAGACGGCAGAGGTTCCGATAATGGGCTCTGCAACACGTGGATACCTTGTCAGCATAATTCCTATTGGCACAGCAATCAAAATAGCAATCCCAAGCGAAAGTAAAGAAATTTGTAAATGCTCCCAAACAGCCTGAAATAGCATATCTTGGCGATTCTCAAAAACAGTAATAAATGAACTCATAGAAAGCTGGCTCCTTCCTTCTCTTGTTGATAGAAGTAGTGGAGCAGTTGCTGGCTGGTTACAACGCCCACAGCTTTTTGATTATCTCCCACTACAGGAAAATGGGATTGATTTGTCGAACGAATGATTTTATACGCATCCTCTATCGTACTTTCAGCTGGGATAGTTACTACATTTTTAACTTCTCGATGACTTTCAAACATACCTGTTAAATGCTGGTTTTCATCAATCATTATATAATACGGCACTTTTTCATCCATATTCGTACCAGACCTATCTTTTATAAAATAATTGATGTCCCTTTTCATTACTTCTTTGATTGGTTTTAGCCACGGTGATTGCCTATTTCCAATAAATTCTTCTACAAAGTCATCTTGAGGATTTTTCATTAATTGTTGAGGTGAATCACATTGAATCACTCTCCCTTCTTTCATTAAACAAATCCGATCACTCATTTTTAATGCTTCGTCCATATCATGGGTTACAAAAACAATCGTCTTCTTAATCTCCGTTTGCAATTTAAAAATATCAATTTGTAATTGCTCTCTGCTAATTGGATCCAGCGAACTAAATGGCTCATCCATCAGTACAATATCAGGATTAGCAGCCAATGCTCGAATAACGCCAATGCGTTGTTGTTGACCACCTGATAACTCATCTGGATAACGCTTCTTAAATATCGCTGGATCTAGTCCTACCATATCCAATAATTCATCTGTTCGCTTTCGCATTTTCTCTTTATTCCATTTTAAGAGCTCTGGTACGACTTGAATATTCTCCTGCACTGTCATATGTGGGAATAGAGCAATTTGCTGCAAGACATATCCGATATTCCATCGTAATTCATGAATAGCATATTCGCTTACAGGTTTATTATCTATGTATATCGTTCCTTTAGAAGGATCAATCAGACGATTAATCATTTTCATTGTTGTTGTTTTTCCACAGCCACTTGGACCGATTAACGTCATAAATTCCCCTTTTTCAATTGTTAAATTAAATTGATTTACTGCAGTTGTACCATCAGGGTATGTTTTTGTAATGTCTTTAAATGTAATCATGTTAAAATTCCCCCTTTCCGTAAAAAGATTCCCGATTATAAGACTTTAAAACCTCATTTCCAAGTTATTTTAAATTTTTTATACTTAATCAGATAGGTTCATGCTAAAATAGCCATAGGAAGATAAAATAAGAATTTGGAAGAGAGAGTTGGAAGCGTATGGATTATATTATTTTTGGGGTTATCGCCTATCTGTTAGGATCTATTCCATTTGCCTTGCTGATTGGGAAAATAGGATATAAAATAGATGTCCGCGAGCATGGAAGCGGCAACCTTGGAGCAACCAATGCCTTTCGCGTACTTGGAATAAAAGCAGGGAGTATCGTGGTAGTGGGCGATATTTTAAAAGGAACAGCAGCTGCTTTATTGCCTCAATTATTCGATGCAAATGTTTATCCTTTAATCATTGGTATTATAGCTGTATTAGGACATACTTATCCGATTTTTGCTAAATTTAAAGGCGGCAAAGCTGTTGCCACATCAGGCGGTATGATTCTCGGAATTAATCCTGTTTTGTTTATTATTATGGTGGCAACCTTTTTACTGTCCTTATATTTATCGAAATATGTTTCACTTTCATCTATGATTACTGGAATTATTGCCTTCATTGCTTCATTGTTTTTCCAAGATGTCGGGTTAACCATTGTTATCTTTATACTAACTGCTTTTGTAACTTATCGACATCGTACAAATATTAAACGAATAAAAGATGGAACGGAGCCTAAAATAACTTGGATGTAGAAGTTCGATAAATTGAATATTTAAGTTTCATTCAGTATACTAGTGGCTAGTTATCATTTTTGATTGTTTGAAGAAGCATCTTAGATGTTTTATTTAGAAAGGGCGTTATTTTATGCAAATAAACACGATTTCATTAAAAAAACTTCCACCAAAGGAAGAAAGACATAAATTATTTGGCTCTGTCCCGCCTGCCGAAAAGAAAAAGCCGACTGAAAAAAGTAAAATGGCTGACTTACAAAATTTGAAACGTGATTTCCTGTTTGCGCTCGATACGGTAGGGGTTGCAAATGTAAAATACCCTATCCGTGTCACAAGCAGACAAGCACCTATTGAGCAGACAACCATCGGTACATTTACATTCTCATCTAGTATCCCTGCAGATAGTAAGGGGACGAATATGAGTCGTTTTATGGAGTTACTAGAAGAATATCATCAGGCTGGATTTACAATTACTATTGATGAACTGAAACAGTTTACAAAGGACTTATCGAAAAAATTGGAACAAGAAGATGCGTCTATTTCGGTCACTTTTCCATGGTTTTATGAACGGGAAGCTCCACAGACTTTTGCTGCTGGACTCAATCATGCAGAAGCGTCTATTTCAGTACGTTATTCGAGAAATGAAGATTATCAAATTAATGTTTCTTTAAAATCACTAATCACGACATTATGCCCTTGTTCAAAGGAAATTAGTGAATATAGCGCACATAATCAACGTGGCAATGTAACGATTGAAACAGAGCTTGACCCTAGTTTTTCGGATACAGAGGAAGATTGGAAGATTCTTTTACTCGAAGCTGCCGAGAGCAATGCAAGTGCTCGGCTTCATCCCATCTTAAAAAGACCTGATGAAAAAATGGTGACAGAGCAAGCTTACGAAAACCCCCGGTTTGTAGAGGATATGGTTCGTTTAATTGCTGCCGATCTTTATGAAATTCCTTCTGTGATGAAATTTCATGTAGCATGTCGTAATGAGGAATCCATTCATATGCATGACGCCATTGCATCCATTACGTACGACAAACGCAACGAACAAGGATAATGGCATGATGAAATATATATTTATCGGGCTAATACGTTTTTACCAATTAGCCATTAGTCCATTCACTCCTGCAACTTGTCGGTTCTACCCAACTTGCTCAGCCTATGGCTTAGAAGCATTCCAACGTTTTGGATTTTTTAAAGGTGGAATATTGACTATAAAAAGAATTAGTAAATGTCATCCATTTCATCCAGGCGGGGTCGATTATGTCCCAGAAAAAGTGGAGAAGAAAAAGCATCAATAAAGTGTGAGTTCAAAAGGCTGATAAAAAGACCCAGAAGTTTGAGGCGACACAGTTTGAATAGCGAAATGCATGTATCTTAATACGTGCGCAATGCTTTTACTATGACGAGTAATCGTCGAAATCTTAGGGCTCAATGGTAAAAGCGCCGCAGGAAGTAATCATATCTAAGGTGCCCATACGACGCGGGCGATCTTGTAGCAATTCTTGATGCGAGATTTTTATTCGGCTTTTGGAACATCCACTATAAAGGGAGAGAGAAGATGGAAATTAAAGTATCAGAGCAAGCTGCAAAATGGTATAAAGATGAATTATTTTTAGAGAATGAAGAATATGTAAGGTTCTATCCAAGATACGGCGGAGTCGGCGGCAGAATTGCCGGATTTTCCCTTGGGATTAAAGTTGAAGAGCCTGAGAAAGCAGTCGCTTCAACAACCATAGAAGGTATTCATTTCTTTGTAGAAGAATCAGATGATTGGTATTTTGAAGGGGCAAACCTGAATGTAACTTATGATGAGACAAAACAAGAGCCTCAAATTGAATATCCAGAACAAAATAACTAAAACCATTTACCATAAAAGAAGCGCAGGATAGACAATTTTGTCCCCTGCGCTTTTATCATTTAAACCGCTCTAATTGGTCAAGCCGATTCTCAGATTTTAAAATTTTCCATTGATAGTCACCAAATAAATCGAAATGTGGATATTCAGGCTTTAGGTCAATCCAGGACGGATCCAAATTATACTTTTTTCCCCATTGTTTTAGCTTCTCTAAGTCACTACAACCTACTTTTGTAACTGTATTGCACCCAGGAAAACGGTCGTCAAGCCAATAATGGGTGATAAAATCAATCTGACCAGCCCGTACATTTTTCTTCCATTTGTTTAACTCTTCTCTTTTTAAACCAAAAGCCATTCCTAATCCTCTTTCTCTAATTGTTTTTGATACGCTGCATGCCAATCAGGGAATTTACGGCGAATGGATAATGGACGAAATGTCTTCTTATCAACAATTGTATGTGTGGTGGTTCCACTGACTGCCAGTTCTCCATTTTCATTTAAAATTTCATATCGATAAACGGTACGAATTCCATCATAAGCATCGAGCCATGTTTTAACAACTGGCTTTTCACCATAACGTATCGCTCGTTTATATGAAATTTGTGCATCAATAACTGGGGAAACAACATTATGCTGCTCCATGCCATCATTGTAGTTGAGTCCTAGTGCCTCAACAAATTTTGTGCGGCCGATTTCAAACCAAACTAAATAGTTTGCATGATAAACAACGCCCATCTGGTCCGTTTCTTGATACCTTACTTCTATTGGTGTTTCTGTGATTAACAAAGGTTCTTCCTCCTCTAAATCGCTTCAATCAATTCATATCCTGGATCATTTTTGCCATATATTCATAATCCATGGGCCCTATTCTTCTTGGATGTTGTATTGTTCCATCGGTTCCAATAAAATAGGTTGTTGGGGCTGCATAAACGACATATCGTTCTGATATACGCTCGTCCTCATCTAAAGGTACTGTAAAAGTATATCCATGTTCATCTATAAAGTTCGCAACATCAGATAAGTTATTTTCAACCTTGGTTAAATTAACCGTGACCACTTCTACCTCTTCTTGATAATCATTATAGAATTCTTGCAGCTCCGGCATCTCCTCTATACATGGAGGACACCAAGAGTACCAGAAATTCAAGATTACTTTCTTCCCGTGCAGATCAGACAGTTGAAAATTCTCTCCACCCAATGTTTTCAATTCAAAGTCAGGGGCAGGCTGTCCAGGTTCAAGACCAACACTTTCAGCAGGTGCAATGGCAGCACCTTGACCAGCAGATCCATCATCCCCAAGAACAGTTTCTCCTTCTACCTCTGCTGCTGTAGGATCTGATGGTTTATTTTGAATAATATTGGCAATAACTATTCCAACTAGCACTAATAACAAAGTCAACGCAGATATCCGTTTATACACTTTTATATCTCACCATCCAAATTGGTTTCCTTTTTCTATCGTAAAGAGGAACGATGTATTTGTAAAGGATAGAGCTCTTTTTAGAATTAGGACGCTTTAAATGCACAGAAAAAGAGCCTTATCTAAGAATAAGACCCTTTTCCTGTATGTTCATAATACGTCTATTTATGCTTGCACTTTTTCACGCAGTACCATACGTAAAATACCACCGTGACGATAGTAATCAACTTCTACATCACTATCAAAACGGGCAAGAGCTTTAAATGTCGTTACTTTACCATCTTCGTCTGTAGCAGTAACATTAACAACATCACCTGGTTTTACTGTTTCATCTATATCTACTGCAAATGTTTCTTTTCCAGATAAGCCGAGACTTTCCGCATTTTGACCTTTTTCAAATTGTAATGGAAGCACGCCCATCATTACAAGGTTAGAACGGTGAATACGCTCGAAGCTTTCAGCAATAACCGTTTTAATCCCGAGTAAGTTCGTACCTTTAGCAGCCCAGTCACGCGATGATCCCATGCCATAATCTTTTCCACCAATAACAATAAGTCCTGTACCAGCTTCTTGATATTTCATAGCAGCATCATAAATCGGCATCACATCACCAGTTGGCCAGTACGTCGTATAACCGCCTTCTGTACCTGGTGCTAACAAGTTACGGATACGAATGTTAGCAAATGTACCACGCATCATGATTTCATGGTTACCGCGGCGAGAACCATAAGAGTTAAAGTTTCTTGGTGAAACTCCTTTTTCTTGTAAGTACTTACCTGCTGGCATATCCTTTGCAATTGCTCCAGCTGGAGAAATGTGATCTGTAGTGACAGAATCTCCAAACAATCCAATAGCACGCAAACCAGATAATGGTTCAACTGTACCTGCTTCTGGTGTTAAACCTTCAAAGAATGGCGGATTTTGAATATAAGTAGAATCCTCATCCCATTCGAATATAGGTTCATCTGTTGTATCAATTTCATTCCATTTTTCATTGGAATTAAATACATCTTCATATTCTTTACGGAAGATTTCTGGAGTAACTACTTTCTCTACTTCTTCTTTGATTTCTGTAAGTGTCGGCCAGATATCAGACATATAAACATCATTACCATCTGCATCTTTACCAAGTGCATCTTTTGTTAAGTCGATATCTACTGTTCCTGCCAGTGCATATGCAACTACTAGTGGCGGTGATGCTAGGTAGTTAGCTTTCACTAAAGGATGGATACGCCCTTCAAAGTTACGGTTACCTGATAATACCGAAGAAGCAATTAAGTCATTTTCAGCAATAGCTTCTTCAATTTCTTCACGCAACGGGCCAGAGTTACCGATACAAGTTGTACATCCATACCCTACAAGGTTAAAGCCTAATTTGTCTAAATAAGTTTGTAAACCAGCATCTTCTAAGTAACGTGTTACAACTTTTGAACCTGGTGCTAGAGAAGTTTTTACGTATTCAGGAACTTCTAAGCCTTTTTCTACTGCTTTCTTCGCAACAAGTCCTGCACCTAACATAACATATGGGTTAGATGTGTTTGTACAAGATGTAATTGCTGCAATAGCTAGGCTGCCAGTCTTCATAACAGAAGTTTTACCATTTGGATGTTTGATTTCAACTTCTTTATCAAATTCAGATTTGTCTAATCCAAATCCTTGGTTTCCTTCTTTTGCCGTAATCGCTTTATTGAATTCTTTTTTCATGTTAGAAAGAGCAATTAAATCTTGTGGACGTTTTGGTCCAGAAAGATTTGGCTCTAAATCGGATAAGTTAATCTCAATTACTTTTGTATATTCTGGATCTGCGCCGTCTGCATCATACCATAAATCATTTTCTTTACAGTATTTTTCAACAACTGCAATTAACTCATCACTGCGTCCAGTTAATTTTAAGTAATCGAGAGTCTCTTGATCGATTGGGAAGAATCCACAAGTTGCACCGTATTCTGGAGCCATGTTAGAAATGGTCGCACGGTCAGCTAGAGGCATATCTTTTAGCCCTGGTCCAAAGTACTCTACAAATTTACCAACCACATTCTGTTCGCGTAATACTTGGGTTACCTTCAATGCGAGGTCAGTAGCTGTAGTACCGTTCGGGAAAGAACCAGTGAACTTCACACCGATTACTTCAGGAGCTGGAAAATAAGAAGGCTGTCCTAACATACCTGCTTCAGCTTCAATTCCGCCCACACCCCAGCCTAGGATACCTAAGCCGTTAATCATCGTTGTATGTGAGTCAGTACCAACCAGTGTATCAGGAAACGTTTCATACGTACCGTCTTCGTTTTCATTTGCATGTACAACATCAGCAAGGTACTCTAAGTTAACCTGGTGAACAATACCCGTTGCTGGGGGTACTGCACGATAATTATTAAATGCTTTTTGAGCCCAGTTTAAGAACTCATAGCGCTCTGCATTACGCTCAAATTCTAATTCCATATTCGCACGTAATGCATCTGGTGTACCATATTTATCAACCTGTACGGAGTGGTCAATAACTAAATCTACTGGAACTTCGGGGTTGATTTTATCTGGTTCGCCGCCCAAATCTACCATTGCTTTACGAAGAGAGGCAAGATCTACTACTGCAGGCACTCCCGTAAAGTCTTGAAGGATAACTCGGGAAGGCTTAAATGGAACATCTGCTCCTGTCGCCTTATCTGTTCCCCAATTTGCTAACGATTCAACATGTTCATTTTTAATTTGACGTCCATCATGCTGTCTTAGTAAAGATTCTAAAAGAACACGGATTGAAAATGGCAAACGATCTACTTTACCTAATCCAGCTTCTTCAAGGTCTTTTAAACGATAATAATTATACGTCTTTCCATTTAGTTCGAACTGCTTTTTTGCATTGTATGCATTTGTGTTCGACATATGTGTTACCCCTTTCATTTGCACTCCTCCTTATACGAAAATAAGGAGGTATTACTTTTTTGAATCAATACTGCTATTCCAATAAATAGCGTCTTCATACTTATAATATAGGAATCTATTAAATAAAACAAATAATTCTTGCTGATTAGTATATAGTAAAAAGTTATGCCATGAGATAACTTAAACTTATACATTGAATTAATTTTTCATAGTGAAAGTAATATTACGTTAAAAGATGTATCATCATCTTATTCTTCATCTTCACCGTCTGCGCTGGGAAAAATAATTTCAAAAGTACTTCCTTTACCTTCATTGTTATACATATAAAAGTCAGCATCGTGATTACTGAGAATCTTTTTAGTAATTAGTAGACCTAGTCCTGTACCTGATGATTTTGTTGTAAAAAAAGCCTCTCCAAGACGATGTAAAATCTCTTCAGGTAGACCGCTTCCTTCATCGATAACAGATAATTTAACTTTATCATCAATATTTTTCGCTTTTACAATTATATTTCCTGGCTGGTCCATCGCTTCAATCGCATTTTTCACTAAATTAATTAACACTTGTTTAATCTGAGAACGATCGCAAAGAATCGAAGCATTTGTATTGCTTTCTATTATAATTTGTATATTTTTTTGATTTGCTTGGGATTGTAACAGCATTTCAACGTCATGCATCATACTCGTTACCTCTTCTTTTGATCGTTTATCTGTTAAAGGCTTCGAAATAAATAATAATTCCGAGGTAATCGATTCAATCTTCTCGACTTCTTCAATCATAACATTGAAGTATTCTTCCTTATGCTGAGCACCTGCCTGCAATAATTGTAAAAAGCCCTTTAAAGACGTAAGTGGATTTCTGATTTCATGCACCAGACTTGCTGCTAACTGACCTGCAACATTCATCTTCTCTGAACGAATCATTAAATCTTCTAGTTTTAATTCTTCCGTTTCTCTTTCCAAATAAACAAGTAATCTTTTTTCCTTATCTATCTCTGTTGGAACATAATTCAACTCACAAGAAAAAGAGATATTTTCTCCTTTTCTGTCTGGAATATCGATAAATAGATTTTTATGTTTCATTTCGTCATCAGCCGACACCTGTACTTTAAACTTTGAATCTATTTCAGCAGAAAAATCATTCCATTTCTTTCCGATTAATTCTTTTGGTTCATAGCCAAGGATCCTAGATACGGATTCACTTATATATTCTATCTCACCATTTAAGTTTTGTACCAACACGATTCCTTCTATATTCTTACTAAGCAATGAAACAATAACAGTTGAAAGTGCTGCATCGGGGTGTAGATTATGAAGACTTTCAGAAGTGCGTATGTCATTTGGCAGCTTATTTTTTTGATGATTATCCATAACCATGCTCCTTCCAGAAATTCTTTATAGACGCTGTTCAAAAATGAATAAAAAGGAAACCAAGAAACCTTTTGCAAAAAATCGCTCACGTCTGAAGCACGCGTACAAGCCACTGCGACCTGAACCTCTGAATTTTCGACACGCAGTTATTATCAATGGGACAAGCAGTCGCAATTAGGCGTGTCGATATTTGTGGCATCAGGTGGTGCTTGAAACTTTTGCTGACACGGCTCTTTTTATCGTACTTTTTTGAACAAGAACTTATAAAATAATATGTATGATTATGACGAAATAATTATGAATACTTGTGTATATTTCTTAATGACTTTATAATATGAATTAAGTAATTATAACAATGTATTATAAGTTAATGTTACTATAATTTTCTAAAAAAATAAATTAATATTTTATAATAATTAGCAATATTCGTAATTTTGCTTGTTAGATTAAGGGTGAGGTGTACGATGATATCACTTATAATTATATTGTGGGGCTGTTTACTAATAGGGTTATTGGCTATCGGCGGATATTTTATGTTTCGTAAGTTCTTAAAGCGTCTGCCAAAAGAAGATGGCCGTTCTATTATGGATTGGGAAGAATATTATTTAGAGCAGACAATACATAAATGGTCGCAAACAGAAAAAGATTTCCTGGAAGAGCTTGTTTCACCAGTTCCTGAACTTTTTAGAGACGTCGCCAGGCAAAGAATTGCGAGCAAGATTGGAGAATTATCTATTCAAAAAAAGGAAGCAACCATTACACGTTCTACGTTAATTGAAGGATATATTTTAGCAACTCCAAAAAGAGATCATAAATTTCTTCGTAAAAAATTGAAGCAAAAGAATATCGACGTTACTCCATATGAACCTTATTTCCAGCAATCCAAAGATAACTATCAGGAAAATTGGGAAGAAAAGTATAAAAAACGAAAAAGATCTTAAAAATGTATTTACATAGTGAAACTCGAAACTTCATATTTAATCCTTATAACGAAAGATAAAAGTTTGGCCTATATTTCATCCGGCAACTTCTAACAAAACGTCAAAAGAAAAAAGCAAAGTGCAGATAATCATGACGCACTTTGCTTTTTTCTCAATTGTACATATTGATAGAGCATTGCTAATCTCCAAGTTCCTATCATTCCAAGCGCAAGTAAAAAGAACATGCCTGAAGTTTCACCAACGGATATACTTGTACCAATAATTAACTTTATAGTAATTCGAACGATTAATAGTCCGATTAAAATGATAGGGAACACCTTGGACGGTTTCACATAAATATGCTCACCTGCATGCTCTAATTTAGATGTTTTAATTAAAAAAATGGAAAATATCATTCCTACAATAAGCGCTTCAGCGACTTGAAGCCAACTTATTCGAAACATCGGAAATAAGAACATAAGCGCTCCGGTACTCATAAAAAATGGTGGCAAAATAATTCTTTTTACAGATGCAGGCCTTTTTGAAGCACGCATTCGCACAAATATCATCACAATTGCCATGAATGCAAAGACAGCTGTAGTTGCAATTGCAAAATACATAAGTAACAACTCTTTTCTCTA
This sequence comes from Oceanobacillus sp. J11TS1, assembly GCF_018333215.1. Classification (GTDB taxonomy): domain Bacteria; phylum Bacillota; class Bacilli; order Bacillales; family Amphibacillaceae; genus Oceanobacillus. Next base: position 94,832 of record NZ_BORO01000008.1, on the reverse strand, counting down.
TATTCTAGCAAGTATCGGTCAAGGATGGTTTGACCCTTTTTTCACCTATTATTTTAGGCTCTTCACCAAAAACCATGGTTGACAAACTAAGCTTAAATTGATAAAGGCAACCGCTGCGGAAAAACACTACGCTTTCCGTGGGCTTGTCCTCAGCCTCCTCGAAAAAGAAGACCACTTTTTCTGCGGGGTCTTCACACTGGGACTGCGATTACTCGCCCCACCGAAGATCATTGCGCATTCCTACAGGAGTCTCCGTATTTTTCCTCCGCTAGCTAGTTTTTACTACTTATATTTATTCCTATATTTCAACCATTGATGTTGGTGTTGACCCCTATTTTTAAACCTTTCTTTCAAATAGCATGACCTTAAACCATGCTACTTGAAAGAATTTAGAATCCTGAAAAACCAAACAAGCCTGCTAAAAATCCAGTGAGTTTACTCATCCAATCAAAGAATAATGCAATCCCCACAAAAATCATAATCCATCCACCGATTTTCACCATTGTTTGGCTGTGCTTTTTAAACCATTTCAGTTTACCGATAAAGAAAGCAAGTAATAAGAATGGGATAGAAAAGCCTAGAATGTAGCTAAACATCATGACAAGTCCGATATTGGGACTAGTTGCAGCTAGTGAAAATACAATAGCAAGAATTGGACCAGTACAAGGTGTCCATCCTAATGAAAATGCCATACCAATTATAACAGAACCAAGATAGCCTGCTGGACGATTTTTAAAATGAATTTTTCGGTCTTTCATGAGAAATTGGAAATTCAATACGCCGACAATAACCAAGCCAAAAAAGATAATTAAAATAGCACCAATCTGTCTTATTGTATCTTGATAGGTCATTAAGAACTCAGAAATATACGTAGTCGTAAATCCAATCATAATAAAAATACTTGAAAAACCGACTAGAAAACATACCGTATGTAATATTGCTTTTCGATCTAGCCTTCTATTATCTTGATTTATTTCACTCATGCTCATTCCGGTAATATAAGAAAGAAATACAGGATACAGCGGAAGAACACAAGGTGAAATAAATGAGAGAAACCCGGCTGCAAAGGCTAAGAAAATATTAATTTCCTCCATGATAATCCCCCTTATCAATCATTTCTATTCTAACAGAGAAATACAAAAATAAAAGCTAATTTTATGACAATCTCTATACATTTTACGTAAGTATAAAAAAAAGATGACTGCTAATCATTGATGCTATCCCTCACCCTATCCTTATGTTTTTTTACCAATAAGAAAACTGTCTTTTAAAATATAGAATATACCTTGTATCGTCATCCTAAAACTATGGTTCGGCAACATTAGCCCCTATTAAATAGATTCCAAAAATAAAAACGCATCCAATGATGCGCCATGTAATCAATTTAATCAATTTCTTCTTGAATAGAACGAAACCCAATTTAATTTATCTTCAATGTAATCTCATTCGACAGCAGATAGCGTTAATTCTTAGGTAGACTTCTCCAGCTGTCTCTTGTTTTTTAGTAATAATAGTGATGAAATGGATGCTTACGTTATTTATCCACCTCCTCTCTATTACTTAATCAAAACTTTAGTAGTAACAGTATATGCTACACAATAATAGATTCTACTAAATTAATAGAAACGTGAACAGAGCTTTCTTCACATAATGATACGCCGGCATGTAGATTCATTATAAAATATTTGCTAAAAGAAAAAACCACCTTCTACAAAGTGGTTTTATTGCTTGTCCTTAAAATAACAATAGATTACTTACCAGACTGATTATTCATTGCTCGCATCATTTGATTAATTTTCTTTTGCGATGGCTTTTGACCCATTTGCATCATCAATGTACGAAGCATTTGCTCATTAATTGGCGGATTCTTTTTCAAATAATTCATCATATATTTTCTAGCAATGAAAAATCCAAGAGCAACACCAGCAACTAAGGCTGCGATTGCAATTAATACTACCCATATCGTACTCATGTTACAAAATTTCCTCCTTCGTGTTGTCTCTAGTACAGTATATTAGATTAGAGGAAATTATACAACACTTGACTTTCGTCTTCCTGTGCTTTTAATGGCTTAGGAGAAATCCATCCATATTGAGGTGTGTCTTTCCCCTGTACAAAGAAATAAGGATGTATATCTTCCAATATCGGAAATAGTAGCGAGACTGCAGACACTAAATGATTGCATTTTAAGACTAACTCTCCATTTTCAATATATAAGCATAGTGACTCTTCTCCCTTTTTTACGAGCACTCTATTTCCTATTCGTTTTATGTTAATTTCAGGCGAAGAAAACGTCTTTAAATGCATAACGAACTTATAAAAATGGATTTTTCGAGTTATGAATCGAAATTGCCTTCTAAATACAATTTCATCCTGTTTTTCTGCATATTCTAAAAAGAACCGATGTAATAAATCACTTTTATGGAAATAGTTTTTTGCCACATTGTCTTCAATCCAATAAATTGCGTATTCATTCATCACGTATTCCCCCTTTATCTATTATTATAGGGGAATCTATTTCCGAAGGTTGTCAAAATAGTGTGCAAGGAACAACTTCTTTTGTCGAAACAATAAGAAAAGCATAAGTCGCGTCCGGTCGCCAATTTTCTATTCCCCTATTGTTACTTTGTAAATATCTTCAGAGGGAACCCCCTCTATTAAATGAACTATTGCTGGGTTAATATGGGTTCTAATCCAACTAGTCAATGACATTTACTAAAGAAGTAATGGTTGGTAAAATAATCGTATGTTTCCAAGGTAATCACAATCACATTACATTCACCAAAACGAGGAATGGGCATAAGTTAATTAAACAAATACCTAAAATTTGAAATCAAAAAAGGAAGTGTCACCTTGAAAAAATATTATTATGTTACTGCGAATACGTCGGAAGGATTTGTGAATTTACTTCCTTCCAATGTAAAACAGCTGCAACAAATCTTTGGTCTAAACCATCCCTCCCAAACGGTAAAAGCAATCATTCTAAAAGATATCATCACGAAGTATGAATCTACCTATGAAGTAGAAATATTAAAGAGCCCGTTAGGCGAACGTTATTTAGATGGTGTTATAATTCGTGACAAGGGCCTCGCTTTTTTAAATGATTCCATCGTACCAGCTGATATGCGCACGGTAATCGATCTGGATTTAAATCGATTTACAAATGACAGTCCGGTAAGAAATAAGAAACTAGAAGAAAACTTTAACCATTATACAGAAAAAGCATATAAACATTTAGAAACAGGGTTACGCATCCACGATGATCTGGAAGCAATTTATATTAAAGAAATGAATTTTAAACGGGCGGATGAAATTGCTGATACGTTTATTCAAGAAGTCTTAAAAGGGCAACCGAAGAAGGATCGAAATGGCCATGAGTATCACCGTCTTTTTGGGACCACAACCGTAGATGGTCCGGTTAATATCGTCCCCCATCTTACAGAAAAACTTTCTCGCGTTTATTATATAAAGGGGCGAGCTGGAACAGGCAAGTCAACATTTATGAAAAAAGTAGCGAGTGCTTGCATTAAACATGGTTACGATACGGAAATTTATCATTGCAGTTTTGATCCAAATAGTATTGATATGGTACTCGTTCCAGATTTGAATTTTTGTATGTTCGACAGTACGGATCCCCATGAATTTTTCCCAACTAGAGATGGAGAAAAAGCCATTGATTTATATGAAGAAGCCGTCACCACCGGAACAGATGAGAAATATGCGGCGGAAATAAAAAAAATAAATGACCATTACAAATCTTATATGAAAAAAAGCGTTGTAGAGCTGAAAAAGGCTGGAGAATTTTTGGAGGCTTTGGAGCAACAGTATTCCTGCTCCAAACAAGAACGAAAAGAAATCATTCATTTTATTGAGCAACAATTACAATAATAGTGCTCGTCGCCTGGATTTATGAGCGCTCCGTATTAAAAACTTGCAGTAATTATACGTTCTATTACAACAGAAAAGAAGAGAAATGCTAGCATCTCTCTTCTTTTCATATCACAAATATATCGTTTTTCCTTATTTCGTTACTTCTTCTACTAATTGAACTACATTATCTACTGTGAAGCCAAATTTCTCAATCAATAGGTCTCCATTAGCGGAAGCCCCAAAGCGATCAATTGTAAGTGTTTTTCCTTCAAAGCCGACATAGCGGTCCCATCCAAAGGATGAAGCCATTTCAAGTCCAACTCTAGCTGTTACTTCTTTAGGAAGAACTTTGTTTTTATATGCTTCATCTTGTGCTTCAAAACGATCCCATGAAGGCATACTAACAACTTGAACATCGATATTTTTATCCTTAAGTGCTGCTTGAGCTGCTACTGCCAATTGCACTTCTGAACCAGTTGCTAAAAGAAGCGCATCAGGTGTTTCTTTCTCCGATTTACTTACAATGTAAGCACCTTTTTTAACACCTTCATATGCTAATTCAGCTGTATTTGCTAGTGTAGGCAGATTTTGACGAGTTAGTACAAGAGCTGTTGGCTGATCAGTTGATTCTAAAGCTAATCTCCATGCAGCTTGTACTTCATTAGCATCAGCTGGACGAATTAAAGAAAGATGCGGCATAGCACGTAAAGCTGCTAATTGCTCAATCGGTTCATGGGTTGGACCGTCTTCCCCAACTGCAATGGAATCATGCGTAAACACATATGTTACCGGTGCATTCATAATAGATGCCAAGCGAATAGATGGGCGTAAATAATCGCTGAATACAAAGAACGTACCGCCGTAGACATTAAGTCCCCCATGCAGTGCCATACCGTTTAATGCAGCGCCCATTGCGTGTTCCCGAACGCCAAACCACACATTACGCCCAGCATAATCCTCTTTCGTAAAATCATTTTCGTCATTCATCATTGTTTTATTAGAGCCAGCAAGGTCAGCACTTCCACCAAAGAAGTTTGGAACAGCTTTTGCAACTGCATTTAATACTTCACCTGAAGATGCACGTGTAGCTAGTTTTGTCCCTTCTTCATAAACAGGTAAAGACGTGTGCCAGTTTTCAGGAAGTTCTCCTTTTATAGCAAGATCAAACTGCTTACCCAATTCTGGAAATGCCTCTTTATAGGCTGAAACAAGTTCATTCCAAGCTTCTTCTTTTTTAGATCCGTCGTCAACAATTTTTTCTTTAAAATCAGCATATACTTCTTCAGGTACATGGAATTCATCATGACCCCATTTATAGTGCTCTTTCGTTAATTTTACTTCATCGGCTCCAAGCGGAGATCCATGTGAAGCACTAGAAGCAGATTTATTTGGTGAACCATATCCAATAATTGTTTTTACTTCAATTAATGTTGGCTGATCTTGGTTTTCCTGTGCTTCCTTAATTGCTTGGCGAATCTCATCTACATTATTACCGTCTTCTACTCGTAATACTTGCCAACCATATGCTTTAAAGCGTTGCTCTGTGTTTTCAGAGAATGCACGATCTAGATCACCGTCTAATGAAATATCATTGGAATCATAAAGTGCAATTAGCTTACCTAATCCAAGGTGACCAGCTAAGGATGCAGCTTCATGCGAAATCCCTTCCATTAAATCTCCATCGCTCACAATAGCGTACGTATAATGATCTACAAGGTTGTACCCTTCTTTATTATACGTAGCACCTAAATGTGCTTCTGCCATTGCCATACCAACAGACATTGCAATACCTTGACCTAATGGACCAGTTGTTGCTTCAACTCCGTCAGTATGATGTACTTCCGGATGACCTGGTGTTTTAGAGTCCCATTGGCGAAAACCTTTTAAATCTTCAATGGATACTTTGTAACCAGATAAATGCAATAAACTATAAAGCAACATAGAACCGTGACCAGCAGATAATACAAAACGATCACGATTAAACCATTGTGAATTCTTTGGATTATGATTCATAAAATCTGTCCAAAGCGTATATGCCATAGGAGCTGCCCCCATCGGTAATCCAGGATGTCCGGAGTTTGCTTTCTCAATCGCATCGATAGATAGTGTCCGAATCGTATTAATGGATAGTTCTTCAATTTGTTGTGTCATGATTTTTCCCCTTCCACTTCAAAACATATTCTGTACCTACTCTATTTTATAATGAAATCCTTTACTAGACAAGCTAAGCGGATCTGAAGGTTATGAAGAATTAGTGTTTCTTATTACGTTCTTGATAGTCACGAAGCTTCTGCGGAGTAACATCATTGCCTTTTGGGTCAATAACTGTCATTCCTTTCAAGTGATTTTTAAAAGAGCCTCGAACATTTGCTAAATACTCTTTACGTAATATTTGCTGTTCTTTTTTTTCTTCTTCTGTTAATCCTTCACGTTTCGCCTTATTAGCTAAAACATTTATTCTATCTAATTTATCTTTTGATAACATGCCTTGTGCCTCCCTCCTTTATATTAGAAAAAGAGCAGTGCGCTCTTTTACTCGTAGAGATTGCGTTTAAGAACTCGAATTCGTTCCATAATGCCCAATCTACCTTTTTAAACGTAAGATAGAGGAGCAGGATTTAATTTTCCTGTCCTCTATCTTACGTTACGATTGGCTTTCATTCAAGGAATTCATATACTCTTGATAACGACGATGGATTGTAGCCTTAGATGCATCATAACCCAAGCCTTTTAATACAGTTGCTATTTCTTGAAACGTTAATTTATTTTGACGTAAACGGACAATCTCTTCTATTGGAACCTCTGCACGTTCTCTCCCTGGAGAACGATTGATATGACTTAAATTCTCTTGAGGGTTATATCCATTCTGCACTGCGCGGCGCATTCCTCGTTTAATCTTCATATTATGTATTTTGCGCTGGTACTCTTCTACTGCACCGACAATATTTAGCACCATCGAGTCTGCTTCATTTACCTCCAATATTCCTCTATGCGTGATAGTATAAATAGGAATATTCATTTTTTGCAGCTGATGAAATAAAGCGATTTTTGTATTTCCCCTGCCTAATCTTGTTTCGTCCTGAATACAAAGACAGTCAGCTTCTTGATTTGAAAAATAATCAAGAAGCTTAAAAATACCGTCTCTATCTATATTATATCCGCTTGCTTTTTCTTGAATACAATCAACTACAGTGAAGTTTAATTCTTTTGCCAGTACTGTTAATTCTTCATATTGCCTCTGAAGCGATGTTTCTTGTGTTTCTTTCTCTGTGCTTACCCGACAATAAATAATCGTTCTCAATGTTAAATCCCCCAATAATAACCACACTATTTGGCATTTCTGACTATTCCATAATAACTTCTGTCAGTATTACAAATTTTATTTGTTCTATAAAAAACGTGCAAGGAAATAGATCATTCGGTGACCAAACCACATAAGAGCATGTGGAACGCAACACGCATAGCGCCCATTTAAAAGACAGCAATTTGAGCCACCGTTCTTTGATGGTGGCTCGACAATAGACGATTCTTCATTTCAAGGAAGTAGGATGAGGTATTGAACCATGAATTTCATCAATGGGCATAAGCGAGACTATCGCTCTGCCTGCGTCTGCCGGCTTGCCAATCACCTTTACCTAGCCTTAATGTAGGGAACTATCGTGTTGTCTCTAAAGTTTGGCGCTTGGAGATGGATATGACTATTGTTGAATCAAATTTTAATTATACAAAATTTTATACTCGCTTATTCACTTTCCCTAACTGGGACTGCGAATACTGTCCCCCTCGATAAACGAGCTAAATTTTATACTTCCTTAAAGTGCAAATAATACCCGCCGTCCGAACTCCCGCATCTCCTTACACAGTAGTTACCATCATCGTATATAAAAATATTAATGCAATAATAAAAGCTACAATATAAAACGCATCAGATTTCATTAGTTTTTCAAACATATAAAAAACTCCCCTTCAGTATTTTATAATATTCCGGAACAGTTGTTCTGACTTCAGTATATTTAGAACAGTTGTTCTTGTCAACTACTTTTAGAACATTTGTTTGTAAAATATATTTTTAAGTGCTATACTATGTTTAACAAATACCTATGCTAGAGGGGAGAAAGTCATGACAAAACTATCGAAAAGACAGCAGATGATTTTTGACTTTATTAAAGAACAAGTAGATCAGAAAGGTTATCCGCCTTCTGTGCGTGAAATCGCAGTTGCTGTCGGATTAGCTTCAAGTTCTACTGTTCATGGTCATTTAGAAAGATTAGAGAACAAAGGCTATATACGACGGGATCCAACCAAACCGCGTGCCATTGAAATTATTCACGACAACGAAAATGACGCACCTAGGGATAAGGCCATTTATGTACCTGTAATCGGAAAAGTTACTGCCGGCATTCCTATTACGGCAATTGAAAACATTGAGGAATTTATTCCAATCCCCAGCTCTTCAGCTGGACCAGAGGATAATCTATTCGTGCTTATAATTGATGGGGAAAGTATGATTGAGGCTGGTATTTTGGATAAAGATATGGTCATTGTCAAACAACAAAGTTCTGCAGATAATGGTGATATTGTTGTTGCCATGACGGAAGACGATGAAGCTACTGTAAAACGATTTTTTAAAGAAAAAAACCGTTTTCGTTTACAACCCGAAAATGCAACAATGGAACCTCTCTATTATGAAAACGTGTCTATACTAGGGAAAGTTATCGGTCTATATCGAAATATCCACTGATTCAAAAGTTTATACCTCTAACGTACTAAGAGCTGCATATTTAAGTTGTCAGTTAGATTTTATAATAAATGAAAAGGTTAACGAGAAACATATCTAAAATATGTTCGTTAACCTTTTACACATAAATTTAGTCCATATCTAATACGCTTATATAAAGTACAAGTACAAGGAGTGTATGAAATTGACAACGTTTATTAGAAAGAAACGCTGGCTTTATATCCCAATATTAATGGCTACCTTTGTAATTGGTATTATCTATTTAACAAAAGTTGCCGACTATTTAACGCTACCTTTTTTATCTGTACTTTTGCTTATTTTTACGTTTCTAGAAGTATATCCAACAAAAAACTACTTTTCCAAAGGCAATGTAATCAAAATGATCTCTGCTATTATTGTGATTGCTTTAGCGCTATGGTATCAAATTGTCGTTTTTATTCTTGGTTAATAGTTGAAATACAACAAAAACAGTTTGGTGGTTCTAATCAAAAAATAAATAATATACTGATTCTTACAATTATAGAGCAGCAATGTATAAATAATAATACTTTTGAATTAAAACGTCGATTTACTGTACTGTGTCACGTCTACTGCTTCAATCCCTCTACACAAATTTATGACACCTTATGTTCCAAACGTAACCGGTCAGCGACCATTGCGATGAATTCGGAATTGGTAGGTTTTGCTTTAGAGATATTGATGGTATAACCGAATAATGCGGAAATCGAATCAATATTCCCTCGGCTCCAAGCAACCTCGATTGCATGACGAATAGCTCTTTCAACACGCGAAGCAGTTGTATTGAATTTTTTTGCGATATCTGGATAAAGGACTTTCGTAATGGAGCCTAGAAGATCAATATCGTTATAAACCATCGTAATTGCTTCTCTTAAGTACATGTATCCTTTTATATGTGCTGGTACACCAATTTCATGAATAATATTGGTTATATTTGCTTCTAAGTCTTGCTTTTTCTTATCTTCCGTGGAAGGTTTATTGATACTGGAAACCCTGGCAACACTGCCCTGAACCTGCATAATCTGATCAGCCAGATTTTGTATATCGAACGGTTTAAGAATAAAATAAGAAGCTCCTAAATCCACTGCTTTCTTCATTACTTCTTCTTGACCAAAAGCTGTCAGCATAATAATATGTGGTTTTTTGGTTAAGTTCATCCTTCTAATTTCATTTAATACTGCAATTCCATCCATATGCGGCATTATAATATCTAATACTAATACGTCTGGATTCTTTTCTTCAATCAGCGGGATACAGTCCCGGCCATTTAATGCTGTTCCAACGATTTCAATTTCTTCCTGTTCTCCAAAAAAATCCTCCATTAATTGTATAAGTTCACGATTATCATCAACAAAACATACTGTTATTTTACTCACTAAAAATCCTCCTTTTGCTTTTTATACACCTATAACATATTCTACAAAAAATATGAATATCCTCTTTAAATTTAAAAAACTTTTGATTTATTTCGGTTTTCTTTATTATTCTTTGATTTTCTTTGTTTTCCACCAACTTTCGACATCCTTTTTTAACTTCGTTGTATCCGTTTTCATTATAACAGATAATGATACTTTGTGAAACACATCACTTTGACAAACATACTGCATATTTTCTTTATCGGCAGTCTCAATCACTTACCGGTTAGCAACCGGAGCAAAAAAACACTTGTAATGGCGTCGTTACCATTACAAGTGTTTTTTAAGCGGCATTTTCGTTGGAGTTCGGTTTTATAATTCCTGCGTCTTCAAGCATCCATTCAATATGAACACCATAGCCTGAAGTTGGGTCATTTACAAATACATGTGTTACTGCTCCAATAATCTTGTCATTTTGAATAATTGGACTGCCACTCATCCCTTGCACAATTCCACCCGTTATTTCTAAAAGCCGCGGATCTGTTATTTGAATAACCATCCCTTTGGTTGAAGCTGATTTCTGAGGAACACTGCTGATAATTTCAATATCAAATTCTTCAATCTTTTCACCGTCAACCACTGTAAGAATTTTTGCTGGACCTTCTTTTACTTCGTGAGACAAAGCTACGGGAAATGGCTCTGCATATTTTTCATGGTTTACTTCATTCTCTAAAATACCAAATATTCCGTAATCTGTATTTTTTGTTATATTTCCAATTCTCTCTTCTTGCGTTTGGAATGAGGCTTGCTTTTCCCCCGGCAAACCATTATCCCCTTTTTCAATTGATGTTACAGAAGAATGGATAATAGAACCATGTTTAATGTCAATTGGCTTCTTGGTGTCCATATCTGAGATAACGTGTCCTAGTGCGCCGTATCGCCCTGTTTCTGGGTCATAAAACGTCATCGTGCCAATACCTGCAGCTGTATCCCGGATATATAGCCCGATTTTATACGAATTTTCTTTTTTATCTAATACAGGCTTCAAACTGGTATCGATAAACTTGTCACCGCGTTTCAGTTTAATTTGTAACTCCTTCTTTTCTTTTCCACTAATATCTACAATTGATTTAATTTCTGTCATATGATTAATTTTTTGTCCATTGATTTCTACAATTGTATCCCCGACATTAATTTCAGCATCTTCCCCTGGCGATTTTATACCTTGTGATGCTTTAACCTGGTGATGCCCGACAACCAGCACTCCTTTTGTTTCCAGCTGCACACCAATCGATTGTCCTCCCGGTACAACCTTCACATCTTCTAAACGATGATGCTTCTTCTTATTATCCTGCTTTGTATTTTCCCCTTTATCGAAAAAAGGTATCATTGGCTGCTCATTAAATACCTCTTTATATCCTTGTATGGATGTATCAGCATGGATAAAAGAAGGAAAAAGAAAAAACAGTATAAGAATAAGCGATAAAATCGAACATTTTCCATATTTCCTGTTGTTTTTACTTCGCATAAATCGTCTCCTCCTCTTACAAAAAATATTATCTTTCTGTACATATACTTTTTGCAGTCAGAGGACTCTTTAAACTGGAACAACCTATGTGATATGTGTATCTTTTCCTCTAAAAAATAGATAAACTAACGTATAGTGAGTCGTTCTATAGATGCAAAAGGACATGCTATTAACGGAATTTGTAAGTATAGGAAAAAGAAAAAACCGGTACACTTATTGTCCGGTTTTTTAAAGATTTTATCCAATTAATTCGATTTTTTAAAACTGCTCGCTAATGTCAACATTTCCTTCGCATGTTCTTTCGCAGTTTCTGTTAATTTAGTGCCAGTAATCATACGACTCAATTCTTCAATAAGGTCTTTGCCAGTTAGCTCTACGACTGAAGTAAACGTGCGATTCGCCTTTTCTTTTTTTTGGATAAATTTATGTGTGTCTGCCATCGCAGCAACTTGAGGAAGATGTGTAATACACAAAACCTGTGATTCAAGCGATATTTCATGAATTTTTTCGGCGATGGCTTGTGCCACTCTGCCACTTACTCCCGTATCCACTTCATCAAAAATGACACTGGTGATCCCTTGATGTTTCGAGAAAATTTTCTTCAAGGCAAGCATAATTCTTGATAGCTCTCCACCAGATGCTATTTTTGTAAGGTCCTTCAATGGCTCTCCCACATTTGTCGAGATACGAAATAAAATTTTATCATATCCATTAGGTTTAAGCTTACGTTGTGCCGAGTCCTCAAAATCAATGGAAAAAGTTGTTTTTTCTAGATATAAGTCCTTTAATTCCCGATGAATATCATTTGTTAGTTGTTCAGCAGCTTGCTTTCGTAAATGGTGGAGTTGTTCTGCCTCTAATAATGCATCTTTTTCTAATTCCTCAATTTCCGTTACAAGCGTATTTAAATGTGATTCGCGATTGGTGATCTGCTCAATTTCTTCTTCTACGCGCCCTAAATAGTCTAACATTTCTTCTACAGTAGGACCGTACTTACGTTTTAATCGATTGAGTTCATCCATTCTCTGTTCCAGCTCATTTAGCCTTTCCGGATTATACTGCAGCTGATCGAGATAATTGCGTATCTCAAAAGTAATTTCCTCCAGCATATAATAGTGATTGGACATGCCTTCTAATTTTTCTGCAATAAAAGGATCTAAATCTGATCCGTCCTGCAATGATAATTGGGCTTGACTAATTAAATCCAATCCACGCTGCTCACCATATAAAGCATGATAAGCATCAGAGAGTGATTTATGTATTTTTTCATAATTAGCAAGCTGATTCCGCTCTTCCTCTATCTCGACATCTTCATTCGGTACAAGATGTGCTTCCGTTAATTCCTGTTGTTGAAATTGGAGCAAATCTAGACGCTGGGCCATCTCCTGTTCATTATCATTAAGGTTACGATATTTCTTCTTCAGCTGCTCTAAACGATAATATATCTCTTGATAATCTTTTTTGGCTTCTCTTATTGTATCCCCAAGATAAAGATCTAAAAAGTCAATATGCTGCTCATTATCCATTAATGATTGCGTCTCATGCTGGCTATGAATATCGATTAATGTTTTCCCGAATTCTCTAAGTATTGCCAGCGTCACTAATTTACTATTTACACGACAAATGCTTTTTCCAGAAGAAGTAATGGTTCGTTGCAGTACAATTTGTTCATCACTTATTTCTACTCCGTATGCTTTACCTACTTGATAAACAGGATGCCTATCATGATCAATAAAAAATAGTCCTTCAATCTCTGCTTTATTTGACTCATGCCTGACAAAATCAACAGATCCTCTTGCCCCGGCTAACAATTGGATTGCATCAATAATAATTGATTTCCCCGCTCCTGTCTCACCTGTTAATACGGTAAGACCCTCATGAAAGCTTAAGGATAGTTCTTCAATAATCGCAAAGTTCTTTATAGATAGTTCTGTTAACATGATACTCACCCCATATAAACAATTTTAAAGCATCCCTATTAATCGATTTTTTATTAATTCTGCATGTTCAGGTGTTCTGCAAATAATTAAGCAAGTATCGTCCCCACAGATTGTACCCATAATTTCTTCCCAATCTAGATTATCAATCAAGACACCAACAGCATGTGCATTACCAGGAAGTGTTTTTAAAATAATAAAATGACTCGCATTTTCTATTTTGACAAAGGTATCTACGATTAAGCGCTGAAGCTTTTGCAGTGGATTAAATCGCTGATCCGCTGGTAAGCTGTATTTATATTGTCCCGTATTTGTCGGAACTTTAACTAATTGTAACTCTTTAATATCTCTTGATACCGTGGCTTGTGTTACGTTATAGCCGAGATCTTTCAATGAATCGACAAGTTCATCTTGTGTCTCAATAATATTTTCTGTAATCAATTCACGGATTTTAATATGACGTTGTATTTTACTCAATCTCTAAACCCTCCTTATAAAGATTATTGGATTAATGCCTGCTGTGCATCCCTAACCACTTCCTGTAAAATTACTTCTTTCGGCGTTCCCTCGTTCTTCCATCTAAAGTGTGCTAAAAATTCTATATTCCCTTCTGTCCCTTTAATAGGGGAATAAGTTAAATCAACTAAAGTGAAAGATGCATCAGCAGCATACTTTACAACTTTCTCCAAGACTTCTAAATGGATCGCGGGATCTCTTACGATGCCTTTTTCACCTACTTGATCTCGAAAAGCTTCAAATTGGGGCTTTATCAAAGCGATAATATCATTCTTTTTAGGCAATAAGGTCGCTAAGACAGGGAAAATATGCTTTAAAGAAATAAAAGATACATCGATGGAAACCACTTCAGGCAAACCGTCATGTAAAATGTCAGGTGTTACATGTCTGAAATTTGTCCGCTCCATCGGGATAACACGGGGATCATTTCGAAGCTTCCAGTCCAATTGGTTATAGCCGACATCGATGGCATAGCATTTTTTTGCTCCATTTTTCAAAGCACAATCTGTAAAGCCGCCAGTCGAGGATCCAACATCCATAAAAACTTTGCCTGAAACGTTTACTAAAAAACATTGCAGTGCTTTTTCAAGTTTGTAACCGCCACGGCCAACATATTTTAATCGCTTGTCTTTTATACGCAATGGAGTCTCAACTGGTAAAAGGCTTCCAGGCTTATCGATGCGTTCCTCCCCAGAATAGACCATTCCAGCCATAACAGATCTTTTTGCTTTTTCAACATCCTCAGCTAGTTCTCGCTCCACCAATAGTTCATCAATTCTTTTCTTTTTTTTCATAAACCTTTTCCTTTACTAATTTAGTGGTCTCTTTCACTAAAGTAATCCGTCAATGCTTTCAAAAGTGAATCTTCCGCATCAGCTAATTTCAAATTTTCGTAAGCCTTTTGTACATATATTTCTTTCTGCTTTATAGCACCGTCTAGACCGAGTAATTTAGGATAAGTGCTTTTTTCATTTTGTTCATCACTGCCCACTGGCTTACCCAGCTTTTCTTCCTCTCCAGACACATCAAGGATATCATCCTGCACTTGAAAAATAAGCCCTAAATAATAGGCATATTTCTCTAAATAATGTAACTGATCGTCTGATGCATTTGCTAAAAAAGCTCCTGCGAAAATAGCAAAGCGAATCAATTCCCCTGTTTTTAAAGCATGAATTTCTTCCATTGCCTCTAATGAAACAGATTGCTTCTCAGCTTCCATATCAAGAATTTGTCCGCCAACCATTCCTTTAGGTCCACTGCATGCAGCCAGTTCTTTAGTTAAAATAACTTTCTCTTCCGATGAAAGCAATGGATCATTTAAAATTAATTCAAAACTATAAGTTAACAATGCATCTCCGGCAAGAATTGCTGTTGCTTCATCAAATTGCTTATGATTTGTTAACATACCGCGTCGGTAATTATCGTCATCCATTGCTGGTAAGTCATCATGAATGAGGGAATAGGTATGTATCATCTCAAGTGCTACAGCTGATGACATGGTTTTTTGCACGTCTTGACCATATACTTCATAGCTAGCAAATAATAGAATAGGACGTAACCTTTTTCCTCCGGCATCTAAAGAATACAGCATCGATTCCTTCAAATTACTCGGTATTTGAAGCTTATCAAAGTAGGCTGCATATGCCTTTTGGAGCTCTTGCCGATAATATTCCAAATAAGCTTGCAATCGTTTATGCATATCTCACTTATCCTCCTCTACTTCAAACGGCTCTAATTCGCCTTGTTCATTGAGTATATGAACCATCTTATCCTGTACATTAGTCAGCTTCTCATTGCATAATTTAGAAAGCTTCATGCCGTCATGATAATATTCAATTGCTTTTTCAAGAGGTACATCCCCTTCTTCCAGCATGGTTACGATTTTTTCTAATTTTTCCATCGCTTGTTCGAAAGTTAATTCTTCATAGCTCTTCTCTTCCGCCATCATCGTCTACCTCCCTTATCTTTTGTACTTCTGCAGATACATATCCGTCTTTTAGCCGTATATCCATTTGCTCCCCTTGCTTAACTTCTTTAATTGACTTAATCACATTTCCTTTTTGATTGTAACTAATACCATATCCACGAGCCATGATCGCAAGCGGATTAACAAGTGTGAGTTTGTTAATTGCTGTTTGCAAATCTCTATCTGCTTTTGTAAAGAGCTGTTTCATTGCCTTGTTTAGCTGAGATGTTAATTGGTTCTTTTTCTTATTTGCGGTCTCTATTTCTTGTTCCGGATGTTGTGTTGTCAGCCTTTTTAAAATATGTGTATATCGAACCTGTTTCTGCTCTATTTGATTTTTTAACGAACGATTTAATGTATCCAACATTTTATCAAGCTCTTGTTCTTTTTGAGCTATTAGCTGTTTAGGATATTTAAATGCATAGGTTTGACGTAAAGCATCCAACCGTTTTGTTTGCATTTGGATTTCTGTACGCAGGCTTTGTGATAAACGTTGCTTTAAGTATGCGACTTTATCAAGCAGCTCAACCTGAGAAGGTACTGCTAATTCTGCTGCTCCTGTTGGCGTAGGCGCACGTAGATCAGACACAAAATCAGCAATCGTTGTATCCGTCTCATGTCCGACAGCAGAGATAATCGGAATACGCGACTCATATATAGCTCTTGCCACGATTTCCTCATTAAAACTCCATAATTCTTCAATAGATCCGCCACCACGGCCAACAATTAAAACGTCATACTCATCTGGAAATGCATTCGCATATTGAATGGCATGGACAATGGAATGAGCAGCCTGTTGCCCTTGTACTAAAACTGGTAATACGGTGATTTTTACAGAAGGTGACCGCCTTTCAATCGTTGTCACAATATCACGAATCGCTGCTCCTGTCGGTGACGTAATAACTCCAACATGCTTTGGATAAGCAGGTATTTCTTTTTTATGGTCATTAAGAAATAAGCCTTCTATTTGCAATTTTTCTTTTAATTGCTCAAAAGCTTGATATAAAGCCCCAATTCCATCTGGTTCCATTTCATGAATATAAAGCTGGTATTGCCCATAAGCCTCAAATACACTAACCTCTCCACGAATTAGCACATTCATACCATTTTCTGGCCGGAATAAAAGCTGTCTATTATTAGAAGTAAACATAACTGCCTGTATACGGGCATTGTCGTCTTTAATCGTCATATACATGTGTCCGCGGCTATGATGCTTAAAATTAGATATTTCCCCACGTAACCAAATATGACGTAAATGAGGGTCTGTATCTAACTTACGTTTAATATATTTGGTCAGTGCGGATACCGTTAAGTAGTTATCTTTCACTTTTTAGCCAGCCCTTTTGCTGCCTTGATCGTATTTTTTAAGAGCATGGTGATCGTCATCGGACCAACACCGCGAGGAACAGGTGTGATATAAGAAGCTTTTTCCTTAGCACTTTCAAATTCTACATCACCTGTCAACTTACCGTTTTCTTGACGATTGATTCCAACATCAATAACGACTGCTCCCTCTTTTACATAACTTCCATCGATGGCATGTTTTCTTCCCATAGCAACCACTAAAATATCTGCTTCTAATGCAATTTCACGGAGATTTTCGGTACGGGAGTGGCAATATGTAACTGTAGCATTTTTCTGTAATAATAGTAATCCCATTGGCTTTCCAACAATATTGCTGCGTCCAATAATCACTGCATGCTTACCTTCTATTTCAATATTTTTAGATTCAAGCATTGTTTGAATACCAAAAGGGGTGCATGGTAAAAAAGTATCCTCACCATTAACTAATTTCCCAATATTAATTGGGTGAAAGCCGTCAACATCTTTCAAAGGAGAAATAGCATGGATAACCTTTTGTTCATCTATATGATCTGGCAATGGCAATTGGACGAGTATTCCATGGACATGTTCAGCATTATTTTGTTCGTCAATGACGTTTAAAAGCTCTTGTTCTGAAACGGATCCAGGTAATTCAATTAAATCAGATGAAATGCCAGTTACTGCACAGGCCTTTTCTTTCCCTTTCACATAAGATTTGGATGCAGGATCATCCCCTACTAAAATAACGGTTAGATGTGGGTGGATATTCTCTTGCTTTAAAACATCCACTTCTTGTTTCATCTCTGCTTTTAATTGATCAGATAGGTCTCTTCCGTTTAATAATTCTGCAGTCATATTAGCTCCCCCTTAAGAAATAACTTTTGATAGTACCCCGTTAATAAATTTTCCAGATTGTTCATCACCAAATGTGTGAGCGAGTTCTATTGCTTCGTTAATCGACACATTTTGGGGAATGTCGTCCACGTATAATAATTCATAAACTGCAAGTCTTAAAATAGTTCGTTCAACTGCTGCAATACGTTCCATTGACCAATTTTCCAGGTTCTCAGCTATTCTTGAATCAATCGTTTCCTTATAGTTGATTACTCCTTCAATTAGCATGGTAAGGAATAAATCTTTTCTTTCATCTTCTTTCAATGATTCCATCGCTAAATTTACTTCGTCTTCATTCATATCTAACTGAAAAAGCGTCTGAAATGCTTTTTCTCTAGCTCTATGTCGATTCATCACGTAACTCCTTCTAAATTCTTTCATTTACTGTTAAAATCATAACACGTTTCACTGATTTTTGGCTAGGATACAGTATGCCCGCTTCTTTCAAAAAATAAAGCAGAACTCCTATAGCCAAAAGAAAACACAGGCGGTATACCTGTGTTCCCCTTTGTACCTAGAACAAAAGCGCAGAGCGGCTGTCGGCTTGCTAATCCTATAAATAGTTAGCCGTCTGGAAATATCTTTTAATGTCTAGGCAAATACAAAAATGTATATTCATACATTTTCTTCGTTTCTTCATTTAAACACGTTTAGGCAAGAGTCTTTCGGATAATTAACAACTGATTAAAACATTTATACAATTTCTTGATTGTCCATTTGAACACCCACTACATGCACATTAACTTCTCCAACCTGGATAGACGTCATTGTATTAACATTTTGTTTAATCGCTGTTTGTAATTTTGTTGCGACTTCAGGTATCGATGTTCCAAACTGAAGGATTACATAAATATCAATAATTGCACCCTCGTCTGTCAGCTCAACACGTACACCTTTGCTATGCGATTTTTTGCCAAACTTTTCAGCAACGCCTGTCGCAAAGTTTCCATGCATAGATTTCACACCATTTACTTCTGTTGCTGCTATTCCTGCAATAACTTCAATGACTTCTGGTACAATCTGAACACTACCTAAGCTGTCATCCTCAGACATGTCTAATAATAGTTGGTCACTCATTGCCTCCACTCCTTATTCTAATCCTTATCTTCCCTTTCCTGGATAATTGGATATTCTGTTAAGAAATTTGTGTTAAAGTCTCCCTCTTTAAATACGGGGTGGCTCATAATTTGATATTGAAATGGAATTGTAGTGTGAACTCCTTCAACAACAAACTCTTCCAGTGCACGCTTCATACGTTCTACCGCTTCTTCTCTAGTCGAAGCGTAAACGATAAGCTTAGCAATCATGGAATCATAATATGGTGGAATTCTATATCCACTATAGGCACTAGAGTCAACCCGAACACCCAAGCCGCC
Source organism: Oceanobacillus sp. J11TS1 (assembly GCF_018333215.1). GTDB lineage: Bacteria > Bacillota > Bacilli > Bacillales > Amphibacillaceae > Oceanobacillus. The sequence continues at coordinate 75,311 of NZ_BORO01000008.1, read as the reverse complement.
TGGTGGAAGGTACATCTTAATTTCACCAGCAGAAGGCATAAAGTTTTTGTACGGATTTTCCGCATTAATTCGGCATTCAATAGCATGTCCTTCAAATGTAATATCCTCTTGACTAAATGAAAGTTCTTGACCTTCTGCCACACGAATTTGTTCCTTGATCAAATCCACTCCAGTAACCATTTCTGTTACAGGGTGCTCTACCTGGATACGTGTATTCATTTCCATAAAGTAAAATTCGTTGGATTGTCTATCAAAAATATATTCAATGGTTCCAGCCCCAACGTAATTAACAGCCTGAGCTGCTTTCACGGAAGCTTCACCCATACGCTGACGCAGGGTTGCATTAAGAGCAGGTGACGGAGATTCCTCTACTAATTTTTGAAGACGCCGTTGGATAGAGCAATCTCTTTCTCCAAGGTGAACTACATTTCCATGTGTATCTGCTAAGACTTGAATTTCCACATGCCTAAAGTCTTCGATATATTTTTCAATATAAACACCAGGGTTACCAAAAGCCGTTTCTGCTTCTTTTTGTGTTAACTCCATCCCTTTTATTAATTCTTCTTCCGAACGAGCCACGCGGATTCCTTTACCGCCGCCCCCGGCAGTCGCTTTAATAATTACTGGGTAGCCGATTTCCTTAGCAATTTCTTTCGCGTGTTCTGTGCCGTCAACAATCCCCTCGGATCCAGGAACAACAGGAACATCCGCAGATTTCATTGTTTCTTTGGCAACATCTTTTATTCCCATTTTCTGAATTGCTTCAGGTGTCGGACCTACGAAAGTAACATTACATGCTCTGCAAATTTCCGCGAAGTCAGCATTTTCTGCTAAGAACCCATATCCTGGGTGTATCGCATCCACATCTGTAGATAATGCAACACTCATAATATTAGTTATGTTTAAATAGCTATCTTTACTTAATTTTGGACCCACGCAATACGCTTCATCTGCCAGCTCAACATGTAATGATTCTTGATCCGCTTCAGAATAAATGGCAACCGTCTCTATCCCCATCTCTTTACAGGCGCGGATAATTCGGACAGCTATTTCTCCACGATTGGCAACTAATAGCTTTTTAATCAATTATTCCATCCCCTTACTTCTTCTTTACTCTAAATAATGGTTGACCGTATTCTACGAGCTCTCCATTTTCAACTAAAACGTCAACGATTTCCCCATTAATTTCTGCTTCAATTTCATTGAATAGTTTCATTGCTTCTACTATACAAACAACAGTATCTGCGTTAACAGTGCTTCCTTGTTTTACAAAAGGTTCACTGTCTGGTGAAGAAGAAGCATAAAATGTTCCTACCATTGGAGAAACAATTTCATAATCATAGTTTGCTGAAGGTGCTGCATGTTCTTCCACTTTTTGTTCTGCTTGTTGAGTTACTTCTTCTGACTTTGCTTCTTGGACTGGTGCAACTACTGTATCAGTTACAACCTGAGGTTGAGATGGAACAGTCGTGACAGACCCTGTATTTTTTTTCATTGCTATGACGGCACCATTGGCCTCATAAGAAAACTCCGTTAATGATGATTTATCGACCATTTGAATAATTTCTCTAATTTCATCTACATTTAACATATTAGCACTCCTCACTTCAATTAAATCTTTTTTCACTTTTTTATAGTGGACTGTTGCATTGCCTTCTAATATATTACGATAAAATGAATAGAAACTTCAAGTCTACCGTAAACACTATCTTGTTATTATAACAGTTATATGTACTTTAGTTGTATTAAAAGCACCGCAGTAGCTCGAATTTTTCTAGCAGACGATCCGTTAATCGTTTTCTATCGAAATGAAAAAGCTAGCAACACAAGGGATGCTAGCTTAATTCCTATTTACTGGTTGGCTGAAAATTGACTTCTGTTCTAATATCCTTACCAAATTCATCTCGTACCATTTGCATGATATTTGCTGCGTCTGTTTTAGATAATTCTTCTGTTTTTACATGGACATGGACTTTATCTCCATCAGAGCGAACCAAAACATCTTCATATTCTGTAGCAGCTATAAGTTGGTCCTGAAGAATGTTTTCTTTACTCGATAATTCCTCTAAACTATCAATTTCTTTCAATGCTTCATCCTTTTCAGTAGGTGATGCATTCGCAGAAGCCACTACCTCTGTTAACTGGCTTTTTTTGCGGCTGCGCTCGTCTTGAATCTCCATACGGATGGTCGTAAACAATTCATCGCTATCCACATTTCCTTTATTCTCTACTTCGACTCCTTCTTCCGACTGCGTTGCCGGTACCGCATCTTCTGTAGCAGCATCTTGTCCATTATCTACAAAAGCTAAATCATTTCCATTTGCTGAAAAGATGTAGTAAACACTTAAAACAACCATCAAGCTCAACATTGTTAGTAACCATACTGTTTGTTTTTTTAACATACATTCTACCTCCCTAATTTTTAGGCATTACTGATATTTTATGTGAAGGAACATCTAGCACTCGGGATACAGCTTCAATGACTTGGCTTTTGGTTGATTGGCTTTCAATACCCTGTGCTACAATAAATACGCCCCGCACCTCTGGCTGCTTTGTTTGTACAAGTAAAGGGGTCTCCTGATCTCCTTGTCGGTAGAGCACAACCTGATGATCATCGGTCTGATCTTGAACCACTCTTGTACCTCCATTTCGATCGGTTTCATCCGTTGTCTGCTGACCTGTTGTTCTATTTTTTTCATATACTTGTTCACTGGTTGCCTCTAAATTAATCATTACTTCTGTTTCTGAAACACCGTCCATTTTATTCAACATAGCGGCTAACTGATCACCTAATTCATTTTCCAGCTCTTTTACTTCACCATTCATTGATTGGGACGCTGCCTCTTCTGAAATTTCTATCTGCGTATCCTCATAAGGTACAGGCTGCGTGTCCTGTTGCGGCTTCATGAAGTTACTTATAACCATAAACAGAATCCCTATTAAACCTAATATGATGATAAACCCTATTTTTTTCGATGGCTGCTTTTTCTCTTGCCCAGAAGCTTGTTCATTACTATTGGTCTGTTTTAAAAAAGAAGTTAGTTTATTTTTCAAAATCCCTCTCCTTCCCAATAGACCGTTATTTCTTTATCCTCAATCTCCCATACTTCTTTTAGCACCGCCTCAATCTCTTGAAACGATTCTTCTGAATGCGCTTCCTCCTCTTGGTCCCATTCAATAACGACATCTTCAACCGTATTCATCGCTCCTTCCCCTGGTTCTGATTCTGTTATATAGACAATGACCTCTGTTAACTCCTCATAGGACAAGGAGTCTGTTCCAGAAAATTGGAAATCAATAGATGCAATCTCGACGGCAAATTCCTCTTTTAAAGAATCTTCCGCTATTTTTTCCAATTCAATAGCCATTTGTTCTAAAATATATGCACCTTGTCCACTTTCTATTTCTTTTTTTTCTAAATCTATTTGATTTTCTATCGAAGGTTGATCATTTAATTGATTCTCGATCTTGTTCATAGAACGTGATATAGCTGCATTTATATCCGTATTAAATAAATAAAAAACGGGCTGAAGCAGAATCAAAATTAATATTAAACTAATGGCAAGTCGTACATATTTTTGCAAATGATTTGCAGGGACAAGTAAATCAATGACAGAGGCCAAAATAATAAACAAAATGATTTGTGTAACCCAATCTGTAAATATTTCGATTCTCGTCGACCCCCTAACGTAATAACACGGTTAAATTACTTGCAGCTACAATAATGACAATGCCTAGCAAGAACATAAGTGATACAGCCAATAGACAAGCTAGGATAAACAAAATATAGGTGCTGACTGTATTCAAGCACTGAACAATCGGGCCACCCCCCAACGGTTGTAAAATAGCAGCTGCCAGTTTATAAATAATCGCCATTGCCCCTACTTTTAATGCAGGAAAGGCGACAATAAATAAAATAATAACCAACCCGATCATTCCAACAGCATTTTTTAAAATCAGTGATGCGCTAAGTATCGTATCGGCTGCATCTGTAAAAGTTCGTCCTAAAACCGGAATGAAATTTCCTGTCACAAATTTTGCTGTCTTCATGGCTACACCATCTTGAATAGCTGTTGCCGTACCTTGGACGGAAATGACTCCTAAGAAGATTGTTAAGAAAACACCAAGCCCACCAACTGCAACGTTTCTAAATAGATTAGCTAAATGAGTAACCTTAAAATGACTATTTAAACTACTAATAATGACTAACATGGCTGAGAGAAACAATAAAGGTAAGACAAAGGTTGATATAAATACCCCGCTGAAATGAATAAAGAAAATAATAACCGGGTGAAAAAAAGAGACGGAAATTACACTTCCAAAGCTTGCCATCATGCCTAGTACCATAGGAAGAAGCGCAATCATAAATCCTTGCATCGTATCGATAGCTTCTTTTGTGTAAGAGGTAGCTAGATAAAAACTATTCAAAACAATAAATAATAAGACTAAAAAAACAACAAAATAGGCAACCTTGCTGACGGTTGTTTGCTCAAATGCGGATTGAATAGATTGAAGAACGACAGCAAATAATGTCAGCATCAAAAGAATACCCAGCAGTTTTCCATTAATAATTAGTTCATGCAGGAGGTAATGCAGAAAATGTAGCAGGATATCTTTCACAGAAAAACTGTTTCCATTCTTTATCCATTCGTATATGCTGATTTTTTGTAAATCAGGCAGACTATCGCCATATTCTGCTATTAATTGATCCCAATATATTTGAACTTCATCTAAAGAAATTTCGTCTAATAACGTATTCTGAAGCTTTTCTTCCTCTTCTACGGTAATTGGATTATCCTGATTTCCCTCTGCCGAAACAACTGCAGAGCTTTCTTGAATAAATATTAGAACCATCAAAAACATGCATGTCATCCGGAGTAATTTGGCAGGTCTTATACACAATCTAAATACTCCCTTCCTGGCTTCTTTTCTTGATCAGTTAGATATTTGGAATAAACCCGATAATCGCTTCAATCACTGCAGTAATAATTGGAACAGCAAGCAATAAAATAAATATTTTCCCCGCAAGTTCAATGTATTTTGATACCGAATGAAGACCTGCATCTTTTGTTAAATGGGCTCCAATTTCAGCAATATAGGAAATCCCAATAATTTTTAAAATGGTTGTTAAATAAAGCCCCTGAACATTTGCCTGATCTCCTAACCTTTGGATTGTTTCAAATATTAATTGGATTTGCTGTATAATTGAAAAAAAGATGACAATACCGGTAATTAGGATAATTAAAAAAGCAATAGAAGCATGTACTTCTTTAAGAAGGATATATAATATACTTGCTAATACGCCTAAAACCGTGATTTGGAGAATATCCATATACAATCTCCTTAAAATAGAAATACAGACCTAATCTGCTGAAATAAATCTGAGAGCCCGTTTACCACAATAAGCAGAACCAATATAAAACCAATTAATGTCGCAAACTGAGCAATTTCTTCCTTCCCCATTTGTTTTAAAATCGTATGGATTAGCGCGACTATAATTCCTATGCCAGCAATTTGAAAAAGTATTAATGCATCCACAAACATGTCCCTACTCCTTCCCTTACCACCAAACCTTTTTTATGCTAGATACTAGATGAACAAGAGAGCCAGAAAAATTCCACAAAGAAGACCAAGTACATTCGATAACTTTCCGTAAGTATTAAAACGTTCCGCAGCTTTTTTCCACTGCTCCTCTAAATAGAGGTTTGTTAATTTTAAATGCTTTTGCTGCTGTTCAATGTCATGCTGACCAAGTGTCCTGCCAAATTGAATGAGTATCTCCAGCTCACTTTTTTGGAGCGACGATTGTTCGATTAATTTTCGAACACCTCCTGACCATATTTCATCAAAGTCCTTTTCTTGATTTTTTAACTCTTCAGCGACTTCTTGATAAAATATGGCGATAGGATTAGGTATTTTCTTCCCGATAATTTGAAATGCCTCCTGTAATGGTACTTGGCTATATACCATTTCCGCCTCTAAAATCTGAAGCGATTGTAAAAATAATTGAATATGCTTTGGACGCTGCTTTAATGCTCTGCCCCATTCCCATCCAAGAGCCGTAGACATACTAATTAAAAGCAGTACGCCAATCCATTTCAATGCCACCACCTCTTCGCTTGAGATTGATCTGCTTACCGTCACTATCAAAAGCATGCATAAGCTTACCAATCTTTTTTCCTTGACCCAGTAATAAGAATCGTTCAAAAATAGATTCATCTAATAACTTTTGTAAAGTTGGGCGACGATATAAATCGGCCATATCACTGGCGTGTATCGTACAAATAACTTTTACTCCTGCTTGAGATGCTTCAATAATTGCTTCGACATCGTTCGCTGCCCCAATTTCATCTACCACGAGAATATCAGGGGATAAGGTGCGAATTGCCATCATCATCCCCTCTGCCTTTGGACAAGCATCTAAAACATCCGTTCGTTCTCCTACATCATGCTGTGGAACGCCACGGATGGAAGCTGCTATTTCTGAACGCTCATCTACAATCGTTACTTTTTTAGAGCGATTTGAATCAGATTGGATAGCTATCTGCCTGCAGATGTCCCGGATTACCGTTGTTTTTCCAGATTGTGGTGCTCCGAGGATCATTGTATGATGATAAGAACCATCATAGATATAAGGCATTAAACCATCTGCACATCCTTTTTTTTGCTTGGCAATACGAATATTAAAAAAAGAAACTGGCTGAATTGCTTTGACCCTTCGATCACTCATTATAATTCCGCCTGCGATACCAACACGATGCCCCCCCTCAATCGTTATATATCCATTGCGCAATTCTTCTTCCATTCGATAAAGGGAATATTCACTCAGTTGATTAAGAATATATATCGCTTCTTTTTTTGTCGGCAACGGCTTGTCCAGCCAGCAAATAGAGGAATCAAAAATAAATTCTATTTTTTGATGCATACGCACCCTGATTTCTTGGAGCTGAGACCAGCGACGACTGACTAAATCTTCTATCCGGTCTTGAAAATATGGTGGAAAAAGACGCAAAATCTCATTCATTATAAAACCCCGCTTTTTTGAAAAAACATTGTTAGCTTGTTTTACTTAGAGATATATGATTTTAAAATGAAATTATGCTCGAGGGATTAGAATCAAATCATGATTCCTTGCAGAAAAGTTTAAAATATAGGGGCTATGGAGAAATGTTGGTGGAGAATATACAAGGAAAAAACGTTCATAAGTCTGCCATCGCTATTTTTGGCATAAAAAAAACAAACAGCCTGCTTCATCTATGCAGACTGCTTGTTTTCACTAAAATTATGCTCTGGAAACGTATTTTCCGTCAGCTGTATTAATTACGAGCACGTCACCTTCGTTAATAAAGAAAGGTACTTGTACTGTATGTCCAGTTTCTAATGTAGCTGGCTTTGAACCGCCACTAGCAGTATCCCCTTTAATTCCAGGCTCTGTTGCAGTTACTTGAAGTTCAACGTTATTTGGAAGGTCTACACCAATAATTTCGCCTTGGTAGGTAATGACGGAAACTTCCATATTTTCTTTAATAAATTTTAATTGATCTTTAATTTGGTTTTCAGGAATTTCAATTTGTTCGTATGTTGATGTATCCATAAAAGCATGCGCATCGCCAGAAGCGTATAAATACTGCATTTTGTTATTTTCAATATGTGCTTTCCCTACTTTTTCACCCGCACGGAAAGTTCTCTCTTGGATATTACCACTACGTAAATTACGCAGTTTAGAGCGAACAAAAGCCGCTCCTTTACCAGGTTTTACATGTTGGAATTCAATAACCTGCCAAATATCATTGTCTACTTCAATGGTTAATCCTGTTTTAAAATCGTTTACTGAAATCATATTTTTCCTCCTGTTGCCCTTATTTTATAGTTGTATTAATTCTTTTGGAGCAAATGTCAGCCGTTCATTACCGTCTTCCGTAATTACAATATCATCCTCAATACGACAGCCGCCCAGACCCGGAATATAAATTCCCGGCTCCACTGTAACTACCATACCTGGTTTTAATACCGCATCAGATCGAGTTGATAAACCGGGACCTTCATGTACTTCCATACCTACAGCGTGACCTGTCGAATGACCGAAATATTCACCAAATCCTTTTTCCGTAATATAATCACGGGTTAAAGCATCCGCCTCTTTCCCAGTCATACCTGGTTTTGTACCTTTTACTCCACGAAGGTTCGCCTCTAATACTATATCATAAATTTCACGTAACTCTACAGAAATTTCTCCAACAGCTACAGTTCTTGTAATATCAGAGCAATATCCATCATATAATGCACCGTAATCGAGCGTCACAAGTTCTCCCTCTTGAATTTTCTTACGTGAAGCAACGCCATGTGGCAAAGCTGAGCGTTCCCCTGAGGCAACTATTGTATCGAAGCTAGATGAAGTCGCTCCCTGTCTGCGCATAAAAAATTCCAATTCATTCGATATTTCAATTTCCGGTACGCCCGGCTTGATATATGATTGAATATGCTCAAATGCATCATCGGCGATTTTGGTAGCTTTTTTAATAATAGCTAATTCATCAGAAGTCTTGATCATACGTAATGATTCAATTAATCCTTCTACAGGGACTAATTCTTGAGAAAATTGGTGTTTATACGTCTCAAACTGGCTATAAGTTGTATAATTTTTTTCAAAAGCAAGTCTCTTAACGCCTAACTTATTTATTTGATTGGCAATTTCTTGAATCATCCCTTGCTTATGTTCCACAATTTCGAACGCTGGTGCCTGAGCAGCAGCTTGTTCTGTGTAACGGAAATCCGTAATAAATATCGCTTTGTCCGCCGTTACTAATACGGTGCCGGCTGTACCAGTAAAGTTTGTAATATAACGTCTGTTATAAGGACTATCAATAATCATTGCATCCACTTTGTGTTCTTCTAATTTTGCACGCAGGTGATTAATTTTCGTCAAAAGGCTTCATCCTCTCCAAAATCTCAAGTATCGTAAGTAATTTTATCATAGATAGAAAGAAGTTTGAATAATCACAGGAAAATTCTAGCTATTTTCAATCATATCTTCTGTCTGCTGCGAATCCATAAAATCATATGAGATAGAATAGCCAATAAATGTACCATATAAAATAAATAAACATATCGTTGTCACCCATGTATCTATTGTCCATTCCATAATATGGGGTATATCTGTAAATATCGGACGGAAAACAACGAATAGGATGGCCCATAATATAAAACCATACAGGACCCCTGCCCACATATATTTTATCTTTTTAAAGATAAGGTAATATAAAAATGCAACGAGCAAAGAGACTATTCCCGCTAGAATGGTTGTGAATAAGATGCCCAGCCATGTATCGGTCCACCCTGCATCTACCCAAGACGTTAATAAATATAATTTCGGAGAGACTTCAAGAAAATTGAAGTAATATAGAATACTCCCAAGCAAGCTAAACACAACCCCTCCTACAAAGCCTGTATACATCGCCTTCTTTAATATAGATTCCTCGTTTTCTTTTAATTGTTGCTCCTCTTTTTGTACTTTCTTCGTCATTCGTCTCATCATAAAACACCTCCGTCATCTAGTATGACCAATTATTAAAGCGAGTATGATTGAATAATCTTTCAATAAGTACGTGTTCAAAAAGTTCGGTAAAAAGGAGGGTCAAAACCAAAATAATCTATGGTTGATATTAAAGAATAAATATGTTAATTATGTCTAGCTAGCGGAGGAAAAACACGGAGACTCCTATGGGAAAGCGCAATGGTCTTCGGTGGGGCGAGTAATCGCAGTCCCAGTGGGAAGACCCCGCAGGAAAAAGTGATCTTCTTTTTTCGAGGAGGCTGAGCGCAAGCCCATGGAAAGCGTAGTGTTTTTCCGTAGCGATTGCTCTAACAAATTCATTATAATTTGTCATCCATAGATTTTGGTGAAGAGCCAAAAAGGATGCGTCATTTTTATAGGGCTTTTTGAACAACCTCTATAAATTAGGAGAATATTATTCATAAAAAAGGGGAATAAATAATTAGTAAGAAACGCAGAATAATATTACACAGCATCTCCCATCAGGATATGGTAAAATGGGCAGTAGAATATATTGTGTGAGGAAGGAGGATTTCAATTGAGAAGTAAAGCAGTATCTATCTTTGTTTATTTGATAATCGCTTTTGCGGCATTTGGTTTATTTTCACAGCTGTTCGGCAATACAGTCGCATTTTTATCAAGACTTTTCATCTCTGTCTTCATAGGGGCAGCTATCTTTGGATTGATTTATTTCTTTCTCATGCGCAGGCAGCCTTCTGGCCGGCAAACAGATAATATGAAGAAATACAAACAGGCTGTGAAACAATCTAAATCAAAATATGGTCATCACAAGGCCGTGAAAACTGTAAGCCATCAGAAATCACCCCAAAAGAAAAGAAATCCTAAAAGAGCAAGTCATTTGCGTGTAATTGACGGAAGCAAAGCGAAGAAGAAAAATCGGGCTTCCTCATTATAAGGTCATTTATAAAATATAGTGATTACGAAATTACATCGTACCTATCGCAAACATACCCAGGAGCTTATATTGATTAGGCTCCTTTTCCTTTTGTTTCAAAAAAGTTGTCCTATATAAAACGAAACATCCTTTAGCTGGAAGTTTCACATTCTATTTTGAGGAGCAATTTTGGGGTGGTCGTCCCATGTAAAGGTAGAACGCATTCAAATTTGTGAATCATTTGAATGCGTATCTAAGTGTGTTTTATCTTGATCTCCATGAGCTTTAAGGTAACGAACTTCTCCTCAACCGCTCCAAGTACGCAAGAATTTTTCACTAGATTTCTTTCCGATCTCGCGTAATTCCTCTCTTTTATTATCTGTTATATTAAAATTCATGGAATTCACGCCGGGGATTGGAACAAAAATAATCTTATTTGCTTGATTTTTGGAAATATATCGATTGTCGTGTGCCTGTTTCATTGTTGAGAACAAAGAAGGAAACATATTAAGAGCATTTCGGATTTCCCGTGAATCAATTGAAGTATCCGTTTCTGTCAATTTCACACCAATAACTGGACGAATTTGTATACCCTTATCCTCAGAAAAAATCCATAGGGGAAAGTTACTAAGTAAACCACCATCAATCATAATGCTTTTTTGCTTGTTTTTGCCTTGGATTGTTTTTGGCATAAAAAAATAAGGGAATCCAGCACTCATGCGGATTGCCGTTGCTACAGAAAAAGAATCTGGATGAATGCCATAAACTCTTTCTAGATCATCAGGAATGACAACTAATTTCCCAAGTGATAAATCGCTTACCACTACTTTTAACGCGTCTTTTTTTAAATCGCTAAATTGATATACATTGCGGTCGGCCAAAGCTTGAGCAATCCATTTTTCTAACTTCTCTCCTTTGTATAACCCTAATTGAAAATAAAGAAATAACCACTTTGTTATAGGGAATAGCTTTGATAATACTGGTGGGTCAGCCAGTTCATTTATATCCAACGTTTTCATTAATTCTTTAATGTCTGTACAGTGATAACCTGCCGCTATTAATCCTGCAACAATCGCTCCCGCGGAAGTACCAGCTACGCGTTCCACTTGTATATTTTTCTCCTCCCACGCCTCAAGTACACCGACGTAGGCAAATCCCTTCACTCCCCCGCCAGAAAATACAGCATCAATTTTCATGACATCGCCCCATCCCATTTAGTTGCTTATTGATTTATACGCCGAAATGCTTGTTTATTATGCGTTTGGCTCGCTGTAAGGAGGTAATATCGGGTAAGTTGCCATAAAAAAAGCCAGTTATTCTATAGAACAACGGCTTATGCTTTGTTAGCTTTATTTAATTTTTGTAAATCATCTCTGCGTTTCTCATCCTCTTTGAAGTAAGCCACGACATCTGCAATTCGATCAATCGAATTCCAGCTAAGATGGTGTTCAATGCCTTCCACATCATTATAGATATGCTCTTTTTCTACACCGATTAATTCAAGAAAATCCTCTAGCAGCTCATGTCGAAAAACAAGCCGTTCACCGATTTTCTTTCCTTTTGCAGTTAAAACAAATCCGCGGTACTTTTCATAATCTAGATAATTGTCCTTGTCCAATTTTTGAACCATTTTTGTTACCGAGGATGGGTGTACATCTAAAGCCTCAGCAATCGACGAAACCCTGGCATACCCTTTTGCTTCTATTAAATTATATATAATTTCAATATAATCTTCCATACTTGGTGTAGGCATAAAAAGCTCCTTCCTTTACTCACAATTAGTGACTGCCTTCAATAATAAAGTTAACTTTTTTTATCGAAGGAAACTTTTTTTCAACTTTAATAATAGCTGATTTTACTATAAAACTCAAGGTGCATTCTTTTACGTTTACCTGTAATCTGGAAATTATTTTTGAGCAAATCCTGCAGGGACTGCTTTTATTCTGCTTGCAGTTTCTTCTCCTTTAATGGATTTCATTTTAGACGTTTGAGATAAACGTTATTTGATGGGCTGACGGCATAGTTATCTGCTTGTTTCGGTGATATGAACAGATTTTTTAGTGCATACAAGAAGAGAGTGATTACACAAACCACTCTCTTCTTGTATTATAAACCACATTTTAATTGTGCACCGCAGCTTGTACATGTATTACATCCGCCAATGTCCTGGACACTTCCTTCACGGCATACAGGACATGTATCTCCTACCTCTGAACCAATTGTTACATTGGTTTTATCTAATTCTTGAATCGTGTCCATCAGCACAACTTTTTTCTTATCTTCAGGGAATAATTCTGTCTGCTCTCCTATTTGATTATCTTCTGCTTTTAAAGTAAGAACTTGAGAGTCCCTGCTTCCATCAACATAGACCGTGCCACCCTTTGCACCGCCTTGATAGAGACGACGGTAAACACTCTCTACTTGGTCTACTGTATAACCTCTAGGGGCGTTGACCGTTTTAGATATAGAACTATCCACCCAGCGCTGAATAACACACTGTGTATCGGCATGTGCTTCAGGACTTAAATCCATCGCAGTTACAAACCAATCTGGCAGTTCTTGATCACGAGCTTCCGGATGGGCATTTAAATATTCTTGGACAATATCCGCTTTTACCTCTATAAATTTACCTAATCGTCCGCTTCGGAAATAAGAGAACGAGAAGTAAGGTTCTAGACCAGTACTTACACCGACCATCGTTCCTGTACTACCAGTTGGCGCTACAGTTAAGAGATGGGAATTGCGGATACCGTGTTCTAATACACCTTCTCGAATGTCAGCTGGCATTTTTTTCATATAGCCCGTTTGTATAAAACGTTCCCGCAAAGCCCTTGTTTCTTCTTCTGTTTCACCAATTAAAAACGGGAAGCTTCCTTTTTCTTTCGCCAATTCAATGGAAGTTCGATAAGCGGTTGTTGCAATGATTTCAAACACTTGGTCAACAAGCTTATTTCCTTCCTCTGAGCCATAAGCTGTCTCACAATAAATTAATAAATCATGCAGTCCCATAACTCCTAAACCAACACGTCTTTCACCTAAAGCCTGTTCTCTATTTTCCTCTAAGAAATATGGCGTTGCATCAATGACATTGTCTTGCATGCGCACACCAGTCTTGACAGTATCTTTTAATTTTTCCACATTCACCGTTTTCGTGCTCTTATCAGCCATCTCAGCAAGATTGACAGCAGCTAAATTACAGACAGAGTATGGAGCAAGCGGCTGCTCACCACAAGGGTTTGTTGCGACAACCTGCTGACCATAGCTTGTCGCATTGGTCATATCATTGGCATTATCAATAAAGAAAATGCCCGGTTCTGCTGAATAAGTTGCGCAAATATTGATTAAGTTCCATAGCTCTTTTGCTTTTACTTTACGGTAAACACGAACACCATAACCCATTTCTTCCCACTTACGGACGTCTCCAACTTGATGCCACTGTTCATTATAAGCTTCCATTTCTTCTGCTGTATAATTCTCTACATCTGGGAAACGCAACTCATAATAATCGTCCTTTTCCACAGCCTCCATAAATTCCTTTGTAATACAAACAGAAATATTTGCACCTGTCAGGAAGTCTGGGTTGTGGACGGAATAAGTTCCGCCATCACGTAATTGATCATCTGCCTGCTTCATTACAGCATCTGTAAATCCACCCTGGCCTGGTATGGCTTTATAATTAACAATGCCTTGGTATAAATCAAACTCTGTTTCAGTCAGTGGCTTAAATTTTAGCTTTTCTTTAGCGAGTTGCTTAATTTGTTCATCGGTTGTATTTTCAATTAAATAGCGTAATATACGCGGATTTTGCATTTTAGAAATAATAAATTCAATAATATCTGGATGCGAATCAACAAGCATGATCATTTGTGCCCCGCGTCTAGAACCGCCCTGTTCAACCAGATTGGTCAGTTTAGCTATATCGTCCAGCCACGAAACGCTGCCTGAAGATTTTCCATTAACTCCTCTAGCTAGTGCATTACGTGGTCTTAATGTAGAACCGTTCGTACCTACACCGCCACCGCGTGACATAATCTCCATCACCTGTTTACGGTGGTCCGAAATTCCTTCACGTGAATCTTGTATAAATGGCATTACATAACAATTAAAATAAGTTACATCTGTTTCAGCACCTGCTCCGTATAACACACGCCCTGCCGGAATAAAATTCAAAGATGCTAATTGATTATAGAAAGCATCGAATGACGCAGCTTTTTTTTCCTCTGTTACCTCTACCTCTGAAAGTCCAGCCGCATTTCTTTTTGCGATTTGTTCATAATAAATTTCTAAAGGTTTCTCAATCACATCAAGAGATCGCGTTATAATACCGCTTTCCCTCTCCTCTTCCTTATCTAAAACACCTATATAATCTGATTCAACAGCCACTTCCGCCTTATTATCTTCCCAGTTAATATCTATAATAAACCCAAGGCCGCGCGCCGGGAATTTAGGGTCAGCTTTTACGGTTAAGACTACAAAATCTCCCTTTTTCAATGTTTTTTTCTCTGTATCTTTATATGCATATCTATCAAGCATGACTAGCCTGGAAACCCCTTGATGTGTAATGTGCATTTCTTTCGTAATTGGATGAACTGCTTTAAATTTTTTAATATCCTCATTAAGAGAAGTGATATTCACTTTTCTTATTGATTCAAATTGGATAGTCAATATTATCGCTCCTTGTTTAACGGTTATCTATATACAGCTTATCATATCCCCGCGCCATTCGACAATATATAGTATTATTTTCATCATTCAAACCACAATATATAGGCAATTATCAGAATAGGAAGTATTTTTTCTTGAACTAATAAAAATGAAGCAAAGGTCCCTTTCACATGGAGGATGATTGATCTTTTCACAATAAATGTCCATTTATCAAATAAAAACTTTGAAAAATAAAATCGCTGCCCATATAATGAATATGTAGAATATAAAGATAGACGGGGGAAACAAAATGACATTTTTAATCATTGCTCTAGTTGTTCTGCTTGCGATTGGAATTTTTCGCTTCTATAGACAACGCACTTATTTAAATGTATTGACGGAAGACCAATTTCGAGAAGGATATCGTAAAGCACAGTTAATTGATGTACGTGAGCCGCAAGAATTTGAGAGAGGACATATACTAGGAGCGCGGAATATACCAGTGACACAGATGAAACAGCGTCTCGTTGAAATGCGAAAAGACAAGCCTGTATATCTGTACTGTCAAAACAGCACTCGTTCAGCAAGAGCTGCACAATTATTGCATAAAAAAGGATTTAAGGAGATCTATCAGTTAAAAGGTGGATTTAAAAAATGGACAGGTAAGATTAAAACAAAAAAATAGTCTTCCTTCATTGAAAACACTTATGACTGCGAAGGAAGAAATAAATTAAAGTTAGATATTATAAAAACAATAAAAGCTGATGTAGAGCAAAATCTCTAGATCAGCTTTTATTATTCCGTACCTTCCTCTTCTCTCGGACAGCCATTTTTTGATGCAACAATTCATCGCAGTATGCTCTCCACACAGGAATTTTCTAAGAATGCACCTTATAGTGGATGTTCAAAAAGTCCGGTAAAAATGACACTTCGGGAAAAGGAACTTCTACTAAAGTCGCCCACGTCGTGTGGGCAACGTAGAAGTCACCACCTCCTGTGGAAGCTCGTTGGCTTGCTTTTCCGCTCCTCATGTACCTTTTGATGTACACTCCGGTGCTCAAATCTGCGCCGCCTTGAACTTCTCGGTCCTTTTTATCCTCCTTTTTGAACACGCACTTATACTTGTTCCTTTAATAATAATAAAGAGCGAAATTTATCTCTCTCTTTAGCTACTCCCTATATCGCAAAATTGGTTTTCGAGCAGCGGTTGCTTCATCCATTCGCTTCACAATTGTATTGTGCGGGGCCTCCTGGACAATTTCCGGATTTTCTTCTGCTTCTTTTGCAATATGAAGCATTGTATCAATAAAGGAATCCAGTGTTTCTTTAGACTCTGTTTCTGTTGGTTCAATCATCATCCCCTCTTCTACATTCAGCGGAAAATAAATGGTTGGCGGATGAAAATCAAAGTCTAATAGTCTTTTTGCCATATCCAGCGTTCTGACACCTAATCTTTTCTGAATGCTTCCAGATAATACAAATTCATGCTTACAATGCTGCGGATAAGGCAATTGAAAAGCTTTTTCTAATTTACGCATCATATAATTTGCATTTAACACAGCATATTCACTGACCTTTTTCAGACCTTGTGCACCCATTGTGCGAATATACGTATACGCACGTAAATTAATACCGAAGTTCCCATAGAAAGGTTTTATTCGTCCAATAGATTTTGGCCTATCGTTATCAAATGTATAATAATCATCTTTTTTAATAATCACCGGCTTTGGCAAATAAACTGCCAGCTCCTCACTGACTCCAACCGGCCCCGAACCCGGTCCGCCGCCTCCATGTGGTCCGGTAAATGTTTTATGAAGATTTAAATGTACAGCATCAAAGCCCATATCTCCAGGTCTTACATAGCCCATAATGGCATTTAAATTTGCCCCATCATAATAGAGCTTACCGCCTGCTTCGTGGACGATTGCTGCCATTTCTAAAATCTCTTTTTCAAATAAACCTAAGGTATTAGGATTCGTAAGCATTAATGCAGCTGTATTTTCACCAACTACACGCCGTAAATCATCAAGGTCAACTAACCCTTCTTCATTCGATTTCACAGTAACTGCTTCGAAACCCGCAACCGCTGCGGATGCTGGATTTGTTCCATGCGCTGAATCTGGTACAATCACCTGATTTCGGTGGTGGTCCCCATTTGCTTCATGAAATGCACGTATCATCATTAATGCGGTCCATTCCCCTTGCGCTCCAGCTGCTGATTGCAGGGAAACTTCATGCATACCAGTAATTTCTTTTAAAGATTCCTGCAAATCATAGAGCATTTCCAAAGCTCCCTGTACTGTACTTGGATCTTGATATGGATGAATATGGCTAAAGCCCTCTAAACGCGCAATGTCTTCATTTATTTTGGGATTATATTTCATCGTACAGGAACCAAGTGGATAGAAACCAGAATCAACACCATAATTTCGAGATGCTAACCCTGTATAGTGGCGAATAATATCCAGTTCACTTACTTCTGGAAGCTTCGGGGCTTCTTTTCGGATATAAACTTCATCTAGCTCACTTTCTAAATCAAAGGATTCGGTATCTAACTCCGGCAGACTATAGCTCGTTCTTCCTTCTTTACTGCGTTCAAATAATAGTGGAAAATTTTTATCAGACATGAATATCCCCCAATTCTTTTGCAAGTTGATCGATTTCTTGTTTCGTACGAATTTCCGTGACAGCAACGAGCATCTGACCTTGAAAAGCATTATCAACTCGGCCTAAGTCAAAGCCTCCAAGAAAACCCTTTTCGAGCAATTCTGCATTCACTTCCGAAATATCCTTATCCAGTTGGATAACAAATTCGTTGAAAAAAGGACCATCATGAACAATAGGAATACCATGTTCCATTAATTTCTTTTTAGCATAGCGGGCTTTCTGCATATTTAATGCTGCCATTTTCCGTATTCCATGCTTCCCAATGGAACTCATTGCCACGGCACTGGCTAAAGCATTTAATGCTTGGTTGGAACAAATATTGGATGTTGCTTTGTCGCGGCGGATATGCTGCTCACGTGCCTGCAGAGTTAGTACATACCCTCTCGCGCCATTTTCATCTTTTGTTTGCCCAACTAGGCGCCCTGGTACTTTTCGCATTAATTTCTCCGTTGTAGCAAAGTAACCACAGTGCGGTCCGCCAAATTGAGCCGGAATACCAAAAACTTGTGTATCTCCTGTTACGATATCTGCGCCAAAATCTCCTGGGGGAGTTAAATATCCCAGAGCAAGTGGATTACTGGATACAATAAGCATTGTTTTTCTTTGATTGTCTAATAACTCTTGAATGGATTCCATTGGTTCAATCTGCCCAAAGAAGTTGGGATATTGGATAACAACACCTGCTATGTCTTCGTTTAACAGCTCCTTCAAATTGGTAAGGTCTGTTTTTCCATCTTTTAATTTTATTGGCACAATTTCAATCGATTGCCCTTTCGCATAGGTATGAATTACCTGTTTATACTCCGGGTGAACTGCCTCTGATACGAGCACTTTTTTTCGTTTTGTCTGTGCTGCACTTAAATTAACTGCTTCTGCTAAAGCAGTCCCGCCGTCATACATAGAGGAATTTGCTACGGGTAAGCCAGTCAACTCAGAAACCATCGTTTGAAATTCAAAAATTGCCTGTAATTCCCCTTGAGAGACTTCTGGTTGATATGGCGTATACGCAGTATAGAATTCAGATTTTGAAATAACATGGTCCACGACGGAGGGAATATAGTGATCATATACACCTGCACCAAGAAACGATACCACATCTTTTGTTGATGTATTTTTATTTGCTAATGCCGTTAATTCCTTCGTCAGTGCATACTCGCTCTTTGGTGCTTTTAATTTCATCTCTTTTTTTAAACGAACGTGACTTGGAATATCAGCAAATAATTCCTCTGTGCTCTCAAT
The DNA here is from genome assembly GCF_018333215.1 of Oceanobacillus sp. J11TS1. GTDB lineage: Bacteria > Bacillota > Bacilli > Bacillales > Amphibacillaceae > Oceanobacillus. Next base: position 56,313 of record NZ_BORO01000008.1, on the reverse strand, counting down.
GCCTATTTCATCCATCATTTCTTGTTTATCACCACTTGTCATTGGTAAATAACGAAACTCCATCTTGTCTCCCCCTTGTAATATTTATTACGTTGATAAAATAAAACTTCATTCCGGCGGAGGCTTTTGCTTTTCTCCCACGGAAAAAGCCTGCGTAAATCAGAATTAGCGCCCATTTTCCCCCTGCCATTCTTGAGGAAACACTAGCTTAGATGTTTGCGTCCCCCGAAAGCCCTTACCCGGCTAACATTCGTATTAGTTCAAGGCGGGAAATTTAGGGACAGTTATCTGTGATAAAATGGTGTTTTGACCACCTTTGCTTTTAAACGACGCTTACGAACTTGAATTTCCACCTCTGTATCTAATACTGTATATTTCGAGTCTATAAGTGCTAAGCCGATATTTTTATTCAATGTTGGTGATTGTGTGCCTGAGGTAACAAAACCAATTTCTATATCGCCATGATAGACAGGATAGCCATATCTCGGAATTCCTTTGTCAATCATTTCAATTCCTGCAAGCCCTCGCTCTGCGCCCTCATCTACTTGCTGTTTAAGCACTTTCTTTCCGATAAAATCAACTTCTTTGTTCACTTTAACAGCAAACCCTAATCCAGCTTCTATCGGTGAAATATCTGGACCCAACTCTTGCCCATATAAAGCCAAGTTTGCTTCAAACCTTAATGTATCTCTGGCTCCTAAACCAATCGGCTGGATACCTTCTTCTTTCCCTTTCACCAGCAAAAGCTTCCACAGATCTATTCCATTCTGGGAATCTAAATATATTTCAAAGCCATCCTCTCCTGTATAGCCTGTTCTTGAGATAAGAGCTTCTCCATCGATTCCATCTATAACTACGCCTTTCTTAAAACGAAAGAAAGATATATCATCCAATGAATCTTTTACAACCTTCTGCAATATTTGCTCGGCTTTCGGTCCCTGTAAAGCTAGTTGTGCAAAATATTCCGATTTATTTTTCAACATAACATTTGGATTGTTATTATTTTGTATCTGTAGCCATTCAAAATCCTTATACGTATTTGCAGCATTAACAACCAGCAAATATTCATTTTCGTCAAGCATATACACAATTAGATCATCTACTGTACCGCCGTTTTCATAGCACATCATTGTGTATTGTGCTTTGTTTGGTTTAAGCTTTGAAATATCGTTGGTTAATACCGATTGTAAAAATTTTGCACTCTCTGAACCACTCACCAAAATTTCACCCATATGAGACACATCAAATAGTCCAGCTTTTGTCCGGACTGCCTCATGCTCTTCTTTAATACTTGAAAATTGAACAGGTAACTCCCATCCCCCAAAATCTATTGTCTTTGCGTGTTTCTCGTAAGCTGGAAATATTGGTGTACGCTTTAATTCGCTCATCTGATCCTCCCCTTTTCACAATTAACTTTAAAATGTTTCAAAATATAAATGTTATTTTTGCATAAAAATAGAGACTTCTTCCAAAAAGAAGTCTCTGTCCTCAAACCAGAAAGTTGCGTATACACATTAGAAATGGAACTTCATGCTACAGGGAATGTCCAAGCTTCCCGAGATGAATGAACCCAAGCTTTCCACGCCTCCTCCCTAACTCGCTTTTTAAGGCGAATCAAGAAAGCATTTACAACTTGATGAAATGTGATACTTGCTTCGTGGGTGGTTTATAACGGTAAAAAAAGAAAGTATTTTTCTTCCTCGTTATAAACACTCTCCAGAGTTGCGTCCTACAAGAGTCTTTTTGCCTGAGAGATTCGCTCTTAACTTGCTCCTTCGGCGTTACATATCTGTAAGCTCTCCCCTTGTAATCATCCGCTGATAGAATATATTGATGTTGGTTATACTATAAGATATACGTAATCCTATGTATATTCAGCAAGAAAAAGCCTTTTACAAAATTATATCATAAATTTTAAAAAAGTAATAGGAAGGACCAATATTTTAATGAGAGGATGTGAATGGAATAGATGGATTCTATACAAATTCGTCATGATAACCAATTTATAAATGACTTAGAATCAGCATTTCATGATGAAAACAGGTTAACAAATTGGGAGCTTTTCCGCATGGCTTACCAGACAATGAATGTGACAAAAAGGCCATCTTTTAGCGGTTTGCAAGCATTACAATACTTACCCCATCTCGATATTTTAGATCATCAATTACATGCAGCTGAACAAGTCATTGAATCCATGAATGGGCGTGCCATTTTAGCTGATGAGGTCGGGCTTGGAAAAACGATTGAAGCTGGTCTTATATTAAAAGAGTATATGGTAAGGGGATTGGTGAAAAAAGCATTAATTCTAGTTCCAGCCTCTCTCGTTAATCAATGGGAAAAAGAATTGAATGAGAAATTTTTAATCCCTGCTATCGCTTATCGAAAGAATTATAGCTGGGAGGATAATCCGATTGTTATATCTTCCATTGATACGGCAAAGCGTTCCCCAAACCAGGAGGCAATTTTAAATTTAAATTATGATTTTATCCTTGTCGACGAGGCACATAAATTAAAAAATGAACAAACCAAAAACTATCAATTTGTTCGGGAATTAAAGAAAAAATACTGTCTTTTATTAACTGCAACCCCTGTGCAAAATAGGCTATTAGAATTGTTTAACCTTGTCAGTCTCTTAAAACCTGGCCACTTAGGGAATTATAAAACATTTACAGAGAAATTTGGCAAAGACCGAAAAAAAATGGAACAGGATCCTTTTCTACGCAAATTGGTTCAACAGGTAATGGTTCGAAACACACGAAAAGATACAACGTTGAACAATTCTAAACGGAAAATCCATACGATATGGACCTCTTTACCTGAAAACTATGAAAAGGTTTATCAACAATTGATGCAGCTTTCCTTTGGAATGGCTTCTTTTGCCAAAATCACCTATTTACGAGAGTTCTGTTCTTCACGAGAGGCTTGCTTTACTTCCCTTATAAAGCTAGGTACCCAGGGAGAAAATACAGCCATTCAAGAAGCAATTGAACAAATCCAACAATTGGAGCAGCATCCGAAAGCTGAAAAGTTAATCGAGCTGATTAAATCACTAAACGGAGAAAAAGTAATTGTTTTCACAGAATACCGTGCTACCCAATATTACTTGCAATGGTATCTACAGCAGCATGGCATCTCTTCTGTCCCGTTTCGCGGTGGATTTAAACGGGGGAAAAAGGACTGGATGAAACAATTATTTAAAGATCATGCACAAGTGCTGGTCACAACAGAGGCCGGTGGAGAAGGAATTAACTTGCAATTTTGCCATCATCTCATTAACTATGATCTTCCATGGAATCCCATGCGGTTGGAACAGCGAATCGGCCGTATTCACCGTTTTGGTCAAGAGTCAGACGTGCACATCTATAACCTTGTTACAAAGCAAACGATTGAAGAACATATATTGTCCATGCTTTATGAGAAAATACATCTGTTTGAAAATGTGATTGGCAATTTAGATGCCATTTTAGCTGAGTTGAAAGTGGATAGTATGGAAAAAGAAATAGAATCCATTTATCAAGAGTCCACTTCTCCGGGTGAAGTGCGCATTAAACTAGACAATTTGACATCTGTTATTGAGCAGGCAAATCAAGAAATCAGAGAGGAGGAGCTCTATAAAGATGGAACAGCAAATTGATTTAACACAGTTTCTAATGAATTATTTTAAAACAAAACAGTGTGAGATTCTTTCAAATAAAGAGGGACAAATCCATGTTCAGCTTACAGAAGAAATGGATCGGGAGTTAATGAACCGTCCATTCTACTGGCACTACATTAAGAAAATCGGACGAGAAGGAGAACCACTGACACTTCGCCTGATTACAGATAAAGAAAAAACAAAAGAGCCTGGTGAATGGATTCATTTTGGCAGTCCTAGACTACACCAAATCATGAATAAACTGACAGAAAAAGAGCGTTATACAAAGTTATTCGAAGTAATCCATACGACACAAAATACGCCGTTATACCCTTGGCTTGTGCTGAATATAAAAATTAGTTACCGGGGAGCCAGGCATAAAGATGAAATTTTCTCAGTAGGTTTGCAGCTGCTTCATGGAAATATGACCTTAAATATGATGGAGCATTTAGAAGAATTAAAGTTGGAAAGAACAATCTCAGATTATTGCTATACGCTAACGCCTATGATTAAACTGCAGAGCGGTTTTAATCGAATTCAAAATCTCTTATTGCAGCACGTAAAAAATCAAGATAATACGTGGGCAAATGAGTCTATCAAACAATGGGAATCAGAGAAAATAACGCTAAAACATTTTTACGAAGAAGAATTGGATCATCCAAGATATTTGGAAGAATTAGAAGCACTCGAGAAACGATTTAAACCAGAAGTCATTTTTCAGGTCATTAATGGCGGGATGTTTTATTTAGCGCAATCAGCTTTAAATAAAAAATAGTCGTAACGATTCACGACTATTTTTTATTTTGAGTAGAAAAAGAAGGCTTGGCACAGGTGAACGAACACTCAAACTTATGACTGTGGTGAAAAGTCGACACGAGCTCTGGGTAAGGCCGACTAACACTTAGCTACATCCTAATCCAACATCCACTGAGTTTTATTACCTCCGCCTCAATCCAGTTCGTCCGTTGCTGAACGCTTTGTGCTTTTGTTGTGATACCAGGATTGAATAGAGAAAGGAATAACGCCTAGCCATCTATTGCTATAGAATGGATTAGAAGTTTTCTTTTTTTGTTTACGCTCTTTCTTTTCTTCTGCTGATAAATGCATGTATTTCATCATTTCTTCTGTTAAAAACCGAATATAGTCGTTGCTCTTCATAAGTTTAATGCTCCTTTTAAAGGTAATCTCTTATCTATAGCTTAAACAATAGAAAAAATTTTTATTCTTTTTTTTAAAAAAAGAAGGAGAACCTGGAAACGTGTCGAATTATAGATTATGTCAGAAATATTCGTAAGGAGGTGAGTTAATGAATCACGTCACAAAACTTTCTGACGACCTCTTTCAATCCGCAATCAAGCTACAAGCTTCCGACATTCACTTTTATCCTTATGAGCAGCAGACTGAAATCTATTTTCGAATTCACGGGAAACGTACCTTTAACCGAACTATTTTAACGAAACAATATCAGTTGCTCAGAACTTTTTTCAAATTTAGTGCAAATATGGATATTGGTGAAACCAGAAAGCCACAGCACGGTTCATTACCTTGGAAATTTGAATCGAAGGATTACGCACTTCGGATCTCGACGCTTCCTCATTACCAGCAAGAGAGTATTGCTATTCGGATTCTTCCCCAAAATGACAGCTTACCATTAGAACATTTATTTCTTTTTTCTAGCCAGATACAACAAATGCGCCGTTGGATGAATCAAAATTCCGGGCTTATTTTAGTAACTGGAGCAACAGGCAGTGGAAAATCGTCTACTTTATATTCTCTGTTAGAAATGGAAATCAAAGAAAATCCCTGTCAAATTATTTCCTTAGAAGATCCGATTGAGAGAAAAATAAATCAAATTCTGCAAGTACAAATTAATGAACATGCTGGAATATCCTATCAAGTTGGCTTAAAAGCTGCGTTACGTCACGACCCAGACATCCTAATGGTGGGAGAAATCCGTGATAAGCAAACAGCACGATTTGCGGTAGAAGCTGCTCTGACTGGTCATCTTGTCCTTAGTACCCTTCATGCCAAAAATGCTATTGGCACTATTTTCCGTTTAAAAGAAATGGGGATCAAAACGGCAGATCTGCATCAAGTGCTTATTGGTATCGGAGCTCTGCGGCTCATCCCGATTACGAGGAAAAATAAACAACAGCGAAGTGCTATCGGAGAGTTAATTGATGGGCCTTTCTTAACCCAAGCGATCGAGGGCACCTTGCAAAACTTACCAGAAAAACAGCAATTTAAAAATTTACAAAGGAAGGCATTTGCTTATGGTTTTACGCAAACTGTTCCCCCTCAATAACAAAAAAATAACCATCGCCACACAGCTTCAATTTCTTCACGTTTTGAATCGAATGCTATCAAGGGGACTCACTTTAACGAATTCCTTGGATACGATGAAATACTACACCGAGTTAACGCTCATTTCTAAACAAGTTTTAAGCCGTCTTGAAGCTGGACAATATTTAGATGAAGCAATGGATGAAGTTGGTTTTCACCATTCGATTATTTCCTATCTTTTTGTAGTACGGGAGAAAGCCAATATATCGGAACGAATTGAACAATGTTGTCAACTATTTCAGCAACGCGTTCATTACATGCGTAAATTTCAACAAACTGTGCGTTATCCAATCATATTAATGTTTGTTTTTAGCGGTTTGTTATTTTTTATTTACAGACGTGTCATTCCTTCCTTCCAACAGCTCATCGTTGGAGAAATGCCTATGTTGCTGCAAATTGTTATCTTTCTATCTACTTGGTTTGGATATGTCCTATTTATCCTCCTTCTATTTTTCATTATCGGTATTGTGATTTGGTTATTTTTAAAAAACAATATCTCCTTAGAAACAAGAATGTCTTTATACAGGAAGATTCCCTTCTATCGCTCCTATGTAAAGCGGCAAACTTCCTTTCACTTTGCTACTTTATACAGTTCTCTCTTACACACTGGTATGCCAATGAAGGAATTACTGAATTATATGTCCAAACAGACAAAACTCCCCTTTATTTCTTACTATGCAAAGCAAATACAATTAGAATATTTTAAAGGTCGGTCCATTCACGGACTTTTAACTACCATGGATTTTTTAGAAAATCATCTGACTGATATTTTATCTTCCAATATGGATGCAACAAGCTTAGCAAAGGATTTAGCCATCTATGCAGACGTTTCTATCGATACCATGTATCAGCGACTTCAGAAACGGATTGTATATATCCAGCCTATCTTTTTCTTAATTATTGGCGCGTTTATCGTATTTATCTATATTAGTCTGATGTCACCCATGTTTGAATTAATGAATACGATGTAAAGGAGCTTTTTTATGTTGAAAAATCAAAAGGGATTCACATTAATCGAAATGTTAATTGTAATTATGGTCATATCCGTTATCATGATATTAATTATACCGAATCTGGGCAAGAAAACCGGTGATGTCCATACCAAAGGCTGTGATGCTCTCATTAGCGTTGTCCAAGCCCAGGCAGATGCATATCAAATTGATACCGGCAATATGCCATCGAGCTTAGATCAGCTGCAGAGTGCTGATTATATAACAGCAGACCAGCTAACCTGCTCAAATGGAGATAAACTTTCTATTTCCAATGGTGTGGTAAATGCTTCAAACTGAACGAGGTTTTACACTTCTTGAAGCATTGTTTGCATTATCCATCCTATCTGTCATTCTTTTACTCATTCCTAAACATCAGATGGAACACATGGAGAATTTAGAGAATGAACAATTTCTTAACACGCTAGAAATGGATGTACTCTATCTGCAGAATACGATGAGTACACAGGAAATCACAAAACCCTATGTATTAAGGTTTGCCTCTGATAGCTACAGCATTTTGCTTAGCAACGAAACCATCATCAAACGGGAATTTCCCTCATCCGTCATTTTAACAAATCCTTATCTTAAAGATATTAAATTCTCAATAGGCGGTGTCACGATGAATCCACAAACTATTTTGATGGATATTGGAGGAGAACCATACCGTATCGTATTTCCATTCGGGAAAGGTAGATTTTATGCTGAAAAAAGATAAAGGATTTACTTTATTCGAAACTTTAATCGCGTCATTACTTTTATTTTCCATGCTTACCATGCTTCTCCCACTTCTCTCCTTTCTTGCAAAGGAACAATACAATTCAATGGAAAGACTGCAAATCACAACTAAATTACATGATGAACTGCAAGGGGTTTTAATTGGAGCCGCTCCTTATCCATCTAAATACATGGTAACTCCTTACAGGGCCTCAACAGAATTCTCTTTTGTACTGGAAGGGGAATACGTGAAAGGATGTGCAGAATGGACTAATGCAAAAGAAAAAAGAGAGAAAAAATGCCTTTATGCACTTATGGAGTAACTCAAAAGGATTCACTTTAATTTCTATGCTCATCGGCATGACAATCCTAGTTTTAACACTTCCTTTTGTATATTATGCTTTATCTACACTTCAATTAAAGCAAAATTATACGGAATCATTATCGGTACAGCAATTTTTCATTCAGTTACGTAATGAAGTCATCTTTTCAACGTCTGTTCACGTAGCTGATAATCAATTGTACATTCGATTTATTGATCGAAATGATAACCAGGAGAAAACGGCGAAATTTAGTCAATATAACAACTCGATACGGAGACAGGTAAATGGACAAGGCCATGAAATTTATCTTCATAAAATTTCTAATGTCCGTTTTGAAGAACAAGCTAATGCGATTTTATTTACTATTACGGGAGAATCAGGTGCGGTTTATGAAAAAACACTATACAATTATCCATAATCAACAAGGATTTTTACTATTTCATGTCGTTTGGGTGATTTTAATCGTATTTCTTTGTATTCACTTTCTTCTTTATCAATATCAGACAGAAAGAGTCGTAGTGAATAATCAGCTATTTCATATTGAAACGGAAACGCTATTTCAAATGGCCTATAAAAAAGCGCGTGATGAAATAGATAATAAAGAGGTTACTTTGCCTCATCAAACCACGTATGATTTCCCTCAGGGAGAAGTCAAAGTAACCATGGAAGCAGAGCCTGATGATAAGATTGCTGTCTATTTTGCAATAAAGCAAACAGGAAGCGATCATATTTACCAGTTGTCTCGGCGGTACAATTTCCACGAACTTCGCTGAATTGTTACCGTTTATAAATCAAATAGGTAATATTCTGTCGTATCTCTATAAGAATCGTTTACAATCCCACTTTGCTCGTATATAATAACTATGAGAACGTTACCTATAAAGGAGGGGGAAGACATGGACCGCATGTTTCGTGTTCTTGCCTTTTGGACAGGTATTTTTACAGTTATGTTTTATGTAGGTGACATGCTGAATACTGCATTATTATTCCTTGTTCAAACGGCGTTTTTCCTTACATTGAGTTACTTAAAGCTGTCTGAACGTATGTACATGTATTTATTTGGTGCATATTGTACGGTATTTATTGTTGGATACACTTGGTATTCCGAGTTTATCCTTGTACCTGGATTTGGACATTAAAAATGAAAAAGACCATCTATTTTCTAAATAGATGGTCTTTTCTCTTTATTCATGCTAAAAGTTTCTTGATACCACTATGCAGGAAAAAAAGGATTGTTTTTCTTCTCATAACCAATGGTGGTTGCAGGTCCATGACCAGGTAGTATTGTTAAATCATCTGCTAAACGATATAATTTCGTCCTAATCGATTTTTCCAATGTTGCCATATCCCCTTCCACTAAGTCTGTTCTGCCGATCCCCTGTTGAAATAATACGTCTCCACTGATAGCAAAGTTATCATCTGGAAAAACAAAACTAACACTTCCTGGTGAATGTCCAGGTGTATGTAATATCTCTATTGTAAATCCGCCAATATCAATGGAACCCTCTTCTAACTCTTTATCCGCCGCTGCTGCAGTTATTGTCTCTCCCATTAATTTAGCTGACCCATTTAAAGCTGGCTCAGCTAACCAATTCCATTCGGATTTATGAAGATACACTGGCGCATTTGTAGAATTTCTAATACCATCCAATCCGCCAATATGATCGAAATGTGCATGAGTTAGTAAAATTGCTTTCACGTTTAACTGCTGACTGTCAATCGCATCAATTATCTTATCTGGCTCTCCACCTGGATCAATAACTAAAGCATTTTTGTCCTCTTTGTTATACACGATATAACAGTTTGCCTGAACTAAACCTACCGGCATCGTAATAATTTCCATCATCATCTCTCCATTCTTTTATAATAACTCGACAAACACTTGGAAATACTATAAAATATAAATAGCTTAACGATAATTACATAGTATTAAAAACTGACTTTTTACACAAGTATAGTTACGTTGAAAAGGAGGAAAATTCGGATGGCTCATATTGTATTAGGAATTTTATTTTTATTTGTAGCGCTATTAGCGGTCGTATCCGTGATTCGTCAGTTGAAATATAAAAATATACTGGCGTTGTTATTCTCTGCTCTAGCTGCTATTGTCTTTGGGTTCTTTTCCGTTGCGACCATTATTTCAGAAATCATTGGCTAAAACAGAAAGATTCTTTCTATTTAAACAAGATAGAAAGAATCTTTTTTATTTTCTAAGTCACTTCTTTTCCAACTTATTCCCCTTCCTTTCGTAGCATCCACACAAACCATCGTAAGATTATGTACTCCATATATGCGGAATAAAATTTTAAAAGAACGACACAGGATACGAATTACCTGTGTCGTTCTTTTAATTATTTCTCTTCATCTCCAAAATCAACAAATCGGAATAAGTCACCGTATATAATGGAATCAGAGTAAGAAAGTTCTGTATCAACCTTTTCTTGGATTGCATCGCAAGCACTTTCTACGCTCTCTAATTCTTTTTCGGCTTCTTCAGCATCTTCTCCTGTTTCCGAATCTGTCTCTTCTTCTGCAACTTCGTCAATTAATTCACCTGTTTCACGATCATAGCAAGAACCCGCAGTTTTCACAAAATCTTCACTTACAAAGTCACCATTTCGTAATGCTACATAGACTTTTCTATCGTCGCTGAATAAGTCATTACCGAAATAGATATCTTCTCCTGAATCAACACCAAGCATATTTAGCATGGTTGGTTTTAAATCAATTTGACCTGTAACCGTATCGATGGTTTTTCCATTTCCATCTCCGGGAATATGAATAAATAGTGGTACTCGCTGTAATTGAACTTGATCGTATGGCGTAATTTCTTCTTTATCTAAATACTTTGCCATTGCTTTATTATGGTTAGCACTAATTCCAATATGGTCCCCCATAATAACAATAATGGAATCTTCATAAAGACCAGATTCTTTCAGTTCAGCAAAGAATTCTTCGATTGCTTCATCCATATAACGAACAGTTGGAATATAACTGTTTAACGTATTGGAATTTGAATCAAATTTATCAATAGTTGCGTCTTCCTCATCCAATTCAAACGGGAAGTGATTTGTTAACAAAATCATTTTTGAATAGAATGGCTCTTCTAATGATTCTAGAAGAGGGATGGATTGTTCAAAGAATGGCTTATCCTTCAAGCCCCATCCTACAGAGTCTTCAGGTGTTACATCGTAAGACTCTTCTCCAAAGAATTCATCAATGTTTAAACTGTCATACATTGCATCCCTGTTCCAAAAACTTTTATTATTTGCATGCAGTACTGCAGAAGTATAGCCTGCTTCTTTAATCATCTCTGGGAACGAATGATATTCATTGTTTCCATGCGTAAAGAATACAGCACCACGAGACAGTGGATACAGTGAGTTTTCTACCAGAAACTCCGAATCAGACGTATTCCCTTGACCAGTTTGTTCATAGAAGTTGTCAAAGTAATACGTATCCTCATCCTGAGCCAATTGATTAAGGAACGGTGTAACCTCTTCCCCATTCACTTCGCTATTCATTACAAAATGCTGCAGTGACTCTGCATTAAGGAAAATGATATTTTTGCCCTTGGCAATACCATTCATTTTTTCACTGGTTTCATGTTCTACATTTTCTTTAATATAATCCTGTATCTCTGGAATTTCATTTCCATCCGCAAATACGCGCTGTGATTCGTTTTTAGAATGTATCACAATATCGTATACGTGATAGTTAAATAGACCAATATTTTTCACTAAATATTCGCGATCGAATCCACGAGTGAAAAGCTGTGGTCTTTCCATTTCCGCTAAGAAAAAGTTACCTGCCAGTAAAACTAATGAGAATGCTAAAGCGCCGACTTTACCGCTTCTTGGATACTGTACAGATAGACTTCCTTCATATTTTTTACTTAAATACCAAACAATTGCAGCATCCACAAATAATAGAAGATCCCATGGCTTAATTAAGGTTAGAATACTAGACCCTAAATCTGTCATATTACTTCCCATAAATAATTGTGGAATGGTTATGAAGTCTGTAAATTGGCGATAAAATACAAGGTTCGCCCAGATTAGTACAGACGCAAGCAATGTTGCATAACGAATATACTTCATTTGTCTAGAAGTCTTATTAAACCAGACTCCTAATGCTAGAATTAAAAATGCAGAAACAAAAGGATTAATAAACAAGATTAATTCTTGCATGGAGTTATCCAGTTCAACATTAAATATAAATCGGTAAGCAATATACGTTTTCAGCCCAAGAAGAAGTGCTGCAATAATATATAATGGTATCTTTGGCTTTTTAAATCGTTTCATTCGTATCCTCTCCTAAATAAAAACAGGAATGCTATTGATGGTACTTTAACATATTACTTCCCATTTTATTAACTTGTATAGACTTACAGTTAAAGAATTGTACAACTTATTATAACGAATTGGCAAGAAAAAAGGTTTCACATTTAATCATTTTATTTTATTACCCGTTCATAAATTACTATTTTAGTAGATAATCAAAAAAAATCAAGTCTAAAGATATATTAATTATTCTCGTAAACTAAATATGCTCCGCCAATAATTCCAGCATCATTGCCAAGTTGACAAGTTTTAATGGTACATACCTCACTAACTTTCGGCAGAGCATGCTTTCTAAACGCTTTTACTATAGCGTCAATTAATTGATCTCCGGCGTTTGAGACCCCACCGCCAATCAAAATATTGGAAGGATTAATAATAACTGACATATTTGCAATTGCTTTCCCTAACACGTCCGCTGTGTAGTCAACGATCTCCCCAGAAGCCTGGTCTCCTTGCTTTGCCAAGTCAAAAACATTTTTTGCAGAAATCCTTCCCTCTTTTTGAAATAATTTTGCTAATAAAGATTCAGGCTGTGTGTGTATTTTTTCCATTGCTTGCCGAACAATTCCTGTCGCAGAGGCAATCGTTTCTAAGCAACCTTTCTTTCCGCAATTACAGGGATGCCCATTTTCTATTGCTTCTATATGGCCAATTTCTCCAGCCATCCCGTTTACACCATTTAAAATAGAACCATTTGCAATAATTCCACCGCCAACGCCTGTACCTAATGTAATCGCTATTAAATTCTCAGATTGATTTCCTGCACCAATCCAATTTTCCCCTAATACAGCAATATTAGCGTCATTCTCAACATAAACAGGAACTCCCGCTAATTTTTCAAGTTCTTCCGCTAAATGTAAATCTTTCCACCCGATATTAACCGCTTCTGTAATAATACCAGCATGCGCATCAACAAATCCCGGTGCTCCGACACCGATTCCTTTAATAGAAGGATTAGCCATGGAAGACATCTTTAATTTCGAATCAATACTTTTCCATATATCAGAAATAATATTTTCCCCTTCATTTGTTAGGTCTGTAGGAATTTCCCACTTTTCTTGAATTTTTCCGTCTTCTGCAATAAATCCAATTTTTACCGTTGTCCCGCCAATATCTACCCCTACTAATAATTCAGTCATTTATTCTAATTCCCTTCTTATATTCTCTCATTTCTTTTTTCAAAAGTAATACAGCTTGCTGGAATTGCTGGCTGCTAATTAATTTCCATTCATATAAATCATTCATTTCCATCATCATTAATTCTAAGTCACCTAAGCGATCTGTCGTATAAATAAAAGTGCCAAACTTCATCAACAGTTTCCGTACATCATGTATATTTTGCATGTAATCACCAAGAGTATTATATCAAATGGGCAGCGAAATGGGAAATACGAGTAAGATCCAAATCGAATTAACGATCTGGATCTTTTGGTCTTAATATAGACGGCCTTAGATGTCTTACTGGGATTGGAAAGCGAATAAATGTATCACGCATATTTTTTGCTGAGAAAGGAACCATTGGCCAAAAATAAGGTGTATCCATCGTTCTCATCTTTATTAAAAATAGCAGCCAAACTGTCACGCCAGCAACGTAGCCACTCACACCAAACAAAGCAGTGGTAAATAATAGAAATAAACGTACAAGTCGATTCGCCATACTTAATTCATAACTTGGCGTTGCATAAGAACCAATTGCTGCAGTGGCAATATATAACACTACTTCATGTGAAAACCAACCTACCTGTACAGAAACCTCACCAATCATAATTGCAGCGACTAGCCCCAGTGCTGTGCCTAATGACGAAGGGGTATGAATGGATGCCATCCTTAACACATCAAGTCCTAATTCGGCAATTAAAAACTGAACGAGTATTGGAATAGCCTCGGTATCTTCTGGTCCAATAAAAGAAAGAGCTGGTGATAATAATTCGGGCTGTACAGTAAATAAATAATACAATGGCAAGAGTATTAATGAGAGAAATATGGCAATAAATCGAACAAATCGCAAGTAAGCTCCAACAGTTGGTTTTTGCCTATATTCTTCAGCATGTTGTAAATGTTGCCAATAAGTCGTTTGTGTGATCATGGCACATGGTGACCCGTCAATAATCAAAATAATATGCCCTTCATAAAGATGCGACGCAACCGTATCAGGACGTTCCGTGTAACGCACAGCAGGATATGGATTCCAATAACGATGACTGAAGAATTCTTCAATCGTCTTTTCTGCCATGGGCAATCCGTCCGTATCAATTGATTTAACAAGTTTTTTTATCCGCTCTACTTGTCTGGAATCAGCGATATCCTCAATGTAACTAATAACCACGTCTGTCTTAGAACGCCTGCCAACCTGCATAAATTCCATTCTTAAAGAACGATCTCTAACTCGGCGTCTTGTTAGCGAGGTATTAAATACAAGTGTTTCAACAAACCCATCACGAGGCCCTCTGACAACTCTCTCTAAATCTGGTTCCTCGGGTGAGCGGGCTGGATAGGTTCTTGCATCAATAATAATTGCCTTCTCTAAACCGTCTACAAATAATACGGTTGCACCTGAAAGAATAAAATCAATCAATGAATCCATATCATCCATCGCTTCGATTTCAATAAATGGAACATCTCTTTTTACCAACTTTTTTAATGTATCTATTTCTAGCTCATATGGCTCAAGTCTTTGCAAGGATTGCATGATAAATGCCATAATATCATCTTTTACAAAGCCATCAACCATAAACATGGCCATGTCTTTTTCCGCATAGTTCAGTTCTAAATAAATTAAATCAAAGCTCTTATCAATTGCTAAATAAGTTTTTAAATAAGAAACATTTGTGTTTAGATTTGTATTTACCTTCCGCATTTTCTGCGTCACATTTATCACCTTATTGTAATAGGATGTCCATAGTTTATATCACTAGGTGAAAACTATACATTCCATAAGGTCGCAACAAACGGAAAAGTATATCGTCTAGAAGCCGAATAAACGAAAACCAGGCTGTCGTTTTCAGCCTGGTTTATCAATTAATAAGATTGTAAATCATCTTTCAAATCCAGCAGGTCCTCATTGTCTGGAAATTGATCTAAGCCTTCATCAATAATGGCTTCTAATTTTTCCATGCCTACCCCCTGCTGCGAATATATAATTGCCAAATTGTAATATATTTCCGGAAAGACTTCCTCATATTGAAGTGCATCTTCTAAATCCTCTCGTGCTTTATCAAATTGGAGTTGCTGAATATAAGCATAAGACCGATGAAAAAGTAAAAGCGGGATCAGATTAGCATCGTCCGTTTCATCTAGAGTCTCTGTCGCTAATGAAATAGCCTCACGAAATTCTCCCTCTTCCACTTGAGACTGTATTTCCTCTATTTTAAATTCTACAGATGACGTATTATATGACCAGCCAAAAAGCAATAATCCTATACTGAGAATAATCCAACCAAGAAAACCTAAAATTTGATATTTTTGATTCTTTCTTCTCGGGACATACATGGCAGTAGTCATTAAAAAACCACCAACTAATCCACCAATATGCGCCCCCATATCAATTTGTGGATCGGTAAATCCGACCACCAGGTTAATAGCTAAAATAACAATAATGCTATGTCCCATTGTCTGAAAGAAAATTTGCTTATAGATAAGTCCAAATAAAAGAAGCGCCCCAAACAAAGCAAATATCGCACCAGACGCTCCTACAGAAACGTTTATTGAAAAAGCAAAACTTGCGATAGAGCCTGTTAGACCACCAAGAAAATATATTAAAAGAAAGCGGGTTCTCCCGAATATCCGCTCTATAGCAGTGCCAAGAAAGTATAAAGCAATCATATTCATAAGAATGTGGATAAAATCAAGGTGAAGAAACATTGAACTAAAGAATCTCCACCATTCACCTTCCATAACAAGCAGGTTAAAATTGGCGCCCATATTAATTAAATGCTGTGTATTCTGCAAATCACCAGTTGTTATTTGAAGAATAAAAACAATGACGTTTATTGCGATTAATATGTATGTAAACAGTGGTGTGGAAAATGAAAATATTTTTTTGCGTTTCTCTTGCTCTTCCTGGATTTTTTGAAAGAGTGCCTTTTTCATCTGAATTGCTGCCGCTTCTATTTCCATATCCCCTAAATCTCTTCCACCTGCAGGTAACGAAACATTTAAATCTTGGTTTAAGCGGCTAATCTCGTTTTCTTCGTCACCTTGGTTAAGATAGTATACATGCATTCTGGGAGATTTCCTGTTTCCCTGTCCAAAGGGCTGGTGTTTTATTTTTCCCCATTCGTCAACCGGCTGTTCTTTAGCTATGTATATCGAATAAAATTCAGCATTGGTGCTTACAATAGATTGTCTTATCTGCTGCATTTGCTGATAAGCAGCGAGTGAATCTTGCCGTAATTGGTTAAACCAATCAAACGATTGTGATTTCACACGAATAATATCGGATTTTCTGCCTGCTTTCTTCATCAGCCAGATTTCGTCCCTTTCATCGTCACCTGTAATGGTTTGAAATCCTTGTTCTGTTAATTTTGTTACGAGTTCATACATTCTATATTGCATGGATATGTCCATAAATCATCCTCCCCTCTTTGAAGCTTACCAAAAATTTATAACCCTGCGCAACTATGGATATAAATATTAAACAATTGACAAAGAAGGGAATTTTTCACCATTATCTAGCTTAAACCGCTCGCTTTTTCTTCATCCATAAGAGCATATTTACGACAATTGGAATCAGATATTTTCTCCCTTGTTGCCAGTTTAGTATCGTATTTAAAATACGGTATTTCCATTTCATAATGACAAAAATAAAGGAGAGAACTATTGTTAATATAAAGAACAATCGCATCATCTTTCTTACCCCCATTTTAATGATTGAAGCAATCAGCCTGCTTATACATCATCTAGTGTCAACAGAGGAAGAAATCTTATGCATTACATATTTGAATTTAGCACATTTATGACACGTTTTTCTGTAATGATTTGTTCTACAGGCAAATCATAGACTTCCCTCGGTATTTGGTTCACGAATTGCATCTCACTGCAAAGAGATAGGGTCGAACCTTTATAGTTCTCCAGCATTCTATCGTAATACCCGCCGCCATAGCCAATTCGATAACCAAGCCGGTCAAAAATAACGCCTGGTACAATAAGTAAATCAATATCATCATAATCGATATATTTTGTTAATTTAGGATTAGGCTCGTTTATCCCGGCATAGCCAGGCTGAATTTGATTTCTGTGGTTCCAGGTGTAGTAATGCATTTCCTTTGTTTTTGCAATACATTTAGGAGAAGCTATTATTTTCCCTTGCTCCCAGGCTTTTTCAATAATTGCATATGTATCCCACTCTATATCTGTTGAAATCGTAATACCGATTGTTCTAGCCTGCTTAAAATCGGCGCAAGAAAATAATTGTGTCTGCTGTTTTTTTTCAATCTGCTGTCGTTCCTCATTTGAGAGCTGACCTAGCTTTTTCAACATAGCTTGACGTAAAATTTGTTTTTCTGACACGAAACATTCACCTCTCTTTGTAAAAAAACTCTTATCCAATTAAATTAGATAAGAGTTTTTCTTTAGTACTTATTTTGTTTCACGGTGTAGGGTATGTTTTTTAAGACGTGGTGAGTATTTCATAAGCTCAATACGCTCAGGATTATTACGTTTGTTTTTTGTTGTAATATAATTACGATCTCCTGTTTCCGTGCAAGCTAACGTTATATTTACGCGCATATCTATCCCTCCAAACTTTCTAACTTGCCTTTTTACATAACTGTACAGACTTTTATTATATTATCAGAGATTCCTCTATTAATCAAGTAGGATTCTTAAAGAGATGACGTAAAAAATTGAAAAGAACCATCAAACTTTACATTCCCCTATTCGTAAAGGATAAAGTAACTACCTATATGATTTTCTCTTGCTTTTAGCATAGTCACTGCTATTAATTTATGGTATAACTATAAAAGGTACTTAAAGGGAGGGAATTAAAAATGTTATATGCCATTTTGGCAATCGTCGTAATTGGAATTGCTTTGTTTATCTTATCTTTCTTTATTAACGACCGCCTTGAGGAAGTGGAAAGTCAGGTAGAACAGCTGTCTATTACAACGATGCAAGATACATATCAGCTGAAAAAGAAGGTAACTGTATTAGAAGAAGAATTATTACCTCAACAAATATCTGATGACGAAAAAACGTCTCATCATAAAAACTAATAATTAGAGGAGTATTATCATGAAACAACACGTAAGAGCTTTTGCTGTCGGTTTGTTAACTAGTGGTATTCTGCTTCTCGCTATATATATATTCGGAAATAATTCCTCGGGTAATCTGGAGGATATGGATCCAGAAGAATTAATTTCTACTCTGGAAAATCATGGATATGCTGTATTAACGCAGGACGAATATATTGCGTATAGCGTGAATCAGGAAACTTCTGATGAAAATGATTCAGAAGCGAAAGAAGACTCTGAAGCTGCTAATGATTCAGATGAAAACAAAGACGAAGATAGTAATGACGAGAAAAGTAGTGAAAACGAAAATAGCGATGACAATGACTCAGAAAGCAGTGAAGATGAAGAATCCGATGTTATCGATGTAGAGGTAACATTGGAAAATGGTATGCCGCCTTCTAACATTAGTGACTCTCTAGAAGAGGCAGGCATTATTGATGACGCAAGAGAGTTCAATGACTATCTCGAAGACAATGATTTAAGCGGCAGTGTGAAGCCTGGGACCTATAAAGTAGATAGTGAAATGTCCTTTAGCGAAATCGCTGAAATTATTACAACCTATACGGATTAAATCATTCTTGAAAATGAGCTATTCTGGATGGAACAGCTCATTTTCTTTTTATAAGCTATTCCAAGCAAACAAAAAAACTTCCACCCTATTCAATAGGGGGAAGTTTTTTTGTTATTCATCATCATCTGCTTCTTCATCATGATTCTCTTTAATATCGAAATACGTATCTAAAATTCGTTCACCAATTTTTAAGTTGATACCATTGCCAGAAGTCGTTCCTACATATGGTACCACCACTGCAAAAGCAACCTCCGGATCATCAAACGGCGCATACCCGACTAATGTTAAGTTATTAAGCGCAATTTTTTCCCCGTTTTCATAATAATAGGTCTGTGCTGTACCGGTTTTTCCTGCAGGATTATATGACTTGTTTTGAAAATAAGTTCTTGCTGTTCCTCGAGATCCTTGGTATACACGACGGAAACCTTCTTGCACCCGACTAATTTCATCATCTGTCATATTAATTCTGTTCATGACCGTGGTATTTTTTGTATAATACAGCGGTCCGAGTTCATCTAAAGAAGCAATTGGATTATGTGCCTGTTTTAAGAAATGAGGCTGAACACGATATCCATTGTTGGCAATTGTTGATACATATTGTGCAAGCTGTAAAGTTGTATACGTATCATACTGGCCAATAGAAAAGTCAAGGATATTACCAGGATTATCTGGAACTTCCCCTCTTACCCCGGTACTTTCATAAGGATAATCAATGCCTGTTGAAGCACCTAAACCAAATTGGTTAAAATAATTTTGCAGTGTTTGTAAGGTTTCACTCACATTGATGCCTAAAGACGCATTATGCGGCATTGGATGACGATAGTCTCCTCCCAGCCGCAAGGCCACATAGAACATATACACGTTGGAGGACCTTTCTAAAGCTGTTAAATCATCTACAGCACCCATAGTTGAAACAGATTTTTTCAGCTGAGCTCCTGCGAGTTTTATCGGTGCATCATAAAAAACTTCTCCCGGAGAAATAACACCAGAATCATAACCGGCAAGTATCGTTGCTCCTTTAATGCTGGAACCTGGCTCATGGGCATTCGCCAAAGCCATGAATGCCGCATCATTATATTCATTTGTTTCTGTATTATAATCCACCCCGGAAACAGCTAGAAGCTCTCCAGTTTTTGGATTCATAACCACAGCATAAGCATTTGTTAAATACCGATTATCATAAGGACTGCTTCCTTTTGCCGCCTGCATCTCTTCTAATAAAATTTTATCGACTTCTTTTTGAAGATCTAAATCCGTCGTTAGAACCAGGTCCTTGCCTCGTTCTCCTTCTACGATTGTTTCTGAACCAATGATTGTTCCGTTTTGGCGTGTCGTATATTGAATTTGTTCTTTCCGTCCACGCAAGAAGTCTTCATATTGCTCTTCCAGACCGCTTCTGCCAATACGATCATTTCGGCTATATCCTTTCGTTAAGTAAGCATTCATGTCCTCAGCAGGAATTCCTTGTTCCTGGCTTGTAATGCTCCCCAAGATACTTGTTAAAGTGTCTCCGTTTGGATAAACACGATTCCAGTCTGTTGTTGCATTAATTCCAGGCAATTCATCCAAATGTTCAGCGACTGAAGCGTACTCTTCGGCACTAACTCCTTCATTTTTAATTACCTGTGGAGTAAGTGCATATGCTTTATCTAGCTCTTTTTTGATTGCAATGATTTCTAATTCATCATCTGAGAAATCGGCAATCTCCTCATCTGTAATTAAATCTAATGTAGCTGCGTATTCCTCTGAAGCATCCATATCTTCTGTATTAATTTTTGCTAATCGCTTTTCTATTTCCTCTTGATGTAGTAATAAATAATATTCTCGTTTATCTCTGTCAGTGATTCGATCGATTTTTTTATCATCACTCATATCAACGTACTTAGCTAAGTTTTCAGCTACTTCTAAACGATCCTTTGCTTGAACGTCTTTAGGAGGCGTGTAGGTGATGGAATACATCGCCTCATTATCTACAATGATATTTCCATTCCTATCAAAAATTTTCCCCCGAGGTACAGGCACACTTGTTGTATCTAAATTTGTCCTCTCGATTTCCTCTTGATAAGATTCCCCTTTTAAAATTTGAACAACGCCTAATTGAAGTATAAGTGCAGAAAATAATAAGAAGATGGCAAAGAAAAGGATGTTCATACGAACAGGAAGCTGGGCCCGTTTTTTCTTTTTCTTCTTCTCTACCACTTTTCTCCCCCTTTACATATATTTTAGACTTGCATGACATTCGATTGTAGACGTATTTATAAAGAATTTATAATACGTCATCCATGTTTAGTCTATTTAAACATCTCTGTGAAAAATACTACTGTTTGATTTTATCACACTTAACGACTTTTTTCGTCAGTAAAATGTTCTTTTAATGCGATTTTTTCTTTCTTTGTTGGCCCAATAAAAATATTTCGGATACAAAAGTAAATCATCGCATGCCCAGCACCAAACATAATTAATAAGGCAGGGATAATTATATCATGAGGAAATAGGAACATCCCAAAGATGAAACAGGCAATGGACACGATTCTTCCCAGGTTTAAATATATTTCCCGAACAACTATATATTCTACTCTTCTTTCACTCACCATTCGAGCTCTGCCAATGACATCGTATGTTAAGGATTGATATGGAACGGTCAAAATCGGAAAGGCAATTCCAATAATCACAGCATAGATAATTAACCAAAATAGACTCATTTCAAAAATAATAATAAAGATAGAAGCAAACAACAAAATGCCGCCAAATAAAATGGCCTTTTTACGTAGAGCTGGTTTGATCCATTTTATAGCAACGAAATAAAAGAGAATCGATAACCCTGAAAGGAATAAATTAAAAACTCCCAGCACAAGCTCACTATTCGTAACAAGGAAAATCCAGATGGTAATATAAAAACCATAAATTCCTTCCCTTAACCCTTGGAAGAAATGGGCGTGTAAAATGCGTTTCCAATTTTTATTACTTTTTCTTTCAGCAATCACGGCCCCTAAAGCAAAAGTTCCCTTGCTGCCTTTACGAATAATAAAGAAGCTTGCTACGATGGCAGCAATAAATAAGGATAGGGAAATAACAAAAATAGCAGTATAACCAAGGTCACCCGCCATTTTTGAAATCATCCACCCTGCAAGCAACGGCCCAATCATTCCAGCGAAAGATGTCAGTGTGCCTGAAATACCATTAAACCAATCTCTCGTATCTGGCTCTGTGATTTCAAAAGTCAGCACATAATAAGCTAACCAGAAAAAACCATATCCGATTCCCAGTAAGCAGCCAAGAATAAAATTATAATATGCTGCAAGTTCACCAATCCAAAGAACAAATAAGAAAAAGAAACATAAAAAAAGAATTCCGGTCCGCAAAATAATTATACGATCTATTTTTTTAGATAATCTTCCAGCATAAATAAATGCTAATGCTTGAAATACATAACTCGCCAAATGGTAATTAGCAATTACAAAAAAATCTTCTGATTGCTTCCATAAGTACACATTTACAAAGGTATTGGATAAAAAAATACCTGCAGCATACAATGCGCCAATCACTAAAAGAATCCAAAGATCTTTATATTCGTCCTTTTTTTGTCTATACCTTCTATATTGCTGATGTAATTGCATAAAAAACGACTCCTTCTTCTTATATTTTTAGCGAAGGAATCGTATCTATACAAAAAGCTTGCAGAAAGATATCTACAAGCTTTTAATTTCATAATTATTTTGCAGCTTCGTAATTGTTTGCTACTTGATCCCAGTTTACTACATTCCAGAATGCTGAAATATATTCAGGGCGTTTGTTTTGATATTTAAGGTAGTATGCATGCTCCCATACATCTAATCCGAGTAATGGTGTCTTACCTTCTGATAGTGGTGAATCTTGATTTGGTGTGCTTGTAATTTCAAGCTCGCCATTGTTTAACACAAGCCATGCCCAGCCTGAGCCAAAGCGACCTGCTGCTGCAGCTGCAAATTCTTCTTTAAACTTGTCTAAAGAGCCGAATTTGCTGTTGATTTTCTCAGCTAACTCTCCTGATGGTTCTCCACCGCCATTTGGTGATAATAACTTCCAGAAAAAGCTGTGGTTAGCATGTCCACCGCCATTATTACGTACTGCTGTGCGGATGTTTTCAGGTACAGCATCTAAATCAGCGACTAATTCTTCTACTGATTTGTTTTGAAGATCTTCATGTCCTTCTAATGCATCATTTAATTTTGTTACGTAGGTGTTGTGATGCTTCGTATGGTGAATATTCATCGTTTCTTTGTCGATAGTTGGTTCCAATGCGTCATAAGCATAAGGTAGTTCTGGTAGTTCAAATTTTGCCATGTGTAACTCCTCCTTGAAATAAATGATCTATTTTTTAAAATCTTCAATTATAAAGGTATCAAAGCTAAGGGCCACTTGCAAATATTATGCTTTGCAAACGCTTAAGAATCATTTCAAATTAATAATACATTATTTTCATAGACTAGCGCAGAGTGTCCCCCTACGCCCTAAGAACGACTTATCGTATGCAACGACTGTTCGAGCATGCCCTACTCTTGGAAGCGCAAGGAACCTAAGACTCCCGTTGCTATAGGAGTATGTCGATGGGAGATTTAACCTTAGAGCCAGATGCGGCTATCTCTAAATAGAAATGTTTAGCGAGACTGAGGCTACTCATCCCATCAAAAAGAATTGTGTTTGCCCCGACCCGCCGAAACTATTTACCTGGCTTTTATATTTTCTTTACATACAAAAAAACAAGCAATTTGCTTGTTTTTTAAGATGGCTCGGGACGGAATCGAACCGCCGACACAAGGATTTTCAGTCCTCTGCTCTACCGACTGAGCTACCAAGCCATTAAATTGATCTTTCATCGATAGACTCTCAAATATTCAATGATGAGATATGTATGGAGGAGGTAGAGGGATTCGAACCCCCGCGCGGTTTGACCCGCCTCTCGGTTTTCAAGACCGACCCCTTCAGCCAGACTTGGGTATACCTCCAAGCAGTAAAAATGGTGGACCCTGCAGGACTCGAACCTGCGACCGATCGGTTATGAGCCGATAGCTCTAACCAACTGAGCTAAGGGTCCTTTTACTATGTTAATGGGGCGACCGGTGGGGATCGAACCCACGTATGCCGGAGCCACAATCCGGTGCGTTAACCACTTCGCCACGACCGCCATTGAATAGCAAGGTTATGTATATTTTATTGGTAGCGGCGGAGGGGATCGAACCCCCGACCTCACGGGTATGAACCGTACGCTCTCGCCAGCTGAGCTACACCGCCATGGCTCCACAGGTAGGATTCGAACCTACGACCGATCGGTTAACAGCCGATTGCTCTACCACTGAGCTACTGTGGAATAATTTTCGTTTCTGTTGAATTAACAACAACAAAATATAATTTATCATGTTTTAAAAGTTATGTCAACAACTTTTTTTCAGTCTTGCAAAAGTTTTTATCTGAACTCGACTGCAAGAATTATAATAGCACGTAATGGAACATATTTCAACAAAAACTTTAAAATTTATTTCTTTTTTTTGCGATTTTTATCTAACAGAGCTATTTTTTTGTATTTCTTCCGTTCATTTCCGTTTTTTCTCCCTTGTATTTCCTGCTTCTTTCCTTGCCAATTTTAAAAATTTTTTCGCTGTCTATTAATCTATTGTTTATTTCAGGTGATATGGAATTTTTTATTTTCCATATTTTCACTCATTTGTAATTCACCTCCTCTCCTAGCTGAATAATCATCATGAAAAAAACACGTGCAAACTCAAAATGTATTTAGGATAGCGAATCCATAACATGGAACCTACTACTCCCTAAACATGCAAAAAATGCTCTGTCAGCTTATTATAGGCCGATAGAGCATTTTCATATATATGATTATTAATGCTCGCCCAATACGTTCTGAGCGATATTTACAGCGTGGTCGCCAATTCGTTCTAAATTACTTATAATATCCACAAAAACGATTCCTGCTGACCCACTACAAGTGCCTTCATTCATCCGAATAATATGGTTTTTACGGAATTTACGTTCCATTTTGTCAATTTGATCTTCTTTTTGAATGACTTCTAAAGCCGCTTCTCGATCACTTGCTTCTAAAGATTCCACTGCCTGTCGAACTGTCATATAGGTTAAATCAAACATTTTATTTAAGTCCTCAATTGCTTGAACTGTTAACGAAACCTTATTGGACATTTTATAATCAACTAATTCGACAACATTTTCAAAATGGTCACCAATTCGCTCAATGTCACGAATCGTATTCATCAAACTAGTATGCTCAATACTTTCTGGTTCTGTTAAGTTGGTAGAAGCAATTTCCACTAAATACTCCGTAATTTTCCGGTCGAGATTATTTAGTGCCCCTTCAATTTGCAGAGCCATCTCCGAATTCTTTGGGTTCTGTGTAGTGACATAACTATGAGTTTCTTCTAAACCCTGATATGCATATTTCCCCATACGGACAACTTCCATTTTAGCCTGACTCAATGCTAACGAAGAAGACTGTTGCAGGAAAATAGAATCCAAGTGTTTGGGCTTGTACTCGATAATGACATCATCCCCGGGCACTAGCTTCGTTACTAACCACGCCAACGCTCCAATAAACGGAAACTGAATAATTGTATTTGCGATATTAAAGCTTCCATGTGCAAAAGCGATTGTCATTTCTTTATTGAGATTCAATGCTGTTTCTAAATACCCGATAAAGCTTGTAAACGGTGCGAGCAGGAGTATAAAAATAAATGCACCAATTAAGTTAAAAGTCACATGTGTATATGCAGCTCGTTTGGCCGCAACAGATACACCTATACTAGCTAGGATAGAAGTAATCGTTGTTCCAATATTATCACCAAACAATACCGGAATAGCAGCCTTTAAGTCAATGGCACCTTGTGAAAATAGCCCTTGCAGGATACCAATTGTTGCAGAAGAGCTTTGTACAATTACAGTAAAGACTGTTCCGATGACCACTCCAAGAATTGGTGTATTGCTCATAGAAACTGTCAACTCTTGAAAAGCATCTAATGAACGAAGCGGAGCCATTCCACTGCCCATTAATTCGAGTCCAAAGAATAAAGCACCAAAACCAAATAATGCTTGTCCCACTGCAGTAATCTTTTGCTTTTTAAAGAAAAAGATAGTAAATGCACCTAGTGCTAAAATGAGTAAAGAATATTGTCCAATGTCTATTCCAATAATAAAAGCTGTTACGGTTGTACCAATATTCGCACCCATAATAACACCAATAGCTTGTCTGAGTGTCATAAACCCTGCGTTTACGAGCCCTACGGTTAAAACGGTAGTTCCCGAACTGCTCTGGATAAGTACCGTTACAATAATACCAGCAAGAACACCTAAAAATGGATTACTTGTAAACCGGTCTAAAATATCCCGTAATCGGTCTCCAGCTGATTTTTGGAGTCCATCCCCCATCATTTTTATCCCCATCAGAAAAATACCGATTCCTCCGAGAAACTCAATAATTAATTTTTGAACATCGATATCCACGAAATCTTCATCCCTTCTACCTCTTATGTAAACTTTTGTAGAAATTTGTGCCTCATTCATTATTGATGATTCTAAAGAGAATGTAAACATGTATAAAGAAAAATTTACATAGATTTAATATTTGCTACATTCGATTAGAGAGGAGCGCTTAGTATTTGCTTTCTTGCATGAATCCATGCATCATAACAGGAAAGCTCATACAAAAACAGGATTCATCCCAAACGTGGTGAAATGAATCCTGTTTCAGGGCTAACCTATTTAATTAATCTTGTTCTGACTCTTCTATCCGGATACTCGTACCGTCTACTGCAACTACTTTAACTGGCGTGCCTTTTTTAATCCAGCGACCACCAGATACAGCACTGTAATGTTTTTTATTTATCTCAATTGTACCAGACGGTCTAAAGTCTGTCTGTGCCACTCCTTCTTCACCTAATAAAGCTTCATACTCTACACTAAGGGAACTATAACCCTTTTCTTTGGTGAGTTGATCGACTAAGGCAATTTTAGTCCACATTTCTCTTCGTTTAAATACCTTTAAAAATACTAACGAAGAGAAAGCGCCCAGAATAATACAGATTACTGCATAGAGACCGTTTGCAAATGTCGGCTGCGGCAAAGCGACAGCTACAATCATTAAAACAAGCCCAATGGTCGCTAGTGTCCCGTCATTCAGTACTTTCCCATCAATAATAATCAGTAATATTCCTAAGAAGTATATAATAAACATCAGTATGACAGAATTGGTTTCCGTGTAAACGGTAAAATAAACTGTAATAAATCCTAAACCTAATACACCAAAAATGCCACGCATATTTACAAATATTTCTCCTAATATAAATAAAGTTCCAAAAAATAAAGCTAGGAATCCAATCCATTGTAATTCTACTATGTCCATACGTTCCCCACCCTTTCGTTGTCCTACTACTATATGTACGTATGAAGGGAATAATTAGTTTCATCAAAGGAGTTTTTTTATGGCATTTTTTCGTAGGATTTCCCTGGCAACCCTTATTATATTAGTTTCTGTAAGTATTTTTCAAGACTTAGCTCATTCTGACAAGCAAATGACCTTTATAAGTAAAGAAGAGTTGGATCTACCGCATTTTGAAGCAGTTCCAGTCAAAGTAAATCCGGGAGATACTGTCCTAAGTATTACCGAGGAGCTTCAGACAATACCTTCAAATACCATTTCTGTTGAAACCATCTTAAGCGCTTTTGAATCATTAAACCCAGCCATTGCTCCTAGTGAAATTCAAATACACGAAATATACTACTTCCCCCAATTTCAAGAACAATAAAAAAAGGCTGAAATCCAGCCTAAGATAAAAACGGTATAATAAAGAACGCATTTAATAATGATAAAATCCCGGCAATTATTCCTATTATACCAAGCGTGTTCGTCCCTCTGCTCCGTGCTACAAAACCAAATACAATACTGGCAGCTCCTAAAATAACCGGCCAAGTAAAGAAGGAAATAATAGCTAACACAATACTTCCCCAACCATATAAAGTTCCCGGGTTAAAGCCTGATTCTTGTTCCATATCCGGGAGCTCAGAAGGGGCAAGTTCAGCAGAAAATTCCTCCATTCTTTTGCTGTCCAATTTTTGATTTGCAGGCCCATGTTTGGGTTTTCGTCCATGATTAGGCGTACCTTGGGTATCTTTTTCTTTGTCATCCATGAAATTAACTCCTTTCCATTTGAAATACAGTATTAGCTTACGGAAATTAATTCATTTCAAACAGGTATCATACGGTATTTAAAGAAAAGAATGGTATAATTGTTTTATTAACTGCATATATTTACATGATGGATTGTCATAATGCAATAAAAAAGCATGTTTATAAAAGGAGCGGTCTTATGTCTATTTTTTTAAAAGAAATTATCAAAAATAAATTACGGAATTTAACTGCGGATGAAATTTTACACTATAGCAGCCAATATGGTTTTTCTATAACAAATACACAAGCTAATCAGATTGTTAGCTATGTAAGAAGGTCCTCACCGAATCCGTTCGACCAAGCAGACCGAAACAGGTTTATGAATGAATTAGAAAAGATTACGGATCGAAAAACTGCATTGGCGGCACAGCAACTAATGGATGAGGTTATAAAATCCTATGGTTTGGAGCATTTATTTTAGACATTAACGTAAAAAGGTGGACAGCTCGGCTGTCCACCTTTTTACGTTGGTTGAAAGTCATTCTTATTTAGAAATGAGCGCCCAACTCTAGGGCCGACATGAACCACCTTGTAATTACGATAAAGAAGACAACCGCTATGATTTCTAACGGACGCTCAGTATCTTTACATTTAATGAGGGGTTTATTACCCTTCCATAATGATTTCCTTTAAATTTTCTTGGAAATCCCCTTCACGCAGCATAGCTATTTCATACTTATATGGTGCTTTTTTATTTTTCTTATCGGTGCCTACATATGGCGTTTCCAAAATCTTAGGAAGTTCACTAAGCTGTGGATGATGAACTACCTTATGAAGTGCATCAAATCCGATATAACCAAACCCAATATTTTCGTGACGATCTTTATGTGCTCCACATTCATTCTTACTATCGTTTACATGGACAACTTTTAAGCGGTCGAGCCCAATAATTTTATCAAATGTGTTTAGCACACCATCAAAATCATTAACAATATCATAACCTGCATCATGGATATGACAAGTATCCAAACAAATAGAAAGATGTTCATTATGTGTTACACCAGAGATAATCTCAGCAAGTTCTTCAAATGTACGTCCCATTTCCGAACCTTTTCCAGCCATTGTTTCTAAAGCAATTTGAACGTTATTTTTCTGTTCTAAAACTTCATTTAACCCTTCAATAATCTTAGGGATTCCTTTTTCGGGACCTTCGCCGACATGTGCGCCCGGATGAAGAACGATTTGCTTAGCGCCAAGCGCCTCTGTACGTTCTATTTCACTTCTTAGGAAATTAACACCTAATTCAAAGGTTTCCGGCTTAACCGTATTTCCAATATTAATAATATACGGAGCATGCACAACAATGTCTGACATTCCATTTGCTTCCATATGTGCTAAGCCTGCTTCGATATTTAATTCATCAATTGGCTTTCTTCTTGTATTTTGCGGTGCACCAGTATAAATCATAAATGTATTTGCTCCGTATGAGGCTGCCTCTTCACTGGAACCTAGTAACATTTTCTTCCCATTCATTGAAACGTGGGAACCAATTTTTACCATATTATTCCTCCTAACGCTTTTTCCCTTTTTGCTGCTTGGTTAATTGTCTTTTAATTTGTTCTTGTTGTTTCTTCTGTTTCTTCTTATAACCTGGTTTCACTTTTTTAGCTTTTCTTACACGTCTCCATGCTTCACGGTCTGTCGTTGTATCTGCTGTTTTACGGCGCTGTCTTTCATTCCAAGATTTATCCTCAACCCATTCTCCTTGCTTTACTTCCATAAAAGAGAAGTCGAGTCCATTTTGTTCTAACCGTTCAATTAAACGGGAATCATCTTCTGTATAAATGCTAACTGCTGTTCCTTCCATTCCAGCCCGAGCTGTTCTGCCTACGCGATGAATATAGAAATGCTCTTCTTTAGGCAATTGTGCATTAATAACATGACTTACGCCTTTTATGTCAATCCCCCTGGAAGCTAAATCTGTTGCAACAACGTATTGAAAACGCAACTGCTGTATCTCTTTTAACACACGTTTTCTTTCTCTCGGGGTTAAACCGCCGTGAATCAGCCCAACCTCCAGTCCATATCCTTGTAATGCCTCTGCTAGTTCATTCGCTTGTTGCTTGCCATTTGTAAAAATCAAAGCTAAATAAGGATGAATGGTCTGTGAAATATCCCAAATTATCTTTGCCTCGTCACGGTGTTTTTTCCGGATAAGTCGATGCTCCATCGTTTCTGGAGAAAAATGCTCTTCAATTTTAATGTACTCTGGGTTCTTTAAATATTTTTTAAAGAAATGTTGTAAACGCTGTGGAATGGTAGCTGAGAAAACAAGTAACTGTATATCTTGTTTTGAACGTACTAATAATTGGTCGACTTCTTCTATAAAGCCCAGATCCAACATTAAGTCAGCCTCATCAATAACAAATGTTGCTGCACTATAGATAGATAGTGCACCATCTTTTACTAAATCTAAGATCCTGCCTGGTGTACCGACAACAATCATTGGCGGCGTCTTTAACTTTTCAACTGTCTTTTGTTTATCTGTTCCGCCAACAAGCAATTTTGCAGTCCATTTTTCAGTCTTGCCAGCAATTGTAATAATCTTTCTTACCTCATTGTAAAGTTGTGTAGCCAACTCTCTAGTTGGTGCAGTAATGACATACTGCACTTGTTTTTGATTTTCATCCAGTTTCTGAAATATAGGTAATAAAAAAGCATGTGATTTACCTGAACCTGTTCTGGATTGAGCAATAACACTCCTGCCATCTAAGATAGTGGGAATCACTTTAGCCTGAATTTCAGTTGGCTTTTTAAAATTCAATTGTTGCGTAATATCTTGTATTTCTGTATCTAGGGATAAATCGACGAATGTTTTTTCCATCTTTTTCCCTCCTTCTTTCTATTTTTATACAAATACAAACGGATCTGTATTTACTTGTGAAACGAATATATTTGACTTAAATGCATGGATATTCTGTACTAATTTCTGCTGTGTAGCTGTTTTCATGATTTTTTCAATATAATGTCCAGCATCAATAACAGTTAACCCCATTTGCTCTGCATCTTGAGCAGCGTGGAATGTCATATCGCCTGTAATATATACATCCGCTTTTTTCCGAAGTGCATGTCCAATGTACTTCTCTCCGCTTCCTCCCAATACAGCAACTCTTTTTACATTCTTTTCTATATTACCAGAAACTCGTACTGCAGGCATATCTAAACTTTCTTTTACGGATTGAATAAATTCTTTCATAGGTACAGGTTGGCTTAATACGCCAAAACGCCCAATGCCAATTGCTTTGCCTTTGTTTTCTAATGGGTAAATATCATAAGCCGGCTCTTCATAAGGGTGTGCAGTTAGAATGGCCTGAATAACGTTAGTAAGGTTTTTCTTAGGAACAATTGCTTCTAGCTTTTTCTCAGAAACATACGTTAATTCATTTTGCTCGCCAATATACGGTGTGGATCCCTCTAAAGGCCGAAACGTACCTTCTCCAGCACTTTGAAAGGTACAATGACTATAATCACCAATCTGACCTGCTCCACCATTATTAAAAGCCTCACGCAATTCCTCTGTATGAGAATCCGGCACAAAGACGACACATTTATATAAAGCCTCATGATCTAGAACTTCTAAAGCTTCTCTTTTCGTCAGACCAATTGCTTCACTTATTAAATCATTC
This sequence comes from Oceanobacillus sp. J11TS1, assembly GCF_018333215.1. GTDB lineage: Bacteria > Bacillota > Bacilli > Bacillales > Amphibacillaceae > Oceanobacillus. The sequence continues at coordinate 24,311 of NZ_BORO01000008.1, read as the reverse complement.
ACACCGCCTTCTGCAACATCTAAGTTGGTATGTGCCGCAAAAACAGAAATATCATTTTTTAAAAGCTTTTGTACCACTCTGCCTTTCGGATGGTCAACATTGATCTGTTTTAAAGGCTGAAATAGCAACGGGTGATGCGCGATGATGAGATTTGCTTGCTTTTCAATTGCTTCATCAATGACTTCTTCTGTGACATCTAATGTAACGAGGATATTTGAGGTCGTATCATGAAACCTTCCTACCTGCAAACCAACATTATCCCAAGTATAGGCGAGACTTTTGGGCGCCCACTGGTCCATTATTTGAAAAAAATCAGCATGTTTAAGCGTCTGTTTTTTCATCATGAAGTTCCTCCTTAATCCAGTGCAATTCTGTTTTGAATTCAGCTATTTTCTCATTATTCACTTGCTTCGCCTGCTGCATTTGAGAAATAATTCGTTCCAAATTGGCTTCCTCTTGCATCCATTTCTTCTTAAAAACAGCAGTTCTTTCTTTTAATAAATATGGTCCTAATAAAAACTGTTTATTCTTTATTTGTTGGTCATTGCTATATGGTGTGGATACCTCCGTAATTCGATCCGCAACTAGTATTTCATAAATATGACCTTGTTCATCAACAATTTCTTCTGCAATCAATACAAAATTATTTTGGTCAAACCATTGCCTTACCATTCTCGCATCCACATTTGGCTGTGCAATAATTCGTTTAGCAGATTTGGCAATCGATGGATTGGATTTTAGAATGGAACGGATTAAAGAACCTCCCATTCCAGCAATCACAATCTGGTCGACTTCTCCTTGTTCTAATACCGCCAAACCATCTCCTAAGCGAGCATCGATTCGATTTTCTAATTGATGAAATTGAATGGTTTTATTCGCACTATCTAAAGGTCCTTGATTAACTTCCCCGGCAATTGCTTTTGCTGTCTTATCCTCTAGACACACATAAGCTGGCAAGTAAGCATGATCAGAACCAATGTCTGCAAAGTTAGCACCTTGAGGAAGGTAGCTGGCAACTATTTTTAGTCGATTTGAGAGGTTTACTTTTTGATTCATTCTTTTTACTCCTTTTAGAACACAACATTTTACAATAAGAAAAGCTTTCTGCACGAATCAGAAAGCTTTCATTCATTTCTTCCATTATATATTACTGATGCTCACTTAACCACTTAGTAAGTGCTTCTAAGTCCTCACCTTGTATTTGTGGAAATTGTGGCATGCCCCCATCAGTTCCATTTTGAACAATTTCAGTGATTTCTTCCTGCGAATATCTGCTGCCTACTTCTGTTAAATCAGGACCATTAGCACCTGATAAATCGGCACCATGACAGCTTGAACAATTTGTTTGGAAGATTTGTTCTGCAGCATCTGCAGTAGTAGACTCTCCGCCTTCTTCTCCTTCTGTTTGTTCTGTTGGTTCGCCACCATTTTCTTCAGCTTCTTGAATTGCTTGTCTTTGATCAATACCAATAACTGCAATAATAATTACTGCAAGAATCCCCAGCCCGGCAATAATAGCATATGGTATAACCGGATTTTTCTTCATGATGCTTCCTCCTTATGTATACAAAAATTTTTATATTATTACTACTATTAGTTTACTCGAAATACAAAGAATTTTAAAGAGCTAACCAAGATATTTAAAAAATACGACATAAATTCTGGTATCGCTATATTAGCACTAAGAAAAATAGGCAGCTTTTTTACAGACCCAAAAATAATCCAGCCAATCCCATTCATGATAACAACCATATTAGTGAGATTTTCCAATCGAATGATTTCTAAGACAAGTACGGTTAATTGTAAAACATATAAAAATTGAAGAAATATAAATAAATAGCAATAACGCCGCGATTCATTCTTGCTCATTTTTATATAGAAAAGGCTATTCATTACTAATGCCCCACACTTAAAATTCCCAGCGTGGCAAACCAAGGAAGATAGCCGTAATAATCCAAAGAGATAACGCTTACTAAAATGAATAAAATCATAATCAAATGAATGCTTTTCCATAAAGACCATAAAGCGTTTTTCTTATGAATGGTTCCTTGCATCGGGATATCTATTTCGCCGCTCTTAGTGTATAATGCTAGTAAAAAATCGCAGTGTTCTTCAGATAATAAACGATTTTCTTTCCACTTTAAAATTTCTTGAATAATCACTTGATTTTTTTCTTGATTGTACATACATCCACCTAAGCTTCATTCTATAATTTATCATGGGGATCCATAAAACTTCCGCTTCTTGAAGTTTCCATTTTATGACCTGAATAAACATATTTAGTAACTGGAATGCGCAAATAACTCGGGTGCTGTTTGCACATTCCAGTTTACTATCTGATATAACTAATTTATGATGGAATCAATCAAGAAAGTCTTTTAATCGTTTGCTTCTGCTTGGATGTCTTAATTTACGTAATGCTTTTGCTTCAATTTGTCGGATACGTTCTCTGGTCACACCAAACACTTTTCCAACTTCTTCAAGCGTTCTTGTTCTGCCATCATCTAATCCAAAACGTAAACGAAGTACATTTTCTTCTCGATCTGTTAACGTGTCCAACACATCCTCAAGCTGTTCTTTTAACAATTCATACGCAGCATGATCAGACGGAGAAATTGCTTCCTGGTCTTCAATGAAATCTCCTAAATGGGAGTCATCCTCTTCCCCGATAGGTGTTTCTAATGATACCGGCTCTTGAGCAATTTTTAGGATATCACGAACCTTATCCGGACTTAGCTCCATTTCTTCACCAATTTCTTCTGGTGTCGGCTCACGTCCTAAGTCTTGCAGCAAGGAACGTTGAACACGGATTAATTTATTGATGGTTTCAACCATATGAACTGGTATACGAATTGTACGAGCCTGGTCTGCAATCGCACGCGTAATCGCTTGTCTAATCCACCAAGTTGCATAGGTACTAAATTTAAATCCTTTACGATAGTCAAATTTCTCAACCGCTTTAATGAGACCCATATTTCCTTCCTGAATTAAATCTAGGAAAAGCATGCCTCGTCCAACATATCGTTTTGCGATACTGACTACGAGACGAAGGTTGGCCTCAGCTAACCTTCTTTTCGCTTCAATATCCCCTTCTTCAATACGAGAAGCAAGTTCAATTTCTTCTGCTGCAGAAAGTAAATCGACTCTGCCAATTTCTTTTAAATACATACGAACAGGATCATTTATCTTAATCCCTAGAGGTACACTAAGATCATTTAGATTAATTTCTTCTTCTTTTGCTATTTTTTGCATTTCGGGGTCATCCTCAGACTCACCTAATACATCGACACCCTGTTCTTCTAGGTGCTCATAAAATTCGTCCATTTGCTCGGGTTCCATGTCAAAATTAGATAAACCGTCTGCCACTTCTTCATAAGCAAGCGTACCACGTTTCTTACCCATTTCAACTAGTTTTTCTTTTGCTTGCTCTAATGTTAATTCTGGTTCTTTCATATGCGAAGATTTTTGTTCGGCCATGAGTCCCCCTCCTTCCAAATTGTTGAATTTACTTTCATTTCTTTTCCTTTTGCAACTGAATCAGTTCCATTGCCAGGCGCGCAGCCTCTAAGGGATCATTTTCTTGTTCTGCTTTTTTCTGCTGTTCTTTTAGCGTTTTTTTCTTCCCGCTTTGGTTTGCTTCACGATGAATAATTCGCAAATAATCATCGATTTCTTCCTCTGTGCTGTTTTGCACATCACTGGACATTGCTAACTCGATTACTTGATTCTTAAGGTGCTTATCAGATAACCTTTCCATAAATAAACCAATGTCTGGTGAATTTCCTTCTTCATAGAATGCATATAAATGTGTTGCCACAATTTTATGGTCATTTACATTAAATCCGGCTCCGAGGTCATACTGCACTTTTTCTGCAATATAAGCATCTTGAAGCATATAGGATAAGATTCGTTTTTCAGCATTAACGTATGCAGGGTATAACTTTTTCTTCTTAACAGATATATACTGATTAGTATTACTCTTATTACGTTGATTATCCTTTGATGCAGGAAGACTTTTCTGATACTGAGCTAACTGCTTCATCAAGGTATCTACGGATAAGTCAAATGCTTTATGCAATTCCTGAATATAATATTCCCGTTCCAGCGCACTCTCAATCATGGAAAGTTCTTTTAAAACACGTTCAATATATTCAATGCGCTCACTTTCCACGTGTAAGTTAAAGTGTCTGCGCTGATATCGCATAAAAAAGCTCATATAGGTATCACTAGTCCGTATAATCCGTTCCTTAAAAGCTTCTGCTCCGTGAGTCAAGATAAAACTATCCGGGTCGTCCTCTGCGTCCAACTTTGCAATTCGGACTTCACAGCCAACGGATTTTAATAAAAGAGCGGCTTTGTATGCAGCTTCTATCCCGGCACTATCCCCATCAAAGCAAATGACCACGGTTTGTACATAGCGATTCAAAAGTTTTGCCTGGGTCTCTGTAATAGCCGTCCCCAATGTGGCCACAACATTTTTAACACCTGCTTGGTAGGCAGATATGACGTCCATATATCCTTCCATTAAAATAGCTTCATTTTCTTTACGAATATGACGTTTTGCTAAATCAAAATTATATAAAAGCTTACTTTTTTGAAATAACTCGCCTTCTGAACTATTTAAATATTTAGGACCATTATCATCCGGCAATGCCCTGCCGCCAAAACCGACAGTACGCCCCAATGCATTACGTATCGGGAAAATAATTCTACCGCGAAATCGATCAATCACTTCATTATTGTCATTTCCTGCCAAAATACCACTTTTCAATAACAACGGCTTAGAAAATCCTTTCTGCGTAAGAAACTTAGCAGTGAAATCACGCTTATTTGGAGCATATCCAATTTGAAATTCTTCCAATGTCTCTTTTGTAATTCCGCGACTTTTTAAATACTCTAACCCATCTTTCCCATCTTTTTGGTACTTTATGAGGTGATGGTACAATTTTGTTAGCCACTCGTACGCTGAGAGCATCTGCTCTGTTTCTTCCGATAAGGATGATTCTTTTTTAATGGAGGTTGTCGGCAGTTCTATTCCACTACGATCTGCTAAATGCTTTAGCGCTTCATAAAATGTGAAATTCTCCATTTCCATCAGAAACGAGAAAACATTTCCTCCTTTGCCACAACCAAAGCAGTGAAAGATTTGTTTTTCTTGTGTGACAGAAAAGGATGGTGTATTTTCACCATGAAAGGGGCATAAACCAAAATAGTTTTTACCTTGTTTTTTTAATTGCATATATTCTCCAATAACATCGACAATATCATTGGATTTTTTGACTTCTTCAATAATTGGTTCAGGTACTTGATTAGCCACGGTTACCACCAACTATTCTTTTTTTTGTTTTCTTAAGAGAGATTGTACAAAATCCTCCTTTTTATACTTCTCTTACCTTATCACTCAATATTCGACATATTTTTTTCTTATTCTCAAAAAAAATAGCCTTAAAATAGTTTCTACAAAGGATACATAGAATCCTTCTTTTAAGAACAAATTATGTTTAAAAATGTATTTTAAATAAATCTGCTCATACGATTTACCATTATAATATATTTCTTAATAGATTTCTATTAATTTGTATAGAAATCTATCAAAAAAAGAAAAACATTCCGTGATAGATCCGTACAGAATGCTTTTCAAACCTATATAATTATGGCCCTTTACTGCCAAAGCGGACGTAATAATGCTTTTAGCAGCGGCGAAAATTACTACGCGTTTTCATGAGGTAACCCATATGTGTACGATCATACACCCATAATAACTGACTTTTAATCTACTATTCATTTATTCCTTGTCGCATACGTATAATTTGGTTGGCCGTCTCTTCCACTGCTTTGTGAGAAACATCTATTACCGGACAGCCTATTCTCTCAACAACATTATTGAAAAATGCTAATTCTTCTTCAATCCGTTTTACGTTTGCATAAGTTGCTTGATCACCTAATCCAAGTGCTTTTAAACGTTCTTTTCGGATACCGTTTAATTTATCAGCCGAGATGCGTAAACCAATACATTTTTTCGGATCAACCATCATAAGTTCTTCGGGCGGATCCACTTCCGGAACAATTGGCACATTTGCCACTTTAAAACGTTTATGTGCTAGAAATTGAGATAGCGGCGTTTTTGAAGTTCTGGAAACACCAATTAATACGATATCTGCGCGAGCAATCCCTCTAGGATCTCTCCCATCATCATACTTTACGGCAAACTCAATCGCTTCAATCTTTTTGAAATAATCTTCATCCAATTTATGAACAAGACCAGCTTCTAATCGAGGCTGAACACTGAACACACGCTCCATCGCATCCATTATAGGTCCCATTATATCAATCGCTTCAATTTCCATTACTTTGGCACGCTCGTTTAGATATGCACGTAGATCCGGATCAACCAGTGTAAAACCAATCAAATTTGAATTTATTTTTGCCTGCTGTAAAAATTCATCAATGGTTTCTTTATCTTCTACGTAAGGGATACGCTGTATTCTATAATCCCCATTTTTGAATTGGCTTAAGCCTGCTTTAATTACTAACTCGGCAGTTTCTCCTACAGAATCAGATAACACATAAATAACTTGCTGAGCAGTCATCTCGGACATCCTCCCCTTGGCATCATAAAAATTAAATCGAATCTTCAATCGTTAATTCAACTAATAGCTTCGTCATCGTTGTTTTAGTAATTCGACCGATAACTTCCAGACCTTTTTCTATATCTTTTACAACTGGAACGCCATCAATCTGTTTTGATATAAGCTGGTGGGCTACATCGATGAGTAAATCATTTTTTCGACAAACCGTGATATTAGGCATTCTCGTCATTATTATCGGTACAGGTATCGAGCTTAAATCTTGTCTGCCCATACTTGCACGTAATAAATCCTTTCGAGAAAGAACACCAACTAGGCATGCATTGTCATCAACAACAAACAAAGTACCTACGTCTTCTAGGAACATGGTAGAAATGGCATCATATACAGATACCTTTTCATTCACAGCTACAGGGACTTGTTGAAATTCGTGTACCTTATATCGCTTTATTTTTTCTGTTAATAACTCTGATCCGGTTTTACCTGTATAAAAGTAACCTACACGAGGACGCGCATCTAAAAATCCAGCCATCGTCAAAATAGCTAAATCAGGTCGTAATGTAGCACGAGTTAATGTAAGTCGGTCTGCAATTTGCTCTCCCGTGATTGGGCCGTCCGCTTTTACTATTTCTATAATCTGCTGTTGCCTTTTCGATAAGTCCACTTTTTCACCACCTATACTGCCACAATATTATCAAATGGATATTGTGATTTCTGTTGCCGAGTGAATTAAAATTAGTGCATATGAAGGATAACGTACCATGTTTCTATTTTTTTAGAACATGGTACGTTATTATAATTCGACATTATTCACTGAAATTCCTTTTTTTAAGAAAAAAACTTTATTATTATTTTGGCTCTTCATTGATTTTGGTGTTGATATCCATATCTTCACATACGGATAGGCTGTATTTTAAAGAAAATCAAACTTGTTTCATTTATGCATGTTGTTTCCATGCTATTTTACGTAGGTCTGCATATTGGAGGATCAGACTGGAAAGCTCATGAATAATAGAAAGGCGATTTTTTCGTACTTTTTCATTATCATCCATAATCATATTATGATCAAAGAATGCATGAATATCATCACTTAAATCAGCGAGTACATCTAATGCTTTCTCGCTATTTTGCGCTTTTAGATAATCCTCATAAGTTGATTTTATCGTTTCCACAGAGTCATACAACGCTTTTTCCGATTCTGTTTGGAAAAGAACAGTGTCTACCTTGTGATTCTTATCTTCTACCTTATTCTCTAAATTCAGCACGCGCACGAGAGCCTCTTGGGAAGCTTTAAAATCATCATCTGCCTTTTTCTTTGATAAAACATGTGCTTTATCAACTGCAAAATGGATGATCCCGATTTGATTATCAACAACTGCATGGATAATGTCTGTATCAATATTCTCTTCACGCATTAAATAACCAGCACGAGAAGCGAAAAATGCAAGAAGTTCATCCTTAGCGCCAGCGTTCATTGGCAACTCAGAACGTTCGAATACAGTTAATGCATCATCAATTAATGATTCTACCGTTAAGTCCCAATTTTTCTCCTTCAAAATACGCAAAATACCCATCGCTTGTCTTCTTAAAGCATATGGATCCTGGGAACCGCTTGGAATCAGACCAACGCCGATACATCCAGCAATCGTATCTATTTTATCTGCAATACTCAATACAGCACCAACCGTAGATACAGGAAGTTCACCATGAGACTGCTTCGGTAAATAATGCTCACGGATTGCTTGGGAAACTTCTTTCGATTCACCAAAATACGCAGCATATTTTTCACCCATTACACCTTGCAGCTCTGTAAATTCATTTACCATATTTGTCATTAAATCAAATTTACTAATTTCAGCAGCACGTTCGATTTCTTTTCCTTCTTTTAAAGAAAGCTGCTTAGCTAAATGCGTTGCGATTGCCTTGACTCGATTAACTTTCTCCGTATAAGTGCCCAGCTTTTCCTGGAATACCACTCTAGTTAGTTTCTCTTGGAAGAAATCTATAGAATGCTTCTTATCCTCTTCAAAGAAGAATTCTGCATCTGCAAGACGTGCCCGTAACACTTTCTCATTACCGCGTATCACCGTTTGTAATTCATGCTCGTCCCCGTTTCTCACGCCAATAAAATGAGGCAACAGCTCTCCATCACGCTCTACCGGAAAATAGCGCTGATGCTCTGCCATAGATGTAATAAGAACTTCTTTTGGCAATGCTAGGAAAGAAGTAGCAAAGTTGCCGACAAAAGCTGTCGGATATTCCACAAGATTTCTAACCTCGTTTAAGAGATCTTTATCTACAGGAATTTGAAATGCATGTTCTGCCTGCAATGCTTCTAGCTGTTCCATAATTTTTGCTTCCCGTTTTTTAGCGTTAGCAATGACATAGTTATCATGTAATAATTGCTCGTATTTTTTCGGTTCTTCAATAGTTAGCTTTCCACTTAAGAAACGATGGCCATATGTGAAGTTACTTGTTTTCACATGGGCAATTTCAAAAGGAATCACTTCATTTCCATATAATGCAACTAACCAGCGTATCGGTCTCGCATAGCGTAATGTTTCATTGGCCCAGCGCATATTTTTACCGAATGTAATGGATTCGATAATATCTTTGAATTCTGGAAGCAGCGATTGTACTGTTTTTCCTTCAATGTATTTTTTCACATAAATATAAGAAGTTCCATTCACTTCTTTTATATAAATATCATCCGTTGTTTTACCTTGACCTCTTGTAAACCCTTCTGCTGCTTTTGTCCAATTATCTTCGTCATCTTTAGCAATCTTTAATGCAGGTCCTTTCGCCTCTTCTTCTATGGAAGTTTGCGTGTCTGCTACCCCCTCGATAAGGACAGCCAATCTTCTTGGAGTAGAAAAAGAAACGGCTGATGAATAAGCTATACGTTGATTTTCTAACCATTTTATTGTTTTATCTAAAATTTGGGCTTCTGCATCATCTATAAATCGTGCTGGCAGTTCCTCTAATCCAATCTCAATTAATACATCTTGTGCCACCCTAGTTCGCCTCCTTCTTCAACATAGGAAAACCTAATTTTTCACGTTCTTGCACATAAATCTTCGCTATACTTCGGGCTAAGTTACGGATACGGCTAATATATCCGGTTCTTTCCGTCACGGAAATAACCCCTTTAGCATCCAGTAGATTAAAGGTGTGTGAGCATTTTAAAACATAATCATATGCCGGAAAAACAAGACCCTGCTCCATGGTTGCCTTTGCTTCTTGCTCATATTTTGTAAATAAATCAAACAACATTTCTGTATTCGATGTTTCAAATGTGTAGACCGAATGTTCATATTCTGGTTGGTAGAAAATGTCACGAATTGTCACGCCATTATTCCACTCTAAATCAAAGACATTTTCTTTATCCTGAATATAAGAAGCTAGTCGTTCAATTCCATATGTTAATTCGACAGTTACCGGATTTGCCTCTAACCCGCCGATTTGTTGAAAATAGGTAAACTGAGTGATTTCCATACCGTCTAACCAAACTTCCCATCCTAAACCAGCTGCGCCGAGTGTCGGATTCTCCCAGTTATCTTCTACAAAACGGATATCATGTGTTAGTGGGTCGATTCCGAGTTTTTTCAAGGATTCTAAGTACAATTCTTGAATGTTGTCTGGAGATGGTTTCATAATTACTTGGAACTGGTGATGTTGGTAGAGACGATTTGGGTTTTTCCCGTATCTTCCATCAGCAGGACGTCTGGAAGGCTCTACGTACGCTACATTCCACGGCTCAGGCCCCAGGCTTCGCAGTAAAGTCATCGGCGACATGGTTCCTGCACCTTTTTCTGTGTCATATGCTTGCATTAAAATACAATTTTGTTCTGACCAATGATTTTGTAAAGTTAAAATCATTTCTTGGATATTCATTTACTCCACTCCTTTTATGGATAAGACATTTAGTATATATAAAAAGCCGTCCCTATGTTTGTACCATCACAAACATAGGGACGGCTTAAGACCGCGGTTCCACCCTATTTGCTCCTATGTGTATAAGAGCCTCTTTTCATGATTGCTACTCCGAAGTTCCTTCCTAAAACCTCTATACATCTGGCTCACACCATTCCAGACTCGCTTTGTATAGAAACTGCTTTAGTACTTCTCTCCATCACTGTAACGATTATTCCATAACGACCGTGTACTGAAGAATTCAGCAAACTACATATATGTACAATATCATACTTCATTACCTCTTATTTTGTCAAACGTTACTTAAAAAGATCAAGCTGATCTAAAAATTTTCGGGATCTAATTAAATAGCCACCATAGCGCTCATAGTAAGCTTGCAAAATAGCTTGCAATTTTTTGACGTTTTCAGGCTTCATTTGAATCGTACCAATGCGTTCTAGTTCGACTTCTGAGAACAAATATAATAACTTAGCAAACTTGGGTGAGAGTTCAACCGCTTCTGGATCCACATGACGACATGCCGGACATAAAAAACCGCCTTCCACAATAGAAAAGAAAAATGGCTGCTGTACCCGTCCGCAATTCGTACATTGATTTAATACAGGGGCAAATCCAGCTTTTTTATAGAGTTTTAATTCATACATCATTATCGGAATTTCAGCTTGATCGTTCTCCTCAATCCACTCTAACGTTTGCTGAAACTGCCCAAATATATAAGGGTCCATATCTTTGTTTTCAAGCAGTTTATCAGTGAGTTCTGCAATGTAAGAACAATAAGCTGTTTTCACAAAATCTTCACGTATCGTGCGATGGGAGTTTAATAATTCTCCCTGCTGTATTGTACTTAATCCACTGCCAAGATAGACAAAAAAACGGGCAAAAATGAATGGCTGAGTGACGGCAGCCATTCTGCTTTTTGGTTTTTTTGCCCCTTTCGCCAGTGCTTGGAACTTCCCAAATTTACCACTATAGATAGTCACTAATTTATGTGTTTCACCATAATCTTTTGTTTTCAATACAATACCATCTATCTGTTCCAGCACTCCAAATCACCTGGCCTTTTTTAATTTTGAACAGAAAATCACAAGTCATACTGGCGTGGTTAAACAGATGGTAAATCCATACTTTCAAGTTTAGAAGATGAAGCCTGTTCATTCTCTTCCTGGGTTAATTCTCCTTGTTGCTCTAGTTCTTTTAATAATAAATAGGTTTCAATGTTTCCTGTTTGACAAAACAAATTCCACGTCATATCTAACACAAGAAACCCCCACCTTTCAAATTATTTTCCTGTTAAGGATTGAAAACTTGCTATAAGGATACCCTTGCATAACTTCCCGCTTCTTTTATAGTTTGGTTCGGTTTGCGTTTTTCATTAGTATAAAATATTACCATCTTTAAAACCTATTTCTTTAATACTCATCAAGCCGGAAGCCAAACTCATGTAATTGATTTTGTCTATTTCTCCAATCTTTTTTCACTTTCACCCACAGTTCGAGATATACCTTAGAACCAAGCAAAGCTTCGATATCGCGTCGTGATTGCTGACCAATTTTCTTCAGCATGCTTCCTTGTTTTCCGATCAAAATGCCTTTTTGTGAGCTTCTCTCTGTCACAATGGTTGCTTGTACCAGTAATTTTTCATTTTCATTCTTCTCTATATTTTCAATAACGACAGCAATAGAGTGTGGGATTTCTTCCTTCGTATGATGTAATACTTTCTCCCGAATAAGTTCTGAAATAATAAACCGTTCAGGATGGTCTGTTACTTGATCAGTCGGATAATATTGTGGTCCCTCAGGCAATTTAGCAGCAATTACTTCCAATAAACGATTCACATTATTCCCTTCTAAAGCAGAAATTGGAATAATTTCTTCGAATGAATAAAGATCTTTATACTGATTAATAAGTTGCATTAACTTTTCTGGATCAATTTTATCGATTTTATTAATGACTAGATAAACAGGCTGGTTTACCTTTTGAAGCAAATCAATAATGTATTGATCACCTCTACCGTAGCCTTCATCTGCATTAATCATGAATAAAATGTTGTCCACTTCATTTAATGTATTCTCAGCTACCTGTACCATAAAGTCACCTAAACGATGCTTCGGTTTATGAATTCCTGGTGTATCAATAAAAACCATCTGATATTGACTGGTTGTCAGAACACCTTGTATTTTATTTCTTGTCGTTTGCGCTTTATCACTCATTATTGCTATCTTTTGACCAATTACTCGGTTCATAAAAGTTGATTTCCCTACGTTTGGTCTACCGATAATTGCAATGAATCCTGATTTAAAATTATCTGTCATGCTTTGTTCCTCCGAATTTCTGTTGTTTACTTGATTACTATCATACTACAAATTAGCGATGGTTTCACTAATTCGACAAAACCTTTAACAATCATACAATTTTAATGCTGCTTAGATAAGAAAAAACTAAAATTGTACAACATATAAGTTCAGTTAAAGATTTACTCTCTTTTCATATGGGGCGATGGCAACCGCTCCAGAAATATACTAGGCTTTCCGTGGGCTTATCCTCATTCTGTACATTCCCACAGGACTTCTTCCAATTCACACGAACCTTAACGTGTATCTTTATTCTCCTATGAACAAAAGCGCAGAGCGCCCGGGTAGTGACGTACGGACTGGACTGAGCCGTAGGAGATAAAGGAAACACGACGACCTTAGGGAGTCGATGTTGACTTATCGTACGGAGGTGAGGGAAGTCTCGCTAGTCGCTGGGCGCTGGAGCTAGACGTGGCTGCTTATGTAACTAAGTTATCCACAGCATTCAAATTTTTTAATTTCCTAGAACATAAAAAAAGAGGGTCTATAAACCCTCTTTATTAAGTATAAAATTAAAGTAACTGGATTATTTTAGGTCCGAAAATAAGTATTCCGACAACAACAGATATGATAGCTGTAACAAGGACAACACCCGCTGCAATGTCTTTAATTTCTTTAATTCTGTCATCGTAGTTCGGTTGAATAAAATCCATAACTCGTTCAATGATACTGTTGATCATTTCCGTAATAAGCACCAAACTTATGGTTAATAAGATAATTGCCCATTCGGTGAGAGAAAGGCTGAAAAAGATGCCGAATGCAGTGACAACTGCAGTTGCTATTAAATGCAGCTGAAAATTAAACTCTTTTTTGACCACCGTTTTTAACCCTATCCAAGCAAAACGAAATCCAACATTTCTTTTCTTATCTTTCAATTCCAAACGCACCTAAAATATCGTCTTGTCGCCTGAACATCTTCTTCTCATCTTCCGCATTCATATGGTCATAACCAAGCAGGTGCAAGAAACCATGCAATGCTAAAAAGGCTAATTCTCTCTCAAAACTGTGATTATACGCTTCTGCTTGCTCTTTCGCTTTGTCCACAGAAATAATAATATCACCAAGTACCACGGGCAGACCCTCACCGACAATTTGTAATTCTTCTTCTTCCATTTCCAACATTGCAAATGAAATAACATCTGTCGGTTTATCCTTCCCCCGGTAATCTCTATTAATTACTTGAATTTGTTTATTATCAACAAAGCTAATTGAAATTTCTGCATGAGGCGCTACATCCTCCTGTTCACCTGCAAAAATTAATAATTTTTCTACAAGCTCTCTATAATCATCCGTAACTGCATTGGTTTCATCTTGAAAATCAATAAGCATTATTTATCCCCTTCCTCTTTCGGATACTGAATTCTAGAGTGGAAAATACCTTTCAAAGCGTCGCAAATCGTATGTTGAATGATTTTTAACTCTTTTAATGTTAAAGGACTATTATCTAATTGTCCATCTGAAATTTTACTGTTGATAATCGATGAAACAATGGAATCAATCTTTTCAGGCGTCGGATCTTGGATAGAGCGTACAGCAGGCTCTACAGAATCACAAATACAAATAATAGCTGTCTCTTTCGTTTCTGGTTTTGGTCCAGGATACCTAAAATCTGCTTCCTCTGCTTCCGAATTCAGTTCCTTGGCTTTTACATAAAAAAACTTCACTAAAGAATTAGAATGATGCTGTTTGGCAATGTCGATTATCTCTTTTGGCATTTTATGCGCTTTTAATAAATTTGCTCCATCGGTTGTATGCCGGATAATGATATCTGCACTTTGCTTTGGAGGCAATACATCGTGCGGATTTTTATTTGGCATTTGATTTTCTATAAAAAATCCTGGCCGCACTGTTTTACCTATATCATGATAATATGCACCTACTCGTGCTAATAATCCATTTGCCCCTACTGCTTCACATGCTGTCTCACTAATGTTAGCCACCATTACCGAGTGGTGATAAGTTCCAGGAGCTTCTACTAATAATTTCTTTAATAGAGGCTGGTTAGGATTAGATAATTGCAGAAGTTTCATATCTGTTAGTATCCCTAAGAAACTTTCGAATAATGGCAATAATCCAATTGCCATTATAGCTGAGAGAAAAGCAGCTGCAACGCCTAAACCAACAGATGAAAAGACATCAAACCATGTATACTTTTCAAACGAGAGAAATATAAATAAGATAATAACAGCTGAGTGAATAATCATTAAACCTATTGCAGTTTTTAAAATAACAAAACGATCACTTAATTTTTTCATTAATACGATAGCCGCAAGTTGGGAGAAAAGAAAATAGATAGCAGCTTCCACATGCAGCATCCCTGCGATATGATTATTAAACATAAACGCAGCCAAGACAGCGTATAAAATGCCAAGACGAATTGCCGAACGTTCGTTTAATAATAATTTTAATACAATAGTTATAGCTGCAATGGGAGTGAGTAAATAGAGTGCATTAAACTGATCAAAAAAGACACTTCCTACCTTCATCAGAAAAATAGCCAGCGCACTTAATAAGACTGCTGCTACAATCGGAAGTACACTCCATTCTTTATTCTTGGCAATTTGCAAACATTCTAAGCCGAAAAAATATGCAATAATAGCAGAAAGGAGGACTAACGCAAGAATCGGATAAATATTCCCTTCTTGTGATAAAACACCTACTAATTCTAACTGCTCATAAATTTCATTGGTAATGGTTTGTCCTTCACGAACAATGGTTTCTCCAGCCCGGATGATTACAGGATCAACCAGGGTTGCTGCATCTTTTTTCTCTTGAGCGGTTTCCTCATAGTCGAAAAAAGAGTTCTCCACCACAGCAAAGTCTGCTAATTCCATCAAGGCCTCTTGCAGATCGCTATTTAATTCGGAATCAGCTATAGCGCGTTCTATATTCGTAATTCCTGATTGGATATTTTCTGTCCTGACGCCCTGATTTAAAACCTCTTTTAATGCCTGTGTAAATAAAGTTTTCGCCTCATCTAAATCCGCTTTAGATTGCTGTAACAATAAAATAAATACATCTTCAGAAACTTCGGAACTGATTTCCTCAGAAAGCAAGGCTTTTAGTTCCGTTGCTTCCTCCTCATAAATACCTTCTAGCGTATCTTCCTCGTGCTCTTCTTTCACCTTTAGAACTGCTTCAAAAATTTCATTAATATAATTTAATCTTTCTTCGGTTACTTCTTCAGAAATGCTATATCGGTCAGGAATGGCATTAACAGCTTCTCGTATCCTTTGATCTGTCTCCTGTTTATCTTCAATCGTTATTGGTGAACGTATCGTCTCATCAGAAACAGCAAAACGCTGTATATCATATGTATCGGTTCGTACATTATCCAGTAGTGTTATAAAAACAATTGCTCCGACAATAAGAGCGGGAATTATTGCAAAGAAATATTTTCGTCTCTTTTTGAAAAAAGGAAGTATTTTCTTCCACCTCGTTTTCAAGACCTTCACCCCATTATGTAATTTTAGCGATTACATTTAGTTTATCATGATGCACCCATCTGTATAACTCCTGTTGTTCGAAATGTGCGAAATACCTATGGGGCATCGTATTAATTTATGTTTTTCAAAGAGAACTGTTATATGTAACTATTTCAATTTTGTTCCATTTGTATGTAACTCTTTTTATGAAGAACAAGGATGAGACTTTCGGTTGTCTCATCCTTGCTTCAGCATAGATATTATAAAATTTAAAAGATGAGAGGTTGCCAGTTTTTCTAATCGCCTTCTGTTTCATAGGCATTTATAATTTTTTGTACCAGCGGGTGACGTACAACATCGGCGGCTTGTAGATGCACAAAAGCTAACCCATCTATTTTCGATAACATTCGCTCCGCAACCCTTAACCCAGATGTCACACCTTTAGGAAGATCCACCTGTGTCAAATCCCCCGTAATAATCATTTTCGATCCAAAACCCAACCGTGTTAAAAACATTTTCATTTGCGCTGGTGTTGTGTTTTGGGCTTCATCTAATATGACAAAAGCATCGTCTAACGTTCTTCCGCGCATATATGCTAAAGGTGCAATTTCAATCGTATCTCTTTCAATTAATCGCGCTGTATGCTCAGCGCCTAATACATCATGTAACGCATCATAAAGCGGCCTTAAATACGGATCAACTTTTTCCTTTAAATCACCTGGCAAAAACCCTAAACTTTCCCCTGCCTCGACTGCTGGCCTAGTTAAAATAATTTTTTTCACAAGTCCATTTTTCAAGGCATGAACAGCCATTACAACAGCAAGGTACGTTTTTCCTGTTCCGGCTGGACCAATACCAAACACTAAATCTTTTGACTTTATTGCTTGAATATATTGCTTCTGACCAAGCGTTTTGACACGTATAGATTTTCCTTTATAATTTTTTGTGATTTCATCTTCAAATAACGTCTCAAACTGTTTTATTTTTCCTTTTTTCGCCAACTCCACAGCGTAAACAACATCACGCTCTGAAATGGTTTGACCTTTTCGGATAACGTTTAAGATTGTTAAGAGAATCTCCTGTACCAATTGAACAGCTTGATCTTCTCCAGAAACACGAATCAATTCGCCTCTGGATATAATATCGACATGAAGTAAAGCTTCTAGTTGTTTTAAATGCTTGTCATTCGTACCAAATAAAGCAAGCGCTTCATTGGCACCTTCTAGTTGTAAATCAATATCCACTAAATTTTCGGGCATAATCAGTCTCCTTGAATGATAGGTTCTTCTTTAACAATATTTTCTTCTACAGAAAGATATAAGATTAATTCAACTTTACCATGCTCTATATGTTCATGTAAAATTTTTTCTGATAATATTACAGCTTCTGGTCCCAGTTCATTCTGTAATTGTATTTTTGCTTGCTGAATTCCTACTTCGATTGCCTCTTCTTTCGACCTTTCTTCTTCTATTTTCTCCGTCTCGCTTATTTCATTGGATACATAGGAAAAAGGTAATTCCCATTTAAGAAAATGGATAGGCTGTTCTTTCCGCTCCTCCTGAGAATGTACGAAATCCGGATTCCTAAATCCCCAAAAAGGAAGCTGCACATCACCAAATCGCAAATAATGTCTCTTTTTTTGTTCACCAGTTATCTCTTCTGCCTGATACTGGAGAGGAACACTTACATGTATTTCATACCATGTATTTGCAATTACTTCTGCTTCAGCTGCGATTGGTTGCTGAGGTTTTTCCTCATTGTCTGTATTATTATCCCCTTCTGTGGAATTTAAATTACCGGAAACTAATATTTTGCCCGGGACGACGTAATCATTGACACTTACCATAGCTCGTCCCTTAGAAACATACATATTTGTGATAACGCCCGTTTTCGTTGCTACTAAATTCCTTGGTTCTCCAGGCGGTAATTCTTCCACAATTGTTTTTTCAACAGCTTCTAAGTGTAACGTTGTCCCTTGAAGGTTCACGCCTGTCCAAAGTAACTCCGGGACCTCATTTAAAAGTTGACGTTGAATATCGGTTGGTGAAGCGAGCGAAAATAACCAGACGCCTGGATGCACCCCAAAAGATTCAAGCTCTGTCTCTATTTTCGCTTCAATTTCTTTAGGTACACCTGTGATTTTAACCGACCATAATAAATTAGACAAAACGAAAAAAAACAAAAAGCCAATTAAAATACCTACAAGCAAGAAACGTTTTCTCCGGAGCTTTGAAAGAAAAAAAGGAAAACCTTTTTGATCAACAAAGGAAACTTTATAGAGAGAGCTTCTTCTTAATTTTCGTAAGGCAGCTATATCCTTTAACATGATTGTTGCTTGACAGCATTCATCGTTTATTTTTTTTACATCCCAAATTAAAATATCTTGATTCGCGCATTTTTGTAAAAAAAGTTCCGGCCTGACTCCTTGAATGCGAATAGTAACGTATGCACGTATAGATGGTGAATTTCTTTTTTTCATTTCAACCTCCTATTGCCCGACTAGTGCTTCTCCTTTTAATGTGTTCCTTTTAGCTGGGAGTTACTTTATAGAGAGGTGCTCTCTATAGCATGGAATCGTGCTACATCATTTTTTTATTTCATGGTTCTGATTTAAAAAGAGCACCTCTGAAATGGTTCCCTCCAGCATAATTTCTTTTGGTAACATCATTTTAAGCACAAAGGAATGTCCTTTAATGCTTACAAATCCATTGGTTACTTTCAGTTTTAATTCTTCATTTGTATATAGGGCTAATCCTTGGTGATTTTCAATATAGAAATGCAAATCTCCGATGATGGTTATGCGGGGCATTTCCATAATGACATCGGATGGAAGAGAGAATTGTTCCATTAAGAGTGAACGGATTCTTTGTTGCCATTTTTTCAATGTGATGATCCCCCCTCATTGATACATATGTAACGTGTTTCTTAGACAGAACTAATTTTTGGCGCTTGGAAAATGGATAGTATTCACTAACACTAAATTTCACACCTTCTTTTCTCGCAAAAGAAATACCCTAATCAGCATAGCATGCCAATTAGGGTACGGTTTAGAGTTATTTTCTTCTCTGGACAATACTTCTGTACGGCTTTTTCGCACGTGGAGAACCTAAAACTTCCGCCATAATGATGCCGTTGACTAATCCTTTTCCATCTAAATTCTGAGAAACTCGTTTTTTCATTTCTTGCTTCCCTGGATTTTCTTCTTCAGCATTACGCTCTACAATCAAATCCTTGAATGTATGCTCTATGTTTTCCGAATCTCCCTGGGAGGCAGTTTGATACCGATTTGCCAATCGTTCCATCTGTTCTTTTTGCTGCTCTTGAATATTTCCAGCTGAAATATCTGGACGATTTCTTTCTCTATAAACATGACGTTCTGCACGAGGCTGCTCCCTGTTTCTTTGTGTCGGCTGCCTTGTTCTCGTCCTCGTCTCTTGCGGAGAACGCTGTTGTCTTTGTCGGGACTGCGCCTGTTTGTTTGGAGGTGTAGACTGCTTTTTTCTATTTTCATCTTCTTTTTTCTTGGAATCACCCAGAAAAGCGACAATCCCAGAAATAATGATAGCAATAATAAATAAATTATCAAATATCCAGTCCATATGCCCCCTCCTTTATTATCATTTTAACTACTTGTTTTGATCGTCATCTTTGTTTTCCTTAGACAGCTTACCAATAGAATCGCGCATATCCGTATCAGCATCAATGTTTTGATAGTTCATATAATCCATCACACCCATTTTTCCGGAACGTAACGCTTCTGCTAATGCAAGCGGTACATCTGCTTCTGCCTCTACTACTTTTGCACGCATTTCTTGTACGCGGGCAATCATTTCTTGCTCTTGGGCTACCGCCATTGCACGACGTTCTTCAGCTTTCGCCTGTGCAATATTCTTATCAGCTTCTGCTTGATCCGTTTGCAGGATAGCTCCGATATTTTTACCGATATCTACATCTGCAATATCAATCGATAAGATTTCAAACGCTGTACCTGAATCAAGACCTTTACTTAATACAGTTTGCGAAATCATATCTGGATTTTCAAGTACTTGTGTATGCGCATCTGAGCTACCAATTGTACTTACTACACCTTCACCTACACGCGCAATAATTGTTTCCTCACCAGCACCACCGACTAAACGATCAATATTTGCACGTACTGTAATTCTAGCTAATGCTTTAACTTCAATACCATCCATTGCGATACCTGCAATAAATGGTGTTTCAATTACTTTTGGGTTTACACTCATTTGTACCGCTTCTAATACGTCACGGCCTGCTAAGTCAATTGCAGCTGCACGTTCAAATAATAAATCAATATTTGCTCGTTGTGCTGCAATTAGAGCGTTAACCACTCTATCTACATTACCACCAGCAAGATAATGACTTTCCAATTGATTAATCTTCACGTCCAAACCTGCTTTATGCGCTTTAATAAGCGGATTAATAACTCGATTTGGCACAACTCGACGCAGACGCATACCAATTAGTGTAAAAATACTAATTTTCACTCCTGCAGCTAGTGCACTAATCCAAAGTGCAACTGGAACAAAAGTAAATAAAATTGCTAAAGCAATAACGATAACCGCAATAATAATAAGCGGCATTAAGATGTCTCCCTCCATGCAAACTCCTCCTAATATACATAATTATTTTATTTCCCTGACTCGCACGAACACCTTCTACCCTTTTACGTGTATCTGCAAAAAACGTACAAAAACAACATCAGCAGTCCCTGCATTTCATTCAGCCAATCCAAGAGAGTTAGTAGTATGAATGAGTTTCCTTTAGTTTTGGCTCACACTCATTTTCACCGCTTCTAATACGTCGTCTCCTGCTAAGTCAATGGCAGTCGCACGCTCAAATGGTAAATCAATATTTGCTTCACGTGCAGCAATTAGAGCGTTAATCACTCTATCTGGCTTGCCGCCTGCAAGGTAGTGATTTTCCAATTGTTTCATTTCCACTTCCAAACCTGCTTTATGCGCTTTAATGAGCGGATTAATTACTCGGTTTGGCACAACTCGGCGCAGACGCATACCAATCAGTGTAAAAATACTAATTTTCACTCCTGCAGCTAGTGCACAGATCCAAAGTGCAACTGGAGCAATAGCAAATAAAATGGCTAAAGCAATAACGATAATCAAAATAATAAGCGGTACTAAGATGTTTCCCTCGATGTAAATTCCCCCTATTATACTTAATTATTTTATTTCCCTAACTACGACACGAACGCCTTCTACGCGAACTACTTTTACTCTTTTTCCTTTATCTACAAAGGATCCATCAGAGACGACATCAATTGTCTCATCATTCAGCTCAATCAATCCAGAAGGCCGTAGCGATGTTAATGAGATTCCTTCAAGTCCGACAAGCTCTAAACGGTTCACTGAGGATACATAGCCTTCTTCTGTTGCTGTGCTATCTCGTAAAACAATATGCCGGAATATTCCCTTATCAAGACCAATTCTTCTGAATAAAATCACAGCAAGAATCACAGAAATTAAAAATGCAATACCTATACTCATTGACATATGCACCATATCGTATCCTGACATAAATAAAGATGCAATCACAGCAGCTATCCCCAATACGCCTAGTATTCCTCCTGTTACAAAGAATTCTGCAACAATAAGACCGATACCGATTATAAGGAGCAGAAGTGCTTCCATCCCTGCTAAACCAGCTACAATATGTCCGTAAAAGAATAATAGCAGCGATAGTAATCCCAAACTTCCCGGGACTCCAAAACCAGGAGAATACAACTCCACAACCAGGCCAATGCTAGCCACCGAAAGCAGGATAGGTATTACAACTGGATGCGTTAAAAATCTTGCCAATTCTTCTGCAAAGGAAGTTTCCATTTCTATGATGGTTGCATTAGAAAGATCGAGTTCCTCAAGAAGTTCAGCTCGGTTAGAGACGATACCTTCCGCATAACCTACCTCTACTGCATCTCGAGGACCTAACGTCAAAAATTCTCCCTCAGGAGCTCCATACTCGGGCAAATCGATACTGCTATCTGCCATTGCAGCTGCATAAATAGGATCTCTGCCATTTGATTCCGCGGCACTTCTCATCTGCGCTAGCCAAGCAGATTGTGCTTTTTTGTCAGCAGCAGTTCCATCTTGGTTGATGACTCCACTTGCCCCCATTGTTGCATGCGGATTAAAGTAAATATTATTAGAAAACAAAGCAATGTAGGATCCGGCAGATAAAGCTTCATTCACAATATAAGCCGTTGTAGGAATAGTTAGACTTTGAATTAACGAGCCAATTTGACCAGCAGAATCGACACGCCCTCCTGGTGTATCAATTTCGAAAATGATGTGATCTGCACCATTTTCCATTGCTTCTGTTGTGGATCGATTAAGAAAAGCTTCCAGTCCTCTTTCCACTTCTTTTTCAATCGGAATAATATATACCGTTTCACCTTGACCTTGCTCAGCTTCTACTTGTTCCCCAGTAAATATCGATACAAAGGTTAACACTGATACAAAAAATATGTATACAGCCAACCGCCTGCGATGTCCTTTCAACTTGAATCACCCCCTCATCCTACACCTTAGCTGTATTTACGAAAGTAAAGCATAAAAGGTTTCATTTTTCGCGGATGGGTATACTTTGATAGTACCATACCTTTCGAACGAATAGAAAGCTTCATCTAAGTAACCTAGTGAGAAAAGTCCTTTATGTATGTATATTGTTTTCGATAACAAAATATTTTTACATTGCACGTTGATTATATTAATCCTAAAAAGAGACATCGTATATACTCTAAAAATTAATTTATTCAAAGCTGCAACGCATGACTCAAGGCCTCATGATTCTTTAAAGCCCCCCTATTCTCATAATTAACAAAAGGAAGGATTGCCTGACTTTTATGTAAATCCCCAATTTATTAGTTTATCGATTCCTTTTTCTACAACACAAATCATTCCTGTCAATACTTTAAAAGTTTTGACAGGAATGTTGTCATTAAAATATTATCATGAAGCATAGTCAAATTTTTAAGCATAAATTATATACTCTGCAGTGAAAGCATTTGGTTAAACTCACTGGAAACCTTCTTAACGCTATCAATTGCATTATCGATTTCACTTTGCGTCATAGAGGAAAATCCAATACAAGCAATAATTGAACTAATTTCACCGTTGCTCTTAAAAATCGGCGCGGATACACCCAACGTTCCCATGACATATTCTTCGTTACTAACTATATACCCTTGTTCTTTTGCCATTTCTATTCTGCTAATGTATTTATCCACGTCTGTGATTGTATGGGGGGTTAGTTTTCGCAGCCCTTGGTTCAAATATTTCATCCTTTCTTTTTCGTCCATGTATGCGAGATACCACATCCCATAAGAAACTTCGGTTATATAATGTTGAAATCCGACAGACACATTAACCCTATGCCCACTGTTTATTTCTTCTTTAACCATATATACCAGACGATCCTCAGAAATTCGATTAACCAAGATACTTGTTAAAGAAGTCATATCTACTAATTGTTTTAAATAGGTTTTTGCCAAAGATACGTGATCTATCTGTTCAGAAGCCCTGCTTCCTAATATCACAAGGTACGGTCCTAAGCTATAAGTTTTTGTTAACGAATTGTACGAAACGAATTTTACTTCTTCTAAAGATTTTAAAACTCTTAAACACGTACTTCTATTCATTTCTAGCTTATTGCTAATTTCAGTTAAGGTGCTATTAGCAAATTTGTGTCTACTTAATAATTTTAATATTTTTGATGCCTGAATCACTGCAGGAGCCTCATATTTAGTCGCCATCGTTTTCTTTACGTCCCTTCCTTTTTCTAACACAAAATTTATAATCGGAATAATTTTGACAGTTTTTAATCGGTATTTACCTACCTATCTATCTTATTTGATGACGTACAATAGTCTGTGTAAGATGAATAAATAGGAAAGGTAAGGTTATCCTACCCTTTAGTTAATCACGACAAAAACTAAGAAGAGGAGACCTTACCCATGTCTACTAGTATAACTGATAATG
>NZ_BORO01000007.1 GCF_018333215.1 Oceanobacillus sp. J11TS1 | reverse complement strand
TTCCGTTTGCTTCCTGCGCTCGACTTGCATGTATTAGGCACGCCGCCAGCGTTCGTCCTGAGCCAAGATCAAACTCTCTATAAAAGTTTTTTGTTTCTTAGCTTTCAGAAGTCAACTTCTGACTTATTTAATAAGAAAAACGAGGTTGTCTTTCTTCTTTCGTACTGGTTGTTTTGTTCAGTTTTCAAAGAGCAATTTTTTTCTGTCGTTTTTTGCGACAAGATATAATTTATCATGTTTTGTTTATGTTGTCAACACTTTTTTTGAAGTATTTTGTCGAAGCAATTTCGGTTAATGTCGTTTGCTTGTGACAACAAAAAATAATATACCATAGATATTTTAGAAGCGCAATAGCTTTTTGCAAAAAAAATGTAATTCATTTGATAATCGTATCAAATCATCTTATCTATAGCTGCTGAAAAGGTACTTTCCCTCCTAATAAACATACTCTCTTTTGAAGTGATATGTTATATAAAATCTATCTTTTATATCATTCGTTCCTCATAGTTTCTTACATATGGCTGTCTTTTGTAAGACGATGCCTTCTTCTTTTTAAAGAATTTATTTTTGCAAAGGATGAATGAATACCATTTTGCCTCATCTAGGCGTAGCGGCTGAAAGTATAGTTTTCTCACCATCTAAGTATCCCCCGCACTCTATATGCAAACAAAATTTCTACTGACATTTACGACAATCATTTTCTGTATGCTTGTACATATCTCTCCTATCACCACATATATATAGCAATACAATGAATCATTTTGCATTGTTTTAAGATACCCATGATACATTATATCCAAAAATGAGGGGGAATAAAATTGAATCATTTCTACACAATACGTTTGAAGCCAAAGAAAATGATTTTGTTAGCAGTGGCAGCTATTGCGGCAGTGCTTCTTGTCTGGACGCAGACTCCTTCCATTATCTCTGTCTTCTCTAATGAAGAGGAACCAGTAGCTTTATCAAAGGGGAATGAAGATTTAGAAGATATAGCATTAACCTTTAACATTAGCTGGGGAGAGGAAAAGGTAGAGAGCATTCTTGAAGCATTGGAGAAAGAAGATGTTCAAGCTACCTTTTTTGTCAGTGGTGAATGGGCTGAACGGCATCCGGATATCTTAGAGGCAATTTCAGACGGGGCACATGAAATCGGACTGCTTGGTTATCGCTATAAAAGCTATTTAGATCAAGAGCCTGAAGAAATAAGAAAGGATTTATTAAAAGCACAAGAGGTTATGACCAAATTAGGATATGAAGATGTTCGACTGCTTCGTACGCCACATGGTCATTTAAACAAAGAAATTATTGAGTTAGCAGAAAGCATGCAGTTCCAAGTGGTTCATTGGAATGTCAATCCGGATGATTGGGAAAATCCTGGTGTAGAAACAATTATCGATGAAGTTATGAAGCAAACTGATAATGGCGATATTATCCTATTACATGCTTCTGATAGCGCGAAACAAACTGCTGAAGCATTAGAAACAATTCTTCCAGGCCTGAAAAATAAAGGGTATGGGCTCATTACGATATCTGAGATGATTAACCAAGCAAAGGCAGAAGCAGAACTCATTGATTAAAACCTGCTGTATTTTTCTGTAACTTCTTTTACGATAAGAAGAAGCTTCATTTACAGTCTTAGAGGAAATGCGTCCAGGTCCTTTCAAATATTAGAAATGCATTCAAAAAGGCAATATCTCTCATTTATTGATGAAAGATACTGCCTTTTTCTGTATCCGAAATGATACGTATTCGTTATCATTTTCAATTTATGCTTTTTTAGTTTGTTCCTTTTTCGACTTCGGTGTAGATTGTTGTCCTTTTGTTGATTCTTTTTGGACAAAAGGTAGTCGATGAAGCATTAAAATCTGGTAGGTGTTACATACCAATAATGGGACAACCATCAGCCAAGCGTAATCAGTACCATCTACCATTAAACCAGGAACCCATTCGACTGTTGTAAAAACAATCATAAAGAAAAGCGCCGGAATAAAAGCTGTCGAATTTGTTTCTTTTGCTTTAACCTTTGCAACAATCCACGCAATCACTAACATGGCAGCAGCTATGAGTATAAACCAATATATCGCTACATTTTCACCCGCTGCACGATAGGGGAAATAAATAAGATCAAATAAAATAAAGATAATAACACCAACTTGTACGGTAGGCCAAAACCCTTTAAACAAATTCAGAAGCATTCTATTCACGAATAAGTACGCAAAGAAACCTGTCATACTTACTGCTGCAAATGTCAGACCAAGCGCCAAAAAGAAAAGAAATACTCCAAAAAGCTCCATTGCATTAAAAGGAGAAAGATATGTAAGATATTCCGCTGGCCGTATGAAAAAGCTCGCAATCAACCCAGCAAGTCCGCCAAGCCAAAATGTTTTCCAAAAGAAATTCACCAGTATTCTTGTGTTCAATTCTTCACCCTCCCTATAGAAACAATCATTCGTATTTTATCATGAAGCGTTCTTTTTTTCTTCCATGCCTTGTGTATATTTTGTTAAATTATCAACCATATTAAGAACATGTAGATTAGGTTCTCACCCCAAATCTAATCACAAAAAGAAAGGGGGCTATATTGTGATACGACAAGTATCCATTGCACTCCTAAGCTTATCTATATTATTTATCTCCGCTTGTGGAAACAACGCCGAATCTCATGATGCGGAGTATGAAACCACAAAGAAGATGGTTGTTGATATTCTACAGACAGAAGAAGGCAAAAAGGCCATAAAGGATATCTTAGCCGACAATGAATTAAAAGACCAACTGATTATGGAATCAGAAGAAGTAAAAGAAACTGTAAATAAAGCCTTATCATCAGAAGAAGGTAAAAAGAACTGGACAAAAATGTTCCAAGACCCTGAGTTTACGAAAACTTATGCAAAATCCATCTCCGACGAGCAAAAGAAGCTTATGAAAGACCTTATGCATGATAGTCAATTTCAAGAGCAAATGATTGAGATATTAAATAACCCTGAGGTGGATAAACAAATGCTTGCTATTATGACAAGCCAAGCATTCCGCGCTCATCTGGAAAAGACAATCCAAGAAACATTACAATCTCCATTATTCCAAGAAAAGATAAATAAAGCCATTGAAGAAGCCGCGAAGAAAAAATCATCCGAAAGCGATCAAAGTAACCAAGGCTCTTCCAATGAAAATAGTGGTTCGTCCAGCTAATGTATTTAGGAAGAATTTTCATCTATGTACCCTTCTTCTAAAACCTAGAAACAAATAGGGCGCTGTTTCCAGAAACAAGCACCCTATTTGTTATCTATATTATTCCTCTAATTTTGCAACAATTTTTGCAGCAATCTTATGATACTCTTTTCCATTTGGATGATCTTCCTGGTAGACAGATGGAGCAAATTCATCCTCTTCCTCATATGGCTGTTGGAGTGATAAATGGCCAAGAACCTTTGTTTTTAGAACTTCCGCCAGTTTTTTTCCGCCGCCTCTGCCAAAGACATATTCTTTTTCACCCGTTTTCTTACTTTCAAAATAGGACATATTTTCCACCACGCCAAGAATCTCATGGTCTGTTTTTATTGCCATTTGTCCCGCACGTGCTGCTACAAAAGCCGCCGTTGGATGCGGTGTTGTCACAATAACCTCTTTACAAGACGGTAAGAGTTCATGAACATCCATTGCAATATCACCAGTTCCAGGTGGTAAATCAAGCAATAGATAGTCTAACTCGCCCCACTCTACTTCTGTAAAAAAGCTGTTTAACATTTTTCCAAGCATTGGACCGCGCCAGATGATTGGCGAATTATCTTCCACAAAGAATCCCATAGAGATTACTTTGACGCCAAAGCGTTCAACAGGGATAATCTTTTCTCCGCGAACAACAGGCCGCTCCTCTACACCCATCATATCCGGAACACTAAAACCATAAATATCCGCATCAATAATTCCTACTTTTTTGCCTAAACGCATTAAGGAGACGGCTAAGTTAACGGTTACTGTTGACTTACCAACGCCACCTTTACCACTTGCAACAGCGATAAATTTAGTGTTAGAAGCACCAGCTATTAATGACTCTTCCTTTGCCTTTTCCGCTTCGGATTGATACTTCTTAACGGTTTCATCTGGCAACTGTTCAAACCGTAGTCCTACTGTATTTGCTCCATTACGTTTTAAAATGCCGACAATCTCTTGCTGAAGCTCCATTTGTTCACCAGTATTCATTTTGGAAATACCTACTTTGACACTGACATGCTTTTTCTCCTCTTTTATCGTAACGGATTTAATCGCATCCAATTCCTCTAAACTTCTATGTAAAAAGGGATCTTTCACAGAACGAAGCAACTCTATAACCTCATCTTGCGTTAACATATTCTCACCATCCTTTTTGAATCTGTCCATGTTTTAGTATAACATAAAACAAATCTTCATTCAGTGGTGGCGCTTTCTCTTTCTGTATTAAATAGAGCTGCAGTTTGCTTAAATGAATCGAGGTTTTAATGTCCATTATTTCCTATCTCCACACTTATCCACGACGTGAAAGAGGCAGAGACAAAAGTTTTTTTATCCAGCAGATTCCGAACATCATTGGTGCGAATACCCGCTTCGGAAATATACGCCGCTCCATTGCATGTTGTGCAGCTTCTAGACGTTACACTTTTTTGTCCCAACCTCTTCTTATCATGACTAGACATTAAAAACAGCTAGTGCGTGCAAAACCGAAACAATATATCACTCCACCTCTTCCTCCACAGCGTCTTCTGTCACATAACGCAAGATTCCTTCATAAATACTGGCCGCCATTTGCCGCTGATATGTTTCATCTTTCAGTTGTTCTCGCTCTGCTTCATTTGATAAAAATCCTATCTCTACTAATGCTCCAGGGACTTCCGCATGCTTTAGCAGATACATTTTATCCAAAGCGAGCGGCTGTCTATTTGTATTTTCTAAATTACGGATAATCTCTTCTTGAATCATGGTTGCCAGATGTTCTCCCTCCTCAAATCTCGGATAATAAAAAGTCTGAGCACCATGCCACTGTTTAGAAGGCAGTGCATTTAAATGGATGGAGATAAAGAATTCTGGCTGTTTCTCATGAATAAATGCTAAGCGATTCCGTATATCCTCCGACTTACGATTAGCCAGACCGCTTGTCCCTTCTGCAGCTAAATCTACATCCTCTTCACGGGTTAAATAAACCAACGCACCATGCTGCATAAGATAAGATTGAACAATCTTGGAGACTTCAAGCGCAATATCTTTTTCCACTGTACCATCGGAACCTACCGCTCCCCCATCTGCCCCTCCATGTCCAGGATCAATCACAATAACTTTTCCGTTTAATGGCAGTGACCAAGCAGAATTAGACGAATTAATTGCTTCCTTCGTGGGATACTGTAATAAGAAAATAAGTAAAAATAAACCGAGAAACCAAAAGGCCACTTTCTTCTTTTTTGACATATCGCTTCGTTCCTTTCTACCATAAATTTGCATTCCTTGTTACGATTTATAGGTAAACATCGGATTCAAATAAAGTATCGCCATTCCATCGCTGTTTAATAAGCATGTACAAAGTGATACAATAGACAGCAGCATTCCTTATTAAAATTTTATGGGTTGGTCGCCCAGTTTATGACTTATCTTTTGTGGTATGCTAAAATAAAATGAGCGTTTTAATTTATCGTTTATGGGGTATTTAGAAATAATGATTCGGAGGTATTATTATGGCTAACTGGATATTGATTTTATTAGGTATTGGAGCTGTCCTTATTGGACTGGGCTTATTAGCAGTAAGTGGTTTTCTTTTTATGAAATTGGGAGGACTGGGAAAACTCATTCAAAGTGCAACAAAAACAACGGATCAGCTCCCGGAAAAGGTAGACGAGATAACTTCGCAATTAACAGATATCCTAAAAACAGGTAATAAAACATTGCACCAAGTAAATCAACAAATCAAGGAATTATCTCCTTTGTTCTACTTAATCGGTGATGCAGGACGAGCTACACATAACATGACATCATCCGTACTTAAGACAGCAAATCAATTACAGGAAAAGACAGAAGAAGCTAACCTGACAATAGCAAATAAAAACTTGCAGGGTATTTACGGCTTAGCGACCATCGGTTATTTTCTTGTGAAGTTTAATAAGAAATAATTAGAACAAAAGCTGGCTCTTCACCAAAATCTATGGATGACAAAATTATAATTAATTTGTTATGAGCAACCGCTACGGAAAAACACTACGCTAGCTAGGCGTAATTAACATATTTATTCTTTAATATCAACCATAGATTTTGGTTTTAACCTAAAAAACTGCTTGGAAATTCCAAGCAGTTTTTTTTATTCATTTTCTGCAATTTTATTTTCGACTTCCTGGCGTATTTCTTGAAGCTCTGTCGCTTTTTGATAGCCATCATGATAAAGGCGTTGTTCAAAATCACGGAGGCGAGTTAATAAGGATGGATTTTCCTCTAAAGCTCGTTTCTTTTCCACATAAGAGCTCGCTGTCCATCCTAATGCTGCGCCAACAACAGTACTTACAACGATGCCAGCTTTATACGTTTTATTGCTCATGTGTGTATGCTCGCTTCTCACGTTTTAAATCTCTTTTTTTCTTTAACCAATAATATCCGAGTGCGACTCCGCCGTATACACCGCCAAGGTTGTTTTTATTAGAAACTTCCTGACCAGCTTCTGTTTTTGTCTTTACGGAGTTCGTTACATCCACTAAGGAAGAGGATAGCTTTCTGGTAGCATTTCCAACATCCCCAACAATATAAAATAGCGGACTTAATTGTTCCATTTTTTCATTTACATCTGCTAAAGCTTGATTACCTTCACGGATCACATTACTTGTTTCTTTCATTATGCCGTCCAATTGTTCTGGTAACTGTTGGACAGTCTTATCAACACCGCTTAGTACACTTGCTAAGTTGTTTAATATATGACTAATAAAAATAGCTAAAATAACACATGCAATTCCAATAATAATGACGCCAATCCCTATTAATGTCATTTTACGTCCTCCTTATTCTGGTTAACTTTATTCTTTTTACTTGCTTGATAGCTTTTATAAATTTGTATTGCTGCTTCACTCCAAGTGATACCTTTACTCGCCAGATTTAATTTTTCTTCCAGATTTGCATCATCTAATGCTTGACGTTTCGCTTTATAGGCATCATTCAAGGACTGAATGGATGTACCAACATCTTCTAAAGAGCCAAAGATACTATTTGTCGTCTGCAACTTTATATGGGTATCATCAATTAAATGATCTACCTCTTGCAGGGTTGTCGATATTTCAGGTGTAACATAGTTCATTTCTTCTTCCATTTTTACTATCGAGTTTCCAAGTAAACGCATTGTATTAGATAGTCGATATAATGCAAAGGCCATATAACAACAACCGATAGCAAAAGCAATAGCAACAAGTAGAATCCCTATAGAAATAATAGGCATATGTAAAAATCCCCTCCTTTTCCATTGCATGTTCAAAAGGATAAAATGAGCTTGTCGATTCTTAAAAGATACTGCTCGAATTTTGACGCATCATTTTTAACCGGACTTTTTGAACAGCCTCTATAAACAATATTATACCACCTGTAAAAATAAATAAAACGTTTCTTCTTCATAACATAAGATTATATCTTTTTATTTTTGGGTATAGAACCCATATATCTTATCTTTCCCCGCCTTTATAGATATATTTATTCCATTTCTCTATGTTAATATAACATAGGCAGGGGCATTAAAAAATTACTTATTGGAGGCGACTATGAATAGTATAAAACAATTCGGTAAAGAATTTATGAACCGCTTTTCCGAAAATAATACGACATTGCTTGCGGCTGCACTTGCTTATTATTTTCTGTTGGCTATCTTCCCGCTTCTTATCGTCGGCTTTGCAATTATTCCTTATTTTAATATCAGTCCAGATGAAGCGGTTGGATTTATCGGCTCCATTTTACCAGAAGGTCTAGCCGCAACGTTTGAGGAGAATATTGTCAGCTTGGTAGAAACACCGCGCGGAGGACTATTAACTATCGGGATTCTAGGAACGATTTGGTCAGCGTCAAATGGGATTAATGGTTTTATTAAAGCATCGAACCAGGCATTTGAAGTGGAAGAAACGCGTTCCTTTATTAAAGTCCGAGGTACAGCAATTCTGCTGACTATCGGGATGCTTTTAGCAGCAATTACATCCATCACCTTACTGGTTTTTGGCGATGTGATCGTCAACTTCTTAATTTCCTTCATTGGGATTAGTAAAGGAACAGGACTTATTTTGCAAATATCTCGCTTCATTATGGCCATTGTTATTGTCACAGTTATTTTGTTGGGTCTTTATCGGTTTGCGCCAAATAAACGTATTCCTTTCAAGCATATTTTACCGGGTACATTTACAGCAAGTGTATTATGGCTAGTGAGTTCTTTTGCTTTTTCCATTTACGTATCTAACTTCGGAAATTATTCCGCTACGTACGGAAGCCTTGGAGGAATTATCATTCTTATGATCTGGTTCTTCCTAACAGGCATTATTCTGCTTGTAGGTGCTCTGCTAAATAGTATGTTCCATCAGAAAAAAGTGGACAGTTCTAAGGGAGAACTAGAAGAAGCAGTAAATAATTAAGAATAACAACTTAAGTAAAGCCCCGTCTCGTTCTTGGGAGGGGCTTTACTTTATATTTATTGCCGGCTTAGAAAAAGTCAGCAAGATAAGGATGCCGTTTCTTAGGAATATACTGATCCAGTTTCACTATCTTGTCCATATCTCCAGAAACAAAGTCTAGCTGATAAAGCTGTTCCATGGTTTGTGTTCCTAACAAAACCATCGCTAATTGTTGAATGGTCATGGATGCTGTTGTATGAATCCGATTGGAGGGAGCTTCCATTTTCTCTATTTGATGAGACCCATTTTGAAAATGAATGTGATAAAAACCGCTATTATCCTCAAAAACCTCATCTTTCACTTGAATCGTATATACTCCCTCTCTATTTCCTCGCGTCAGAAATGGATACATTTTGAGAAAGGCTTCTACATCTACAATTCTTGTCATGAAATATGGCTCTTGTTCTTGTTTCGCCCTTGGCTCCTCTAAAAAGAGCGGAAGCAAATCATCATCAGGAAGCGTTATATGTACTTCCTTCGCCATCGAATCATGATTGGCAATAAACTGCAACAGCCGCTTTTTACTGTTTGGGGTGACTGCAACCCATTCATCAATGTCCATCTTATTATCTCTTACTTTATAGCGTATATATCCATCTGCATTTCCCTCATCGTCATAACTTATCACCGTGGTCAACTGTTCTTTACTGAAAATTTTGTGCTCCCACCAATGGTCATCACGGACGAGCATACCTGTATATTGTTTTGTATATTCTTGGTATACATCCTTTAAAATCGATTCTTCCCCTTTTTTTAGACGACGTACATAACCTGATGTATCTTTAAACCTTGGCACGCGGTCCATCGGAATCGTAAATTGCATTTCATTGATGGTCATCTCCCATCCAAATTTCCGATAAAAAGGAACACTAAATGGCGCCAGGTAAGAAATGATTTGTCCCTCTTTCTTCATTTCACCGATAGCATGAAGCAGCAACTTTCGCACAGCGCCTTTTCTGCGGTACTCTGGCCATGTTGCAACGGAGGAAATGCCTCCTGTCTTCATGACTTTTCCATGAATACGAGTTTCTAATGGAATGATATGAACCTTTGCAGCTAGATTCTCCCCTTCCATCCAACCCCAGACTGTTTCATTTTCCTTCTCTTTCTTTTTCTGCTCCATTTGTTCTGGAGTTGCAGGCGATTGAAATGCAAAGGCAGATAACTCATAAATTTCGTCATTTGTTACTGGAATTTGTTTAATCATGAATGTCCTCCTCATTTGCGAATAAAGGGATTACTTCTTTTGCTGACGATACAGTTCAATAGATTTATACCCTTGTGACAGAATATCGAGCATTTGTTGCTTGCGTTTATCGCGCGTCTTTTGCTGTTTAGCGGAAAAGAGATAACGCGCCCAATCCTTTCGATAGCCAGGTGTTAAGCTTTGATAAAATGAAAGCATCTCCGGATAGTCGGCTAATATCGCTTCAACGTCCTGTACATTTTGTGCATAATCTGCCACGCGCTGGCTTGCTGAGACCGGCTTCTTCTCTTTCCGCTTCTCGCGTTTTAAACCAACAACCGTGAATACATCATCCATCCGCACCATACGGGAAAATTTCAAATCACTTCCTGCCACATAGCCTTCTTCGTCTACTTTCAAAGATGGGAAAATTTCATCCCTGTGGATATATGTGCTGTAACGCTTATTCCCCTTTTTAGGATAAGCAAAAAATACATACCCTTTTGGAAGCAGCAACTGGTGCTCTATAATTTGGTGTGTATACGCAACCATTTCATCCAATGTTTCTACAAAAATAAAAATAGCATCATGCTCTTGGTGAAACGATTGATTATGTTTTGTAAAAATAGCATAATCATCTGGTTGGTTGATAACTGCCATGTTTGTGTATTTTTGAAGCTTTAATTTATCTATAATCGTCACTGTATTCCCTCCTCGCTTCACGTTTCTAATTTTAATTGTTTAACTATAAAAGATGTCAGGGTATTCAACGGGTTTATAATTATCTTAGCTGTTTTCTCCTCAACTTGCAGAGCTGCGTCAACCATAGATAATTGGGCAACAGAAATAACTTTATGATTCTCTTTCATCCTTTGATTTAAATACCTAGAGATTTCTTGATTGTATTCCTCTTTTAACCCTTGCATAATCAATTTAAAAGTATTGTCTATAACCATAACTTCTATATCTAAAGATTTTTGATGATTATCCGCATACTGTTTCAGACGTTTCATCGTTCCTCTAACTGTCTCAGGATTCGTAAAAAGAATTGCCTGGGGTTCTTGTATATTGCAAAGAGCGTCAAAGA
Organism: Oceanobacillus sp. J11TS1; assembly: GCF_018333215.1. Lineage (GTDB taxonomy): Bacteria > Bacillota > Bacilli > Bacillales > Amphibacillaceae > Oceanobacillus. The sequence continues at coordinate 156,110 of NZ_BORO01000007.1, read as the reverse complement.
AAGGCTCATCGATCTTAATAATTGGAACAGCTGTGGAGAGTTGGTCTTCCTTTAACATGGCAATATAGTTGGTACAAGTAATAAGAATAGCATCCACATTACATTGAGCAATCCATTCTATTTGTTCTTTCACTTTATTTGAGGCGTTTGATTCTTGAAACTTTTCATCTGAACTAACGCGATACATTAGTGCCGGATCAACGAAATGGATTAATTCAACATTAAATAGGGAAAGTGCACGCTCGATATATCCTATATTCGAATGATGTGCATGTAAACAACCTAATTTTTTTCTCAACTCTGTTCCACCTCTGCATGTTTTTAGTAAATGTTGCTTACAAATCCCATTCTGTCTGATAATGAAAAGCCCCGGAATCAAAACCCTTTGACTCCGGGACATTTTATCATTATGAAAAATCAAAAACCCTACTTACAGGGCAATTAAAACCATTGAGAGTGGAAAATGCCTTCTTTATCTTTACGCTCATACGTATGTGCACCAAAATAATCACGCTGTGCTTGAATTAAATTAGCTGGCAGGTTCTCTGAACGATAGCTGTCATAATAAGCAATAGCACTTGCGAATGTTGGGACAGCAACGCCTTGTTGTACTGCTAAAGAAACAACCTTGCGTAGAGACGCTTGATAACCTTCGACGATTTCTTTGAAATAAGGATCGAGCATAAGGTTTGGTAAATCTGCATCACGGTCGTAAGCATCTTTAATTTTTTGTAGGAATTTTGCACGGATAATACATCCTCCACGCCAGATCATAGCAATTTCACCATAGTTTAGGTTCCAGCCATTTTCTTCAGACGCTGCACGCATTTGCGCAAATCCTTGGGCATAAGAAACAATTTTACTCATGTAAAGTGCTTGACGGATCGCTTCGATAAGCTCTTCTTTACTTTCAGATATCTCTGCTTTAGCAGGACCAGAAAATACTTTGCTTGCTTGAACGCGCTCTTCTTTTAAAGAAGAAATAAAACGTGCAAATACAGACTCTGTAATTAATGGCAGTGGTACACCTAAGTCTAACGCATTTTTGCTTGTCCATTTACCAGTACCTTTTTGGCCTGCTTTATCAAGAATCACTTCAACTAACGGCTTTTTCGTTTCTTCATCTACTTTCGTGAAGATATTTGCTGTAATTTCAATAAGGAAGCTGTCTAGTTCGCCTTTGTTCCATTCTTGAAATACTTCATGTAGTTCATTAGCGTCTAGGCCGACAACATTCTTCATTAAATCATATGCTTCAGCGATTAATTGCATATCTCCATATTCAATTCCATTATGAACCATTTTCACAAAATGTCCGGCACCATTTGGTCCAATATAAGTAACACATGGAGCACCATCCACTTTAGCAGAAATGGCTTCAAAGATTGGCGCAACAAGATCATACGCTTCTTTTTGTCCGCCCGGCATCATAGAAGGTCCCTTTAAAGCTCCTTCTTCTCCGCCAGATACACCCGTTCCAATGAAATGAATACCTGTTTTGTCTAACTCTTCATTACGGCGGATAGTATCTTCAAAGAGTGTGTTTCCTCCATCGATTAAGATATCTCCATCTTCTAAGTATGGTTGTAAAGAAGCGATAGTAGCATCTGTTGCTGGACCAGCCTTAACCATAAGCATAATTCTGCGAGGCTTCTCAAGGGATTGAACAAATTCTTCAATGGTTTTGGCACCGAAGAAGTTTTTCCCTTTTGCTTCATTTGCCATAAAGTCTTCCGTTTTCTCATATGAACGGTTGAAAACAGATACCGCAAAGCCTCGGCTTTCTATATTTAATGCGATATTTTTTCCCATAACGGCTAAACCGATAACACCAATTTCTTGCTTCATATATACTCGTTCCTCTCTCTTGCAAATTTGAAAATGAATCTTTTCTTATTATAACGGATTTCTTCTATAGAAACCAACTGTCAGCCTATCCTTTCTTAATTATATGACAACTCAAGCAGCATTTTAGAATAACTACCCATACATAGAAAAAACCACCACTCCGCAGCATCACATCAGACTGCGAATTGATGGTTATTCCTAATTAGTTCTTAGCATCCACAATGGCCTTTTGGCGGGTGGCATGGCGGACAAGGATGATGCGGTTTACCACACATGATATGCTGCTCTTGAACGTTATTTACAACAGATTCTGTATGAGGAAAGTAATGTTTGTGCGTTGTCATATGCTGGTTAACATTTGTCGTGTGACTAGGGTGAATATGCTTCACTTCCGTATTAGAAATGTTTGTTTTTACATATTGCTTCGTTGGTGATACCTGTGTTGGACCTTGTTGTGTAGGTGATACTTGCGGAGCGCAATATTCTGGCTGCATTTGCTGCTGAGGCATATGCTGCATCGGCATTTGCTGTTGCTTTTTATGGCAATGTCCCTTCATAGAAGCTCCTTGTACCTGTTGGTTTCCCCAGCCTTGATTAAATTGTCCTTGATGATGTTTACTACCTCTCACCGTAAAGGACCTCCTTTCCTTTTCTTTCATCTTTCTCTATAGACTATGTACACTCCCTAATCTCGGTTTGATGTAATAACCTATTTTTCAAGAAATTCTCTTGCTCATTTAGCCATGACATTCTAATAATGGAAGAAAAATAGGCTGAGAACGGGAATGGAAGCACAAAAAAGCATTTCACCTAATGTAACAGAACATCGTGTAAAAATATCTAAAATTGATTAAAGAAAAGCATAAAAGGGAAAAAACATATATAAAAACAACACTTAATGGAGGGAAAAACATGAAAATTATAATGGAATTTTTACCATTTATTTTGGGAATGAGTGTCATCTTACTTCTAATTAGCCTTTTTGTTAAAGAAAAACGTGTTATTCCGCCAATGGTGGTAAGTTCTATTAGTATTATATGTGTATTTATCAGCTTATTCTTCGATGGATGGAAAGGTATGGGATTTGGGTTTATAAGCCTTGCAGCTTTCATCAGTTCCATCATTATCCTATTAATTATGATTGGTATTACATGGCATAAAGGGGATTTCTCTAAATAAGTTTTAAAAATCAACGGACATGCCGTATAAGTAAAATTATACAGCATGTCCGTTGAACTTTGATATTACATTGTATTCGCGATTATTTTAAGTGTACATTTTTAATAACTACCCCACTCTCTGGAACTGGAGGGATATCATTCATTTTATAATCCAAATCTTGTTCCGGGAAATCAAAAGAAAGACGATGCACAAAAAAGTCCAGGGTTACTTTTAAGATGTCAATAGTTATCCATTCTCCAGCACAGCGATGACCGATATTGAACTCTCCGCCGCCTTGGGGGATGAAATCGAACGGAGACCCTTCCCATGTTTGAAATCTCTCTGGTTGAAATGTGTCCGGGTTGTCCCAAATTTCCGGGTCATGGTTTGTACCGTATAAATCTAATAACGTCAATGTCCCTTTTTCAAATGTATAGCCATTCCAGCTAAAATCCTCTTTTACACGTGCTGGCGCTACTGGGAAAAACGGATAAAATCGTCTAACTTCCTGAATAAAATGCTGTAAATCGTCCTCGTTCTCTAGCTGACTCACTTTTTCCGGATAATCGTGCACAGCTAAGATGAGAAAATCAATATAGACAGCAATTGCTACAATCGGGCGCAATAAATTTAATAATTCGACCGCTACAATTTGAGCATCCAGTAATTCTCCGTTTAAATCACGATGCATGGCAAAGTGGTAAACTGGGCTATCTTCACTAACCTTTGTCTCTCCCGCACGTACGTTTTCTACTAAGTCAACAACCTCTTTTTCCGCTTTGGATCTTGACCTTCTCGCTTGCCAATGGCTTAATCCTACCGATCCCGCATCCTCAAACATATCGCTAAGCTGATCTGTCCACTCAGGAATCTCTGATTCTTGATAAGGTACGCCAGTCCATCGTAAGGCAGAACGGGTCAATACATATTTTGCCGCCTGATATACCTGTATTTCTTCTTTTGACTGTCTTTCCATTTCCCGTTCCCACTCTTGCTGCAGGATAGCGGATATCTGCTTCAGGCCTTCTTTTGTCATAAGAGACATAAACATCTCTTTTCGATGGTGATGTTCCTTCCCATCTAATCCCTGAACGCCTCCTTCCCCAAACAATGTCTTCTGAATTCGTCCAGGAGAAGCTCCTTTTCGAGAGAACTTCGTATTATCATAAAATACTTCTGCTTCTTTCTTACCTACCATACAAATCGTTTTCTCACCTAACAATGTCGTTTCAAATACACGCGATTCAAACTTTTCCGAGCGATTTGTAATAAAACGATATGCTTCATCTAAAAGCTTCAGTGTATGGTCTAATCCTTTGTCCTTCGGCATATGCGTATCTGTCATTTCTATATACCTCCAATAATTGTAGTATTCTAGTTTGTATAGTTCCCTACTTGTTTCCAATTTAAACGATATATAAACGACCTAAGGACCCGCGATTAATGATGAAATCTAATCTTATTTTCCTGTTCAAGGGAAGGGGCGTCCTATTCATCGAAGAAATATTTATATTTTAATCATCTCATGCCTTTGAACACGTACTTTTATTGACTTTCAAATTAATTTCCTGTATCTTGATTAATATCAATTATATAATTATAAATTTTCTTATCTAGAGAGGTGGAGGGACTGGCCCTTTGAAGCCTCGGCAGCGGACTAAACAGTACTGTGCCAATTCCAGCAGCAAAAAAGCTAAAGATAGGAAGGGAAAAATCGCTATTATGAATGAACCTCTTCTTTCCATTTAGAAGAGGTTTTTTTTTTTAATTGGAATGAAAAATAGTTATTGCGTTATGAAAGGAATGTAGTTATGTATACAATGGATTTAACTGGAAAGGTTGCAATGGTAACCGGCGGGGCTAATGGAATTGGTGAAGCAATCGCAAAAGCTCTCTTGGAATGCGGAGCAAACGTTCCTAGGACAAGGAATTAATGTTACAGGCGGGATGTCGATAAACGAATGATTGCTTCATACATTTTCGCTACTTAAATTAGAAAGAAAGCCAGGAGGGTTTTAATGAACAGTCAAGCAAATAAAGGAAGCTTCATAGCACTTTTCCCATTATTTATTTTCGTACTTCTATTCATCGGTACCGGGTTAATTACCGGGGACTTTTCTAATATGCCAATCAATGTGGCGGTGATTATTGCATCTGCTGTCGCACTTGCCATGAACAGGAAAGAAAAGTTATCTGCAAAAATGGAAACTTTCACAAAAGGGGCGGGACACCCGAATATAATGTTAATGGTAGTTATCTTCATTCTCGCAGGGGCGTTTGCTGAAACTGCTAAAGCCATGGGAGCTGTTGATTCCTCTGTTAATATGGGGCTGTCCTACATTCCAAGTAATTTATTAATGGTTGGTTTGTTTATCGTCGGCTGTTTTATCTCCATTTCGATGGGAACATCGATGGGAACAGTTGCAGCACTTGCTCCAATTGGTATTGGAATCGCTGAGCAAACAGGAATTCCGATGGCCTTAGCAATGGGAACGGTTATTAGTGGAGCGATGTTTGGTGATAACTTATCTATGATTTCAGATACAACCATTGCCGCAGTTCGAACACAACAAACAAAGATGAGCGATAAATTTAAGACGAATTTTTTTATTGTTTTACCAGGAGCAATTGTGACATCATTTATTCTTTGGTTTCTTACCCAAGGAACGACAGTAAACACACTTGGCGAATATCCTTATGAAGTCATAAAAGTTTTGCCATACATTGCCGTTTTAGCTTGTGCAATCGCTGGAATCCATGTCGTTATTGTCCTTTTAGGAGGGACCATTCTAGCCGCGATTATTGGACTTCTAGATGGTTCTTTTACTGGAATAGGGCTCATTCAATCTGTTTCTCAAGGTGTTATGAACATGGAGGATATTGCGTTAGTCGCCATCTTTATTGGTGGAATGATTGGGATTATCCAGTATAATGGAGGCATTCAGTGGCTGCTTCATACTGTGACCAGCAAGATTAAAACAAAAAAGGGTGCAGAGTTTGGTATTGCTGGATTAGTAAGTGCGGCAGACATCGCAACGGCAAACAATACGATTTCTATTATTATGACTGGCCCGCTCGCAAAAAATATTGCAGATGAATATGATATTGATCCACGAAAATCTGCTAGTCTGCTTGATATCTTTTCAGGCTGTTGCCAAGGACTTGTTCCTTATAGCGGACAGATGCTAGCAGCTTCAGGACTTGCAGCCATTTCACCAGTCAGTATCATGGCATATGCATTTTATCCAATGACGTTGGCAATATGTGGTGTAGCTGCAATTTTGATAGGTTTCCCTAAACTGAATAAGAAGAACACCAACTAAAGTAGATTATATGTTAAAATAAATTTAAAAATAAGGAGTGAATGTATAAATGGCAAAAACAATGAATGTAGAAAGCTTCAATTTAGATCATACAAAAGTCGAGGCACCTTATATCCGTTTAGCCGGAACAACAGAAGGTACGAATGGTGATGTTATCTATAAATATGATTTACGGTTCAAGCAGCCGAATAAAGCACATATGGAAATGCCTGCACTGCATTCACTAGAACATTTAATGGCTGAATTAATTCGGAATCACCATGACACAGTAGTAGATTTAAGTCCAATGGGTTGCCAGACTGGCTTCTATTTAACCGTCCTCAATGATGAAAGCTATAATCAAATTCTAGAAACAGTAGAAAAAACGCTGGAAGATGTACTAAAAGCAGAAGAAGTTCCAGCATGCAATGAAGTACAATGCGGCTGGGCAGCCAGTCACAGCTTGGAAGGCGCGCAAGAATTAGCAAGAGAAATGCTAGAAAACAAAGCACAATGGAATAAGGTATTTGCAGAATAAAATGAAAGAAGCTGAAATACAGTTTCTTAGTCATATATAAAGCCATGAACCTCTTAAATAAGTTCATGGCTTTTCTAATTCTTATATGGATAATTTCTCCTTTAAACTTTCATCAACTTCCCCATTCATAATACGATTTAAAATTTGTTCCTCCAACACAACAAGTTTTGTATCTGATAGCTGCCGGGGTCTAGGATGATCGATTTCTAAATCCATAGCAACACTTCCATCCTCAATAAGAATAATACGATCGGCTAAACGAATTGCTTCACGTACATCATGGGTTACCAGAAGCGTAGTAAAGCCAAGTTTACTCCATATTTCTTCAATTAAATTCTGCATCTCTAATCTTGTAAAAGCATCCAGTGCACTAAGCGGTTCATCCAATAGTAACAGGGAAGGCTCATGAATCAAGGCCCTTGCCAAAGCCACCCGTTGCTGCTGACCGCCGGATAGCTGCGCCGGCCATTTATCCTTATGCTCTAATAATCCCACTGCATCCAGTACCTGTTCCGCCCGCTTTTCTCCCTTTGTTTCTAGACCAAGATTGACATTATCGATAACCGATTTCCAAGGAAGTAATCTGGAATCTTGATACATCATGGTCACATTTATCGTTGATTGATCGAGCGAGGTTTGATTATATAATAACTTTCCTTTTGTTAATTCATCTAATCCGGCTGCAAGGCGAAGGAAGGTACTCTTTCCGCTTCCACTCTGGCCAATAATCGCGACAAACTGCCCTTTTTCAATAGATAGATTAATATCTTTTAATACTTGTTTCTCCCCAAACGATTTACTGCCTTGCTCCACATCAATTTGAACTGCTTGATGGGTTAACTGTTTCACGTTATCGCTATTTCCGCTTATTTCTCCACTCAATTCAGCCACCTCTTTTATCTTTAGTAACAGGGATTCACCATCCTTATTCCCACTACTTTATTTATAACTTTCATTCCAAGTTAACAGCTTTTTCTCTCCTATTCGTGCAATTAAATCTGCCAGTTTTCCCAGCAATGCATAAATAACAATACTTAAAATAATAATATCGGTTTGCATAAATTCTCTTGCGTTGGTTGCTAAATAGCCAATACCTACCTGCGTCGGTATTGTTTCTGCTATGATTAAAGTCAGCCACATTACTCCTAGCGCGTATCTTACCCCAACAAAAATAGATGGTAAGGCGCCAGGAAGAAGGATATTTTTAAATAACTTCCATCCTTTTAAGTTATACATTTTCCCCATCTCCACTAATTTCGGATCTACGTTGCGAATACCGTGGAAAGTATTAACATATATAGGGAACAACACCCCGATAACTACAAGAAATACTTTACCGGTCTCGCCAATGCCAAACCATACGATTACTAAAGGAAGTAAAGCTAAATGAGGGACATTTCTAATCATTTGTATGGTTGTATCCGTGAATCGGTAAGACTTATTAGAAAGCCCATTTAAAATTCCAAACGTAAAACCAATTATTCCCCCAATAAGCATCCCTACTCCAGCGCGCCCTAAGCTAGCAACAAGGTGTTCAACTATTTCCCCGCTCGCTGTAAGCTGCCAACCGCTAGTGATAACACTTAATGGCGATGGAAATAAATTTTCTGAAATAATACCTAATGTCGAAACTAATTGCCAGCTAATTAAAAGAATGAATGGAATTATCCAAGGTTGTAATTTTTCATACCATGTTTCTTTCATTTGCATCGCCCTCCATAATTTATCCCGCCGCTATTGTCCTTTTAGCTCTCTTTTATGAAATTAGAAGAAAGCAATAATGAATGCGCATTACTAAACTAGCGCTCTATAAAAGGATGTTCAAAATTGAATTTATTCTTTTTCAATCGGCATGACTTCTGAAACATCTACCGGTTCCGGAATTAAGCCAGTTTCATAGTATTTATCCGCCTGTTCTTGCTGTCTATCTAGAATTTCTTGGGTAATTTCCGTCGCACCAAACGTCCGGCGGGAAATTTGCTTGCCAATTACTTCTTCGTCTATCCCTAAGCTATCTGATAATAACTTAACCACCTCATCATTATTGTCATTCGCCCATTGGTCTGCTTCATCAATTGTTTCTAAAATAAGGTCAACAAGCTCTGGCTGATTCTCTGCAAAATCCGGTGTTGAATAATAGAAAGTACGATTTGGATAGTTATAATCCTTCCCTTCACTGAAAGAAATTGTATCCAACTCTACTTCGGCAGATGCCAAATAAGGATCATAGGAAGCAAGCGCATCTACTTCCCCTGTTTCAAAAATAATTCTTCCCTGACCTGCATCCTCAGGGTAAACCCATTCCACATCATCCGCAGACAATCCAGCTTCTTCTAAAGCTAGAATTGCTAGATAATGATGATTTCCGCCTTCTAACGCAGCTACTTTCTTTCCTTTTAGGTCCTCTATGGTGTTAATACCAGCGTCTTCTAACACTAATAAACCTACCCCTTCTGGATTCGGCTCATCTGCACCTACGTATACTAGCGGTTTTCCACTTGCTTGGGCAAAGATACCAGATCCATCAGCAGCATGACCAAAATCAATCGCTCCACTATAAATTCCTTCTAGCAAAGCTCCCCCATGGGTAAACATCTCCCATTGAACTTCATAACCTTCTTCTTCTAATGCTTCCTCTAAGAAGCCTGTTTCTTTCAAAATATGCAATGTATTTCCTTTTTGAAAGCCAACCTTGACAACCTTGCTATTCTCTTTTCCAGAGGTCTCCGAGGCTCCGCTCCCGCACCCAGCTAAGAAAAGTGCTACTAAAAGAAATAAAAAACTAAATATACTAAAATATGATTTCCATCTATTCTTTTTCATCTCGTAACCCCCTTTTTAAAAAAACCGATATATCGCCTTTTTCACTTCAAATTGTTCTTTTTGATTTGCTCCAGAAAAATCAACAATAAAAGGTTTTTCCCCTCGTTTTGCTAACGTTTCTGAAACAGTCCCTTCTCCATTTGGACTATAAAAGACAATGTCCCCTCCTGGCAGCTTTAACCGATGCCCTGTTGCATTTAAAGCTTCATCAGTAAAACGTTCTCCTTTTTCTAAGTCTAAATAAGCTGACCATTTTTCCATCGTCGCTTCTGCATTTTCTACAGCAAACCCTACAGCTGCCAAGGCAAGGTTCCCACGGTTATGTTCTGCAATTGTCTCTTGCTCTTTCAAATCTCTCAGGCGTTCATCATCCGATTCATCCCATTGAATAAAGAATGGCAAATCCAGCTTATCCTCGGTATTCCCTGCAAATAATAGTTTCCATTTTACAACACTTCCATCTGGCCTTTTTCTGCTTAAAGGAACTGGTCCATTAACGTCTAAACCAAGGGCCTTAAACCGTTTTGCTTCTTCATCTAAGTTTTGGGACCTTAATGCAATGCGTGATAAACCAATCGCGTAATTATCCTTTTGGAACGTATCCCTCAAACTATACTTCTCTGCTGATTGCTCTGCCAAACGCTTATCAAATAATCCAATTAACTCAATATAACTTAAACCAAAATAGCTAAGTGTATTATATGTCCCTCCATTTTCATGCCTGCCCCCATCAACAACATGAAGACCAAGCTCTCTTAACTCATCCCTTGCTTCTTCTGGACTGCCAACAAAATGTACGAGATGATCAAATGTAAAACGCATGTATTCTCCTCCTCTGTATATCTTTTTTAATAAAATGTACTCACAGTAATACTTCTGAAATTTATACAACGAATCCATTGCTCATAGCTTCTATTTATTTAAAAATACTTTCACAAATGTGAAGAGAAACCATAAACATTGTATTCTTATCATTTAACTCAGGTTTAAAGTTAAAAAATATCGATTTGAGAAATTATCATTTCTTCCTTATTCCTATGCTTATCGATTTAATTTGTTTCCACTTCTCGTATATAAATAAAACGCCCTGCTTATTAAACATAAGAGGCGTTCTTGTTCTTGGTAAAATCCCCCCTTATAGATCAGATGATAATGTCTGCTGGATTTGGCACCGTTTGAAAGATATCCAATGGTTGCCGAAGTTTCCTAGGGCCAGTTCCCTCCGCTTCTCGTTATAAGAGTTTTCTGTTTTTTGTGATTAAATGTAATATTAGTGTATGTATTCTGATTTGTCAACTGAGTTTTAATATTTTTCCTGATTATTTTATCGAAAAAAGCAGATACACTAAAAACTTTAGACAGTTTTCGTACTCCAGAAGTAAAGAGAATATGGAATTTGTTTTAGCTTTTAAGGCAGGTGGAATGTAAATAAGTCGTTTAACTATTTTAGACAGGTTAGTGTAACAAAAGAAAGTGAGTAACTCCCTGTATAAAAGGAGTCGCTCACTTTCTTTTAATTAATTTGGTTAATCCACGGCAAGTTTTTTAATTTCTTCTTGGCTCAGTTCGGTAATTTCTGCTATTTCGCTGATTGGAATTCCTTTTGCTATCAATTTCAAAGCTACTTCCTGATTCCGTTTTTTTATGCCTTCTTGTTTCCCTTTTTCTATTCCTCTTTCCATGCCCTCTTCTATGCCTTTTTGTTTCCCCTTCTCAAAATAGGAATTGGGCAACTGAAGCACCACTTCTTTTTCTCCTTCCGGCAAGTTATCAATTTTCTCCATCATTTGCGCTTCCTCCTTTTCATTTAGTTTTAAATAGGCCTCGAAAAAGCCGTATATAAAGTGAAACTTCATTCAGTGGGGTTCTGAATGTTAGTTGAACCAATCGGGCCGTTACTGGCTGTTGGACCTCCCACTTGGAAATAACGAGTTTCCTTATTTTTGATGTGGGAGTCTTACAGCCAGTTACACTGCGAAGAATTCCATTTTGGCAGGATCAATTTGCATGCGACTGATCATGCGCAGAAATTCCAACTTCACCTGAACACGTTCATGCTCTTTATACCCCATCTGACTGAGTAATGCTGCTACGGCCGGGTTATCTGATTGAATATATTCTTTCCAGTTTTTCTTTTTTAAGTGTAGTTGTAAAAAGTTAAATTGAAGTACATTTTGATGAAGGGTATTTATTCTGAATTGGGTTGGTTCTTCTTTTTGTCTATTATAACTCAAAACAGCAATGGGTTGAATAGGTTTGCGGTGTTTTGCATAAAGGTAGCTGAAGTATAAAAACATTCTTTCGGGAAAATCAGCTTCATGAGACGATTGGGCTTCCGTATGAATATGGAGGAGTTTGGCCTCATGATTTAGCTTTACCTCTGCCAGAAGGTCGATTTCTTTCTTGGTGCCCTTGATGTAATCCAAATACACCTCTTGCTCTAGGAACGTGACCTCGGAGAAATCAATGTAGGGGTGAAGATCGGGGAAAAATCCTTCGATGAACTCTTCGAAAAACTCTTTTATCAGCTTTTTAAACAGCCGATCATGCTTCATGTAGTCTGCTTTTTCTTCTAAAATAACAGGTGCTGCGAACAAATAAACACTTCCTTTCAATGAATTATTTTTTATATTACCAATCTTTATAGAATAAATCTACTATTAAACACCCCTTACTCTCCATTTATCATGTCTTAACAAACCAAGACTGGATAGTTAATTTATTTTTAACAAACCATCCGCTTATAACACATGCCATTCCGCTTAGCAGAAATGTGAGGAAAAAGCTTTTCCCGCCTCTTGTATCTGCACCGAAGAATAACATACTTAAAAGTGCCAGCACGCCTGAAAGCCCCCACAAATAAAGGTGGAACATCTTTCTTTTCTTGGAAAGCATATACCCGAACAAACTCAATAAGTATAGGCCTGCCATCAGCATAATAATGAAATAAGTGGGTGAAAATTTTGCCGCATAGACAAAGTAATCCCAAATAACAAGTTCATTCGCCTGCGTTATTTCTCCATGAAGCATATTGGAAAATGGTGTTGAATAATTCCATTCAAAAGAATCCGTGATAATGCCGCTTCCTTCATACCATGTAAATAATGTGCATATAGCCACAACACAGAGGCATAGAGCTATTTGTAATCCAATCATAAAGCTTTTCAACTCCTTTTTAAATGTATATCTAATATTGCCCTTAAACAACTGAAGTATCTGGAGGAACTGAGAGAATGGTTGCTGGGTGAATTCGGGTAATAAATTGCACGCCTACTAAGGCAGCCATGTAAAGTGCCAATCTAATACCCAATATAAGCCATAAGTCTTTTACTGACCCCGTATTTACAATGATTTTTTATGGAGAATAGGATAGAAATACCTCATAAACTCAGATTTACTGATGATTTATGAGGTATTTTTATACTCACTTAGAATTCAGGTTATTTTTTAAAGGTTAATCCAGCAACCTTTCACCAAATAATGAACCAAGTAGAGCTACAGCTACTTCAGCAGTTTTATTCTTTTCATCTAATATCGGATTTACTTCTACAAATTCAGCAGAAGTAATGATTTGAGCCTCCTCTAACAATTCCATGGCTAGATGACTTTCTCGATAACTAATCCCGCCAATAACCGGGGTACCGACTCCAGGGCAATCTTTTGGGTCTAGACCATCTAAATCTAGTGATAAGTGGACACCGTCTGTATCTCTTAAATCATTAATAGCAGATTTCATAATGTGATGCATCCCTAATTTGTCAATTTCATGCATGGTATACACTTTTATTCCAAGTTCTTTAATCAGTTTTCTCTCCCCATCGTCGAGATCTCGCGCACCAATAATCACAACATTTTCAGGTTTAATTTTTGGACTGTATCCCCCTACTTTTGTTAAGGAAGGATGGCCGATGCCTAAACTGGCTGCGAGTGGCATCCCATGAACATTTCCAGAAGGGGATGTTTTCTCATCATTCAAATCGCCATGTGCATCATACCAAATGACACCTAAATTTGAATAATTACGTGCTACACCTGCCAATGTTCCAATCGCAATACTATGGTCTCCCCCTAAAATTAAAGGAAACTTGCCTTCTTTAATTTGTAGATTAACTTTTTCTGCAAGTATTGAATTTGCTTTGACTACTGCTTCTAAATTTTTTAAATTAGTAGTTTCTTTCTCTTCCTGCTTTGATTGTATAATTTCAATATTACCAGCATCTATCACTGTATGTCCTATTGCTTTTAAACGATTAACGACACCTGCATAACGAATAGCACTTGGTCCCATGTCAACTCCACGTCTCGATTGACCTAAATCCATAGGAACACCTAAAATAGAAATATCTTTTTTCATAATTAACTCCTCCCTGCATTATACCAACTCTATCTTCTTAGTTTAATTTCTCACTTGCTGCTTCTTTAAATTTAATTCTATTCTTTTTTGTACTTCAGGTTCAGATTCACCAAATATTGCACTAACCCAATGTCCATCAGTTGGATTTGGGGAAAGTGTATAATTAAAACCAAATTGATTTTTTGCTCTATAGCTATGGTTTTTCTTTCCGCCACTACTTCTACATAGAAGGAGTGGTTAAAACATTCAAATTATCACCTGAGTAAACAGTCATTTAATAATCATTTGCTGCTTCTCTTTGGATTTCTTCTTTATCAGAGGCACGACCACCCGCTAATTAATAATCACGTTAGACCAGGTACCGATAATTATTAAAAAGTTTTTCAAACTTGTCCCCTTAATTCAGCCGTTATCCCCATACAAAATACACCGATGCAAATTGCGTTTTGGCCTAGAAAATAAGATGTGCCATCAAAACTATAATTGGCAATGAAATGATTGTGCGCTGCAAAAAGATAACTACTAAATCAAGAAAGGATACGGGTATTTTAGACCCTAATAATAACCCACCAACCTCTGACATGTAGATTAATTGAGAGATCGATATACAGCCGATAACGAAACGGGTCAAGTCACTTTCGATTCCACTTCCAATTATCGCTGGCAAGAACATGTCTGCAAAGCCAACAACCATTGTTTGTGCGGCTTCGGCCGCTTCCGGAACTTGCATAATTTCTAAGACTGGAATAAAGGGTGCACCTAGCAGTTTAAATACGGGTGTATATTCCGCAGCAATTAGTGCTAATGTTCCAACAGCCATTACTACTGGAAGCACGCCTAACCACATATCTAATACGTTTTGTATACCGCGTTTTAAAACCTTTGAATAGTTTTGATTCTTTTTTGCCTGCTGAACTGCTCCCTGTATTCCCCATTTAAAAGAAGACATATCATTGGGCGCAGCCTCATCCACTTTTTCTTTTTCACCATAATTAGTATTAGACTTTCTAGACAGCGGAGGAATTCTTGGAATAATAATAGCACAAGCAAGACCTGCAATTATAAGTGTTAAATAAAAGGGGCCAAAATAGGAATCAAGTTGTAGGTAACTGATAATAACAATTGAAAATGTAATGGAAACGACTGAAAATGTTGTTCCTATTACTGCTGCTTCACGCTTTGTATAAAAACCATCTTCATATTGTTTGCTTGTTAAAAGTACACCGATTGTTCCGTCACCAAGCCAAGATGCTAAGCAATCAATGGATGAACGGCCAGGCAGTGTGAACAATGGTCTCATGAACTTTGTAAATAAGGCGCTGCATAACTCCAGAAGACCAAAATCAAGGAGTAGCGGAAGAAATAAGCCCGCAAATAAAAATACAGAAAATAGGACAGGAACTAAATCATAAAGTAATAATCCACCCGTATTTTCAGAATTGAATGCAGTTGGGCCGACGTTAAATAAGGCGCATATAGAAAATATCATTCCAAGAACCCTTACAATTTGCCAAATCCATGATACGTTAAATAATTTATCAAGAAATGGTGAGTTCGAAATATAAGAAGGTTTAAAAATTTTAGCTTGTAAGGATAATAAAGCTGTAATAGCGATAAGGAATGTTGCTATGTTTGGTAAAGCCCCCTCTAAAAAGCTTTGAACATAATTTGCCAGAATCGCCACTGAAATAGTAAATTCACCATTTATCGATAAAGGAATAACAAATAGGAAAATTCCTATTAAAGAAGGGACAATAAACCGTAGATAATCACTAACCTTATAAGGCTTTTTATAAGACTCCATTTGTTCGCCGTTTTTCATTTGTTGTGCTGTATCTTCCAAAGAGTTCATCTCTCCCTATATAAATTTCCCCTAAAAAGGGAACCAATTTCTTCTATTCAGATTACCTTTTTTGTTTGTTTTAGAGCATCTATTTTTTTATTTGGATTACGGTATACAATCGATCTTCCAAGTAAAGTCAAAATAATAGATAGCAGTGGTACAGTGAAATTTAAAATAGCATATGGTGCGTATTGGAAGGCATGTACACCTAAAGTAGCAAAGATAAACACTCCGCAGGTATTCCATGGAACAAAAACAGATGTTAATGTGCCTCCATCTTCTATTGCACGAGACAAGTTTTTGGAATGCAGATTTTGATTTTCATATGACTTTGCATACATTCTAGCCGGAACAACAATCGAAATATATTGTTCTGAACAAGAAATATTGGTCGCAAAACTAGAAAAAACAGTAGTTATAATTAAACGTTTAGCTGTCTTTGCTATTTTCGAAATTCGCTGGACAATTATTTCTAACATTCCTGTATTTTCTAACACCCCTCCAAAAGTCATCGCAACAATCGTTAGGGATACAGTGTACATCATTGCTTCAATTCCACCACCATTGAACAGCTCGTTTACCATACTGTTTTCTGATTCAATGGCGTATCCGTTCTGGAGCGTGGAGACAGCAATATTTAATGCATCCCCCTGTATAAATAACTGGCTGAAAGACCCTAACACAATCCCAACAACCAGTGCTGGAACAGCCGGCACTTTAAACATACATAGTACAATAACAGCAAGCGGAATAAGTAACAACCAAGGAGAAATTACAAAGTTACTTTGCAAAGCTAACATAGTATTTTCAATATCTGCTAAGCTTGCTGCTTTTCCCTCAATATAACTTCTTCCAAGAAGCCAATATACCATTAAAGCAATTAATAGTGATGGGATGGTAGTTATAAGCATAAATTTAATATGTTCAAACAAATCTGTTCCAGTTAAACCAGAGGCAAGATTTGTCGTATCAGATAATGGAGAAAGTTTATCTCCAAAATATGCACCTGAAATAACAGCTCCTGCAATCATTGCCGCTGGTAATCCCATACTTAAACCAATCCCCATACCAGCAACCCCGATGGTCGCCATCGTAGACCATGAACTGCCAATAGCAAGGCATACCACGGCACATATAATGCAGATAGAAACCAGAAATAAAGAGGGCGTCATCATTTTTAATCCATAAAAAACCATTGTTGCGACAATGCCACCGCCTATCCATGAACCGATAGTCAACCCTACTAGAATAATAATAACAATCGCCGGTAAAGCAAGCTTAATTCCTTTATACATACTTTCTTCAATATCTTTCCATGTAAACCCTGCTTGTTTTGCAATTATTGCAGCTGCAGCTGTACCAATCATCAAAGGTAGATGCGGGTCACCTTTTAATCCCACAATCGTAACAGCCATTGCGGTAATCATGATAATTAATGGCAAAAGCGCTAACCAAAAAGAAACTTCTTTCTTCATTTTTCCCCTCCCCCTTTATATCTTTAACCAAATAGAGGAAACGCTTACATTATAACTTGTTTTGCCAACCAAAATATAACAGCTTTAAAAAACAATTATACTTTGGTTGACATATAAAAGTGTAAACAATTTAAGATCTAAACCCAACCTCTAAAATGGGAAGCCTCAGCGGTTTTTCGAATACCCACAATATAAGAAGCGAGTCGCATGTTTACTTGGTGTTTTTCCGCTGCAGCAAATACTTTATCAATGGAATCGATAAGTAACTGCCGCATACGTTCAGCTACCTCTTCTTTAGACCAGTAAAATCCCTGGTTATTTTGCACCCATTCAAAATAAGATACAGTTACTCCACCTGCGCTTGCAAGGACATCTGGAATAATTAAGATCCCCCGTTTGCTTAAGATTTCTGTTGCTTCCAGTGTAGTCGGACCATTAGCTGCTTCCACAATAATCGACGCTTTAATTTTTGGAGCATTATTTGCTGTTAATTGATTCGCAACGGCTGCTGGAACTAAAATATCACATTCTTTTTCCAGCAAGTCTTTATTGGAAATTCGATTATTAAACAAATTTGTAACTGTTCCAAAACTATCGCGACGATCTAACAAATATTCAATATCTAGTCCCTCATAATCGTATAAAGCACCATGTGCATCAGAAATACCAACAATTTTTGCTCCCGCTTCCTGCAAAAACTTAGCAAGAAAACTACCTGCGTTTCCAAATCCTTGAATAATAATCCGGGCATCCTTCAAATCTAAACCTTTTTTTCGTGCAGCTTCTTCAATACATATTGTAACACCTTTTGCTGTTGCTGTTTCCCGACCATGCGATCCGCCAAGGACAAGTGGTTTTCCAGTGATAAATCCCGGGGAATCAAATTCACGAATCAGGCTATATTCATCCATCATCCATGCCATGATTTGTGAGTTTGTAAATACATCCGGCGCTGGAATATCCTTAGTCGGACCAACAATTTGACTGATTGCCCGTACGTATCCACGGCTTAATCTTTCAATCTCGCCTAGAGACATTTCACGGGGATCACAAACAATGCCACCTTTCCCTCCACCATAAGGCAAGTCAACAATTCCGGCTTTTAAGCTCATCCACATAGATAATGCTTTTACCTCTGCTTCATTAACTTCTGGATGAAACCGCACTCCACCTTTAGTTGGTCCAACAGCATCATTATGCTGTGCCCGATAACCTGTAAATACCTTTGTCTTCCCGTCGTCCATACGGATAGGAATACGAACTGTCAGCATCCGCATTGGTTCTTTTAACAATTCATACATATCATCTGAATAACCAAGATAACCAATTGCTTCTTTAATAACTTTTTGTGTTGATTTAACAATATCTAATGATGCCTGTTCCCTTTTAGCTTGAATATCCTCATTCATTACTCCCATATGTCACACCCCATTTAAAAGGTCTCCCTTATTTTGATAGAACACGGTTTATTTTTTCGATTGCCCAATCCAATTCTTCCTTCGTAATCACAAGCGGCGGGGCAAAACGAATGGTATTTTCGTGCGTTTCTTTACATAGAACGCCCACTTCTTTTAACTGCTCACAGTACTTACGGACAGGATGATTGAATTCTACCCCGATAAATAATCCCCGTGCACGAACTGCTGTTAAATCATCATTATCCATTGCTCGTAAAGCCGAGGCAAAATACTCCCCTAATTCTAAGGATTTCTCCACTAAATTTTCTTCTTCAATTACTTCAATTGCTGCTAGAGACACTGCGCAAGCTAACGGATTTCCTCCAAAAGTAGACCCGTGTGAACCTGGAGTAAATACATCCATAATTTCTTTATTTGCTGCGATAGCCGATACTGGAAAAACACCGCCTCCTAATGCTTTTCCCATCACAAAGATATCTGGGGTCACATTCTCCCATTCACAGGCAAACATCTTTCCAGTCCGGGCAAAACCTGTTTGTACTTCATCAGCAATAAAAAGAATATTATTTTCCGTACAGACGTCCCGAATTGCCTGTAAATAACCTTCAGGCGGAATAATGATACCTGCTTCTCCTTGAATTGGTTCCACAATTACAGCCGCTGTATTAGGAGTAATCGAATCACGAATTGCTTGCACATCACCATATTCTACTTTTTTTATACCTGGCACAAATGGCCCATAATTTTTAGTGGCTTCTGGATCATTTGATAAGGAGACCGCATTTAATGTCCGACCATGGAAATTACCTTTCGCAGCAATAATTTCTGCTTTATTGTCCTCCACTCCTTTGATTTCATATGCCCAGCGGCGGGCTGCTTTAATCGCTGTCTCAACTGCTTCAACCCCTGTATTCATCGGCAACACTTTATCTTTTCCTGTTAATTTTGCCACCCGTTCCGTCCATGGACCAAGCTGGTCATTATGGAAAGCGCGCGAAGTTAATGTTACTTTATCTGCCTGTTCATGTAATGCATGGATGATTTTTGGATGGCGATGTCCCTGGTTTAATGCTGAATACGCACTAAGCATATCCATATATCTATTTCCTTCAGGATCTTTCACCCATACACCTTCTGCCTCCGTGATAACAATTGGCAATGGATGATAGTTATGCGCACCATAAGTATTTGTTCGCTCAATAATGTCATGTGATTTTACGATAGTCATCAAATTTCCTCCTTAAATGTCAGGGATAATTGTGTAAAGTACGTACGTTTTCTTCCGTTCACACAATTATTTCCCCTTGTCGCCTTTTATCTAGCTTTAATACATTTCTGAAACAGTTTTCGCCAGCATATGAAGCCCAAGATAATCTGGACCTCCTGCTTTTGAATCAGTTCCAGACATTTTAAAGCCGCCAAATGGATGATATCCTACAATTGCGCCAGTACAATTCCGGTTAAAATATAAGTTTCCAACATGAAATTCCATTGTTGCTTTGCGGATGTGCTTACGATTATTGGTAATTACAGCACCGGTTAACCCATATTCAGAGTTATTTGCTATTGCAAGTGCTTCATCAAAGTCATCAGCTTTGGAAAATGCCACCACTGGTCCAAAAATTTCTTCTTGCATAATACGTGCTTCTACATCTACATCTGCAAAAATCGTAGGGGAAATAAAATACCCTTTCGTATCATCCCCATTTCCACCCGCTACAAGGCGTCCTTCTTTTTTACCGATTTCTATATAACCCATAATTTTATCAAAGGATTTTTGATCAATTACCGGCCCCATATATACATCATTTGATGTTGGTTCACCTACAGTTAATTTTTCTGTATGTGCAATGACTTTTTGCAATACTTCTTCATACACATCTTTATGGATAACGGCACGTGAACCCGCAGAACATTTTTGACCAGAGAACCCAAATGCTGAGGTAACAATCGCATCTACAGCAATATCTATGTCTGCATCCTTATCAACAACTACCGTATCTTTTCCACCCATTTCGACAATGACACGTTTTAAATGGCTTTGTTTCTGTTGGACAGCGCTTGCTCGCTCATAAATTCTTGTTCCAACATCGCGTGAACCAGTAAACGTAATTAACGATGTTTTCGGATGATCTACCAAATAATCACCCACTTCTGCTCCACTTCCAGGCAAGAAGTTGATGACACCATCTGGAACACCTGCTTCTCGTAATACTTCTACAAATTTAGCTGCAATCACTGGCGTTGCACTTGCCGGTTTTAAAATAACTGTATTTCCCGTAACCAGTGGAGCTACTGTTGTTCCTACCATAATCGCAAACGCAAAATTCCAAGGTGGAATTGTTACTGCTACTCCCATTGGAATGTAAAAATAACGATTATGCTCTCCTTCTCTGCTAAGGATAGCTTTACCTTGATCAATTTCCAGCATTTGTCTTGCATAATATTCCATAAAGTCAATGCCTTCAGCAATATCCGCATCAGCTTCTTTCCATGGTTTGCCGGCTTCCTTAATAAGAAGGGCTGTAAATTCACTCTTCCTACGACGAATAATTGCAGCTGCTCGCAATAGAATATTGCTTCGATCTACCGCTTCTGTATATCGCCATGTTTGGAAAGCTTGATCTGCTGCTCCAACTGCTTTTTCTGCAAGGGCTTGATCAGCTTTTGATACTGTACCGATAATTTCCTCTTTCTTCCCTGGATTATAAGAAACAAGTTTTGCTTCTGTTGAAATATTTTCTCCCCCAACTAATAACGGATAATCCTTACCGAGATCCTTCTGAATATGATTTAATGCATTTTCTAACACTTTTCGGTTTATTTCTACTGTAAAATCTGTAAAGGGTTCGTGTTTATATGGTGTCAGCATGCTATACCTCCTAAAATAAATTGCACTCACTATTCTTACATGCAATTTTTATGCCAAATTATAAAAACGCATTATGAAAGTGTTTCCAAATTATTAAAGAAAAATATTTTTGCATTGTAGAAAGGTAACCGAAAAAATATTTTGCACTATTTCTATTTATCTATTAAACTAATTCTCAAAGGAGGGTTATTTTTGAAAGAAAACAAGGTATCAAGGAGTCTTGAACAAATGAATCACTTATATCAATTATTGGTAGATGAAATCAATGTTGGTATTCATGTTATTGATCAGAATAGAAATACCATCATATATAATAAAAAAATGATGGAAATTGAATCCATGGTAGATACCGAGGTACTTCATAAAAATCTTTTAGAGGTTTTTACATTTCATGAAGATGAACGCAGTACACTTGTACAAGCATTAATGACAGGGAAAGTAACCAAAGATGTAAAACAAACTTATTTTAATAATAGAGGGAAGGAAATCACAACCATTAATAACACCTTTCCTATTATCGAAAATGGTAAAATTACGGCAGCCGTGGAAATTGCGAAAGATATTACCCAGCTAGACCATGTTATTAAGAAAAACGTGTTAAGAAAAAGAGAAAATAATTATACTTTTGACCAAATCATTGGCTGTAGCAAGCCATTTTTAGCAGTTGTGGAAGAAGCAAAACGAGCTGCCCGCACCTCTTCGTCTGTGCTAATTGTTGGCGAAACAGGAACTGGAAAAGAATTATTTGCCCAAAGCATTCATTATGCGAGCCCAAGATCCAATGCTCCTTTTCTAGCACAAAATTGCGCTGCCATCCCCGAAAATCTAATGGAAAGTATATTATTCGGAACTAAAAAAGGAGCATTTACCGGAGCATTGGATACTCCTGGTCTATTTGAGCAAGCTGATGGCGGAACTTTACTTCTGGACGAAATCAATTCTCTCGATCCAGCCTTGCAAGCAAAGCTATTACGCGTTATTCAGGAGAAAACCATCCGTCGAATCGGTGATACGAAAGATAAAAAAGTAAACGTCCGAATTATTGCTACAATTAATGAAGATCCTATTGACCTTATTGCAGATAAACGATTACGAAAAGATTTATACTATCGTCTCAGCGTGGTAACTTTATTTATCCCACCGCTGCGTGAAAGAAAAGAAGATATCCTTCCACTTAGTGAAACGTTTATCCATAAATATAATACTCTATTTCAAATGAATATAAGTAGGATTAGTGAGGAGGTAAAAGCCATTCTATTCCAACATGATTGGCCGGGAAATGCTAGAGAACTTGAACATACTATTGAAGGAACAATGAATTTAATTAGTGATGAAACAGAGATTCAAATACATAACCTGCCGTTTCGATTACGGAACCGTTATCAGAAAGAAGATAAAAACACGCAACCAAGTTCCTTACATACAAAAACCTTGCAAGAAAAAATGGCAGAGGTGGAAAAGCTCTATATTTTAGAAGCATTAAGAGAAAATAATCATAACGTTTCTCGTACTGCAAAAATTCTTGGCATGAGTAGACAAAATTTGCAATATCGAATTAAAAAATTCCAACTATCATTGAAATAATCACGTACATCAATACTCTGTACGTGATTATTTCAATTACCCTTTCCATTTACAGAGTCTCTAGGTGAAGAAAATCGGTTTACAAACATTTTTTTCGACTAAAAGGATTATCTTTCACAAGTTTCGTTGTTGCACCTTCAACGCTATTTCATATCCGTTGTAAATGTATTTGTACCCTTTGTTCTCGTTGTTACCAGGACTGGATAGTTAATTTATTTTTAACAAACCATCCGCTTATAACACATGCCATTCCGCTTAGCAGAAATGTGAGGAAAAAGCTTTTCCCACCTCTTGTATCTGCACCGAAGAATAATATACTTAAAAGTGCCAGCACGCCTGAAAGCCCCCACAAATAAAGGTGGAACATCTTTCTTTTCTTGGAAAGCATATACCCGAACAAACTCAATAAGTATAGGCCTGCCACTAGCATGATAATGAGATAAGTGGGTGAAAATTTTGCCGCATAGACGAAGTAATCCCAAATAACAAGTTCATTCGCCTGCGTTATTTCTCCATGAAGCATATTGGAAAATGGTGTTGAATAATTCCATTCAAAAGAATCCGTGATAATGCCGCTTCCTTCATACCATGTAAATAATGTGCATATAGCCACAACACAGAGGCATAGAGCTATTTGTAATCCTATTACCATTGTTTCTTACTCCTTTCATTTTTTTGATGCACGAATAATTATTCACTATTTATAGGTTCCTGCCCTGCAAGATATCCGTCCGTATCTAAAGTCTCTTCTCCATCTGCTCTGCAATTTACTTAGAATCAGAAGTCCCTTCTTTCTTCAGATGATCAATAATACTCCAGTGTTTTCGTCATAATAAAATCCGTTTGTTCATCGTCTCCCATAAAAAAGGAATGTGACCCCGTCTGGACAAAGCCATTCTTCTCGTAAAAAGTCAGTGCTTGATTATTATACTCCCATACGCCCAGCCATATCTTCTGCTTCTTTTTGGCCTTTGCTATTTCTATTGCTTTATCCATCAAATATTTCCCTAATCCCTTTCGCTGAAATCCGCTCCGAATATAAATCCGTTCTATTTCAAGCGCGTCTTCGCCCATTTCTTCCGTTTGAGCATCATCCGTATTCAGCTTCATATATCCAGCGATCTGATCATCATCATAGATAAAAAAGAAAGCCGAATTGGAATGTGCCATTTCCTTTTGGAGCTTTTCTAATGTATATGCCTCTTTCAAATAAGCTTGCATATTCTCTGGTGTGTTCTGCTCTTGAAATGTTTCCACAAATGTTTCAACGCTAATTTTCCGAAGTTCTTGCAAATCAGCTAGACTGCAAGGTTTCATTTTAATCGTCATCCTTTTATCTTCCTTTCAATTCATGAAATAATTATGCTTATTCCCTTCTCTACAAATCAGCAAGTATAAGGAGAATAGCGTTTACATATCATGTTATAATTTCATTATGTATTTAAAATTAGGATTTTTCTAATATCGACCAAAAGAGAAGCATTGCTGAAAAGTCAGTGCTGATAGAAAGCCGCTTTAGAAAAACTGTTCCGTTAGCTTGTATAATAACTATTATTATATCAACTAAATAACAAGGCATAAATAATCTTTCATAGGAGGAATACGATGTTTCAAATTGGCAGTATATTTATCCCCGTAACGGATATTGAAAAATCTACAGATTGGTATAAACAATATCTTGGCGCTAAACTAATTGACAGCTGGGAAGGTAGATCAGGATTATATTTACCAATCGGATCAACGCAATTAGGCCTGATAAAAGTGACGGAATCGCAGCCCACGGAGTTTACTATCAAAGGAAGCCAAAAGAATTCCTACTATAATTTTGTCGTGGATGATATTACAGCTGCCCATCAGCACTTTAAAAGCAATGACATAGCAACTACCGAAATCATGCGTTTTGGTGACATGAAGTTCTTTGACTTTTTTGATTTAGATGGAAACCCATTTAGTGTAGTAAATGAGATGAAAGGTTCACCTTACCACTCAGATAATATTAGGAAAATGCAGGAGAAAGATTCAAAAAGCCGTTAGCAAAAGGTCTCTTTATGATTCTTTATGATTCATACTATTATTTTTGAGGCGGGCGCTTTACGGATGGTTCTCCGCGGGTGCAGCTTCCCACAAGTTTATTCAACTTACGGGAAGCCTTAATAAAACAAGCTTTATAATCGATTAATCGATTACTTTTTTAATGAAGACAAGAAAACATTTTGCGCTGCCTTTACCCCGGCGCCACTCTCAAATGGATAGGAAAAGTCCTGCAGACCTGCTTCCATTAAGGAAACTGCTTGAAGTATATCGCTGGGGAAGCAATATCCCATATGACCAAATCTAAAAACTTTGCCTTGGAGCTGGCCAAGACCGCCAGCAAAATCAAGATGATACTTTTTCTTTAAGTGTGTTAAGTAGGCTGCAAGATCCAGTCCCTTTGGGGTACGAATTGTCGTTAATGTTGGTGATGCATGCTCATCACTGGTCAGCAACTCAATAGAAAGGGCTCTCATGGCTTCGCGAACCATATTTTTCATGACTTCATGGCGTTCTACTGTTTTTGAAAATCCACCCTCTTCCTCAATTAAATCACACACAGCAGATAACCCCATAATCAATGAAATTGCTGGTGTATTAGGTGTCATTGATTGTTCTGCCCAATTTCGGTAACTTAATAAATCTAAATAATAGACCGTTGTACGATTAGCCTCTATGACCTTCCAAGCTTTTTCACTTACAGCTAATAAAGCGAGTCCCGGCGGAAGCATAATGGCTTTTTGGGAACCAGTTACTAAAATATCGATACCCCATTTGTCCATTTCTGCAGGAGCGCCTCCAATACAGCTTACTCCATCCACAATAAATAGAGCGTCTGAATGTTCGTGTACCGCCTCTGCCAATTGCTTGACCGGATTTAAAATACCTGTAGAAGTTTCATTATAGGTCACAAAAACAGCCTTAATATTGGATAATGGTTTTAAAAAGTTAATGAGGTCTTCCTTCGTACATGCTTCTCCCCAACTTTTTTCAAGTTTATGGACATGCAATCCATGTTTTTCGCATATCGAAACAAAATAATCCCCAAAAGCGCCTACCGTGACAACGACTACTTCTTCACCGGCGGAAACAGTATTGACTACAGCCGCTTCTAATGCTGCTGTTCCACCTGAAGGGAGAAGCATAATATCTTGCTTCGTTCCGAATAAGGTTTTCACACGTTCTGTCGTTTCTCGATATAGCCTGGTAAATTCCTCTGAACGATGGCTAATCATATTTTGTGCCATTGCCAATTCCACTTCTTTAGGAACTGGAGTAGGACCAGGATGCCTCAAAATATTTGGATACATAACTTTTCCCCTCTCAATAATCCATTATTTTTTGCATATTTAAGTGAATTCCCAATTATATGAATCTATAACAAAAATATTATCATTGTTCCATTGGAAAGTATAGTTTGTTCTATTCGTTGGACATTAGCAAATTTATGAAAAGCACTTTCCCATTATGCTAGGAAAATAACGTATTAGAAAATTTGACAGTAATAACACAAAAAAGCTGCAATCACAGGCATTTATACGGCCTTTCTATCGTCCAAAAATGGGTACTCTTTTATGATTTCACATCCCTAAACTTCTCCACTTTCGCTCCAAGCGAACCTTCAAAATGCCCCAACGCCCAATCATGGCCAGCCTGGTTAAACGAAGCAACAGCATCTTGATACACGACAATGCGAAACCCTTTGTTATAGGCATCGACGGCTGTATGCAGCACACAAATATCGGTACACACTCCAACCAGATGTACTTCTTCAATATTTCTTTCCCGCAATTTTATTTCTAAATCTGTTCCGGCAAAAGCGGAATATCTCGTTTTATCCATGTAATAGACATTTTCCTTGTCCTGATTTGCTTTATAAACCTCTTGCAGGCTGCCGTATAGAGATCTACCTTTTGTATCGCGAATATTATGAGGCGGGAACAGCTTCGATTCAGGATGATGGGAATCGTCCTGATCATGGATATCTACTGCAAAAACCGTGTAGTCTCCATTTTGTATAAATTGTTCTGTCACAGCAACAATGACCTCTTCTAACTTCTGACCAGGTTCCCCACAAGTTAAAGCGCCTTCATCGGCAACGAAATCAAATGTATAATCAATGTTTATTAATGCCTTTTTCATCCTTACACCCTCATTTCTTATAAATTTGTCAGGTATTATTATTCATTCCGTCCTATACAGTACTTCGATCAAACCTAAGCGGTATTTTCACTACCCTATTCTACTTCAGTATCTCCCTATAAGTAATTTTAGTACTATTCTTGTTACATATCCCTCTCACTTTTATACGCCTGCCTCCATTTCAACTATATTTTCTATTCTATTATACAATATATTAATCTCCACATATTAATCCTAAATTAAAAAGGCGATATTTATATGCTCATCCTTTTTCATCTCCCAACTAGTATGAGTTTTTATAGATGTGGATAAAACAGGTTTCTTCCTTCGTATTCCTATATCCACAACTGAATCACGACCAACTTAATTCTTGTTAATAGACAGACGTAATCGCATCATTTGGCAAAACAAATTGTTGATACTTCCAGCTTTGTGGCTTACTATTATGCCTGTAGAATCTTCAGAGAAAGTTGTCTGTTTAAACGTTTTCCACATAAAATTGTCATAATTGCACATGCTTACATCGTCAAAACAGGCATTTTTATTTAGATATTTACAATATGTGTTATTCTTATTTTATCCGTCGGCCAGTAGGTTACTTTTTATCGAGGGAGGAAAAAATATGAATTATCAACAGGTTGCGAGGGATATTTTGAGGAACGTTGGAGGGAAAGAAAACGTTTCTGGTCTAACCCATTGCTATACACGTTTACGTTTTACTTTATATGACACGAGTAAAGCGAATAAAATAGATTTAGAAAAGATGGACGAGGTTATCTCTGTTGTAGAGAGCGGCGGGCAATACCAAGTTGTTCTTCGAAATAAAGTGAAAGAAGTACATGATCAAGTCCAACAGCTTTTAGGCGAATCAAAGAAAGAAGATAATAATGAAAAAGAAAAAGGATCGATTGGAAACCGAATCTTACATACGGTGATATCTATATTCCTCCCCATTATTCCAGCCATTGCTGCATCCGGAATGATTAAAGGACTCTTAGCTCTTTCTGTCATTATCGCTAGTCACTATTGGAATCTGGATATTAAAGAATATAATACCTATCGTATATTAGACGCGGTTTCGAATGCTTTGTTTTATTTCTTCCCAATTATGATTGGCTATGTATCGGCAAAAGTGTTTAAGGCGAATGAATTAATTGCCATGGTCCTAGCAGCTGCACTCTGCTACCCAGATCTTGTTGCATTAATGACCGGAGATGTCCCGGTTTCGTTTTTAGGAATTCCTGTCACACAAGCTGACTACACATCAACCGTTATCCCAATCATTATTGCTGTATTTATTATGGCATACATGCAGCGCTTTTTCGAACGGACTATACCTGAAGTTTTGAAAATCATTATGGTTCCAACGCTCACTCTATTAGTGATGGCTCCAGCAACTTTAATTATTTTTGGACCAATTGGGATTTACCTCGGTAACTTCATCAACTGGTTGTATTATATAATTATGGATGTCAGTCCAACACTATTAGGTGCTTTTATTGGCGGAATCTGGTGCGTTCTTGTTATCTTTGGCGCTCATAAGACCCTCTTGCCCATTGGAATTAATGATGTTGCACAAACGGGACAGCAGAATCTTTTAGCATTTGCAGGCGCAGCTAACTTCTCCCAAGCAGGAGCGGCTGCAGGCGTCTTTTTGAAAACAAAAAATAAGAAATTAAAAACATTAGCTGCAACGGCAACCATAACAGCTCTTTTCGGCATTACCGAACCAGCCATTTACGGAGTTAACCTCCGTCTGAAAAAACCGATGATTTATGCGGTGATTAGCGGGGCAATAGGTGGAGGTCTGATGGGTTGGGGCGGTTCCTATGGTACAGCCTTTGCCAATCAGGGATTTTTAACAATCCCAGTCTATATTGAAGCAGGAGCAAAAGCATTCTTATGTTACCTTATTGGTATCGCTATTGCCTTCTTCGGTGCTGCAGCGATGACCTTCTTATTTGGCTTTCAGGACGTCCCTGAAGAAGAGGATGCTACAGACCCTTCAATAGATAACGAGAAGATGGTTCCAAGTACAGAAAAAAAGGGAGAAGTAATCATTCCTTCACCAATTCAAGGGAAATTGATTCCATTATCCGAGGTAAAAGATGACGTTTTTTCTTCAGGCACATTAGGTGAAGGAGCAGCGGTTTATCCAGAGGTTGGAGAAGTGATAGCACCGGCAGATTGCAAGGTATCCGTTTTATACCCGACGTTACATGCTATCGGGCTAGAGCTGGAAAATGGCGTGGAATTGTTAATTCATATAGGCTTTAATACAGTAGAATTAGAAGGGGAAGGATTTGAATCCCATGTAAGTGCAGGGGACGAGATAAGCAAGGGAACTAAAATCGTCTCATTTAATATTAAAGAAATCGAATCAAAAGGATACGATCTTAGCACCCCAATTGTTGTAACCAACGCTTCACAGTTTCAGGGTGTTTCCATTGTAGAAAACGAGCAGAATAGAATTTCTTGATAACAAAGGATTTAAAATGTATAGGAGTGACAATAATGACAAACTATTTCAGCAAAGATTTTTGGTGGGGAGCTTCTTCTTCTGCTTTCCAAATTGAAGGCGCATGGGACAAAGACGGCAAGGGTAAAACAGTAGCTGATTACAACGCTTTCCAAAAATCAGATGTACAAGCAGATACGACAGTTGCCAGTGATTTCTACCATAATTATAAGGAAGATATTCTTTTAATGAAGGAACTGGGCTTAAAAGCTTATCGTTTCTCTATTTCTTGGGCGAGAATTATTCCAGATGGGGATGGTGAGGTGAACCAAAAGGGGATTGACTTTTACAACAATGTGATTGATTTCTTATTAGAGAATGATATTATTCCATTTGTTACCCTGTACCACTTTGACCTTCCATTTGCCCTGGTTGAAAAGTACAATGGCTGGGAAAGCCGTGATTGTGCGTATGCATTCGAAAAATATGCAAAAACCTGCTTTGAAGCTTTCGGCGATCGCGTAAAGTATTGGCAAGTACACAATGAACAAAACCTTATGATTCGCGTTAATATACGAATGAATATGTATGACGTACCAAGTGATCAGGTTGAAAAAGTAAGAGCACAAATGGATTATCATATGTTTTTAGCACATGCGCTAGCTACCAATGCTTGCCGTGAGATGCTTCCAGACGCACAAATTGGGCCTGCTGTGTCCTCCACAATGACTTATCCAAGCTCAAATCGCCCAGAAGATGTGTGGGCAGCTAGAATGAATGATAATTTTAAAACAAATTATGCTTTGGAAATGTATTGTTTTGGAGAGTATCCAGGATATTATAAAGAATATCTCAGAAAATGTAATATTTATCCAGAAACCAAACTGGAGGATGAAGAGATCTTAAAAGCGTCAAAACCAGATTATATTGCTGTAAACTATTACCGCACATTATCAGCCAGCTATCTTCCTGCTGATAAAGCGCATCCGATTGGAACAAAAGAAAATGATATTGACTTTAACTTATATGGATATTTTAAGATTGACAGAAACCCAAATCTCGAAGTAACAGATTATGGTATTCAAGTAGATCCAATGGGCCTTCGAATTTTACTAAATGATTATTATGAAAAGTATCGCCTGCCGATGATTATTACAGAGAACGGTTTAGGAACTGGAGATCAATTAACAGAAGATGATAAAATCCATGATGACTACCGTATTGAATACTTGAAAAACCATATTGCTGCTTGTAATGATGCCATATCAGATGGTGTAGAGCTATTTGGATATTGTCCATGGTCTGTCATGGATATATTAAGCTCCCGCCAAGGCTTTATGAAACGTTATGGTTTGATTTACGTAGACAGAGATGATTTCGACCTGAAAGAATTGCGTCGAATTAAAAAAGACAGTTTTTACTGGTATCAAGATGTTATTAAAAACAATGGATTAAATTAATCAGCAAAGGATAAACCTTTAAGTGATGCCAATACAGTGAAACTTCCTTCAGTGGGGGTTTTCTTTCATCCCCCACCGAAGGTTAGTTGAACGAATCGGGCCGTTACTGGCTGTTAGATCTCCCACTTAGAAATATAATTTTTACTCATTTCTTGAAGTGGGAGTCTTACAGCCAGTTACACTGCGATAAACCGTCATAGCTGATTTTAAAATAACAAGTACGAAGATTACTCGAAAATGAATTCATTATCTATCAAGCCCCAAGGCCATTTTGCTGCTTTGGGGTTGATTGTTTTTCCGACAGACTAGAAACTGAAATACCGAAAGATATAAGTTGGTGTCGAATATTTCCGGGGAAATAATGACGATAAATGTAGAATTATATTTATTCATACGATTATTTCGTATATAATTTTCTATTGTTTGGTGAACCTAATTACAACAACATAATACATTCAGACTCTATATAAATGTTTAACCATAGCAAGGGACATATATTCTCTATGGTAATTGTGTGTATTTAGCTAATTTTTAGAAATAAGAAGCAGTCATTGTTATAATTATATTTACGATAGAAAATATGATTTTAATTTTACATATACAGGGGATGTATCCATGAAAGAAACTATCCGCAAGCCATGGCTGTTCATTTTAACAATTGGGCTTGGAACATTATTAAACCCTTTAAACTCATCGATGATTTCAGTAGCGCTAACAAGGTTACAAAACGAATTTGCATTAACATTTGCTGATGCTTCCTGGCTGATTTCTATCTTTTATCTTGCAAGCGCTGCAGGACAACCAGTCATGGGCAAGTTAAGTGATATGTTTGGCCCGAAAAAGATGTTTATCGCAGGGCTGGGCATCGTAGCAGCTGCATCGATATTAGCTTCCTTTTCACCAAACTATCCGTTTCTTTTAGGCTGTCGAGCGTTGCAGGCGATTGGCAGTTCTACTTTGTTTCCTAGCGGCATGAGTATGGTCCGGACGCATATTACAAACGGACAAGGGAAAGCGTTAGCTGTTTTATCGATCTTTTCCTCCACATCCGCTGCTTTTGGTCCTTCTATCGGCGGATTCTTAGTTGCGTCTTGGGATTGGCATTCGATTTTCCTGATTAATTTTCCGTTTATTATTTTATCCTTTTTGCTGGCTCTTTTTATTTTACCAAATACAGGACAAGGAGAGTTTGAGGCGAAACGGATTGATTTTAGCGGTATTATCCTCTTTATTATTGCGATTGTAGGATTAATCTTGTTCTTGCTTTCGCTTGATCAGAACATTCGCTGGTGGGCATTATTGCTCTTTTTATCTGCTGCAGTTGGATTTTGCTATTTCGAACTGAAGCAGGAAGAACCCTTTATAGACGTAAAAGGATTAACCAAAAACCGTTATGTTTCTCTTATTTACTTACAATTCATGAGTATTAACTTGATTCATTATTGTTTCTTTTTTGGATTCCCGACTTATCTGCAGCAAGTTCGTCATTACAGTGAACAGCATACCGGCCTGATTATGCTGTCATTGGCGGGGTTCGGTGTAATTGTTTCGCCCTTAGCCGGCCGTCTGATTGATAAATACGGTTCAAAATTGCCTATGGTAGTCGGTGCCTTCTTGCTTTTAACAGGTACAGGTTTGCTACTAACGTACAATGATGCATCGCCTTTAATCTGGCTGGTTATTATTATGGCTGTTCTTGGTATGAGTAATGGCTTTAATAATATTTCTGCCCAAACAGCACTGTATGAACATGTGAACCCAGAGGACACTGGTTCTGCTTCAGGTCTATTCCAAACCAGCCGCTATTTAGGTTCTATCTTATCCTCTAGTCTGCTTGGTTTAACGTTCAATCGTCACTTAGATACAGAGCACCTGCATCTCGTTGCAATTATCTGTTTTGTTTTTTGTATATTTGTACTTGCCCTGGCGTTTATGCTTCCGGGGAAATTGAAAGGTAAAATGTCTAGATAAGCCACTTCCGCCTGAGGTTTCCTACTCCTTAGGCGAAATGGGGCAGTAAAATGAATGATCCCATATCAGCATACATAGTCTCAGTACGATCGCTTGCTTTGGTTTTCATTTCGTCCCGTTTATACCGCCAGCATTTTTGGGTAATATATGTATAGTTGTAATCTAATTGGAAATACATAATGAAATTTGGGAGATGTAGTATGAAACATTTTACAGAAGAAGAAAAAATAAAGATTTTATCAGACATTATAGCGATTAAGTCTATTAATGAAAATGAGATCGAAGTGGCAAATTACTTAAAAAAATTATTCGATCAATATGGCATTGAATCTAAAATTATTCCAGTTACAGATACTCGTGTTAACCTGGTGGCTGAAATTGGAACAGGTAGTCCAGTAATTGGCGTTTCTGGTCATATGGATGTCGTTTCTCCCGGTGATGAGAGCGAGTGGACTTCAGACCCGTTCACATTGACAGAAAGAGACGGAAAATTATACGGACGTGGAACGAATGATATGAAAGCAGGCTTAGTAAACCTTGCATTAGTAATGATTGAACTCAAAGAAAATAAGGAACTAAAGAATGGAACCGTCCGTTTTATCGCAACAACTGGCGAAGAAGTCGGTGGCGCGGGTTCTCAAAAATTATACGAAGAAGGCTATATGGATGATGTAGATTATCTATGGGTAGCCGAACCTTCCCACGACGCGCTTGTTTACTGTCACAAAGGATCTCTTAATTTGCGCATCACTTCTATCGGTGAAGCAGCGCACAGTTCTATGCCTGAACAAGGTTATAACGCAATTAATCCATTGATGAAATATCTATTAGAAATGGACGATAAATTGAATGGCGATAACCGTAAAAATGAAGTTCTAGATAAATTAATTATAAATACAACTATTATTAATGCCGGGAACCAGGTAAACTCCATTCCAGAAAAAGCAGTCGCTGAAATAAACGTGCGAACTATTCCGGAATTTGATAATGAGGAAGTGATTGACCTATTCAACAAAACCGCCGACAAATACAATGAAGAAGGATCCGATATTGATGTTGAAGTGACAATGTCACTACCTAGTGTTTTCACTACAGGATCCTCTAAAATGATTAATCTAGCTAAAGAACTCGGCAAAAAGTATTTAGATTTAGAGCCTTCCGTCATAGGTTCACCCGGGGTGACGGATGCATCCAATTTATTACGGGGCAAAGATGATAACTTCCCATTTATGGCCTTTGGCCCAGGTGAAACCAAAATGGCGCACAAAACGGATGAATATGTCTACAAAGATTACTACTTTGCATTCTTCGACATCTATAAAGAGTTGATTTTGGGGTTATCGAAATAAGAATAGATTTTTTAAACATTTTATCTTCCTTCATTAATAAAAGCTCAAACAGCAATTGACTGTTTGAGCTTTTATTGGTGCTTTATTTAATACATATATCCCCAAATCATTGCAAGTAATGAACCAAGGATTGTTAGGATGGCAACCACTACGCCAAAAATCGTATGAATATAAATACCGGCTCTATCTTCACTTTCTCCAGCATGCATAAATACAACGAGCTGTACGCCTGCTTGAATAAATGCTGTAACGACCAAAATGGTTAATCCCATTGCTAAAGACATGTCAAAGAAATAGACACTTAACGCAATAACCGTCAGGAGTAGCGAAAAGATATATCCGTTAACCTGTTTTAGAGGAAAAAGTTCTTTCATGTTACATCATTCCCTTCAAGTAAATAAAGCTGAAAATGAAGATCCACATAACGTCTAGAAAGTGCCAGTAAAGGGAGAATATAAATGATTTATTCGCTGTCCGTGCATTTAAGCCATCACGAAGTATTTGAATAATAATCATGATACCCCAGAATAGCCCCATTGTTACGTGAGCTCCATGGGTCCCGAGTGTTGTTAAAAGCGCTGCAGTAAAACCGCTTGTTTGCAGCGTTGCCCCGATGTGGTAGTAATGAATAAATTCATATACTTCCACGCTGAGAAACCCAGCCCCCAGGAGAAGCGTAACTACCATAAACCAGATCATCGCCTTCACACGATTAATACGCATTGCATGGACTGCTAATCCAATCGTAAAACTACTTGTCAGCAAAAGGAATGTCTCAATCAATACCGGCGGCAATTCAAAAATCTCTGCCCCGGCCGGTCCGCTGCCCACGCCACGGTCTACATAAACAAAATACGTTGTAAACAGCGTCGCAAACAGCATGATCTCCGCACTTAAGAAAATCCAAAATCCCAGGATATTTAATTTATTTGTTTCGGTGCTATATTCAAGAGGCAAATTTTTAGGATCAAGTTTCATTACTTAGCACCCCCAAGTTCCTTTTCTGTTGCTTCAATTTCTTCCTTGTGAATATGGTGTCCATCGTCTTTTTCAAAGGAGCGATAAATCAAACATCCGATAATTCCCAGGAAGGCTATAATGACTCCAACCCATACATGGAATATGAAGAAAAACCCAAATGCAAAGAAGAATCCGGCAAAGATAATGGACCAACCACTATTATTAGGCATATGAATATCCTCTACTTTACCTTTAAATAATTCATAATCATTCTCTTTGTAATCCCAGAAAGCTTCTTCTGAATGAACAGTTGGTGAAATCGCAAAGTTGTATTCCGGAACTG
Source organism: Oceanobacillus sp. J11TS1 (assembly GCF_018333215.1). Lineage (GTDB taxonomy): Bacteria > Bacillota > Bacilli > Bacillales > Amphibacillaceae > Oceanobacillus. Next base: position 120,178 of record NZ_BORO01000007.1, on the reverse strand, counting down.
GTGAATGTGTTGCCCATTCAAGCGTCCGTGCATTCCAAGGGTCACCCCCAATATTTCTAGGTGCGTGACGATAACTATAGAAAATATTATAAACAAGGAATACAAAACCAACTGCAAGTAATAATGTACCAATAAAGGATATCATGCTTAATGTGCTAAACCCCGTCGCCTCCGAATAAGTATACATTCTGCGTGCCTGGCCGTTCAATCCAGTAAAGTACATTGGAAAGAAAGCTAAACAGAAACCGATAGTGATATTCCAAAATGCCCATTTACCAATTCGTTCATTTAGCATAAAACCAAACATTTTTGGCCAGTAAAAAATGAGACCGGCGATCATAGCAAATACAACACCAGGAATAATAACATTATGGAAGTGTGCAACTAGAAATAATGTATTATGGTACTGGTAATCCGCACTAGCCATGCCCAACATAACACCTGTTGACCCACCGATTGTAAATAGCGGAATAAATGCTATCGAGTATAACATCGGTGTTGCAAATCGTATTTTCCCTTTCCACATTGTCAGAAGCCAGTTAAATATCTTAATTCCAGTCGGTACAGCAATCAACATTGTTGTAATGGAGAAAATACTATTGGTAAGAGCTCCCTGCCCCATTGTAAAGAAATGGTGTACCCATACAAGAAAAGAAAGTGCGGAAATAGCAAGAATAGAAGCAACCATTGACGTATAACCATATAAATTCCGCTCGGAAAACGCAGCAATAATTGTTGAGTAAATACCAAAAGCAGGTATGATTAAAATATACACCTCAGGATGTCCCCACACCCAGAACAGGTTTGCCCACATCATATCCATACCGCCATCGCTCGTTGTAAAGAAGTTGGTAAGAAACTGTCGATCAAGCGTTCCCATTAATAAAGCAATTGTTAAAACGGGAAACGCAAGTACGATCATCAAATTTGTAATGAGAGCAGCCCAGATAAATATAGGCATTTTCATTAATTTCATACCAGGAGCACGCATTTTTATAATGGTAGCGATAAAGTTAATCCCTGTCATGAGTGTTCCGATACCAGAAATTTGCAGAGCCCAGTTATAATAGTTAACCCCAACATGTTGACTGAATTCTGGACCTGCCATTGGATAATAATTTGTCCAACCAGCATCCGGCGACCCTCCGACGACAAAAGACAGATTTAATAACATTGCTCCTGTGAAATATAACCAGAAGCTTAGCGCGTTCAAACGCGGGAATGCAACGTCTCTTGCCCCAATTTGAAGCGGAACAACAAAGTTCATCATACCGATAATAAAAGCCATTGCCATGAAGAAAATCATAACCACACCATGTGTAGTAAAAACCTCATTATAATGTTGCGCATCCAAGAAGGTATTGTCAGGAACTGCAGTTTGTAATCGCATCATGACAGCATCCGCCCCACCTCTAAAGAGCATCAGCAATGCTGAAATAATATACATAATTCCGATGCGTTTATGATCAACGGTTGTTAACCAATTATTCCAAAGATAACCCCATTTCTTAAAATAGGTAACACCAACAACAATCGCAATACTCGTAAGTACAATAGCCACGATGGAAGCGTAAAGCATTGGATCGTCATGGGGAGGGATAGAAAATCTATCTGAAAAATCCATAATAATAAAACTCCTTTCCATAGTTTAGAAATGGTCTGACCTCTGCAAATGTGCATTTACCAATTCTGCTTAATGAGGATGTCCACTATCATCCTCGGAATCAGATTTCCCATGATTATGAGGGCTGTTTTCCCCTTCAGGAGCAGGCATGAAATCTTGATGTGTACCAGTAAACGTCATATGACCTAAATGACCAGGTTCTAATAATTCTTCAAATTTTTCCTCTGTTAACGGTTCAGCGGTATTTTGAATATCCTCTATCCAAGAATCAAATTCATCAGCTGGCAAAGCTGTTACATTAAATTCATTTTCTGCAAAACCTTCCCCGTTAAAGTTGGCGTTTCTTCCAAAGTATTCTCCAGGCTCCTCCGCAACAATGTTTAAGTAGTTTGTCATATCAGACATGGCATATTTTTGTCCTGCCAACTGCGGGATCCAAAAGCTTGAAATGGTTCCATGGGAATATAAACGAAATTCCACATTTTGGTTTGTTGGAATAAATACGTAGTTAACTGTTTCAATATCTTGCTCAGGATAACTGAAATGCCATTTCCAGTTAGATGATGAAGCATAAATAACTAGCGGCTCATCCGTTTCATATCCTTCGGGAGCAGTTTCAACTTGATGTACGGAAATAACAGATACTACAGAAAGAAATGCAACGATTAGTATTGGAACCCCAACAATAATTATTTCTACATATTTATTCCCTTCGATATGCGGCGGCTTATAGTCAGGATCTTGCTTCGATGCTCTATATTTGAATAAAATGATGGTCAACATTACTAGGACTACAATTGTAACGACAATCATTGTAATGATCGAAATCCAAATAACATTAGCCAATTTATCAGCTTGAGGACCTTTCGGGTCGAGCACGAGTAGTTCACAGCCTGCTAAAAAGCCTGAAATAATCGCAAAAAATGCTATATAGACCCCTTTTAATTTCATATAGAAACTCCTTTCAAAATGTTTATTGTTAAGAGAGTGCTCAAATTATAATTTGTTTTCTTCCATATTTTGAACAGACATTTATATTAAATTGGTTCTTAACAACTAAAATTATTTTTAAACACAACAAAACACCAAGAACGACTTGATCTATCAGCAAATCTTTGTGACTAAAATCACAAAAGCAAAACCATATCTCTCGTGTATCAGCTAAATTCCTTCCATATTATAATTTTTGCAGGTAATCAACCTAGTTGTGTGGAAACTGTTTTCTTCTATTATTTAATTGCCATCAATATATTATTCATTAAAATTAGGGAGCACAGGGGATATTCCTAGGCCAAACGATGAAGAAGTATTTAATGTACATGTGTAGGTGAAGGTCCTGTTGGGGCTAGTGTGGCAAATCTTCCAAGATATATAGGGTCTTGTTTACCAAAGTAGCGTACTCTAATCCTTTAACGATTTGTTAAGTGTAGAAATCCACACTAGGTGCGAATGCCTTCGCACAAAAAAAGCACTTCACCAAATAAATGAGAAGTGCTTTTTTTACTATTGACGTTTTTTCGTCTTTTTATTATTTTGTCTTTCCGCTTCGGTTAATGGTTCATTAGCAAATTCATGGTCAAATTCTGTCGACAGCTTTTCTCTTACTGCTTGTTTATCATTGACAACAGCATCCCGCTTATTCTTACCTTTTTTACTCATAAAGATACACCTCCATGCTCCTATTTTGCCTAGGTAGCATGGGATTATGTATATTTATGATATATCGTGATTTAAAGGAAAACCCAAATAAATCATTTTTTAAAACATTTGAAAGTTTTTATCAAACTTTATCAAAAAAGAATACACACGGTAGTTTACCTTTTTTATTCCAACAGCTCTTTATGCTTAAAGATTTGTATGGATAAGATGAGAAGGAAAATAATAATAGCAATGGTTGTAATAAAAGCTAGCAAGAAACTAGAATCGAGTTCTCCTGACAACAAGACCTGACCTGTGTGCTCCGTCATCGTAGCCGGACTCCACTTCATATACTTTCCTAGAATGGATGTAACCGTCGAAATGGCAAAGACCACAAAAATGGAAACAAAAGCAACACTGCCATTTCCTTTCATTATCGTACTAAATAAGAGCGTCAAAGTAACAACAAAAACTAACCAGATGCTGTAGATTACTACACTTTGAAAAATGCGCTCAAAAGCGACTGTTTCAATGAGTAAACCCGTATAATACCAAGCAGCTGCATATCCGATAAACAATGAAATGAGTGTAATTGTAAGTAATCCAGCCCATTTCGATAATATATATGAGGAATAAGGAACAGCTCTTATCATGACCATACCCGCTACTCCACTCTGTCTTTCGGCGGAAACGACCCCCATTGCACTTAAAACAAGGATAAGTACACCAAGCATCCCATAATTAGATAGAACATTCATTAATACTTCCGTCCCAGTTGGGGTAGGCATTTCAAGGATTGTACCATCTGGAAGACCGCCAAAAGTGTCCAAGATTTCCGGCATATAATACGAACTAACCGGCTGCATGACACCTAGCAAGATAAAGACAATTGGAATCCATATCATTTTATAATTTCGCATCATTTCCGTCATTTCTTTTCGATATAGAACAGTCCATTGTGTCATGCCTTCACCACCTTCATAAATAGATCTTCTAATGTTGTTTGAGATATCTCAAACTTACGAACCGGAAGTTTTCTATCCACGATATCTTTTAACAATGTTTGCTTCCCATTTACCATATCGCCTAATACGATGTTGGCTTTATTACCTTGAATGCTTACTTCAGATACAAAGCTATAACTCGCAATGCTCTTTAGCCAATCGGCAGCCTGTGATTCAAATTCAATTTGTAAAATAGGTTGTCGATACGCTTCCATTACACTTTCCAGACTACCTGATATCGCAATTTCCCCAGCATGCATGATAAGAATGTCGTCACTTATTTCTTCTGCATCGTGAAGGACATGCGTTGAGAAGAGAATGGTTGTTTCCTCTTTAATCTCTCTCATCATGTCCAACACTTCCCGTCTCCCAAGTGGGTCGAGTGCGGAAACAGGCTCATCTAGAATGAGTAATTGGGGACGATGAATTAGTGCCTGTGCCAATCCGAGGCGCTGTTTCATTCCGCCAGAATATCCCGCTATTTTTCTTTTCTTCGCATTCGTTAGACTCACTCGTTCTAGTAATTCTTCACTTCTTTTTTCTGCTTCTTTACGATTCAGCTTTGCTAATTGTCCTGCGAAGACAAGAAACTCCTTTCCGCTCATCCAATTATAGAAAGCAGGATATTGAGGTAAATACCCTATAAACGGCCTTAAATCCTTTGCTTTTTTCCCTTTAAAATCAATACTGCCGGAAGTCGGTTCCAACAATCCGGATAGCATTTTTAATGTCGTTGTTTTTCCGGCTCCATTTGGTCCAAGTAATGAAACGCACCTGCCTTCTTCAATATGAAAGTTGATGCCCTTAACAGCATTTGCATTTCCAAATCTTTTTACTAAATCGCTTGCCTTTAATAACGCCATTAATCATTTCTCCTTCCAACAACGAAATAAAGCACTGGCCCTATTAATTGGATAATGAGAATAATAAGGATCCACAGCCATTTTGGTCCGTTCGTGTTTTCTTCTCGAATACAAGAAACGAATGCGGTAATCATAAGAATTAATTGTAAGACAAGAATTGGCGCAATCGCCCCCCATGGGATGCCATTTAACAGTTCATTCATTTTCCTCTCCTCCAAATTGTTTATCTACCCTTAATACGGTTACGTACGCCGCATCGTTCACTCGCGAAAGAAAAAAAAATCTCAGGAATTTGATCCTGAGACCTTTCTTTTAAATATTTTTCTTGCAAAAATAAGATAGATAATAAGGTAGGTTGGAAATTGAATAAGGCCTAAAAAGCCCCATAGCCAAGCATTGTGCCCCCTCTTCCGCGCATCCCAAAACATCCATGAGCTCTGGCAAATCAGAATGAATGCAGCCATAACCAATAACCAAAGCGGTGTGCTATTTAAAGCGTTTGAGTTCATTCATTACGGACCTTCTTTCTATTTTTCTTAAGAGCTAAGGGCAATAAGATAATCCCCACAAGCTGAAAATAAAGAAAAAGAATTGGCTGACGATAAACGACAGCAATCACAATTGTAAGTAGAAATACCGCAACAGAAATAAACGCGAGGAGCTCTTTCCATTGTTTTTTTCGTATTCTTTTTTTCTCTAATTCAACAGTCTGGTGAAACCATTGTAAGTTTGGAGTAGATACTGGATTCCATTGATCCAGTTTTTCTAAACCATCTTTTACTTGCTTAACCGTTAATTCATCTTCATCATCCAACATAGAATTACTATTTTTAAAATCATTTTCCTTCACGTTCAGCCAACTCCTTTCGTACACTTTTTAGACTATTGGAAACTCGAGATTTTACTGTCCCTTCTGCAATACCCATCATTTTTCCAATTTCCTCGTATGAATATCCGTAATAATGCTTTAACACAATTGGCATACGTATTTCTTCCTTAATTTGGGCAAGTACATCCAATACATCTATCCATTCTTCGTTCATATTGGCTGCATTCCATTTCATTTTCCGGAGCGCTTGTTCCTGCTCTAGCCATTTTTTCTCCCGCTTCTTTCTACGCTGTTGATCGATGAAAAGGTTCGTTGCAATTGTAATGAGCCATGAGGAAAACTTGGATTCACCATTATACAGTTGGATTTTTTCAATACTCTTCATCATCGTCTCTTGTGTTAAATCTTCTGCAATTTGTGGATGAAGGGTAACTTTCATTAAATACTTTACGAGAAACGAATAATTCTGCTGTAGTAATTGCGAAAGCGCCAATGTATCTCCTTTTTTCGCCTTTCGGATTAAATCCTTTTCATCCATGAGATCTACTCCATACAATAATGATTTATATGTAATACGACTAACCGGGAACAATCGTTCATTTTCAAAGTAAAAAACAGAACAAAGACGTTTAGCCACCTATTAGTATTTATTAAGTTTACTCTATTGTTGATTATTCCACGAGTTTAGAATACCTGTTTAATTATTGAGGAACTCCCTGAAGTTTTAAATATATGTTTATCTAATTTATTTATATTGGGAGATTATGATATTATTATATTAAGAAGTGAATGAAAAATAATTGATTCACTAATTCTTATTTGTGCTCGTTTTATTTTCGAGCTAAGTCTGTATCAGAGGACGGCGCGTTTCCAGATTTTAATGAGACTAAGAATATATAGTGAAACACAATATTAAAATAGTTATACAGACGCTATTTCGGGGAGGCGTTAGTGTGAAAAAGATCCAAGGAGGACGCATAGTTAATAAAAAAAGCTTACAAGTTGTAGGTTTTTTAATGACTATAATTTTTATATTTAAGGTATTGGGCGTAACGGATGTAATCAACATCCATAACATATCGTGGGCTGTAATTTTGCCAATTGGCATTATTGGTATCGCTATATCAATCTTTAGCAACTTTGTAACAGATAAAAAGCCAGATTAATAATATAATCTGACCCTTGAAATAAACAAGCTATTAGCAAAAAATACAGAAACCAGTACAGATATTTAACATTTGAAATACTACACCGTTTACTGGTCATGTAACTATAAATGGTTAATTACGTGCATTATTTAATATTTTCTTATTCATAAACCCAAATTTCCCGCCCGCAACTTCTTTCACCTCGTGAATAACAATAAAAGAATTTGGGTCAATTTCCTGTACATTCTTCTTAACTTTTAATAGTTCTTTCTTTTTAATAACTACATAGACAATACGTTTATCCTTATTAGCATAATAACCATATCCATAAAATATAGTTGCAGCACTTCCGAACTTATGAGTAAAAAATTCCGCTATTTCTTCATATTTGTCAGACATAATGGTCAACGCTTTTTTATTATTAAAACCTTCTACAATGACATCCACGATTTTAATGCATAAATAAACAAAAATTAAGGTGTATAATGTATTATATAATCCTATCGCAAATATGGAGGCAAATATAATCAAACTATCCATGTAAAACAGGCTTTTTGAAAAACTATACCCTTTCGTATAATTTAATAAATAAGCCATCAGAGTAGTTCCCCCAGTGGAACCATCAGCGATAAAGATTAATGCTACACCAGCCCCCATTAATAAAGCTCCAAATACAATACCTAAAATCATATCATCAACACTAAATGGAATATAGCCTACAACTTTCAGGAAAATAGATATCATGATAGTTCCAATTGTAGTATTAATGATTGTCTTTTTTGTTACAAATTTATAAGCTATTGCAATAAAGATAATATTAATTAGCAATGTACTTATACTTGTAGGGATTTGAAACAAATAATACAGAATCAAGGAAATACCAAATGTACTTCCGTCACCTAATTTATTCGGAATAACAAAAAATTCAATAGATGCTGCTATTAGTATAGTTCCAACCATAATTAAAAGAATATCTTTGTACGTAGTTTTCATTATTTAAACCTCCTTCATTAACCAGTAATACTTTTAAAATAAAAAAAGCCTCAGAAATTGCTGTATTAATATACAACCATTTGCTAAGACGAAAGAATTACGATACTAATTTATTTCTCTACTTTCCTTATATAATCATTAAATTTAAGAACAAGTTAAATAACCCTTCAAAAATCTAATTTTCCGCTGCAACTAGACAATTGTATAAGCTGCTCTCGTTTATGTCAACAACATTAAATATATAGGTTGATTTACGCTCGATAATAGCCAGTTAATCGCGGCATAGGGTTAATTGAGTGAACTGATGAATCACCTCCTGTCTGCAATTTATCCTTTGGCACTCGTATTGCTTCAATCGTTACGAATCAACTAACGAGTCGATTAGAACATTTCAATATTCAACTCACGCAAGTTATCTATACTTAATGCCGAAAAAAAAAAGCACCAGCAAGATAGCGATGCTTTAATCTGTTAAGTGCTTTATAAGTTTCAAGTTAATTTGAACCAACTTGAACCAAAAAAGCTCTGTAAACATTGATATAGTCGTGGGACTTTTATATTTTGTATATCCAATCTCATCTTCATTCTGGATTTTTATCTTTTATCATATTTATCAACTCATAAATAACTTTTCGAACTTATTGTTATCCCCATGCTTCCTTACATAATTTGTATTACCGGAAGATAAATTCAAGATCTAGAACTTTCGAGTAGTGCTCATTTAACGTTTTTAAAGAAGATTGATGACCGTCTGTGTGGCAATGGTAAAAAGGTGCGCTCCCGCCGTGTGCATAGATAACATTCTTCTTTTTCGATTAAAACGCTATAAATAGCATCATCAAACATGGATTTGTTGTTCTCCCCTAAGGATAGCTTCTTTCCGAACTCATGATGAATATTCAATAATTGATCATCTCCAATGTCTAGCCGATCCATAATAACAAATTTCGTCTTTGAATTATCGCTTTTAGTTTTTTGATGATTGATGATTCACTAGTGCTGCATCGTCAGCGAATGTATCTATCCCTCCTCTTTTTAATAAATGTTTTTATAGTATAGTAATTTAAATAAATAACCAAGAAAAGGGCAAAAGAATCCAATCTCATCAGTACACTTAAAATTTCTCTAAACGTATTAGAGTGAATAAATATATCGTATGGATGGTTGGTGCGATAAGTAATTGGTATATATTGTTCATTTCGATATAAATCATATGTAAAAGAAGAGACATCTTTCTCTGTTTCATACGTAGTACCTGTATGATCCTCAAATTGTAATGCGAATGTATTTATTTCTCTGACTCCTGCATTAGGGACAATTTTATTTTCTTGTTCTACATCAACAATTTCTGCCATCACTTCTTCTTTCCCGACTGGATAAATTTTATAAAATACATTTTTTCCGATGAGTGCAAAAATAATCATACTAATTACAACAAATAGCGGAATGATAATTTTTATTGCAATTTCCTTTATATATTTTAATTTTCCTTCATGCGCTTCTTCTTTTTTATAAACCCATTGCACGAGTTTCAATTCAGGAAATGTACCCGAAAAAATCAACCAAGCAACCCATAATATAAATAAACTCACCGGATACAAAATAACTCCTAACTTAATAGCATTTTTAATGGAACTATTTTTCTGCGTTCCATATGTATCGCCAATTTGCAATTGATACATTTCTTTTTTTGATACATCATATCCGTCTCCATTTAACATCTTAACATGATAGCTGGGCCCCATATAAAGCCCTTTTGTGCTATATTTTTGTATAATCGGACTTTCAGCATCTATATCCGTTTCAGTCATGGAATTAAATGGAACAAATAAACATACGATTGCTAGGAATACAAGTAAGATGGCCAGTGAAAACCAGGCAGCCTTTTTAAACCAATCCAACATCTCTCCATTTCCTTTCTGGTTATTAAAATATATAGGCAGTATAACATAGGAATGTTTAAAGGTTTCTTAAATAGTACATGCAACACTTTTTGTGATGCAACGTACCCATATAAAACCCGAATAAAGCTTCATTTTATATATTATGTGGACTAATTTCATTCTATTGAATATTTTCTAGGATTCCGCAATAATGATTGGTCTGGTCCGTGAAAAGACTCACAGCTTAGGCTATGCCAAGGAAAGACAAAAGCCTGGAAGGGACTATTTATACAGTTGTCTCCCAGGCTTTTGCCGTTTTTGTTGGACTGAGAACAGCAGGAACAACTTTTGCAGATATTGCTTTCCTTTGGGAACCATTTTAGCTAATAAAGATTCTGTTGATTGCCATTTTATTGACTGGTGTCATTGGTTTGTAATTAGTAAACGAAAGATAAAGTAAAAGAGGGAGTTGAATCTTAATGGCTTGGACTTCATTATTTATAGCTGGATTGTCGAGTTGGTATAACAATGATAAACAAACTGCACAAAGACCGTGATTGGCAAACATGGGCCTTGTTGGTTTTGTTTTGGAGCTATCTATGGGGACTGCTTATGCTGTATGGACTGGTATTGGTGCCTCTGGTGCAAAAGCAGGAATTATTTTTCTATGAACAAAAAAGGAAGCGAATTGTATTTATCGCGATGGTATTAGGAGCAACTGCCGGTTTGAAATTATTTTCATAATGCACCTCGGTAAAAGTAGTCTTAGCGCCGCTTGTTCTATTGATAGAAAGGAGTAGAGATAAGTAATATTTTTAAACAAAGTAAACCTCTGCACCATAGTGGTTGCAGAGGTTTAGATGTTGAAAAACTATTAACGTTTTGAGAAATATCTAGATAATTTTCAAGTGTAACTAATCCATGGAAATCCTTTCATATCAACGTTTCAGGAATTATTATATGGATAAAAATGTATGAAGAAGGATTGAAATTAATATTACTTGAACCAATTTGAACCAAAAAGATGGATGCTAGTTGAATACATTGTTAAATTATACAAAATAATTCTAGCTTTACTAATTTCACTTTAAAAACTACCTAAGAGATGGCACTTTCCGACACAGCTCCCTCAATTAAATAGATATCATAAAAAACTTTGTTTTAGATTAACGTTTATTTCAAAGCTATTTGGTAATATACCAACTAAACTCTCCCTTAAAATTATCAGCTCGTCTTAGTCATTTATCTCTTCAGCAGTTATTTACATGTATTTTACTTTTTCATTCTAATTACTTCTTTTAATTTCATCAAAGATAGTTTTTTAAAAACTTTGCCTGAACACTTAACAAATTTAAGTACATCGCTAGAATAAATGATCTGTTAATTCTGAGTCCAATTAATATAATTTGCTGCTGTAACATCAATGTGTTTCTTACTATACGAATTAATTGATATTTTTAGTACATTTTCAGCAGGCAAAGACAATTTCGACATAAGCAAGTCAGAAAAGTTCTTATTGTGTGTACTTACAATTATTTGTTTTTCTTCGTTATTAATAAGCGAGGTGAGAACATCAATGAACGAATATGTGTTAACATCGTCTAAATGTTGAAAAGGATCGTCAATTCCGATTATGTTCAGATTACTCCAATTTTGTGTAATATTTAAAGATAAGAAGATACTCAGTGCAAGAATTGTGGATTGTGCTGCGCTAAAATTTAGATTTGCATTTACTTCTTGTTTTAGTTGTTCTCTAGTTAGATCATCCAATAGTCTCCAATTATCTTCCTCTGAAAGTAATACGTATAAGTCATTCTCTCTAGTTACAAGTTTGACATGTTTGTAGTATGCGTGAGGAGAGATTTGCCTAAAGAACTGATTGATTATATTGCTATTATCTCTTAGGTACTTGTTAATCAAATCACTCTGAACATTTGTGTGTATTTTTTTAAAAACTTCAATATTACTTAAGTTTTCTTTCACTAATGTACGCTCTAAATCCTTATTCTTTTTAAGCTTAACGATTTTCTCTTTTTCACCTTGTATTTTCGACAACTTATCTTTCTCTTTGAAAGCTGAAACGTTCTTTAAGCTAGATACAATTTCAGCATCAATATCTAATATCATTTTTGATTGTTGCTTAATGTATATTAAACATTCATTAATGCTATAACTTTTGAATGTTTTAGGATAATCTGACTCTAATGTCTTTACAATGTAGTTAATTTGGTCAATTTTATTTCTAATACTATCGATTGTAGATTCAAGTTCAACTGTTTTTAATTTCAACTGTTTTAATGATTTTTTATTTCCATCCAAATAGTTATCCAATTTCTTAACTCTTGTAGTAATTGCATCTTTATTGAATACATAAGTAAACTTACCCTTGAAAGGCTTCTTTAAATTCTCGTACTTTTTCTCATTCAAACTGATTTTCTCTCTTAAAGATTTCAACTCATTAAACTTTTCAAGCACATCCTTAATTAAGTTATAATAGTGTTCATGTTCATTTATAAAAGTATCAATCTTTTTTATTATACTTTCTATATTTTGTCTATCTAAACCTGACAAATCCCCAATAATAGATTCAAGGTATATTTTCTTACGTTCAATAGTTTTTTTACTTTTCAATGTTACATTTAGTTTTTCTTCCAATGATTCGATATGCTCTTGTAAAGACTTTATTTCGTTACCTATACTTGAAATTGCAGAAAGTTCTTCGCTAAGCTTTATCTCAACTCCATCGTACTTTTCCTGGCCTTCTTTTAGCTTAAATTCAACATGGCTCAAGAGAGTATTTACATCTTTAAAATCACTACCACAGACAGGACACTCTTTCTCAGATTCTCTATTTAAGAGACTTCTTTGTAGTGAGAAAGTAATTTGTTGAAAATTATCTGCACGAATGTCCTTCTTCTTAGTTTTCAACTGCTCAACAATTTGATTCTTCTTCTCCCTATTACTGTATGCTCGTTCAAGTTGTTCTTTTTTGTCTTTAATTTCACTCTCAATACTTTTCAATTTCTTGTTTGTTATCTCTAGTTCTTGAATTTTATCCAGTAACTCTAATCTATTTAATTCTTTTTCTTTACTTTCTTTTTTACTTTCGAATTCTTTTATATAAGTACTGTAGTTATTATACTTTTCAATGATTTTTTTTATTTCCATATTGCTGTTAATATAAGATTGATAGTTTATTATTTCGTTCTCTTTACCTTTTAAATCATTTAATTCTTCTTGCAAAACATTTATTTCATGAAGGTTTTCTTCAAGTAATGACAATTGATTTTTTCTACTTTCAGCTCGTATTTTTCCCTGTTCTCTTTTTTCTAATTCTCTATTGGTATTTATCAAATGCATATACGAAGCGTCAAGTTTTGTTTGTTCTTCATTTAGATCAGAATTAGTTATCTCAAATCTATGTATCCTAGAAATCATATTTTGTAATTTTCTATTTTTATTTTCTAAGTCTTTCCTTTGATTTCTAATTTTCTGGATCTCATCTTCTTCCAGGCTTTGAATCTTTATAGCATCATAATTCACAAGATATTCTGGCAAAGAATCAAAATATTTATTTAAGTTACTAATTAAATGCGCCTCATTGACTTCACCAGTATAATCCATTATATATTCGTTATCACTATACCGTGTGTCAAGACGCTTTATTTCGTTTTCAATATCTTTAAGCTCTAAGTCTATACGATTTATTTCATTCTCAAAAGCACCCTTACTCTTATTAATGTAATTTCTTAATTCTTTCCCATATTTATCAAGACCAAGTATGTTTTCAAGTTTTGCATATCTATCAGTTGGTTTATCAACCTTCACAAAGTCTTCCAAAGTCTCTTGGGATAAGATCTGAGTAGAAGCAAATATTGAACTAAAGCTGTTCAACTTTTGTTCTTGGTTTAAAAAGTTCCCTTTTGTAATTAGATTGATTATAGCTCTTAATCCATCTCGAATAGTGTACTGTTGACCTTCAACAAAAAGCTTTTTATCTATATTCCCTGATAATAGTTTACGAATTTCTCTTCTGATAGTACTTACATATCCGTGGCTATTAACTATATCCACTTCTACACTAACTCTATAGGTTTGCTTTAAATACTCGTGATTATTAACAAGATAGTTAAATTTGGATTGTTCGCTGCTACCAGAAAAACGATTTATTTCGCCTGTGAACACCCAATTTATAGCATCAAATATCGTACTTTTACCGTGTCCATTTGAACCCTCAATTAAGATCACTTTCTTATCTTTCAAGTCGAACTCATGGACACCTCTAAATATTCTAAAATTCTCCACTCTAAGTCGACTAATCTTCATCGCTTACACTCCTGAATCCTATATTAATGATATCTTTTTCAAGCTTACTAGTTTCTTCTAAGATGGAATAAGAAGTAAAATAGTAATCTAACAAGTTATTCGCCAGTGAGTAAAAACTATTGAGACTTTCTTTCTCTTCCCCAACAAATTCATTTATCTTATTAAAATTCAAGATTCCAGATTTGAACTCTTGATCATAATCAAATTGTGGCATTTTAATAAATTGATTGCTTAGAAAAGGAACATCCGTAATTTCATCTATTGATTGAAAAACATATTTTTTACAAACGTATTCATCTTTAATAACCTTGTTTATGGTAAGCGTTAAATCATCGTCATTATTCAAATCAAAATTAAGAATCATGAAAAAGTAAATATTATTTTTGTGATTTGCAGAAAGATAATTATATATGCTTGCTATAAGTGGCTGTTCGGAAATATACCAGTCAAGAAATAACGATTTTGCCTCGTATTCTTTTACAAAAATCACTCTTGAGTCCTTTACCCACATCTGTATTCCACTATAAGACATATCATCCTGAAAGGGTTCAAACTCCATTAGTTCATAACCCATCTGCTTAAATTTAATAATTAACTCTTCAATTTGCAAAGAGATCACCTACTCCCCTAATAAACTCAATTTCCAATTAGCCTCTATTTCTTTATCCTGAAACGTGGGAACACTCTCTCCAGTCGTATTACTAAAAAACTCGAAGAAAGCATCCACTTCGTCTTTATTAATAAATTTCAAGTTTTCAGGTGGATCAATTATTGATATGTCATCTCTTTCAACTTTAGCAACAGTAAACCTTGCAGCAAGTCTTTCACTAGTCTTGGATTTTCCTGTTTGTTGTTCTTTCTTCTCGTCAATTATTAAACTAAATAAATCTTGATTAATGTTAGAACCGTACTCACATTGTTGCAAAGCAGAGACTACAGTATTTTTTACAATATCAGTACCTGATCTATTTCTGGCATTATAAATAGTAAATAAAAGTTTTTCGTTTTCTATTTCCCCTGTGTGAAACAATAACTGAGAGTTCTGGAATTCCACTTTCCTAGAGGGATAGAAAACTAAACAACGGATGATATACGATAGAGAACTCTTAATATGCTGCTTGTTCTTATCATTATTGAACTGTTCAACTTTGATTATACTTTGTAAGTTAAACAATTTGTTTAGAAACACTAAGCAATATCTTGAGTCCTTTCTAAACTGTTTCTCAAATTCTGTTCTAAACCAATCTATTGTCTCAAGTAACTCCTTAAGTAACATTTGATTAGACTTAAACTCATCTTGAAACTCGCTCCGAAGCGCTTCTAACAGATATTTAATTGTTCTTAATAGAGAATCGTCTTCTAAATAACTCGAGGCATCGTCTTTCAAAGACTCACTCCATGTATAAATTAATGTTTTTACATCTTCTCTTTTAAAGACTAACTCAGATTTATCCATTTCTGGATCATCTCTGTAAGTTCTTTGTGCTATTTCAGACAACAAATTACTGAAGACTCCTCCGACAATTGTTTTCTTAATTGGGTGTGTAATTCCAATAATATCTTCTATTAGACCTTCAATTGTATTCTTCAATGAATCGAAAGAACCAAGTTTATTGATGTATAACCTTTCTAAATAAAAATCCACTGGTTTTGAAAAAACTTCACTGAATTGTATATTCTTATCTTTAAGAATTACTGGAGTTTCTATATTTGGCTTTAGAATATTGTCGTCTAAAAGATCTGCTTTAAATGATGTATTAAGTGTAAATACTTCTAAATCTCCAAGACTATTATGGGGTGTATTACTTACAAGTTCAAACTCCGGATCAATGAAGGGTATTTCTTCCACGTAGCCTTCGATTAGAGATGACGGGTCTTTATCAATAAAGACATCATAATTTTTAAATAGTTTCTCTATCCATGAATTAAAATGATCATATTCACTATTCACACGTTTTTTTTTGCTTCGTGAATAGATGTCGTTTGGTTGCAATCTATTTGAACTGTTCTGTCTCACAGTCTTAACTTGAATAAACCGAATCTTATCGTTTCGCAATAATGCGACATCATCAAAATATTCAAATACAACTTTGTCCCACCAATTATTTTTAGGGTCTTGTACCATCTTAAGAATATAATATATTGTCACGTAATATTGATACATAAATCCTCTAATTGCAGTTATTCCACCTAAATCCTCAAAGTTTCCCTCCATCAGTTTGCTAATTATGTCCTCTTCCTCAATTCCTTCGAAATCTTCCCCACTTTGGTCCTGATATATTTTGAACTTTTCTAAATGATACTGATATGCCGAATCTTTATATGTACTTACCATTATCTTACCCCCAAATAATCACACTAGATAACTTGTAATCTCCTGATAATTTTACCATATATTCGGATTATTTAATGTGTAAATTCAGAAAATCCCTATTACGATTTCATTTATAAACGATCTCACTCCTTTATAGATTGTGCATACCTGTTATACTAAACTAATCATTATCTCAAAGTATGTTCAATAGAATTCTCAATTTTTTTATCCACATACCTATTAAGCAGATGTTGATAAAATAAATAATGTCCATCCATAGTCTCTATAGAAAATCTATCTTTTTCTATAACTGAAAAGATAAGATTTGAAAATTTAGTATCAGTAATTACATCATTAAATAATTCATTTTTTATTTCTTTATATTTAAGGTCTGATTTTATTATTCTGTTGAATAAATTCCCTTTGAAATATTCTATAATCAATTCTTTATGCCGTCTCCACATTTTTTCAAACGCATTTGCAAAAATATAAAAATTATTTTTATCTCCTATTAACGCTCCGCCAATCATCCCTTTATTTTCTAGAAAAGAATATACAACATCATTAGATCCATTTATTTCACATACCTTACTCATTCTTAAGATATAGTATTTTGCAAATTCTAAATCACCCATTAATAGTTTAATTAATAAATTAGCTCTATTCTGGAATGAGGCTCGTCTAAAAGAAATTGATATTTTTCATATGCTTTTTCATTTGTAAAAAAAGGGTACATTTCTTTAACCTTGTTTAAACCCTTCATAGTCCTTAGATACATTTCTTTATTTTCACTTAAAGTTACTATTTTATTTTTACTTTCACTTGATTTTTTCTTAATGCTTTTTCTTAACTCCGGACTATTTTTCTTCCTAAATAAAAAGTCCATAAAAGGGATAATATATTTCCCTTCCCCGTCTTTTTCGCTATTCATTGTTATTGCTAATAAAAATATTTTCACGCTTTCTTCTTTATCAATATGATTGCCAAAAATCAATTCTTTCTTTTTGCAATTAAATAAATCAGTAAATCCCTCTAACTGAGATTCTGTTAATAGATGAGGATTTTTCTTTTTATGTGCTCTACCATTTTCAATAGCAGATAATCTAGAAGTATCCACACTTATGTAATAATCAGTCTTTAGTTTTGCAACAAGTTTGTCTTGCTTGACCCCTAGCTTCTTATTTCTATAGTTTTTGATTCTCGACCCTATGCCTTTATATAAAAACGTCTCAAAATCAAATATTATCTTCACCCCCGGAATATGGTAGATATTCTTCTATCAAACTACCAAAAGTATACCATCTATACATAAATATATAAAGTTAATATATTAATAGGCCTGATAGAACATGAAGATAGTGACTATCAATATTAAATGGAGGTGCTAGTCTTACCAAAAAAATTGTTCTTTGAATTAAAAAAAGTATAAAAAATAAATGAGAAGAGGAATTTAATATGCCAATTGCAAATGCATGGGTTTTTACTGAAACCAAATTTAAAGCAGATGAGTTTTTAGCAAATACACACAATCTTTATCGATTAGTATCACAACGACCGTACACAAGTAAGAAAAATCCAAATGAAAGTGGAGTAACTTTAACATTATTAATCACTAAAGATGAAACGGAGTATGGAGTAGATAAAAAAATGGATTGGAACGTGACAACAATGTTTTAAACACTTTTGATGTAACTGTGCTAAATAATAAAGCCTCAATCGACGTACAAAAAGGTGAATACGTAAAACTTATAAATTTCATTCCAGAAAAATCTTTTGTTATAGAGTTTGATCTAATTCTTAGATTTGAAGATGTCGAGAAAGTAAATGTCAATAAGAAATAGGACAATCAGTACAAGTAGAATCCAAAATGGTATCTACGTATACACTACACTTATCCTCCTTACAATATTTACATTAATTATCTCGATTATTGATAGTCTATTGAATACTGGGGTTGCAAAATACAGTAACCCCTTTTTAATAACTTTTATCTTTTCAATAATTACAGTTCAAGCTCTTATTTCGATGATAAG
Source organism: Oceanobacillus sp. J11TS1 (assembly GCF_018333215.1). GTDB lineage: Bacteria > Bacillota > Bacilli > Bacillales > Amphibacillaceae > Oceanobacillus. Next base: position 101,523 of record NZ_BORO01000007.1, on the reverse strand, counting down.
GAATAAAGGTTATAAAGGGATAAAGTATGCTTTTATCCACTATTCTACTGTACTGAATTTAAGAAAATATTTTTTAGATTCAAAATACTATAACATTAAATTTCACCTTAATAAAAAAATAGCACAGTTACCAAAAATCAAAATAGAATTTGAAAAAGGATTATCCATCGGTAAGTTGTATATTGAAAATATTCATATGGAAAAAGATCTTAGGTCTAGCAATATATCAATTGCTTTAAAGAGATATGTTGTAGAGAGAAGTTATTTATCTAGAGATGAAAAATATTATATATTTGAAATTTATGATAGCAACATTAACCGTCAGCTTATTTTTGAAAATTTAAATGAGTTTCAAGAGTATTCATTAAAAACAGTGGAACAGCATCTATTCATAGATAAATTCACAAAAATACCTATGTATAGCTCATTATTTGTTGGACAAACAGGATCAGGTAAAACGTACGCTCTGTATTCCTTAATTCTTCAAATGCTAATCAAGAAAGAATTATATAATCTTTACTTTGCAGATCCTAAAAACTCAAGTTTATCTGTAATAGGTGAAAAAATAACTGCTCATAACTCAGCTTCTAATTTCAGTGATATTGTTGATTTATTAAAAGACTTTAATGATTTAATGAATCAATATAAATTCAAATTGAAAGAGAAACTAGGCACAAAACTTGAAGCTACGTATGTAGATTTTGGATATCCAGCACATGTTTTAATCTTTGATGAATTTTGCCAGTTTTCAAACAGAATTACAGTCGATGGAGAAGAAAAAACGTGATGAAGTGATGTCTTTAATTTCACAAGTAGTTTTACAAGGAAGACAGTTAGGTTTCTTTATCTGGTTTGTTATGCAGAAATCAGATTCAAACTTAATACCAACATATATACGTGAGAATCTTCCGGTAAAGTTCGTGATTGGAAATGCTGAGAAACAAACGAATATAACAGCGTTTGGTGCAGAAGTTAATACAAAAGAAAAGGATTTTCAATTAGGTGAAGGGCTTTTTGTCTGTCCTTTAATAGCAAATCAACCGAAACTTTGTCATTTTAGTTATTTAGATTTTAATATATTAGAAGCAGTGAATGAATTAAATAAGTAAGAGGCTGGGACATAACTAGCCTCACTTTGTTTTGTACATAGATTCGAAAATGGACTTAGTTCATAGCCTTTTGTGATTTTCATATTTTCAAATTGCTTCTCTGATTATTTATTTTCGACTAATAAAAAGATTATCTACAGTTGTATCCAAATTTCTCGCTAAATCAAACGCTAAAGAAAGAGAAGGATCATATTTATTATTTTCAATAGCAATAATTGTTTGTCTTGATACTTTACATAATTCAGCAAGTTCTTTTTGCGATAATTTTCTTTCTTTTCTTAAATGATAAATGTTATTTTCCATTTTAATCACCAAATTTTCTTTTATTTATTAGTAGAGATATCAAGAAAACAATTGCAATCACAAAAAGAAAAATAATTGGGCTATTTGTTGCTGTTCCATCATTCACAAAGGAAACAACGGTGTCTATAAGCAAAACGCCTACAGTAATTAGGAATGTATCAGCCATTGTTTTCATCTTAATAAATTCTTTTCTTTCATCACCACTTTTTGATAATTGGTATAATAATGTGCCAATTATCAAAACCATGATAACATTTAATCCCAAAAACAAAATTACTAAAAAATCCATTTTAAGCCCTCCATAATGTTAAATATGTTTAACGTAAGTATAATATATTTTGCTTTTCATGTCAAACATTTTTAACACTTTTTTTATTATTTTGACTTTAGTATTTGCAGACGTTTAAATAATTCAATCTTACCTTCTTATCTGTAACCATTAATTAATAACCTAAAAATCGTAACATACACCTTTGATTTAAAAATATTTTTAACTTTGTTTGTGTTCGGGTAGTGAATTTTATAGTGGTATCAAAAAGCAAGCAGGTTAATACTGTGGTTCATAGTATTTATTATTCTGTTGACTGGTACAGACTTTTCGTAGTTTCTTATCAATTTTGAATCAAATAGATGGTATAACTAGATTATTCAAATGACTTGTTTTGAACAGAACTAACATAAAATTATTAATTGTAATAAAATCCTTTCTGAAAATACCAGATTACTTTAGGATAAGTAATCTGGTATTTTGGTGTGCCAGGCATGTGCACACTCTCTAGGGTTAAAGTCCCGAGCCACGAAGGCAGTAGTAGTGGTTAGCTTAAGACAAGGGTGTCTGGGGTGACCCAGAATCTGAAGGAAGTCGGCGGCAAATCTCCGGCACTAGGAACACGAACTTCATAGAAGGCTAGATGCATTTGGATGAGACTGCCAAAGGATGCATCGAGTAAATGAAGAGGGGACATGGAGAGGAAGAGCGTGTTCTTACCCTGGGAGGTCTGATAGAAATGCGGTACACATACCGTAACTGGACATGCGAATGTTCACTGAAATATCAGAAGTCAGCCGAAGCCATAGTACCAGATACTTCTAGAGTATCTGGGAAGGGCCGAATCATTTACGGAGAATTGCCACTTCGCGTACGCAATACTCGATGAAGCAGAAACATAAAACCTTCCTAATGGAGGAAACGGTGAATCACGTGGGGGACATTAGAAGGGCTGAGAGGAATTGCCACACAAGAAGAAAGGACAATTCACGCAGGAGTTAGATATCATGTTGGAAGGATCCTATCACGAGAAAATTTAATAACAGCGCTCCACCGAGTAAAGCGCAATAAAGGAAGTCACGGTGTCGACAAAATTCCTGTACAAAACATACGAGCGCATATCGTGGAAAACTGGACTTCTATTCGGGATCAGCTGGAAACAGGAGCTTACTATCCTCTGCCTGTCCGCCGTTACGAAATCCGTAAACAAGAAGGCGGCGGTATGAGGGAGTTAGGTATTCCCACCGTACTAGACCGGTTTATCCAACAAGCAATCGCACAAGTTCTTACCACGATATACGACCCAACTTTCTCAGAATATAGCTACGGATTTCGGCCGAAACGTCGAGGTCATGACGCTGTGAGGAAAGCGAGAGAATACATGAAGGACGGATATCGCTGGGTTATCGATATGGACTTAGAGAAATTCTTCGATAAGGTGAATCACGACCGCCTGATGAGAACGTTAAGTCAGAGGGGCAAAGACCCGAAAGTCCTTCAACTTATCCGCAGATTTCTACAAGCGGGAATAATGGAGGATGGACTGGTGCATCCAAATACAGAAGGAGCGCCCCAAGGTGGATTATGCAAAGTATTCCGTTATGCAAAGTAAACATCATAAAACCTATAGATATAAGTTTTTTATTTCATTTACTTTGCAAAATGTCAGAGATCTCTCAACGCATAAAATCTAAAAAAACAGTATTTATTACTTTTATATGAGGCGGGATAGTGCTATCTTTTCAAATCAGTATTTATGAAAATAACAGACTTTAAAATGAGAAATACTGAAGTGTAGCTTTTTCTGCTGTGTTAAAGGAAACTTTCGATGTAACTTCATGAAGCTTTTAAAGCTTTAATACCTTTTGCCTCACCTCGGATATTATGCAAAGAAAATCGAATTTGATTAGCGAAATACAGGGGTTTATATCGATTACTTTGCATAATAACTTTCTTTGCATAAGGTGGACCATTGAGTCCGCTTCTTTCAAATATTGTCCTAGATGAATTAGACAAAGAACTAGAAAGAAGGGGACTCAAATTTGTACGATACGCGGATGATTTTCATATTACAAATACGTATTAAAATATAAAAGCTTCAATTAAGAAAAGATGAACAATAATAAACCACAACTTTAATGTATCTTACTTAAACATATGAAATTGAACATAATTTTATTAATAACTAATAATTTCAATGAAAGATAGTATTATTAAATATCTCAACTTTCGCAGAGTAAAAATAAGCTCTAATCGTTATCTGGTATAACACTTTCAGTGCTTCATTATGCACCTTGACCAAAGTAATTATAGAAGAAAAGCACCCCAACTTTTGGTATAGTTTAATTGTCGAGAAAAAACTACCAAATAGAAGAGGTGCCTCCTACTATGATAGCGGATAATGACCCAAATAATCAACTGCCAAAAGAATTAAATCTGCATTTAATGAATTACAGATTCTTAAACACTTACGGAACGCTGGAATCACAAAAGATTTTGGGTTCTCTTGTGCTTATTTATTCAAGCTTGTTTTTTGCTTGATTTTCGAACAGAGAAATTGTTTTCGTCTACTTGAAAGTAAAAAATCAGAAAACCTGCCTGAGAAAGATACGATTTATCGATTTTTAAATCATTCAAAGTTTGCTTGGCGTCGATTTTTACTTTCACTTAGTGCTGCAACGATTTCCAAGGTTAGCCGTTTGACCAAAAGCGACCGCCTAAAAGTATTGATTGTTGATGACTCTGCCTATGAAAGAAATCGTAGTAAAAAAGTAGAATTACTCGCTCGCTGTTTTGACCATGCATCTCAAAAAATGCGTTTTTACAAAGGCTTTCGTATGCTTACACTAGGCTGGTCTGATGGTGCTACTTTTATGCCAATCGATTTCTCCTTACTAAGCTCAAAGAAGTCGAAAATTAATGGAATCTCGGATAAAATCGACAAACGTACTTCCGGTTATAAAAGACGTGAAGAAGCATTACAAACAGCTCCAGAGCAACTACCAGCTATGATTTCTCGCGCACTTTGTGCAGGAATAAATGCTTCCTATGTATTAATGGATAGTTGGTTTACCCAGCAACCACTGATTCAATCTATCGTGGAACAAGGTATTGACGTGATTGGTATGGTGAAAGCTACAAATCAACGTTATTTAGTTGATCAAAAGCGAGTAGGTTTAAAAGAACTTTACCGTTTAGCAACACCAACATCAGGAAACAAAAGCCTCCTGCGCTCTATTCATACAACGATGGCAAATGGAGTGCCAGTAAAAGTTGTATTCGTCCGAAATCGCAACAAAAGAAGTGAATGGTTAGCGATTTTAAGTACAGATTGTACGTTAACAGAAACAGAAATAATACGAATTTATGGGATGCGCTGGGATATTGAAGTCTTTTTCAAGGCGACAAAATCTCTCTTAAAATTACAAAAGGAATTTCAAGGCAGATCTTATGATTCACTTATAAGCCACACCACCATTGTATTTGCGAGATACATTCTTTTGTCGTGGCAGAATCGCTGTAGCACAGACGACCGCACACTTGGCGGTATGTTTTATGAACTTTGTGACGAAATAAATGAACTTGATTGGGCTGTTGCACTACAACAACTTATCGAGCTTCTTGAAGATGCCTTAGAAAAGACAAATAAGAAATTCAAAAAGTTAATAATAAGTCAACTACAACAATGGTTTGCAGGATTGCCTAGTTATATCAGGGCATACCTGCCTAGTTTGGGCTGCGAAAGTTGAGTTAAATATCTAATATTTTTAATTGCATTGCAGCAGCTATTGCTTCTCCTCTTGTTTTCACTCCTAAACTTTTATATATTTTTGAAAGACGATACTCTATTGTTCGGTCTGATAGAAATAATTTTTCAGCTATATCTTTATTACTTAATCCTTCAGAAATAGCTTTTATAATAATTAAGTCCCTTTCAGCTAATCCATAATTTTGTTTTTCATCGTTCTTTTTATTTTTTTCTCTAAAAATAGATAAAGGTATAATAGTTTGACCAGCTAATACCTTATGAATTAGCTCAATTAATTCAGACTTTGTAGCTGTTTTACTAATAATACCGCTAACGCCTATTTCAGTAAATAATTCTAAATTCTCTTGTTCGGCGAAACCTGTATATAGTATAATTTTTTGTTCTTTATTTTTTTTCAGTAAATCTTTCGATAATTCAATTCCTGTCATATCGGGCATATTGATATCAATAATATAAATATCGAATGTTTCATTTAATATCAACGCTTCTTTTCCTGTAGATACATATTTTGCAGAAATATCTCCCTCACTTTCTAACATTGTTTTTGTTCCTTCTCCCACTAAATAATGATCATCAACAATTAAAATTTTTAACATAATATCACTCCGGTATTGTTATAAATATCTGAACATTTTTCGGTGAATCTGTAATGAACTCAATTATTCCATTTAGACTCTTAATTCGTTCAATTATACTTTTAAGTCCAATTTTTTCTGTAGCAAGTGCTTCTTCCTTGTTAAAACCTTTACCATCATCTAGGTAGTCTATATATATTTTTTTCTCAGTTTCCCTTATATAGACGGATACACGTTTTGCAACTGAATGTTTTATTGCATTATTTATCAACTCCTCCACTACACGATAAATTATTAAGGATTTTTCGTAATAATCGAATTTACCAGTTGTTAACTCTACTTCATAATCTAAGCGAAAAGGGGCTTTCTGTTGCGATTGATGCAACAGTTTATCTAGAGAATAAGATAAACCATCATTGAGCAAAGTGTTAGGTATAATTTCCCTGTAGGTTGTTCTTGTCCTATCAATAATATTCTTAAATTCCTTCTTTAAAGGTAATAATTCAGAATATTTATCTTCCGCAAGAATGTCTAATTTTCGATAAATGTATATTTGGTTTTGTAAGATTGTATTATGAATATTATCTGCTATCTTTCTTCTCTCAGCTTCAGCGATGTGAAATAAAAAACGAGATTGAGAAGAAGAAAATTCAAAATTAGATTCCATTATTTTCGTTACAAAAGCTTCGTTAATTAAAATATTCTCATAGGTAAGCCTGATATAAGAAAAAAACATTATTAACCATGATTTCTCATAGATATGAAAACGCATATGATTTTTTGGTTTCTTCATCCATAAGTAGTGAAAAGTGTTTGATTGTCGTGATAGAAAAAAACCAATATTATTCTCATAGTCAATTAACAATCGACCTTCTTTTCTGGCGATATTTTGAAACGGGATATGTTCAAAATCAGCATTCCCAATAAGATATTCTCTGACTATTTGATTTGTATTCGAATTATACTTAATGATTGTCGTTTCAACAGAGTTAAACTGTTTCTTTATTTCTTGGGTAACATAATTATTTAATTCTGAGAGACTCAGGATACCTTTTAAATCTTTTAATAATTGTTCAACCCTTTGCACAACATTATTTTTGTCCTGAAAGAAAGCGTAGCGAAAATAGTAGTCAATTTGTTCTTTAATCATGAGAAATACTGCAATAATTAGTAGTAAAAACCCAAAGAGTTGAATTAAATCTACAAGGTGAAATAATGAACTATACCAAATTAAAACTAAAGAAATCCAAAATGAAGGTATTACAGCCAGTAAAAGATAGTAAAGTAAGCGATTTAGTATAAACCTTAAACCTAAGAGATTTTTTGATAAAATTAAGTAAGTATAACCAATTGGGATAGCAAAAAAAGTCCAGGTTGTAACAGCAGCATCAACCCATGATTTATTAATTAATAAAGGTAACGCAAAGAGAAAAAGGAAAGGACCAAATGCAATTATTGGTATACCTAACATCCAACGCAAAAACGAATTTTCCGGATACTTAGAATGTAATAATAAGTAAAATAATTTTAATAATGGAATAAGCATATTGCTTAAATAATAGATTATCGAAATAATTTTTATTATATTTGATAATTGGTTGAAAAAAATAGAGTACAGCTCTGAACAAATAACAAAGATTAAAAGAATTAAATTTAAGTTATCTGTTTTGCTTTTTCTTCGATAACTAATTCTTCGCAAATATAATATTTCAGTAATAAACTTATTAAAAAACCATCCTGATAATTGAAAACAAACTGTGAATACCATAATAGCCAAATTAATATTTGTTGATTGGAGAAAAGCTGTAAAATAAGCTAAAGAACCCATTAGTAAAAAATAAATCAAAAAATGACTGGACTTTTTACTACTTTGTGTGTATATCATATAAGTAAAGATGGAAATAACTGTTGAAAAGATACATGGTAAATACATATTATTCCACTGAATATTATATTCATTAGTTTGATAGAAGACTCTATACAACAAATATATATGTAGTAAATAAAACAATAGTTTTACTATTTTGTATTTATCAATTTTTAGCATTTTATTTCCACTCCTTTTACACCAACTTATTTAGAAAGGAGGTGAAAGTATGATTATGCAAATTGTTCAACAACAATTAGGGAAAAAAGCAGAGCATGAAAAGTCAACATTTGCTAGTAATGATCTAAATATGCAATTAAATCTTTCATCTGAAGAAGTTTCTTTTATCAAGGATTCTGTCAAAGAAAATAATATTACTAAATTCATTAATTCTCTAGCAGAGACTAACTGGAAACCTTATAAAAATATCTAAATTCTGAATATAGTTTTTCTTAATTTTATCCACTATATATACTTTATCATATAATAATCAACATTTGTTATACCTATACTCCCTAAACAATTTTGGGAAATTTTGCGGAAAACCGCAATAATACCTTAAAAATGTTTAGGGATTTTTTAGGGAAAAAACTGTAAAGAGCTATGATAGAATTTAACTAAGGTAGTTGCTAGACATTATATTCGTGCAGCTTTACTAAAGTCTATGTAAAAAGGATGGCGAAAACTACAAAAAGTACTTGGGAGAGGAAATGAATGAGTAGATTTGTTCAGAGCGATCACTTTAAACCATTTATTTCTGATGATGATTTTATCAACATTAGCACCTGGAATTGCACTGGCAAGTAGTGAATCTTATACAGATGAAGAACTTGATGAAATTCAAAAAATGGAAGAAGAAATGGAATTTTATTATGAGACAGTCAGTGAGTTCAATGAAAAGGTCAGTATATAATTAAAGACGAAGAACTTTTACTTGAAAAAGTGGAAGAGGGAGAAGAAAATGCTGCTATTGTTTATGAGCTAGCTCAAACTACAGCTGATTCTTCTATTGGAGAAGATGAAGTAGGTACTCAGAGTGCTGCTAGTTTTGCAAAGTGTGTGGTTAACAAATTTGCTAACAGTTATGGGAAATATAGCTCGTCAATTTTTAACTGGAGCTATTTATCAGTATATTAAAAATAAACAATATGATTTAGCTGCAAGATTAATGTTTAATACTTTAGTGAAAGCTGGTTTCAAAGTTAATGCTATTGGTCTTGCCGCAGAAGCTGCAACGTACGGATGGCAATGCAGAAATGCTTAATAAAACCAGTTAAGAAATGGATATGGACCTTATTGATTTGTCTCTATGAAAAGTTTTTGTGGCTAAGAACATTGTAACAAAAAGCTAGTCAATATGGACTTTATCAGAATCTATTCGTACAAATTACTATTTATAATTAAACTTATAGGAGGAGTATATGCTTAATATTCAGAATATACTTTATTATTATAACGAAAAAAATACGGTTCTAAACAACGTAAGTTTTAATTTAAATAAAGGGGAACTATTAACAATTGCTGGCCCTAATGGAAGTGGAAAAACAACGCTTATAAAGTTAATAGTAGATTTACTTAAAATTCAAGAAGGGTCTATTTCCATTAACAAAACTCCCCATGATAATCCATCGGTTAAAAAAGAAATTATATATTTATCTAGTGAGGATTTTTTACCAGATTTTTTAACAGGTAAAGAATATATAGAAATGATATGTGATTTTTATGATGCACCATTGGATAAAGAAAAGTTATCTCGCTTAGTAGAGTATTATTCTTTAGAGTCTAAATTAAATCAATTGATAGAAAGTTACTCTCATGGAATGAGGAAAAAGATTCAATTAGTTAGTGCATTTATGATTAACAATAAATTTATTATTATAGATGAAACATTGAATGGTATAGATGTGGAAGCAAAAGAAGCAACCAAACTATTATTTGAACAATACAAACGACGTGGTGGTTCCATAATAATATGTACCCATGATTTAGATTTAGTTGAAGAGATAGGCAATAGGGTGTTACTCATAAATAAAGGTGTAATATATATAGATGATCTTATTGAAAACATTCTCAAGACAGGTTCTAATTTAACAAATGTTTTTAAAGAGCTTATAGATTATGAGGGCATGAAAAATGAAATTGAAAAATATTTTTAATTTGCAAAAGCTATATTTCTTATTTATTTTAAGAAGAATTCTAAGTGTGGGTATATTAAAAGAGAAAATATTTAAAGTTTTCATCTTTATTGCTACAGTAGTAACTATTACGGTAACCACAGTTTTTCTATATAATTTTTTAGATGACACCGATGTTTCCGAACAAATTAACTTTATATATTTTATTATTAAAATGCAAGGTGTAAATATTATCGTTTGGACGACGATTATATTCGTTTTTACTAGAATTATTTTCTCAAAAAAAGGGGATTTCTTAAAAATAACAAATCAATTGCCAGTTACACATAATGAAAGAAATGGTTCATTTATTATTTTTGAATTGCTTATGTCTTTAATTATTATTTTTCTTATTAGTATTGCTGTTATTATTGCGGTAGTATTACGCACTAACTTTCACTATATTCCTTTACTAATTTGCACAGTTTTTTTTACGAGTTTAACAGGGTATTTATTATTACAACTAATTAATTCCATAATCATATATCTATTAAATTTAATTAAATTAGAAAAAGTAAGTGCACTTGTTTCAATTCTAAGTTTTATTGTTATTTTGGCAATATTATATCTAGATATAGTGCAATCTATAAATAATATAAATTATAAAACTGGTGAATTTAATCACTGGTCCCAATTTTACATAGAATTGTACAGTAATTATGGTTTTATTGTTACATCCTTAATTCTTGTAATAATCATTTTTTTACTATTAATGATCATCCTTTATATTCCTAATAATTTCAGATCAGAAGATAATCATTATTTAAAAATTAAAAAGCCTATTAAACTTAGACTAACTATGTTTAATTTGTATATTTTACAAATATCGAGAAGAGTGGAAAACATAACAACTCTTATAATTGCATATTTTTTATCAATTTCTTTGCTTATTCTAGATATATTGAATCCGTTATATGCTATGTTTTTAGTTACTACATCAGGACTGTATATTTACACTCAAACTGATTCAATTAGAATAAATTACTATAGATTTAACTATAGTGCAATTAAAGATTATATTAATCTAATTATCAGTCAGTATCTATACATATCAATAACTTCATTACCAATATTGATATTAGGGCTTATTATAAATAAAGGTAACGTTAATCTTTATGATACTCTAATTATTTTTGGTCAATTAGTTTTAATGATTATACTTTCAACTTTGATTGGAATTTTATTTCCGGCAAAAAAGGACAATCCATTCTCACCTTTTATTGGATTTTTAATAATCGTAGTAATTTCAGGATTTATATCATTAATATTACAATTTTTAGATTTATCAAAACTGTACAATAGTATATTAATGATGATTTTATATATTTTCGTTATATACACAAGTTGTTTGGGATTAAAAAAACTAAAGGAGGAGTTCTTACATGAAGATGGTTAATATTATCATTGGAACTCTAGTGTCAGCTGTATTAAGTACGATAGTAATCTTAGTAATTAGTTTGATTAAGCTGATGTTTACTCATGATGAAGTTGGATATGCATCTTCATTTTTCAATTCGTTATTTGTAAAAGTCGAGGAAAATACCGAGGACTGGGATTTATATACAACTTTAGGGGTAAATACCGATAATTTAACACCTATTATTTTAACGATTATCTTTTTTTGGTTTTTCTATTTAATTTTAACTAAGGTATATATAGATAGAAAAAAGATAAGAGAAAATGTAAAGTAAAAGATTATGGTAGATAAAAAAATAAACATTAATGCCATCATATTTACTGACATTATTAAGTACGTTCTATTTTATATGAAATGGTGCAATTGGTTCTTTATCCTTTTCTTTATTGTTTCATTATTATTACTTTATATAAAAGTTAACGTTATTTTATACACGTTAACCTATCTTTTAGGTGGAATATTATCAATTAGTATACATGAGTATATGCATATATTATTTATAAAAAAAATTACAAATAACAGTCATATTAGAATAAAAATTAGTCCAACTCATTTTAGTATAATTCCTTGCGATGAAATACATGGATTTAAATCTATTATTATTGCATGTTCTGGTCCGATAATATGCTTTATTATTTCTGGATTTCTATACTTAATTAAACAATGGTTCTTTCTCGAAAGTTTTTTTATGGATTTACTTATTTACTCCTATGCATGTCATATTTTCAGTATCCTACCTTTTTTTAAAGATGGGAATATGATATTAAAAGAAGTGATTTATTTTCTCTTGAAGGGAGGTGAAAAATAATGAATTATATCATGTCGAACTTATATGTTAAAAAAGAGAGCTCAAAAGACAAGATTATGCAACAGGTTGAAAATTGGGCACAAGGTTATAATGCTCCACCACTTTGGTTTATTGTTTCATTAGTTTTATTAGCTTCTATCGCAGTAGTAGTAGTAACAGCAGCAAGTATCTACTGTATGCAAAAAGGTTATTCGTTCTTCGGTGTTAGCTGGAATAAAGGAACTTCAGGGCAAGTTGGAGTAGGCTGCCTACGATAGAAAAGTAAACCATTTGCTAATTTGATTCTAGGAAAGTTTCATGGACACTTTTCGGTTAAGTTCCCACTATTAATCCTAGAAGAGTGTCCTATGAATCATAAGTAATTAGGGAATAGATATAGTAATCACTTTCAAAAAATGAATCGTTCTGTTTATTATTAATATTGTCAATGAGCAATAAATTTAAGTAGTGATATACTATATCTGAAATAACCATACATACATAGATTAATGAGATTGCTTTATTGTGACAATATAAACCTTCAAGTTCTCACCCATGCAGGGCACACTATAAAAAAGCATTAGAGGTTGGTTTCTCTAGTGCTTTTTTAATAGTTTTTTAATTTAATTATTCATTTCTGTTGGAAATAATACCTAATAACAAATTTTTTTGTTCTCTCGATAGATTAAGTTGGTTAATAATTCTTTCATATTTGTTGATAAATATATTTTCTACAATTGAACAATAAAGTAATGCGTCCTTGTTCATTAATTCATGATGAATTATTGTAGGATCTTGATTTGACGAGCTATTTAAATAATAATCTTTAATAGCAGCGTATGCTTTATCGTCTGTGTTTAAAAAATATAATATTGGTAAGGTTCTTTTTTTGAGTAATAGATCATTTTTAATGAATCCATTTTTCATATCGGCAACATCATTTCTTAACTGAAAGACTACTCCTAAGTATTTTGAGTATTCACTTATTTTTTCTCTTAACTGCTTATCTACATTAACAGCTCCTAATATACATGCTAGAGCAATTAAAGAGCCTGATTTTAAATAGCACATGTTCAAATAGTCACTTTCGGTAAATAGTTCATTTTTTAAATCTAATTGTTGACCATTAATGGATTGTAAGAGAAATTGATATATATTATTTTGTAACCATTCTATCTCACTTTTATTCCCTAATGTTTTAACTTCATTTAGACAAATTAGCAAAATACCAATAATAATATTAAAACTATAAGTTTCATCCATATTACTCCATGGAACATCCTTATGAGTATCTTTATCTTGTATATCGTCCATAATATCAGAGGCTAGAATGATTAACTCAATTATCGTCATAGCTTTTAACTTATATGAATTATTTTTATCCTCTCTAAAAATATCAAAATGAACTTCAGTAATTTTAGCAAAATTTATAGATTCATTAAATTTATATTCAATGTAATGGCTTATTTCTTTTTTTATACTTTCCTCTATAAACCCATTTTTAATCATTTTTTTTGCTATATTTACTAATTGATCTTTTTGCATTACAATCCCCCCTAATATCTACCATAACATATAATAAAATGAAATTAGGATTATTTATTCAATACAAAAGGATTAATTTAATAAGGTATAAAGGATTATTACCGGTGTATAAATGATTACAACAGGTTCTTAATGCTATATCATTTTTAAAGTTTAGGGGATTCCGCAAGAGCATTTGTTCAACTTTTTTCGGAAAACCCTAAGAAATATTCAGGGTTATTTAAGGAAAATACTGTAAAATTTCATGATATTTTTAAGGGTCAACACCAAAATCAATGGTTGATACTAATGGATAAATACGGTAATAGTGCTAAATAAATAAAAAACATCTGCCTACCTGTTATTCTTTAAGTTCCAACACCGAAAGAAAACGAGCTAAGACAGATGCCCTATCAGTATATCAATGAACTCTTAGATTTACCAGAAATAAAAATTGTAAACATTGAGATAGAAGAAGACCATGCCATTATTGAACTAACGCCAGTCAATCATACGCAGGATTGTCCGTATTGCCATTCCACATTTGTTAAACGAAATGGGATTCCTTATAAACGGGATATCCGTCATCTAGCTGCTTTTGAAAAATCTGTTGACTTACGTATCCCTGCAATTTGTTTAGCCTGCAATGATTGTTATTCAACTTTTACCTGGGAATATTCTTTTGTGGAGCCCAAAAAGCGGTATACGAAAGCATTTTCCACCCATCTTGCACGTCAAACTTATGGAGCCACAGTTACGTATACATCCATGGAAGAACAAGTTCCCTATTCCACCATAGAACGCATTTCCAAGAGAAATCTTCATGAAAAAAGTGAAGAAATACAAGAACAAGTCTATCAAGATGCAGTGGAACGAGAAAATCTCGTGCTTGGAATTTTGTAGCTGTTTCTTGCTTAGAGATTGCTGCTCGTTTATTTCAAATGTATCAATTGTTTTATAGAAAGGAAAAGCAGCCCATTTCAAGCGTTTTTCAATTTGTTTTTCCTCCCGGCGTTTCTGTTCATAGGCTGTTAACTGGTGTAAAAAAGTCTGATACGTCCAATCTTCTGATTCGGCTTGTTGAATCAGAGAAGTGTTTTGCCGTCTCTGATAACCGTAGGGAACATAATTGCTGTTGTAATTGATCAAGCGATTTTTTCATCCTGTCACACCCTCTTTTAACACATCTAGGTAGCGATCTAATTCGCGTGATTCGGTCTGTGTGTTCATTAATTCTGGATCAACGCTATGCAACATCTTGATTTCCTCATTGACATCCTTTTGTGCGGAGTTAGATTGTCGCTGACGCTGAATGAATGCTACCACATCAGTAAATTCTGTTGCGCTGTATAACCCGCGTCTCATGCATTCAGATAATGCCTCGTTTCGGATCGTTCGATCCGTCTTTTTCGATATTTTTAAAATTATACCTAACTAATCCCTTATATAACGTGGGTAATTTTGATGGATTTTCTCCAGGAAATCGGCGGCTATTGCCTTGTTATCAAATTCTTCGGAAACAAGCGCAATAAAGGCCGATATACCTTTTGAACGATCTCGTACATGTTGCGTATCCTGAATAAGTTTGCCTTTTTCCATAGAAATCGGATGGTTGGCAATGACATCTCCATTTGTTTCTTCTCGTATAACTCGCTTTTCATCTGTTACCTCAATAAAAACCTCTTTATTTTTTTCATAAGTGCCCAGAGGAACGGAGTAACGATTGGACTGATACACAATTGTATTGTCCTTTCGAACGGTTCTTGTTATACTTGAATCAATATTTCTTATAAGAAACTCTTTAATGATCGGTCTGAGGTGTTGCCTTTCCAACGCGAACACATCAGCCGGTCTTTTTTTGTTGTATTATGAACGTTCCCATTTCCTGTTCTATCTAGCCATGACAAACAATCCTCATTCCATTTGTCTATATGTTGAAATACTCGATTCTCAGCGAAATTTTTCTTCACAAATCCAACGACATTCTCAATTCTCCCCTTACTTTTTGGGTCAGCTCTTCTACAAACAAAAAGTTGAAGTTTTCGCTCATCACGATAAGTCTGGAATTCACTTGTCAGTATCAAATCTCCTGCATTCTCACTCACGACAAGTAAAGAATCCTGGTCATAGGCAAGCTCATAGGGAATACCGCCATAATACTGAAATGCATGCTCATGTGCTTGAATGACATCTCTTGTAGTAAAAGGTCTGTCCAGCCATTCCACATATTTATATCTAGAATGAGAGAGTACGAAACTGATAAAATAAAGTTTAATTTCCTTTCCTTGAGATGTTTTCTGTTTGGTTTCTCCAAAATCTACTTGAGCCTGTTGCCCCATTGGCGGGTCTGCTATTGCCTGATAGATACGTTTTGGCTCTGTTTTAGGAATTCCATATTTATTACGAAGCTCTTTAACATAACTCCTTACTGTGCTGCCCCCAACAACTAAATCTGGATATCTTTCCCTTAACCAGTCATGAATTTGAGAGGCCGAAAGGTCTGGATGTTCACTAAGCCATGTATGGATAAGTATTTCGTATGGATCTAGTTTTTTGGTTCGTACCTTTATGGATGCCATCCATTCCGCAATTTCCTCCGGTGATTTCTCTAAATATTTATAAACAGTTGTTCTGGAGATCCCCAGAGTTCGGGCAATTCGTCGTATCTTAAACCCTTGTTCTTTCATTTGTTTAATTTTCATATACATTTCTAGAATTTCCACCTTTTCTCTTTCCCCCATTACCGATATTCAACAAATTTGACTATATCGTAATGAGGTGAATTTTTATATTCGAGGGGAGCAGATTGACGCGACGCCTTGTATAGGTGCTGCCCCTCCCGGGGCAACACCTATACAAGGCAATTACTCCCCCCTAAAAGTGTCCATTCTTATCTAGCAGAAATGGTCTATTATAGTGGTTCTTACGCTCTTTTGGTGAGAAAGTATCTGTTGAATTTAAACAACAATAATCTATCATTTTTTAAAATTGATATAAGACCCTGTTTTTTAGGACAGAAAAACTGGCTCTACCGTACATTATTCGTTTAAGCATTTTCAAACGGTTTACGTGGCCTTCCGTAATCCCGTTATTCCAGTCCTCTTGAACACTTAATTTAACTGCGTGAAAATCTTGCTTGAGTCCATTTATAAAGGATTTAACATGAGTTAAACAGAATCATAGGGGGCTTAATATTACCCGTACTTTTATCAAAGGTGGGTCTAGCAAGCGATAGCGCGGTAGTAATGTGGCACTTAATTAATCAGAACATTATAGTATGCGCAAATTTTTATTAAACTCTTTAAACTGATATAATTACTCTTATATTATGAAGATATGAGGGGGAATATAATTGACATTTAAGTTTAAACTACCAGAAATTAAGCCTTTGTTATCTGACATGGGTGAAAATAATGCAAAGATGGATAAATTCAAATTCACATACAACAATGTTGAATTTGAAGTTATAATCTTTATCGATCGAAAACCATATGAATTACTTTTTGGCATAATTGATAGAAACTTTAGCTTTATTCTGTATTTAGAAAAAGGCTATAAACTTTCAAATTTATCTAAACAAGATTTTTATAAGTTATGTGAGATACTCAATTTAAAGCCGGGTAAAGAAACATTTACTTCATTTAAGTTTTTAAAACATGTTGCTAAACAGTTACCCACTCAATATAGTAAAAGTAATATTGAACCTCATGAAATTGCCTGGTATAAAGCTAAATATGTTCCTGAACCCGATAAGATTTATTTTTGCGGCTGGCGGACTTACAGCCCAGATAGCCCTCATTCGGCGAAAAATTTTGAAAAAACACGAGAGTTTTTAGGTGAAAAGACCTACCAGTTTTGTAAGAAAAATAATATCAGTTCTCGATGGACTGCTGAACCTAAAAAACGAATTGACTATTATCCACCTGATTAATAAAAACAATTAAAGTATTTAAAAACAGTAAATTTCTTAAATTTACTGTTTTTTTACGTCTATTTTTAATAAAAGGAAGTGATCACTGTGGAAATGCAAGTCTATATAGCAAATCTCGGAAAGTATAATGAAGGTGAACTGGTCGGGGCTTGGTTTAAACCGCCAATAGATATAGAGAATGTGAAAGAACAAATCGGATTAAATGGCGAATATGATGATTACGGCCACTGGATTTTACCGCCCTTTCCATGTTATTTACCATCGTTCGCCAAAGAATTTACCACACAGTGCCAACACGATTTCCAATTTTAAAAAGTAGCTTAAGATTCCTTACTTGATGCAGTGAACCGGCAATTAAAAATACAGAATACTCCTTGTCTACATCCTACGCAAAATGCCTTGACATGGAGCCGTACGAACTGTTTTACTATAAATGCCAATGGCATGAAATGTAAGGATCAACTTTAATCTAACTGTTATTTTGAAGATAGAAATGAAAGAAATCATGTTTTCTTGAAACTGCCTCACTAATACTCCTACATGCCTTGAATATCTTCTCAGTACGACCCAACAGAGTCTATTCCTTTATCGGCTATACAGCACGTATTCTTACTAACTAATCTTGAATTCGTGCTGCTTTACTATTGTGAGGAATCATTTCTCTATTGTTTCTTATCGCAGTTTTAACATTCTAGCCCATCATTAGCAAAAACTATTTATAAGTTTTGAATAAACCCCTTTGTTTCCCACAACTCTTACAGACAACCATTGAAACACCTTCTTTTCAACTTATTATAAATATGAATTAAGTATAAAATTTTAATCTAAAAAGATAAATTGTTTGCTTAATCCAAACAGCTATTCTTGTAGTCTACGTGGTAATATAATATGAAATTGGGTTCCAATGTGCATCTTACTCTTTACTACTATATCTCCATCGTGAGCTAAAATAATTTGCTTTGCAATTGCCATTCCTAAACCAGTTCCAGAATTATTAGAAGAAGAATCTGTTCCGCGGAAATACTGATTAAATAATTGATTAACGGTTTCTTGATTCATCCCAATACCATCATCTTGTATAGTAATATGAATCTTTTCAGTTTCTTCATATAGTACGATTTTGATTTTAGTTTTTGGCGGATTATGCTTTATACAATTTGCAATTAAGTTTTCGAAGGCTCTTTTTAATAATTTAGTATCTATGTCAGATAATATTTGTTCCTTATTAGTATCAAAAGAAAAAATTTGACTACTTGCTTCGGGAAATTTCTTCATATGTTCTAGAATATCTTTTATAAAATTTCCTAGATTATTTTGTTCAAATTTTATAGGAATAGCACCATTTTTTAATTGAAAGGTTAAACTAAAATCTTCAATCAATTGTTCCATATATGCGACTCGTTCTTCCATTGTTTCGGCAAAGTTACGTACTTCATTCTTTTCCCAATTGTATTCACCCGAAGCTATAAGCATTGTATACCCCTTGATAGTTGATAATGGTGTCTTTAAGTCATGGGAGACTCCTGCCAACCACTCCTCTCTTGTCTTTTCTAATCGTTCTCTTTCCGCTTGACTCTGTTTTAAATTCGTTGTGAGCTTAGAAAGCGCCAACAATAATTCTTGGTAAACTTTGTGTTTTCCTCTATTTTGATTACGTTTTTTTGAATGTAACTTTAAGTGATAAGATGGTTCTTCATAATTTCCTTTTGATAAATTTTCAATCCAAGACATTACGAATAATAAAGGAGCTCCTAGCTGTTTCCCAAAAAATAAAGCAATAAAAATACCAATTACAATGATGGAAAGAATCCACAAATTATTTGCCCAATAAAAAAATGGATTGTTATTTGTTAGAGGCTTTCCCGTTACCCATGTCACTTCTTGTCCGTTAATAGTCTCAAACCATGTTGATAACTGATACCCATTATTTGCTGGATAAATATAATCAGATACTAATTCCCCAGGACTATAGTGTGCTTGAACTTCTCTTGGTTTATTAAATGAAAAAGTTTCATTCCCATTTTCATCTAATACCTGTAGCCACATATCATTGTTTTGCAGATCCTCTTTTACGGAATAATTAATATCAATTCTCTGGTTTTGAATTACCGTATCTTTTGCTATTGCTTCAATTGATAATTCCGATGTCTCTGTTTGATCGTGCCTGAGAAAAAAACTAAAAAGAATAATACTTACCCCAATTAATAGACCCCAAATAACAATTAACCAGAAGAGTCGTGATACGAAATAAAATGCTACTCTATTTTTTAGTTTCATGATGATTCCTTTGTTGTATCCAATTCAAATATATAACCTAGTCCTCTAACAGTTTTAATCAATAGGGGATTACTTGGATTTTCTTCCAATTTTTCACGCAAACGGTGCACATGAACCATTACAGTGTTATCGCCTCCATAATACTCACCCCATACATCACGATAAATTTGATGTTTACTTAAAACTTGATTAGGGTGTTCACAAAAGTAATGTAATAATTTCAGTTCTAACAGAGGACATTCTACTTGTCTTCCTTTAACGGTTAATTTCCCTTTATTTGAATCAATTTTAAAAAAGCCGTAATCGTATACTGTTTTCGTTAACTGGTTTGATTCTAATTGGTTGGAACGTTTTAATTGAGCTTTTACTCGTGCAACAACTTCTAGAGGGTTAAAAGGCTTTGTAATATAATCGTCTCCACCAATGCTAAATCCTTGTAGTTTGTCTAAATCCGTTGATTTAGCCGTCAAAAATAATATAGGAACTGATGTGTATGAACGAAGTTGGCTGCAAAGAGTGAATCCATCCGTGTCAGGCAACATAACATCCAATAGAAGAATATCCGGGTTATTTTTAGTCGTTTGAAACTTCGCTTCCTCTCCTGTGCTTGCTTTAAAGATATGTTGAAAACCTTCTTTTTCAAAGACTGTTGTTAATAAATCTAAAATGTAGGGGTCATCATCAATAATTAGAATGGAGTAGTCTTCTGTTTGAATTTGCAAAATTATATCCTCCTTTTCCATTGTTCTACTATTTTACACGACAATTAATGGCTTTGTAAAAGACTATATGCTTGTTAAGGAGATGTTAAGAAAGAGTTATGTTAGCGTTTAGGAAATTTCGATTATGATATTAGTAAGAGAGGTGAGAAAAGAATGAATGATCAAATTATTGTCACTGACAATCTAACAAAAAAGTTTAAGAAAAATATTTCTGTAGACGGAATAAACATGAGTATTGAGCGTGGTCAAATCTATGGTTTTTTAGGTCCGAATGGTGCTGGAAAAACGACAACCATACGAATGCTATTGGGGTTAATTAAGCCAACAAAAGGTAATATTAAAATTTTTAATCAAAATCTCAATAAAAACCGCATTCAAATATTACAGCGAATTGGCTCTTTGGTAGAGTCACCAACTTATTATGGTAATTTAACGGGGCGTGAAAATCTAGAAGCAGTTCGTCGATTGCGTAATATACCTGAAAAACGAGTGCATGAAGTCCTGGAAATTGTCCGGTTAACCAAAGTAGCAAATCGATTAACAAAAGAGTATTCTCTTGGAATGAAACAGCGACTTGGTATTGCTTCCGCACTACTCAGTGAGCCAGACTTATTAATTTTAGATGAGCCAACTAATGGTTTAGATCCGTCTGGAATACAAGAAATACGCGAACTAATTAAACAATTACCTGAATCTGGTATGAGCGTTCTTGTATCCAGCCACCTATTAAGCGAAATAGATCAAATGGCAACTGAAGTAGGGATTATCAATAACGGTAAAATGATTTTTCAAGATTCCATTGATCGCTTAAGGCATAAACGTAAGCCAATATTAAAAGTTGGTGTCAGCGATGGCAGGGAATCACATTCTATATTAAAAGGAAAAGGAATAAGTTCCCAATGGAAAAATGATTATTTATGGTTGGAAGAAACAAAACCTGAATTTGTATCTGAAATCAATGCAACACTTGTACAATCAGGGATATCGGTTTATCGTCTGGAAGAAGTTACAAAGTCACTGGAAGATATCTTTTTAGAATTAACAGGTACTGAGGGTAGCCTATGAAACATTTACTAAAGGCCGATAAAATTAAATTGAAACGTTCCTCATTGCCAATTATTATTTTATTGGTTCCATTTCTTATCTTAGCTTATGAACTAGTAAATCTCACTTATCGAGGGGATTTTGTAGAAAAGCAGGCTGAAATGTTCCAAGCTGATTCAATGTGGACCTATTTATTGTATGATAACAGTTTATTATTCGGACTGGGCTTTCCTTTAGCTGCAACACTTGCGGCATCCATTATAGCAAATGTTGAACATCAAGCGAATGGATGGAAACAGACTTTGTCGCTACCAATATCACGAGTGAGAGTTTACTTAAGTAAGTTTAGTTGGCTTTTCATTAGCCTTTTCTTTTCAACCACTATTTTTATGCTTGGTATGTTTTTGCTAGGAAACATGTTGGGTTTTGAAGGGCGCACTCCTTGGAAGTATTTGATCGGGGATAGTTATAGTATGTTGGTAGTTATTTTACCAATCATGTCAGTACAATTTTGGTTATCCATGACAGTAAAAAATCAAGCATTTTCAATCCTGATTGGAGCAGTTTCTTCCATGATGGGTCTTTTTCTAGCAGCTGCTCAAACGACTAGATGGTTCCCCTTAGCTTATCCTAGCCAAGCATCGACAGTTATTTTGCAATATGAAGGTTTAGGCTATAATCAGGATCTTTCAGCCTATCTTGTTATCAGTTTCTGTTTAGGTATTATCTTATTGGTTCTCGGATCAATTCAATTTGCTAAACGAGAAGTCAAATAAGAACTGGAGGGATTATGTTGAAGGATATTTTATATGTTGAGCGATTAAAATTAAAAAGATCTAAAATGTGGCTAATTTATATCATTGGTCCATTATTAGGAGTATTTCTAGCCTATATCAACTTTTTTAAGAATTATGATTTATTTATGAATCCAGGGGATAATGCTTGGATTGAGGCATGGACACAAGTTGCATTATTTATGGGGCCATTTGTATTGCCCATATTGGTTGGGGTGTATGCCGCGCTTATTTGCAGAAGTGAACATGTTGGAGGTGGGTGGAAACAACTATTAGCATTACCAATTAGTCATTCAAATATATTTTTCGGTAAATTTTTAACTATTATCAAAATGATTGTCATTACTATGCTTATCCTAATGATATTATTTATTAGTTTTGGATATTTAATCGGGATGGATGGAAATTTACCGGTTTTTACATTATTGGGATATATGATTAGAGGTATATTGGCATGTCTGCCCTTGGTGGTTTTACAATTGATTATATCAATCCGTTCTAAAACCTTTGGCATTCCACTTGCAGTTACGATTGTTTTTACACTACCAGCGATTATTGTAGCAAGTACGCCATTAGGTCAATTTTACCCATGGACACAGCCAATGTTAGCAATGTCTCCAGAAGACGAATCACCCATTCAATCATATCTTTTATTCTATACTTTATTGATTGTGACTTTTTCAATCTTACTTTTTTATGGTTTAAGAAATTTTGCTAAAAGAGATACAATTTAATATTTTAACATAAGAGAAGCAGTTATGAAACTTACGTGAATGGATATTAAAAATCCTTAAGGACAAGATTTTAAGATTAGTTCATATATACTGTAAGCACTTCCATTCCAGAGTAAAAAGCCTGTATATTAATAATATACTAAATAAGGAGGTGACTTATAATGAGTAAAGAAGCTATGATTAATTCTTGGAAAGATCCACTTGCACGTGAGAATGCATCTACTCAAAATCCAGCTGGAAATCCATTCAATGAGTTAGAGGAAGCTCAAATGGATAAAGTAGTTGGGGCAGGAGACATGGAAGCTGCTTGTACTTGGACACTACCTGGCGGAGGCGGTGTTTGTACACTAACTTCTGAATGTATTTGCTGATTTTTCTAACAAAGGCTGTTTTTCTTTTATGGAAAATCAGTCTTTGTTTTTTTATTATATGCAAAACTAATGAAGTTTATACGGCTTTAATTGTGAGGAGGAGAAATATGAAGAAAAAAATTCTCATTTATTCAGAAAACGGCTATTTTACCGGCTTTACAAATCATATACTAACACCTCACGGAGTAGAAATAATAAGGATTAATGATTTTGGAGAATTAAAGCAGAAAATAGATGAAGCTAATTTTCTAGCAGTAATACTTGATACTTGTGTATCAAATGACTTTATCTTAAAAATAATGGGGGAAGTAAAATGTCCTTTAATTATTTTAGATTCCTTACAAACGCACATTTCAGAACATTTTAATCCTTCTCCAGTAATAGAACTAATGAGTGGATTTTCAATTGATAAAAAGAATTTTGTTGAAATAGCTCCTTCAACGTTCTTTGATATTGGTAAACATTGTATATGGAAAAATGGAGAATATACACCTTTAGCTATACAGGAATTCAAAATACTTTATTTACTATACTTAAATATTAATAATACTGTCTCATCTGAAGAATTAATAAGTTATGCCGACCTTACTAGTAGAGCAAGTTTATATGTATATATAAATGCACTTAGAGAAAAAGTGGAGAGGAATCCTGGATACCCTAAAATTATTCAAACCAAATTTGGAAAAGGATATATTATAACGGATCAGCAGGATAGTACAGATAAAAAGAATGAATCTGATGAATTCGTTATCTGAATTATATCTTCGAGGGAGAAAAGATACATATGATGTGGATTTAGAGAGTTTGATTGATTTGATTGAATTTCTATCTTTTGAAAGTTGAGCAAAATATTAAGTTCATAAAGAAGGTGATTAGTGAATTAATAAATATCACTTAGGATAGCTTTAGTTTTAATTAATACATAATCCCTTAATTCTCAGTTAATCCTATTGAAGTAAGATAAATAAATTCTGTTTTCTATTTCGGTTTTTAGTTACTAATTTTAAATATTGTTTAATGGAATGGTTGAGAGATTACATAATTTAAAATAATATTAACATCTAATCATAAATACAACTCATAATTATCACATAACTCATCTACTGATAAAAAAGTTGTTTAAAACTAACCATCTCATTAGTCATGAGATTAGTTTTAAACAACTCTTTTGAAAAAACTATAAATTTCCTTCTCTTTTTTGAATAACTTCTCCAATCTTGATAAGGGCTTTGTCAGGTGAAACCATAGCTCGGTTTGTCTTCCTAGTACCACTTGAAACTTCATAAGCTAATATTTCTACGGGATCTACAACAATATGACCGTCTTTTCTAATTTGTTCTATATTTCTAGATGTGATATTTTTTTGCCACATTGATTCATTCATTGTTGGAAATAAAATAGTACTATGAGAGTGAGCTAATACAGTAGTAGTAAGTAAGTTCATAGCTAAACCATTGGCTATTTGTCCAACTATATTAGCTGTAGCAGGAATAATACAATAAGCATCAGCCCAACGACCAATTGTCATGTGATTGTGTTTTATTTCTTTATCTCCATTTTCTGTGTAAACCTGATATCCAAAATAAGAAATAGTACTGGCTGGAATAATTTCTTCTGCCGTAGGAGTCATAACTACTCTAATTTCCTTAAAGTAATTATTAAAGTATAAAAGATATGAAGAAATACCAGCTGCCGAAATCGCTCCTGACATTCCAATTAATAGTTTCTTATTTTTAAATATTGAAAAATCCATTAATATCTCTCCTTTATTTTTATCAAATTACCGATTCTATGGATTTGGATACGTGAGTAAGTACGACACCTTAAGTAATTATACAATAAACTTTTTGTGAAATAATGTTGCAAATCAAATATTAATTTTCTTTAATATATAATTTTAAAAAACCATTTAAATCCATGTATGATTATTCCAACAAATAAAAAGCTCTGATAAAGTTGTATGTAAATACTATATAAAAGAGGTGTAAATTCATGCAGACTCAGCCTAAACAATTTGACAAATGGAATAAATCAGCAGCATTAAATGAAAGGGTTATCAATCACGCATTCAATAAGAATTGGGAAAGTATCACCTATAAAAGATTAGATAGATGGAAAAAAATAGTAGAAAGTGATGAAGGTATTAGTCTAAATGAAGTATTAGCTACTTATCAAATTGATGAGGACGGGTTAAAGGACATACTTTCTACGAAAAATGTTCAATTACTGAATTATAGTAATCATCAAGAATGGATAGAGATCATAGAAGCAGTGAGTGAACAATCTTTTCAAGATGTGAAAATAAACCCTAGACAAAATATAATATTTTTTAATTTTGTTAAACCATTTCTCCAAACAGCTAAAGGAATGCTCGAGGAAAAGTTGATAGATGACAAACAGATGAGTTTTTATAATATGGAGCAAAATTATTTTAATTCATCAGTTATAGAAGAATTGCTAGACGATTTAGCTAAATCACTAGCATCCATAAGTAGTAGAACACTGATATTAGAATTAAATGTAGCAAGGGTATCCAATCAACTAAAAGGAAAAACTTCAGAGGAAAGAGCAACTTATTATAATGAAGTTATGCTAAATGATGAAGAATATTTACAATCCATAAGAGAAGAGTATCTTGTTTTATCTCGATTGCTTGCTATAAAAACGAAATACTGGATTCAGAACACTTATGATATTTTATGTCGATTTTATAAAGACAAACCTCTCTTAGAAACGAACTTTAATGAAGGTAAGCCATTAGGAACTGTTGTATCAATTGATACAGGTAGCGATGTTTCAGACTCACATAATGAAGGAAAAACAGTTGCTATTTTTACTTTTAAAGAAAACACAAAAATTGTTTATAAACCACGTTCACTAGAAGTCGATGAAAAGTTTAATGATTTTATCAATTATTTGAACAGTATAGGACTAAAATACAAATTAAAAACAGTTCGTACTATAAATAAAGGCTCCTATGGTTGGTCAGAATTTATTCAACACAAAGAATGTCAAGAAACCAAAGAATTAAACGGATTCTATCGACGTATTGGAAGCTATTTAGCTATTTTATATGCCTTAAATGCTGTGGATTTTCATCACCAAAATTTAATTGCTCAAGGAGAGTATCCTGTATTAATAGATTTAGAATCTTTATTTCATAATAATTCTAGATATTCAGATTCAAGCGCATTTAGTAAAGCACAAGATAAGATTGAACAATCTGTATTAAGAATTGGATTATTGCCTCGAAAAATCGGTAGTAAGGACGGGATAGAAGGTATTGACTTAAGTGGCCTAGGAGCACAAGAAGGACAAGTTTCTCCACACAAAACGACTGTAATTGTTGATAGAGATAAAGATACTATTCGGATAGAGGAAAGAAATTATCCGATTCCAGTCAGCCATCATAGACCAATGATGCGTGGAAAGCCAATAAATGCTGCTGATTACGAAGAAGATATAATTGTTGGGTTTAAAGAAACTTACAGTTATTTTATGAATCATAAAGAAGATCTTCTAGAAAGTATAGACAGATTTAAAGACGTAACAGTTAGGCAAATATTAAGAGGTACCTCTCGCTATGCGAATCTTCTTAGAATCAGTTTGCATCCAGATTTTATGAGAGATGGTTTGGATCGTGAAATGATTCTTGGTAAACTATGGCTTGACACTAAATTAAATCCATACTTAAAACATGTAGTGCATAGCGAAAAAAATGATTTATTTTCAGGAGATATTCCATATTTTTATAGTAAACCTAAGTCTACACATCTTTGGAATTCCAAAGATAATATAATAAATCATTACTTTAAAACATGTGCATTAAAAGAAATACAAACAAAAATTAACAATTTAAATAAAATTGATTGTGATGAACAAATTAGCTTTATAAGAACAGCTATTTTAGTTATTAAAGATGACAACCATAAACAAAAATATTTAAATAAAAATATAAAGAAATCTTTCCAGCCTAATGACTTTTTACAAGAAGCTATTAAAATAGGGGAATATTTAGCAAAAAGAGCGGTTGAGGGAGAACAAGATGGTAAAAAAGATCTTTCATGGATTGGATCATTTGTTGACAATAAGCGTGAAGATCAATTTAAAATAAGTCCAACAAATAGCACATTATATGAGGGGGTGAGTGGTATATCGCTATTCTTTGCATATTTAGGCTATCATACAAATAGTGAGTATTTTACTGAGATTTCAAAGCAATCTCTTGTTCCTGTTTTAAAAAATATACCTTCTTCAATAGATATTGGTGCATTTGGAGGTATTGCTTCTTATCTTTATTTATTAGACCACCTTTCTCTCCTATGGAATGATGAACAACTGATTTTAGATGCACTTCATCCATCTCTTGATAAACTTGAGAACCTAATTGAAAAGGATAATAATAATGATATTTTAACTGGGGCTGCAGGAACTGCAATCGTATTGTGTAATCTTTATAAAAGGTATAAAAATAAAAGAATTTATTCTCTTATAAAAAAATGTGGAGATCAATTGATTGATAATCTCCATGTTATGGAAGTTGGCGTAGGTTGGAAAGTAGAAGCAAACCCACAACCAGCATCAGGATTTGCTCATGGTGCATCAGGAATTATATGGGCACTATATGAAATTTACAGATTAACAAATGACCCTGTTTATAAAAAAGTGGCTGATAAAGGTTTAGAATTTGAAAAAACCCTTTTCGTTTCAGAAAGGAATAATTGGGCAGACATTAAGCTTAACGATGGAAGTTTCCGTCATGAGAACTTTGTTGCGTGGTGTAATGGTGCAGCAGGGATTGGGCTAAGTCGATTATTACTCTTACCATACAATCAGCAAGAGCACATTAGAAATGATGCAAAAATTGCAATGGAAAAAACATTAGAAAGTGGTTTTGAACACGACCACTCGCTGTGTCATGGAGATTTGGGGAATTTAGATATTTTAACATATGGTGCGAAAGAGTTAAAAGATAGGGATTTAGAAATAAAAGCTAGTCAATTATCACATCAAATTTTATGGGATATTAAAAAAAGAGGCTGGTTAACTGGATTTGAAAAGAATAATGAATCACCATCTTTAATGATGGGTTATGCAGGAATTGGCCTGGGATTACTAAAAATATTCTCACCAACTCAGGTGCCATCGGTGTTAATGCTTCAATCTCCATTAGACTTAAACATTTAATGCATAAGTTGGGTCCTAAATTTAGGGCTCAACTTTTTAAGGAGTGTTGTTATGAAAAAAGTGCCTTTGTTTAGACAAATGGGGCAACATGAATGTGGTCCTGCTTGTTTAACAATGATCTTGAATTACTATAATCGTCCAGTTTCGTTAAATAAAATAAGTGAGCAATGTGATGCCCAGAGAAATGGTGTATCAGTGACTACTTTAAAAAAGGTTTCTGAATACTATGGCTTGAATTGTAAAGTTTATCAAATAAATTCTAAAGATATTAATTCTGACATATCACATTGTTTTCCCTGTATTTTATTCTGGGACAATCAACACTTTGTAGTTTTAGAGAAGGTGAGAAATAATGAAGTGACAATTCTAGATCCTAATAAGGGAAAATTAAAGCTTAAAAGGCAAGAATTTGAATCTCATTATAGTGGCGTAATCTTGATTTTTAATAATACTAATATGAACACTGATATGACTTCTTTTTCAACTAAGCGTTTTTATTTACCTTATATCTTCGAAAATTGGGTTCTTATATCTGCTGTCCTCATTTTTTCTATTTTCACGCAAGGAGTGACTCTATTAACTTCTTTTTTAATTAAATATATACTTGATAATTCTATTTTAAATAATAATTCTTTAAGTATGTTGTCCCTATTAGGATTAGGTATAATAACGTCTTTCCTCATGTTTAGTATTTTTGTACTTTTACGTAAATATTTTGAGATAAAATTACAAGCGAAACTAAGTAAAAACCTATCTACTGATTTTATGGAACATTTGGTAAAGTTACCAATAAAATTTTTTGAAAGCCGAACAACCGGTGATATAACAATGAGAATAAATAATATTACAATGATTCGTGAGATATTAGCAAAAAGCGGCATAACTATTTTGCTCGATATTATTACACTCATTATATTCTTTATAGCAATGTTAACTATATCTATTAAACTAGCATTTGTAGCAATTGGGTTAGCCTTTATTCAATTTTTTTTGGTTGTTATACTTATTCCAAAAACTAAGGATTTTATCCGTAATGATTTATCTTCTCAAACAGCAACACAAAGTTTTTTAGTGGAATCGTTAAGGGCAATCCCTTTTATAAAATCTAATGGTTTAGATCAAGCTATTGTAGATAGATGGTCTTATTATAATAATAGGCAAATTAGTATGTTTACTAAACGATATCTTTTGGATGCTGTAATAGAAACTATTGTTATAACAATTCGATTTTGTACTCCTCTAATTTTACTTTGGGTTGGGTCAAGAGAGGTGATTTACGGAAATTTATCTTTAGGAAGTTTAGTAGGGTTGGGTGTATTAGGGCTGTTTTTAGTAATACCTGTTTCATCTGTTATTACAAATATTAGACAGTTTCAAATGATGGATGACATTTTTGAGAGAACCAAAGACGTCTTGGAGACGAAGCAAGAAAATTATAATCACAAACAACTAGATTTTGAACTTTCGAATCAAGATATAAAATTAAAAAATATAACATTTACTCATCAGAAGGTCAACATAATTAAAAATATTTCACTAGATATTAATGCTGGTAGCAAAGTAGCTTTAGTAGGACGTACAGGGAGTGGGAAAACAACTCTATCTCGAATAAT
Organism: Oceanobacillus sp. J11TS1; assembly: GCF_018333215.1. Classification (GTDB taxonomy): domain Bacteria; phylum Bacillota; class Bacilli; order Bacillales; family Amphibacillaceae; genus Oceanobacillus. Next base: position 71,057 of record NZ_BORO01000007.1, on the reverse strand, counting down.
ATTGGGACTTTATCAACCAACAAACGGAGAAGTATTGATTGGAGATAAAAATTTAATTGATTTAAATTTAACTGATTTTCGTAAACAAACAGGTGCTGTTTTGCAAGATAGTTTCCTTTTTAATGATACTATTCGTAATAATATATCTGGATTTAAGGATATACCACAACAAGCGATTGAAAGGGCTACAAAAAAAGTTAAATTAGACGAGGAAATCGCAAACATGCCAATGGGATATAATACAATAATCGGAGAAAATGGATCAATGTTATCTGGCGGCCAACGCCAACGCTTAGCTATTGCAAGAGCAATTGTCCATAATCCTTCTGTTGTTATTTTAGATGAGATAACTAGCAATCTTGATACTGCAACCGAGCAGCATATTGATGACTATATCGATCAATTAGATATTACAAGAATTATGATTACCCATCGGCTTCAGAGTACTAAAAATGCGGATTTAATAGTTGTTTTAAGTCAAGGAGAAATAGTAGAAAAAGGTACTCATAAAGAATTATTACGACAAAAAGGCGAATATTATTATCTTTGGAATAAAAAAAATAGTGAAAAGATTAATATTAATGAATAACTAGAAAATCTATAAGAATTATTTAATATAAACTCTCTTGTATAGAATAGCGTTTATCTTGCCACAGTCTTTAATCTTCTTTTATACATATTATTTACTATAACAGTTTTTAATCAATCATTATTAAAGTTCTGAGAAAATTAATTCTTTATGCTTCTTATTTAATAAAATTATTAACCATTCAAGGCTAAGTTTATAAATTCAAATAAACAGGAGAATGCAAAATGGATAAAAAAGATGGAATCAAACCATTTACTTCTCTCTTACTATCAACAAATATATCAAAGGTAGCATTAACATTAGGTTTACTCGGTAGTATTGCGTCAATATTTGTGGGTCTTTTAATACCACTATTTACAAAGGAATTGATAGATAATTTTTCTATGGATTCTATAAGTACGAGTTTCATCATTTTGATTATAGTGGCTTTTATACTTCAAGGAATCATTGATGGATTCTCGACTTATATGCTGACTGCAATCGGGCAAAAAATAATTTCACGATTAAGAGAATTTATATGGTTAAAAGTACTTCGATTACCGGTAAGCTATTTCGATGAGAACTCAACAGGAGAAATTATAAGTCGTGTTGTAAATGATACAGGAGTAGTTAAAGATTTAATTTCACATCATTTTCCTCAATTTATTTCGGGAATTATATCTATTATTGGAGCAGTAAGTATACTTTTAATAATGGATTGGAAAATGACTTTATTAATGTTGGTTTCTGTTCCGGTAACAGTTTTTATTATGATCCCACTAGGAAATAAAATGAAGGAGGTTTCACGTGGACTACAAGATGAAACAGCGATATTTACAGGTAATATTCAACAAACTCTTAGCGAGATACGGTTAATGAAAGCCTCAACAGCTGAGTCTGTTGAAAAAAAGCAAGGAATAACAGGCATTCATAAAATGCTTAAATTTGGTTTAAAAGAGGCACAGATTGTCTCATTAATCAGCCCAATTATGTATCTAGTCATGACAGCAGTGATTGTCGGAGTTATTGGTTATGGTGGAGTTAGAGTTGTGGATGGTTCACTGTCAACGGGTTCATTAGTCGCTTTCCTGTTATATCTCTTTCAAATTATTATGCCAGTTACTACATTTACAATGTTTTTCACCCAACTACAAAAAGCAACAGCTGCAACAAGTCGTATTATTGAAATTCTGGAACTACCTCAAGAAATGAGTCAAATCGAGATAGAGATAGATATATCTGATAAACCAGTTAGAGTATTAAATATTTGCTTCTCCTACCATAAACATGGATCAGTTTTAAAAGATATTTCATTTACAGCACAACCTGGAGAAAAAATTGCATTTGTTGGTCCCAGCGGTGGAGGAAAAACGACTTTATTTAGTTTGCTGGAGCGTTACTATGAACCAAACTCTGGAGATATTAAGATAGGCAATACCCCGATAAAAGACATATCTTTAAAGTCATGGCGCAGTCAAATTGGATATGTTTCTCAAGAAAATTCTATGATTACAGGAACTATTCGAGATAATCTATTATATGGTTTAAGTAGAAAGAAAAATACGCCCGATGAAATATTATGGAAAGTTATCCAAATGGCTTACTCTGATCAATTTATTATAGATTTTCCTGAAGGACTGGACACAACAGTGGGAGAACGTGGAATGAATTTATCCATGGGTCAAAAACAGCGTATTAATATTGCACGTGCATTTCTCCGAGATCCTAAAATATTACTGTTGGATGAAGCAACTGCAAGCCTAGACAGTCAATCAGAACTGATAGTCCAAGAAGCATTATTACAATTAATGACGGGTCGCACAACTTTTATTATAGCTCATCGTTTATCAACAATTCTTGATGCGGATAAAATTATCTTTATTGAAAAAGGTGAAATAACTGGTAGTGGAAGCCATCAGGATCTATTACAACATCATGCTTTATATCGAGAGTTTGTAGAACAACAGACACAAAATATTAAAATACTATCCGAATGAGTTATGTTATATTTTGTTTCTTATAGTTCTAAATAAGTGTTATTTATATTTCCTTTTTTAACTACCAATATTTTTGATTTAAATTTCATTACTTTTTTTACAGTCCTTAATCACACGAGAATAATCTTCACCTGACAATTTTATTTTTACCTTTAAACATGATGTAGAGGTTATTTTCAATTGGTCAATTTTATATCATCTTTTTCAAAATATTGAAAAGAAGATCGTAAAAAAACAAATTATCAATAAGGATGAAATCAAAAAGCAGCAGTTGGTTGTATGTAGCCGTTGTTTTCTTCTTTGTTGAATTTCTGTATCTCTATCTAATTTTTAATATTTTTTATCTAGATCAAAGAACTTTCTAGTTTTTTGGCCTTTTTTTAGTTCTTTTCTCTCTTTTTTCGGCAAAACCACCTTTCACATCGTGTTAGTTATGCAAAAAAGTAAGAATGCTGGTCACTCAGAAAGGAGGTGATAAAGATGGTAACAAACGAACCTGTGCAAGAAAGAAGAATCCAACGCCAATTTGATTCATTTTGTAAAACGGTTTTAAGAAATGCTGTACGAGATATTTATCGAGAAATAAGCAGGCAGAATAAAAATTTAATTGTACTATCTGCATTAACTCAGAATAAACTCAATCAATTAAGCATGTATGACAACTATGTAACAGATGTTTATCACTTTTACTTTCATGGTCGTACCATCAAAGTAAAAGACTTTTTGATTTCGAACGCTATTCAGTCTTTACAACAGAGTAATCAACTCATTATTTTGTTCTTTTTTTTCTTAGATATGAGTGATACTGAAATTGCGAACGAATTAGAAATAGCCAGGGGAACCGTTTATTACCAAAAACAAAAGGTATTAGAGAGGATCAAAAATTATTTAAAGGAGCATGCAGATGAGTAATTCTAACTTACAATTTTATAATTACAAACGAATTCATTCAACGATTGGATATATGTCACCAATTGCGTATGAAAAAATGTATCTATGTAAGATAGTTTCATAGAAGAACGTTATTAGTCTCTGTGTTAAAGGAAGGGGCGAACTTTCCCCTTCTTTTAACACAGAGGGATGCAAACGTAGCACGGTACGAATTTAAAAAATTCACCATTTCTAGTGTCCAATTTCTTGACATAGATCCAAAGTAAACCTCTGCACCATAAGTGGTTGCAGAGGTTTAGATGTTGAAAAACTATTAACCTTTTGAGAAATATACTCATGAATTCTAAGGGTACCTAATCCGTTTAAACTTCGGGATATGTTATATGGATGAAATTGTATGAAAAAGGATTGAAATTGATGTTACTAGAACCAATTTGAACTAAATTGATGGATGTTAGTTGAATACAATACTAATTATTCTTTTGTTTCTAATATACTCAACTTTCGCACCTAGAAAAACCTAATATAATGAATAAGCTCAAGTACTTGCAGCTACTGTAGTAGGTTCCTTGACAAAGATTTTAAACATGAAAAAACACCTTTCCGTTTGGTATAGTTGATTTGACTAGAATCACTACCAAAACAGAAGAGGTGTCTCCTACTATGATAGCGAATAATGACCCAAATAAGCAACTGCCTACTGAAATAAAATCTGTATTTAAAGAATTAGGTGTTTTAAAACATTTGCGTAACGCTGGTATCACAAAATCTTTTGGCTTTTCCAGTGCGTTTATTTTTCAATTAATCTTTCGTCTTATCTTTGAACATAAAAATTGGTTTCGTATGCTGGATAGTAAGAAATCTACAGATCTTCCGGCGAAAGATACGGTTTATCGTTTTTTAAACAAATCTACCTTTAATTGGCGGCGTTTTTTGCTTGCCTTAGCATCTTCTGTTGTCGCAAAAGTTTCTATTTTTACGAGTCATTATCGTCCCAAAGTGTTTATCATCGATGATTCTTCTTATGATCGGAACCGAAGCAAAAAAGTAGAGCTTATACCCCGGTGTTTTGATCATGCTTCTCAAAAGATGAGGTTTTATAAAGGATTCCGTATGTTAACTTTGGGATGGTCCGATGGCGCAACCTTTATGCCTGTAGACTTCTCTTTAATAAGTTCGAAAAAGCATCAAATCAACGGTGTTTCCAAAGACATCGACAAGCGTAGTTCTGGTTATAAACGCCGCCAAGAAGCTTTACAAACGGCACCAGAACAAATTCCAGGGATGCTTCAGCGTGCTTTAAATGCCGGCATAGGTGCTTCTTATGTGTTGATGGATTCCTGGTTCACACAGCCGCCTCTTATCAAGGACATCAAAGAACAAGGTCTTGATGTAATCGGCATGGTGAAAAACCTAAAACAACGTTATTTGATAGATGAGAAACATGTCAGCTTAAAAGAACTTTATCGTCTGGCGAAACCGGCATCCGGCAAGAAAGGCATCCTTCGTTAGATTCATACAACACAAGCCAATGGTATACCTGTCAAAGTGGTATTTGTGCGTAATCGTAATAAAAAGAGCGATTGGCTCGCTGTTTTAAGTACGGATTGCACGCTTAGTGATCAAGAAATCATTCGTATCTATGGAATGCGCTGGGATATTGAAGTCTTTTTTAAGACAACCAAATCGCTTTTGAATCTACAAAAAGAATTCCAAAGCCGGTCTTACGATGCCCTTATCAGCCACACAACCATTGTATTTACAAGGTATATCGTGCTTTCTTGGCAAAATCGTTGTAACACAGACGATCGAACGTTAGGCGGCTTATTTTTATGAATTATGTGATGAAATCGATGAATTGGATTGGGCTGTCGCTTTACAGCAATTAATCGAGATTCTTGATGATGCCATCCAACATACCAATAAAGCAATCCAAAAATTAATAAAAAATCAAGTACAGCAATGGGTGGCACTAACTATATCAAGGGTTACATGTCTATTTGAGTGTGCGAAAGTTGAGTAATATATATCTCTATCTTCAATAATATTTCCCGTTCAAATTATTATCAATGTATGATATAACTTATATGGGAAAATGAAAAATCATAAGTGATTTAGCATTTGAAACCTAGGAAAATTAACGAATCGAAAATAAACAGATTATAAACGACATATAAAACCATGGAATATAAACGAAGTTTATGTCCATATTTTTAGGTTAACCAAAAGTAACAGCCGGATAATAAGTCCTTCTTTATCTTACAATTAAATTATGAAATCAAACTAACATTTGGTTTAATTGCTTCTAATAAAATTTTTGCTTCTTGATATTTGTCAAAAATAACTTTTTCTTTATCCCTCATAGTTAATGTCTGTTTGTAAAGCTCATTGTCAGAATTATACCAATACCTATCAATTATCTCTAAATCATACGAGGTGTTTGATTTCACTTCTAGGACAACATCATTTTCAATATTTTTCACAGTATATGCAAAATTTTTTCCCCCTGCTTCAAGAATTAATTCGTTTAATGTTGGTCCTTTATACATTAAATATTCAGCAGCTTTTTTAACACTGTTCATATTCATCTACCTTTCATTAAGTTTTTTATTTAATTTTTCAATTACACCTGGTAGTAACTTTCTTGCTTCTTCAAAGTCATATGTTTCCCACTCATCTATGCCTCGTTTTAATTTTTGCTTTAAATTAAAGTTAATATACATCATAACATAAGCGTCGTTAGTTTTGGCTGAAGAATAAATGGGATTATTGGATTTAGATGGGAGTTCGTCACCTTTTGGATCTACTTTTGTTTTTTCGAATAAGTATTCAACTTGATTAGCAATATCTTCTTTATGTATCTCATGTAATTCTTCCCTAATTAATTCCTCCCTTAATTTGTTAGCTTTTTCATCTATTTCATTTTCTAACTTTCGTCTTTGTTGATGAATAAAGTCTTTTATGTCTTCTTCAGACACTCCGGACTCTTTCATTTTTTTTGCAGTAGACTTTAGTTCTTCATCTCTATCTTCAATTACTTTATTTAAAGCAACCTTATATTGGTTACCTATTCCGTCACTCAAAAATTCTTTTGTATTTTTAACTACTCCGCCTTCTACCTTTACTCTTCCAACATCAAAATTCTTTTCAGATATAATTTCATCATATTCTCTTAAAATCCCTTTTTTTCTGTCTGCTTTTTCTTTTTGTCCTGTGTAATAACTCCATAATTCATCTAAATCTAATTCTTTGTGATATATAACGTGTGCCACATTATCGATATCATCTATTGTGTTTTCTTCCTGTATTCTCCTTAAAGCTCTACCTATAAACTGAGCATAAGGAGGCAATGTTCTAAAAGGCCTAAAAATAGCGGCGATACTAATATTAGGATGATCAAAACCTTCACCAAGCATGTTTACATTTACTAATACGTCTATTTGTCCTTTTTTAAATTCAATTATCGCCTTTTCTGACTCCTCTGGACGGTCACTTGTTACATATGCAGCACTTAGACCGACCTCCTCATAAAGTTCCATTATTTGTTTAGCATGCTCAATGCTACAAGCAACTGCAATAATTTGATGATGAGCATTTCCGTTAGTTCTTTTTTCTATAAGTTTTTTCAGACTCATATCTACAATAGTTTTACTGCACCCTTTTGAGTAGGCTACTGATCGAGATACCCAGTTTTTATCCATAATATCTAAAGCAGTCTCTTTATCTACTTCTTCTCCATCCAGTATAAATTTCAATTCTTCATTGGTATAATCCTCTGAAACCACATTTTTAATATATTTATTATTAATTGCATCTGCCATTGAATATTCATACACTATATCTCCATCTAATTCTTTTTCGTCAGACCTAAATGGAGTAGCCGTGAGCTTAACTATTTTTTTAGCAGAAAAGTGTTCTAATGTTTTTAACCATGAATCTGCTGCAGAGTGATGAGCTTCATCGATAATAATCATATCGAAAAAGTCCTTATCTAATATATCTGTTAGTGCTTTCTTTGAGTTTTTGTTATACACCTTATGAATATTAGCTACTACAATATGAGCATTATTCAAATATCTCATTACCCTCTTTTTATCACCACTTGTATTATATCCAGCGTATCTATAAACTGAAGGTAAATTCTCATCATTTAAAATAACATTTCTTTTTGTCCAAAAATTATATTGAGTACGCGTGTCAAAGTCATCAGATATCCCTTCTCTAATTACTAAACTCGGTGTTATTACCAGTACTTTTCCATCACTTATTTCAAATGGCACTAATCCAATTACACCTGTTTTTCCTGCACCTGTTGGAAGGACAATAATTTTATGTGTATCCTTTCCCTCTAAAAAACTTTCTTTTAATCTTTTATGTGCTAATCTTTGAGGTTTTCTAAGTGATATATTTGTTGAAATAAAAGCTCTTACCTCTTTAAAATAATAACTCAATTTGGTACCCCCTATAAATATTTTTCCTAACAATTGACTGAAAATGAAATTATTCAAGTAATCTATCAATTCAATTATACATTAAGTTCCGATTAGTTACTATAAGATGTCTTTATACAGATTAAAAGGCATACATTTTACTAATCTCTGTTTTTTAAAACATTACAATTTATTTAGTTAATCCTCTGAAACATTTATTAAATATTTTTCTTTATACCTTATAATATATTTTATTTAGCATTTAATTCATATATGTAAATGCAGTATATTTTCGGTGTATCAAAATCCCCTACATATAACCCATGTATAGATGGTGAATATATTAGGAGCCCCTGGCAATTCTAAAACAACTGGGTTCAGTTATTACTTCGTTATACGACTGGCACCCAATACTCAGACCAGTAATCTTTCCTTATATATTCTTTTCCGTTGGACTCATCAATAAACTCAATTAATTCTCTCAAAATGATAAATTGAGCTGCAACTGAGTTCACCGCGTTTAGTAAGTTTCCTTTTGTGACGTTTTTAATTCTATCGTGTTTAATCAATTGGTAATCTTTCCACCACATCATGTTTTTTTGCATCGATATATTCAAAAGGAAAAATTATTATACTGTCATCGTTTATAGTATTTATACCCGTTGCAAGACCGAAATCATTCCCAAAATACTTTCCAATTACTCGGAATAAAGGTTAGACATTCAATCAGTCCTACTTCTGAAGATACTTCATTAAAGACACAAAATGCAAAAAGTGATGTTTCTATAAATAAAGAAGTATATGAGCTTATTCGTAAAATACCCGTTAAAGAGAATGGTTATATTTTCAGTTTTGGTGGTTTTAAACAGTCGGAGCAATTATCTGAGTTATTGACGAAATTAGATATTAAAAAAACAACGTTTCACGGTTTAAGAGACACTTATGCATCGTTTTTATTTGCTCAAGACATTGATATTGCTTATGTATCAAAGCGATTAGGTCACATTAAAATTCAAACCACACAGAATTATTATCTGGAATTAATGCCACAAAAAAAGCACCAGCAAGATGCCGATGCTTTAAATCTGTTAAGTGCTTTATAAGGTTCAAGTTAATTTGAACCAACTTGAACCAAAAAAGCTCTGTAAACATTGATATACCAATGTTTCTATTAACGTTTTGAGAACTGAGGTGCACGACGCGCGCCTTTAAGACCGTATTTTTTACGTTCTTTCATACGAGCATCACGAGTAAGATATCCTTCTGATTTTAATGCAGAACGATATTCTGGGTCAGCTTGTAATAATGCGCGTGCGATTCCGTGACGGATTGCACCTGCTTGACCAGTAAATCCACCGCCATGTACATTTACAAGAACATCATAAGTTCCTTGAGTTTCTGTAGTAACAAGTGGTTGGTTCAAGATTAATAATTGTGTTTCATATGGAAAATAGTCTCTAGCATCGCGACCATTGATAGTAACATTTCCTGTACCTGGTACTAGACGTACGCGGGCAGTTGACTTTTTACGGCGACCTGTGCCATTGTATTGTACTTGTGCCAATTCATTTACCTCCCTTTAATTATCCTCGAAGTTCGTAAGCTTCTGGTTTTTGAGCTTGATGATTATGCTCAGCGCCTCTATATACATGCAATTTCTTTAACATTTTGCGTCCTAAAGGTCCTTTTGGAAGCATACCTTTAACTGTAATTTCAAGCATTTGCTCAGGATATTTCGTACGCATTTCGTTTGCTGTACGAGATTTTAATCCACCTGGATGATTGGAATGACGGTAGTACATTTTGTCATTAATTTTGTTTCCAGTTAGTTCAATTTTTTCTGCATTGATGATAATTACATGATCACCAGTGTCTGCATGTGGTGTATACGTAGGTTTATGTTTACCACGTAAGATAGCAGCTACTTCGCTTGCTAAACGTCCTAAACGTTTTCCTTCCGCATCCACAACTAGCCATTTGCGTTCAATATTTGCTTCATTTGCCATGAAAGTTGTGCGCATGATTTTTTCCCTCCATATATCTATCGTTTCTTTTACATTCGTAATCATATTTTTATTCTTAACATAATTAGATTCCGGGGCTAATCATGGTTTAGAAATAAAATGCCATATATCATATTATAACTTTTAGCACCAAAAGTCAAGCTTAGGACGAAAGTAATTTAAAGAAAACTTGGCAAGCCAAGTCTTATGGCGTAGGGTTGCCTTAGTTGCACTTATACTTGGTACTTAAAAATTTTTGCTACGTCGAAATGCCTCCTTGCTAAAATTTTATACTTTCCGAACGTGCAAAGAAAACTTCCACCTGCATTTTTCTTATCTACTTGTCTATTCCTCTGAGTCATTTTCTTCCTCATCGTAACTGACTTCCCATAAATACAATCCATTCGGAGAAATCGTCTTTCCCAACTTCCCTCTTTCTTTTGCAGCTAAGAGTTCTGGTATATCCTCAGGTTTGCGCTTTCCTATTCCTACATCTAATAACGCACTGACCATAATTCGGACCATGTTATATAGAAAGCCGCTTCCACGAAAGATAAATTCCATATCGTCGCCTTTCTTCTCACAGGATGCATGGAATAATGTACGCACTTTTGAGCCCTTTACAGACGATTTAGCTGACGAAAAGGTGGTAAAGTCATGTGTTCCCTCTAAATGCTTACAGGCTGCTTGTATAGCCTCTATATCTATGCTCCGAGGAAAGTGTAATACATAATCCCGGCGAAACACATCTGGGTCTTCCCGATTTAAAACATAATAATGATATTCTTTCTGTTTCACGCTGTAACGGGCATGAAATGCATCACTAACCTTCTCGACCTTATTTATTCGGACATCATCCGGCAAGAGTGTATTCACAGCTTGCTTCCAATTTCGTTCAGGGATTGTTAAAGGAGTATCAAAATGAATGACCTGACCAACTGCATGGACACCTGTATCTGTTCGTCCTGATGCTTGAATGCGGATGGTTTCTCCTTTATGGATTTTTGCTAAAGCTTTCTCCACGGTACCTTGGACTGTCCGCTGATTGGGCTGCACTTGAAAACCAGCAAAACCTGCACCGTCATAAGCAATCGTGCATTTTATCCTTTCCATTTGTACAGCCCCTTTCTTATTTATTACTGTCTTAATAAAAATAACGCTACTAATAAGAGTACAAAACCTATTAAAACAAGAATATCTTTTTTACCAACGTGTAATTCACGCAGCTTGCTTCTTCCTTCTCCACCTTGATAGCCACGTGCTTCCATTGCCATCGCTAAATCCTCCGCACGCTTAAAGGCACTGACAAACAATGGAACCAATAATGGAATAACGGCCATTACCCGATCCTTGATAGGGCCTGTACGAAAATCGACACCGCGAGCAGCCTGCGCACGCGATATTTTATCTGTTTCCTGCATCAGTGTTGGAATAAAACGTAAAGAGATAGACATCATTAAGGCCAGCTCATGCACAGGAAACTTAATTTTTTTCAATGGATGAAGCATTTCCTCCATCGCATCTGTGATTTCAATCGGTGTTGTCGTTAAAGTTAATAGAGAAGTCGTTAAGATAAGCAAGAAAAAGCGTAAAGAAATCGCAAAGCCTTGAATGATTCCTCCGCTATAAATCTTGATAAATCCCCACTCTACCAGCAAGTTTCCTTCCTTCGTGATAAATAAATGCAGAATAAATGTAAAGATAATTAAAAACCAGACAGGGATAAGTCCTTTTAAAATAAATCGCAACGGCACCCGTGAAATAAATACACAAAGCAATGAGAACGCTGTTAATAAACTATAACTTGGTACATTGTTTGCAAAGAATACAATAATAACAAAGAAAAAGACAACTGTAATTTTGGTTCTAGGATCTAGTCGGTGTATAAGTGAGTTCCCGGGAACATATTGACCAATAATTAAAGCATTATTCATGGGAACCCACCTCCAGTTGTTCTTTTATCTCCTTTGCTAACTCTTGTAAGGATTGGTGCTGATACCTTACAGAAGTGTCAAAGCGCTCATTATACTGATTTAGAAAATGAATGACTTCTGGGATACCTAATTGTACGTCCTGCAGCTTGTCCGTTTGTTTAAACACTTCAAGCGGCGGACCTTCCATATATTTTTGTCCACGATTTAAAATAATAATTTTATCCGCATAGGCTAAAGCATCCTCCATACTATGTGTTACAAGTACTGTAGTCAGATTGCGCTCCTGATGCAGCTGATAAAACATATCCATGATTTCACGCTGGCCGCGCGGGTCCAGTCCGGCAGTTGGCTCATCCAATACAAGAACTTCTGGGGCCATTGCCAATACGCCTGCTATAGCCACACGGCGCTTCTGTCCGCCACTTAAATCAAATGGGGAACGCTCCAATATTTCTTCTGGCAGACCGACAGCTGGAAGCAGATTTTCTATTCTGCGGTCAATTTCTTCTTGTCCCACGTCAAAATTCTTCGGACCAAAGGCGATGTCTTTTGCCACTGTTTCTTCAAATAACTGATGCTCTGGATATTGAAAAACAACTCCGACCTTTCGTCTTAAATCACGAATATCTTTGGGTTTCCCTTCTGAACTTAGTCGGAAGTCACCAATGGTTATTTCTCCTCTGCTAGGAAGACTTAAACCATTCAGGTGCTGGATTAGCGTTGATTTTCCGGAGCCTGTATGTCCAATGACAGCAACAAAAGAGCCCGATTCGATGGTAAAGGAAATGTCTTCAAGGGCTTTATGGGCAAAAGGAGTATTCTCTTGATAAATATAACTTACATCTTTGAATTGAATTTCCATAATTCCTCCAACAACTCTTCGTGATTTAATGCTGCTTCTTTTAATTGAACTCCCTGCTTGATCAGCTCATCCGTTAATTGTGCAACAAACGGCACATCCAAACCAATTTCACGTAGCCCTTCACGCTGCAGGAATAATTCCCTCGGCGTTGTTTCTTCCCAAATTTGCCCCTTATTCATGACAATTACCCGATCTGCCTGAACAATTTCCTGTAAATCATGTGTAATGGTAATAAGAGAGAGCCCTTCTGACTCCTGTATATCACTGACCGTGTGCATAATTTCTTTTCTTCCTGTCGGATCCAGCATAGCGGTGGCTTCATCTAAAATTAATACTTTTGGAGCTATCGCTAATACACTCGCAATAGCTACACGCTGCTTTTGCCCTCCAGATAGACGATGCGGCTCTGTTAATAAGTAATCTTGCATACGAACAGCAGATAAGGTGCGCTGGATTCTCTCTCTCATCTCTTCTCTAGGAACGCCTCTGTTCTCCATTCCGAATGCGACATCATCTTGAACGGTCGCACCAACAAATTGATTATCTGGATTTTGAAAGACCATTCCTACATCTTTCCGTATATCCCAAACCGTATTGTCATCTACTTTTATACCATCGACGGTAATTTCCCCATCATGTGGCATTAATAAACCGTTAAGCAATTTTGCAATGGTTGATTTTCCGGAGCCATTATGACCGATAATAGCAACCCATTCGCCTTCATAAATTTCAAAAGAGACTTGGTTTAAAACAAGGGCTCCTTCTTCCTCATATCGAAAGGAAACATTCTTAAACTCTACTAGCTTTTTTCTTTCCATCCAGACACCTCCCTCTCCTACTTTTTCTATTATGTAATTCCCCTGGTTAATGACTTGTCATGATTATTTTATCTATTTCTCTTCATGAAAGAAAGTATGAGCTAGACCAATAAAGAAAACAAATATCGAACATATTTTGTGAGAATCATCCGCTCCGGAGATATACTCCGCTTTCCACGGGCGGCTACGGTTTTGGTAGTACGAGTACCGCAGTACTAGGTGAGCTCTCTTGTACTGACGCACTGTGAAGCTCACCTATATTTTTTCCTGCGCAGTCTAGGTACATTTCCAACGCTATAGTAACAGCTAATTATAAAACTCATTGAATTAATGTTTTTATCATTATAAAGGAATAATCCATGATAAAGAACTATAACCAGCGGAAGAAATACACGGAGACTCCTGTGGGAATGCGTAGTGTGAAGACCCCGCAGAAAAAAAGCGAACTTCTTTTTTTCTACCACAGGCATAAGCGCGACTTTGCTTCTGTCTGCGCCTGTCGGCTTGCCAATCAGCAAGTCTTCTTTAAACGAGGCTGAGGACAAGCCCACGGAAAGCGTAGTGTATTTCTGTAGCGGTAGTAATCAGCTATATAATTATACTCAAAATTCACTTCATAAAAATATATCCATTTTTCATACAAAAAAAGGGCTTGGATAACCTCTGAGAGAGATTGAGTCCTGCCCCTTGCCGTTGTAGTAAATTAAACCAACTCAATGATTGCCATTTTAGCGCCATCGCCTTGGCGTTCACCAAGTTTAAGAACGCGTGTATAACCACCTTGTCTATCTTCATAGCGCGCAGCAACATCATCAAATAATTTTTGAACCACGTTATTTTCTTCATCAGCTTCTTTGTTGTATAAAAATGAAGCAGCTTGACGGCGTGCATGTAAATCGCCACGCTTACCAAGAGTAATCATTTTATCTACAATCGTTCTTAACTCTTTCGCTTTTGCTTCTGTAGTTTCAATGCGTTCATGAATAATTAAATCAGATGCAAGGTTGCGAAGAAGAGCCATACGACTATCTGTTGTACGTCCTAATTTTCTAGCCACGGACTATCCCTCCCTTTTTTAAAACTTTACAGGTGACTGCTTTATCAGTCATCGTCTCTAAGACCTAATCCTAGATCTTCTAATTTTACTTTTACTTCTTCTAATGATTTACGTCCTAAATTACGGACCTTCATCATATCTTCTTCTGATTTATTTGCAAGCTCTTGAACGGTGTTAATACCAGCACGCTTCAAGCAGTTGTAAGAACGAACCGAAAGATCAAGCTCTTCAATGGTCATTTCCATTACTTTTTCTTTTTGGTCTTCTTCTTTTTCAACCATAATTTCCACGTTCTGCGCTTCATCCGTTAAGCCAATAAAGATATTCAAATGCTCGGAAATAATTTTCGCACCTAGAGAAACTGCTTCTTCAGGGCGAATACTACCGTCAGTTGAAACATCTAGTGTTAGTTTATCATAATTTGAAATTTGACCGACACGTGTATTCTCTACTTGATAAGTAACACGAGATACTGGTGTGAAGATGGAATCAATTGGAATAACACCAATTGGTTGATCATCAAACTTGTTCTCATCTGCTGGACGATAACCACGACCTCTTTCAGCAGTCAACTTCATGTGAAGATTGCCTTTACTGTTTAATGTCGCAATATGAAGATCAGGATTCATTACTTCTACATCACTATCAAAAGTTAAATCTGCAGCAGTTACGACTCCTTCTCCTTGAACATCAATTTCCAATGTTTTTGGTTCATCAGAATAGATTTTAAGTGCAAGTTTCTTCAAGTTTAGAATGATGGTAGTTACATCCTCCACAACCCCGTCAATCGTTGAAAACTCATGCAGTGCCCCGTCGATATGAACAGTTGTTACAGCAGCACCCGGTAGTGAGGATAATAAGATACGACGCAAGGAGTTTCCAAGTGTGGCACCATATCCACGTTCTAGCGGTTCAACTACAAATTTACCAAAAGTAGCATCATCGCTGATTTCAAGCGTTTCAATTTTCGGCTTTTCTATCTCGATCATTTTACAAACCCTCCTTTAAAACGTCGAAACCCCGGCTAGACCACATAGTCTAACCGAAATTCCTCAAATAAGGCAGTTGGCGTTTCTGCGCTACCTAAAAATCTTTCGTACGAACTGTCTTGGAATCTGTTTATCTACACATGTAGATAACTGTACGTTTTATCAACCATTATTGACAGGATTGATAAATTCTATACAGTTAAATTAAACACGACGACGTTTTGGTGGGCGGCAACCATTATGAGGAACTGGAGTTACGTCAACAATTGCAGTAACTTCTAATCCAGCAGCCTGTAAAGAACGGATTGCAGCTTCACGACCAGCGCCAGGTCCTTTAACAGTAACTTCTAATGTTTTCATGCCGTTTTCGATTGCAGACTTAGCAGCAGTTTCAGCAGCCATTTGTGCAGCAAACGGAGTAGATTTTTTTGATCCTTTAAAGCCTAGAGCACCAGCAGAGCTCCATCCAATAGCATTACCTTGTGTATCCGTAATTGTAACAATTGTATTGTTAAAAGTAGAACGGATATGTGCAATACCAGATTCTATATTCTTTTTCACACGGCGTTTACGCGTATTTGTTTTACGTGCCATTTGTAAGCTTACCTCCTTACATTACTTTTTCTTGTTAGCCATTGTTTTACGTGGGCCTTTACGTGTACGAGAGTTGTTCTTTGTTTTTTGTCCACGAACTGGTAATCCGCGACGATGACGGATACCTCTATAAGATCCGATTTCAATCAAACGTTTGATGTTTAAAGATACTTCACGACGAAGGTCTCCTTCTGTAGTGTAGTTATCGATCGCTTGACGAATTCTTGTTAATTCATCTTCCGTTAAATCACGGACACGAGTATCTTCAGAAACGCCTGCTTCTTTAAGGATTTCCTGTGCAGTAGTTTTACCAATACCATAAATGTAAGTTAAAGAAATTACTACACGTTTATCACGTGGAATATCAATACCTGCAATACGTGCCATAGAATGCTAGCACCTCCTGTTTTTTAGCCTTGTTTTTGTTTGTGTTTTGGATTTTCACAAATTACCATTACTTTGCCTTTGCGTTTGATGACTTTGCATTTCTCGCAAATTGGTTTTACAGATGCTCTTACCTTCATCATCATTACCTCCTTTTAGATCGGAGCTCGTTTATTTATAACGGTACGTAATTCGTCCTTTGGTTAAATCATACGGAGAAAGTTCAACCGTTACTTTATCGCCTGGTAAAATGCGGATAAAGTGCATACGGATTTTACCAGATACATGCGCCAATACTGTATGGCCATTTTCAAGCTCAACTTTAAACATCGCATTCGGCAATGTATCTGTCACTGTACCTTCTACTTCAATAACATCATCTTTCGCCATTGTGTGTGATCTCCCTTCTTCAAATCAGTTACAACCTTATCTAAATCAAGGATAAAGCTTAATTTCCCTTTTGTGACACGAGCCGTACATCTAAAGCTATGCGGTCCTTCGGGAAACATTTAACGTACCTTTTAGCGCACATTCATCATATAAAATCAACCATAAGCGCTGCTTCCTCCATTGGCCAGCGTAGGACAACCGGCCGTTCACAACCGAGACATCAATTGTACTGACCTGAATCACTATCCTGCATCATACGTACAAATGGACCTGTGCTAAGAAAATCAATTTGTTAACGTATATCAGCTCTCACCATCACCTAGGCAATTGTTCGTTTTATATCAAAAGGTTGATAAACCAATTATTTATCGTGTTTGATAAAAGCATTACACATTATCTCACTCATTATAACTTCTCAGCATCGGTTTTGCACCTAATCTGTTCGTTAAGAGGCTTGACTTATTTATCCAAAATGGACTCAATTTCATGGAAGACATCGTTAATATCTCGATCACCGTCTACCTTCACAAGATATCCTTTATCTTGATAAAAATCAAGTAATGGCTGTGTTTGCTCTACGTTAACGGCTAGCCGATTTTTAACCGTTTCTGGTTGATCATCATCTCGCTGAATTAACTGGGAGCCATCTTTATCACAAATACCTTCCTCTTTCGGAGGGTTATAAATTACATGATAAGCTGTTCCGCAAGTCGGACAAATTCTCCGTCCAGTTAAACGCTCTACCAATTTTTCTTCTGGTACATCCACATGTAATACATAGTCGATGGTTTTATTCAAATCAGCTGTCAATTCTTGCAAAGCTTCAGCTTGAGCAATTGTACGAGGGAATCCATCTAATAAGAATCCTTCTTTACAATCTTCTTTTGCTAAGCGTTCTTTGACAATACCGATAGTTACTTCATCTGGAACAAGATTTCCTTGATCCATATATTCCTTCGCTTTTTTACCAAGGTCTGTACCTTCTTTAATAGCTAGTCGGAACATATCCCCAGTAGAAATGTGAGGGATCTTATATTTTTCGTTAATTTTTTCCGCCTGCGTACCTTTACCAGCACCAGGTAATCCCATTAAGATTAAATTCAATTGTTTCCCCTCGCTTTTGTAGGCAGGAAATTACTTACTTAATAAACCCTTTATAATGTCGCTTCACAAGCTGACCTTCTAATTGTTTCATTGTTGTTAACGCGACACCAACAACAATTATTAAGCTAGTACCGCCGATCTGTACTGTCGATGGTAAATTTGCAAGACTGCCCAAAATAATTGGAAATACAGAAACAAATGCTAAGAATAGCGCACCAACAAAAGTTAGTCGATTGATAACCCTTGTTAAGTATTCTTCTGTATTGTGTCCCGGGCGAATACCTGGGATATAGCCACCTTGTCTTTGCAAGTTCTCTGACATTTGTTCTGGATTGACCTGAACAAACGTATAGAAATATGAGAAAGCAATGATCAGTGCTACATAGATTATCATACCCACAGGTCGTGTGTAATCAAAAATATACGTCACTGTACTTGCTATTTGATTTCCTTCAAAAAATCCAGCAATGGTTGTCGGTGCAATCATAAAGGCAATCGCAAAGATAACTGGGATTACCCCTGCCGCATTTACCTTAATTGGCAGATGCGTTGACTGACCGCCTACTGGTGTACGATTTACTAATTTCTTCGCATACTGTACTGGAATTTTTCGTAACGCTTCGTTTACAAAAATGATTCCAACCGTAACTGCGATAATCACAAGTACAATAATCGCTACAATAACGATATTTATAAACAATTCATTCCCTGGATTAGAGAAGTATTGATTGTACAATTGTGCAGCGCCGTTCGGAATAGCAGCAACGATACCAGCGAAGATAATGATAGAGATACCATTACCAACACCATGAGCAGTAATCTGTTCACCTAACCACATAAGAAAGGCTGTTCCACCAGTTAACACAATTGCTATGGTTAAGAATTTCATTACGCCGGGATCATGAATAAGTAAGCCGCCAGCCATGGCATTAAAGCCAATTGACATAGCAATTGCTTGAACAAATGCTATGACAATTGCAGCATAGCGTGTTACTTGAGCAATTTTCTTACGCCCCATTTCCCCTTGCTTCTTCCATTCAGCAAATTTCGGAACAACATCCATTTGCAGTAGCTGCATAATAATCGATGCTGTGATGTAAGGCATGATTCCCATTGCAAAAATGGAGAAGTTTTGTAATGCCCCGCCACCAAATGTGTTCATAAAGCCAAACACATTTTGCTGATTCATCATAAAATCAATCGCTGCTTTATCTGTAAAAGGCACGGGGATAAACGTGCCAATACGGAATACAATAAGCATAAGCAGTGTAAATATAATTTTATTCCTTATATCTGCTACTCGCAAAAAATTGGAGAGTGTCTGAAACAAATTAGATCACCTCAGATTGACCGCCCGCTGCCTCAATTGCTTCTTTCGCAGATGCGGAGAACTTATGAGCTTTAACAGTTAATTTCTTTTCTAATTGACCTTTTCCAAGAATCTTAACTCCAGCGTTTAATTTGCTTACGACACCAGTTTCTAATAATAGCTCTGGGGTAACTTCAGTACCATCCTCAAAGCGATTAAGTGTATCAAGGTTAACAATAGCATATTCTTTACGGTTAATGTTTGTAAAACCACGTTTTGGTAAACGTTGGAATAAAGGCATTTGACCACCTTCAAAACCTGGTCTTACTCCACCACCGGAACGTGCTTTTTGACCTTTATGTCCACGTCCAGAAGTTTTACCGTTACCGGAAGACATTCCGCGACCTACACGGTTTCTTTCTTTACGAGATCCTTCTGCCGCTTTTAATTCATGAAGTTTCATGCGAGCACCTCCTCTTTAAACAAAATTTAATTATACTTCTTTAACTGTCAATAAGTGGGACACTCTGTTAACCATACCACGAACGGCTGGAGTATCTTCACGTACAACCGATTGACGAATTTTCTTTAACCCTAACGCTTCAACCGTTTTGCGTTGAACGTCAGTGCCGCCGATAACACTACGAGTGAGGGTTATTTCCAATTTTTTAGACATTGTGTTTCCCTCCTTATCCTAACAGTTCTTCAACAGACTTTCCACGTAATTTAGCTACGTCTTCAGCTGTTTTTAAATTAGTTAAACCGTTCAATGTAGCACGGATTACGTTGATTGGTGTATTAGATCCTAAAGATTTAGTTAGGATATCACCTACACCAGCAAGCTCTAAAATCGCACGCACTGGACCACCAGAGATAACTCCAGTACCTTCAGAAGCTGGCTTCATCAATACGTTTCCAGAACCAAACTGTCCATGAATTTCATGTGGAATGGTTGTGCCAACGATTGGTACAGTAATTAAGTTTTTCTTAGCATCATCTACTGCCTTTTTAATAGCTTCAGGTACTTCTTGTGCTTTACCAGTACCGAAACCTACATGACCGTTTTTGTCACCTACAACCACGAGAGCTGCAAAGCGGAAACGACGTCCACCTTTTACAACCTTTGCAACACGGTTGACCGTAACAACACGTTCTTCAAGATCTAATTTGCTCGGATCAATATTCGTATTCATTATAGATGGTTACCTCCTTTTACTCTTAAAATTCAAGGCCTTCCTCACGAGCTGCCTCTGCTAAAGCTTTGATACGTCCATGATATAAATAACCACCACGATCAAATACTACGGATTTATATCCTTTGTCAATTGCACGTTTCGCAATAGCTGCCCCCACTTGTTTAGCAGCTTCCGTATTACTTCCGCTGATTCCAAGTTCTTTATCCATTGTAGAAGCACTTGCTAGGGTAACAGCATTTACATCATCAATCAATTGAGCATAAATGTTTTTGTTAGAACGATACACATTTAAACGTGGACGTTCTGTAGTTCCTGATAATGTTCGGCGCACACGGTTGTGACGCTTTTTACGAATAACATTTTTGTCAGGCTTTGTGATCATCTGGGTCACTCCTTTCTCAAGCTAACAACTTACTTAGCAGTTTTACCTTCTTTACGACGTACATATTCATCCGCATATTTAATACCTTTACCTTTGTAAGGCTCTGGCGGGCGGATTGCTCGGATATTAGCAGCAACTGCACCTACTAATTCTTTATCAATACCTTTTACAACAACTTGTGTGTTTTTAGGTACTTCGATTTCAATACCGTCAATTGGGTCAATTTCAACAGGATGTGAATAACCAGCGTTAATAACAGTTTTGTTCCCTTGCTTTTGAGCACGGTAACCAACACCGTTGATTTCCAATGATTTTTCAAAACCTTTGCTTACACCAACTACCATGTTATTGATTAAGCTGCGGGTAGTACCATGTAGGGCACGGTGATCTTTGTGATCGCTTGGGCGCTCTACAGTTAAAATATTACCTTCAACATTGATTTTAATATCTGGGTGAAAATCTCTTGTTAATTCACCTTTTGGTCCTTTGACCGTTAGTGTAGTTCCGTTGAATTTCAACTCTACACCTTCTGGAATTTCTACAGGCTTAAGTCCGACACGAGACATTCCTTGCACCTCCTCTTATAAAAATAAGTTCTTACCAAACGTACGCTAGTACTTCGCCACCAACTGCTTGAGAACGAGCTTCCTTATCAGAAAGCACTCCATTAGAAGTTGATACGATAGCAATGCCAAGACCATTCAATACACGTGGTACTTCATCAGCTTTAGCATATACGCGTAAACCTGGTTTACTGATACGTTTAATTCCTGTAATAACTCTTTCTTCGTTTGCGCTGTATTTTAAGAAGATACGTAATATACCTTGCTTGTTGTCTTCAACTAGCTCATAATCCTTTACAAAGCCTTCGCGTTTCAGGATATCAGCGATCTCTTTTTTAATTTTAGAAGCAGGAAGCTCTAATTGTTCATGTTTAACCATGTTCGCATTACGAATGCGAGTAAGCATATCTGCAATTGGATCTGTCATAACCATTACTAATTACCTCCTTCCCGAATCGGGGATTACCAACTTGCTTTTTTGACACCAGGAATTTGACCTTTATAGGCAAGTTCACGGAAACAAATACGGCAAAGTTTAAATTTACGAATTACTGAATGCGGGCGACCACAGCGTTCGCAACGTGTATATTCTTGTACTTTATATTTTTGCGGGCGCTTTTGTTTCGCTATCATAGATTTTTTAGCCAAAATTTTCCCTCCTTGTATTAGCTTTTAGCTTACTTTTGGAAAGGCATGCCCAGTCCAGCTAAAAGTTCACGAGCTTCTTCGTCAGTGTTGGAAGTCGTTACAATAACAATATCCATTCCACGAACTTTACTTACTTTATCGTAATTAATTTCTGGGAAAATCAACTGTTCTTTTACACCTAAAGTGTAGTTTCCACGACCATCAAATGCCTTTTTAGAAATCCCGCGGAAGTCACGTACACGTGGAAGAGATACAGCAACTAGCTTTTGTAGGAACTCATACATGCGTTCTCCACGTAGAGTAACCTTTGCACCAATTGGCATTCCTTCACGAAGACGGAAACCTGCGATTGATTTCTTAGCACGAGTGATTAATGGTTTTTGACCAGAAATTAAAGCTAATTCTTCAACAGCACTGTCTAATGCCTTTGAGTTTTGAACCGCGTCACCAACACCCATGTTGATCACGATTTTCTCGATTTTAGGTACTTCCATTACAGAATCATAATTGAATTTATTCATTAAAGATGATGCAATTTCATCTTGGTATTTTTGTTTTAATTCGTTCATGCGTTAGCCCTCCTTTCACAGAAAAACTTATTTATCTAATGCTTCACCGGATTTTTTAGCAATACGGATTTTTTTACCATCTCTTACTTCATAGCCAACACGAGTTGGTTCTCCGGACTTCGGATCGATTGGCAATACATTAGAAACATGAATTGGAGCTTCGATATTCAAGATTCCACCTTGTGGGTTGTCTTGAGAAGGTTTCGCATGTTTTTGAATCATGTTCACGCCTTCTACTAATACGCGCTCTTTCTTTGGAAATGCTTCTAATACAGTGCCTTCTTTACCGCGGTCTTTACCGGATAACACTTTGACTTTATCACCTTTTTTTACATGCATGCTTTACGCACCTCCTTGATGAGGAAATTTCTTATTATAGAACTTCTGGAGCTAGAGATACGATTTTCATGAATTGAGCATCACGTAATTCACGTGCAACTGGTCCGAAGATACGTGTTCCTCTTGGACTTTTATCATCACGAATAATTACGGCAGCATTTTCATCAAAACGGATGTAAGAACCATCTTTACGACGTGCACCAGATTTTGAACGTACAATTACTGCTTTAACAACGTCGCCTTTTTTGACAACGCCCCCTGGTGTTGCTTGTTTCACAGTACAAACAATTACATCACCAATGTTGGCAGTTTTACGACCGGAACCGCCTAATACTTTAATGGTTAATACTTCACGAGCACCAGAGTTATCTGCAACTTTCAAACGAGTTTCTTGTTGAATCATAACACTGTGACCTCCCTTCGGATACCTTCCGAGCGAACTTTATTAAATAATTACCGCTTCTTCGACTACTTCTACTAAACGGAAACGTTTGGTAGCTGATAGCGGGCGAGTTTCCATAATACGTACGATGTCGCCTGTTTTTGCAACATTGTTCTCATCATGTGTTTTAAATTTCTTAGAATACTTAACACGTTTTCCATAAAGTTTATGGAACTTGTAAGTTTCAACTAAAACTGTAATAGTTTTATCCATTTTGTCGGATACAACACGACCAGTATAAACTTTACGATCATTACGTTCAGACATTGAGGTTAACCTCCCCTCTGGAATCTTAGTTATTTGCGTGTAATTCGCGTTGGCGAACGACAGTTTTAAGACGAGCAATGGATTTACGTACTTCACGGATGCGTGCAGTGTTTTCCAATTGACCAGTAGCTAATTGGAAACGTAAATTAAATAACTCTTCTTTTAATGTTTTTACATTTTGTTCAATTTCGGCAGTGGTTAAATCTCTAATTTCTTTAGCCTTCATTGCTTTCACCACCAATTTCTTCACGTTTTACGAATTTCGTTTTAATAGGTAGTTTATGAGATGCTAGGCGAAGTGCTTCACGAGCAACCTCTTCAGATACGCCTGCGATTTCAAACATAATTTTACCTGGTTTAACTACTGCTACCCATCCTTCTGGAGCACCTTTACCGGAACCCATTCGAACTTCTAAAGGCTTTGCAGTGTATGGTTTGTCTGGGAAAATTTTGATCCAAACTTTACCGCCACGTTTCATGTAACGAGTCATTGCAATACGCGCTGCCTCGATTTGGCGGCTTGTAATCCAAGAAGCCTCAAGAGCTTGTAAACCGTATTCTCCGAAAGAAACAGCTGTACCGCCTTTTGCTTGGCCTCTCATTTTACCACGATGTTGTCTACGATATTTAACACGTTTAGGCATTAACATAGTAATGAGCCCCCTCCCTTATTTATCGGTTTTAGTTGGAAGGACTTCTCCACGATAGATCCATACTTTAACACCTAATTTACCATACGTTGTATCAGCTTCTGCTGTACCGTAGTCAATGTCAGCACGTAAAGTATGAAGTGGCACTGTTCCTTCACTGTAATGTTCTGCACGAGCGATATCCGCACCGCCTAGACGTCCAGATACTTGTGTTTTAATTCCTTTTGCTCCAGCACGCATCGCACGTTGGATAGCTTGCTTTTGAGCACGACGGAATGAGATACGATTTTCTAATTGACGAGCAATGTTATCAGCGACAAGTGTTGCATCAATATCTACTTTTTTGATTTCAACGATATTAATGTGAACTCGTTTGCCAGTTAAGTTGTTTAAAGATTTACGTAAAGCTTCAACTTCAGAACCGCCTTTACCAATTACCATTCCTGGTTTACCAGTGTGAATTGTAATGTTTACACGGTTTGCTGCACGTTCGATTTCAATAGAAGAAACAGCAGCCGTTTTAAGACGTCCTTCAAGATATTCTCTGATTTTAATATCTTCATGCAGTAAGTCTGCATAGTCTTTACCAGCGTACCATTTAGACTCCCAGTCTTTAATGACACCTACGCGAAGACCTGTTGGATTAACTTTTTGACCCACTGACTATCCCTCCTTTTTTTCAGTTACCACTACTGTGATGTGGCTAGTACGTTTGTTGATTCTGCTTGCACGTCCTTGTGCACGTGGACGGAAACGTTTCAAAGTAGCTCCTTCGTTAACAAAAACTTCAGATACCACAAGATTGTCTGCATCCATTTCATAATTATGCTCTGCATTAGCAACTGCAGAATTTAATACTTTTTCTACGACTGGAGAAGCGCCACGTTGAGTATGTTTCAAAATAGCAATCGCCTCGCCAACTTTTTTTCCTCGAATTAGATCTACAACTAAACGAACCTTACGAGGAGCAATACGAACTGATTTCGCAACGGCTTTAGCTTGCATGCCTAGTACCTCCTCTCATTAGCGTTTTGTTTTCTTATCGTCACCAGCGTGTCCTCTATACGTACGTGTTGGTGCGAATTCACCTAATTTATGACCGACCATATCTTCAGTGATATATACTGGTACATGCTTACGTCCATCATATACTGCAATTGTGTGACCAATGAATTGCGGGAAAATTGTAGAACGACGAGACCAAGTTTTTACTACTTGCTTCTTGTCTTCTGCGTTTAACACTTCAACTTTCTTCAATAAATGGTCATCTGCAAAAGGTCCTTTTTTCAAGCTACGACCCATGGATAAGCCTCCTTCCGGGGATTAGAGACGGGTGCTTTAGCCCGTCCGTTTTTCCGTTTATTTTTTACGTCTACGAACGATATACTTATCAGATGGTTTATTGCGTTTACGCGTTTTGTAACCAAGAGTTGGTTTGCCCCAAGGTGACATTGGTGATTTACGTCCGATTGGTGCGCGTCCTTCACCACCACCATGCGGGTGATCATTAGGGTTCATTACAGAACCACGAACAGTTGGACGGATACCTTTCCAACGAGAACGACCAGCTTTACCTACGCGGATAAGTTCATGTTCAATGTTACCCACTTGACCGATTGTTGCACGGCAAGTTGTTAATACTAAACGAACTTCTCCAGAAGCAAGACGTACTAGTGTATATTTATCTTCGCGTCCAAGGATTTGAGCTTCTGCACCAGCAGAACGAGCTAATTGTCCTCCGCGACCTGGTTTTAATTCGATGTTGTGGATAACTGTACCTACTGGAATGCTTCCTAGCGGTAATGCGTTACCTACTTTAATATCTGCATTTTCACCAGATTCAATAACTTGCCCTACTTTTATATTTTTCGGAGCAAGGATATAACGTTTCTCACCGTCAGCATAATTAATTAATGCAATGTTCGCTGAACGGTTAGGATCGTATTCGATTGTAGCAACGCGTCCTGGAACACCATCTTTATCGCGTTTAAAATCGATAATACGGTATTGGCGCTTATGACCGCCGCCTTGATGACGAACCGTTAATCTCCCTTGGTTATTACGTCCACCACGCTTTGATAATGGAGCTAAAAGGGATTTCTCAGGAGTAGTTGTAGTGATCTCTGCAAAATCTGATACAGACATGTTACGTCTACCGTTTGAGGTTGGTTTATACTTTTTAATCGCCATCGTTTTCCCTCCTTCTAGATCTAAATTTTATTTAGTCGTTTTATTAAGCCTCAAAGAAATCGAGCTCTTTGCTATCCTCTGTTAATTGAACGATAGCTTTTTTGCGGTCCGAACGATATCCACCGTAACGGCCCATTCGCTTAAATTTACCTTTAAGGTTCATTGTGTTTACTTTTTCAACTTTAACACCAAAGATTGATTCTACAGCGTCTTTGATTTCAGTTTTGTTAGCTTTTGTCGCTACTTCAAAAGTATATTTTTTCTCTGCCATTAGGTCAGCAGAATTCTCTGTAATGACAGGGCGTTTAATTACATCGCGTAGATCTTTCATTATGCGAGCACCTCCCCTGCTTTTTCAGCTGCATCTTTCGTGATGATCAGCTTGTCATGCGTAAGCAAGTCAAGTATATTTAATTCTTCTACAGTTAATACCTTCACGTTTTGTAAGTTGTTTGCAGAACGTGCAACTGTTTCATCATTCTCAGAAAGAACGATTAGTGCTTTCTCTTCAACTTTAAGTCCGTTTAGGATGTTAATAACTTCTTTTGTTTTTGGAGCATCAATTGTGATTGCTTCTAAAACAAACAAGCCTTCTTCTTTTACTTTAGAAGATAATGCAGACTTCAACGCTAAGCGACGAACTTTTTTTGGTAATTTGTAGCTATAGCTACGTGGAGTTGGTCCGAAAACAGTTCCACCGCCAACCCATTGTGGTGAACGGATAGATCCTTGACGTGCACGGCCAGTTCCTTTTTGGCGCCATGGTTTGCGGCCTCCGCCACGAACTTCAGAACGATTTTTCACATCGTGCGTACCTTGACGTAAAGATGCGCGTTGCATAACAACCGCTTCATGAAGTACATGCGTGTTTGGCTCGATACCAAAAACAGCGTCATTTAATTCGATCTCTCCAACATTACTTCCATCCTGTTTTAAAAGTGCTACTTTAGGCATGACATATCCTCCCTTCGTTTGTGTGATTAGTTACCTTTTACTGCACTCGTAATTTTCACGTAAGATTTTTTTGCACCAGGAATATTCCCTTTAATTAGTAATAAATTCTTTTCGGCATCTACACTAACTATTTCAAGGTTTTGAATTGTTTTTTGTTCAGAACCCATATGTCCTGGTAATTTTTTACCTTTGAAGACACGCATTGCATCAATTGCACCCATTGCACCTGGAGCTCTGTGGAAATGAGAGCCGTGTGTTTTTGGTCCGCGTTGTTGATTGTGACGCTTAATAGCACCTTGGAATCCTTTACCTTTGGATGTTCCTGTCACATCAATTTTCTCGCCGGCTTCAAAGATATCAACGTTGATTTCTTGACCAACTTCATAGTTGTCAACCTCTGCGCCACGGATTTCACGAACGTAGCGCTTAGGGGCAGTGCCTGCTTTCTCAGCATGACCTTTTTCCGCTTTGTTTGTACGTGATTCCTTTTTATCAGCAAAACCGATTTGCAACGCTTCGTAACCATCATTTTCTAATGTTTTCTTTTGCAACACAACATTCGCCTCAGCTTGAACAACTGTTACTGGTACAAGTTCTCCATTTTCAGAGAAAAGCTGAGTCATGCCGATTTTACGACCTAAGATTCCTTTCGTCATCCGTTACACCTCCTGTATTTAAAACAAATTATAATTTAATTTCAATATCTACACCAGATGGAAGATCTAAACGCATAAGCGCATCAACCGTTTTTGGTGTAGGCTCAAGAATATCGATCAGACGCTTGTGCGTACGCATTTCAAACTGTTCACGAGAATCTTTGTACTTATGAACCGCACGTAGAATTGTGTAAACAGATTTCTCAGTCGGTAGTGGAATTGGACCAGATACTTTTGCACCGGAACGCTTTGCAGTTTCCACAATTTTCTCAGCAGACTGATCTAAAATACGGTGATCGTATGCTTTTAAACGAATTCTGATTTTCTCTTTTGCCATCATTTTCCCTCCTTCTCGCCTATATGATTATAGACATTCTCCGCGAAAATTCCTCGGCACTCCGCCATGGCAAAGGGGCCGGGTGTGCCAACAACCTTCCGCATCATCGCATTAATTTGACCAACTATCTCATTATACTAAAAAGATCGGGTCATTGCAACCCCGGATAAGTAATATCTATGAGTTTGCACATTTTGTTATTATACATAGTATTTATCACGATTGCAAGAGCAATTTAAAAGTTTTTTTATTTCCTTATATAATAGAAGCTTTTTTGCTCTTTCTAACCCGGGTATCCCTGCAATGAAACAATAATAAGCGGAATCAGCTGATTCACCGTCCCGCTTAATAGTCATCTATTATAATAGTAGAAAGCCGACAGCAATCGGAATAAAGCTAAACAGCAGAATCATAACACAGAACCCCATAATATCTCGAATCTTCAGCCCTGCAATGGCAAGTACAGGCAAAGCCCAAAATGGCTGAATCATATTTGTCCAGGCATCTCCCCAAGCAACTGCCATGGCTGTTTTGGCCGTATCCGCCCCAATTTCGAGAGCAGCTTGTATCATGATAGGACCTTGTACAGCCCATTGTCCACCGCCCGAAGGTACTAACGCATTCACGATACCCGCACTGATAAATGTAAAGATGGGCAGTGTATATTCGGTTGAGAAACTAACAAACCATAGTGAAATTTTATCTGACAGCCCGGAAGACACCATCATGCCCATAATTCCTGCATAGAATGGAAACTGTACAATAATACCTCCAGCATTCTTCACACCGTTCCCTAACGTTTCCAAATAACGACTTGGTGTTCGATGAAGAATAATTCCTAAGAAAAGAAAAATAAAATTGACAATATTTATGTTCAGGTCAAATCCATTTGTCACGAAATGATATCCAACAAAAATAAGTCCCATCAAACCAATCAGAAGAGACAGTACCTGGCTGTTCTCGATCCTTTCTGCAGGTGTTGCCGGCTGCTGAACTTCCGCTCCAGTCTCCTCTTCTGATTCTTCCTTCCATAATGAAGGATCTACTTTACCTAAAGGATCTGCTCCTTTTAATAGATATCGATTAAATAGCGGAAGTGTAATTAATAGTGTCACAACAATAAACAGGTTAAATGAACTGAACAATGTTTCTGTTACAAGAATCAACCCGATGGTATCTTCCAGAAAGTGACCCGGTGTGGCAATAAGCAATGGTATGGATCCGGAAAAACCGCCATGCCAGATAACCATACCGCTGTATGCACTGGCTATCAGTATTCGATAATCCACCGCTGGAACCCGCTTTGCCACATGAACTGCAAATAATGCACCTGCAACGAGTCCAAAGCCATAGTTTATTAAACAAGCAATCAAAGCAACGAATGTCACGAGCATCACCGCTTGCTCTGGTGTTTTCGCTACTCTGCTAAGCTTGGCTAAAAACCGTTTCACAAGAGGCGTGCTTGCCAAAATATACCCTGTAACAACTACCAGTGACATCTGCATGCCAAATTCAAGCAAATCCCAAAAACCGCCGCCCCAATAAGTTATCATTTCCATTGGACCGCTGCCTGTTAAAAATACCCCTAATAAGTAAACAAAAATGGTTAAAATAATAGCAAATAGAAAAGCATCGGGTAAATACCTTTGTACCAGCCTGTCAAAGAATCTCGTTAAAACTTTCAATCAATCCCCCCCCTTGTATGCTGCTATATTATCAACCAATACATTCCCACAACAAAATCACTGTTTCGGTTCCTTCTATAAATATATTCTGTCATACTGCTCCTTAAGCACGACTACTTATCGAATAAAACTTCCATCAGCCGAGATTTCATGCTGCTCTTTTTTTCAAAATAAAATACGCATGCGATGATAACTCAGCTGTTGGATTAGTGTTTTATTACAATGTAACCATTATAAGACTTCGCTTCAAGAATAGAGGAAAATCAACAATTCCAGACGGGAGCCGAACAACCGTAACAGTCCGATTGGTTCAACCATAATCCTAATAAATGCCCAAAGACGCCAAAATGATTGCTGCCACAATTGCCAAAATAGGAATGGCTACCGCTACTACAAAAATATCCTTATAGCTGTCTTTATGTGTCATCCCTGTAATGGTAAGCAATGTTAAAACCGCTCCATTATGGGGCATAGCATCCAGACCACCTGAGGAGAGAGAGGCAATTCGATGGAATGCTTCCGGGTCAACACCTGTACTGAGTGCCAGTTCATAATACCTCTCCCCTAAAGCTTCCAAGGCAATCCCCATCCCGCCGGAAGCAGAACCTGTGGACCCGGCCAATACATTTACTGCAATGGCTTCCGAAATCAGAGGGTTTCCTTTCACTCCCATTAATAGCGCAGTTAACCGATCAAAGCCGGGTACCGCCTGGACAACCGTACCGAATCCAACAGCAGCGCTAGTATTGACAATGGCTGTAACAGAACCTACTGCACCGCCATTAATCGCCCTTACAAATCCTTTGAATTTCTTTATATTCAATAGAAGCAGCAGGATAATTCCAGATAATAAAGCAACCACAATATCCCATTTAAGAATATTTAATGTGACCACAACGATGATTAACGGTAATATAGATAATATAAAATGAGGTGCTGCCCCTTCTACCTGCACGATTTTATTATCTTTTGGTTCGGTATATCCCTCTCCTTTTGCAGTCAGCTGCTTTTCTCTCCATCTCATGTAAGCATAACCCCCGACAGCCATAATAATTGCTGCTGTTATACCCATAATAGGAGCCGCCATCGAATTCGTATTAAAATACGGGACTGGAATTAAGTTTTGAATTTGAGGAGTCCCGGGAATAGCTGTCATTGTAAATGTAAAAGCCCCTAATGCAACAGTACCAGGAATGAGACGTCTGCTGATATTCGCCTCTTGGAATAAGCTTAGCGCTAATGGATAAACGGCAAACACGACAACGAATAAACTAACCCCTCCATAAGTTAAAACCGCACAGGAAACAAGCACCCCTAATATAGCTCGTTTCGTGCCGATTACTTTTGTTAATGCCATCGCAACGGACCTCGCCATGCCCGTGTCTTCCATCAGTTTACCAAAGACTGCTCCAAGCATAAACACAGGGAACCATTGCTTAGCAAAATTAACAAAGCCGCTCATATACGTATCTGTATATGCCTCTAAAAGATCCAGCCCCCCCTGTCAGCGCTACGACTCCTGCCGCAATAGGCGCTACCCAAATGATAGACCACCCTAGATAAGCAAGAACCATAAGCACGATCAACCCTAAAATAATCCCAAACATGCTACCCCTCCGTTCTCTATTTTTTACCGCAGATTAGCTGCTCTTTCTTAGCAGAGAAGACCCTATTCTTGATGTATCATGTCAGCTTATCCAGCTTCAACCCATCGCTATCCCCTGCCTCCCTCAATGCGAAGAGAGGCGATGCCATATTTCTTCCCGCTTCGTTGTCATTCTTTTGCCAATGTGTAGAGCACTCTCGTACCACTGGCTCCAATCGGATGGCCCAAAGCGATAGCACCTCCATTGACATTTACCTTTTCCCGGTGTAACAAGGGCGGTGAATCGCTTCCTTACAGCTTGCCGACAAATGTTCCAATTGGGGTTCTTTCTCCTTCTATCAAATAAATACTTGTCATTTTCTTATTCTCTCCTCTTCTTTATCATTGAGCTGTATAGCCGCCATCTAATACAATTGCTTGCCCGGTAATTCCTTTTGCTTTATCACTGGCCAGGAACATGGCATAATCCGCAATCTCCTGCACTTCTAAAAGCCGTTTCTGCGGCACCAGCGGGTATAATACTTCTTCCAATACTTTTTCAACCGGCACATTACGATTTTTTGCCAAATCCT
Organism: Oceanobacillus sp. J11TS1; assembly: GCF_018333215.1. GTDB lineage: Bacteria > Bacillota > Bacilli > Bacillales > Amphibacillaceae > Oceanobacillus. The sequence goes on along the minus strand of NZ_BORO01000007.1, from coordinate 38,671 downwards.
CAAACTGTCCGCGCACGAGCGGAGTATCGACGTAGCCTGGGCAGATGGCATTCACCGTAATGCCATCTGCTGCTCCTTCTAAAGCAGCTACCTTACTTAAACCAATCACACCATGCTTCGCACTGTTATAAGCCGCCTTCCCCGCAAAACCAATCAGTCCATTAATCGAAGCCATATTAATAATTCGCCCAAAGCCTTGCTTTTTCATCAGCGGAAAAACAAGCTTGGTTGCCATAAATGGAGCAACTAACATGACCTTTGTCATAAACTCAAACTTTTCAGTCGAGAAATCTTCAATAGCAGATACATGCTGTAACCCTGCATTATTAATTAAAACGTCTATTCCCCCATATTTTTCTTTTGTTTTGTCTAAAGCCTGTTCCAGTTCTTCTTCACTGGTGACATCGCATTTCAATCCGATACAGTCATAACCGTCGTTCTTTAAATCTTCCGAAGCCTTTATCACTTTCTCCGCATTCACATCTGAGAAAGCTACCTTTGCACCATTTCTTGCAAATGCACGACCAACTTCATACCCAATACCACTTGCTGCACCTGTTATAAAAACCACTTTATTTTCTATCATTTATAATCCCCCTCGTATTATCACAGTGTAACGGCCTGTAAAAATCGCGATGAATATCGTTTCACTTTATATACGGTTCGCTCTTCAAGCAAAGCTGTTAATAAGCTTCTGTTTGTAAATGCTCACTGATCCGGAGCTCTGCTTCTGTTGATGCGATAACCTCTTCTGCCGTCCATCCTTCTGCTACTTCAACAAGTACAAGACCGCTGTCTTCTACATCAATCACTGCCCGATTTGTAATTATCCGATTAACTACCTGTTTGCCGGTTAATGGCAAACTGCATTTTTTCAATATCTTTGGCTCATTATGCTTATTGACATGATCCATAATAACAACAATTTTTTTCGCTCCATGCACAATATCCATTGCGCCTCCCATGCCTTTGATCATTCTTCCGGGAATCATCCAGTTTGCCAAATCACCAGTTTCCGAAACTTCCATGCCTCCTAAAATGGCAAGATTTAAATGTTCCCCGCGAATCATTGCAAATGACTCCGCATTACTAAAATAGGATGCACCTGTTTGCTCTGTGACGGTCTCCTTTCCTGCGTTAATCAAATCCGGATCCACCTCCGTTTTTAAAGGCGATTTTCCTATCCCGAGCAGTCCATTTTCCGATTGAAGGACAACTTGTTTTCCTTCCCCAATGTAGTTGGCAACCATTGTAGGCATTCCAATCCCCAGATTAACGTAGGAATCGCTTTCAATTTCTTTTTCAGCTCTCCTTGCTATTCTTTCTCTGACTGATGCCTTCTCTAACTGTTTGACCATATCTTTCATCCTCCTTGACTTGGTTTACACTTCCTGCCGAAATATCAGGCGTTCAATTCTTTTCTCCTGTTTGCCTTTAATAATTCCCTGAACATAGATTCCCGGCGTGTGAACATGATCCGGATTGATAGAACCTGTTTCAACCAGCTGCTCAACCTCTGCAATGGTTACTTTTCCCGCAGCAGCCATCATTGGATTAAAATTTCTCGCCGTCTTGTTGTAAACTAAATTTCCGGCATACTCCCACGGCGGCTCTGATTAAACTGAAATCTGCCTTTAATGCAGTCTGCAGCAAATATTCTTTATCATGAAAGACACGTATTTCTCCACTTTCCGCAACTGGTGTACCAACTCCAGCCGGTGTATAAAATGCAGGAATACCAGCTCCACCTGCACGAATTCGCTCTGCCAGCGTACCCTGAGGCGTTAATTCCACCTCCAGCTCCCCCGCCAGAACCTGCCGTTCAAATTCTTTATTTTCTCCAACGTAGGAACCGATCATTTTATCTATTTGCTTATTTTTTAGAAGTAATCCCAGTCCCCAATCATCTACTCCACAGTTGTTTGATATAACTGTAAGGTGTTTAACCCCTAAATCCACCAAAGCCAAAATAAGATTCTCAGGAATACCCACCAGTCCAAATCCTCCTACCATCAACGTGGAACCGTCCTGAATATTTTTTACGGCATCTTCAAAAGACGTATAAATTGTTTTCATCTGCATCTCCCCCTCCAACGTTACATTAGCAAAAAACGTACCAATAATAATTAAAGCAGAAGCATAAAGTACTGCTAGCTTAATAAATCGATAAACAGAAAGTCTGCATTCCAGCTTTATGGAATACAGACTTCTTTTACTTCCTATATTTTTATAAACACTTACGCACGAAGGCCTTTTTCATTTTCCGGATTTATGGAACGTTTTCCACGTTTCCGGAATCTATAAAGTGAAACTTCCTTCAGTGGAGGTTTTTCGACGCACCATTCTTTACGGCGAGACGAATAATCGCAAAAGCTCCTCGGTGGGACGAGTAAACGCAGTCCCAGTTCCAGGACGTCGCGAACTTAGTCTATTTCCTTTCCTCCACTAAAGGTTAGTTAAACCAATCGGGCCGTTACTGCGATAAATCATACCTTTTTATTTTTTCATAAAAACTCGACTTGCTGATTCCGAGTAAATCAGCAGCTTTTATCTTATCTCCATTGGATTTTTGGATAGCATGTATGATAGCTTGCTTTTCTGCTCTACTTATAATTTCTTTCAACCCCATGACTTCTTTCGATATATAGAGGCTTTGCTGCATATGATCCGGTAAATCTTCCAGTTCAAGCATTTCTGTATTTGTCAGGTGTACTGCCGATTCAATCACATTTTCCAGCTCACGGACATTTCCCGGCCAATCATAATGCATAAAAAAATGCATTACCGCATCACTGAAGCTGACCACTCGTTTTCCTGTACGCTGTGTGATTTTCCTAAGCAAAAATTTGGCAGTTACCCGAATATCTTCTGCCCTCTCCTTTAGTGGAGGAATCCTAATAGAAATTACATTAATCCGGTAGTAAAGATCTTCCCGAAAACGATTTTCCTTTATCAGCTCTTCTATTGACTGATTTGTTGCAGAAATAATTCGGACATCGATTTTCTGTGTCTTTTCCGTTCCAACAGCTTCAATCTCTCCCTCCTGCAGCGCACGGAGGATTTTCACTTGTGCCGTTAATGGCATATCTCCAATTTCATCCAGGAAGAGGGTCCCCCCCATCAGCCAGTTGAAATTTACCCCGTTTTCCTTCTTTTTTAGCCCCTGTAAACGCTCCGCCTTCATAGCCAAATAATTCAGACTCCAGTAAATCGACTGGAATTGCTGCACAGTTCACTTTTATAAAGGGTTTTGCACTGCGTTCACTCAATTGATGAATACTATGTGCAAAGAGCTCCTTTCCAGTGCCGCTGCCTCCCTCTAACAAGATAGAAGCATCTCCAGATGAAACCTTTTTAATTTTTTCTTTAATGTCATTTATTTGGACAGAGCTCCCGACAATATCGTTTAATGAGTATGTCGCCCCTCTTGGATTACGTAACTTCTTCTGATAGTTTTCAATTTCTAATAACAAAGCTTTCACGTGCGAATTCATTTTCTTCCATTCCTCGGTGTCTTTGTAAAGCACGGTGCCAACAGCTCCAACCAGCTTCCCATCGGCAAACAGCGGGATGCGATTAGCAATCATATGATTCCCTTTGATATACTGCAAATCAGCAATTTCTTCTGTTCCCGTCTTTGCAACAATATGCATTCTTGTATTTTCAATAATCTCTGTGACGTGTTTACCCAGTACATCATCTAATGTTACTTCAATAAAATCGCAGTAGTTCTTATTTAAATACGTAATCAGCCCTTCTTCATTGACTACAACAAAGCAAAAATTTGTTTTTTCAAATACAGCTTCTATAATCTCTTCTCTGTACTTAGTATTAAAAAGCATCTTCTCTCTCCCATCACAAAACTCCTGATTATATATCCAATTCGATAACACGTATTTTAATTTACTGCTCTTTTATCATAACAAATTCATATCTATTGGAGGAGCTCCTTTTTTGCAACTTATTGTGATGAGGTAACCAAAAACAAAAACTAATAATATCAATCGACAATAAATGAAACATTTTGATATAAAATGAAAGTTATATTACTATTAACTTAATACTCATTTTATTATTCTTTAAGTCGATTTTTAATCTTTCTTTTTCACCTGCTAAGACGTAACTGTGCTTAGCAGATAAAGGGGAACTAATATTCAGCAGGTTTTTTCACCCCCTATGGGTATTCGTTGAGATAAAAATTCTAAAGGAGTTGGCAGTTATGAATCAGTTCATTCAAGAATTTCTTCATGTTACAGAGTCAGCCGCACTTGCAACATATCCTTGGATTGGCACCGGAGATAAAATAGAAGCTGATCAGGCAGCGACAGATTCGATGCGTTCCCAACTAAATAAAATCCCTATGGACGGGGAAATTGTTATCGGTGAGGGAGAAATCGATGAAGCACCTATGCTGTTTATCGGCAAAAAGTCGGTACCGGTAACGGGGAATGTATCGATTTAGCTGTTGATCCAATTGATGGGACTACCTCTACTTCTAAAGGAAAAAATAATGCGATTGCCGTCATTGCCATTGCAAAGAGAGGAGCAATGCTTCATGCTCCTGATATGTATATGGAGAAGATTGTAACCGGACCCGAAGCAGCCGGTAAAATTAATATTGACTTTTCTCTGGAGAAAAATTTGCGCATCATTGCAGAGGCAAAGGGAAAACAGCTCGAAGAATTAAAAGTGATTACACAAGACAGGGAAAGACACAACCATTGGATAGAAGAAGCACGTGCTTTAGGCGTCAGAACGGAATTGTTTGAAGAGGGAGATATTATTCCTGCCATTTCAACATGCATACAACGACAAGGGAATGCAGACTTATTTATTGGTATTGGCGGTGCACCTGAAGGAGTTCTGGCAGCTGTCGGAGAAAAAGTTTAGGTGGAGAAATGCAGGCGAGGTTACTTCCTAATTCGGATGAACAATGGAATCGATGTGTATCTATGGGACTTGCCCGTCCAAATGAAGCACTTTCCCATCATCAGTTAGTCAATACGGATGAATGTGCTTTTATAGCTACAAGTATAACCAGCAATATGCTTTCACAGGGAATTTGAAAATAATCAACATATTTTTATTACACATTCTATCGTTTTAAATGGTCTTGATAAATGTTTTCGTCGTATCGCAACAGAGCATCCTAAAGTTTTTGTATAACAATAAGAAAAAGAACCTTCGATAATCAGCTGATAATTTATCGAAGGTTCTTTTTTAATTTGGAACAGGGAGACAACGTCGTCACGCTGTCTTCCTGCATGAAAAGAATGTATTATTTTTGGATAGAAGATACAACGCCAGATCCAACTGTACGTCCACCTTCACGGATAGAAAAACGAGTTCCGTCTTCAATCGCGATTGGTGCAATAAGTTCTACACTCATTTCAATGTTATCTCCAGGCATAACCATTTCAGTTCCTTCTGGAAGTTGGATTACTCCAGTTACGTCCGTAGTACGGAAGTAGAACTGAGGGCGGTAGTTAGAGAAGAATGGAGTATGACGTCCACCTTCGTCTTTTGATAATACATAAACTTCAGCTTTGAAGTTAGTGTGTGGAGTGATTGAACCTGGTTTAGCAAGCACTTGTCCACGGTTGATATCTTCACGAGCAACACCACGTAGTAATGCACCGATGTTATCTCCAGCTTCTGCATAGTCAAGAAGCTTACGGAACATTTCTACTCCAGTTACTGTAGTTTTAGAAGATTCTTCATTAATACCAATGATTTCTACTTCGTCCCCTACTTTAACTTGTCCACGTTCAACACGGCCTGTAGCAACAGTACCACGACCTGTGATTGAGAATACATCCTCAACAGGCATCATAAATGGTTTGTCAGTGTCACGGTCTGGAGTTGGAACATAATCGTCAACTGCAGCCATTAATTCTACGATTCTTTCTTCATACTCTGCATCGCCTTCAAGAGCTTTAAGAGCAGAACCTTTGATTACTGGTACATCATCACCAGGGAAGTCATATTCAGATAATAGATCACGAACTTCCATTTCAACTAATTCAAGTAGTTCTTCATCGTCTACCATATCTGTTTTGTTAAGGAATACTACGATAGAAGGTACCCCAACGTTACGAGAAAGTAGGATATGCTCACGAGTTTGTGGCATTGGACCATCTGCAGCAGATACTACAAGGATAGCTCCGTCCATTTGTGCAGCACCAGTGATCATGTTTTTAACATAGTCAGCGTGACCTGGGCAGTCAACGTGTGCATAGTGACGAGTTTCAGTTTCGTACTCTACGTGAGAAGTTGCGATTGTAATTCCGCGTTCTTTCTCTTCAGGAGCACCATCAATTTGGTCATAAGCCATTGCAATACCATCACCATTACGTTTTGCCATTACAGTAGTGATTGCAGCAGTTAAAGTTGTTTTACCATGGTCAACGTGACCAATTGTTCCAATATTTACGTGACTTTTCGAGCGGTCGAATTTTTCTTTAGCCATTTATAGTTCCTCCTTTAATTATATAGCAATTTTTATTTGCTAGGAAAATCATTAAGAATTTCCTAGCCTTTATTAAATGTTATACGTTAGATTGAAGAAAAAATCAATTATTGACCTGCATTTTTCTTAATAATTTCTTCAGTAATGCTTTTCGGTGTTTCTTCATAGTGATCAAAGTGCATTGTGTACACTCCGCGACCTTGTGTGTTCGAACGTAGAGCAGTTGCATAACCAAACATTTCTGCTAGTGGTACGAATGCTTTAACTACCTGCGCATTTCCGCGGGCTTCCATACCTTCTACGCGTCCACGACGAGATGTTACATCACCCATGATGTCGCCCATGTATTCTTCAGGAACAACAATTTCTACTCTCATCATTGGTTCAAGCAGAACTGGGTTACATTTATTTTTAGCAGCTTTAAGTGCCATAGAAGCAGCTACTTTAAATGCCATTTCATTGGAATCGACATCGTGATAGCTTCCATCATATAATGTAGCTTTTACATCGATTAATGGATAACCAGCAAGGACACCATTTTCCATGGATTCTTCAATACCTTGTTGAACAGCTGGGATGTATTCACGTGGAACGACACCACCAACGATATTGTTAACAAATTCAAAGCCAGCGCCTTCTTCGTTTGGCTCAAATTTAATCCAAACATGACCGAATTGTCCGCGTCCACCAGACTGACGTACGAATTTACCCTCTACTTCAGCAGAAGCACGGAAAGTTTCTCTGTAAGAAACTTGCGGAGCACCAACAGATGCACCAACTTTAAATTCACGTTTCAAACGATCAACGATGATATCTAAGTGAAGCTCACCCATACCAGAGATGATAGTTTGACCAGTTTCTGGGTTTGTTTCTGTACGGAAAGTAGGATCTTCTTCCGCAAGTTTAGCTAATGCAATTGCCATTTTATCTTGGTCTGCTTTTGTTTCAGGTTCAATAGCAACGGAGATAACCGGTTCTGGGAATTCCATAGACTCAAGAATTACAAGATTCTTTTCGTCACATAGTGTATCACCAGTTGAAGTATCCTTCAAACCAACTGCTGCTGCAATCTCACCTGAGTAAGCAACAGAAATCTCTTCACGAGAGTTGGCATGCATTTGCAGGATACGTCCGATACGCTCACGTTTATCTTTTACAGAGTTCTTAACATAAGACCCTGATTGAAGCGTACCAGAGTAAACACGGAAGAATGTTAGTTTACCAACATAAGGATCCGTCATAACTTTAAATGCTAACGCAGAGAATGGCTCGTCATCAGATGATGGGCGAGTTACTTTTTCTTCTGTACCAGGAACAATACCTTCAATTGGAGGCACGTCTGTTGGAGCAGGAAGATAATCGATAACTGCGTCTAGCATTAATTGAACACCTTTGTTTTTAAATGCAGAACCACAAAGTACTGGGTAGAATTCTACGTTTAGTGTTGCTTGACGAATTGCATTTGTAAGTTCGTCGTTAGAGATTTCCTCTCCTTCAAGATACTTCATCATCAATTCTTCATCAGTTTCCGCTACTGCTTCAATTAAGCTAGCACGTAACTCTTCAGCTTCGTCTTTTAACTCAGCAGGAATTTCAGTAGTGTCCGATTTTTGGCCTAAATCATCTAAATAGATATGAGCTTCCATTGTGATTAAGTCAATAATCCCACTAAATTCATCCTCTGCACCAATTGGCATTTGGATTGGATGTGCGTTTGCACCAAGGCGCTCTTTTAATGTATTTGTTGAATACAAGAAATCAGCACCTGTTTTGTCCATTTTGTTAATGAAAACAATACGCGGAACACCGTATGTTGTCGCTTGACGCCATACTGTTTCTGTTTGTGGTTCCACACCAGATTGTGCATCAAGAACTGTTACCGCACCATCTAGTACACGAAGGGAACGTTCTACTTCAACTGTGAAGTCTACGTGTCCAGGTGTGTCAATGATGTTGATACGATGGTCTTTCCAAGCAGCAGTTGTTGCAGCGGAAGTAATTGTGATTCCACGCTCTTGCTCTTGTTCCATCCAGTCCATTTGTGAAGCACCTTCATGGGTTTCACCGATTTTATGAATACGTCCTGTATAGAAAAGAATACGTTCAGTAGTGGTGGTTTTACCCGCATCAATGTGCGCCATAATACCGATATTACGTGTCTTTTCCAAGGAGAACTCTCTAGCCATGTATTCTTCTCCTTCCTATAAAAAGCGTTTGTTAGATTTGTATTACCAACGGTAGTGAGCGAATGCTTTGTTCGCTTCTGCCATTTTATGCATATCTTCTCTTCTCTTAACAGCAGCTCCTGTATTATTAGAAGCATCAAGAATTTCATTAGCAAGACGTTCTTCCATTGTCTTCTCTCCGCGTAGACGAGAGTAGTTAACAATATAACGTAATCCTAAAGCTTGACGACGTTCTGGACGAACCTCCACTGGTACTTGATAGTTTGAACCACCGACACGGCGAGCACGTACTTCAAGTACTGGCATAACGTTTTTCATTGCTTGTTCAAAAACTTCCATAGCGTTTTGGCCGCTTCTTTCAGCAACTAATTCAAACGCATTATAAAGAATTTTTTGTGCTTTACCACGCTTTCCGTCAATCATGATTTGGTTGATGAGGCGTGTAACTAATTTAGAGTTATAAAGCGGATCTGGTAACACATCGCGCTTTGGTACTGGACCTTTACGAGGCATTGTACATCCTCCTTTCCTTTATATGAATTATTCATTTATTTTTTTTGTTTAGGTTTTTTAGTTCCGTATTTAGAGCGTCCTTGCATACGGCCTTCTACTCCAGCAGTATCAAGTGCCCCACGTACGATATGATAACGTACCCCTGGTAAGTCTTTTACACGACCACCGCGGATAAGAACAACACTATGTTCTTGCAAGTTGTGGCCAATTCCAGGGATGTATGCAGTTACCTCCATGTTGTTAGACAAACGTACACGCGCATATTTACGAAGTGCAGAGTTTGGCTTCTTAGGAGTTAGTGTACCCACACGAGTACATACACCACGTTTTTGTGGAGAGCTTTGATCAGTCATTTTCTTTTTAAAGCTGTTGTAGCCTTTGTTAAGTGCAGGTGAGTCAGATTTTCTTGTCTTTGACACACGACCTTTACGCACTAGCTGATTAATTGTTGGCATTCTATTTTCCTCCTCTCGATATAGGGTTAGTAATCAAATAACAATCTATTTTGTAATACCACACATCCAGGTGGTTCATTTTTAATGATAAAAAAATCTCTCACAAAACATTTGCGAAAAAACTTTCATCTTATCCTTAGATTGTCTTTGCTGATATCGTTTAAAATAAACCGACATTCCGATTACGGATCGCATCCGAAAATTACTTTTTGCAAGCATAATCGGAAGCACCTTGAATATAGTACCATCCCCTACATTGTTTGTCAATATGTCCATGGTATTTTTTTAGGGTGCTTCCAATAATGACTTACAGGATGGGAGGCAAATCCCTCCTATCATTTAAAGGGAGCAGTCTCCCTTTAAATGAAATTTAGTTTAAACTCTTTGCGTACTTACTTCATCTGTTGTTTCTTCATCAGATTCCGGTAAATCAAGTTCAGCTTCTAATGTACGATATTGCGGCATCCCTGTACCAGCTGGAACAAGTTTCCCAATAATAACATTCTCTTTCAAGCCGAGCAATTCATCACGTTTTCCTTTAATAGCAGCATCTGTTAGGACACGAGTTGTTTCCTGGAAGGATGCAGCTGATAAGAAGGAATCTGTTTCAAGCGATGCTTTTGTAATACCGAGTAATACCGGGCGACCTGTTGCAGGTTCTCCACCTTCTGTAAATACTTTTTGGTTCGCATTTTTGAATTGATGTAATTCAAGCAAGGAACCTGGTAATACATCTGTATCTCCGGCTGCAACAACACGGATTTTACGAAGCATTTGGCGAACCATTACTTCGACGTGTTTATCACCAATCTCTACCCCTTGCATACGGTATACACGTTGTACTTCTTTAAGCAAGTAATCTTGAACACCTTGAACACCTTTTACGCGAAGAAGTTCTTTCGGGTCCACAGAACCTTCTGTAAGCTCTTGCCCAGCAACCACTTGATCGCCTTCTTGAACCTTCAAGCGAGCATTGTAAGGAACAGCATAGCTACGTTGTTCCACATTGCCTTGGACAACAATTTCTTGTTTGTCTTTTACTTCTTTCATTTCAAGTACAGTACCATCAATTTCAGTAATTATAGCCTGCCCTTTCGGATTACGAGCTTCAAATAACTCCTGGATACGTGGTAAACCTTGTGTAATATCGTCACCAGCAACCCCACCTGTATGGAAGGTACGCATGGTTAACTGTGTACCTGGTTCACCGATAGATTGAGCTGCGATGATTCCAACCGCTTCTCCTACCTCTACATCTGATCCAGTAGCTAAGTTGCGGCCATAACATTTCTGACATACACCGTGCTTCGTGTTACAAGTAAAGGCTGTGCGGATAATAACTTCTTCAATACCAGCTTCCACAATAGCTTTGGCTTCATCTTCATGGATAAGTTCATTTTTCTCCACAATCAGTTCGCCAGTTTCTGGATGCTTCACGTTCTCGAACGCTGTTCTGCCGATTAAACGATCTAACAACGGTTCAATAACTTCTGAACCATCTACGAGTGCAGCAACTTTCAAGCCACGATCCGTTCCACAATCTGCTTCACGGATGATAACATCTTGGGCAACGTCTACAAGACGACGAGTCAAGTAACCTGAATCGGCTGTTTTCAGTGCTGTATCGGCAAGCCCTTTACGTGCACCATGCGTAGAAATAAAGTATTCCATTACGGTTAAGCCTTCACGGAAACTTGATTTGATTGGAATCTCAATAATCTTACCAGCTGGGTCGGCCATCAATCCACGCATACCAGCAAGCTGCGTAAAGTTTGATGCGTTACCACGGGCACCGGAATCACTCATCATAAAGATTGGGTTTCGGTTACTTAATGATCCCATCAAGCGATCTTGAATAACGTCTTTTGCTTCTGACCAGATAGCAATAACGCGGTCATAACGCTCTTCCTCCGTGATAAGACCACGACGGAATTGTTTTAAGACTTTATCTACTTTTGCTTGCGCGTCCTCTAAGATACCTTGTTTCTCAGGTAATACTACGATGTCAGAGATACCAACAGTCATACCCGCTTTTGTAGAGTAGCTGAATCCTAGATCTTTCATACGGTCAAGCATTTTAGAGGTTTCGGTGATTTTGAAACGTTTAAAGACTTCAGCAATAATATCGCCTAGGAAACCTTTTTTAAATGGTTTAACAACTTCACGGTTTTTAATTTCTTCTTTAATATTTGTACCAGGGTCCACAAAATAATGCTCTGGTGTTTTTTCTTCTAGATTCACCTTTGTTGGCTCGTTCATATAAGGGAACGAATCTGGAAGAATTTCATTAAAGATTAACTTACCAACTGTTGTCAGCAATAGCTGGCTATTTTGTTTTTCCGTAAATGTTTTGTTATTTAAACTAGATGCTTGAACTGCAATCCTTGTATGCAAGTGCGCATAACCAGTTTGATAAGCAATTAATGCCTCACTTGTATCCTTGAAGTAAGAACCTTCTCCAACAACACCTTCTCGTTCTAGTGTAAGGTAATAGTTTCCTAATACCATATCCTGAGATGGTGTAACAACTGGTTTTCCGTCTTTCGGATTAAGGATGTTTTGTGCTGCCAGCATTAAAATTCTGGCTTCTGCTTGTGCTTCTGCTCCAAGCGGCACGTGAACGGCCATTTGGTCTCCATCGAAGTCAGCATTGTATGCAGTACATACAAGCGGATGCAGACGGATTGCACGGCCATCAACCAACGTAGGCTCAAACGCCTGGATACCCAATCTATGAAGGGTCGGTGCACGGTTTAGCAATACTGGATGTTCTTTAATAACATCTTCTAGAACATCCCATACATCAGGGTGCACTCTTTCAATTTTTCGCTTCGCTGATTTAATGTTGTGCGCAAGACCTCTAGCTACCAATTCTTTCATAATAAATGGCTTGAATAATTCTAATGCCATTTCTCTTGGCAATCCGCATTGATACATTTTCAAGTGAGGTCCTACTACGATAACAGAACGACCAGAATAATCCACACGTTTACCCAGCAAGTTTTGACGGAAACGACCTTGTTTCCCCTTCAACATATGAGAAAGAGATTTTAATGGACGATTTCCTGGTCCTGTAACTGGACGACCACGGCGCCCGTTATCGATTAAAGCATCTACAGCTTCCTGAAGCATTCGTTTTTCATTTTGAACAATAATACTTGGAGCGCCTAGATCAAGCAGACGTTTTAAGCGATTATTACGGTTGATTACACGACGATAAAGGTCATTTAAATCGGAAGTAGCAAAACGTCCGCCATCCAATTGAACCATTGGACGAATTTCTGGAGGGATAACTGGTAAAACATCTAAAACCATCCAGCTTGCGTCGTTTCCAGAATTACGGAATGCTTCCATTACTTCCAAACGTTTAATTGCACGTGTACGACGTTGACCATGAGCTGTCTTCAACTCTTCACGTAATGCGTCAACTTCTTTTTCTAAATCAAGATCTTGTAATAATTTACGGATAGCTTCTGCTCCCATTTGGGCTTTAAAGTTATTACCGTATTTATCATAATAAGAGCGATACTCTTTTTCAGAAAGCAGTTGTTTCTTCTCAAGAGGCGTGCTTCCTGGATCTGTTACGATATATGCTGCAAAATAGATAACTTCCTCTAGTGCACGTGGAGACATATCTAAGACTAACCCCATACGGCTAGGGATTCCTTTAAAGTACCAAATATGTGATACAGGGGCAGCAAGTTCAATATGTCCCATACGCTCACGGCGTACTTTGGCTTTTGTGACTTCTACGCCGCAACGGTCACAGACAACACCTTTGTAACGAACGCGCTTATACTTACCACAGTGACATTCCCAATCTTTCTGCGGTCCAAAGATACGTTCACAGAACAAACCGTCTTTTTCCGGCTTTAAGGTACGATAGTTAATCGTTTCTGGTTTTTTCACTTCACCATAAGACCAAGAACGAATCTTTTCTGGTGAAGCAAGCCCTATTTTCATGTACTCAAAATTATTTACATCCAACAAGGGGCAATCCTCCCTTTTAACAAGTTAAGAAAGTATGAGAAAACCTGGCTAATCGTCATATCTTGGCGAAAGTCTGGGATTTTCTTATACTACCTACAACGAAAATTTATGCTTCCGATAGTATAGAATGAAACTTCACTCAAAAGGGGTTTTCTTCCGTTCCGAATGAATTTTATCACAGTGTGCATGACCGTCCTTACCCTCACCTAATTCTTAAGGGCAAGAGACGGGCACTTCCTTTCCTGATTAACTCTACTAAGATCCAGCGGGGAAATGTATCCCCTAAATCAAGTATTGTTGTATAGAAAGCGCAGAATGGCTCAAGGGTGACCCTCAACCATTGCTGCACTAAATTTTATTTATTGATTTAGTGGTTCTTCCACTTCAATGTTAAGCTTTGTTGATGTTTGACCTTCTTCATCCTCTAGCTCACGCATGTCAATCTCATCTTCTGTACTAGAGAGCATCTTCACATCCATACCAAGACTTTGAAGCTCTTTGATGAGTACTTTAAACGATTCAGGTACACCTGGTTCTGGTGCATTATCTCCTTTTACGATAGCTTCATATGTTTTCACACGCCCAACTGTATCATCTGATTTAACAGTTAGGATTTCTTGAAGTGTGTATGCAGCACCGTAAGCCTCTAATGCCCAAACTTCCATCTCACCAAAACGCTGTCCGCCGAACTGAGCTTTACCGCCAAGTGGTTGTTGCGTTACAAGAGAGTATGGTCCGGTTGAACGAGCGTGCAGCTTATCATCAACCATGTGTGCAAGTTTAATCATATACATAACACCTACAGATATACGGTTGTCAAAAGCTTCCCCTGTGCGTCCATCATAAAGAATCGTTTTCGCATCTCTTGGCATACCAGCTTCTTCAAGGGTTTCCCAAACATCTTCCTCTGTTGCTCCATCAAATACTGGACTGGCCACATGTAATCCAAGCTGTCTAGCAGCCATTCCTAAATGCAACTCAAATACCTGTCCGATATTCATACGTGAAGGTACCCCTAGCGGGTTCAACATGATATCGATTGGTGTCCCGTCTGGTAAGAATGGCATATCTTCTTCTGGTAAAATCTTAGAGATAACCCCTTTGTTACCGTGACGACCTGCCATCTTATCTCCTTCGTGAATTTTACGTTTTTGAACGATATATACACGAACAAGCTGATTTACACCCGGTGGTAACTCATCGCCATCTTCGCGATTAAAGATTTTTACATCTAATACGATGCCGCCGCCACCATGTGGAACGCGTAGAGATGTATCTCTGACTTCACGAGCTTTTTCACCAAAAATAGCGTGTAATAAGCGCTCTTCTGCTGAAAGCTCCGTCATTCCTTTAGGTGTTACTTTCCCTACAAGAATATCACTGTCAGTTACTTCTGCACCGATACGAATAATTCCATGCTCATCAAGGTTTTTAAGTGCATCTTCCCCGACGTTAGGGATATCTCTTGTGATTTCTTCCGGTCCGAGTTTTGTATCACGAGATTCGGATTCAAATTCTTCAATATGAATGGAAGTATATACATCATCTTTCACAAGACGTTCACTCATGATGATTGCATCCTCGTAGTTATAACCTTCCCAAGTCATAAAGCCGACAAGAACATTTTGGCCTAATGCTAATTCGCCATCTTCCATCGAAGGACCATCAGCAAGAACCTCTCCTTTTGTTACACGGTCTCCCTCTGCAACAATTGGACGTTGATTATAGCAAGTACCTTGGTTGGAACGTTTATACTTCTGTAATCCGTAACGATCTATATCGCCTTCTACTTCTTTGCCATCTACATTGGAAATGCGGCGGACAATAACGGTTTTCGCTTCTACACGTTCCACAATTCCATCGTGTCGGCAAATCACAGCAGCACCAGAGTCTTTACCATTTACATATTCCATACCAGTACCCACAATTGGTGCCTTTGGATTCATTAAAGGAACCGCTTGGCGTTGCATGTTCGCTCCCATTAATGCACGGTTGGAGTCATCGTTTTCCAGGAATGGAATACACGCAGTCGCAGCTGATACAACCTGTTTTGGAGATACGTCCATATAGTCGATTTTATCTCGAGAAACGATGATATTATCTTCACGGAAACGAGCTGTTACTTCTTCATTCACAAAATAGTTATCATCATCTAATGGCGAGTTGGCCTGTGCAACGACATAATGATCTTGTTCATCCGCTGTAAGATAATCTATTTTGTTGGTTACTTTTCCTGTTTCAGGGTCAACACGACGATATGGTGACTCAATAAACCCAAATTTGTTTACTCGTGCATAACTGGATAAGGAGTTAATCAAACCAATGTTTGGACCCTCTGGTGTTTCAATCGGACACATACGACCATAGTGAGAGTAGTGAACATCTCGCACTTCAAATCCAGCACGTTCACGCGTTAAACCACCAGGTCCAAGCGCTGATAGACGACGCTTATGCGTTAATTCGCCTAATGGGTTTGTTTGGTCCATAAACTGTGATAACTGAGAGCTGCCAAAGAATTCTTTGATAGATGCAATTACTGGACGAATATTTATCAATTGTTGTGGGGTGACGCTAGAAGTATCCTGAATAGACATTCTCTCACGAACCACACGTTCCATACGAGATAACCCGATACGGAATTGATTTTGTAATAATTCACCAACAGAACGCAGACGACGGTTCCCTAGGTGATCGATGTCATCTGTATCTCCTACTTGATGCAGCAAGTTAAAGAAATAACTGATAGAAGCTAAAATATCAGCTGGTGTGATATTTTTAATTTCTTTTGTTACTTCCCCGTTCCCAATAACAGTTAGTTCACGCTCTCCATTCGGATCTGTCGGATCAAGAATTTTCACAGATTGTATGGTTATATCCTCTTCCAACACTCCGTCATGCGGCGTAATTGTTGTATCTCCGAAACGGTTTTCTTTACGCTCAAGATAAGGCAAAATCTTATCTAATAATTTTCTTTCTAAACGATCGCCTTTGTTCGCAATAACTTCTCCAGTCTCTGGATCTACAACTGGCTCTGCTAACACTTGATTGAATAAACGATTCTTAATATGAAGCTTTTTATTCATTTTGTAGCGGCCTACATGGGCTAAGTCATAACGTTTTGGATCAAAGAAACGAGATACTAATAGACTCTTCGCATTATCTACTGTTGGCGGTTCACCAGGACGCAAGCGTTCATAGATTTCTAAAAGAGCTTTTTCAGCATTCTCTGTATTATCTTTTTCTAACGTGTTTCGTAAATACTCGTTCTCGCCTAACACATCAACAATTTCTTGATCTGTTCCAAATCCTAACGCTCTTAATAAAACGGTGATCGGTAATTTACGAGTACGATCAATACGAACATAAGCAACATCTTTTGCATCCGTTTCAAACTCCAGCCATGCCCCGCGGTTAGGAATAACCGTTGTCGCGATGCCACGTTTACCATTTTTATCAATTTTTTCGTTATAATAAACACTTGGTGAACGTACAAGCTGTGATACAATAACACGCTCTGCTCCATTGATAATAAAAGTTCCCGTTTCTGTCATTAATGGGAAGTCACCCATAAATACTTCTTGTTCCTTTACTTCTCCGGTTTCATTATTAATTAAACGAACCTTCACGCGAAGGGGAGCATTGTATGTCACGTCTCTCTCTTTTGCTTCGTCTACAGGATATTTCGGATCACCCAAACTGTAATCCACAAACTCGAGTGATAGATTTCCTGTAAAGTCTTCAATTGGAGAAATGTCCTGGAACATTTCTCTCAAACCTTCTTCTAAAAACCATTTATAAGAAGCGGTTTGAATTTCGATTAGGTTAGGTAATTCTAACACTTCATTAATACGTGCATAGCTCCTGCGTTGGCGGTGCCGTCCATACTGAACTAGTTGACCTGTCAACTGCTTCACCCCTTAAATCATCCATTTTAGTAGTACTTTCTACAAAATGTAACTCATATTTAAAAGAACGTCTGAGTTAATCATCTGTTCTTTAAAAAACAAAACTATAAATTAGTTATCCTATCATTCACTCTGTTCATCACTACCTTGTTGTAAGGCTCCTTTTTGAAACATAGGATCAAATCAGCTTCTAAAAACCAAAGCTATTACAAGGACATTGTGATTTTAGATTGTGCAGATGAAGGAATTTTGATAAACTATAGAAAAGCAAATTGTCGAATCGTGATTTTTCCCGATTCTATAAGCCTTTCCCACTTAAAAAGATTTTATACATTTGAACTAGAAAAAATCCAGGGCAAACGTACCCTAATCTTAGCATCTTCCAATCTTAGCATAGCCCCACTTATTAGTCAAATTTTTTTGCTCGAAGTATAAAGTATCCCTTGTTCTTTTGAACAACTTCCACATTGCCAAAAATTTCTTCCATCTTATCTTTTGCGGAAGGTGCTCCTTGCTTTTTCTGAATAACCACCCATAATTCTCCTTGTTCCGCCAAATAATCATAGGCTTCTTCAAATATAGCATGCACTACTTTTTTACCCGCACGTATCGGTGGATTTGTCACAATAGATGCAAAAGATTTTTCATTCAATTGTTCGTATAAATCACTTTGAAAAATCGTTGTATTAGAGATTTTATTGATTACCGCATTTTCTTTAGCTAATTCAACCGCACGTTTATTCACGTCAATCATAAAAATCTGTCTATCTGAAAAACTGGAGGCTAATGATAGTCCAATCGGTCCATATCCACATCCCACATCTAATATCGGCCCTTTTACCTCAGGCTCGCGGAAAGCTTCAATGAGCACTCTTGAACCAAAGTCTACTTCACTTTTTGAGAACACACCAATATCACTCTTAAATTGAAATGTCTTCCCTCTCAAGTCAAAAGACCAGCTTTTGGGTGAAGATTTCGCTTGAGGTTGTTTTGAATAGTAATGCTCTGTCATATGGATTAGCACCCACTTTGTTTTAATTAAGAAAATACCTGGGTGGGTTGTGATTACACTTTTCGTAATATGAGCAATGGCAGGAGCCACTACCATTTCCAACCCAAATACTTTTTTGTTAAAAAAAAGATCACCTATTCAACTAAAAATCATTCTCGTATATAAACTTGAACTTTTTCTAGTGACAATGGTGACCTTTATAAAATGAAACTTCATGCAACAGGTACTTTCCCTCGCTGCATACAAGTTGAGTTAATTAGTATATTCAGCGACCGTTTTTCCCTTTCTCCATGTATACATTTTTCGATGTTCGATAAGGAAAATCACAGGCGCTCATGCTGTAGTGAATTCCTGATAAAAGAGCCCGTCTAAACACGACGAGCTCCTTTTTCATATATTCGTTAAATTATTTAACTTCTACAGAAGCACCAGCTTCTTCAAGTTTACCTTTAACTTCTTCAGCTTCTTCTTTAGATACAGCTTCTTTAATTGCTTTAGGAGCGTTATCTACTAAGTCTTTAGCGTCTTTTAAGCCAAGACCAGTGATTTCGCGAACTGCTTTAACAACTTTGATCTTAGATGCACCAGCATCGTTAAGAACAACGTCAAATTCAGTTTTTTCTTCTTCAGCAGCGCCGCCAGCAGCACCTGCAGCAGCAACTGGAGCAGCAGCAGTTACGCCAAATTCTTCTTCGATCGCTTTTACTAAATCATTTAATTCAAGTACAGACATTTCTTTAATTGCACTAATCATTTCTTCGTTTGTCATGATTAAATTCCTCCTAATATATAAGTTTGTTTTTTTATGAATAATCCGGTTGTATTACGCACCTTGTTCTTCTTTTTGCTCAGCAACAGCTTTTGTAACATAAGCAAAGTTGCGAATTGGAGCTTGAAGTACGCTAAGCAGCATAGATACCATACCTTCGTAGTTTGGTAGATCTGCAAGCTCTTTAATTTGTTCAAGAGAAGCAACTTTACCTTCGATAACTCCGCCTTTAATTTCTAAAGCTTCGTGATCTTTACTGAAGTTGTTCAAAATTCTCGCAGGAGCTACAACATCTTCACTAAATGCAATTGCGCTAGGCCCAGCTAATACTTCACTAAGCTCATTTAGTTCTACAGATTCTACAGCGCGGCGAACCATTGTATTTTTGTATACTTTGAATTCAACCCCTGCTTCGCGAAGCTCTTTACGTAATGAAGTAACCTCAGATACGTTAAGACCACGATAGTCAACGATTACTGCAGTTTGGCTCTTACGAAACTTATCTGCAATTTCCTCTACTAATTGTTTCTTTTGTTCAATGATTCCTGACATCTTTCCACCTCCTAAAGTAACAGTCGCTATTATTACACCGTTCGAACGTGCTTTCTATTAAAAAAGCTCTCATGTAGACATGAGAGCTTACTTTAGATTGGCAAAACGGTTTGCCTTTCTATAAATAAACACCTCGGCAGGATGATTAAGCACATCGGCCCCTGCTGTCTACGGTATAACATTCGATTTTATTGAAACCGAAAATTAGTATATCGAACGTTGGCTTAAAAGTCAACTACTAATTAACGGAAGTTTGAAACGTCAACTTTGATTCCTGGTCCCATTGTAGATGCAATGGAAGCATTTTTAAGGTAAACACCTTTAGCAGACTGAGGTTTAACTTTTACAAGTTGCTCAGTAAGTGCAGCAAAGTTTTCTACTAATTTTTCTTCGTCGAAAGAAATTTTTCCGATTGGAACATGGATATTAGAAGATTTATCTACACGATATTCAACTTTACCAGCTTTAATGTCTTGAACAGCTTTTTCTACTTCGAAAGTTACTGTTCCAGTTTTAGGGTTCGGCATTAAACCTTTGGGTCCTAAAACACGACCTAATTTACCTACTTCAGCCATCATATCTGGAGTCGCAACAATTACATCAAACTCGAACCAACCTTGGTTAATTTTGTTAATGTAATCTCCTTCTCCAACATAATCAGCACCAGCAGCTTCTGCTTCTTTTGCTTTCTCACCTTTAGCAAATACTAAAACGCGTTGAGTTTTACCAGTACCATGCGGTAAAACCATTGCTCCGCGGATTTGTTGATCTGCTTTTTTAGGGTCTACACCAAGACGAAAAGCAGCTTCTACTGTTTCATCAAAGTTTGCTTTCGCAGTCTTTTTAGCAAGCTCTACAGCTTCTTTAATTTCATATGCTTTTGTACGATCAATCAGCTTTAAAGCTTCTTGATGTTTTTTACCATATTTAGCCATATTATTAATATCCTCCTCTTTTGTGGTTATAACGGTTGTACCTCCCACGGGACAAGAGCAAGAAACTCTTGTCTAGCACGTGAATCATTTATCCATCCGACACTCTCACGAATAAGGCTGCGGGTAAAAAAACCGCAACCTCTAAACTTCAGGGAGCCTGTCTTCAAAAAATCGAATTAGTCTTCGATTGTGATTCCCATGCTGCGCGCAGTACCTTCAACCATGCGCATTGCCGCATCAACATCAGCCGCATTTAAATCTGGCATTTTTGTTTCTGCGATTTCTTTAACTTTGTCGCGTTTTACAGTAGCGACCTTTGTTTTGTTTGGTTCACCTGAACCAGACTCAATTCCAGCTGCTTTTTTCAATAGCACTGCTGCCGGTGGAGTCTTTGTAACAAATGTAAATGAGCGATCCTCGAATACTGTGATTTCTACAGGAATGATTAGACCTGCTTGATCTTGTGTTCGAGCGTTAAATTCTTTACAGAATCCCATAATGTTAACACCTGCTTGACCAAGCGCTGGCCCAACTGGTGGTGCCGGATTCGCTTTTCCCGCAGGAATTTGCAATTTTACTAATTTGATTACTTTTTTAGCCACGAGACACACCTCCTTAAAGTCCGTGATGTGGTAATAGGGTCTCTAATTTTATTTACCCTCCCACTCATATCTGGTTCCATTTTTATTAGGAACTAGAATAACAAAAGAATCTTAGCATGAATTGAGAAAAAAAGCAAGCCTCGATTCTTAAAACACACCGTTTGACAGAGCATCCATGTTCTTACTGTAATCCTCTCTTGCAGCAGTGACACGCGCTCCGAGAAACGCAATATATTTGCGTCAATTTAATTTTTCTTTCCAGCTTCTAATCAAAAAAACTTAGGAAAGTTTATCCACTTGAGAAAAGTCTAGCTCAACTGGTGTTTCTCTTCCAAACATATTCACATGCACTTTTATTTTTTGTTTATCGGTATCAATTTGTTCAATCGTACCGGTAAAGTCTGTGAATGGACCGTCCGTAACACGAACACTTTCTTTGAGTTCAAAATCAATTTGAACGGCAGGTTCATTAACACCCATTCTTTTTAAAATCGTTTCTACTTCATCCGGCAATATTGGTGTCGGCTTCGCACCGTGTCCGCTAGATCCAACAAAGCCTGTAACGCCAGGAGTATTACGAACTACATACCATGAATCATCTGTCATAATCATCTCTGTTAAGACATAACCCGGGAAGGATTTTTTCTTCACGATTTTTTTCTTGCCATTCTTAATTTCTGCTTCCTCGTCTTCCGGAACAATAACACGGAAAATTTTATCTTCCATACCCATGGACTCTACTCTTTTTTCAAGATTCATCTTTACTTTATTCTCATAGCCAGAATAAGTATGAACCACAAACCAATTCTTTTCCATTGTTGTCGGACATTAAAATGCCCTGTCCCCTCCTTTATAAATGTCTCGTCGCTTTTTTATGCAATTTAAAAAACCCGCATAGATCGGGTTTTGTTGACTGTTTTCTTCTGTTCATTATATCTACATTATAAAGGAATTATTCAAAAAATGCATCTAAAAGTTGAGATACACCTAAATCAATCACGAAAAAGAAGACCGCCATAAAGACTACTGTAGAAATTACCACTAAAGTGTAGTTTCTTAATTCCTTTCCCTTTGGCCAACTTACTTTTTTCATTTCTCTTGAAACATTCTTTAAGAACTTAAACATCTACTGGTACCCCCCGAACTTACGCGAATCTATCCATCAATCTATATCTACTTCGTCTCGCGATGCAACGTATGTGTTTTGCAATGTTTACAGAACTTTTTCACTTCTAACCTTTGCGATTGATTGGCTGCGTTTTTGTTCGTTGAATAGTTCCTGCTAGAACATACTGCACACGATAAGACTACCTTTTTACTCATATACTCCACCCCAATACATCGGGATATAGACCTTACTAACATAGCATTTCACTATCACAATGTCAATGTTATCTCTCCTTTTCCAGCAAAAGCAGCAGCGTGTTTAATAGAAACAAACGCTATTATCCAATTGTTTATTTGCTGATTTTCCAACAAATTGGCCCCTTACCCTTTACGTAGTAACTTTATCTGTCTCAAGCAGAGATTCGAGTTTTCGTTTCACTCTCACTAAAGCGTTGTCAATCGACTTCACATGCCGATTTAATTGCACAGCAATTTCTTGATAGGTACAACCATCCAGATATAATTGGAGTACTTGTCTCTCTAATCCGCTCAATAATTCTGACAACTTAAACTCCATTGCGCCGTACGCTTCTTGATTAATTAGCATTTCCTCTGGATCACTGTTTTCCGAGCTGCTAATTATATCAAGCAGCGTGCGATCAGATTCTTCCTCATAAATTGGTTTGTCAAGTGAAACATAAGAATTCAAGGGCACATGCTTTTGCCTAGTCGCCGTTTTTATGGCTGTGATGATTTGTCTTGTTACACACAGTTCCGCAAACGATTTAAAAGAAGACGGTTGTTCCATGTTAAAATCACGAACTGCCTTGTATAAGCCAATCATTCCCTCTTGAATAATATCTTCTCTATCAGCACCAACCAAAAAATAGGTTCTTGCTTTTGACCGCACAAAATTTATATACCGTTGTATAAGGAGGTCTAATGCATAGCTATCACCTTGGCGGATTAACTCTAGCAAATTAATATCTTCTAGCTTGTCCAGCTTCTTGCTGCGTGTATTGATTTGCCCAATACTCACTGACAATCCCCTCCTAAACGGTATCTCCAAACGCTCTACGATAGGCACTATTATACTAGACGAGCCGAAATATCGTCAACGACCCTTTTATGACATAAGCAGTCGCAATTTGTCGTTTTCTTATAAACAAGAGAGACTTTATCCCTATCTAGCACGTAGCACAAAATGTGCAAATTGCCCATATCCACTAGGAACACAACATGCTAGGACCATGATTATTTATTCTCCAAAAATATTTTTTTGTCATCATCATGCAAGGAGTTCTCACCTTTGAGGCAGGACAGCATTCGTCGAACTTTATCTAATATAGCACTAAAATGACAATGGAAGCAGCAACGCTTTGACAGGAATTACTTTTCACCATGACCTTTATGAAAAGCGCTTCCTGTTTTTGTCCTATACATTAGATTCTTCTATTTTCCCCGTCGCATTTCTTCAAACTTTTTCAATAGATCTTGGTTTATTGGAATTTTAGCAACTGGTTTTTCTTTTTTATGAACTTCAAGGTTTATTCGAATTTCCTGATTCATATCGTCCATTTCAATCTGTAGCTCTCTAGCTGATTTGCGCAGAGCACCTTGTCCAAAAATGGTTCGCTGTTCTGCATAATCGGATGTTGCAACATAGACTTGTGTCTCGACATTCTTCACTTTCTTTACGAGTTTCTCAATACATTCATCGGCGGTTTCTTTTTCTTTCGTGTAAATAACTTCCACTTTAAATTGTTCCTCTTTCGACTCCATTCCCCGCACATAGTAGGCATCAAAAACAATAATAACACGTTCACCGGTAAATGCTTGGTACTCTGCAAGGAGTTCGATAAGGCGATCTCTTGCTTGGCCAATATCTTTTTCTTTTAGCTGTACAAGCTCTGGCCATGAGCCAATGATATTATAGCCATCTACTATTAAAACCACCATTTAAGAACACCCAAACGGCCGGCGCTTTCGAAATACTTCATAGAGAAGCAAGCTGCATGCGACAGAAGCATTTAACGAGGATACTTGTCCAACCATCGGCAAACTGACAGTCCAATCGCATTTTTTGCGGACGAGACGGCTCATCCCTTTGCCTTCATTTCCGATTACAAGGCCAATCGGCAAAGTCCCGTCAAGCTGCCTGTAATCTTCATTCGCATTCGCTTCCGTTCCAACGATCCATACATTTCTTTCCTTCAGCTCATCGAGTGTATTAGCCATATTGGTCACTCTTGCTACTGGAATATGTTCTAACGCTCCTGCTGCTGTTTTTGCAACTGTGGCTGTTAAACCGACCGAGCGTCGCTTAGGAATAATTACTCCATGCGCACCCGTTGCATCAGCAGTCCGTAATATGGAACCTAAATTATGCGGATCTTCTAATTCATCCAATAAAATAAAGAACGGTGCTTCTTCCCTTTCCTCTGCCCGTTTGAAAAGATCATCTATGGAAGCATAGGGATAAGAAGCCACATAAGCAATAACCCCTTGATGATTCCCTTCTTGTATTTTATCTAATTTCGATCTTGGTACTTTTTGAACAACTGCTCCCGATTCTCGTGCAAGTTGCTGTATATTCCGAAAAGCTGTTCCCTGTAATTGTTCTGACACCAATACTTTATTTACAGAACGACCTGATTTTAATGCTTCCATTACTGGGTTTTTACCCATAATCCATTCCTTTTCCTGTGTCACTTTAAGCACTCCCTTCTTTTTAATCTCCAACATGTAAAAAATCAATTGCGTTCGTCATTAACTCTTGCAGTCTTTGCTGATTTTTTAATAAATAATGATAACCAATTAACGCCTCAAATGCTGTACTGTAGCGATATGTTTGCACACTGATGTTTTTTGGAGTGCTGCCAGACTTCGCATTTCTTCCACGAATCACTACCGAACGCTCTTCTTCTGTTAAAAATGTTTCCTGTCCCAGCCAGTGGAGAACAACTTTTGCCTGAGACTTACCGGATACATATTGAATGGCTGCTTGATGTAATTGGTTAGGTTTAATGGTTCCCCGCTCTAATAATAGCTCTCGCACATAAACTTCGTAAATAGCGTCGCCAATATATGCTAGAGCGAGGCTTTTCATCTGCCTGACATCACTTGATTTCATTATTTACCTCTTTTCCATCTTACACCTTGAGGGGTATCCTCCAAGATTATCTGTTCCTTCTTTAATTGATCTCGTATCTCATCTGCACGGGCAAAGTCACGTCTTTTACGGGCTTCCTCCCGCTCAACGATTAACGCTTCAATAGCTTCATCTAACAACGCTTCCTGTTCTTCTTCTATATCAATTCCTAACACTTGAAGCATTGATACCATCGTCTCTCGAAATGCATCAATTACCTCTGTAGATGTTTGCTCCTCTTGAACGTAGACATTGGCTTCTTTCGATAAATCAAAAAGAATGGAAATAGCGTTTGCGGTGTTAAAATCATCATCCATCTCTGCTTCAAAACGTTTTTTCATGTCCTCGATACGGTCTAACCACACTTTATTATCTTCTCTTAAGTCCATACTTGCTTTACGACGATAACCTAAGTTGTGATAAGCTGTTTCAATTCGTTCTAAACTGGTTCGGGCGCTTTGTAATAGTTCTTCTGAAAAATTAATTGGGTTGCGATAATGGACAGAAAGCATAAAGAAACGCAATACCTTTGGGTCATGCTTTTCAATTAAATCGCGGGCAAGCACAAAATTGCCAAGTGATTTCGACATTTTTTCATTATCAATATTAATATAGCCATTGTGCATCCAATAATTTGCAAATGTTTGATCATTATGCGCTTCAGATTGGGCAATTTCATTTTCATGATGCGGAAAAGTTAAATCCTGTCCTCCAGCATGAATATCAATCGTATCTCCTAAATATTTCTTAGCCATTGCTGAACATTCAATGTGCCAGCCCGGTCGTCCCTTGCCCCAAGGAGAATCCCATGCAATTTCGCCTTCTTTCGCTTTTTTCCATAAAGCAAAGTCTAGCGGATCATTCTTTTTCTCACCAACTTGAATACGTGCACCAGAACGTAATTCATCCACAGACTGGTGAGAAAGCTTTCCGTACTCGCCAAAAGAGCGCGGTTTGAAATAAACATCTCCTTCTGCTTCATAGGCATATCCTTTGTCCATAAGTTCTTTGATAAAAGTGATAATATCTTCCATTGAATCCATTACTCGCGGATTCTTGGTTGCTTTTTTAACACCTAACGCTTGCACATCTTCTAAATAGGCTTCAATAAAGCGATCAGCAAGGGTACTTACTTCCTCCCCAGCTTCTCTAGCAGCTTTAATAATTTTATCGTCTACATCTGTGAAATTCAGAACATAGCGGACATCGTATCCACGGTATTCAAAATATCGACGCACTGTATCAAACACAATTGCAGGACGCGCATTTCCAATATGGATATAGTTATATACCGTAGGGCCGCATACATACATGGATACTTTTCCAGGCTCTATCGGTTTAAACTCTTCCTTCTGTCTCGTTAGCGTATTGTATATTTGAATCGCCATGATGGTTTATTCTTCCTTTCTTTAAAAGCTCTATTTCTGCTTTTAGCTCCTTAATTTGTTCTTGTAAATCACTGCATTTCTCCGCTATTGGATCCGGAATATTTTGATGATCCAAATCCTTATTAAGACGTTTTCCATCTTGGACTACTACTTGACCAGGAACACCGACAACAGTAGAATTTGCAGGGACATCTTTTAATACAACTGATCCCCCTCCTACTTTGGAATTCTCCCCAATCGTAATGGCACCAAGTACTTTTGCACCTGTTGAGATCATCGCATTGTCTTCAATGGTAGGATGTCGTTTACCTTGTTCTTTTCCCGTCCCCCCAAGGGTTACTCCTTGAAAAATGGTGACATTATTTCCTATTTCGCAGGTCTCCCCAATAACTACACCCATCCCATGATCAATAAACAGTCTTCTCCCTATTTTGGCTCCAGGATGTATTTCAATACCGGTTAGAAAACGCGATAATTGCGAGGTAAAACGCGCCAAAAATTTAAGTCGCTTATTATACAGCCAATGCGCTATACGGTGAGCCCATATTGCATGGACGCCAGAATAAGTCAGCATCACTTCAAAGTAGGTCCGAGCAGCTGGATCCTGTTCAAAGACAACATCCATATCTTCTTTCATTTTACGAAAGATCATTACATACATCCCCCTTTTGCCTAAATTATGGTGGTGATTTTTTAACATTCTTTTGGATAGAATGATAAATTACAGCCCTATTTATCTTTCCCATCTTCCATTTACGGTAAATAAAAAAGCGTCTCTGTGTTATCGAAAACACAGAGACGCTTTTTGCGCGGTCCCACTCTGCTTAGAGAAAAGAATCCTCTCTCCACTTTGCTCTGTTAACGGCAGAGAACCGCTATCATATACTCTAACTTCCATGATAGACTCTGAGGCGCACTTCAAAAAGAAATCTTAAAGTCACTCGCAGCAACTGTGACTCTCTCTGGGTAAGAACTTCTTTTTTACTTTACCTCATCAACGCTTTATGGATATTTCGTTTTATTCCTGCAATGCTTCATTCAGATTCGGTGTAAAAGTGGACTTGTTGAGCATATACTCAATGAATCAAGTTTTAGCAACCGTTTATCTTATAAGCCTAATATATTATATAACCAATCAAATGTGAACTCCTAAGCTCCCATTTCTTTTAATAATTTATCCAAGCGCTTCACGACAACATCTTTTCCTAATAATTCAATTGCAAAAGGAAGCTCTGGGCCATGCATTTGCCCCGTTGTTGCAATACGAATCGGCATAAAGAGCTTTTTACCACGGTGCCCTGTTTCTTTTTGTGTTGCTTTAAATTGTGCCTTAATAGAATCCTTGTCAAATGATTCTAAGTGAATTAACTTATCTGTGAATACTTGCAACACTTCCGGAACTTGTTCTTCATTTAGAACTTCCCATTCTGCTTCCCCATAAGAAATATCCTGTTGGAAAAACAGCTCTGTCAATTCAACAATTTCTGCTCCATAGCGTAATTGTTCACGATACAGGCTAATCACATTTTCTGCCCATTCACGAGTTTTCTCATCCATATTTTCAGGAAGTTTTCCCGCTTCAATTAAATGTGGCAACGCAAGATCAATGACATGGCTTAGATCTGCTTTTTTAATATATTCATTGTTCATCCATTTCAATTTATGCTGGTCAAAGATGGCAGCAGATGTAGATAAACGTTCTGGGTCGAACATTTGAATCAACTCATCCTGCGTAAATATTTCTTCCTCACCGACCGGAGACCATCCAAGCAGGCTGATGAAATTAAACATCGCTTCCGGTAAATAGCCTAAGTTACGATATTGCTCAATAAATTGTAAGATATGCTCATCACGTTTACTTAGCTTTTTACGCTCTTCATTCAAAATTAATGTCATATGTCCATAACGAGGCGGAGTCCAACCAAATGCATCATAAACCATCATTTGCTTTGGTGTATTTGAAATATGCTCTTCCCCGCGCAGCACATCTGTAATCTCCATAAAATGGTCATCTATTGCTACAGCAAAATTATAAGTAGGGATACCATTTTTCTTTACAATCACCCAGTCACCAAAATCACTGGATTCAAAAGTAATTTCGCCACGTACAATGTCTTGGAAACTATATGTTTTATTTTTAGGAACACGAATACGAATACTTGGCTTCCTGCCTTCTGCTTCAAAGGCTTGTATTTCTTCTTCGGTCAAGTTACTATGTTTACCTGCGTATTTAGGGACTTGTCCATTTGCACGCTGCTCTTCACGCTCTGTTTCCAGCTCTTCCTCTGTCATATAGCATTTATAAGCTAAATCACGTGCAAGAAGCTCATCTACGTATTTTTGATAAATATCTAAACGCTCTGTTTGACGATATGGACCGTACTCTCCGCCAATATCTGCGCCTTCATCCCATTCTAAGCCGAGCCATTTTAAATATTTTAATTGGCTCTCTTCGCCACCTTCTACATTCCTTTTATCATCTGTATCTTCTGTACGAATGATAAATTTCCCATCAAAATGTTTTGCATATAAATAATTAAATAAAGCTGTACGAGCGTTACCAATGTGTAAATGCCCTGTTGGACTTGGCGCATAACGTACGCGAACTTCCTTACTCATTTAAAATGCCTCCCTCACTGATTTTCTCAAGTTTGTATAATTTACCTGCTTTTTGCTAAAAGAGATTGTTTAAAGGTGGAACTTTCCCATCATTATTACAAACAAGTTCTATGCGAAAAGTGATAACATGTACATGTTATCACTTTTTTTATCCTTTATCAGTTATACCCTTTTTACAAAGCTTTTTCAAGTAATTTTGGTTTTGCAAAAATCATCCGGCCTGCAGAGGTTTGTAACACACTTGTAATAACAACCTCAATATTTTTACCGATATAATCTCTGCCTTCTTCCACAACGATCATTGTTCCGTCGTCTAAATATGCAACGCCTTGATTATGTTCTTTCCCATCTTTAATTACTTGGACATGTAATTCTTCACCTGGCAGAACTACCGGCTTCACCGCATTGGCAAGATCATTAATGTTTAAAACAGGCACTCCTTGGAAGTCACAAACTTTATTCAAATTAAAATCATTGGTAACGACAATGCCGTCTATGACTTTTGCCAGTTTAATCAGCTTGCTATCTACCTCATGAATATCTTCAAAATCCCCTTCATAAATCTCTACTTTTACAGAAAGCTCTTTCTGAATTCTGTTAAGAATATCTAACCCGCGCCTACCGCGATTTCGTTTCAATGCATCGGAGGAATCGGCAATATGCTGTAATTCACCGAGAACAAATTGAGGGATGACAATTGTTCCTTCTAAGAAGTTTGTTTGACAAATGTCCGCGATCCGCCCATCGATAATGACGCTTGTATCTAAAATTTTAGGGCTTGGGTATGGAACATTCGAATCTATATCTTCTTCATCGCTGCTCCGACGCTTGTCCTTTTTGGTTGATTTAAGTAAATTCATAAATTCCTCCCGTCGGCGAAAACCAACTTGGAATCCTAAATAACCAAGGATAATCATGATGAAAAGCGGCAAGATTTGTGAGAACACACGAATACTAATATCTTGTAGTGGCATATTAACAAAGTAAGCTATAACTAGACCGACAATTAAACCGATACTTCCAAAGAATAAATCCACAGCTGGTAACTTTATCAGTGCATCTTCCACCCAACGAAAGAAATCTACAATATAGTTTACTAGTAAGTAAGACAAGATAAAAAATATAATGGCTCCAACAATCATTCCCAATATAGATGAACTTAACCAACTTGATTCAGCAACATTTAATAACTGAACGATTCCTGGAAGATAAAGATACCCCATGGTACCACCTAATATAATAAAGAACAAGTGCACAACTTTCTTTATCAATTTCTTTCACCTCCTAACTATTATTAGTAGTATTACCAAATGATATGTTATATATGCTTTCTTAACTGGATTTAACATAAAAATACAAGCGATAAACTACTGATTCAACCCAATTTCTAAAGCTTCTTGTACATTGGAAACACCAATCACTTCGATACCAGCTGGATAATTCCAGCCGTCTAAATTATTTTTTGGACAAATCACTCGTTTAAACCCTAGCTTTGCAGATTCTTGTACGCGCTGCTCAATTCGAGATACACGGCGAATTTCCCCTGTTAAACCAACTTCCCCTATAAAAATGTCATCCGGCTTGGTCGGCTGGTCTCGAAAGCTCGATGCAATACTTACCGCAAGTGCTAAATCAATGGCCGGCTCATCTAGTTTCACACCGCCAGCTACTTTGATATAAGCATCTTGATTTTGCAGCATAAGCCCCACGCGTTTTTCCAATACAGCCATCAAGAGCGGAACACGATTATGGTCTACTCCTGTGGCAGTTCTACGTGGATTACCAAAACTCGTAGGCGAAATTAACGCTTGTATCTCTACTAAAACTGTTCGCGTACCTTCCATTGAAGCAACGACCGTAGATCCTGCTGCCCCCTGGGACCTCTCTTCCAAGAAGATTTCTGAAGGGTTCATCACTTCGCGCAATCCCTCTTCCTTCATCTCAAAAATGCCCATTTCATTCGTACTTCCAAAACGGTTCTTTACACCTCTTAAGATACGATACGTATGATGCCGCTCTCCCTCAAAATACAAAACAGCATCCACCATATGTTCTAGTAAACGAGGGCCGGCAATAGATCCTTCTTTCGTTACATGTCCAACAATGAAAATAGGGATGCCTTTTGTCTTTGCAATCTTCATTAGTTCCATCGTACATTCTCTAACCTGCGAAACGCTGCCGGGTGCGCTTGTTACTTCTTCTTTAAAAATGGTTTGAATGGAATCCACGACTACAAAGGAAGGATTGATTTCTTCTATTTGCCTGCTAATATCCATTAAATTTGTTTCTGATAATACATATAGTTCATCTGTTTTAATATCTAACCGGTCAGCACGTAGTTTCGTTTGTCTGATCGATTCCTCACCAGAAACATAAAGAACCGGAAGGGCTTTCTCAGCTAATTGTGCAGAGATTTGCAATAAGAGGGTTGATTTTCCAATACCCGGATCACCGCCAATTAAAACCAATGACCCCAATACAACGCCTCCTCCTAACACACGATTAAATTCTTTCATTCTCGTTGTGATGCGCGGCTCTTTCTTCGATTCAATGGAGGTGATTTTTTCTGGTTTTTGCGAGGTGGTTGCCCCAGACATATATCCAGCCCTGCCTTTAACAGCTGCAGCTTCAATTTCTTCTACCATTGTGTTCCATTGATGACAAGCTGGACATTTCCCCATCCATTTCGCTGATTCATATCCACACTCTTGACAGACAAATTTTGTTTTTCGTTTTGCCAAAATGAATTACCTCCTTCGAGCGATGCGCAAGCTAGTTGTTTCCCAGCCTTAGAACCACCCTTACTTATTATTATAGACCATTTCTCGGTTTCATAGGTTACAGGAAAGCATCAAATTAAAAAACAATCTTCCATATTTATGCCACAAGTTACTATTTTTGAGAAAATCTTTTTTCAAATGTAAACATTACACCTATATTAAAAAAGGAAAAAGCTAGAAGAGTGCGTTCTTCTAGCTTTAAATGTTTTATCCCGCTATATAGGCGGTACTTTTTAAGTCAGAACAATAAATTCGCCTTTGCTATTTAAACCTATTTTCACTTTTTGTTCTTTTTGGATGTTTCCTTTTAAAAGCTCTTCCGATAATAAGTTTTCGATGTTATTTTGAATGGAACGTCTTAACGGACGAGCACCGTATTCTGGATCGAAGCCTTCATTTGCAATTTTATCAATTGCTTTATCAGTTAAAGAAAGTGATAAATCTTGCTGCTCTAAACGTTTTTGCAACTGTTTAATCATTAAAGTGGCAATATCTTTCATGTGTTTCTTCTCGAGTGAGTGGAACACAATTGTCTCATCAATACGGTTTAAGAATTCTGGTCGGAATGCTTTTTTCAATTCATCCATCACTTTTGATTTCATATCTTGATGCTGTTTTTGTTCATCATCTAAGGTAAAACCGACAAATTTATTACGTTTCAATTCACTTGCTCCCACATTGGAGGTCATGATGATAACCGTATTACGAAAATCAACCACTCTTCCTTTTGAATCTGTTAGTCGACCATCTTCAAGTACTTGTAAAAGGATATTGAAGACTTCTGGATGTGCTTTTTCTACCTCATCCAGCAGTACAACAGAATATGGTTTACGACGTACTTTCTCTGTTAATTGACCACCTTCTTCATAACCTACATAGCCTGGAGGAGATCCAACTAAACGAGACGTCGCATGTCTTTCCATATACTCAGACATATCAATACGAATCATTGCATCTTCATCGGCAAACATTACCTCTGCAAGCGCACGAGCCAGCTCCGTTTTACCAATTCCAGTCGGTCCAAGGAAAATAAAGGAGCCAATTGGACGTTTTGGATCTTTTAATCCTGCACGCGCACGACGGATGGCTTTTGCCACTGCATTCACAGCTTCAGACTGGCCAATGACGCGATCATGCAGAATTTCTTCCATGTTCAATAGGCGGTCACTTTCGTCCTTCGTTAGCTTAGAGACAGGAACCCCAGTCCAAATAGATACCACCGCAGCAATATCTTCCATCGTTACTTCGGAATCTGTCTGCCCTTGTTTTTCTTTCCATTCATCTTTGGTTTTTTCCAGTTTTTCACGATAACGCTGCTCAGAATCTCTCAAGGATGCAGCTTTTTCAAATTCTTGACTTTGAACAGCAGCATCTTTTTCTTTTCTTACTTCTTCTAATTTTTGTTCCAATTCCTTTAAATTTGGTGGAACAGTATATGAATTTAGGCGTACTTTCGAGCCAGCCTCATCAATTAAATCAATCGCCTTATCTGGCAGGAAACGATCAGTAATGTATCGATCAGATAAAGTTGCTGCCGCTTCAATAGCTTCATCTGTAATCGTTACTCGATGATGTGCTTCATAACGATCTCTTAAACCTTTTAAGATTTGAATCGTCTCATCCAGTGTTGGCTCATCAACTTGGATTGGCTGAAAACGGCGCTCTAAAGCAGCATCCTTTTCTATATATTTACGGTATTCATCTAAAGTTGTTGCACCAATACATTGTAATTCCCCACGTGCAAGAGAAGGCTTCAGGATATTGGATGCATCAATGGCACCTTCCGCACCGCCAGCGCCAATAAGGGTATGAAGTTCGTCAATGAATAAAATAACATTTCCAGATTGACGAATCTCTTCCATTACTTTTTTCAAACGGTCCTCAAACTCACCACGATATTTGGTACCAGCAACAACTGTACCCATATCTAATGTCATGACACGTTTATCTCGTAATGTTTCCGGTACTTCATTGTCGATAATTTGCTGTGCTAATCCTTCAGCAACAGCTGTTTTCCCGACACCAGGTTCGCCAATCAGTACAGGATTATTTTTTGTACGGCGACTTAATACTTGAATCACCCGTTCAATTTCTTTAGACCGTCCAATGACGGGATCTATTTTTCCTTCTTTTGCACTTACTGTCAAATCACGGGCTAAAGAATCTAAAGTAGGTGTACTTGCGTTTGTTTGCTGTCCTGAGCGTCCTTGCCGGCCAGTTTGAGACTCATTACTCCCTAATAATTGAAGTACTTGTTGTCTAGCTTTATTTAAGCTCACACCGAGGTTATTTAAAACACGGGCAGCCACCCCTTCTCCTTCACGAATCAAACCAAGAAGAATATGTTCTGTTCCCACGTAGGAGTGACCTAGTTTTCTTGCTTCATCTTGAGATAATTCAACCACTTTCTTCGCTCTAGGTGTGTAATGAATCGATTGAGAAGGCTGTTTACCCACGCCAATCAGTTTTTCAACCTCTTCTTGAATTTTAGATACTTCTAACCCAAGGGACTGAAGTGCTTTTGCAGCAATACCTTCCCCCTCACGTACCAGGCCAAGAAGAATATGTTCTGTTCCAATATTATTATGGCCTAATCGTACAGCCTCATCCTGAGATAACGCTAGTACCTTTTGTGCTCTCTCTGTAAAGCGACCAAACATCATATGTTTTTCCTCCTACTTTTTCAAATTTAATCTTTCACGAATAATGGAAGCTCTTCGAATATCACGTTCATCAGAGCGTAATGCTTTATTAGCATAATGTTGTAGGAATCCTGGCTGTGTTAAAACCATCAGCTCATTCAGTATATTCTCAGAAATGTTTTCTATTATGCCCAAGTCAATACCTAAACGCAAATTAGAAATACAAATAGATGCTTCCTTTGAGTCAATAATTCTACTATTTTTTAATGTTCCGTATGAGCGGAAGACACGGTCTTCTAAACCAATCTCTGATTGTTCGTAAATATACTTGCGAGCCATACGCTCATGTTCTACTAACTGGTGAACAATGCTTTCTAAGTCTTCCACAATATCCTCTTCAGACTTACCTAATGTAATCTGGTTAGAAATTTGAAATATATTGCCCCTCGCTTCACTGCCTTCCCCATATATTCCTCTTACAACAAGTCCTAACTGATTAATTGCAGGAATTAATCGATTAATTTGCTTTGTCAGTACGAGGGCAGGTAAATGCATCATAATGGAGGCGCGCATTCCAGTTCCAATATTGGTAGGACAACTCGTTAGATAGCCCTTTGTTTCATTGAATGCATAGTCGGCCTTCTCCTCTAGCCAATCATCTAAGTAGTATGCTTCTTCTAACGCTTTGTCTAGTTGAAGCCCTGGATAATACACTTGAATGCGCAAATGATCCTCTTCATTTACCATAATTGAAGTCTGCTCATTTTCCGATAGTAACACCGCTGCATAATCACTATGTTTGATTAAATGCGGGCTTATTAAATGCTTTTCCACTAATACAAGCTTTTCAATCATATTTAGATTTTTCATTGGTAAAAAAGCAAGAGGTTGTTGGCCCGAATTATCTTGATCGATATAAGAATGCTTTACAAATTGTAGCACCTCTTGCAAAGCTTCTTTATTCCCAGATGTAGGATACAGCTTATTCGCAAAATTGCGGGCCAGACGAACGCGACTGCTCATCACAATATCTTTATCAGGGCCATCCTCCAACATCCACGGGCTAATCGCTTCGTTAATAAATGATTCTAATGTCACGTGTTACCACCCGCTTCTTTATTATGATTATTCGCTTTTTCCAGTTCTCTAATTTTATCACGCAGTACAGCTGCTTTTTCAAATTCTTCTTCTTCAATAAGTTTCTTTAATTTCTCTTTATGCGAAGAAATTAGCTGCTTTTGTTGGATATACTTTCCAGCACGTTTTGGTATTTTGCCTGTATGCTTTGTATTCCCTGCATGAACGCGTCGTAAAATAGGTTCTACCTTAGAACCAAAGGAAGCATAACAGTCTGCGCATCCAAACTTACCAGCTTTTTTAAATTCCGTAAATGTCCTGCCGCAAGAAGAACACCTTACCTCTTGAGGATGCTTCGGCTGATTGGCCTTCGCTGTTCCTGTTGATCCTAAGTTCAATCCTTCCGTTTGAAATAGACCGGATAAGAGGTCATTTAATGAAAAACCTTCTTCTGGATAAGTTATATATCCTTTTTTCTTCGCACACATTTCACAAAGACTAATTTTTGCTTCTTGACCATTTATTATATGTTTAAAATGTAAGGTAGCCTTTCTTTTATGGCATTCCTGGCACTCCATACGATTCCTCCCCTTTAGGTAATAGGTAATTAATCGTTCAAATACTTAAGTGTTGTTAATGCAGATTTGAGTATACGTGCCCGCAACTCATCTCGAAGTGGTAATTGAAAAGCTAATGTTGTTCTATCAATACTTGCTAACATTAACTTCGCTTCACGCGGGGTAATCAGCTCCTCCTCTAAAAGTCGATCTAAAATATCCACTGCAGCACGTTGGGAAATCGAATCACCAATCAAATAATTGATTTCATCGATTAGCTCCGATTGATTCTGATGGCGAATGCGCATAATGCGAATATAGCCGCCGCCCCCACGTTTGCTTTCTACTATATACCCTTTTTCCACTGTAAAACGCGTATTAATAACATAATTTATTTGAGAAGGTACACATTGAAACTGATCTGCAATTTCACTTCTTTTAATTTCTATAGCTTGTTGTTCCTCTGCCTGTAATACTTTTTTCAAATATTGTTCAATGATATCTGAAATGTTGCTCATCCTTTGCACCTCAAATCAAATAATTATTCGATAAGTTCTTTTGACTTTGACTAACTTTGACTATGACTTTATTATAATATAAAATCTTCAAGTTGCAAATGGATGGTATTTCTATTTTTGACAAACCAACAAGAAATCAAAACATAATTATAGAAACTCTATGAAAATATTTAAATTTACGTTCGTTTGGACAGGTTTATAACTCCTGGAAGTTTAGATATTTCAATACATAGATAGACTAAATCATTCTTCTTTTTCTTATTTGTCCATATAAGAATTGTGCGCTGGTTACCTTCTAACAGCTTTATTTCAATTTGTTTGATATTAAATTGATTCTTTTCAACGGCTTTTACAGCTTCATGTACCTCAAATTCCTCTGTTGCAGTAATTTCAATAAAATTACTAAATTTAAAACGCGGAAAGAAATTCTCAATTTGATTTAAGAAAATCAAACTAATAAGAATAATGAACGTTGTCACCATAGCAATACTATACATACCGGCCCCGACAACCAATCCAATGCCAGCTACAGTCCATATAGAAGCAGCGGTTGTTAATCCTTTAATGGTTCCTCCGTAAACAATAATGGTGCCTGCACCGAGAAAACCAATACCACTGATTACATAGGAAGGAATACGAGCAGGATCAAATCGGATATTATCATACGCATCCATAAAAGCAGTAAAGCCAAACATAGATAAAATCATCATTAAGCAAGAGCCTACTCCAACTAGTATATGCGTACGGAACCCGGCAGAATGATTGTTGATTTCTCGTTCAAAACCAATTAGGCCAGATAATATCAACGCTATAAATAAACGTGATACAATGACAAAAAAATCATCACCGAGGAATTGCTCCAATTTTACTTGCTCCTTTCTTAAAATTTTTTCCACCCTAAACTATTCATAATATATATAGTATTAAATTATCTCTAAAATAGACTTTTTTCAACTATATCGTCGTTTTGTTTGTTACATAAAGAGATCACGCTTACATAAATAAAGAGACGAAGCTATAAAAGATGAATAAAATTGATTTACTACTTAATAATTTTTATTCAACTGACAACATCGGTATTTCGTAACAGCACCTTATATAGCATAACTATCTTCTATACAAAGCTCTATAAAGTCCGATTTTTCGACTTATATTTAAGGCTTTCACCAAAATATTTAGTAGATACAACGAATAAAATTACACTTTTAGCAAAGATAAGAAAAAAGTAATTTCCATCCAACAAATTCCGACTATATAACTAGATAGAGGATTCTTTAATATTAACCATAGAGTTTGTTCCAAAATTATATAAAAAAAGAGGCTGGGACATAACTAGCCAAAAATAAAAAAGATGGATTTCACATTGAGTTTTGAAGTGAAATCCATCTTTTTTGAAATCATTTATAAGTAGATACATAAAAAAGCGGCTAGAGGCAGTGTATCT
>NZ_BORO01000006.1 GCF_018333215.1 Oceanobacillus sp. J11TS1 | reverse complement strand
AGATACACTGCCTCTAGCCGCTTTTTTATGTATCTACTTATAAATGATTTCAAAAAAGATGGATTTCACTTCAAAACTCAATGTGAAATCCATCTTTTTTATTTTTGGCTAGTTATGTCCCAGCCTCATTTTGGTCTTCAGAATTCAATATGACAATCAAACATACTGCTACAACCTGTCGCATATGGTCAGCTTCTGGAAGATGCACTTCCTTTTATGTAATTTAAACACCCCTGGCATACAATATACCAGGGGTGTTATAAATATACATCCTATTTACTTTCTTTTATAATTTTTATGGTTTACCACTGTTTTAATCGGTTCTCCAGTTGTAGGATGATTTCCAATACGAACAATAACAGAATTTTCGCGTACAATAAGTACTTCTGCTTTCTTACCTTTCTGCTCTCCCCGAACAATACTAATTGTTTCACCGACTTCAGCTATATTTTCTGCTTTCACCGGCTGTTGTTCTACGTTTTCTTCTTCCATGTTATAACCTCCTTTAAAATCGCAGAAGACGAGTTATTTAACCTATCTATCGTAACATAAGTGTAAAAGGATTCACATTTTTTTTCAAAAGAAACGCTAAAAATTTAGACCTTTGTTCGAATCTTATATAACCAAGGTATCTTTAAGGAGGAATTTGTTATGAACCTTGTTTATGAACCAACATGGGATAAAGCACTCCCAGATATTGACCGTCGCAAAATAGAACAAAAATTTCAAAGTTTAGTACGATTAGGTGAAACGGACAAACAGCTTTCATTTACCCCTTTATGGCAAGCAATAAATCATCGTTCAGATTTATTGGTTACTGTTTTGATTAATAACTATAGCGAGAAAGAGTTTTCATTTAAAAATATAACATTGCAGTACGTAGAAGATGATGATGTCAAAGCGACAAATACCTTTACGCTAAAAAGGGTTATAGTGCCACCAGATTCCAGCATGCCTTGGACCTTTATTTTTCCAGAGACAACTTTTACAGAAAAATCCATTCGCTTAGGCGGCTACCTAGTTTATAAATAGTATATTACTTGGATTTTCATGCATACGTAGGGACTTTTACTATAGGGAACCGGGAGTTTACTATCATTTTTCATTTAAATTCTTTTCCAGAATTTAAATTCACGTAATCCTATGCTATATTTGAAAATATGATTCCATTAATAGGAACCTAAAAATTTCATAGTCCTTTTCTTACAAGACGGAAGACTCGAATAGTTTTGCTGAAAGATTTTAGACTTGCTAGACCAAAGAATAAGACTGCATAATTATTCATTTTTTAAAAGGTTGTTCAAAAAGCCCAGTAAAAATAGCGCTACGAATTTCTTCGTTAGCTTGCTTTTCCGCTACTCACTTTTTGAACACGTACTTTAAGAACAAAATAGTATAACTTTTCAAATCAATTCTTTATACTAGGATATAGCTGACTAACTTCAAGTGCCAACAACTATGAGATTTTAAGTTTACATCACGACAATACTCACTCAAATGACAGGAGATGATAATTTTGAGTATGACTCCAACTTCGAACAGAACTTTAAATTTTATTGATGAATTTACATTGTCTGAAAAAACGAATTTAAATATTTCTATTATATCTTTGAGAGACTTAGATGATTTCAAAATTGAACCCTCAAACACACCTGACCTAGTTATGATTCCGATATACCAATACAACGATATCACACAAATTCTCGAACAGGAAGAGTTAAAAAATGTAAAAACTGCAATTATCTTGCCAAATTTGCATATGAAAGACACTATTCGTCTATACGAATTAGATATCGATGGCTATTTTGTTAAAAACATGAGTCTAAATGAAATTATTTCGGGAATCCGTTTTGTTCACGAAGGATATATTTACGTCTATCCTGAATTAGCTAAAGATCTGTACGAAGAGTTTTTGAACCTTTCTTACACATTACAATCTCGTCCCGAAGGCCTGCTAACAAAACGAGAATGGGATGTGTTACTTGAGATTTCACGCGGAAATAATAACGAAATGATCGCGAGAAATTTAGAGATTTCCGATAAAACCGTTAAAAATCATGTCACAACTGTTTTACGTAAGCTTCATGTAAATGATCGAACAAACGCCATGCTTCTAGCATACCGCAAAGGGTGGATATAATCAGTTGTTGAAGAAAACGAGAAGTCCTATGAATTTAGCAGACTTCTCGTTTTTTATAAGTATCAAAACGCTCGATGCCTATACTGTTTTAGTTAGCTGCCTTGAGACAATTCATTTTGCACTTGTTGAATTTCTTGAGGACTTGCTGCCTTAGCAGGCTTATAATAACCATTTTGTAACGCGTATTGATAAACTTTTAGCTGGCGTGCTTCATCACGGTCTCTCAGTTCAATAAATTTCTGACGAAGCTGAGGATTGTTAGATTCTGTAATATAACCTGCATAGCCCTTTAGACTTGCACCCAGCCCATTTAAATAATCATTCACAATATCTTTATCTTGAAACATTCCCAATCACCCTCCTATTGTAAAAATGACATCAATTGTTGTTGCGCGTTGCGTGCATCCTGAGCGTCAAATTGGAGTATTGATTTCAGCGCTGGATCTTGCACTTGCTCCGCATAAGCTTCCAACTTATTAATGATCATTCCATGCTCTCCAATGACTTTCCGCAATGTTTCCAGTTCTGTTTGCGTTAATTGGTTCATTAAACAAACCCCTTTCCAAAAACTTATCGGGGTTATTATGCCCAAAGAATCACTTTATATGCTAATAAGAGGGTCTATTATTGCTTTATCCGATGCAGCACTCTATTCGTGCTTTACGATTAGGCATTGTAGTAGAGATATGTCATTTTCACCGGGCTTTTGAACCATGTCTTTAAAGTCATAGTTGTTCCGGATAAAAGGTCATGTGCTTCTTTTTGTTTTGATAATAGGTTAATCGGTCCTGAAGCGTCCCTGTATGCAACTCAAACTTATGCCCATCTAAATCCGTAAAATAAATGGATTGCTTGTCCTCTTCTGACCGCTCTCTCCCTTCTAATATAGGAACATCTAATTGTTTCAAATGCTTCTCCCATGCCTTAAAATCCTCTGCCTTAATGGAGAATGCCATATGTGTATAGGAAGCATGAATCTCGTTACGGGGAATATCTTTCTCTTCGTTAAGCGCAAGCCAAATTCCGCTTAAATCGAAATAAGCGGTAGAGCGTCCTTTTACAAGTAATTTTGCATCAAATACATTTTGGTAAAACGCGACAGCCTTCTCTAAATCAGAAACAGAGAATAAAGTGAAACTTCATTCAGTGGGGTTCTTTTCACCCCACTGAATGGTAGTTGAGCCAATTGGGCCGCTACTGGCTGTTTGATCTCACACTTAGAAGTTTCGAGTCTACTCTAATCTTAACGTGGAGTCTTACAGCCAGTTGCACTGCGGAAGAATATGGTTTATACCTTGAATTTGGATGGAAGATCCCTCCTCTTACGCATCTAGTTTTAACACTTCAATTGTTGGTTTCGGCTCATACCCATAGATTTCTTTCTGCTTATAAGAATGAATATCTTCATAAATGATCGTCATGTAATCTAATAGCTGTTGATCTGTCTTCTCCTGCTCGTCCCAATACATAATATCTAGCTTCGTTTCCGAACGAGACACTAACGCTTGGAAGTAGTACGAAATAGCTCTCGAAACCTTAAATCCTTCACGGAAATAGAAGCGCAGACGTTTCTCTGTATCCTCGTCATCTTCGTTTACTGGCTCGACTTCCAATAGGATTGTTTTCTTCTTATCTTTTAGCTTCTGAATCAGTTTTTTGCCTATTCCTCTTCCACGCGCCTTCTCAGAGACCCATAAGAAATCAACAAAGACAAATTCCGTATATTCTGCGTACATCATTATATGTAAATCACTTTCATCTTTATAATAATGATTCGGCTTATCTCTCAGTAAAGCTTCTAATTGCTCTTTTGCTTTCATTTCCTCCTCTGGGAAATATTCATTTAATCGTTGGAACCAATTCATTTTAAAACCTCCTGCTATATTACCCCTTTATTATAAAACAAAAGATCAGCCAATGGGAGTATTTGTTCTTTTATCACTGGATTAGTCAGTAGAATGAATTTGGGTATTTACACAATTGATCTATCGCATCAGTAGGACGAGAGATTAGGGAAAGTTATACCACGAGTCAGGCTAAGGAAAAAGCTTCTTCTTTCACATCATCTAAATGCCTTCGCTCCCCTATCTTCTCCCTCATCTAGACATCCCATACTTGACAATACAGCAGTAAAAAGCCGATGACGATGTTTGTCATCAGGCTTCATTACTGTAAGAATTTTTTATATTCCGTATGCTGGTACCAATAGTGATTACACATTGATACACGGAGTGATTTTCCAAAAACCAAATGGTATTAAAAAATTATACGTTTCTTCCTACCTTTTCATCGATCTCTTTTTGAAGTCCTTTTAATACTTCCATGACAGCAAAGCTTTCACTCTGCTTCTCTCCATATTTACGTACATTTATTGTCTTTTTCTCTTCCTCTTCGTCACCAACAACAAAAATAAAAGGAATCTTCTTCATCTGCGCTTCTCTTAATTTCAGTCCAAGCTTCTCTTCTCGAAAATCCGCTTCTATACGTACACCCGCGTGCTTAAAGGTATCCTTTAATTGGTTCGCATAAGGCTGATGAACAGAAGAAACAGGTAAAATCATAGCTTGAACAGGTGCCAGCCAAGTTGGAAAAGAACCAGCAAAGTGTTCGATAAGCATCCCTAAAAAGCGGTCGATTGAACCATAAATAGCACGGTGAATAACGACTGGTCTCATCTTTTCGTTATTCGCATTCACATAAGTTAAATCAAACTTCTCTGGCATCTGGAAATCCAGCTGCAGTGTTGCACATTGATGGCTGCGACCTAAAGCATCTTTGATATGAAAATCAATTTTAGGTCCATAAAAGGCACCATCTCCCTCATTTATCTGATAAGGCATCTCCATTTGATTCAAAACATTTTCTAACGCCTGTTCAGAAAGTTCCCAAGCAGCATCGTTTCCTAAAGATTTCTCTGGACGCGTAGACAGTTCCACAGCATAACTAAAACCAAACACACCATAAATTTTATCAATTAGGCCAATTGCTTTTTCCATCTCCGCTTCGATTTGGTCCTCTCGCACAAAAATATGTGCATCATCTTGGCAAAAAGTTCGAACACGAAGCAGTCCATTTAAAGCTCCACTGTATTCATGACGGTGTACTTGCCCAAATTCAGCAAGACGAATTGGGAGATCACGATAAGAACGAAGCTGTTGCTTATAAATTAACATATGCCCTGGACAATTCATTGGTTTCAATGCAAAGTTCGCATGATCCACTTCGGAGAAATACATATTTTCATGATAGTGGTCCCAATGCCCCGATGCTTCCCATAATCGTTGATTCATGAGAAGCGGTGTACGTACTTCTTGATAACCAGCTTTTATTTGCTCTTCCCTGGAAAACTGCTCCAACTCTTGGCGGACAATTTGACCATTTGGTAAATAGAATGGCATGCCTGGTGCTTCTTCGGAAAACATGAATAAATCTAATTGCTTTCCAAGTTTTCGGTGATCTCTCTTCTCTGCTTCCTCTAAAAATTGAAGATGTTCTTGTAAATCGTTCTGCTTAGCAAATGCAATGCCATAAATACGCTGAAGCATCTCATTATTACTATCACCGCGCCA
The DNA here is from genome assembly GCF_018333215.1 of Oceanobacillus sp. J11TS1. Classification (GTDB taxonomy): domain Bacteria; phylum Bacillota; class Bacilli; order Bacillales; family Amphibacillaceae; genus Oceanobacillus. The sequence continues at coordinate 174,685 of NZ_BORO01000006.1, read as the reverse complement.
ATATGCTCCAGCAATTTTTCTTAAATGGAATGCCTTTACAAATCCAGTTGACGGTAAATGTGGCCCTCTGCATAAATCCGAGAAGTCTCCCTGCTCGTAAACTGTAATTGATTCATCAGTAGGAATGCTTTCTAATAGCTCTAACTTATACGGCTGATTCTGCTTCTTAAAATACTCCTTTGCTTCCTCTAAAGAGAGTTCATACGAAGTAATCGGGATATTCTCCTGAATGATTTGTTTCATTTCCTTTTCGATCTTCATCAAATCTGATTGATTAATGGATTCCTGAAACTTTATATCATAATAAAAGCCATGCTCAATCACCGGGCCGATACCGAACTGAACATTCTCTTTGCCGTAGAGGCGCTGAACAGCCTGTGCCAGGACATGCGCAGCAGTATGTCGCATAACTTTTAATCCTTCCTTCGAATCCAGTGTTAATAGCTCAATATGACTCGCTTCTAAAATAGGATAACTTACGTCCACAAGCTTGCCATTCACTTTTCCTGCTACGGCTTTCTTCGCTAAACTTATGGATATTTTTGATGCAATTTCTTTCAAAGAGATCCCTTTTTCTACTTTGTCTTCTCTTCCATCGGGAAATTTAATTGTCACGTCATTCATGATAATTTAACACTCCTCATTTTTTTGAATATAAAAAAGCATACCCTTCCCTCTATACAGAGGGACGAATATGCTCCGTGGTTCCACCCAATTTCCCATCAAAAAATTTGACGGCTTCATATGCAGTAACGTTGCATTTTACGGCGTTAGTTGTTACCCTAACACACTCAGAGGTGGTAAATTATCTTTTTCTGGTAGGGAGCTCTCAGCATCTGCTCCCCTCTCTTTAAACCTTCCAAAGTAATTCATGTCCTCTTCATCGTTTTGAAATCATAGAAAATCTCTTATTGTATTAAAAAAACACATCCCCCCTTCCTAAGAAGGGACGAATGTGTTATCTCCGCGGTTCCACCCAAATTTCCATCAAAAAAATATTTGACAGCTTCATTTTGCAGTAACGTTGCATTTTACGGCGTTAGTTGTTACCCTAACGCAGCTCAGAGGTGGTAAATTATCCTTTTTTGGTTAGAAAGCTCTCAGCATCTGCTCTCCTCTCTTTAAACCTTCCAAGGTAATTCATGTCCTCTTCATCGCTATTCATTAAATTATTTCATATCATACTAAATTTTTTAAATCTATGCAAGATTATTTTTTAACTTCAATGACAATCTTTCCTTTTGAATGGCCTGTCTCACTAAGCTGATGTGCTTCTTTTAAGCCTTCTGCCGTTAACGGATAATAACTTCCTATGACCGATTTGACTTTACCACTTTCCATAAGAGAAGCAATCTCCGCCAATTGTTTCCCATTTTCTCTTAACCATAAGAAATCTGCTTCAATATCTTTTTGCTTTGCTTTTTCCTGATCCGGCTGGCCTGAGACAGATACCAGTTTTCCACCTGAGCGCAGTACATTCATACTTTTATCTAAAATGTCGCCACCTAACGTGTCTACAACTAAATCATAATTTGAAAGTACTTTTTCAAAATCTTCCTCATTATAGTTAATAAATTGATCAGCACCAAGATCATGGACCAAAGCCTTATTTTTCTCACTGGCTGTTGTTGCTACATACGCTCCAGCATGTTTGGCAAATTGAATAGTAAAACTTCCAACACCTCCTGAACCGGCATGGATAAGTACTTTTTGATCCTTTTGCAATTTGCCAAAATCAAATAGACATTGCCAAGCTGTCAGGCCTGCAAGCGGCACAGCAGCAGCCTCCGTAAATGATATGGAATCAGGCAGTTTCGCTAATCGACTTTCATCAACCGGAACGTACTCCGCATACGTTCCTTGGGAAGTGGTTGCAGGTCTGGTAAATATTCGGTCTCCTGGTTTTACACTTGTTACCTTGTTTCCAACTTCCTTTACAATCCCCGCTGCATCCCAGCCAAGGATAATTGGAAAGTCCAACGAGATACCATCTTTAAGATAACCTTCCCGTATTTTCCAATCTATCGGATTCACCGAAGTAGCATAAACTTCCAACAACACCTGGTCAGCTTTGATTTTCGGTACATCCACATCGGCTTCCTTTAAAACGGAAGCATCTCCGTATTCTTCTATAATAATTGCTTTCATTCTAATCCACTCCTTTTTCAGATTAACCATGATCCTAATAACTCTCTTTCATCTTTTCCCTTCTTCTCTTTATTTAATCTTAAAACTGATTTCCTTATGGATGCATTGCGCTATGCACTACTTCCTATGCAAAAAAAAGAAAACTTCTAGAAATGCCTGTTAGGCTTTCTAAAAGTTTTATCTGCGAATTCATCCCTTCATTTTACAAGCTCCCATACCCCGGAACTTCCCGGTGTTTCACCTTTTGTCCACCATTTTGCTTGATAAGTCTTTCCATTATACGTTACCTTGTCTCCTCCAAGATAAACAAGATTAGCATCCCATTCTGGATAAGCTGGAATTCCTAGATCAGGCTCTTCCGGTCCCGGCTCCGTTCCTTCCCCACCAAAATTAGCATCAATGACATTATAGAAAGCATTCGCAGTATCATCAACATCCCAGACTCCTAAAATAACATGATAACCTGTGCGCTCTGGAATTGTCACTTGATGTGTTACTTTCTCCCCTGGTCTTGCTCCCCCATCATATACTTCATAAAACGGAACGAGCTCAAATTGATCTCTTGTTAGCGGTTGATTTGGATTCCAATCAGGCTTGGTGATATAATAATGCCATTTTGTTGTTGCATGCTTTGCTGTTAAGTGCCAAGTAAATGTGTTTATTCCCGAATTCAAATTCACCTTTGCCCATCGATCTGCCGTCTGTACATCCAATTCTGGAAATGCCCCTCCAGCAGAAGCTATTTTTCCATCTGGAATACTTGCTCCCGGAAATCCTTTTGGCGCTTCGAGACTTTGCGGCTCCCATTGAATGGCACCGCAATTTGTATTCACCTGTTCCTTACACAATAACCCTCTTGATTTCGGTTGCTCGATATAACCATGTGCGGCAGCTGCTCCTAAACCAACAAACATGAAAAAGACGAGTGAAACAATGGATGTTCCAAGATACTTCAGCGACCTGTCCTGAAATAACTTTTGCATAAAACTCCTCCTATATTTGTTTTAGACAGTTATGAATTAAGAAGCTAAAATCATCTAAGGTGCAAAGGTATCATTGACAAGGTAGAGTAATTTATAACCATCTTACATTTATAATACCATTACAAATGTAAGCGTCAACAAAGATTATAATGTTTAATACTAATGTAACATATTTAATATTTATGTAACAATTTATTTTTTCAATTGTGCCATCCTTCCCTCATATTAATCAGCAGTCTCCCATAACTTATAAAAAGGAGGCTTGGTCTATGCTTGAAAAATTAGCAAAAATAAATAACAAATGGGTGCGGCTGGCTGTATTAATTATCGTATTTTTAAATACAGCAGCCATGCTTTTCGGTTATCAACTCATTCCTCTTTCGAATGAAGAGCTTGTTTCGGTATTATCCCTAATTGCTTTATTTATATCAGAAATTTGGAATCACTGGAAAAATAACAGCTATACATCGTCTGCAAAAGAAGCGGATAAATTCATGGAAAAGCTTAAACAGTAAAAAGGAAAAAGCTGACGGTCAGGTGCTTACACATCCTTATCCAAGATATGCTTCCTTTACCGTCAGCTTTTGACCTTAATTCATTTCCCCATAAATCATTTCTAGATGACTGGGGAGCACTTCAACAGTCGCTGGTGTTTTATTTAAAAATTCTCCATCACAATCAATATTCTGTTCCGGTGAAGCTGACACCTCTAATCTGCTTGTCCGGAAATAAATAATATCATCATCTTCTTCATTCTCCGGATAATCATCCTGTATTTTGGCCTCCAGCCATTTTTTTAAATACTTCAGCTTTGCTTCTTTGACAATCAGCACATCCAATTTTCCATCTTGCACATCTGCATTTGGAAAAAAGGATTGGATTCCTCCAAGAAAAGATCCGTTTCCGACAACCAGCAATTCTGCTTGATCATCGTAATTTAGTTCCTTGCTGCGTAGCTTTAAAGAAAAAGCTTCATTTTGAAAGACCAACTTGGATGTATTCAAATAATAAGAAATTCTTCCAAGAAGCTGCTTATTTGCTTCATCCATTTCTTCAGCAACTTTTGAAATAATACCAATCCCCCAGAAATTTAAAAAGTAGCTTCTATGATATTTACCGACATCTACGCGAATACGTTTCTGCGAAATAATTTGTTCCACTGCCTCTAACGGTTTTTGGCTCATACCAAGTGTACGTGAAAAATCGTTGCAAGTACCTCCTGGCAAGATAGCAAACACGGGCCTATTTTCCAAAGGAACCAGCGCATTCATTATTTCAAAAACCGTTCCATCGCCTCCCCCAGCTATTAATAAATCGACTTTTTCCGCATATTTTTCAACAAGCCTTTTTCCATCATCTTCTTGCTCTGTCTGATAAATGGTAACTTCCTCAAATGCTTCCTTTAGCCGAGATTCAATTTCATCCAGCTCTTTTTCTAATTTTTGCTTTCCAGCTTGCGGATTTATGATTAAAGCGACTTTTTTCACCTTTTCCACTCCTCGCTAATTAAAAATATTACGCTTCCTAAGTAAGTACACGAAATCTTTTCCCCAACATTATACACGTAAAACAAACGTCTGTAGAACTGTAAGAAATAAAGCCAACCTGCTTTTTGAAAATCCGCTTAAAGTGTGTGTTCAAAAAGGAGGATAAAAAGGACCAAGAAGTTCGAGGCGGCGTAGCTTTGAGTAACGGAACGTATGCAATTAATACGTGAGTAGTGCTTTTGATGGGGCGAGTAATCGCAGTCCCAACGGAAAAGCAAGCTAACGAAGAAATTCGCAGTGTCATTTTTACCGGACTTATTGAAACTCCGCTAAAGAAAAAACTGATGAAACGTCATTAAAAAACGTCTCATCAGCTTCACCCTTATAACTTTACATTATTGCATTTGCTCTACATTACCTGTATCTTTATTGACGATGAACCAGCCATATGTGGAAGTATGTGAGGAATCGCCTTGTTCAATGATTTCAAATACTTGAATGACATAGTTCCCATTTTCATCCTGATGATCGGTTACTACATGGAAATCACCGTCCGTAATATTTAAATGCTGCTTCACAATACTTTCAGCTTTTGACTCACTCATTGGTGCAGTAGCGTCTTCCGGATTCTCCCCATCATCTTCCATTAAGTCTGAATCTTGATCCTCTCCAGATGCGTCAGAACCAGTTGTATCACCATTCCCATCCGAACTGGAACCATCTTGTTTCTGCTCGCTTGCTTCGTTCTCAGAGTCAGCACTTGTTCGGTTATCCTCTTGTTCATCTGCTGTCTTCGCATCGTTATCATTTATTGCATTCTCATCTGTTGTTGGATTCGCATCACCATTTGTTTCCTCTTCATCTGTTGAATCATCAGCTGCTGCGTTGTCTTCTTGACCGTTTGGATCAGTCTCTGCATCCGAATCATTATTTGAATCATTGCTTTCCTCTGCTGGAATTTCTTCTATCTCCACATCCGAGACAATCCATTTCTCCTCATCCCAGGATATAGAGTAAGTAACAATGATTTCATGGTCAGCTTGTTCTTGCTCTACTTCATACAAATCATCTTCTACCTTTTCAAACTGATACGCTTCTTTATCATCTAACCAGACGGGTGTTTCTGATGTATCTGTATAGATTAGACCTTCTTCATTCTCTTTAAAAAAAGTAGCAATAATGTCATCCGCTAATTCCTCCGACATAATAGTTACAAATTCTTCTTTAAGGTCCGCTACAGAATCAAAATCCACTAATTCTCCATCGTCCTCTACATTTTCAATAACCTTTTGATATGTATCCGCGTAGGTTTGTAATACTTCCTCTGCTTCTGCTTCCTCTAGTTCAGAAATTTCTACAGTCTGCTCTTCCGTTTCTGATGCTGGTTCTTGAACTTCTTCTTTCTCTTTATTACAAGCTCCCAGCAGTAAAGCGATGGCTATAACGATAACCATAAAAATTCTGTTTTTCACTTTTTTACCCCCATTCGTATTTCTCCTTTCTTATCATACACTTTTTCTATTAAATTAGAAATATCTATAAGGGTAAGTTCAAAAAGTAGCCAATAGTTATTTTCTTTTTTCAATCGTTAACCAGGGCCTACCCTCATCCCAATGAACTTGAACAGGAATTTTAAATGTTTCACTTAATAAATTATCTGTTAAAACCTCTTCTTTTTTACCAGTAGCAACTAATTTCCCGTCACGAACTAAGGCTACATGGGAAATCGCCTCAGTAATCTCCTCAATATGATGTGTCACATAAAGCAAATGTGTATCCTTCCTTAAATCTTCCATCAGCTCTAATACTTCTTCACGAGATAAAATATCCAAACCAGAACAAGGCTCATCAAGAATGAGAATTTCCGGCCTGCTCATAAGCGCACGACCAATTAGAACCCTTCTTCTTTCCCCTTGAGAGAGGACGCTGTATTTTTTTCCGCGCAAGTATTCTAATCGAAGGTCGGAAAGAATTTTATCCACCAACTGCCAATCGGATTCTGATACCTCTTCATATATACCAAAGGAAGCAAATTTTCCGCTTGCAATGATATTTTCAACGGGCTCCAGTTGTATCGTTTCTTGAAAACGGTCCAGCGCACTGCTTACATAACCAATAGATTTTCGTAATTCAGGTATGTCTGTTCGTCCAAAAAGCTGATCGAGTACAATCATTTTCCCTGACGTTGGATAGTTATAACCAGTAATAATGTTTAAAAGAGACGTTTTCCCTGAACCATTTAGACCTAAAATGGCCCAATGTTCTCCCTCTTTAATCTGCCAGTTAATCTCACTTAGAATTTCTTGATTATTTCTACGCCACGTTACGTTATTAAAATGAACAATCTTCTCCATTTCTCCTCACCTCTCTACAGTTGAAAAATCAGTAAATTATTATGCTAGAATACTAAAAGAGGATGTTCAAAAAGTCCGGTAAAAATGACACTTCGAATTTCTTCGTTGGCTTGCTTTTCCGTTCCTCACGTATTTTTTACATACGTTCCGGTACTCAAAGGCTACGCCGCCTCGAACTTCTTGGTCCTTTTTATCCTCCTTTTTGAACACACACTAAAATATGAACCTCTTATCTAGTGATCGCATCTAATGATTTAGTCGCCATTCTTTCAAATACCCTATTGCCAAGATAACTACCGGAATAATAGATATAGCAAGTACTACCCCAGATAAAGTTAAAGTCATATACCCCGCATGGGCAACAATCACTCCTGATAATCCACCGCCAATTGCACCTGCTAGCGATATCAAGACATCTACAGATCCTTGTGTTTTTGCACGGGTAATAGCTGAAGTAGCGTCTACCAGCATCGCTGTTCCACTAATCAAACCAAAATTCCAGCCAAGTCCAAGCAATATTAAAGCTGCCACATGTGCAACAATGGATTCTGGCGGTCCAAAAGCTGCTGTTACTCCAGCAAGCAACAGCGTAATACTTGAGATAAATGCCATGTTCACGCGTCCAATTTTATCCACAAGATAGCCGGTAATTAATGATGGAAGGTACATCGCTCCCACATGAAGCCCGATGACAAAACCAACATCATTAAGCCCGTGACCGTAATGCCCCATATGTATTGGAGTCATTGTCATAATAGCAACCATGGTAAATTGACTGATAATCATAACAAACGCACCAGCAAAAATTCCTCTTTTGTCTATTTCCAGGTGCTCTCCCTCAGTTCCTGATGAATGGGTATGGCTTAATTCCTTTGCAAGTCTAATCTCTTTAGCCACAAGAAACGGGTCTGGACGTAGTAAAAGGAAGAAGATAAGCCCAGCAAGAAAATATGAGGCGGCGGCTAATAAAAAAGGGCCAGCAAGCGCAGGTATACCAATAGACGTTGCCATATTCCCCATTATACTAACTAAATTAGGACCAGCTACAGCCCCTAGAGTACTTGATACCATAGCCATACTTACTGCCTTTGCACGCTGATCAGAATTTGCCAGATCTGTTCCTGCATAGCGCGCCTGTAGATTAGTTGCAGAGCCTGCACCATAAATCAGCAGTGCAAGGAATAGCAGAATAATATTTTCGGACACAGCCGCTATAATAACCCCTACAGCTCCAAGGGCTCCACCTAAGAATCCGGCAGTCAGTCCAAAACGGCGTCCATAACGTTGTGATACCCTTCCGACAAACAAGGCAGCTCCTGCAGCACCCAATGTAAATAACATGGAAGGCACCCCTGTTACACTGTCAGCACCTAATAAATCCTGTGCTAACAAAGCCCCAACCGTAACCCCTACAGCGAGACCGGCACCTCCAAAAATTTGAGCAAGAATAACAACAGTCAAGGTTCGTTTATACAACTGTTGTTGTTTTTTAGGTGATTCTATGTATTCTTTTATTTTTTCTTTCTGTTTGTTCAAACCCCAATCTCCCTTCTATATAACTATTAAAAATTATCAGAATATGAAAATCATAGCACCAAACACCTGATAGTTCAATATAATAGATGTATTCCGAAATCTTTAATAAATGAGCAGCCCATGGAGCCTATTCAAACGGCAATGCCCAACACGGATGCTCATAGCATACAATTATTTAAAAAGTCCCAATTAAGACCTTTTTAATAGAGATAATACACGATATCCATCTGATTCCATGCCACTATATGCTCCCATCCATTTAGGATAAGTCACCGGGATAATAGTCATTATAAATTGAAAGAGGTTCATCCAAACCATACCAGTTAAGAAATAATTAACAAAACCAGGGAAGGAATTAATATATATAAGGATTAAAAAAAATAATCGTACAAGCAGCTGATACCACCGGGCCTCCCAACGCAACGATCACACGTTGAAATTTTGTTATGTTCTCAGAACTGTTTATGTAATAACAAGTCCCAGATATCCCCCAATTAATATGGTAATGAATTCTTCCTATCTGGAAATTTTCCTTATTGGCATCAGAAAAATCACCTAGATGAATTTTTGCCTTACTTTTTTTGGTGATACCGATAATAGCTAGTGCGTGACCTGTTTCATGAATAAGAACAGTAAGAGGTAATCCGATCATACATAATAATACAAAAATGAGTGCATTCATATCCTCAATTTCCTCCCTTTTTTAAAGTATTATACCAATTCCGTATCATTTTAACATTAAAATTTTCATTTCAGGAAAAGGAACCCTTCGAGACAGAAGTATTCATCCGAAAAGCTAACCCGCTATACTTTAAATCTATAACCAACCATACGTTTTTAGTATATTACAGACTTTTATAAATAAGTCTATAATTAACACATTACGAGAATCATATGGAAAAAAGGGGAAACAAATATGTTGAATATAAAATACGATATTGTAGGTTCTTTTTTAAGACCTGAAGAAATCAAACATGCCCGCGCAAGCTATTTCAATAGAGAAATGGATTTGAAAGCACTGAGAGAAGTAGAAGATCAGGCAATTGCAGATTTAGTGGAAAAGCAAGTGGAACATGGTCTAAAAGTCGTTACAGACGCGCAGATGGTGGCATCTTGACTGGCTGAAAGAATTCGACGGCTTTACTACAAAGCATTTTGATAAGGTAATTAATGGAGTAACGAACCAAATTGAGTTAGGATATATTGAAGGAAAAATTTCTTATAATCGAAACAAGAGCCATCCAGAAATCGAAGCTTGGAATTATTTACATCGCCTTGCTAAAAAATACGATGGAGTGGAAGCAAAGAAATCCATCTCCGGACCGAATATGATTCTGGTAGATCATTTCCTGCAGCTGGGGATCAAGGATACGCCCTATTATGGTAACGATATTGATCAAGTTATTGAAGACATTGGAACAGCATTTCAAGCGGCAATCCAAGATTTATATGATCATGACTGTCGTTACTTACAAATTGATGATACCTCATGGACCTATATGATTGATGATGCATTCAACGAAAAAGTTTTCGCTCTCGGGTACAAAAAAGAAGAAATTTTGGACTGGTTTAGCCGTGTATCCAAAAAAGCGCTGGAGCACAAGCCAGAAAGAATGGCCATAGCAACGCACTTTTGTAAAGGAAACTTTAAAGGAAATCCACTTTTTTCAGGATTTTATGATTCTGTTGCAGAGGTTATAAGCAAGCTTCCTTATGACGGTTTCTTTGTGGAATATGATGATGAACGTTCCGGATCTTTTGAGCCTTGGAAAGTGCTGAAAGATACAGACGCAACATTTGTAGTCGGTCTTATTTCTACTAAAAACACTGTATTGGAAACGCATGACGATATAAAGAAAAGATATCTGGAAGCTAAATCGGTGGTAGGCGATAACATTGCACTATCTCCACAGTGCGGCTTCGCTTCCGTTGAAGAAGGAAATTCTATTGCTGAAGAAATACAGTGGAAAAAGATTGACCTCTTAGTTTCTTGTCAGGATTTTCTTTAAGATAAAACTTATTGGAGTAAAAACGTATAAGTAATTCCAGTCGTAAGAAAAGTGCTAGACTTTAAATAAGAAGATATGGTGACTTCTACGTTTTATGCCTGCCAACATATAGGGGCAGCGTAGAAGGACTATGTCATTTTCATGGAGCTCCATGAACATCTTCTAAAACCTTTTCCCTCTCTAATGCCAATAAGCTTTCCTTCATCGGGATGCCCCCGCGAAATCCCGTCAGTTTGCCATCCTTTCCAACAACACGATGGCATGGAACCCTAATCATTACCGGATTGGCACCGATGGCAGCACCAACCGCTCTGACAGCTTTTGGTTTTTCTATTTGCTTTGCAATATCCATATAAGTGACCGTTTTACCATAAGGGATTTTCTGCAGCTCTCTCCAAACCAATTGTTGAAAAGGAGTCCCTCTTAAGTCAATTGGTAAATCTAATTCCACTCTTTCCCCATCTAAATAGGAAATGAACTGTTCTTTATAAGGATGAATCTTCTCTTCATCATGAACTAGCATTGCACTTGCTCTTTTTTTAGCAACCCAATTTTCTACTTCAGCTAGTTCTTTATTCTGTGAGCCGACAAAGCATAATCCATTATCCGTTGCAGCAAGATACATGGACCAACCATTATGCTCTAATTTCCCAAAATAAATGATCTCTGTTTGGTTATTTTTCACTGTGAACACCTTCCTTTGAATTTTGTTTCTGGATTAAATATGGTTTTACTCTTTTCATACGAACCTGTTGAAAATAAACAAAAGGGTTATCCCTAACTCGCAGGTAATCACCGCTCCTTTCATTGTACACCGAAGAGAACAGAAAAAAAGATGTTTCCAATTAAAAAGCAAGATATGAAACGTTTTTTATTTCTAATTGAACCTTATAACACTGTTTATATCGTTTACGTTTCGCTATTGTCGGGTATTGTTTTTTAGAGACCTTGTTAGGCTAATACTTTGGTATATAAAAGGTTGATTAGGAAAAATTAATTTATGATGTATAAAATACAATCAGGAGGTTTTTAACATGTCTCATGAACAGCACCAACAAGTCATTCGGGCATTACAAGAATGCATTATAGCATGTAACCACTGTTTTGACGCCTGTCTAAAGGAAGACGACGTCAAGATGATGGAGCAGTGTATACGATTAGACAGGGAATGTGCAGATATTTGTTCCCATTTTGCCCAAGTGTTATGTACAAACTCACCATTTGCATCTGAATTAGCCTCTCTTTGCGCTAAAATTTGTGAAGCTTGCGGCAACGAATGCCAAAAACATGAACATGAGCATTGCCAAAAATGCGCGAATGCCTGTTTCCAGTGTGCCGAAGCTTGTAAAAATGTCGCTTAGCCAAAAGGCTGCTTCGTAGATTACTCTTCTTTTCCCCTATATAAATAAGAAGCTCCTTTTTTCATCTATTTACTTGAAAGGAGCTTCTTTTATTTGTCGGTGTACTTCAATATTAACTACATTTTCCTTTATCTTCTCTAAACCACATCACTTCACTATTTCTCTTTGACTTACTAAAGCATCTTCCAGTCTATTTACTGCCACCACTAAAGCATAAACGGATGCTGCTGTAATATCCTCATGAATCCCTGCTCCCCAATAAATCTCCCCATAATGGGAAATACCAATCTGTGCGCAGGCTTCTGCGGAAGAGTCCTTGCCTAATGAATGCTGCTCATAAACTTCCAATGCATAATCGAAATCAAAATAGTCTTTTAATGCATTGCTGATGGCATCCAGACTTCCAGCACCTTCTCCATACATCTCAATTTGCTTACCATCTGTTAAAATGCTTAAAGTGACTTCCTTCCCTGTCCCTTTGTTAAAGTGATAATCCGCTAGCTCAAAATATGGATGATAATCAATATAATTCTCCTTAAAGACCTGATAGATTTCTTCCGCTGACAACTCCTTATTCATTTCATCAGATACTTTTTTCGTTGCATATCCCATTGCTTCATTCATTTTATACGGCAGTTTAATTCCATAATTTGTTTCAAGCATATAGCCGACTCCGCCTTTTCCTGATTGACTATTAATCCGTATCACATCTGTTTGATAATTTCTTCCTACGTCAACCGGGTCGATAGGAATATATGGGACATCCCATTTCTCTACGTTGTTTTCTTCGCGATATTTCATCCCTTTGGATATCGCATCCTGATGCGAGCCAGAAAACGCTGTAAAAACAAGATCACCGGAATAAGGCTGTCTTTCATGAACTGCGGTTCTCGTCAGCATCTCATATTGTTTTCGAATCGCATTTAAGTTACTGAAATTCAGTTTTGGATCATATCCATGGGAATACATATTCATTGCCAAGGTAATCAAATCCACATTTCCTGTACGCTCGCCAATCCCAAATAAGGTTCCCTCTACCCGCTCTGCACCGGCAAGGACTCCAAATTCCGCGTCACTTACTCCACAGCCGCGGTCATTATGCGGATGAATCGACAGCGTAACGCTATCCCGATAAAGCAGATTTTTATGGATATACTCAATTTGACTTGCATAAATATGAGGCATCGCATTTTCCACCGTTGTCGGAATATTGATGATCACCTTATGGTCAGGTGTCGGTTGCCAAATATCTAACACACTATTACAAATATCCAGTGCATAATCCACCTCTGTTCCCGGGAAGCTTTCTGGACTGTATTGGAAAGAAAAATCGCCTTCTGTTTGTTCAGCAAGTTCTTTTACTAACACAGCACCATCAATGGCAATTTGTTTGATTTCTTCTTTTGATTTTTGAAATACCTGTCTGCGCTGTACTTCTGAAGTAGAATTATATAAGTGCACAATCGCTTTCGGCACCCCTTGGACCGCTTCAAACGTTTTGCGAATAATATGCTCTCTCGCTTGTGTAATCACCATAATGGTTACATCATCCGGAATCATATGATTATCAATCAGCGTTCGCAGCAGCTTAAACTCTGTCTCAGAAGCTGCCGGAAAACCAACTTCGATTTCTTTAAAACCTATATCTACTAATAGCTGAAACATCGCAAGCTTTTCTTCCAAATTCATCGGGATTGGCAATGCCTGATTTCCATCTCGTAAATCCACGCTGCACCAAGTTGGAGCCTTCTCCACTGTTTCCTTCTTCACCCAATCATAAGAAAGGGTCGGCGGCAAAAAATATTGCTTTTCGTATTTTTGATGATTAAACATAATTAAATCCTCCTCCAATTAAATGAAATAAAAAAAGCCCTTCGTCTCCAGCAAATTATTTTGCTATGGAGACGAAAGACTTATGCTTACGCGGTACCACCCCGATTTCATGGCAATGAAATATTACCATGCGCTTATCCAGATACAGACAATCCTGTCTTATATCCTTCCCTTGTAACGGTCGGGTTTCCGTCCTTAACTACTCTGAATCGTTATTTCATTAAGGCTGCTCTAAGGTGAGTTCCCTGCTTTCTTGTTATTGCTTCGCATCAGCCAGCAACTTTCTGTAAACAAGTTCGACAAGTACTATTCCTTATCCCTGCATTCCTATTTTGATATTTCCATTATCTTATCAGATTTATCAGAGAATAGAAAGAGAAATTTTTAAATTATTTAAATTAATTTTATTTGAATCCATTTTACGTGTTCCTATTCACTTTAAGGAGAGCCTTTTGCTAGTTTTAGGACTCACTTTCTTTTTTGTATCATTCCCTATTTTTTCTGATTTCTTTTTCGATGTTGCGAAGCGCTTTTTTAGAACCGCGTTCCAAATCATAATCCATTTTCCGGGTATGATAATCAACAAATAAAGCATCTAAGTCATACCCCTCCGGATACAAATCCTTTGCTTTTATTTCTAAAGAAAGGCGTTTTATATTAACCTTTATAAACTCATTTTTATAGAAAACGACCACATTATGATAATTGTCAGCTCCCTGGTACACAATGCCAGCGTCATCCTTCTCTAATAGCTTCACTCGATCGCCTTTTTCATACCCATAGAAAACTTCAGGTTCTTTTTTAACAGCCTTAGGTTTGTGAATCTTATCTTTACTGATGATTTTTAAATTATATTCTTTGTTCTCCATATAATCTTTTGCTTTTTGAAGTACGTGTTCCCGAATATTCATTTTCTGAGAAATCCAAAGCGCATTACTGTCACCTGATTTTCCTAAAATTAATTTATATAACGGCTCTAACGTATCGCTATTAAACTGCATTGCTGCATTCATAAAATCTGGATGCATTTCTGAGAAACGTTTAATTTCCCCATAATGTGTGGTGGCCACTGTAATACATCCCATATGATAAAACTCCTCTAGGATTGAGATGGCAAGTGCTGCGCCTTCATTGGGTTCTGTTCCGCTACCAATCTCATCAAAGAGCAATAAAGAACGGTTGTTGGCTTGACGCATAATGTCGGAAATATTTTGCATATGAGAAGAAAAGGTGCTTAAAGCATTATCAATACTTTGGTTATCACCAATATCTACAAAGATATTCTCAAACAATCCGATTTCTGTTCCTTTAGCCGCATCTATATGAAATCCTGACATCACTGCTAACGTTAATAGACCAATGGATTTAAGGACGATTGTTTTTCCTCCCGCATTCGGCCCTGTAATGATAAGACTTCGAAAATCATCCCCAATCTCTAAATTCAAAGGGACTGCCTCACCGGATAAAAGCGGATGTTTACAATCCACCAGCTTTATATATCCATGGTCATTTAATTTTGGCTCTATCCCATCGATTTGTTTACTATATTTTGCTTTGGCAAAGACCATGTCATATTGGCCTATTAATTCCATATTTATTTTCATTTGACCGATATTTTCTAATATCATCCCAGATAAAGTGGCTAAGATTTGATATTCTTCCATTTGTTCTTCTGCTTTTAATGCAGCTAACGCATTATTTAATTTGCTGATAACAGCTGGTTCGATAAACACAGTAGATCCTTTAGCTGAAGTATCGATGATGGTTCCTTCCACATGATGTTTATAAGCAGCTTTAATTGGTATCGTATAGCGTTCCTCTTTTTTACTTATAAAAGTATCTTGAAGATATTTTTTATGAACACTGCTTCTCAAAAATCGATTTAAACGCTCACTCACTTTAACTTCAGCAGCCTGTATATTCGTTCGAATACGTTTTAATTCTTTACTTGCTGATGAATCGATTTGATTCCCTTTTACGGAAAAATTTATTTCCTCTTCAATGCTCTGAAATTCTGTCATTGAATTTGCATAGGATGCCAACATAGGGGCAATAAATGCTTTATCAAGCATATATTTTTTGATTTTTCGACAGCCCCGAAGAAAATCAGATATATTAACCAAGTCCTCTAGGGAAAGAATCATCCCTTTTTCCAAACGTTGCATGATATTTTCAATATTCGAAACTCCAAGGAATGGCACACGGCTATTTGTATTCAGAACTGCCACCGCCTCCGTTGTTTCATTTAGTCGTATTTCCACGATTTTAACATTATCATTCGGTTTTAATTTATCAATTAATTGTTTACCAAGACCGCTGACGCAGTAGGATTTAACAATTTGTTTTAACTCGTTATATTGTAATTTTTCATAAGTCGTATCATTCATTATCTATTCTCCTCACAAAGTTCATTTTCTAAGATCAAGTGGTTAGTGCGACCATCTCTTGAATCACTTCCATTAAGAAATAATAGGATGAATGAAGATACCCATTCATTAGATTCCAATGGTATGTTCTGCAAAACAGAATTTTTTCCAATAAAAAAAGCCGCAGGGATACCGCAGCTTCTTTACATTTATAAGTCATGTGATGTGCATCTGTTTAAACAGGTTTATCGATCGTTAAGATTAGACCTCTCCTATTTACATGCTTATAAAGTTCAATAGGTATCTTCATAGGTTTCGAAATAAACTCGTAACAAAATAAGAGTTGTAAAAACCCTTTATTGTAACGTATTTATTTCATTTAAATTTATCCTATTTAGAACCTACTGCACTCACAAAAATGCACCTCTTATTGTTAAGAATGTCATTGAAATCTAATACATTTAGACCATTATACGACGCAATACATTAATAGTAAAGAGGCTAACAAACGAAATGAAAAGAAATTATTTAAAGGCTCTTCCCGCACCCATGGAATAAGGGCATCCTTAAAATATGGTAATACTACCTCTTATACACAGAATAAAAAAGATAATTTTTATGTTTTTCCAATACCTATCTAGGGTATGATAATGATAGATGGAAAGGAGTAACTTATAGTTATTAAATAGCGGGTAAATGATAAGTGAAAAAGCAACGGAGGGATACAATGAAAAGAAATAAGTTTTGGATAACGCTTTTTGCTGCCGTACTTTTATTTTTAGCGGCATGCGGAGACAGTACGGACAATGAAAACAGCGGAGAAAATGCAGAAACAGAAACACAGGAAGAGACAGATTCCGGGGCACATGAAGGGCATGATATGTCCAGCTCTGGAGAAGTACCAGCGGATTTGCAAGAAGCTGAAAATCCAACCTATGAAGTCGGCAGTCATGCCATTATCGAAACAGATCATATGGAAGGCATGAATGGGGCTGAAGCAACCATTACAGGCGCTTATGACACGACGGTTTACACAGTCACTTACACACCGACAACCGGCGGCGAAGAAGTGACCGATCATAAATGGGTAATTCATGAAGAAATACAGGATGCCGGTGAGGCTCCTTTAGAGCCAGGGACAGAGGTTACATTGCTGGCCGACCATATGGAAGGGATGAAAGGGGCCACCGCAACGATTGATTCTGCAGAAGAGACGACCGTCTACATGGTTGATTTTGTCCCGACCACTGGCGGAGAGGAAGTAAAAAATCATAAATGGGTAATAGAAAGTGAGCTGTCACCTGTCGAATAATAATCATTGAAGAATCATGCTAATCTTAAGAAAACGCAAATCATTAGAGTTTAGTGCTTTTGATTTGCGTTTTCTTTGTGTATGAAAGTAATTATTTTACGTCAGATTTCCTTTTAAAGGCTAATCCTTTTTGATATTCCGCTTCTTTTATTTCATCTGGAACCATACTTCCGCCAGTAGCCCAGATAATATGTGTATGTCCTTCTGTTATATTCGGGTTATTCTGGACTACATAAGAAGGACCCATTAGCCCCGTAACAGCAGAAGGCTCCAGATGAATTCCTTCTGCATCTGCCATCTCCGCAATTAACCGGAACATTTGCTCATCGCTTACAGTAAAAATTCCTTCAAGAAGCGGCTCCATGACTTTTCCGACAAAACCGGAGGCTCTCCCCACAGCTAATCCGTCTGCTGCTGTTTGATTATCTAAACCAAAGTCATTCACAGAAATCTCATTATGCATTCTTGTCATCATTCCAATAAGCATACAAGGGGAATGTGTCGGTTCCGCAAAATAACATTTTACAGCATCCCCAAAGACAGCTTTCAGACCAAATGCAACGCCGCCCGGTCCTCCGCCGACACCGCATGGTAAATACACATGCAACGGATTATCAGGACTTACTTGGATTTTTTGTTCTTTCAATTGTTTTTTTAAACGAATGGCTGCCACCGCATAGCCTAAAAATAAGTCTTTTGAATTTTCGTCATCGATAAAATAACTTTTCGGATCATTTTCTGCTTCTTTTCTACCCTCTTTGACAGCCTTGCTATAATCGGATGGATGCTCTACAACCTGTACTCCCCGCTCTCTTAATAGATCTTTTTTCCATTGTTTCGCATCAGCTGACATATGAACAACCACACGGAATCCAAGCTTGGCACTGATTACACCAATACTCAAACCCAAATTCCCTGTTGAGCCGACAAGAATCGTATATTGCGAGAAAAAATCTCGATACTTCTCTTCAGCAATCTTGCTGTAGTCATCCTTTTCCGATAATAGATGATGCTCTAGCAATAGCTTTTCCGCGTATTTCAGTACCTCGTAAATACCGCCTCTTCCTTTAATAGAACCAGAAATCGGTAAATGACTATCTAATTTCACATAGAAAGCACCTGGTATGGTTTGTCCGGTGATTTCTTCTATTCTTGCCTTTATCTGATCTGCCTTCTTCAATGGAGATTCAATCATTCCTTCTGATTTCTCCGTTTCTTTATAAGCTGCGGCGATAAAAGGGGCAAAGCGTTTTAATCGTTCTTCTGCATCTTGGATATCCTCTAATTGAAGCGGCTGCTCCTGTGAAGCTGTTCCCTTCTCCCCTGCATATGGGTTGCCCCAATAAAATGGAGTATAGTTTAATATGGGTCCAAAATCCGGGAACGCACTTATCCATTCATTGATCGATTTCCCCTTTACGATTGTCATTTAGCTCATCACCTCTTCTTTGAAATAGTCTGTTAAGCTAGATTATAACATTTTTTAAGATTAGTTGATTTTACCAAAGTATTGGCTCCCAGACTATGCTGCTAAAAATAATCGTGAAAAAGCACCTTGTTATCTGCAAATTCTAACAAGGTGCTTCCTTTATTTTTTAAAAGCCTGGTAAATAAAATAACCGATAATCCCTATCACGGCATACACTGCAAAAAAGACAATGAATCCCCATAAGCCCATCACAGCATCTGCAAATTCCATATTTCCTCTCTGCGTATATGCTTGCTGAATTTCAACAGCAAAAGCTAAGACCACCATTACCGTAAAAGAATAGAGAAATGCAAAAATAGCAATGCTCCACTTCATTTTAGAGATAATTTTAAAAACGATATAAACAAACAAGAAAGTAATCATACCTAGAATTCCAAAAATCCAGAAATGTAATTGTTTATCTGTCATATCCATACCGAATGTCGCAGCAATGATATCATGAAGATTGTTTATAATATCTACCAATACTAAAATGGCTTCTTTCATGCCGATTCCTCCAAGTTTCACTTATAATCTTTTGCTAGTTTCTTCTCCTAGTACGCTAGGAGTTTTAATAGATTATAACATACTCCCGAATAAAACGAGCTTACTTGAGAATTCCCGCTCGTGTTCATAATCACGATACGTCTATCCAATGTCAAACGCTTTTAGAAGTAAATGAAGAAACGATCCTTATTGGACCTGCTTGGAGGAACTTTTTTAAATATGTCTTAGTGCTATTTCTGACGTAAAATCGCAAACGATAAGGCTCCGTTCAGCTAACTCACAGATTTTGCGGCATTATCTGTTTCTTGGTTTTTAAATTGAATGGTTTTCCAGCTAAAAATGCAAATAACAATTATAATCCCTATAAAATCGGTCATTGATTCAGGGATAATTACGTTTGAATAGGATAAAAATTAGTAAGGCTATTGATACATTTCTATCAAGAATTCTATTGTAGGTCGAAGTGAACTGGTATTGTACAGAATGATAGATCTTTTGTTATTCACCAAAAGGTAACATCCATATTGACTAAAAGATTAGGGTAGCCACACCATAGAATAAAAAACAAAAAGACCTTGAAATCGCAAAATGATTATTTTACGAAATCAAAGGTCTGTATTAAGATGGTTTCATTTATTCTAAACCATGTAGCATCTTCAGCTATGCACGACGTGTACATAGTGACTATTGGCCAAAACTAATCCTTGGAAAAGTGGTGAACCTTATCGTAGTTCATATCATTACTAATATCTACCGCAAAGTCATCAATATGGTATACCACTGACCACTCCGTATCCCATTCGCCGTTCCACTCTATGCTAACTTCTTCCAGAAGATTCATTGCTTCTTCTGGTGTCAGCGTAGAATCTGTAGCATCAAGGATTTCTTTCATTTTATCATATCGATCATGGCCGATGCCCACTCCATAATCATCTCCTGGTGAGAGCTGGAAATTAGTAGCAAAATGGGTATCTACTACATTCATTTTCTGGTCAGCCCAATCAACAATAACGGTTTGTCCTGACGCATCTGATATTAACAGATGATAAGGCATTCCTGCTGAAGAATGCATATCATATTTCTCTAACAGAGCAATAGCTTCATTAGTTGTTGAAGCTTTATCAAGCAGCATTCGTACAGCTAAAGTTGTCGTAATATCTGTTTTTCCGCTGTCTTGAGAAGTAGGCTCTGTTTCCAATTCTAAAACAGAGACGCTCAACCCTTTTTCATTCAGACCATCTACACTGCCATAGGGTGCTGCCAGGATAGACAATTTCCCTTTTAAGGTCTCGGGCATTGTACCTTGCTCTTCCGAAACTCCGAGATGTGCCAAGTTCACCATTGAATATGAACGGTAGCCATTCTCCGGCTGCGTATATAGCAGTAATGCGCCCGCTTGAGCGTAGTCAAAATTTCTACCTACGATGTGTTTCCCTTCTGGTGTAGTTGCAGCAAATGCACTACAACCAAACAAATTTTCGTTTGTCTCGATTGGATAGCCAAAAAATAATTTTTTGGATAAAGCTGTCTCCAACTCTTCGACACTGCTTACACCCATTTCCAAAACCTCGTCCAGCTTGTAGTCGGCATAATAATCAGCACTATACAAATCACCTTCGACACGCTGGACACTACTCATCGTTCTAATTCTATTAAATAGAGTTACTGTCCCCACTACAAGCACGATGACCAGCACAACAGCTGCTGTTAGGATCATCCATTTACGCCTCATGTGTTTTTCCTTACTCCCTCTCTGTTCTTCCATAATCCATACCTCCTTTTAAAAGATTCAAGACATGAAGTTGATTACCAGACACGTGTTATTTTTCTTTCTATAAATATTATAATATAAGACGAATAAAGGTTACAATGTTCAATATAGGGAGGAAATGGCGGTTATCAGACATTTATAAGCGAATGTGTTGGATTAAGGAGATGAATATAATGAGCAAGATGCAGAACGATAGGCGTGTCAGAAAAACAAAAAAAGCGTTGCGTGAAGAACTTGCGGAATTATTAAGCGAGAAAGAATTGCGCAGTATAACCGTGAAAGAGCTCACGGACAAAGCAGATATCCACAGGTCTACATTTTATGCCCACTATGAGGATATCTACAGCCTCTACCAAGAGATAGAGGATACTGTGCTTGAGGAATTAAATGATCTTATTAGCTCTAACTTTTTCCTGTCTTTAAATGACTACTATAAAATTTTATTTGATTATATTAATGAAAACAAGCAGCTTTGCAAGATGCTATTTCGTAATAAAAGCACCCATAACTTCCTCCACAACCTTGCGCTGCTTTTTAAGAATGCCTGCTTAAAGAGCTGGCGTATTGCATTGAATATCACCGACATCAGTGAGGAGTTGGAATACTATGCCGAATATCACCTCCAGGGCTGCTTTGCAATGATAAGTAAATGGGCTGATTCAGATTTTGCTTATCCTAGAGAGAAAATGATAAAAATCATGGCAAATGTTGATGCGAATATGGAAATCCATTTAAAGAGAATTCAACACCAAGGTAGCGGGGATAATCAGTAATTTAGAGTAATAATAATTTGCCTTCTGCTGAGGTAATGTACGGAGAGAACCAACAAAACAATTACGTGCACATATATTTTTTCTTCTATAGGAATATGTACGGGCCGAGGCCTGTTCCAACTATCCCTTCTTTTGCTCCAGTTTCTTCCCTCTTGGTGGCGATAGGAGTCGCGGGCGGAGTCATAGGTTAAGCGTCTCGCAAATTAGCCGGCACAACTAAAAAAGAAAATCAAAGCAATCAATTCATTTGACAAAATAATTTATTTATGCTATAATTTACAGTTATAATTAACTTGTGTATAATAAGGTTCTCCTGGCCAGGAGGACCTTATTTTTTATATGGGAGGAAAATAGTATGAACCAAAATGAGTCCAGTTTAACTTCCCTTGTTTCGGCTTTTGGCCGTGCATATCACAGTAAATATGACAAACCTAAAATTTTAGATGATTTTATTGCAAAAGATTTAATTTCCCAGGAAGAGTTTTCAGCTATCAGCAAGAATATGATTAATGGAATACAATTTTTCCACAAAGATCTTGGGCAAAGGGTTAAAAATAATTCGAATGAAATCTTAAAATGGATTACACAAGTTCAGCTTTCCCCAACACCCTTAGCACGTTCTGCATATTGTGAAAAAGTATTACTGCATGAAGTTATATTAGGAGTAAAACAGTATGTGATACTTGGAGCTGGACTAGACACCTTTTGCTTTCGTCACCCAGAATTAAAAAATAATTTAGAGATATTCGAAATTGATCACCCAGCGACACAAGCATTTAAAATGAAACGATTATCCAACGCTCGTTTGGATATTCCACAAAACCTCCATTTTGTTTCGATGGACTTCACCAAGGCATTTACTTATCAAGATTTAGTAATAGAGGGGTTTAAGGACACTAGAACATTCTTTAGTCTTTTAGGCGTTTCATATTATTTAACGAAAGAAGAAATTTCAAGTTTAATGGAGAATTTATTTAACGAGGTTCCAATGGGTAGTTCCATTGTTTTTGATTATGCGGATGAATCTCTATTTAGTGTAAACGGAAAATCAAATAGAGTTTCAAACATGGTAAAAATGGCTGCAGCAAGTGGTGAACCAATGAAATCATGCTTTTCTTATAATGAAGTCGAGAATATGTTGGAAAAAGCAGGATTACTTATTTATGAACATTTATCTCCAAGTGAAATTGATGAAATTTACTTTTCCGACAGAAACGACTACCTATCAGCCTTTGAAACGAATCATTATATACATGCGGTAAAGAAATAGCTTCCCGTAAAGTTGCCGTCCAATCACGCACTAGTGTCTGGACGGCTTTTTATTAATTAATCTTTAAGTCCCGCTCCTACCGTTATGTTACAAACCAACGTATTATGGTTTAATCGAATGTCTTAAAAGAAAAGTGAAATGTTTTGGATTGTTCTCCTCCGATCCTCTTATAGAATTGAATAGCATGTCGATCAACTTCATCAGCTTGAACAAACATATCCTTTATCTTTTTTGCTCTACAATAATCCATTATCTCATTAACTAGCCTACTTCCAATTCCATTACGCTGATAGTCTTCACTGACCGCCAAATCGTATATATACATCGTAGATCCCTCTTGATCATACATCTCCAATTCATATGCGGTTAACCCTCCTACAATCTTGTTATCAATATAAGCCACAAAGCATACAAAGTTAGGGTTATTCAAAAGACGCTTGACGTTTAAAGAATTCACATAATTCGGAGACTGAAACACCTTGTTAAACAATAACACCAACTCGGAGAATTCCGAATCATCTCCAGCTTGCAATTTTTTATAAGCTACAATATTATTCTCCATCCATATACCCCCAATTGTAATTTGAATACAACCACACCAAAACATTATCTCGATTTCAAGATAACCTTAACAAACATTAATATCAATCTTTAGTTTTTGCCCGCTTATATGTTCTAGTGACAGGGTTTTTACCGTAGACCGGAAAGGTAGATTCTTGTGAAGAAAGTAGCGCTGCCTTCTTCACATGTGGTAAACGCTGTCGTGGTACACTATAAAAATTGATGTAGTAGCATCACCAAAGTTTATTCGTAATTATTTTCAATTATTTATATTAGTATAATATCTTTTTAACCATGCACTGACGCCTTCCAACCCTGGAAAAATCATACGTTCGCTAATATTCGCTTGATCTAGTTTATCTCGAATTTCCCATTTCAATTCTTTAGGAATAACAATCTTTGTGTAAATATCATCGTTATGCTCTTGAAATAAATCATCTAGATTTTTATCTGGGTTAGACATTATTGTAAACATTGCATATTGATTGACAATTCTTTTATCAATCGAAGGCGGTTCTAAAAAAATAACAAAGTCTTTACCATTATTCAGGTTATCAAATTCATCAAGCGTAAAATCTTTTAATAAATCTACTGTAAACACAAAAGAACCTTCATCATCTATAATCTTCTTCAATTTCCCAGGTAATAATGTTCTAACTTTTACCATATCCATACACCATATTGCTCCATCCTTATCGAACTTACTAACATCAGAAGTTGCAAAATGCAGTGCAACATATGGAGAAAAAGACCAATCCAATAACCGCGTTGGCAAGCCATAATGCTGAGCTACTGCTAATAACTCCCAAATATTATCATTATCTTTCAACATTGTGTTAGCATATTTCTTAAAGTTCCTTAATAAATGATTTTCAGCTCTAAGGTTATTTAATCTCATTAAGCTAGTTTTTAATTCAAAACTAGCTTCATCTACTCCACGATATGCTAAGGATGATCTATACCTTCCATGCTCAGCTCCTTTCTCAAAACTAAATAAAATCTCTTGAATATGTATCCAACTTTTTGCTTTAATTGTACTGCTCATGTTATATTCTCCTTAAACTTTTTATTTAATGAATATCACTAGCATTGCATTAATTATATCCAATAATACAAAATAACCTTAATTCCCCCTGGTTATTCACAGAAATTTTTTAATAACCTACCAATGCTTACCTCACAAGTGATTCAGTTTAATTGCTATGCATTAAATAAAAAAAAGAATCCATTTCTGCCAGAGCTAAAAGTACAATCAAATACATATGGAGAACAATAATCGGCGGTAAAGTAACGGTCAACCAATATAAAAAAACGTCCCTATCTTCCATGAAGGAATTAGAAACGCCTTTCTTTTTTTCATTTATTGGCTTATCCTAAAGATTTCAGAGGACGCTGATGACATTTTAATTGGAGTCCCTAAAAATATCATCATATCCATTTATTCAAAGTCTTTACTCAAAATGTCAATGCGCTCTTCAAAAGATACTTCGCGGTGAATCTCATGTAACATCCATACATATCCGTAACTATCAGCAAACATGGCATTTGAGATGCCCATTTCTTCCATTCTTGTTACAGGCTGAATTTCCGTAGCATTAGCGGCCATCGCTTTTTCGTATATTTCTTGAATGTTCGGAACCACAATATTAAACCAAAATGATTGCGGAACTCCTTCTTTCGGTGCAAATAGTTGGTATTCGGGATTCTCATCAAGCATATGGAAACGCGTACCATAAATATTGAATACCGCTTCGTTATTGCCTACTTTAAAATCTGTTTGTTCTACTACTTCTATATCAAAAATAGATTTATACTGTTCCAGCGCAGCTTTGCTATCTTTTACAACAAAATCAAATTCTACACCATGCATCATTTAGCACTCTCCTTACTTCTAATTATTCGTATCACCTGTTCTATTATCTTCCACAATGTACTTGTTTTTATTCTGCTTTATTATCATCCAATCAAATAACCACTTAATTAAAGACGATCTGTTGCACTATATAATAAGAGACGCCTTTCCTTCATTAATTCTTATTAATTTTGAATATACTTATTAAAGACATCACCAAAATCTTTTCTTGTATTTTCATTATAGGTTGTACCCAACCAATCAAAAGCAAATTTTGTTGCTTTTTCAAATTCATTGGAAATAGTTCCCTCTTGAAAACGATTATCCGTGAATAAGTTTTTAGATAGTTCAAGACTGTCTTTCGCATATCCTTTGATTCTTGCCTCGCTATCTTGAATATGTGAAATAGTAACTAGCGATTTATATAAATCCGCAATTGCTTCATCTTCCTTTTTTTCAATATCTACGGAAATAACTTGTCCACCAATCGTAAATTTTATTTCAAGGTCCAAATCAATCGTACCAGCCGTTTCTACTGTAACATTTTGAATGGGATGACAGTAGTAATCATACCGATAAATATTTCGCTTACTGCTCGATGCCTTTTCTCCATCTAAGTGGATTAATGCACGATTTGTAAAACAGTATTCATCTGATTTTGATTTAATTAGAAAATGAATTCGTTCCCCTTCTTCATGTAAAACATAGTCATCTGATTCCGTTTTATCAAAATCTTCTGGTTGAATAATTTTACCAATATCACTCAATCCTAATGCATCACTAGCAATTTTTTTAAACATATAAAATATCCTCCTCTAACAAATCTTCCCTAAGCAGTAATTTTTTATCCAGTCCAGTACTAAGAGTTGATTCTGTGATAATTTGTCCTAACAATGCTATTTTAACGGAAATATATAATAATAGAAATTGATTAGGTGAAAAATATATGAATGGCACAACCAGATGAAAAAAGAACAATTTGTAATAGCCCGTCTTTTACTTATCCTGCAGTGTTCTGTTGATAATTCTGTCTTAATCTAATTCGCTATTTACTTCCATAAAAAATAACGGTCATTAATATGATGGTTATTTTTTATTTCTGAATCATTCTAAAAGCAGCATACCATTCAGTGCCTTTTGTCACCCCTTTACTCTCCCACTCTCGACAGCAAGACTACCACTTCAACATAATACACTTAGTCTATTTGTCAGATTAATCTAATACACTGAATTTTTATGGTATTAAAAAATCTATTCTACTTTATCTTCAGTAACAGACCCTTAATTACAATAGGGATTTGTTATATCATTTAAACTGATATGATTCAATCCATTCATCACCTGAAATCATATCTTTTACTTTAAATTGATTATTTTTGACCTCATCCTCTCCAATAATAATAACCCTACGAATTTTCTCTTTGTTTGCTTTATCAAGGGCTTTTCCTAATTTTTTGTTACTCATTTCTAATTCGACCTTATAGCCTTTATTTCTTAAATAATTTGCCACCAATAAAGATTCCTTTAGAGTACCTAATGGAACAATAAAGTAATCTACATTCTTATTCTCTTTTAATTCTTTCTCAGATGTAATCATAGCCGTATAAATCACATCTAAGCCGAATGATATTCCTACTGTTGAAAAGTTTTCGTTTGTACCTATCAACCCACCAATTGCATTATCATATCTTCCGCCGCTCCCAATACTTGATTTAATAGATTGGTCAGATAAGAATATTTCATAAATAGTACCCGTGTATATCTCTAATCCTCTTGCTAAAAAAGGATTAAATACGCACTGATTATTAACACTTAGAAATTCAAGATATGATTCTAACTCTTTTAATTCATTTAAACCTTGCCTTGCCTCTTCATTTTGTTCAGCAAAAGTTTCAAAATAGCTAAAACTTGAATTCCCATCATCAGTTAAAAACTGCTTGATTAAAGTAATTGTTGAATTTGATAATCCTTGATCGTTGAGCTCAGAAACAACGGCTTCTAATCCGGCTTTTTCAAGTTTATCTAGAATTAAAACAACCTTATTGATTTTTTCAGATTCTGTTCCAAACACTTCAAGCATTCCAGTTAGTAATTTTCGATTGTTGTATTGGATTGTTACCTGTATATCAAGTTTCCTAAAGGCATCCAATGCCATAACCATTAATTCAGCTTCGGCTATTTGTGAATCCACACCTACAATATCAACATCACATTGTGTGAATTCTCGAAACCTTCCTGTTTTAATTGGTCCATCCCTAAAGACTTTACCTATTTCATATCGCTTAAAAGGCATTTTAAGTGTAGGGTTCATTGCAACAACTTTTGCAAATGGTATAGTAAGGTCATATCTTAAAGCTAAATCCCTTTCGCCTCGATCAGTTAATGTATACATTTCTTCTAATATTTCAGCTCCACCACCATATTTAGAAGCTAGTAATTCTGTATAATTTAATATAGGTGTTTCCAGTGGTTTACAACCGTATTGGATGAATACGTCCTCCAAAGTTCTTCTAATGTTTCTTCTTACTTCCTCAGCATTCGGTAAGTAATCTTGAGTACCCTTTACATTTTGATAATCCATTTTCTTCATTTTCTTTTCCTCCAATTTTTTTATAATAATAAAAAACCGCACTTGATTTAAGGGTTGAACTTAATCAAATACGGTTTAATGATAAATAGCCTTCCTATTTGCGATTTTAAAAAATCGAATAGCAAGGCTACTTGATATGATGATGTAGTTGTGAGAACGAGTTAATTGTCTTATTAAATAAACGCATAAATACTCACCTCTAATTTCCACTTAATGTATCATATTTCGATGTAGTTATCAATATCTTTTTTGATCTATACTGCTTTGTTAGCTAAATAAAATTTCATTATCCCTTTACAAGAATACAATGTGCTATAAAGGAAACCTCTTCACGAATCTGCTTATATAGATCCTCCCCTGCTTTATAAGGGCAGGAGTAATGAATTTCGTACATCTACACGTTCCTAATACTTTTTCCTCGCCAATCCGTTACTACCCCAACTGCTTGGTGCTTTTTGCCTGATTGTAACAGCGTTTCAAATGTGAATATCGATATTTTTAATTTAAATTTGATTTTTTATCTTTTATCCTCAGTAACCGTAAACTGTTTAATGTTACAAGTAATGTAGCTCCCATATCTGCGAATATCGCTATCCAGAGTGTTAACCAACCAGGTACAACTAACAATAATGCAACAGCTTTAATCCCCAAAGAAAAAGTAATATTCTGTTTGATAATCGTCAATGCTTTTCGACTTAATTGAACAGTATAAGGTAACTTATTTAAATCATCAGACATAAGAGCAATATCTGCTGTTTCTAGTGCTGTATCAGTTCCTGCACCACCCATAGCTACTCCAACTGTAGAAGCTGCCAGTGCTGGAGCGTCATTCACACCGTCCCCAACCATGGCGACATTTTTATGTTCTCTTCGAAGTTCTTTAATAAAAGTCAACTTATCTTCTGGCAGTAAATCAGCTTCAACATCGACAACCCCAACTTGTTGTCCAATGGCTTTTGCAGTTCGTTGATTATCACCTGTCAACATGACTGTTTCTATTCCAAGATGATTTAATTGATTGATAACTTCTTTGGATGTCTCCCTTATTTCATCTGCTACAGCAATTAATGCAAGTATTTCTGTTTGCGTCCCTAAAACCATGACCGTTTTTCCTGCAGTTTGTAAATGGATAATTTTTTCTTTTTGATCACTTCTTATTTGATTGTGCAGTTCTTCAAAAAGACTTGGGCTTCCAACATAATATGTTTTATTATTTATCTGTGCTTTGACGCCTTTTCCTGTTATAGATTGAAATTCTTCCATAGATACATCATTGAAATGTAATCTGTTTTCCTCCGCCTTTCTTATAATAGCGGAAGCAAGAGGGTGTTGTGATCCTTTTTCAATTGCTGCTGTAATCGTCATTAATTCATCTTCACTTCCACTATACGTTACAATGTCTGTGACAACGGGAATCCCTTTTGTCAAGGTTCCTGTTTTGTCAAAAGCAATGGCTTTAAGGTTTCCAGTCTCTTCTAAATAGACACCACCCTTAATTAGTACACCATTTTTTGCAGCATTTCCAATGGCGGTCACTACAGCAACGGGAGTAGAAACAACAAGAGCACAAGGACAACCAACTACGAGTACAGCTAAACCTTGGTAAACCCATGTACTCCAATCCCCAGCAATAACTAATGGAGGGATAACAGCAATCAACATAGCTAAAATCACAATAGTAGGTGTATAGTATTTAGCAAATTTATCAACGAATGCCTGAGAAGGTGCGCGTTCTGCTTGAGCTTCTTCTACAAGATGAATGATTTTTGAAAGTGTGGTATCTTCCACTCGCTTGGTGACTCTAACCTCAAGCAAACCTTCTTCATTTAATGTTCCGGCAAATACTTCGTCGTCTACTGCCTTTGCAACCGGAACACTTTCACCTGTAATGGCAGCTTGATTTATAGTGGACATTCCTTTCAACACTATGCCATCCATTGCCAATTTTTGACCAGACTTTACAATCATAATGTCGCCAACTTGAATATCATCCACATGGATACTCATTTCTTCATTGCCTCGACGAATCAAGGCTTCTTTCGGCGCAATATCCATTAATGACTCGATGGATTGTCGGGCCTTATCCATGGAGTAACGTTCCAATGCTTCACTAATAGCAAAAAGGATAACAACCGTCGCTCCTTCCATCCATTCACCAATGATGGCTGCACCGATAATCGCGATAGTCATAAGCGTATTCATATCGAATTGTAATCTACTAAGATTTCTAAAACCTTTAATAAAGAGCGTGTAGCCGCCAATTAAAATAGATACTGCATACCCAATAGTCGGAAGAGAGTGCTCTTCTCCTAATTGTTTTCCTAAAAACCAACTTACTAAAAGCAATATTGCTGAAATATAGACTTTTATATTTTCTTTTTGCTTCCAAAAAGGTTCATGTACTATCTTTTGTTCTTTTTCATCTCGCACCTTTAAATTCTCAAATGATCCTGCTTTTTCAAGTTCCTCAATAGTTATATCCCCTTTAACATAAACTTTTGACGCTCCAAAATTTACTTCAGCGTCTTCCACCCCTTGTAATTTTTTTACGTTATTTTCAAAAGTTTTTGCACAACCTGCACAACTAAATCCTTGAACACGGTAAGCTTTCATTTCTTCTTTTGTGAGTGATTCAGACATTTGCTTTCACCTCTTTTTGATGGGCTAACGTAATCGAAATTAATTGCTTAATATGTTCATCATCCAATGAATAAAAAGCAAGTTTACCTTCTTTTCTGTACTTCACAATTTTTTGTTTATGAAGTGTCCTTAAATGATGGGAGGCAGTTGCTACAGAGGAACCAATGATATTGGCTATATCACATACACATAGCTCATCATCTATACACAATGCATAGGAAATTTTTGTTCGATTTTCATCTGCGAGTATTTTGAATAATTGGGAAACGTAAGATAAATCTTCTTTTTGTAGTTCTTTTTGTATACGATTGACTTTTTCCTCGTCATAACAATAAACTTCACACATGTCTTTTTTAGCCAATTCCATCACTCCATTTTCATTCTAATATTCATTTGATTATATGGTATCTTATTTCCTCTATATATTCAAATATATATTTGAATATAGGATAAAAAATAATTTCCAATTTTGAAATAATAAAAGACGCTCAATTTGTTTGAACGCCTAAAAGTAAGTATCAATATTAAACTAAAATATTAATTTTTTACATGTCTCCTCACACCAACATGAATGTGTTTTTTTATCACTTTTTTTCTGCCATTTTCACCATTTATCTCAAAGTAAGAATGCTTGTAAAACGCCTTGAAATGAAGGATTTCTACGAAGTTTGGCGACATAGCAACATTATCGTCTCTACATGGAGGGAGTTTTTTAAAAACATATTAATGACGACTATAGATAAGGATCCTCTAACTGGGCTACTTAACTTTATGTTATAATAAATGCAACAATAGAATGACTTCACATGAGGGGTTAAGGTGGCATTTTCATCCTGTTGGTAGTCTTTGACTGGAGACTTCCAAAGGAGGGAGGTGACGCCAATGGATTTAGAAAGCTCGTTGACGCTAATGATATCCTTTGGGATGTTAATAGCGTTCATTATGGCTGATAAAAACCAGAAAAAATAACCCCTCATGAACTTTAGCAGGTAAGCGAGGGATTATTTTCCTGATGCCGCCTGACCCCTCTTGATGGGGTTCAGTCTATTGTGGCCGTAGATGTACTAGCATCTGCGGTCTTTCTAATTATATGTCTTTCTATTATTAGTATACCCTATTTTATGAATTAAAAACAACTATTTATCCCTTTCTAAATGCAATTACTCACCTAAATCAACTAAGACTATCATCAAAGTACCCGTTAGTGCAAAAGGAAAAAATTATGCACTCATTTTTTTATTATTTATTACTAAAAAAATAAAGTAGCTCACTACTAAAATAATTAAATAGAAAAGTTCAGGAAAAATAAAGGTGATATCAGACAAACGCTCATCTTGCAAATTAAATAAATCAATAAGAAAATTTGTTAATAAGAAAAGAATTATGGTAACCCAGCTTTGAACGATAGATTTCTGTTTTATTGATTTTTTCCGTTCATCATCATTCGGTCCTAATATGAATTCCTTACTTCCAGTAAAATACCCAATGATAATTATAAATACAAGGGGAACTATTACGAGTGTAATAAATAAGTTCATTCTTTATCCTCCTTCCCTCCGAAAAATAACTCATCCACTGTAACACCTAAATTTCTTGCTAAATTAAAAGTTAATTGTAAAGTTGGGTCATATTTGTTGTTCTCGATAGCATTAATTGTTTGCCTACTCACCTCACATAATTCAGCTAAATTTCCTTGGGAGAGAGATTTCTTTTCTCTGTACTCCTTAATTCTATTTTCCATCCAATATGCCTCCACATTTACAAAGTGTAAAAAACTTTTTACACTTTAATGATAAAATAAGATAAAAAAGTTGTCAAATTCTTTTTACACCCTTTTTATCTTATTCGTCTTCTTTTCAATTATTTATTTCTTCTTGTACTAACCTGCCCGTTAATGAAAAAGCGACTACTCTAATTCAACAATTGTACCAGCTAAACTTAATAGTGTTTAATTTGAATGTTATTATAACAATCTTCACAAATAAATTTTCCTTCATTTTTTAAATAGGCTTTAATCTCTGTCATACCTTTGTGTTTTGGATAACGCATCTTTACCAATACGATGTCATCGCCCTTTATTTCTTTTTCGCAAATAGTGCATTTAGGTGGTTCTCCAAACATTTAATCCCCTCCAAATAATTTCAACTCTCTATCTTTATTACGATTATCTATTGTAATAGTTTCTTAAAGTAGCCTGCTCTTTAGTTTAATAACGCCACCATATTCTCGATTTTTCTGTTATACTAAATCACCCTATAATTGAACAAGATAACTCTTGATTTATAAAGGTTCCAATTTGGGTCTTTTAAATCAAACTTATTTGGGAGTCTTACAAATCTCTTAATTTTCCTTTAGCTCATACTCATTAAAATTTTGTTGTGCTTTTCTAAATGAAATATAATTAGCACCTGTTTCATCAGGATATTTATATTTGTAGCCATCATCTTCCCAAAAACAACTTTCACAAATGTCATGGTGTCTGGAGGTTCTTCATCTAATGTTTTATAATTACAGCAAGGACAAGTATATTTCACGATTTCACCTCGATACCATTTTATAGATTTTCCCATTAAGCCTTTTTACTAAGCTGCTTATTAGCAAAGAAGCGGCTGCTTCATTCTGCAATCACACCTGTTAATGAAAGATATATTTTTTTTGAAAGTATCAAAAGTCAAAATACGGTATGACAAATAGTATCGACCTAATATTTTACAATTGTTGTGACACCATATTGAGTTAAGTAATTTTTGTGACTTAATTCCTCTACCCACCTTTTAGGGTTTAACTGATATTTTCCATTTTTATTTTGATAAGTAAAACTTCCAACATTAATTATAATCGGTTCAGTCTCTTCTAATAACCTTCTCTTGTAGTATGCGAAGGAGTGTTGATCTGGAATATCTATAAGTTCCAAAACATCTCCTTCTTCCATATACTTTTCAAGATATAATAAAAATAATTTATTATTTGCACCAGATATTTCATAAATGTAAGGCATTGTAAAGAGTTCTTCTACGAGTTCCTCCCATACAGAATTGTCTACTTCATTCACCCATAGACTTACCCAGTCTTCCATTTTTTCAAAAATAGTCCGATTATTATACTCTTGAATTTCATCTGGTATTATAAAAGGTTTGGATGATGCTAAAAATGTAATTCCAGACATTTCTTTACCTCCAATAACTACTGTAAAGAATATATTTCCATGTTCAACTCTTCTGCCCTATAGTTTAAGAGCACTATTTCACAATCCCTCTTATTTTCGTTAACCTTACCATACATCACTAGTTTTGCATGAACTAAAACTAAATATTAAAAGCAAACACAGTATTCAAGAATTTATTATGATACAAAGAAAAAATCCTTTATATTGGGTATAGTCAGGTGGTAACCCATCCAACTTGAAACCGCTTGGCAATGTCTTGTTGATTTTTAATTTCACAGAAAAGTTTACAACTTATTTTTAGTATTAACTACTTTTTTGACTCTTATGAAGTTCTTGAGTTTCCTTCCCCAGTTTCTCCTAGATACCTACTGAAGCTAATATTGATACTTACCAATTATAGTTTTGGGATGTCGGCAAAAACCATTCAACTTCCATAATAATAGATTGGCGATACTCCACAGCGGAAGTACCGCTTTGTTTATTAATTAATATCGTTACTATCTTTATCTCGAACAACAACTTTATAAGGTGTATCACCGATGATATCTTTTAAATCATCTGATTGTAGGAATTCGTGAATTGCTATTCATAAATAACTTTGTATTCAAGTCCCGAATAAAGAAAAGAGCTGGGCCCATATGGGATTCAGCTTGAAGTTTATTGACTTTTCATAGTGCCTTCCCGTTGTTCCAGCTTGTTTCCTCCCCTTACAAACTACTTGATATCATAGGATTTCATTTTATCCAATTCTTGTTTCCTCTTATTATGAAGAGCTTTTCGCCCCTCATACCATCCTCCAATAAGAAAGGCAAGCCCTACTAAAAGAATTAACACATAAGCAAGAAAATTTTCGTCTTCATTAATTAATATCCAAGTACGCCAAACAACGAAAACTAATGGGATAAACCCTCCCCAATAAACACTATTTCTAGACGATAAGAAGTATTGCACACCAAGGATTGCAGCAATAATAAAAACATCAAAGAAACCAAAACCAAACATTAGCTCTCCCCCTTTTCCTTTTTATATTTTTCTATAATTAATTTTGCTTCTTCCAAATTTATACGATCATCAATTGAAAGCTGTTTAATGAATTTTATAAACTCCTCATTATCCGCAGCATCATTTAATTTTATTTTTTCAATTAACCTGTCCAATTTAATCCTCACTGTTGGATAAGAAACCTCATAAATTATCGCGATTTCTTTTAAGGACCCTGAGTTCATTACGAATTTTTTAATGAATTCCACATCTTCCTCGTCTAAGGATAGAATCCAATTTGGCACATTTTTAATATCCATGATTTCACCTCTTTCTCTTTTCTAAAATTAGTTTAACATAATTTTTAATAAAGTTAAAGTTTATTTAAATATTAGTTAAACTTATTTGTATATTTTATTGAATTATTATATATGATGATACAAAACCAAGGGAAGACAAAAATTAGAAGTAAAACAATAATGCAGTAATATGTTCATTCATTTAGATAGATATAAGATGATTAGAAAAAGTTCAATCTTTAATAGATAAGAGATTGATGGAGTATTGAACAAAAAGAAACGGACCGAATCACTATTGGTTCCGGCCCGAATTAATTTTATTAAGGAACTACTCATTTTATAGAGATATAATTTTAAATAACGGGTCACACCATATTCTATGACCTGTTATTAGCTAAATCTCATCTTTGTTCCTTACTGCAATCCAAATTTCACTATAAACGTTATTTTTATCGGATAAATCCCCTACAAATGAAATCTCAGGAGCTTCTACCAATTCATAATCTGAAGAAGGAAGCCACTCTGAAGCTATTTTTCCCCAGGTCTCTTGCATGATATTTGGAAAAGCACCTTTAGATGAAAATATTGCCCAAGTTAGAGCTGGAACTTCTACTACATCAAACTGGTCAAAATCCGCCTCCTTTGTTGTAAGATAACCAATCATATGATCAAGGCTGCCTTTTTCCTCCATACGATCATCATCAAAATTATAGGATACATTCACGATGTTGTTCGGTTCCATGTTTGCATAACTGTGCAATTTTTCTCTTTGTTCCGGTGTAATACTTTTAGCTAACTTTATAATTTCTTGATTTTCTCCTTCAAATTGAATGGGAATTCTCTTTTTCACTCCAACAATCTTAAACGGTTCTTTTTTCTCAATTCTATAATCCATATTAATTCCTCCTTGAATCGTTAATTGGAAGGAGAGTTTAGGAAATGCTTTAAGCATATTTTTCTGTTTGACCTCCGAAGGCCTGATTCCCGACCATTCTTTAAAGGCACGTGAAAATCCATCAACGGAATCATAACCATATTTGAATGCTGTTTCTGTAACACTCATCCCTACTTGTAGTAAGTCAAATGTTGCGTTAGATAATTTTCTATTACGTATATATTCCCCTAGCGACATGCCAGCAAGAAAGGAGAACATCCTTCTAAAATGATAAATAGAAGTTCCTGTAATTCTTTCCAGGTCGATATCATCAATCTCATCGTTCAAATGTGATTCAATATAATCCAACGCTTCGTTCATACTTTTTAGCACCACTTATTCCCTCCTTCATGTGTTAATTATAGTAACGACCATAAAACAATACCCGATGAAACAGAAACGGTTATTGTCGGATTTATATTTTAAGGTTTTTATAAAATATCTAACTCTAGTTAATGTTAGAAAGAAGTTTAAAGATTATTGGGGAAAATATAAAGAAGATGAAAGCTAAAGCGAGACAATTGGAGCTTTGGTAACATCCAATTGAATGAAAATGGATTCATTTGCCAATTAACATTGACTTTTATTGCAAAGTGTTTCTACATGATAACGGATTACTTCCTTTACCTTTTCTGGTGGGTACACATCAGGTCTTAACAGAGCATGAATGGACAATCCATCAATCAATGCAGATAACCTACTCGTTTCTAATTCTATATTAATTGGCTCAGATAAAATCCCTTGTAAAATTAAAATTTGGATTATAGAATTCGCTAATTCATATGTTCCGTTAGTCATTTCATCTTTTTTTTCTTTTAATGTATCACTTGTAAGTGAGCGAAGTGCAAAGATCCACCAAACACTTGTTTCAACTTTCTTTTCTTCGTCCATTGGCACAAGCTCTAACAGAACTTCCTCAACTGCTTGCAATGGGTTTTCTGACCATTTTTTATTTTGAGAACGTTTTTTTCCTTCTTCTAGGTAGTAATTCATGATAAATAATAACATTTCGTCCTGTGTTGAAAAATAATGTCTTAACGCACCAGCAGACATACCTGCTTCAACAGCAACTCTTCGTATAGATGCTTTCTCAAATCCCTCTTTCTTCATAATATTCCAAGCTGCTTCAGCGATAGATTTCCGCTTTTGCTCATGATTAACAATTTTTGGCATAACAAAAATCACTTCCCCTTTTTAACACAGTGTGTTATTATATTTTTTAGCACAATGTATTACAATAATACCACTAATATAAGGGAGGGACTATTTATTTGATAGAAACGATTGAAGCAATGATGCCTTCTTCATCAATAGCCACATCCACAGCCTTAATAATTATTTCTATTTGTGCCTTAGTAGATATATTAAGTCCCGGTGTACTTGCCGTAACAGCCTATTTATTATTGACACAACCTAATCAATTATCTTCTCGCTTGCTTGTCTTTTTGTCTATTACGCAATTAGGTTATTTTCTAATGGGTTTATTTCTTTACTTTGGTGGAGATTCACTATTAAGGAGAATCGAGCAATTATCGGAATTTGACTTTTTCAATTGGGGTTATGTCCTTCTTGGCACAGTTCTCGTTTTAATGAGCTTCAGTAAACCAAAAGATACTACAAAAAAACGTTTCGTTTCCATTATACCCAAAAACACTACGATTAAAGGGATGGTTGTATTAGGAATCCTTGTTTTTCTAATTGAATCTGTAACTGCATTGCCTTACTTTTATTCGATTTTGTTAATGGATCACCTAACAATTGAGCCTACACCTTCCATCTTAATTATAGCTGGGTACAATCTTGTAATGGTGCTTCCTTCTCTACTACTTTTAGGAGTTAATATTGCGCTTAAAGACAAACTACAACAATTTCTAAATAAAATCAGGTCAAAATTAAAGGAAGCTCCAATTTCTTCCCTCTTGGTAGCGTTAGGAATCGTGGGTGCAGTGTTTTTCAACATCGGTCTTAGAGGCATATTAAATTAAAAAAATATTAATGAGGTGTTCATCATGAAAGAAATTATTAGTGGACTTAGTTTATTATTCCTTATCCAAGGTGTAGGAGGGCTAATTAATTATCTAACAAATGGTGGTAAAAGCTGGTTTTTAGTAAATTATATTGATGCCTTTCAAGGATTGGAAATCGTTATTAACATCGTATTTATTATAGTTGGCGGGGGCATAGGTTTAGCCTCTCGCAAAGTAGCCGGCACAACTAAAAAAGAAAGTTAAGCCAATCAATTTATTTGACAAAATAATTTTTTATGCTATAATTTACAGTTATAATTAACTTGTGTATAATAAGGTTCTCCTGGCCAGGAGGACCTTATTTTTTTATATGGGAGGAAAATAATATGAACCAAAATGAGTCCAGTTTAACTTCCCTTGTATCGGCTTTTGGTCGTGCATATCACAGTAAATATGACAAACCAAAAATTTTAAATGATTTTATTGCAAAAGATTTAATTTCCCAAGAAGAGTTTTCAGCTATCAGCAAGAATATGATTAATGGAATACAATTTTTCAACAGAGATCTTGGGCAAAAGCTTAAAGATAAACCAAATGAAATCTTAAAATGGATTACACAAGTCCAGCTTTCCCCAACACCCTTAGCACGTTCTGCATACTGCGAAAAAGTATTACTTCATGAAGTTAAGTTAGGAGTAAAACAGTATGTAATACTTGGAGCTGGACTAGACACTTTTTGCTTTCGTCACCCAGAATTAAGAAATAATTTAGAGATTTTCGAAATTGATCACCCAGCGACACAAGCGTTTAAAATGGAACGATTATCCAACGCTCGTTTGGATATTCCACAAAATCTCCATTTTGTTTCGATGGACTTCACCAAAGCATTTACTTATCAAAATCTAATAAAAGAGGGGTTCAAAGACACCAAAACATTCATTAGTCTTTTAGGCGTTTCATATTATTTAACAAAAGAGGAAATTTCAAGTTTAATGGAGAATTTATTTACCGAGGTTCCAACGGGTAGTTCGATCGTTTTTGATTATGCGGATGAATCCCTATTTAGGGTAAACGGAAAATCAAATAGAGTTTCAAACATGGTAAAAATGGCCTCAGCAAGTGGTGAACCAATGAAATCATGCTTTTCTTATAATGAAGTTGAGAATATGTTGGAAAAGGCAGGATTACTTATTTATGAACATTTGTCTCCAAGTGAAATTGATGAAACTTACTTTTCTAATAGAAACGACTACCTATCAGCCTTTGAAACGATTCATTATATACACGCAGTAAAGAAATAGCTTCCCGTTAAGTAGCCGTCCAATCACTCGCTAGAGTCTGGACGGCTTTTTTATTAATTTAAATCAAAGTCCCGCTCCTACCGTTATGTTACAAACCAACTTATTTTACTTGTTGACTGTAAACTGATATGATTCAATCCATTCATCACCTGAAATCATATCTTTTACTTTAAATTGATTATTTTTGACCTCATCCTCTCCAATAATAATAACCCTACGAATTTTCTCTTTGTTTGCTTTATCAAGGGCTTTTCCTAATTTTTTGTTACTCATTTCTAATTCGACCTTATAGCCTTTATTTCTTAAATAATTTGCCACCAATAAAGATTCCTTTAGAGTACCTAATGGAACAATAAAGTAATCTACATTCTTATTCTCTTTTAATTCTTTCTTAGATGTAATCATAGCCGTATAAATCACATCTAAGCCGAATGATATTCCTACTGTTGAAAAGTTTTCGTTTGTACCTATCAACCCACCAATTGCATCATCATATCTTCCGCCGCTCCCAATACTTGATTTAATAGATTGGTCAGATAAGAATATTTCATAAATAGTACCTGTATATATCTCTAATCCTCTTGCTAAAAAAGGATTAAATACGCACTGATTATTAACACTTAGAAATTCAAGATATGATTCTAACTCTTTTAATTCATTTAAACCTTGCCTTGCCTCTTCATTTTGTTCAGCAAAAGTTTCAAAATAGCTAAAACGTGAATTCCCATCATCAGTTAAAAACTGCTTGATTAAAGTAATTGTTGAATTGGATAATCCTTGATCGTTGAGCTCAGAAACAACAGCTTCTAATCCGGCTTTTTCAAGTTTATCTAGAATTAAAACAACCTTATTAATTTTTTCAGATTCTGTTCCAAACACTTCAAGCATTCCAGTTAGTAATTTTCGATTGTTATATTGGATCGTTACCTGTATATCAAGTTTCCTAAAGGCATCCAATGCCATAACCATTAATTCGGCTTCGGCTATTTGTGAATCCACACCTACAATATCAACATCACATTGTGTAAATTCCCGAAACCTTCCTGTTTTAATTGGTCCATCCCTAAAAACTTTACCTATTTCATATCGCTTAAAAGGCATTTTAAGTGTCGGGTTCATTGCAACAACTTTTGCAAATGGTATAGTAAGGTCATATCTTAAAGCTAAATCCCTTTCGCCTCGATCAGTTAATGTATACATTTCTTCTAATATTTCAGCTCCACCACCATATTTAGAAGCTAGTAATTCTGTATAATTTAATATAGGCGTTTCCAGTGGTTTACAACCGTATTGGATGAATACGTCTTCCAAAGTTCTTCTAATGTTTCTTCTTATTCCCTCAGCATTCGGTAAGTAATCTTGAGTACCCTTTACATTTTGATAATCCATTTTCTTCATTTTCTTTTCCTCCATTTTTTTATAATAATAAAAAACCGCACTTGTGTACAACCATTTTATACACCTGATTTTTCCCACCCCTCAAACCCGCATTCTACCGTTGGCGTTAAAATATAGTTTTGCTACAGACCCCTCATTTTTATCCAATTTTGGATTAAAATCGGTCGCTTTTCGGGCTATTTTCGGCTGTTTTTTCATGGTTTTTTCGGAGTTGGAATAAAGTTCTGCCATAATAGAGGGAAGAAAAAGAACTCTTTTCTCCCCCATTCATTCATCTATTATCCGAGTAATTGTTGAGTTTTAGATTGAAAAAGCAAATGTTTATTCTTACAGAATTGTGGTGAAGTTAGCAAGAGTTTATTATGACAAGAAATTGTTTATTCGAGATCTACATAGTAGAAAGAAGAATTTTAGAAATAAGAAATAGATTTACTCCTTAAAATACTTTCTTTAACCTATGCAATACTTCCACCATGCATCGAGAAATATATAGAAATCTCCATGATCGGTTAATGTCCATCCATCGAAGTAGGAACTGGCATGAAATACGTCCAAAAAGATATTGTCAAATTGAATAATCAGAAGGGGACATTGCTCATATAGCCGAATATCTTCAACCTTTTTACCAACCAATAGTTCTTTAACCGATTTCCATTCACTTTGGTTAGATTGAATATCTGTTTCTCCTAACAGTATTCCACCTGTATTTCGAATTCGCCAAGGGCACTCAATAACAATTGCCCCTTTTTCCAACTGAATGATGAAGTGAACTTCTGAATCAATGGCAGTAACTTTTTGTCCAATCAGTTCCTTAAACTTGATATCACTTATTTTTGTATGCCATAGATTACGTGCATGAGCAACAATCTTTTTATTGATTTTATCCAGGGTATAGCCGTAATAGTTATCTCCATACTGAAAATCATCTATGGCATCACTGATTTCCTGCCAGTTCATCTGTCCCTCCAATAAGTCATGTTCGATTGTACAGTCATAAATCTATTTTACTAACAACATGGCATTTTCTACAGGTAATAATAGTTGAGAATGAAGGTATTTTATATGATATTCTACACACTGTTCTTTCGATGGTTCTTCCCATTGAATGATTTTCATTGCATCGTCAAACATCTTTTCTACTTCAAATATATTTAATTTCTCCCGCTTATCCATACTCGCTAACTTCTTAATTTCAAGTACATCAAAGTGCAAGTGGTGATGTGCCCACTCCACGTAATCTGAGGGCTGTACAGTTTTTATGTATCTTTTATAATATAATTCTAATAGTTCTATCGGAATCTCCCTCTATTCCCGTATAATATGTTGTAAAGTGCAATTCTAAGGCTTTAAATTAATAGGTTTTTTATTTAAAGATCATATCATAATTACTCATTTAAGTTGATACCTATATTTTTAAATTGCTTTTCTAAATGCTCCCGCTCCACTTTCCCATTTTCTTGATATTCAGTGGGATAATATTCAATTATAAAAACAGGTGCACCAAAACTGAACCAAATATTTCGGTAAATATTATGTGCATCTTTTACTGTTAAAAATTCTCCATTTTCCAATTCAACATCATCATCTACGGCAAATTGAAATTGACAGCAAATACATATTT
The DNA here is from genome assembly GCF_018333215.1 of Oceanobacillus sp. J11TS1. Classification (GTDB taxonomy): domain Bacteria; phylum Bacillota; class Bacilli; order Bacillales; family Amphibacillaceae; genus Oceanobacillus. The sequence continues at coordinate 132,197 of NZ_BORO01000006.1, read as the reverse complement.
CATAAGAGCCGCCCTCTAATTTTTCTTCATTATTATATGCTGGTTCGTCCAGTCCTTTATAACCACAAACAGGGCAAATGTATTTCATATCTCAGACTTCCTGCCTCAATATTAACATCAAAATATCCACTTGCTTGTTATGAATTCATCCATATTAAATCCATAATTCTTTAGTAATTCTCTATCTAATTCAAGCAGGAATAAATCTACTGCTTCAATAATTCTATCCAGAGCTAACAACTCCTTAGATTCATACAATTGCCAAATTGAATATATTGTCCAGTAGTTTTCCTCTATTTTATTAAACGCTAAAATAGGACCTTCTCTTTCGTCATGTTCAATGGTATAGTAATAAAAATCTTCTTCCTGCCTCCAGTTTTTTAATGCCATTCCAAACTCAAGCAGGGCTAGCGAAGGTTCTAAGAAGAAACAATGATCATTTAAAAATACCTCTAATCTACCTTGTATATCTACTAATAGCTTTCCGCTTCTCTTTTTAATAAGTTTTGGTTCAATAAAACTCGATGAATCTAATTCAAATCTCAACTTTAACGTATTCAAGATTCACTCACCTCTCCAGTTAAATAAAAAGAATAATCAATCTTCCAGGTTAGTTAATCCATTTAGAAATGATTCAAAGTCTGGAGCTATCTCAATAATTTCTTCTCCATCATGATCAATGAGAATAATGGGTGGATTTTCATCTGTATATCTATAATCAAAAGCAATCCATGTATGACCGTCTCCTGAAATAAGAACTACCTTCTTCGGTAATCCCCACTCATCAATTAAATATTCACTTACCTGAATACTCTCTTCTCCACCAATGCCTCTAATATAATCTACATTAATATGATCATCTGCCCACGATGTTGGGAAATTTGTTGGAAAAGAATCGTAGTTGATGTACCCACCATTCTGCTCTTTCAAAAGACTTATGTAACCTTCAGGTAATTTAACTTTTAATTCCTCTTCCGCTTTTTTCACATCATTATTCGTAATTGGCTTAGAACCATATTCGTCATCGACTTGCCAGATACTCCTTTTTCAAGTGAGTTCCTTCTTTCTGTTTTGTTTTCTCCTTGCTTTTTCGTATCTTTCATCAAATTCGTCTATAAATAAACCCTTTAATAAGGAGTATTAAACTTTTCAACGAATAAACCAGACTTTGTAGCAGCGTCTATTGCTTTTTTACAATCTCTACTTGCTCCAATATACATATAATAATCTTCTCCAAAATGTACAAAGAACTGCTTTTTAAACCCTAATTTGCACCAAATCGCATTACGTAACGTTAACTTGGCTAGTTCTTGAATCTCTTGAATAGTTACCAACTTTCCAATCCAAATCTTTGATAGGAATTCTTTAGCTTGTTGATTTCTAACCTCGTCAGACCATTGTTCTAAGGCATTAATAAACTCTATCTAAGCCTATTTCATCCATAAATGAACGAATAGCGTTTATGTAATTTTGCTCTTTTTTTAGATATTCCTCTATACTAACCTTTGTTCCGACATCCGAAAAGTCAGTCCATTCTTCATGATCCAGATAATTGCCTTCAACATCCCTTTTTAAGGGATCATATTTTGTTACTCTCCATGAATACAATAATCACTCTCTCCTTCGTACAGAACATTTCAAATGTTACTTAAAGCGTTCATTTATCTCTTCACGACAATATTCATCAACCAAATCAGTATATTTCTCATATATAGGGCGTATCGTTTCCAAATCACTTGCAATAACTTCACACCCTCTATCATCATAGATGTAAAAAATAACATTTCTCGTTGCATTTATAAAAAATACATCTGGCTCATATAAGTTATATGGATTATGTATTCTTGGTTTTGCTGATGGAAAATCTTGATTACAAATTGCTTTTATTAGCGTTGTATAACGAATATCTTGTTTGTGGCATTGTAGTGAGAAATGGGATGTGCACTTCGCCTCAACCTCTTCTTCATCATCAAACATATAGGGCAGTGTTTCTTGTGTTAACCGTACACGGACATCTTTACTTTTAATATAATGAAGATAGACCTTTAACTTCCTTCTACTTCTTGTATTATATTCTCTATACCGATACACATTCGTTACCAAAAAGATTTGGTCATCGTCAGAGAATAAATTATTAAAAAGTGTAATGGCTTGATCATAGACTGTATTAAAATAATCAGGATTTAGCTCATCTGTATTCTCTTTCAATTGATATAATCCTTTAGCTAATTCAAAATGGATACCTTTATCCCATTGAGAATAAAGGCTTGGCTTCAAAACAAGTCCAGGGAAGGTAGTGTGTATATATTCTTTTAATTTCACCCTTAATTGTCTCCTTCTATGGCGATCTGTTTAGGATAGATAATATTTAATCATCAGGCTTTTCGCTTAATACCCAAGGAATACGGGCTTCGAAATCTAATTGTAAAATAGGTTGTTGCAACTCGTCGTGAACTAACGATACCTCTTTCTTGAATCCAAATGTAAAATTATTAACTCCTGCTGTGTTCGTATCATTCCATTCAGAATCTGTACAAAACTCTCCCTCTACTAATCTACCAACTAAATGATAACTCCCAATATATAAACTTAATCCATCTTCCAGTTCTCCAAACTCAGATAAATGGCTTGGTTTGGAAGGATTAATTCCTAACGTAGTAAATACTTCTATGATGGATGGAGCTACATACTTAACCGCCTCCATATAATTTTCGCAGTATAAACAATGGCACAGTTCTAAATCTTTTTCATAGAATTCTTTTGTTTTACCTACATCAACTTCTATTAACCAATTCAACAGCCTAATTTGTTTCATTCTGTTTCCTCACACGAAGTTTTATCCTTATTTCGATATAAATATAATACTTCATCAACCCATTTTTGGAACATGACATATGCTTCCTCATCCGTATTGACAGTGCATATATAACCACCCTTAAACTTATCGTAATAATATCCCTTATTAACAAACAGCTCTTGCCGTTCACAATCCGATTTAAAATCGTCAAAGAATAGATCCATGGAGCCATCTTGCCTTACCCATGCTATTCCCTCAATTAATGGATTGAGTTCCTCCTTCCAGTTTCCTACATGTAAATGATTTCCAGTATAGTTTTCCGAATCAAAATACATTTGCTTATTCATGCAATCCGCTCCAATTCGTATATTATAAAAAGCCATTTTGTACTTTTGCATAGAATCTCGCACTGGTAGATGGTATGAATTTTATATTGTAGTTTATTCCTATTTCCTGCTTTACCTTTTCTGTTAAATTGAGCCCAATTCGATTAAATTTATCTTCCAGCTTGATCCCGTTAGGAAGCAATTTATCTCGTTCCCAATCTAACCAGTTCCCATGCTTTACTGCCCAAGACGATAATTCCTCTTGTAAACTAGCTGAAATCGGAACATCTCCTATGTCAAGATTACATCCACATCTATTGCACCAAATTGGATCTGCCCCAACATCTCCTTCAATTTTTAAATCATTTGTATCACCGCTAGCACAACAACAGTTCAAGGATGACAACCTCCATTTTTAATTAAAAGTGGATACTCCCTTAATCGTCAACAAATGCCCTTTGCTACTTCAATAAAAAGTTGTTCCAAATTGTTTCATCAACCATAAAGTACCCCTCGTGTGAACACCCAGCCAATATACATTGATCATCTTGATAAAACATGAGGTCTTCTGGCAGTTCCAAACCATTCCAGCCAAAAAGGGAATGACTGCGTTCTTTTAAAAATTCTCTTGTCGCATTATTGAGTTGAAAACAATAAACATATGCTGTTCCTTCGCCAAGTCTGGTAGTTTCCCATTCTCGTTGAATTTTCCTTTTAATCAGATGTTCTTCAATCTGCTATCAATATATCAACATAAGCTAGACGTTCTTCTTCAATCTCCATCATTTGTCTATTTTCAACAAAAGCAAAACGATTGCAATGTTTCGATAATAAGTCTATCAATTGTTTATAACGTTTCCCCTTAACATTCTCCGAAACGTCCAGCATTTCCATTCCTTCCTAGCAATACTAATCGCTTTCATTTCTATTTAGCTTCAAACTATAAAAACATCTTGACCTCAGATCACCTTCTAGTTCAAATACTCCAGAATTAATTAACTTCCTTATTCGATATTCGAGAAAAGCATCCCCTAAATATTGATCCAGATGCCCTAGCACTTCTCCAATTACTCTAGCTACACTTATAAATTCATTTTGTTTACCGAACAGCCTTTTTGCCTTTTTCACAATAAAATCATCATAGTAATCTTCAGTGATACTTTGAAGCCTCCCATTCCGCCATACTCTTAACGTTTCATGACTTTCACCAAGAGAAAGCCATTCCCTTTCTAACTCTTCTCGATCATGGTCCGTAATTAATGTTAAAAACTGACCAAAATCCTGTTCATAAATAAATTGCAACTTCTCGGAAGGTATTTCACCTGTATGAAGTACCTTGTATTTTACCTTTTTTACCTGAAAAAGCTCTTTATATGCTGCTGTCGTATTAATCACCGTAATATCAATGTTTTTCTCCTTTAAAAGATGTACAATATACCGCATTCCTGTTTGTTCATGAGCGTTATCAGAAACCCAAATAGTCACATGCTCGCCATCAGGTATAAGGTTAATTTGATTCATTACCATTTCGAAACGTTCCCTGTAACCATTGTATTCAAAGAACTTATCGCTCATGGATTGTTTCATCCACTCATCTCTTGATTTTACGCCAATCTCTTCACTTAACTTCCAGACTGGGCCTACCGAAAATATATCATTAAAGAAAATTATCCTTTCCTTCTTATCAAGACCCATCTTTTTTAAAGCAAACTGCAAACTACCTGAAGCTGATGCACTTGATAGAATATGTATCATCCTTTTTACTCCTCTGTTTGTTCCATTTCATAAAAACTGGTACTTTCTTAATCGTCAACAATTGTCCTTCTGATAGCAATATTTGTTTTGGGTCACTAATCTCATGTAACAATATTTTTGATTTTTCCCGTACCTTCATTTCAACTTTGTTCGAATTTAATAAATTAGCTATTTGTACAGTACAGACTTTATATGAAGCAGTATGGTTACGAATATACTGTAATAGTTCACGTAACTCCCATTCTTTTTCAATTCCATTCATTATTTCTAATTGAACTGGATAATCGAAACCCGGAATAATATCATCCGCCACTGTTAAATCTAGTGTTCCAGTACCTAATCCCATTTTTTGATCTGATGCTAAATAATAGTAATACGTCATTTTATAACCCTCATTTATGTTGATAATTAATTGCTATCCTAGTAGATTTCATCACTCTGTAATTTAATAATAACCTCTAATACGGTATTGTCTATATGATAGTTTCAGTTTCAATTCCCGTATACAACATATAGTGGTTACAACACCCTAACTCAGTAATTTGAGAGAATGACTGATACTTGAATAAAAAACAAAGAGCTTAATAGAGGAAAGAAAATGGTTGAGATAAGAGGTAAAGAATAAAGAGGAAAATATTGAAAAGATATTGATTTGTAATTGAGTGCGATATTGGATAAACCGAATAAGAGCAAGGATTAATGTACAACCATAATAAACCCCTGCTTTTTTCCGCCCCTCCAACCCGCATTCCACCGTTTGAGTTATAATAAAGTTTTGCTACGGAACCCCTATTTTCACACTTTCTCGGTTCAAAAATGACCGTTTTTCGGGCCTTTTTCGGCTGTTTTTTCATGGTTTTTTCGAAGTTGGAATAAAGTTCTGCCATAATAGAGGGAAGAAAAAGAACTCTTTTCTCCCCCATTCATTCATCTATTATCCGAGTAATTGTTGAGTTTTAGATTGAAAAAGCAAATGTTTATTCTTACAGAATTGTGGTGAAGTTAGCAAGAGTTTATTATGACAAGAAATTGTTTATTCGAGATCTACACCACCTGTACAACCATAATAAACTCCTGCTTTTTTCCGCCCCTCCAACCCGCATTCCACCGTTTGAGTTATAATAAAGTTTTGCTACGGAACCCCCTTTTCGGACGTTTTTCGAATCAAAAATGACCGTTTTTCCGGCCTTTTTCGGCTGTTTTTTCATGGTTTTTTCGAAGTTGGAATAAAGTTTTGGGAATGGAATAAGGAAAAATTCTAGAAAAGATAGTGGAGAAAAGAGGGATAAAATAAAGAGAAAATATTGAATGAGTATTGATTTATTATTGAATTGGATATTGGATAAACCCAGTAATGACAAGGATTTAGGAACATAACTGCATTGAAAAGATATTGGAAAAGACATGAAAAAACTCGGGCTCCTGATGAGGAAAACCCGAGAAATTATTGGATCTATATTGAAAAAGCAAATGTTTATTATTACGAAATCGGTGGTGGGAGTAGCAGATGTTTATTATCACAAGAAATTGTTTAATATTGATCTACATAGTTGAAAAAAGATACGTAGAGATAAGAGGGATTGCAAAAATTTATAATAAGAAAGCTATTACTAATACTCCCATTAATTTTTCCATTCATCTTCATAAATTGATAGGTAAAGAGGTAGGAATACCCCTTCGCTTTTTTCCCCATAATAAACCCTATTATATTCTACATTAAATCCACTTGCCATATATATAATAGCGTTTCTTACAAGTCTTATTGTGTCATAGGTAATCTTTTTCAAATTTGAATAACTTATTTTATACTCGTATTTATTAGTATCTGCTAGTTCCTCATCAAGTGACTTATCATAATAATCGAGAACTCTAATGTATCTATGCTCCATACAATTACGTAACAGCCGTATGTTTTTAAAGTCACCCGTTTTTCCATCTAAGTCCCTACTTAACCAATAAAGAGCATTAAATGGGCTCCCTAATGCAACATCTAACTCTATTTCTTTATACCACCTTTGGAAATCAATTTTATAAGTAGGTATCTCCTGCTGATGAAATTTACAACAAAATAAACCTATCTTGTCCAAAATACCAAATGCAGTTCTTAGAGAGATTTTGAGTAACTCAGTCCTATACCGATCGCAGGATAGTCTAAAGTATTAATCAGTAAATTATGGTGTTGTGATTCATGTACTCCATTTTCATAACTTGAAGTGTCTATCTTATAAAGAAAGTATCTCGCCATATTAAATTCTTGCTTTATGGTGTTAAACCAAGAATAGTACTCCATGTTATTCTCTTCTCCAAAATACCCTAACCCCATATCAACCATTTGAATATCATCAACATTCCCATATTCATAAATTATATTAATGTAATTTAAGCTCAGATTTCTCTTGGAGGCCCAATTTTTATAATTATCATCAACGTCTAAAATCAATGACCATGGTTTAACATCCGAAAGATGAACATTAATTATTTCTTCCATATACCTTTTCCATTCAATGAATTGTGCAAGTATGTCGTCTGGCATATGGTCTGGAGTTACACTTTTACATACATCTTCCAACTCGGAAACGCCTTTCTCAATTAAAAAACGCATAACAGAACGATCAGTAATTTTTGTTGATAGTGAATGATGCTTTATAGCTAAATTTGCTCTAGCCATTGGAAATTGATCAATAAAATTTTCAACCTTTTTTAGCTCCTCAATTGATTCAACTGTTCTTCCCATTTCATTATACACATTGGCTAAATTAACATAAATTTGTGAGACATATGCTTTGCTTAAAGTATGCTCTTCTTCTTTTGTTAGAACAATAGCATCTCGATAACTTTTTATTCTTGATGAAAAGTTTTCAAAAACAAAGTCATCATAATATTTGTATTGCCTTAATATCAGAGATACCTTTTTAAATTCTTCAAACTCTTTATGAGTTATATACTGTAAAATAGCCCTATAATTTGATTTAGTGTATAAGTACATTGTTTTTTCGATATTATTAAGTTTCTCAAAATCAATCGAATTAAATTTCTCTTCTATAGTAGAAACATGCATTAAAACAACTGTAGTATTAGATTGTTTCTTCAATAACAATTGATCCAATTTATCAACTTCACTACCAATACCTATTAACTCAGCCACGTAATCTCTAACCATTTATGTCTCCCTAACTTAATTATTCTTACCATCCAATAATAAAATAAAAATAATATAAAATCTTAAAAAGAAGTATTTATACAGTAGAAAAATAATGATATACAAAGAGGACTTTAATATACTAACAAGATGATATCACTTAGCAAACTTTCAAATAAATCTATACACATATCTTTGTCTTCTAAAACATCATATACTTTAATCAACTCATAATAGCTATCATGTCCCCCACCTTCATGTAGAAGGTAATTGACCATTTGTTGTTTTGCATTTGTATTATCTAAAGCTGCGGCTATCCCCAAATATAAGTACTCACTGTTTTTCTTGAAATAGATCGTGTCGGGATATCTATTTATACGCAAATGATTAATAAATATATTGATATTGCCAAATAAATCAATACACTTTTCAATCAAATATTCATACTGTTCAAGTGTATCAACGCAATACTTGGAATCAAGATTATTAAAAAACTGTTCAAGTTTTTCTTTAGTATCTAATCCTTTGATTACCTTTGTGATGGTAGTATTATCTGATTTAGACACCGTTATAGAATTAATATTGGGCTCCTCTATTTCATCCACATCTACCTGTTTTGAAAGTCGTTCACACAATTTAACATAACTTTGAAACTCAGATGAATATAACTGTCTACCCCAACCAGCAAAATCAAGTTCAGCTATCAGTTCTTGAATTTTTTCTAAAACTTCTGCATGTTCTTTTTTACTGTACAAATCAGAAAGACCTATAGCAAGGTATACTTTTATTTTTTCATTAAAATAAGACCAGTTTGTTTTCTGATTATAATTATCGAAATAGGAATTAAAATTCAAAATACATTTCTCAATTTCTTTTAAAGGGATTCCCAAATCTACCATTGTACATGCAACATCACGGTGAATATTATTATCTAAATTCACAAACTCTACTAGCCTGTTATAACAATAGAATGCTATTTCAAAGTTACTTCTACTCAAAACCTCAATTAACATTTCAGATACTGTATTTTCTATATGATTATTTTTTAATTTAAGAATAATTTCTATCAGTTCTTCAACATATACGATTGTTTGTTCTTTTGAAATCCAATGATTTTTAAGTAAAATTTCTAGCGATCCTATGAGTATTTCATCAGCTAAAGTATCTTTTCTGGAATTCATCCTCATTATTCCATGATCCACACCACTTAGTAAAAATTGATAACTGACATTTTCATCAAAGTCGGCTAATAAATAGGAAATAATAAACATGGATTCGCTTGTACTAGAATAATCTATATCTTTATAACTCTCTTCCGACGTTAGCCTTAGTAACTCATTTGTACTAAATAATTCCCCATATTTCTCCCTATCAGCTTTCTTTATTTGGAAATATACGATTTGCATATTTTCTATTTCTTTATGATTTAAGTAATTAATACAACCTTTCACAGTCTTTAAATCCTCTCCAGTAAATACAAACACATAGCCAAGTAGCAGACGAACATAATATCCTACAGTTGATTTTTTTAGAATAGCAGAGGTGGAGAAGATTTTTACTATTTTAGTTAAAGAACAAGTTCCATCTAATAATAGGACAAACATTTCATAAAACTTATTGTATTCCATTATGCTACTGTGTAAATTATTACCCAAGCCTTTTTTATTATTATGTGGCAATGACAAAAATGCAATAATGTTATGGTGGTTTTTCCAAAACACAGAACTTTCTATTTTTCCTAACTTAGATATATAATTTTCTATACAATTAGTTTCCTCATCATTTAAAACTTCCCCTGCATATTTTTTAAACCCATATATTAAGGCTTGATGTAGCCCTTTAGATGGATTTAAAGAATTAACTCTATTTAATATTTCATTTTTTAATACTGGAAATTGGTGAATAGCCGCTAAACAATCTGGTTCGCAAATTGAAGTTAGATAGGCTCCCAACTGGTATTCATTAAAGTCTTTTATAAATGATACAAATTCATTAGGGCGTTCCATAGTTAAAATATAAGTTAGTGATTTCATGACAGTTAATGTTGTTGGTGTATATTCTTCCATAAATTCCTCTGCTGACTCAACTTTAATCTTAGTAACCATTTCTTTATACTCAGCTACATTATTTTGTCTAATAACTATATCTATATAGAACTTATTTCTCCAAAATTCATTTGCAGCTTTTTCTTCTGTATAGTTAATTCTATATTTTATATCTACAAGTAGTTGCATTATTTGTTCATATTTCACAAGTAAAAGTTTTACAGTTTCCTTCTTATTATGTTTATACAGCTCTACTAAACTTCTAAGAAATATTTTTAATAAGTGGTCCATTTCTGAATCTTTTGATCGACCTTTCGTTGTTAAACTTTGCAATTTTTTTATAATCTTATTTGGCAACTCCAGTAAATAATCTTTAAAAACAAGGTTATCATCATTTATAATGACCTCAAAAATGCCATTTTTCTGGCTCGTTAATGCGTAAGTTAAGTAGTCTGACCATTTATAATAAGGTTCATCTGCTCCCCAATTTTTGTTGTTTCCTAAATAAACATCATACAATCCCAAACTTTGTGATAAAGCAATGTTATTTGTTTTTATGGTTTTATTTTTTAAATATGGAATTAACATCTTATAGAAAAAGTCTATATTAGTTAGCAAATGTTTCTCACGGAGAAACTTGCTATCTTTCTCCATTTTTTCAATGATGCCGAGCATTAGAAAGTATTCTGAATACCTTCTATGTTTATATGTATAGGATTGTACTGTGTTAGTTCCATAAACATCAAAGAAGTTCTCTGCTAGAAAATCTATTATTCTATTAATCGCTTGATAGTCACATCTTGGTAATAAATCTAGAAGTAATGAATACAACTCTTCGTATTTAATACTTACAATTTGATTTTCAAAGTTGTATAAAGATATTTGCTTATTTAGTTCATTAATAGTATCTATTTTAGGGTTTGGTATATTTAATTCATTAAGGTATTTTGTATGAGATAAATTATTTAAGATCTCATTGATATGGATCTCTATTAAGTCTGTTAAATAACTATCACTATTGATTTTATCAATTTGCTTCCATAAGATGGATAACGTTAATGTATCCTGAATGCCATCGAAAATTGTTGGATTAGCTATAGCTAAATTTTGTAGTTTTTCCTGTTTCCTAATATCTCCTTTTTCGGAAAAGTATCTTTCGATCTCCTCTTTTGATAACTCCACAATTTGATATTCATTTATATTTTTATATCCTATTTTTAGTTTTATCTTATTTGAACTTGCTATTCTACAAGAGATAATTATTGTTTTTGTTGATTTTTTCTCAGCTAATTCGAATATATACGCTAAAGTTGTATCAATCTTTGTATCTGATACCTCATCTAATCCATCAAACAAATATATATAATTATTTTGTCCTACAAAGCCATATTCAGTTTTTCTTCTGTTAATAATAGTCTCAAGACTATCTAAGGAAGTTGTGTTTAAATTTACATATATTGATATAGCTGAAATTTTATCTAATACTGCTATTTGGTCTGTCTTGCTATTTTTACCAGAACCAGTATAAACCTGAAATAATTTGCTCATACAAACACTTTTACCTGAACCTGGGGGACCAGATATTAGATTTATTTTTCTATTATTTTCTAAAGCTAATTTTGAATAATCCGTAATAGATATTTTTTGTTCCTCGCCAAAAAGATTTAATTCAATGTACTCTCTAGACATTAATAATGTATTCAATCGCATACCTTTAGCATCTTGTATGTAGCCCAGATGATCTGCATCTCCAAAGAACAGTTGAACTAAATCTAAATTATTTGGTTGATTAAGGACAATTTCAAAATTAGATGGTAAAAACCATTGCACTGTTACACCTTTCTTATTACATTTTTCAACAATTTCTCGGGCACTTTTACTACTAACTTTCATATTACAACTTAAAAAGATAACAATGTGGTCTAATTTGTTTTTCTTAGGGTCTTTGTTTGTAAAGTGATTTAGAGCCTTTGTGATGGACTGTTTTAGATTTGAGTAATTCATTTTTTCAAAGAACTTGGATTGAAAACCATAATACTTCCCGTCAGAGTATTGGTAGGGTTCTGTCTCCAAACCTACTTGATTGAAATCAGCTTTTATCCCCTCTGTTATCCCGAGTTTCCTACAAAAAATGTGATAACATAATAATTCAAAAGCAGCGGTATAATTACTATTCTTTACTTTGAATTTATCCCAATTAATAAAATACATTTAACCTCTCCTCCAAATTTAGAAAAGACAATCAAAACACAACAAAATTTATTCAAAGTTCTTTTTCTGATAATTTTCATTTATGCTCCATTGCCAAGCATTTAGGAAAATCAATAATTCATCAGTATTGTAATAGTATTCCAGAACAATCTCCGGCAGTTCACCTTTCTCAACCATAAGTCGTAATCCCATTTCACCAGAGACCCTTGTATTGTAGTCAGGTTCTGGATGGTGGAGATATACCATGACCTTCTCCTTTTCATAACTATAAGTTAAGTTCTCAAAAGGATTCAGTATCTCATATGTTGTCAGTTCTTGGATATTCATGTCCTGAAGGTTTTGATGGATTTCACTTATCACCAAAGTAGTCACTGACCACAGGTTTATACATCTCTTCATATACCGCATGAAATGTCGATTTATTTATGTTTTGGTCATAACAATCCATATTCAATGGATCATAGTAAACCACTTTAAAGCCTGTTCCAACCTGATTCATTTTGACGAAGATTAGACTCCAATTAGCCACCCTACATATAAATGCATGTCCTGCTTCTATTACTTTAATTGCACTTCCATAACCATTATCTAATTTGTTTACTTCCATCTGTGTACTCATTTCGATTCCTCCTATATTAATGATTTTTAAATATGGAGTCCATGGAACTGAGAAAATTACAATTATTCCCTTACTCTAGCTCCTTGAATTCATATTTCTTTTGTTCTATGATTCTATTATATATTGGCAATGGAATTAAAAGGTGACGTTCCAAGTCACATTTAGAATTTTGGGAGGATTTTCATGAACAAAACATTAGACCAACAGACTATAGCTGAATTAAAATTATACATTAGAGACAATGGTCTAAATAAAGTAGCTACAGCCCTAAAAAGACAGTTCCTTGCTAATGACTTAACTACGGTATATAGTCCATCATCACCGCCTGTGGATACTCATTATGGTAAAGGTATCTTTGGAGCTTTAAAACAAAGGATCAAAAGGGTGAAAAACACTTATACACTCGGAGAGTATGTGGAGTCGCTTTTAAATGAACGGAATAAGAGCTTTTCTGTTGACCTTGAAAAGTTTGGTATTGACCGATTTTATAAAAATAAAGTTATAAAAAACAAAATAAACCCATCAAAACAAAAACTTCTTTGCCTTGCAATTGCATTACAATTAAATATTGAAGAAACTAATGAATTGCTTAGAAGAGCCGGACTTACATTAGCAGAAGAAAATTCCGTCTTTGACAATATTTTAGGGTACTTCATAGAAAAAGGGATTTACGATCCTATTCAAATTGATACTTATTTGGTTGAATTTGGTGAATCACCAATGTTCTCTATTGAATAAAATTTCGGGATAGATCTGAATTAGAACAGGAGGAGGGAGATGCCCCTCCCTTTTTGTCGCCTCAACAATAAGACGAACAAGAAAAGACTGAATCATATAGATCCAGCCTTAATTTGTATAAATTTAATGCAGTTAGTTAATCTTATTTCATCTTTCATTAACGCCCCCTATAGTTAAAGAACGAAATCAACAATAGATACAAAATAATAATATTAGTATTTTCCTCTTCAAAAATCATCTTCAACATCACAATTCCTGTATTTAGAAAGAATAGAATAGAGACCAATGTGTTTTGCAAAATATAAGTTAAGAGTATTGCAATGGCATACCTCGTAGCAACTTTACATGGAGAAGTGGGCATGATAGCCTTGTTAACTTAGCCAAGCCCTTATACGGCTGGCTTCTTGGCTAAATATTCATGCTCACAGAGGCTCCATGTCAAGTTGCAACATTCTAAACTGTTGCTTGCAAAGTTCTAAAGTTTTGCTTTGCAAAACACAACCAAATCCATTTTAGCTACTTTCAAGAGCAGTGTATAATTCTTTTAAAAGTTTATCCTTAATAATTGGTTTCATTACTAAATCGAATTCTTTTTTACTTTGGTAAATATCGCTATATTTACAATCAAACAACATTGCTATCACTTTTTGTCTTGGAGTATCAAAAGATATATTTAGTTCTTTGAATTTTGGATAGGTTTGATAGAATTCTTCCGTTTTTTTCTTTATCATTCTTATTTCTTCTTCTTTAGCTTCTATTGTACGCTTTTTATCTTCTTCTTCCCATTTTCTTTTCGTTGCTTTAACTTCTTCTATAGTTCTCCGCTTTTTTTCATGAAACTCATACGGAGTGCTGAAATAACTCATTCCCAGTGTTTTTTGCATCTCTTTTAATATATGAACCGACTCTTCAGGGGTTAGAAAAGACTTATCGTAACAAGTTTTCATCCATTGTGGATAAGGTATTTTTTTTTCGATATACCATTCTTCAATAATTGGCTTTAAAAACACTTCATACCCTAAGTAACCAAATTCACTAGAAGTTTCCTTTGAAATCAAAACGTGCAAAATGGTATGTTCTATCAGATTACAATAAACCAATCTATCTTTCCTTTGGTAATCAAAGGAAATTTTATTCGTTTTTACAAATGATTGGTCAGATATATTCAAATAATTCTTCTCATCTATATGATGACAATATAAACCTTCGTCAGTCCTTGAAAACTTTCCTTTTGTGATATTTTTTATTTCTCCAGCCATAAACCTTTGATATGATTTTTCTCTAAAATAATCATCTTGTGCAGGACCATATTTCTGTAATAAGCAATCGACTGCTTTATCATAAGTTTTTGACAGTAACTCCTTATATTCTTTATAAGTGTCCACTTGCAATTCCCCTTTTTTACTCATAGACAAATCTCATACGTCCAATAAAGTCTGCTACAGTATAAGGTTCGAACGGTTCTATGTATATCGTATAAGCATCATCTAAAGATTCTTGGGCAAGTTGTCGGTATCCTTCTTCTGATTGATCCTCTTGATGATAATGCAATGGTATAGGATATCTTGTGATATGACCATCACCGTGAGACGAGTAAGTAATGATACCAGCAGCCATCCCTTGACTGGTTAAATCTAAATGTGTTACGTCTTCCGGATAAGAAACTTCATTAGAAACTTCTGTAGGATCACCAGCGGAATTATATCTTACGTTAACAATCGGAACACCCCATTCGGCGTTCCACACAGCCCATTGATCTAAACTTGGCTCACCATTTATTGTCATAATTATTCGTGCATAGTCAATTTCTGATTGACTATAGTGAGTTTGTAGATCCCGATTGGACATAGAATAAAAAAAGAAATCATTCGTAATTGAATAAAGAACTTTTTTATCTCCGTCATGACGTAATTCGAATTGTTCTGTTCCACTTTCGCTATGGAGTCCCCACTCTTCGTTTTCATCACTATCTAAATCAAGCGTCAAAACATTTCCTTCTATTGTTTTATCCAAAATAGTAGAAGTCATATCAAAATCCCAACGATTAAAACTTTGATAAAAATCGTCTCCTAGTATCAATATATTTGAACCCATTGATTCTATAGGGGAGTTGTATGGCTCTCCTTCGAAAGTCACATATGTTCCTTTAAAATCTTCATATGTATACGTTTGTTCTTCAACACTTCCTTCCTCTGACCCAGCGGGTTCTGGATCTTCCACTACCGTTTCTTCTACTTCTTTGACCTCTTCCCCTACTCCTAGTTTTATTGGATCATCCTCAATTTCATCTTCACTACCAAGAGCATACATTCCAATAGTTCCAAATACTAGGCCAAGAACGACTATCACCCAAAAACACGGTTTCTTATAATATGGTTTTGAAGGTCTTGATTTAATTTGATTTCCATTTTTATCATAAAATTTTTTCTTTGTCATCTGTTGTTCGCTCCCTATTTAGCTCCCTTGAGACAATTGAGACAATTCTATTGCTTAGTATAGTTGAATAATATTATCTTAGTTCCACAATCCTGGCCGTTTGTTGAAGAACATTTAATTTATACTTTAACATAAAGATTTTCGTTTGTACCTATACTCTTGAGTTATGACACCAAAACAAAAAAATAAGCCGATTATAATCGACTTTAGTTTTTATTAAAGCCCCCGTTAGTTCAATATTCTTTCTTAGATAAATCCAATTCAAAAATAAGTGAATTTCTATCAGGGTAATCATATTGAATTAGCAAGTCCTCTTTTTCAATCTCCTTAAATCCAACCTTTTTATAAAAACTATGTGACCTAGTGGCTTTAGATGGGGTATCCAAAATTACCTTAGAAAAACCTTGTTTCTTCGCAAAATTAAGTAATGCTTCGTAAAGACCTGTTCCTATCCCAACCTCTTTACCACGGTAATCTTTATAAACGAAAAATTTCTTTAATACGGCAACATCATTCGTTTTCTTTTGCAAACCGATAGAACCTATAACCTCACCGTTATCGTTTAATGCTACCCAAAAGTTTCCTCCGTCGTTTATATAGTTTGATTGAATATCCAAAATGTCTGGTTGTTCTTCTGCACTAATCCCTACACCATATTCAACATTCTGTACGTGCAATATTAAATTGATGACTTCTTCTTTATATCTATCATCGTAAATCGTAATCATTTATTTTTCCTCCAAATGTATTTTATTTAAAGAATACTATTTTTTTGTTAAATTAAACTGCCCCGTTAGCGTAAGTACATTACTTCACAATATATCTGAATCCAACTCCATTTTACCATGTATTCTAACTATAAAACGGAAGGATCTTCTCAATTTTATTAAAGAAATCCGAAGGTCCACCGGCATAGTGTCGGAAAACAATCGGATTGGAAATGTTAATTTTATTTAATGTAGAGAAAGCAAGATAAACGATATCTTTAATGATATTTTCTAGCCATTACCTCTTTCTGTTCTTATAGTCCGAAAAAGAAACAACATTACTTGAAGGTGTTTCATCACTTTTGTCTGTATTGTATCCGCCGAAATAATTAGGTTATTCTCCAACTTATCTTCGATTAATCCTTTAATTAAGTTCATATTTACCCCTCCATTCTATTTTATTAATTTTGTATCCCACTTATTTTTTACTCACCTGCATGTTCTAGCCCGTCTACAATAGATATTTTTTTAGTCCAACATTTTAATTTCACCTTAATGAAACCATACAGGAATTATATATCTTTTAAAAGTAGATATTGTTCCTTCCATTTGTCATAAAGTTCATTATGATGATCCAAAAAATACTCTCTTTCAAACAGTTCTAAAAAACCGAGGTCCTGTTTAGTAGTAGATGGAAAATTAATCTTATAAAACGGAGTTTTATCCATTACGCCTGGTGTTTCAAAATCTGAAAAGAAGTACATATCAACCATATTGGTTAAGATAGCAACTTTAACTGATTCTTCAGTTGAGTAATACTCACTGGTTTGTTTGATATGAGTATCTATGTTTTCTTTGATTCCTTTTGTCTCGAAAAGGATAATTGGTTTTAATTTATGATCTAAGTAGACCCCAGTTGCAGCATTTTCTCCAATATTTGGGCGTTCAAAACGACTTTGACATGGATGAGTATAATCCCAACCTAATTCTTCAAACAAATTGCAGAAGAGTTGAATTTTAACATGTGATTTATGTTCAAAAAGGAGTTCAAAGGAATCCCTTGTTTTGTTAATCTGGTTTACTTTATTGTTAAGTTTCATAATATCGCTCCTTCTTTAAATTTAAAATATTTATTTTGAATCTGTATGTTTGATGTCTTGCCGTTCCTGATTTTAATCCATTTAAGTTCCTCCTCTTGGTCGTATATTTTGTTGATTCCTTAACTCTATATATTTATTTTATCTGTAGAAAAGATTAAAAGGGTTGCCTAGCAAGTCACATTTTGATTGTTTAACATAAAAAGAGACTAATTCACTGGATTAGCCTATGTAAAAGAGTATTGTAACTTTGGAAAAACAGAATTTAAACAGAACCTTTAATTGAATTCATTCATTTCTTTCTCTTATCTCCCCTTTGATTCTGGATGAAATATTACAAGCCTAACTAAATTCTTTCTTCTAACTATGTACAATAAGAATAAACATCTGCTAAAACCACACCCTCCAACCCGCATTCCACCGTTCCAGTCATAATAAAGTTTTCCTACAGAACCCTCATTTTGTGCAATTTCTGATTCAAAAACGACCCATTTTCGTAGTTTTTCTGGCTGCTTTTTCACCTTTTTTTCGAAGTTAAAATAAAGTTCACCGATATAATGGAGAGAAGAATAAGAGAAAGAATAGTTGATGAGAAAAGATAAACATATTGAATCGGTAATGATTTATTATTGAAATTAATATTGAGTGGAATATTGAACAAAACCCAGTATTGACTATGGATAAGGCCATAATATATTTATGAAAAAACTATGGAAAGAATATTGATTTGTACTGAAAAAGGCATTAAAAATCCCGGGATTCTATTGAAGAATACCCGAGAAATTATTGGAATTCGGTAATGTTTATTTTAACGAAATCGAGGGTGGAATCGGAAATGTTTATTTTAACTGAGTGAATTAATTTTTAACTGGACATAGTAGACTAAAGAGTTAAGAAAAAAGAGAAATCCAGTAACAGTCTACAATATACGATTATTGAATAGTCTATTAAACGAGCCATTCTGTTAAAATTCCTATCCTATATCTTTTTAAAGTTTATTTCCATTAAATCCTTTAGCCATTTACTAAAACTTCATACTCTTTATGCTCATGTAATCCATCATCATTTTCAACATGAACTTGAATATTGTAAGTACCGGCTTCTGTGAATTGATGCGTGCCTGTATATTCTCCAGGAGCAACTTCCTCTGCATTTACCCATTCATGTTTATCAGACAGATCATCATTCCAGATTTCATAACGTACATTAGCTTCTTCTAATGGATTACCATCCATTTGCAAATGAACGATAAGCTCTGTTTCAGTATCTGTATCTACGTTCTCTGGTTTAACAAAATGCAGTTCAAACCCATCTGCATGGTGGTTATGTTCATGGGACTCGTGGTCATGCCCTTCAGATTCATCATCCTGGTTTTCTGCTTCCGCATTACTTTCTCCTGTACCAACCGTAATTGACTTTTTAGGCATAGTATGAAGACTCTTAGCTGTTGTGTGTGCGTAAATTTCATACACTCCATCTTTATCAAATGACACTTCGGCAGTGTACGTTCCATCCCCATTGTTATTTCCTTCAATAAATGTACTATCCTCTTCTTTTCCTTTCTCCCAGTATTCAAATTCAACTTCATCGGCATCTGTTACTTTCTCATCTCCGTATGTAACGATAGCCAATAATTCGATTGTTTCTCCTACATCAGCCTTTTCAGGAAGGTTAAATTCAACTTCAAGCATTTTTAGTTCTTCGGATTCATCTTGTTCCTCCTCAGTCCCGTTATTACATGCAGCTAATACTCCTACTATTATGACAAACAAAAACATAAGAAGTTTATTTTTCACTTTTAAATCCTCCATTTCTATTATTGGTGTTAACTCAATCACTATTTAAAAATCTTTTGTAAATCTTCTTCTCTCTTTAATTAATGATGCTCTTTATGGCATGGACTATGTTCATTCCATTTTAGAAAGTTTATTTCAATGGCCTTATTAAAACTAAATACTTCCCCACCAAAGCCCTTCACAAATTTATCTGCATGCTCTTTCCATTCAAATGTTAAAACCTGTGGGTGACAACACCCCATATGTATTGACGTATCCATAACAAACCAAGCTAAAGAAGCACTTATCGTCGTTTGCTTTAAAAAATCAGGACAAATAGCTTGAATAACACTTTCTCCTAATTGACGTTGACGAAGTAATCCACAATGGGCACAACAGGCCACTTCAATTTTGTTATTTGCTAAAATTAGTCGATATGCTAACCTTTCGTTTATTTCCCTACTACAAATTATACATTGCGTAGAATGGTGATGTTCACTTTTCTCATTATTTGCTAAAGTAACTCCACCGAATGTTTTCATTACGAACCCTTCATCTATCAAAGGTTTTATATCTCGATGTATAGTCATTTCTGAAACGTTAAGTTCGTTACTTAATTCTGAAATTTTCATCGTTTGATTTCTCTTTATTAACTCTTTAATTCGCTTTTGGCGTTCCAATGGTAACAATTCTTCACCCCACCTCCTGATGATTTCTAACAAACTATAACATTTTTTAACATTACTTTACTAAAAGGATAGCAATACATCAATGAAAATTGTGTGAAGGTTTAGTGAAAGTTGAAATAAAAAACTAATTCGTGAGGTTTAACTCTTTTTCAAGAAGATGAAAAACCATACATACATTTCATTTGTTATTAGTATGATTAATTAAGTATAGCAAAATAATCAAATTGCTAAAGGTGGTGAAAAAGAAGAAAAGTCGGATGAATCAGAGGAAAAATCCGAATTTGAAAAAGTAGTGAAAGAAGAAACTGCAACTGTTGATGAACAATTTTCAGGATACAAACTCATTGAAGTTGATGGTGGTGACTTGTCTGGTCATCGTGAACCTAACGTTGTCGTTGACATCGGTTTTGGAGATAGGGAATATTGGGCATTTACATTTATTCCCTGAGTATCGTGGGGATTTTGGGGACTTATATTCTACGGTATCTTTACTTACCCTATTAAACTTATCCTACGTCTAAAAATGTTTTACAGACAGCTAAAGAAATTCTGGATAAAATGAGTTTCTATTAGCTGGTTTAGTTGAAAATAGTTGATCTCTAACTATTTGCCTTACAATATATTCTGCATCATAACCTACACCTTGTAGTATGGCTGAACCACGTCGATACTGCCAAGGCAAACCAATAAAATATAATCCCTGAATAGTTGATATACCTCGATAATGTATTACTTTTCCTTCCACATTTATAACGTCATCTATCTTTAACCAAGAAAAGTCCGATTTAAAACCTGTAGCCCATATGATATTGTTAACTTCTAAAGTTGATGAATCTTCAAATATTACTTTGTTTTGTTCACTACCAGTTACTCTTTTTTTTGTGATTACTTCTTTATTATTAATTGCATTTTTTAATTCAAAACCAAATATAGGATCTCCAATTCTTTGAATCAATTTTCCCATCCGTGATTTATGATTTGCTTTTAAAATCCCTAACTTGTCAAACCACCAGTAGATGCTTTTTCTTCCCACTGACAAAGGTAAGAATTTTAATTTCCTACTATAAGCCAAATATGTTTCTCTTTGTTTAGATAATTCGACGGCAATTTGAGCACCACTATTGCCCGCACATACTACAAGAACACTTCCATCGATCAGCTGTATAGGATTCTTATATTCAGAAGAATGAAGTTGTTTTATGTTATTTGGTAAAAATTTCGAGAACGGAGGAATATTTGGTATTTGAAAAGGTCCAGTTGCAATTACAACATTTTTAGACTGGTATTTTTCGCTATTTGTCTTTATGATGTAATTTCCATTCATCTTGAATATATTTACAACTTCTGTATTCAATTTTATAGGAATTTCATAACGATCAGCATATTTTTCTAGGTAAGTAGCAATCTCATCTTTGGTCGGAAAGCCTTGTTCCTCTCCCACAAGAGGCATACCAGGTAATGAGCTATACATTCGAGGCGTAAATAAAGTTAAGGTATCGTATCTTGCTTTCCAACTTTCCCCGACCTCTGTTCCTTTATCAATGAGAATAAAATTTTGTTTAGATTGCTTTAAATAGTAACCTACGGAAAGACCCGCTTGTCCAGCTCCTATCACAATTGTATCGTACATTCTTATCCCCATCCTTAAATAAGAAACGCTCATTATTCATTTGATGATAGTCTAATAATTGGACATACCAAATGGGGATTTTTATACTAAATATAATAATCTCTAGGAGTGTCTAAGATGGCAAAACGATATGATAAAGAATTTAAAGTTTATGCAGTGAAACTGGTAGTGGAAGACGGCAGAAAAGCAGCCGAAGTGGCGAGAGAGTTAGATTTAGTCCCGCAGACGCTGCAAAAATGGGTAACTAAATACAAGGAGGACAAAGATGATAGCTTTGTAGGAAGTGGCAATCGCAGTGCAAAAAATCAAGCTGAGTATGAAAAAGATAAACGAATTCGTGATTTAGAAGAGGAGGTAGCTATCTTAAAAAAGGCTATGGGCATCTTCGCAAAAAACCCGAGATAATCTATGCATTTATCCAAGAACACCGTCACGAATTTCGTGTAGAGAAGATGTGCCAAGTACTAGGTGTTTCCAAGAGCGGCTATTATGAGTGGAGAGATCGTCCTGTCAGCGATCGATCCAAACGCAAACAAAAACTGACAGCCCAAATAAAACGTGTATTTATCGCATCCCATAAAAGATATGGGAGCCCTAAAATCACGCAGGTTTTACGTCGTGAAGGGGTACCTGTTTCTCAAAAAACAGTATCTCGTATCATGAAGGAAAATGGTTTGCGTTCGAAAACAGTGAAAAAATATAAGGCGACAACGAACTCAAAGCATTCGCACCCTGTCTATCCGAATCTATTAAACCAAGATTTCCAGGCAGATAAACCAGGACAAGTATGGGTGAGCGATATCACGTACATTTGGACGAAAGAAGGATGGGTCTATTTAGCAACGGTTATGGATTTGTTTTCCAGACGAATTATTGGTTGGGCAATGAGTCATCGAATGACTAAAGAATTAACACTCACAGCTTTAAGGCGGGCGATTAACCAGCAAACTCCGCAGAAAGGATTAATTCATCATTCCGATAGAGGAAGCCAATATGCAGCTAAGGAGTATCAAGCACTTCTCAGAAAATACCATATCATCACGAGTATGAGCCGGAAAGGCAACTGTTATGATAATGCATGTATCGAATCGTTTCATAGTGTCATCAAGAAGGAATTGATCTTTCATGAAAATTATCAAACAAGAGAAGAAGCCAAGCGTAGTATCTTCTCTTACATCATGACATTTTATAATTACAAGCGAATTCACTCGACTATTGGATATATGTCACCAATAGCATATGAAAAAATGTATCTAAGTAAAATAGCTTCATAGAAAAAAGATAACTAGCCTCTTGGTTAAAAGAAGGGTCGAACTTCCCCTTCTTTTAACCAAGAGGGAAGCAAGCAGAGCGCGGTAGGTATTTGAAAAAATTCACCATTTCTAGTGTCCAATTTCTTGACATAAATCCAACTCAAAGTTTGCCACTTTCTCTGACATATTTGTTTCTATTTCTTTCCCATTTCTTTCCCACAGGCAACAAGAAGTATAGATAGAATAACCATTAGAAAAATTAAACGTTTCATAGAATGTATCCCTTCTTAAAATTCAAAATTCATCGTTTAGCACCCAACTATTACAAACTGAGCACTATATTTTTCTACCATGTAAGTATATAAGAATTAAAATAGAGAGCTATCCAATTTTATTGGACAACTCTCTATGAGTTTATCCTTTGACTCTTAATAGACGTAAGGAATTCAATATTACAATGACAGCAGCCCCTGTATCACTTAGTACAGCCATCCAAAGCGTTAACCATCCTGGAATGATAAGAACTAATGCAATCAATTTAATTATTATAGAAAACCATATATTTTGTTTAATAATTGTTAATGCTTTCCTACTAAGTTTAACTGTATGTGGGAGTTTTTCTAAGTTATCTGCCATTAATACGATATCAGCGGTTTCCATTGCGGTATCGGTTCCTGCTCCACCCATTGCAATCCCTAAATCAGAAGTCGCAAGTGCTGGAGCATCGTTAATACCATCACCAACCATCGCAACCTTGTGACCCTCTTTTTGTAATTGTTTAATCGCATCTACTTTATCTTCTGGCATGAGTTCTGCAAAATAGCGATTTACATTTGTTTCTTTAGAAATCATTTTAGCTGTTCCTTCATTATCACCTGTAAGCATTACTAACTGTTTGACTCCCACTTGCTTCAGACCATTTAATGCCTTAACAGTTGTTGATCGAATCATATCAGAAACAGAGATAATACCCATTACTTCTTGTTTTGTTCCTATGATAACTACCGTTTTTCCTTGACGTTGTATATTATCTACTTTTGGCCTTACATCATCTACATTTATATTAAGCTCTTCAAACAGTTTTAGATTCCCAGCATAATATACTTCATCATCAATGGTTGCTTGAACACCTTTACCGACAATACTCTTAAATAGCTTTCCATTCTTAGCCTGTATACCTTTGTCTTTTGCATATTCCACAATCGTTTTTGCTATTGGATGTGTGGAGTAATCTTCTAATGTAAAAGCTATAGATATTAATTCATCATTTGATGTTGTTAATGCTTCAATTGCTGAAACTTTTGGTTTTCCTTCCGTTAATGTTCCTGTCTTATCAAAAGCAATAGCATTAATAGATCCTGCTTTCTCTAAGTACGTACCACCTTTTATTAGTACACCATTTTTCGCTGCATTACCAATTGCAGATACGATTGCTACTGGAGTAGAGATAACTAATGCACAAGGACAAGCAACTACTAATAATGCAAGCCCTCGATATACCCATTCTCCCCAAGCACCAAAGCCTAAAAGTGGCGGGAAAATGATTACCGCTAATGCTAAAATAAAAACAATAGGTGTATATATGCTTGCGAATTTGTCTATAAACGCTTCGGTCGGTGCTTTTTGTTCCTGGGCTTCTTCAACCATGTGAATAATTTTTGAAAGACTTGTATCATTAACTAACTTAGTAACTTTGATTTCAATAGAACCACTGTCATTAATTGTTCCAGCATATACAGGATCTCCAATCATTTTATCTACTGGAATAGATTCACCTGTAATTGGTGCCTGATTAATACTAGTTTCCCCTTGAGTAATTTCACCGTCTAATGGAATACGATCACCAGGCTTAATTACTACTATGTCACCGACAGAAACATCATCTACTGGCTTTTTAACTAGCTCCGTTCCAGCTTTAATCCACGCTTCTGATGGAGCTAAATCCATTAGATTACGAATGGAGTCTCTAGTTTGTTCAATGGATCTGTTTTGTAGGACGTTTCCAAGAGCAAATAACCAAACTACGGTTGCACCTTCAAACCATTCTCCAATTAATGCAGCACCAATAGCGGCCGCTGACATAAGGACATTCATATCTAATGATCGGCTTTTTATAGCGTAAAAAGCACTTTTGATAGGCTTATAGCCACTTACAGCAATTGCGATAGCATAAAGAATGGTTGATATTAATGGAGAAACTCCATAGTAAGAACCAATAAATCCCAATGCTATTAAAATACCTGAGAAGGTAATTAGCCCGTACCCTTCCTTGGTTTTCTTAATTTCTTTAGCTTTACTGTTATCTGATTGCAAAAAGGCTTTGTAACCAATTTTAGAAACTTCGGCAACAATGTCATCCACACTATTTTCATGCTCTACTTTCATTTTTCCAGTCGAGAAATTCACGCTGACACTATTAACTGCTGAAATGGTACTCAAGTGTTTTTCAATACTTTTAGCACAACCGCTACAATCCATACCGGCTACATCGTAAGTTCTAAAATTATTATTTTGTACCATCGGCTCAGCCGTAAAACCAAGTTTTTGGACTTGATCCGTCACACTGTCGAGAGCAAGAGCACTACTTCCGACTACTTGTAACTTTGCTGTATTATAATTTACTTTTACTTCCTGAATATCCTTTAAGTTACTTAATCCTTTTTCTAAGGTTAAGGCACAAGAAGGACAATCCATGCCAGAGACACGATACTCTACCTTTTCTCCCTTAGTAGTCATTGTCTTATCAGTTGACTTCTCTTCAATGTTACTACTACAGCAACTTGAATTTGACACGTGCGACTCTTCTTCGTTGTTATTGCAACAAGATGATGATTTCTCTTCTTTAGCTAAAGTTTGGCTACTACAGCAGTCGCTGGCTACTTCTTTGATGTTGATAGGTACCACTTTCTCTGATTGATTACAGAAACTTACTTCAGTCGCATTTACTTTTGTTTTTTCACCTAAAGGTTGACTACTACAACAGCTATTCGTTTCTTTAGTAGTTGTTGTTTTATCTTCTTCAGGATGGTTACTACAACAACTTTCTTGAGACAATATACTTTCATTTGAACTGCAACATTTGTCTGACATCAGCTATGCCCCCCTAGTCCAAGTGATTTTCACAACATGCAACATCCTTTTCCACGTCTTCAAGTACCACGTCAAACATTGTAAGTAATTCACGTATCTTTTGATTACGCAGACCATAATAAACGTATTTTCCTTCTTGCCGACCAACTATCAATCCACAACCTTTTAAACATGCTAAATGCTGAGAAATATTGGACTGACTGCCCTGAATATCTTCCACAATTTGTGACACAGTCTTTTCATTGTCTTTTATACATTCAAGTATTTCAACTCTAGTTTTATGCGAAAATCCATGAAGAAACTTAACCTTTGTATCTAGATCAATTTTTAACATGTAATTTCCCCCTTCATATTAGATATTTCTAATATGTTTTGTTATTATCATATTAGCAACCACTAATTTGTGTGTCAAACAAAAAATATTAAAAGTTTTTGAACATTCCATATTGAACTCAATTTAATACATGTTTTAATGATATTATTGACTTCAAACAAAAAATAAAGAGGTGTTTTTATGAAAGGATCCCCAATTAAAATTGTAGTAATAATTACATTGGCTATTGTTGCACTTATCGTTGCTTTGATTGTATTAAATAACAATAATTCCGAATACGGTGAAGAACAGTCATTTGAAAGGCAACCATCAATTGATGGACAGCCCACTATAGGTGATTCAGATGCCCCTGTAACAGTCGTTGAATTTGGAGATTTTAAATGTCCTGCATGTAAAGCGTGGGGAGAAACTGTATATCCACAATTAGTTAGTGATTATGTAGATACAGGAAAGATACAGTTTGCATTTATAAACGTATTGTTTCATGGAGAAGAGTCAAAATTAGGCTCACTAGCTGCAGAGTCTGTTTATAAACAAAATTCAGACGCATATTGGGATTTTCATAACGCACTTTTTGCGGAACAGCCAAGTGATGATCACCATAGCGTGTGGATTACAACGGACAAAACACTTGAAGTTGCAGGCGGTATACCAAATATTGATGTAGAGCAACTAAAGGTAGATGTTGAATCCAATACTGCTATAGAAGAAGTAAACAAAGATACCGAATTAGTAACCGAATTCGAAGTGCAACTTACTCCAACTATTATGGTGAATAATACAGTGATTGAAGATCCATTCGATTATGAATCAATTAAACAAGCTATAGATAATGCTTTAAAAGGTAACTAAGCTATGAGTAGAATAGATAATAGACAGTTATTTCTTTATCTGGCTTGGTTAGTAGCTGTGGTTGCAACACTTGGAAGTCTTTACTTTAGTGAAATAAGAGGTTTTGTTCCATGTGAACTTTGTTGGTATCAACGAATTTTGATGTACCCTTTAGCTGTAATTCTTGGAATAGCGACATTCCAAAATGAACTAACTGTTAAAAAGTATGTACTACCATTATCAATCATCGGCTGGTTCATTTCACTCTATCACTATTTGTTACAGAATGTTCCTGGTTTTGCAGAAATTAAACCCTGTGCTAATGGTGTTCCATGTAGTGGACAATATATTGACTTGCTTGGATTTATTACAATCCCGTTTTTAGCATTGACCGCTTTTACTTTAATAATTTTATTCATGTTATTGATCAAAAAGCCAAAGAATAATCAATAGGAAGAGAGGTGCTATTCTATAAAAGAATTTGCACCTCTTTTACTAATGTTGAAATTAGTATTGGAATTGTTCGAATTCCTATTAATTTGAAACATTGACCTTTTTCCTATTTTCTAAAGAAGTACATTAAAAGACATACCCAAGGTGTAAATTAAATTCTCCCACTTATATCTACTTCCTTAATCTGGTTGAAATATTACAAACCAAGCTAAATTTCTTTTCTCTAATATGTACAACCATTTTATACACCTGATTTTTCCCACCCCTCAAACCCGCATTCTACCGTTGGCGTTAAAATATAGTTTTGCTACAGACCCCTCATTTTTATCCAATTTTGGATTAAAATCGGTCGCTTTTCGGGCTATTTTCGGCTGTTTTTTCATGGTTTTTTCGGAGTTGGAATAAAGTTCTGCCATAATAGAGGGAAGAAAAAGAACTCTTTTCTCCCCCATTCATTCATCTATTATCCGAGTAATTGTTGAGTTTTAGATTGAAAAAGCAAATGTTTATTCTTACAGAATTGTGGTGAAGTTAGCAAGAGTTTATTATGACAAGAAATTGTTTATTCGAGATCTACAACTTGATTTAAGTGTTGAACTTAATCAAATACGGTTTAATGATAAATAGCCTTCCTATTTGCGATTTTAAAAAATCGAATAGCAAGGCTACTTGATATGATGATGTAGTTGTGAGAACGAGATAATTGTCTTATTTAATAAACGCATAAATACTCACCTCTAATTTTCACTTAATGTATCATTTTTCGATGTAGTTTTCAATAACTTTTTTGGTCTATACTGCTTTGTTAGCTAAATAAAATTTCATTATCCCTTTACAAGGGGACAATGTGCTATAAAGGAAACCTCTTCACGAATCTGCTTATGTAATCCTCCCCTGCTTTATAAGGGCAGGAGTGCCGAGAAATTGTTGGATTCACCCGGAAATTGGAAATGTTTATTTTAACGAAATTGGGTCGGAATCAGAAACGTTTATTTTTATTCGGCGATGTTAGTTTTAACTAGACATCAGCTAGTTCAAGCCATGTTATAGTCTCCACGTGCCCCGTATTCGGAAACATATCCACCGGCTGCACTTCTTTCGTCTCATAACCGCCATCTTCCAAAATGCGTAAATCCCGTGCCAGGGTCGATGGATTACAAGAAACATAAACAATACGCTTCGGTTCCATCGCAATCATCGCCTCCAGGAAATCTGGATCACAGCCTTTTCTTGGTGGATCTACGACAATTACATCTGGATTTAAGCCTTCTTGTTTCCAGACAGGCATGACTTTCTCCGCTTGGCCTACTGTAAACTCTACATTATCTATTCCATTACGTTCTGCATTTTTCTTTGCATCTTCAATCGCTTCTGGAACAACTTCAATTCCGTAGACTTTTTTTGCTTTTTGAGCAAGGAAAAGGGAAATGGTTCCGATACCGCAGTAAGCATCAATAACAATATCATCTTCATCAATCTT
Source organism: Oceanobacillus sp. J11TS1 (assembly GCF_018333215.1). Lineage (GTDB taxonomy): Bacteria > Bacillota > Bacilli > Bacillales > Amphibacillaceae > Oceanobacillus. The sequence continues at coordinate 102,792 of NZ_BORO01000006.1, read as the reverse complement.
TGCATATTCTAATGCTTTATCATAAAGTATTTTCGTCTGAACGGGATTGACTTGATAAAAAGACTTGGGTGAGATTGCAAATGTAAGGTCCCCTATTTTATCATGAATATAAGCAGTTCCCCATAACACGTTTGTCTTTTTACCTAGTATCACATTGGTACGCTGGTCATTGATATTTTGCACAATGGAACGGATAAACGGAAACTTATTGGTTAGCTCTTCAATGATTTGCTCTTTTCCGGGGAGCTTTGCTGTACGTGTAACGAAAACAACCATCATTTCATTGGTATAATGTCCTGTGCGAATCATAATATGCCGTAATTGACCTCGATGCGATGTTTCATCATAGGCAGTCACACCATACTTATTCATCAGCTGACGAATAAAAGGAAGCACTTCATTCGTAGCGTGATCATGGATTTGACAGGTATCTTGATTTTCGATGATACGGTGACTACGTTTTTGATAGTAGCCCATAATTAACTCGCCGTTTTTTTCATCAACAGGGATTTGGATTTTATTTCGATAATGAGACGGCTCTTCCATCCCGATAATTGGGTGCACAGGAACATGCTCCAGATGCGCTACTTTTTTCATAACATTATGGACTTGATCCTGTTTCATTTTTAATTGAAGCGCATAGCTCATATGTTGCAGCTGGCAGCCTCCGCAATGTACATGACAGGTTGGCTCTATACGTTCCGGGCTTGTCGTTTTTAGTTCTAACAGCTTTCCAAAACCAAATTTTTTATTGGCTTTGACCACTTTAATAACCGCTTCTTCCCCTGGCAATGTGTTTGGTATAAATAAAGGATAGCCATCTACCTTTCCTACCCCATTGCCTTCATGAGTTAAATCTTCAATGGTAATCGTTATTTGTTCATTTTTTTGGACAGGAGTATTTCCTGTTGTCTTTGCCATTTTCATCTTCCTCTATTTCCGTAATCGATTTTGAATACCTCATTTTATCATAATCATTCAGGGAAAAACAATTGTTCTTATTTATTGTTAACTATTTGAATAGCTCTTGAAGTTAGATTGGTTGATATAAAGAGATTTACTATAGAGGATGTCCAAAAACCAACTTATCTTACACTATGGCGGTAAGAAAGCAATCTACTTAACTGCCGATAAAGGCTCCTTTAGCCAGCTTATCTGCTAAATCGTTTAATTCATTACCAGAGTGGCTCTTTACTTTAACAAACCGAATATCCACATCTTTTTTTATTTCATCAAAATATTGTTTATAAGCAATCGTTCCAGGCTTTCTAGCTTGCCACGAGCCCGTACACCATTTAGCAATGCCCTCGTAATCATGATAAATAGTAAGTGATTGAGCTCCCTGTTCCACAGCAAAAGCCATTGCTCTTTCCGAACCTTTAATTTCTCCTGCTACATTTCTCATGGAGACTAGATCAGGATCATTGAATTTTTCAGCAAACCGCCATTGTTCTCCTTGGTAAAAAATAACTGCACCATAAGAAAACTCAGAACTAGCTTTATTAAAGCTACCATCCACATAGGCTACGACCTCAGATTCGCCTTCCATTTCTTTATCCGCTTTAGCAGGCATTGTGTCTTGGGAGCCAGTCAAATATTCTTCAGCTTCTGCTTTACTCGTAAAGCTTTTATATTCTGCTCCCGAGTATCCAAGTACATTTCGCTTGCATTCATCCCATGTCGTAAATATCCCTGTTTTTTTACCTTCTTTTACTGCGTAGTATTTTTTAGCCAATCGTATCATCTCTCCTAGAAGTGCAAATAGCTTTGCAAGTTTGTCAGGCTTTTCCGTATTCCGATTAAATGGAAGATAGATTCATCCGTAGTCTATTATAAAAGCCTCCAAAACAATGTTTAGAGGCCTTACTGATTATTTTAATTTTCCTTGGTGTTCGATAAAATCAGCTGGCACCATAAATTCAATATGCTCCTGCAGGTTAATAAATTCTCCTGGGAGCATACCGCCGAATTCTCCATCAAGATTCAGCTGCATTTTATCCTCATTCGTAACTTTAACACGCTTTGCTTGTGTATAGATGATGTTCTTGCTTTTTAGGTGCTCACCCCGCAGCGCAAGGGAAGCAATTTGAATAAATTCTGCAAGATTCGTTTTCTTTAAAATGAGAACATCGAAGTACCCGTCATTTAGGCGCGCGTCCGGAGCAAGCTTTTCAAAGCCGCCGACGGAATTTGTATTAGAGATTAGAAAAAGCATAATATCCTCTTCCAGCACCTGATCATCGTATTCAATCTTTACCCGGGCTGCTTTCAAAGAAGGAAGCATTTCTATGCCTTTGATGTAATATGCTAATTGACCTAAAACTGTTTTTAACTTGCTGGGAACATCATACGTTAATTCAGTGAGCTTCCCACCCCCAGCAATATTGATAAAATAATGCTCGTTGACTTTTCCGATATCTAATTTCATCGAATTTCCTTGTAAAATAACGTCTACAGCTTTATCAATATTCTTAGGAATATGAAGTGCTCTGGCAAAATCATTTGTTGTCCCGGCAGGCAGTATTGCTAACTTTGGCCGGTGTTCCTGCTCTGCCACTCCATGAACGACTTCATTAATCGTACCATCCCCGCCAGCAGCGACAATTAAGTCATAACCTCTTTCTACTGCAATTTTTGCTGCATCGATTGCATCACCTTCACACGTTGTCGCATGTGTGGAAGTTTCATAGCCGGCTGTTTCCAACTTTTCTAAAATATTGGGTAATGCTTTTTTGATTGCTTCACGTCCCGAAGTTGGGTTATAAATGATTCGGGCCTTTTCCATGTTCTTTCCTCCCCATACGGTCTGCGGACTTATATTAAAAAATGGTTCACGTTAGAATCTTTTTGCAGACACGTACAATATAAAATGAAACTTCAACGATGGTATTTCTTTTATCCATTCAGATAATAAAAAATCAGACATACCAGTATCCTTCCTTATATCGAAAGCATCAAAGGACGACAGTATTTCTATACATTTCAGATGGTTTTACGGAATCCATCACTGCATGTTAAAAATACAAAGGTGAATTGTCCATCAACTGCCACCAAAGGATAACATTGAATTTTCTTTATGTTGAAATAATAAACGTAAATAAATAAACTCATCTAGTCCATATCATAGACCTTTTTTATATATTTGGAAAGTAATAAGAACAGAAAGATGACAAAGTTCGATAAAAAGTAACATTTGGATAGCTTTAACGAAATGAAATCATCTTATCCCTTTTATTTTCAAACCGATTTTTGCCCATTGGATAGGCTGCCACATTAATTACTGCGACAGCCCTCCTGTATATTTCTTATTCTTTTCCTTCAGCTAAGACTAAGAAACGAAAGCTTACCGCTTCTCAAGCTCTTCTGCTAGAATTTGATTCACAAGCGGCGGGTTAGCTTGACCTTTCGTTGCTTTCATAATTTGCCCGACAAGGTAACCTTTTGCTTTTTTCTTTCCGTCCTTAAAGTCAATAATAGATTGTTCATTTTGATCAAGAATCTCATTAACAATCTGTTTTAATTGATCTGGATCAGAAATTTGGACCAAACCTTTTTCTTCAACGATTTTTTCTGGGTCGCCGCCATTTTCAACCAGTTCGGCAAATACTTTTTTCGCGATTTTAGAAGAAATCGTGCCGTCTTCAATCAATTTAACCATTTTTGCTAAAGCAACTGGTGTAATCGCAAGCTCTTCAATTTCTTTATAGTGCTTATTCATATAGGCAGAAACTTCTCCCATTAACCAGTTGGATACTTGCTTCATATCCGCACCATGTTTCACTGCTTCTTCAAAGAAATCGGACATTTGTTTGGAAGCAGTTAATATATTTGCATCATATTCAGATAATCCTAATTCGTTCACATAGCGTGCCCTTCTTGCATCCGGAAGCTCAGGGATTTCACTGCGGATGCGTTCCTTCCATGCTTCATCAATGTAAAGCGGTACAAGGTCTGGTTCTGGGAAGTAACGATAATCATCCGAACCCTCTTTTACACGCATCAGAATAGTTTCTTTTGTTTTTTCATCATAGCGGCGTGTTTCTTGAAGAATTTCCCCGCCAGATAATAATACTTTTTCTTGACGTTTTTCTTCAAATTCTAATCCTTTTTGAACAAAGGAGAAGGAGTTTAGGTTCTTTAATTCTGCTTTCGTACCAAATTCTTCTTGTCCAATTGGACGCAGGGAAATGTTCGCATCACAACGCAAAGAGCCTTCCTGCATCTTCACATCCGATACGCCTGTATATTGAATTATATTTTTTAGCTTCTCTAAGTATGCATAAGCTTCCTCTGGGGAGCGCATATCCGGCTCAGATACAATTTCAATTAATGGGGTACCTTGACGATTGTAATCAACATAAGAGTAACCATCTTCCCCGTGTGTTAATTTTCCTGCATCCTCTTCTAAATGCAAACGGGTGATACCAATTTTTTTCTTTTTACCGTTTACCTCTATTTCAATCCAGCCATGCTCACCGATTGGCTTGTCAAATTGAGAGATTTGATAAGCTTTCGGATTATCTGGGTAAAAATAGTTTTTACGGTCAAATTTTGTATCTGTTGCAATTTCACAATTCAGTGCCATTGCAGCCTTCATAGCAAAGTTTACCGCTTCTTCATTTAATACAGGCAGTGTACCTGGGTAGCCTAAGTCAATTGGATTGACATTCGTGTTTGGAAGCGAGCCGAATTCGTTTGTACTCGGGCTAAAGATTTTTGATGCTGTTTTTAATTCTACGTGTACCTCAAGTCCAATAATTGTTTCGAAATTCATTACTTGGCACCTCCTAGTTGAGGTCGTTTTTTATGGTGATCTGTTGCTTGTTCAAATGCATATGCTGTACGATAAACCGTGCTTTCATCAAAATAGTTTCCAATGATTTGTAAGCCGATTGGTAAACCTTCTGACGAGAAACCACAAGGAATCGAGATACCAGGTACTCCCGCTAAGTTAACCGGAATTGTCAAGATATCATTCACATACATGGTCAGTGGATCACTTGTTTTTTCACCGACTTTAAATGCAGGTGTCGGCGTTGTTGGTCCAACAATCACATCGTACTCTTCTAAAATTTTATCAAAGTCATTCTTAATTAATGTACGTACTTTTTGTGCTTTTTTGTAATACGCATCATAGTAACCAGAGCTGAGTGCAAAGGTTCCTAGCATAATACGGCGTTTTACTTCATTTCCAAATCCTTCACTGCGGGACTTAATAAACATGTCCAGCATATTTTTCGCATTCTCTGAACGAACCCCGTAGCGTACGCCGTCAAAACGCGCTAAGTTAGCAGAAGCTTCAGAGGACGATAGTAAGTAATACGTTGCCAGTGCGTATTTAGAGTGTGGCAAAGATACTTCTTCCCATGTTGCACCAAGTGATTCATACACTTTTAATGCTTCTAAAATAGAATTTTTAACTTCTTCAGAAACACCCTCTGCTAAGTACTCTTTTGGCACTGCAATTTTTAAGCCTTCGACGCCGCCAGTTAATGCTTCTGTATAAGACGGTACATCGACATTTGCGCTTGTGGAATCCATTTTGTCATGACCAGAAATAACTTCCAGCACCCGCGCATTATCTTCTACAGTACGTGTCAGAGGCCCAATCTGATCTAGAGACGATGCGAACGCAACAAGACCAAAACGAGATACACGTCCGTAAGTTGGTTTCATTCCAACAACGCCACAGAATGCTGCTGGCTGACGAATGGAACCACCTGTATCAGAGCCAAGTGAGAATAACACTTCTCCTGCCGCTACTGCTGCTGCTGATCCGCCACTGGATCCCCCGGGAACGTGGTTGGTATTCCATGGGTTACGGGTTGGCTCGTAGCCTGAATTTTCATTGGAAGATCCCATTGCAAATTCATCCATATTTAGCTTTCCAACAGCAACCATATTCTCTTTATGCAGTTTTTCAACGACCGTCGCATCATATAACGGGTCTGTAAAGTTATCTAGAAATTGACTTGCACACGTTGTACGTAGTCCTTTCGTTACGATATTATCCTTGATACCTGCAGGAATACCGAATAAGACCCCTGACTTATCCTCAAGCTTGTCCAATTCTCTTGCTTTTTCTAATGCTTTTTCTTTATCCAGTGTTAAGAACGCATGCACATCCCCATCCACTTGTTCAATTTGCTCGTAAGATTCTTTCACTAAATCTTCTACAGTAATCTCTTGATTATGTAATTTTTCTTCTAACTCTTTAATCGTATAGTCAAATAAAGACATCGTTCTAGTTCCCTCCTTTTACTCTAAAATAGATGGTACGCGAATTTGTCCATCTTTTTGATCTGGAGCATTTTTTAACGCTTCTTCTTGTGTAATCCATTTTCTAGGTTCATCTTTACGCATGACATTTTTTAAATCCAATACGTGTGTTGTCGGCTCTACATTCTCTGTATCTAACTCATTTAGCTGCTCAGCAAATTCAATGATTGCACTAAGTTCGTCAGCCATTTGCTCTACAGCATCATCATCAAATTCTAAGCGGGCAAGATTGGCTACATGCTTCACTTGCTCTTTTGAAATTTCTGCCATTCATTTAACCTCCAATAATAAACGTTTGTATTTTTTCACGTTGTACCCATCCGTAGAATTCCTGGCCAAAGCAAAAAATCTGTAAGCGGGAATTAGCGGACATAACAACCTGATGCATTCAACCATTATTCCATGGCAAAAAATAAAAAAGCCACCACAGAATAAAGTTTCATTTTATCATACATTACCTCTTCAGATAATTAATCCCTATGTCATAAATAGGTATGTACATATTATGGCTCGATTTTATTATTATAACACGAATGATAATAGCAAAGAAAGCTATTAAAAGGCAAGTTTTCAGGCTAGGATAGATAATGTCCTATGAATGAAAAACCAAATCATTGCTTATTTATCGAATAACTTGGTTATTAGTGCGTGTTCAAAAAGGAGGATAAACAGGACCGAGAAGTTCGAGACGGCGTAGCTTTGAGCAACGGTTTTAATAGGCCGAGTAATCGCAGGCCTCAACGGAACGTATGTCATTAATACGTGAGTAACGGTTTTGGTGGGGCGAGTAATCGCAGTCCCAGCGGAAAAGCAAGCCAACGAGCTTCCTCAGGATGAGGTGATTTCTACGTTGCCCACACGACGTGGGCGGTTTTAGTAGAAGTTCCTTTTCCCGAAGTGTCATTTTTACCGGAGTTTTTGAACAACCTCTATTAGTTATTAACAGCTAAATATGCGCAATATATTTATAAACTTGACTCGCTTCTCTGTAACACCGTGTGGCATCTTTATAATTATTGTTTTTTTCAAAATGCTTTGCTAAAAGCTCGGAATAGATAATAAAATTGCCATAATCTTTCTGTTTCTTTAAAAGCGGCAGAAGGTCATTTATTAATAGCTGCTCAAAAAGATCTAATTGCCCCCCCAGCAAGTAACTGTAGGTTCGTAAAATATATTTATATACTAAATAGGGCTGTTTTTCCTCCAAATCATTGAATATACGTAATCCATAATCAATATATTTTTCTGCTTCCTCATAATAATTAGAATGATAGTACTCTCGCACAAGCGAGGCAGTTACTTCTACTCTATTATTTCCGGGTACATCCTGGTTATTTAAAACCTTTTTATAAAATTCAATTGCTTTTGTCGAATCACCTTTGGAAGAATACAGATAACCAAAGTTTTGATAAATCAATGGAATGATTTTTTTATCATGGAGCGTTTGCGCTAACTGTAAAGCAAGGGTGAAATTCTTTATTGCTTTTTCATATAATTTCATACGTCGATAACATATCCCTAAAATATGATGGCATCGTGCACAACGGAAGAAATTATAATGCCTCATATATATTGCCAGTGCTTCATGTGTGTATTCAATTGCTTCCAAAGAATTTCTTAGCCTCGAATGCGTGATAGAAATAAGATACTTTAAGTCTGCTTCCGCTTCTTCATTCAATCGATAGCTTTCCGTAATTCTGCCCGTTTATATTGATACATGGAATGATAATAATTCTTTACTACAAAGCTATAAATACCATTAAACTTATACCAGTAATATTGTCCTTCTATATTGAATGTATTTATAATCTCCTTCAGCTGTTGAATTTTCTGGGATGCAAGGTCCTTTCTCTGGAGTAATAAAAAATATTTTATTTTATGAATCTCAAACATAATAAGGTGGTTGGAGTAGTTCTTATCCACCAACTGCTGAATTTCCTTATATACCGCTTCCATCGATTCCTGATTACTTGTCTCATCAAGCATGGCATACCATTGCTTACATAACTCTCCAATTTTCTCATCTTGACTGCGATCTACTGTAATACTTAGCCGTTCACATAGTTTCCTAATAATCTCTTCATTCGGTTCTGTTTTTTGATTCTCAATCTTAGATAAATAGGATAAGGAAACAATTCCCTCCGACAGTTCTCCTAAAGTCATTTTCTGCTTCGTGCGTTGAATTTTAATATATGTCCCAATTGCTATCATGTCTTTTCACCCCACGATTCTAAACTTTTATAGCGTATCCTATCTCCACTTTTCATAAATAAAGAATATCCGTTCAAAGGCTCTTGATAAGCATTTCATGAATACAGGCTATTTTACGCATTTCCCCTCCTACCTATCATTTTTCTATCGTTATTGTACCATACTCTCACCATCTATAATTTGGGAAAATAGCAAATAGAAAGCTTGCTTAAACTACTGCTTCGTGAAAAGTTTCTTAAAAAAAGAAAATTTACTGCCACCCGCCGATAATTCGGCAAATAACAGTAAATTTTTGAGTGTTTAAACTAACTATTTTATGTTAGTCAAAAATATGAACATTAATGTCTTCTTCCCCAGCCCCGCGATAGAGCAGACTTTCATTCTTCTGACTGGAAGAAATATTAATTTCTATATCATAGTAGTTAGGAAACATATCTTGCACAAGACCGTAGACATACTGTGTAAATCCAATAATTTCTCCCTTACCATAAAACTCGATCGGAATATCAATACGTAATTTTTGAAGTTCTCCCCCCATGTAGAAGCCTTCTCCGACCATTCCCACATAATTCGGGAAGAAATCTCGAATTTCATTTCCGAAGCTTGTTACAAGTTCTTGATCATCAAAGTATTTCTTTTGTCCTTCTTCTGATGGGAAAAGAATATTTTCTTCATCTACGTCTTCCCAGCCATCAAAGGAACTGCTGCCGCCTGGGATATTTGTTTTTGCAACGAAATTTCCCGGTACAGGAGAAGATTGCTCTGCTTCTCGATAAACAGCAATCATAATAGGTATATCACTTAATTCTTCGTCATTTTCACGAATATCTTTAATAATATTTTGAGCTACATCTGTTGCTACTTCCATCATTTCTTTTTCTGAGATGTTTTCATATAAATAAGGCTCTCCGACATCTGTCTGGAACTGGTAGACAGATTTCATCGCAAGCCCTATGGAAATGCCTTCCAAATTCACGTTCCCATCTTCCGTTTGTTTTAAATAATTTTGCTCCAATATATGTGTTAAATAACGTGGATTATCTCGATATGTTTTTTCGTCTGATCCTAGTTCTACTTCGGGATTTAACGCGTCTATCCACTCATAAACACGGTCGGAATTAAAATATTGTCCTTCTTGGAAATAATACTCTTCTGGGTCATATACTTCCTTCGATAGGCGCCGCAACCCTTGTTCCATTTCATCAATATCTACACGGTTCGCTACCTGACTCGTAATGACACCTCTTGCCTCACTTGCCTTATATGGTAATATCATCCGATAATTTTCTTCAGATAGTTTATGACTTGGCACAATAGAGGTTTCTTGTTGTTCAGAATCTTCCTGAACAACTTCTTCTTCCGTCGTTGTTCGCTGCATACACCCGCTTAAAATAAGCGCAATCGCTGCAAAAAATACAATCCATCTTTTCAATGCTGATCACTCCTCTCCCCCGGCTACTTCTTTTAATTGCGCTTCACTCCATACTTCTATACCGAGTTTTGCCGCTTTTTCCAGCTTTGAACCAGCATCTGCTCCAGCAATAACTAAATCTGTTTTTTTGCTTACACTTCCTGTAACTGACCCGCCTAAAGATTCAATGAGCTCTTTCGCTTCTTTCCTAGAATACTCTTCCATTTTCCCAGTCAATACAATGGTTTTCCCTGAAAATATGCTATCCGTTGCGATATCTGATTTTCGTTGTCCGGTATAAGTCATATTGATGCCGAGTTCGGTCAAATCTTCCAATAACTGAGTCACTTTTTCTTCTTCAAAATAACGGACAATCGAATCGGCCATCTTATCGCCAATTTCTTCAATCGCTACAATTTCTTCAAAGGAAGCTTTTTGAAGTCGCTCCATCGTTTCAAATTCCATCGCCAGCGTCTGCGCTGCTTTCGACCCGATAAATCGAATTCCTAATCCAAATAACAATCTTTCCAAAGAATTTTCCTTGGAAGCTTCAATTGCATTAAGGAGATTAGTAACAGATTTTTCACCCATTCGCTCTAATTTCAAAAGATCTTCTTTTTGCAAACGATATAAATCAGCAATCGTATGAACAAGATCCTCGCGGAAAAGCTGGATAATTACTTTTTCTCCTAAGCCATCTATATTCATCGCATTTCGAGATACAAAATGAATAAGCCCCTCCATCAATTGCGCCGGACAATTCGGGTTGATACAGCGCAATGCAACTTCCCCTTCCAGGCGTACAAGTTCATTGCCGCATGCTGGACACTCTTTTGGCATATAAAATTCTTTCTCTTCGCCAGTTCGCTGCTCCGTAATCGAGCGGACGACTTTTGGAATAATATCTCCCGCTTTTTTGATAACAACCCGGTCACCAATACGAATATCCTGCTCGCGGATTAAATCTTCATTATGCAAAGATGCCCTCTGTACAGTAGAACCTGCAATACGAACCGGTTCAAGAATGGCTGTCGGTGTAACGACACCTGTTCTGCCGATGCTTAATTCAATATCCTTTAATGTTGTTACAACTTCTTCAGCTGGAAATTTATAAGCAATTGCCCAACGTGGACTTTTTGCAGTAAAGCCTAACTCGTCCCGCTGGTCAAGGTTATCGACTTTAATGACAATACCATCAATTTCATAGTTTAAATCTTTTCGATGCTCTGTCCAGTAGGCAACATATTCGAGAACTTCTTCAATGCTTTTCGCTCTTCTCCACTCTTTATTTGTTTTAAAGCCAAGTTTGCTTAAACCTTCCAGGCTTTCGCTATGGCTTGTTATATCACTATTTTCCCATTCGCCGACTCCATATAAAAAAATATCTAAGTTCCGTTTAGCCGCTATCTTAGGGTCTAGTTGTCTGAGTGAGCCAGCAGCTGCATTTCTCGGGTTTGCAAAAGGTTCTTCCCCTTTTTCTTCTCGTTCTTCATTTAGTGCTAAAAAGGACTTATGCGGCATAAAAGCTTCGCCACGGACTTCTAAGGTGCCAGGTTCTTTTATGCTTAATGGAATACTGCGTATCGTGCGCAAGTTCGAGGTAATATCTTCTCCGACTCTTCCATCCCCGCGGGTAGAGCCCAGAATAAATTTCCCGTCACGATACTTCAAAGAGATGGCTAAACCATCAATTTTCAATTCACACACAAACGTAACGTCACCGGATACACCCTCCATTGCCCGTCTGGCAAAGTCTCTCAAATCCTGTTCATTAAACGCATTGGCAAGACTCATCATAGGGGTTTCATGAGTTACCTTCTGGAAAGCATCCAGCGGTTCGCCGCCAATACGCTGTGTCGGAGAATCCTCCCTTGCAAATTCAGGGTATTCTTTTTCTAATTTTTCCAGTTCACGTATTTTTTCATCATATTCTGAGTCAGGTACTATTGGGTTATCTAGCACATAATAGGAATAGCCATATTGGTTAAGGACCTCAACAAGTGAGTCCATGCGTTCTTTTATTTCTTGTTTGTTCATTCCTCTTTACTCCTTTGTTATTGGGGCAAATTTTGCAAGAAGACGCTTGATACCAGTTGGTGCAGGAAATGCTACATCTAACTCTAACTTATCTCCTTCACCCTGTACCCTCACAACGGTACCGACTCCCCATTTTTTATGTTTTGCTTTTTCACCAACAGACCAAGCTTCGGATTCTGCACCGCTCGACGCGGGGCCTGTGATTTTCTCCGCACGCCTTTTTGGGGCTGCTTCCTGTTTTGACCCAATCCTATTCTTCCTATTCCTGTTTTCGAAAAACGGTCCTTTATTATCTGTATCCATCCCTTCCATGAGTTCTTCAGGGATTTCATTAATAAAGCGGCTGACTGGGTTCATATTGGTTCGTCCGTATAATGTACGCATTTGTGCATGGGTTAAGTAGAGTTCTTTCTCCGCTCTCGTAATCCCGACATATGCAAGCCGGCGCTCTTCTTCCATTTCTTCCTCATCCATCATGGAGCGACTATGCGGAAAGACGTTTTCTTCCATACCGATTAAGAAAACGACAGGAAATTCTAACCCTTTAGCAGCGTGAAGTGTCATCAGTGTAATTTTTTGTGTCTGGTCTGGATCCTCTTCGTCTACACGGTCAATATCCGCAATTAATGCCAAATCAGTTAAAAAGGCAATCAATGTTTTATCTTCATTTGCCTTTTCAAATTCCTGCGTTACGGTTTTAAATTCCTCTAAGTTTTCCAGTCTAGATTGAGCTTCTATGGAACGTTCATTATTTAACATTTTTTCATAGCCTGTCCGTTCAAGCACAGCCTCCACCATATCGGTAGCTGTTAAAAATTCCTGTTGTTGGGTAAGTGAACGAATAAGATCCCCGAATCCAGCTAATGCATTTGCGGCTTTTTTGGTAACACCCGTAAAGTCAACCTCTTTAACAGCTTCGTAGAGCGAAATATCATGCTCTGCCGCATAAGCCTGCAAGCGTTCTATGGATGTTTTTCCAATTCCTCTTTTCGGTTCATTCACGACACGTTGAAAGCTGATATCATCGTCTGGATTGGTAATTAACCTTAAATAAGCAATCATGTCCTTAATTTCTTTTCGATCATAGAATCTGGTACCGCCGACCATTTGATAGCTAATAGCCGATTTTACAAATGTATCCTCAATTGCACGGGACTGCGCATTGGTACGATATAATATCGCTATATCACTTGGCTGATATTTGTTGCTGCGTGTCAATTGTTGAATAGTATCTGCAACATATAAAGCTTCTTCTTGTTCTGTGGCTCCTTTATAATAGGATATCTTTTTCCCATCATCATTATCCGTCCAAAGATTTTTCGGCTTTCGTCCAGAATTATTCCCAATGACTTTGTTCGCTGCTTGTAAAATAGACTTTGTAGAACGATAATTTTGTTCTAATAATACTGTTTTAGCGGATGGATAGTCTTTTTCAAATGATAATATATTTGTAATATCGGCCCCGCGCCAGCGATAAATAGACTGATCTGAATCCCCAACCACACATAGATTCTGATATTTTTTAGCGAGTTGTTTTACAAGATAATATTGTGCATGGTTTGTATCCTGATACTCATCCACATGAATATATTGGAATCGTCTTTGATAATATTCCAAGACTTCTGGTACACGATCAAATAAATGAATGGTTTGCATAATCAGGTCGTCAAAATCCAGGGATTGATTTTTACGCAACATCTTCTGATACCCTTCGTAAACTTGCGCCACTTGGCGATCATAGAAGTTCCCTGCATTTTTTGCGTATTCTTCTGCTGTTATTAATTCATTTTTCGCTGCACTGATTTGTCCGAGCATTGCACGAGGATCAAATTTCTTGGGGTCAATATTTAAGTTTTTAAGAACTTGTTTTACAACAGATAATTGGTCCCCGCTGTCTAAAATAGAGAAGTTAGAGGTATATCCGATTCGGTCGATATCCCGGCGTAAAATACGAACACACATCGAGTGAAATGTAGACACCCACATATTCGCGCCTTGAGACCCAACGAGTTTTGATACCCGTTCTTTCATTTCTCTTGCTGCTTTATTGGTAAACGTAATCGCCAAAATATTTCGCGGCGAAACTTCTTTTTCTCCCATTAAATAGGCAATACGATGGGTTAGTACGCGTGTTTTACCACTGCCTGCCCCTGCCATAATTAAGAGCGGTCCTTCTGTATGTCGCACAGCTTTTTGCTGTTCCGGGTTTAATGTATTTATCCTAGCTTCAAGCGATTGCTCCATGTTTACATCTTCCTTCCTGAGCTTATTCTCCTTTAACAGCTTCTACTGTCTTGAGCGCTTGTTTTAAATTCGTATAAATGCTATTGCCAACTATAATTGCATCCGCATGTTCTTTCATTTCTTCTGCTTGCTCGGGTGTTTCTATCCCGCCGCCGTAGAAAAGCTTTGTCTTATCAAGCTCTGCTTTTACATCTTGGACGACAGCTGGGTCACCATAGACACCGCTATATTCCACATAAAAGATAGGCAGATGAAAAACATGTTCTGCCATATATGCATATGCTTTCACATCATCTGTTTCTGGCAGCTCACAATTCGTATGCTGGAAGGCTTTTGCTTCTGGGTTTAGTATACAATAACCTTCAAAGTATACCTCACTATACTCCATCATGTCGATATATTCCTTAATGGCTTTTTGCTGAATATCCATAACATACTTTTTCTCTTTCGAATTCAACACCATTGGTACAAAATAATAATCAAAGCCTGGTGTCAATGCCTCTTCATTAGAAATTTCCAGAATAACGGGAACCGTGTGAGCTCTGCGAATTCTCGATAATAAATCTAGAACACCGTCCAATGTTATATCATCTGTACCACCGACAATAATCGCGTCCGTTCCAGACTCACATACTTTATCTAAATCTTCATCAGATATTTCTTTTGCTGGGTCTAATTTAAACATATGTTTCCAATCGTTTATATTCATAATTAGCAATTAATCCTCCATTATTATTACGTGTTCAAAAAGTTCGATAAAAGGGATCGAGAAGTTCGAGGGAGCGCAGCTTCGATGTGTCGTTTTTGGCGGGCTTTTTGAACATCCTCTAATTACATTCATTTCTTTATTATAACAAAAACCGGCACAAGATTAGAACGGATAAGGTAAAGATTTTCTGTGTTTGTTGAAATGAGAGGAGAGGAATTAAGATCGGGTGGAGCGGGGTGGAGCTTGGGCGGAGCGGATAGCTTCATTTCTGAGCGGTTTGAGCCTTGGCTGGAGCGCTTTCCTTATTTTTCGAGCGGATTCCACCTGGGCGGAGCGCATTTCTTCATTTCCGAGCGCGTTGGCCTTGACTTGGAGCGCGTTTAGCTTTTTTCGAGCGGGCAGAGCCTTGGCTGGAGCGCTCCCCTTATTTTTCAAGCGGATTCCACCTGGGCGGAGCGCATTTCTTCATTTCTGAGCGCGTTGGGCTTCGGGCGCGTTGAGCCTCGAGTGGAGCGCATTCCTCCTTTTTCGAGCGCGTTGGACCCTAGTTGGAGCGCGCAACTCGATTTTCGAGCGCCATTAGATTTGGAGCGAATACAATAATAAAAAATAAGCATCCACTAGAATGAGTGAATACTTATTTTTTATTATTTCACATTTAATCTCTCTAAAACTAGGTTATAGCCATCACTTCCGTAGTTGATGCAACGTCTTACTCGTGAGATTGTGGCGGTGGAGGCTTTAGTTTCTTGTTCGATGGCGCTATATGTTTTTCCTTCTGTCAGCATTTTTGCGACTTGCAATCGTTGTGATAAGGATTGTATCTCTGACATAGTTGCAATATCATCGAAAAATTGATAGCACTCCTCACGCGTATTTAATGATAATATGGCATCAAATAACTGATCAAGCTGCTCTCCTCGTAACTTATCTATTTGCACTTGTTTTCCCCCTTTCTTCCTGTGGCTCTAACTTTCTCAGAGATAGGAATAGCATTGACATAGCCCGCTATAAATTAAATATTTTCTGAGCTTGCCATTACGTTCTGCTATCGCATCGTTGCCGGAATAATGATGTCTCTCTTTTTCACATCTAGTAATCCTTGCTGTGTGATACGGAAGAAAGGCAGATGAAAGGCTGAAAGAAATAATAGGCTGTATATTGGATCTTGATAAGCATATCCATACTCCGCCAATATTTTCTTCAATTCCTCGTTCATTTGAATTAATTCTTCCATTCTATTATCTGACATGACGCCGCCAAGAGGGAGCGGCATTTCAGTTAAAATCTTTCCTTTGTCTACTAGGACGATACCTCCTCCCAGCTCTTTCATACGCTGTTCGGCAATTCTTATATCTTTTTTAGAATTACCAATAAGAATAATATCTCCTGTAGCAGAAAAGCTGCTGACTATTGCTCCAAGCTTTGGCGCAAATCCACGAATAATTGTGTTTACACGCCATTCACCTTTCTTATCAATTAATGTAATAAACTGCTCCATTTTTTCAGCTGGAATTTCTTCCGCGCTGACATCTGAAACAATCGTATAAGGCTGGATGATAACATCGTTGACCATATCCATACCTATTGGACTTGAAAACTGCAAGTCCTCTTCTTGCAATTCCCAATCAAATTCAAGCGGTGTAATATCGTATTTTTCCCAATCGATTACCGATGGAAAAGAAATTTCTTCTCCGTCCTTTTTAATCCATTTCCCTTTACCAATAACACTCTCAGGATGCGGCTTTTGTTTGTCCGATAAAATATTCACATGTGCTACCCGGCCTGGTGTTATGCTGCCGAACTCTTCTTCCATATTAAAATGTCTGGCAGGGTGATAGCTTGCCATCCGATAGGCAGTCTCTACAGGAAGCCCTTGTTCAATAGCTTTCTCAATACAAACATTAATCATGCCGTCCTTCATAAAGGCAGGTGTTGGCCCATCCATTGTAAAACTCATATTATCAAATTGCGTTAATCCTTTTTTTAACAGTCCTCGGATAATATCTGGTAAATCTGGACGGATTGGCGAATAACGAAGGCTGACACGATAACCAAGCTCCAATCTTTTTAAAACATCCCCCGCAGTCATGGATTCATGATCACTTGTGATTCCAAAAAGCTTCATTTTCGTTAAAGTACGGGAAGAAGCTCCAGGCAAGTGACCTTCTATTGGCTTTCCTAACTTTTTCATCTCCTGCATCCAGTAAAGTAAACGATCTCCGCCTGTTAATAAACTCGGCCAGTCGGTAAGCTCTCCACCTTGAATTACAAGCGGATGTTCTGCCCAATCTAATACATCTCTTGTATTAAAAATACGATCATCCTTCAGTGTTGTTTGACCGTCAAATCGATTCCACCAGAACATACTTACAGGCAAATTGGAGAAAGCACCTATTATAGAGAACGTTTTCTTTTTATTAAGAAGTAAATGCCAAGTTAAGTTATCATTCACCATTGTGGTTGTTCCAGTTTTCGCAGCGTGCATCGCCGTTACTTCTGGATTTGCAGCTTGAAAGGGATGGGAATGCGGTTCAATATACCCCGGCACAACGAACTTTCCTTGGCAATCATAAAATTCTGTTTCAGTTGTCTCTTGCGGCAATTTTTCACCAACGTATACAATCCGGTCCTCGTAAATCCAAATATTTGCCTCTATCCATTGGTTTGTATATACATTTAGGTAGGTTGCATTGGTTAAGACAATACTTGGTGCAACCGACCCATCAATCACTCTGATATGCTGTCGCAATTCGCGATTTCTCCATAATGTCATTAAGCAACTCTCCACTATATTATTTTCCTTTATTCTAACATACTTAACGCTTTAAGGCAGTAAAGTTTGCCTCATTCTTTATTTGTTTCAATATTTATGCAAAAAATAAAAACTACCAAAAGGCAGTCTTCACATTTTTATTTATAAGTTATTTTTTTCTGATAATATATACCAATCGGTTTTTTAGCTGTCCCTTCCTTTCCGCTTGGGTATTCGGGACTTACAACAGTATAAGAACATCTTTGATAGATCAATTTTGAGTTAATTGTAGCTGTTTTTACTTTTTTCTTGTCTACTGTGCTAGGTACTTTATAAGACCCAGCAGATGAAACAGAATAAGAACCTGTTACGTTAAAACCAACTGCCATTGAAATAATAGATGACGTTAAACCATAATCACCAGAATAAGTAGCTGCATGACTCTTACTATACGGAAGGTCCATCGTTATCCCTGGATCACCAGCTGCGCTATTTATTGTTGGGCCATACGCGTCACTTAATTTTAAATACTTTATTCTTGCTCTACCTTGCTTATACCATTGTCCTGGTAATCGAGTGGCTTGCGACCCTACCGTACGCTCTTCTGTTTTAGATATAACTTGAACTCCTGAAACCAATTCGTCATTAAGCAGTTCCGTTACTTTTGCTTCTAACTCTTTTTCACCTTCAAAATCTTCAGCATACAATACAACTGGGTCGATATATTCGTCCAGAACTACTTCCTTCCCATCGTATAAACCTTCATCATGCTTAATTTCTTCACCTTCGAATATCGGATTTTCAATTAAGAGTTCTTCATCCTCATCCAATTTTCCAGCACTTACTGAACTAAAAGGAGGGGTTGCCAGGCAAAGACAAAGAAGGATAACAAAAAATTTTAATGATTTCTGATTCATTGGTATTTTTCCCTCTCTCCCTATTTATATAAACAAGCTTTTCGTGTATAACATTATTATTATATATCGTAGGGAGGGAACTGCAACCATTATTTTCAAATAAATGAAGAAGCAATCTCATTTATTAATCGAAGAAGAGGCAACAATACCTCTAGCTTCATAGAGAATAAAGAGCCGGAGACAAAAGTGTTTTATCAAACAGCTTTCAAACACAATTTGTGCGCATCCTCGTTTCTTCAGCAATACGCTGCTTTCCGTGTGCTTGTCCCCGGCCTCCCGCGCTCTATAAGCATGTTGTTCGGTTTCTTGACGATACACTTTCTTTTGGTTTCGTCCTTATTTTAATTCATTCTTCTTGGTCAGTCTTTACAAGGAGATGATTTGAGCCTTATCTGCTGAACAACAAGTTTGCATTCTGGACTTACCTTTGCTTCTTCATGTTAAGATAAAACGCAATTAAAAAAGGCTTCGTAATCATTTTATTTCTTACTTAACTGATCAACGGCTAAAATCGCATCCGCAATATCATCTGCCTTAATTTCTTCAGAAAGATTGCTCATTGTTTCGCCTTCTTGGGTTGCTGCTTCTCCAACTTTTCGTAAATCTTCGTAAGAAACTTCGTCTAAGTGCATTTCTTTCAATGTTGTTGGCAAGCCTAAGGAACGGTAGAATTCAATATATTTTTGAATTTCTTCTTCTGGATGAAGTTCAAGTACCAGCTGCGTCAGTGTTCCGTATGCAACTTTCTCTCCATGTGTTAAGTGATGAATATCCCCATCAAGTACAGTGAAACCATTATGAATTGCATGCGCACCAGCTAGCCCGCCACTTTCAAAGCCTAGTCCTGATAAAAGGGTATTCGCTTCCACAACAGCTTCAACCTGCTTTGTCACCAGGCCTTTTTCGACCGCTTTATATGCTGCTTTCCCATAAGCAAACAATGTTTTCTCACATGCTTCTGCAATGGCACGGGCAGCAATACTTGTCTTCCCTCCTGCCATAGCGTCTCCATTACTTTTAATCGTTGCTCGAACTTCCACCCATGTGGCAAGGGCATCCGCAATTCCAGAAGCAAATAAACGAGGAGGTGCACCAGCAACTACTTTTGTGTCTACAAGCACGAGCTCCGGATTTTTATTATAGAATTTATAGGATTCAAACACGCCCTCATCATTGTAAATAACAGATAAAGCGCTTGTTGGCGCATCTGTTGAAGCAGTGGAAGGGACAATAACAACACTGACCTCAAGCTCATCAGCAACAGCTTTTGCAGTATCGAGTGTTTTTCCTCCCCCAACACCAATTACAAAATCAACATCACCCTGTTTTCCTTCATCCGCAATGCGCTTTACTTCATTTAAGGAAGCTTCCCCATTAAATTGGACAAAATGAAAATCTAATTCTTCAGACTTTAAACTGTTTTGAATGGTATCTCCAGTGATATCCCAAACTACTTCATCGGAAATAACTAATGGCTTCTTACCGATGGCGTTTACATGTTTGCCTAGATCATTCAAAGCTCCTTTTCCTTGAATATATTTGCTTGGTGAGGTAAAAATAATGGTTGACATGTGATCACTCCATTTCTAAGATTTGATTTTATTGTAACATAGCGTTCACAATTTGTGAAACATTTCACAAATTAAAATATACGAAATTTCATTGAACATCTGAGCATCCTACTTTTTCTTATTTTAACGAACAAACCTTCAATTAATTATGAGCATATTACTTAATGAAGCTTTCAAAATCAAATTTTTGAAAGGCAAAATAAAAATACAAAAGATTTATAATATCTTTTGCATTTTTATTTCTTTATTTAGCGATATCACTCCGATAATAAAAGTTATTCTTTAATTCTACTTGATCAAGCTGAGCATATACTTTCCTTGCAGCTTCTGAAAGAGTTTCTGCACGACCACCGACGAGAAGTACTCTTCCGCTATCTGACACAAGGCTTTCATTGTCTTTTTTCGTTCCTGCATGAATAATATAGGTATCTTTTTTATCATCAAATTTGGGAACTCTTTCCCCTATCTTATAAGTCCCCGGGTATCCTTTCGAAGCAAGAACAACGCCGACGCAGGCTTCTTCATGCCATTCTAAATTCGGCTCCTTCTTCTCAAGTACATCCTGTATTACCTGGACTAAATCATTCTTTAATAATGGAAGGACTACCTGTGTTTCTGGATCCCCGAAACGGGTGTTGAACTCAATAACTTTTGGTCCGTACTTTGTCAGAATTAAGCCTGCATAAAGGATCCCAGTAAAAGATCTTCCTTCACTCATCATGCCCTCTGCTGTTTTCTTAAGAATTTGCTCTACAGAAAACTGATAAGCTTCCTTCGTTAAATCTGGGATTGGCGCAAATGCTCCCATTCCTCCCGTATTTGGCCCCTCATCATTGTCATATGCTCGTTTATAATCTCTTGCAGCCATCATCGGGTAGACCTTATCTTCATGGACAAATGCCATTAAAGAGAATTCAGCTCCTTCTAAATACGCTTCAATAACAATCGTGGAGCCAGCCTGATCAAATGCCTTACAAATGAGCATATCATCAATCGCTTGATATGCCTCTTCTTCAGTCATTGCTACTATTACACCTTTTCCGGCTGCCAAACCGTCTGCTTTAATCACAATAGGAGCACCCATTTCAGCGACGTGTTTTTTTGCTTCGTCCGCATCTTGAAAAACGCCGTAGGAAGCAGTAGGAATAGCATATTTTTTCATAAAATCCTTTGCGTAACTTTTACTGCCTTCTAGCCAGGATGCTTCTTGGGTTGGCGCAAAAATAGTCAAATTTTCCGTTTGGAATCTATTTGCGATTCCAGCGTTTAATGAATTCTCAGGACCAACAATAGTTAGATCAACTGCTGCTTCTTTGACAAAAGACACTAGATCTTCTATGTTCATTTCATCAATGGAAATACATTCTGCGTCTTCTTCCATCCCAGCATTTCCAGGTGCGACATAAATTTTTTGGATTTGTTTGTTTTCCTTTAGCTTTTTAACAATGCTGTGCTCTCTGCCGCCACGTCCTACCACTAATATTTTCAAGTCCAACCCCTCCGATTCCAGTATCTCAAAATAAAATGGTACTTCGACCTTTGGCTTCCTATCCATATCGCTTTATTACTAAATCAATCAATAAACTTATCCAGAAGCAATACGGTTAATGTTTAAAATGACGGACAGATGTGTAAACCATCGCTACACCATACTTATTACATACATCAATGGAGTCCTGGTCACGCTTTGACCCGCCAGGCTGAATGATTGCTGTTATGCCAGCTTTTGCTGCAGCTTCTACTGTATCCGGCATCGGGAAAAATGCATCTGAGGCAAGAACTGCTCCCTTTGCCTTTTCTGCAGCTTGCTTGATGGCAATTTCGGCAGCCCCAATACGATTCATTTGTCCGGCTCCAACCCCAATCGTCTGTGTATCCTTTGCAAGTACAATCGCATTAGATTTCACATGTTTGACTGCTTTCCAAGCGAATAGTAAATCGGCTATTTCTGCTTCCGTTGGTTTTTTATCCGTAACTACTTCTAATTCATCTGCTTGTACTTCTTTTCTGTCTACGTCTTGAATAAGCACGCCGCCATCAACCATTGTCAATCGTTCTTGCTGTTCTTGCTGATTCGAAACATCTAGTTCTAATAAACGGATATTTTTCTTTTCAGTCAATAAGTCAAACGCATCCTTATCAAAAGAAGGCGCAACAACAATTTCTAAAAAAATAGACCGAAGCTGCTCTGCAGTCTGTAAATCAACAGGTCGATTGCAAGCAACAATACCGCCAAAAATAGAAACAGGATCCGCTTCATAAGTTCGCTTAAATGCTTTTGCAAGTGTTTCACCGATACCAATTCCGCATGGATTCATATGCTTTACAGCAACTGCGGCAGGTTCTTTATATTCACGTAAAATTTCTAATGCCGCATTGGCATCTTGAATATTATTGTAAGATAGCCCTTTACCGTGTAATTGATTTGCTGTTGCCAAAGTAGCAGAGGACTGAATAGACGTTTTATAAAAGGCTGCCTGCTGATGCGGATTTTCCCCATAACGCAGGTCTTGTACTTTTTCATATGTAACGGTATAGATTTCCGGGAATTCTTCTTTCGTTTGTGTTTGAAAATAAGAAGCAATCATTGCATCATAGTGTGCAGTATGTCTAAAAACTTTTGCCGCTAATTGCTGACGAAAGGCATAAGAGTCCGCTTTATTTTCAATTGCTTCTAAAACTGCTTCATAATCCATAGGATCTGCGACAACTAATACGTCCACAAAATTTTTCGCAGCAGAACGAAGCATGGAAGGTCCGCCAATATCAATATTTTCAATAACTTCATCCTGTGTCACGTCTGGTTTTTGAACCGTTTCTTTAAATGGGTAAAGGTTTACTGCAACCAAATCAATCGGAGCAATCTGATGCTCCTCCATTTGTGCACGGTGATTCTCATTGGAACGTTTCCCCAAAAGTCCGCCATGAATCTTTGGATGTAATGTTTTTACTCTACCATCAAGAATTTCCGGGAAATTCGTTGTTTCCTCTACAGGAATAGCTTGAACGCCAGAATCTTTTAATAATCGAATCGTTCCTCCAGTAGATAAAATTTCATAGCCTTTCCCCTCTAATTTTTTTGCAAATTCTACAATACCTGTTTTGTCAGATACACTAATGAGCGCACGTTTTTTCATTATAATTCCTCCGTTCCATTTTTCTTAGATGAAATTTTTTCTGGGGAGTTTTGCGGACATTTATCTGTAATAAGTTGTTTAATGACTCTCGGATATAAGCAATGCTCCACCGCTTGAATTCGTAATTTTAACTGTTCTTCTGTTTCGCCTTGAATAATTGGAACTTCTTCCTGTGCAATGATGGGACCCGTATCCATTCCTTTATCTACATAGTGTATGGTTACCCCTGTCTTCGAGACAGCTCCCTGCAATGCTTGTCCAATCGCATTTTTTCCGGGAAAGCTCGGTAAAAGCGATGGGTGAATATTAACAATTCGTCCTTCATAGTGTGCCAGCAGGGTTTCCCCAATAAGACGCATATAACCGGCTAGGAATATCCATTCTACTTGAAAAGATTGCATTTTTTCATAAATAACGGCTTCATAGGCTTGCTTGGAAGGGTATTGCTTTGGATCAAACACAAGCGTCGGAACGCTTAAGCTTTTAGCTTTTTCTATTACAGATGCTCCTGGTTTATCGCAAACGAGCAAAGCAATAGAGCTCGCAATTTTTTCATCTTGCATCATCGCTTCAAAGTTACTTCCTGTTCCTGATGCAAATACACCAGCTCGCTGTTTCATGAAGAAATTTGCACCCCTTCACCTTGCATGACGTGACCAATAGCAGCTGCTTCGATATTATTCCCCTCTAAAACTTCACAGACTGCCTGCTGATCTTCTTTGGCCACGGCAATGACCATTCCAATTCCCATATTAAAAACACGATACATTTCACGAGCGTCCATTTCCCCAAGCCTTTTCAAGAATGGAAAAATCTCCGGAACACTCCAAGTCCCCTCCTGTATCACTGCACCAAGACCTGCGGTGAACATTCGTGGAATATTCTCATCAAATCCACCACCTGTAATATGCGCAATTCCTTTAATATGGACCTTTTCTTTGATAGATCGAATTGCTTTTGTATAAATTTTTGTGGGGGTCATAACAACTTCACCCAAAGGCTTCGATAATCCTTCATACGTTTTTTCTAAATCAAAACCTTCAATAAGCTTTCGAACGAGAGAATAGCCATTAGAATGAAGCCCGCTGGATGCTAAACCAATAAGGATATCTCCTTCTTTGAGGCTTTCCCCTGTAATGATTGCTTTTTTTTCTGCGATGCCAACCACAAAACCAGCTAAATCATATTCATTTGCAGCATACATGCCTGGCATCTCAGCTGTTTCTCCGCCGATTAACGAAGCATTTGCTTCCTGACATCCTGCAGCAATTCCTGATACAATCTCCTCAATCTGCGCTGGGTCATTTTCTCCACAAGCAATATAATCTAAAAAGAAAAGCGGGTCTCCTCCTTGAGCAGCAATATCATTGACACACATAGCCACTAAGTCAATACCTACCGTATCATGCTTATCCAGTTCAAAGGCAAACTTTAGTTTCGTGCCAACCCCATCTGTTCCTGAGAGCAGGACAGGCTCATCGTAAGAAAAGGAGGATAAATCAAAGACGCCAGCAAAAGACCCTAATGAGCCCAGCACCTCTTTTCGATGGGTTTTTTGAATATGTTTTTGCATTCTTTCTACCGCTTCATAGCCTTTTTCTACATCTACCCCAGCTTTTTTATAAAGATCCGACATATCATTTTTACCCTCCAACGTGATTTTTGATTTTAACACTTTGAGGTGTCCATTTCCTTCTCTCCACCTGGAGCAACAGGGTACAAGCCGGTCATACAAGCCATACATACACCTTGATTTATGGTTTTATCCTTTATAATAGCTTTTTCCAGCCCTTCTTCAGACAGGTAAGCAATACTGTCTGCTCCAATGATTTCACCAATTTCTTCAATAGTATTGTTTGCTCCAATTAACTCTTCCTTTGTAGACATATCAATACCGTAATAACATGGATTCGTAATAGTTGGAGAAGCAATACGTACGTGGACTTCACTTGCACCAGCGTCTTTTAGCATTTTCACAATTCGTCTGCTTGTTGTTCCCCGAACAATCGAATCATCAATCATAATGACACGTTTTCCCTCCACTATACTGTTAACCGGGGAAAGCTTCATCTTCACTCCTAGTTCTCTTAACTCCTGGGAGGGTTGAATAAAAGTTCTTCCCACATAACGGTTTTTGATAATACCCATTTCATAAGGAAGGTTGCTTTCTTCTGCGTAGCCAATCGCTGCTGAAATGCTGGAATCCGGCACACCAATAACTAAATCCGCTTCAATAAGTGCTTCTTTCGCCAACTCTTTTCCCATTTGTTTACGAGAGGCATGCACATTCACATAGTTTACATCACTGTCCGGCCTAGAAAGATAGACATATTCCATTGCGCACATTTGCCTCTTATCGCGTGGTGCAAATCGAAAGGCAGTAAGACCCTCTTGATTAATTTTAATTAATTCTCCTGGTAGTACTTCTCTCTCAAAAGTGGCTCCAATTTGATCAAAAGCACAAGTTTCTGAAGCAATCACATAAGCTTCTCCTATTCTACCAATGGATAGTGGCCTTATCCCGGACGGATCCAAGGCGGCATATAAGGTATCATCTTCTAGAACAAGATAGGCGTAAGCACCTTTGACACGGTTGAGAGCTTCAGAGATTGTTACCTCTGATACTTCCCCGCTTCGTTTTATCAAATGCGCTAATACTTCTGTATCGGAAGTAGTTTGAAAGATACTTCCCTCTTTTTCCAGCTCTTCACGTAATGCCGTTGCGTTCATTAAATTCCCATTATGCGCTAAAGCCATGCCACTAGTAAGTGACTGAAATAAAAGGGGCTGCACATTTTCAAGTCCTTTTCCACCCTGTGTTGCGTATCTTACATGTCCTAAGGCAATTTTCCCGCTTAAATCATCAAATTTCACATGCTTAAAGACATCATTTACCAATCCGAGTTGTTTATGTCCTTTTAACTGTTTATCTTTGCTAACAACAATTCCGGCACCTTCCTGACCACGATGTTGCAAGGAGTGCAATCCATAATAGGTTAATTCTGCTGCTTTATCATGTCCCCAAATTCCGAATACGCCACATTCTTCGTTTATGCCTTTGATTTCAGCAAGCATGGAATAGCTCCTTTCCAAAGCGTTTCTAATTCTGCCACATCTTCTTGAAGAATTGTTTCATTATTCGATGTTACAATTAGTTGATTTTCTGCTGTTACTTGACCAAGTTTTGCTGCATCTGTAAATACTTCTTCAAAAGCTGCTTGATTATGCGGCTTTACCGTAACAAGGAAACGTGATTGTGTTTCACTAAACAGCTCAATAGTTGCATCGCCAGAAATGACCACCTCTGCACCAAGTTTTTTGTTTTGGAATAAAGATTCTGCTAGGGCAACGCCCAATCCGCCCTCTGCAAGGTCGTGCGCAGATTGAAGCGCACCTTTTTGAATTAAATGGAGTAATTTTTCCTGACGCTCTGCTTCCAGATTTAAATCGAGCTGCGGGGCTTTCCCTTCATACTTTCCGTTTTGGATAAACTGCAATTCACTGCCACCAAAATCATTCCGTGCTTCTCCAATCAGATAAATCATATCCCCTGCTTCTTGGAAGAAGCTTGGCGTAATATGCGCTGTCGACTCATGCAATCCGACCATGCCAACAACCGGCGTAGGATAAATAGACTTTCCTTTAGATTGATTATATAAGGAAACATTTCCGCTGATAACTGGTGTATTCAGTGCTTTACATGCAGCACTCATACCTTCTACACTTTTTTCCATTTGCCAGAAAATTTCTGGATTCGTTGGATTTCCAAAATTTAATCCGTCTGTTATTCCTAGCGGCTTGGCTCCAGAGCAGACAATGTTACGGGCAGCTTCTGCAACAGCAATTTTCCCGCCTTCCGCTGGATCTAAATAAATATAACGAGAATTGCAGTCGGTTGTAATTGCTAAAGCTTTATCCGTTCCTTTTATACGGACTATTGCCGCATCAGATCCTGGTGTAACTACCGTATTGGTTTGCACCATCGAATCATACTGGTCATACACCCATTCTTTGCTTGCGATGGTCGGCTGTTGTAATAATTGTTTTAAGGTGCCCCCATAATTACTTACAAATGGTGTGTCCACTTCCATTTGCTGAAAAGCTTGATAATATTCCGCTTCTCTCGATGGCATATGGTAGACAGGTGCATCATCCGCCAAAGAATCCACCGGAATGTCTACAACGACCTCACCATAATGTTTAATGCGAAACACTTTTTCCTGGATAACTCTTCCAATCGGAACAGATTTCAGACCATATTTTTCAAAAATATCTATAATTTCCTGCTCACGTCCGGCCTTCACGCAAAGCAACATTCTCTCCTGCGATTCAGAGAGCATCATTTCATAGGCTGTCATATTTTGCTCTCGCTGCGGAACAAGGTCTAAATTCATTTCCAATCCGGTTCCTGCTTTACTCGCCATCTCACTCGCAGAAGAAGTTAATCCAGCAGCACCCATATCCTGCATTCCAACGAGCGCGTCCGAATGAATCACTTCCAAGCAAGCTTCAATTAATAATTTTTCCATAAATGGATCACCGACTTGAACAGCAGGTCGGTCTTTATTAGAATCCGCTGCTAAATCATCAGAAGCAAACGTAGCCCCATGGATACCATCTCTTCCTGTTGGCGGCCCTGCATACAGAATGGTGTTGCCAATTCCGGCAGCAATTCCTTTTTGTATGTCTTTATGATTAATGATACCTACGCACATTGCGTTCACTAGCGGGTTATCTTCATAGCTGTCATCAAATTGTACCTCCCCGCCAACTGTAGGAACACCAACACAATTTCCGTAGCCAGCAATACCAGCTACAACCTCAGAAAACAGGTAGCTTGTACGATTGGTTGTTAAAGGACCAAAACGTAAAGAATTCATTAATGCAATTGGACGGGCTCCCATCGAAAACACATCACGAATAATTCCACCCACGCCTGTTGCCGCACCTTGATACGGCTCTACAGCAGATGGATGATTATGACTTTCGACTTTGAAAACAACTGCCTGCTCATCACCAATATCAATAATTCCGGCTCCTTCTCCCGGACCTTGTAAAACATACGGACCTTCCGTAGGGAACTTTCTTAATAGCGGTTTAGATGTTTTGTAGCTGCAATGCTCCGACCACATGACAGAGAAGATCCCAGTCTCTGTAAAATTAGGACGGCGACCGAGGATTGCTTTGATTTTCTCAAACTCCTCGTCACTTAAACCCATATCTCGATATATTCGATCTTGTTCCATTTTCTCTGGATCCATATTATGCGTTAACTGCATTGCTGCTCCTCCAATTCGCAATCATAGATTGAAATAGGCTTAGCCCGTCTTCACTTCTTAATAATGCTTCTACAGCCCGTTCTGGATGCGGCATCATGCCAAGCACATTGCCAGCCTTATTGCGAATACCGGCAATATCCGCAACCGAACCATTCGGATTATTTTTATAAGTAAATACAATTTGATTATTATCTTTTAATTCTTTTAACGTTGCCTCATCACAGAAATAGTTGCCTTCTCCATGCGCAATCGGAAAGCGGACGATTTGCTTTTTCTCATACAATTTAGTAAAAATTGTCTCATTATCCTCGACAATCAATTCCTCCTGATGACACATAAAAGAAAGATTTTTATTGCGCATTAACGCACCTGGTAAAAGTCCTGCTTCGGTCAGTATTTGAAATCCATTACAGACACCTAATACTGGCTTCCCTTTTTCTGCATGCTCCTGAATTTTATGCATCATATTCGATGTAGACGCCATCGAACCAGAACGCAGGTAATCTCCATACGAGAAGCCGCCTGGGATAAGAATGCCATCTACACTATCTAGTAAATGCGTTTCGGTATACCAAACAAGACTGGCTTCAGCGCCTGCAATCTCTCCCGCTGCATGGAACATATCCCTGTCACAATTAGAACCTGGAAAAACAATAACAGCTACCTTCACAATCACCGGGCCCCCTCTAGCTCAATCTGATAATCTTCAATAACCGGATTTGCCAATAACTGCTCACACATCTGAGCCACTCTTCCCTTTAAGTCAGCCCCTTCCTTTACTTGAAGTTCAATATATTTCCCGACACGAACATCTTCTACTTCTGGATAATCTAAAGAATGAAGCGAAGTTTGAATTGCTTTCCCCTCTGGATCTAACACACCTTGTTTTAATGTAATGTATACCCTGACCTTTCTCATAACTTAGCCTCCAAACGATTTAGTATTTCTTCATATACGGAAATTAAGTCTCCTGTACCTTGTCGAAAAACATCTTTATCAAGCTTTTCATTCGTTCTAGCATCCCATAGTCTGCAAGTATCTGGTGATACCTCATCAGATAGCAGAATCTTTCCTGCTCGGTTTCTGCCGAATTCCAATTTAAAATCAACAAGGCGAACACCAATAGAAGCAAAGATCTCCATTAAGGCTTGGTTGATTTTTCTTGCCTCTTCTTTGATACCATTTAATTCTTCCATGGTTATACCTGTTAAGTACATCGCATGCTCATCATTAATCAATGGATCTCCTAAACTGTCATCCTTATAAAATAGTTCTGCAAGAGCAGGTTCAAAAAGTGTTTTCTCAGCGATTCCCAATCGTTTTGTAATACTTCCTGTCGCAATATTCCGAATTATCACTTCTAGCGGAATAATATCTGTTTTCTGAACTATTTGCGTAGACGAATCCAATCGTTTAATAAAATGCGACTGAATTCCTTTGTCTTCTAATGCCTTAAAGAGGAGGGAAGAGATCTCATTATTGAGTCTCCCCTTCCCATAAAACTGGGCTTTCTTCTCTCCATTAAAAGCTGTTGCATCATTCTTATACGATAGTATCAAGTGATTCACATTCGTGTCGGATTGATAGACCTTCTTTGCTTTCCCTTCATATAATAGCTCCAGTTCCATGTTGGAATTCCTCCTAAGCCAGTCCAATTTTCGTAAAGATTTGATCGACATTCTTTAAATGATACGTGTAGTCAAAGCAGTCATTGATTTCTTCTCTTGTTAATTTATTGGTAATACGGTCATCTCGTTTCACTAATTCTTTGAAATGCGTGCCCGTTTCCCAAGCTTCCATTGCTTTTGGCTGAACGATATCATAAGCTTCCTCACGTGCCATCCCTTTATCAATTAAGGATAACAACACACGTTGAGAGAAAATAACACCGTGTGTACGGTCAATATTCCGCTTCATATTTTCAGGGAATACCGTTAAATTCTTTACGATATTACCAAATCGATGCAGCATGTAATCTAGAGCAATGGTTGCATCAGGCAAGATGATACGTTCTGCAGAGGAATGCGAAATATCACGCTCATGCCACAAGGCAACATTTTCATATGCCGTCACCATATAACCGCGGATAACTCGTGCCATCCCTGTCATATTCTCTGAACCAATTGGATTACGCTTATGCGGCATTGCTGAGGAACCTTTTTGTCCCTTTGCAAAACGCTCCTCTACTTCTCTTGTTTCGGTCTTTTGCAAACCACGGATTTCTGTTGCAAATTTTTCAATCGATGTTGCAATCAAAGCTAGTGTGGATAAATAAGCTGCATGGCGATCACGCTGTAATGTTTGTGTAGAAACCGGTGCAGGTGATGTACCTAGCTCCTTACAAACATATTGTTCTACAAATGGATCGATATTGGCATAAGTTCCAACTGCTCCAGAAAGCTTACCGAATTCCACATTCTTGGCAGCAAGTTCAAAACGCTCCAAATTACGCTTCATTTCCTCATACCATAAAGCCATTTTTAAACCAAAGGTCGTTGGCTCTGCATGGACACCATGTGTACGTCCCATCATCACGGTATGTTTATGCTCTTTTGCTTTTTCTTCTAAAATACGGATAAAGCGGTGCAAGCCATCTCTTAAAATTTCATTTGCTTGTTTCAACAGATAAGAAAGGGCTGTATCTACGACGTCTGTGGAGGTTAAACCGTAATGAACCCATTTTCTTTCCTCACCTAATGTTTCGGAAACTGCACGGGTAAATGCTACTACATCATGGCGTGTCTCCTGTTCAATTTCATAAATACGATTGATATCAAAGGAAGCTTTCTCACGCAGCTTTTTAACGTCTTCTTTTGGAATAAATCCGAGTTCACTCCATGCTTCACAAGCTAGAATTTCTACCTCTAGCCACGCTTTAAATTTATTTTCTTCCGTCCAAATTTTGCCCATTTCTTCTCTTGTATAACGCTCGATCATGATTGTGTTGCCTCCTTGAAATTATCCAATTGTTTCCGTAAAGCTTCCATTGTTTCCGCTGTAAAAGTAGCATGTCCCATTTTACGCTTTTTTTTCGGTTCATCTTTTCCATAAAGATGAAGAAAACCAAAGTTATGATTAACGGTAAACTTGATCGCTTTTGGAAGGGATTCCCCTAAAATATTAATCATTGCGGTTGGCTGGTGCAGACTGACAGGAATTAATGGTAAGCCACAGATCGCCCGAATATGCTGCGCGAATTGCGATACATTACACCCCTCAATCGTATAATGCCCTGAATTATGTGGTCTTGGAGCCATTTCATTCATGTAAATCATATCCTCATCGACAAACATCTCAATCGCAAATGTCCCGACAATATTCATTTGTTCAGCAACTTTCGCCGTCATAGCACACGCCTTGTCTCTCAAAGCAGCATCTATGGTTGCTGGAACAGTGGTCTGATATAGGATATGATCACGATGTTCATTCTCTGCAATCGGAAAAAAGGTGATATTGCCTTCTTGTGATCGGCTAAAGACAACCGAGATTTCTTTATCAAAAGGAATCCATCGCTCTATTATACAATAACCATGCTCCCCGAAAAATACTAAAGCATCTTTTTTATCTTCTTCCGTTGTGAGTTTCAGCTGTCCTTTTCCATCATAACCTCCCCGACAAGTTTTAATCACCGCTGGAAGTGGAATTGCTGCTAATGCTTCCTTACATGCTTCTTCTGTTTTCACAATACGAAATTCGGGAACAGGAAGGTCTAAATCAGTAATAAGCTGCTTTTCTTTTTCCCGGGTTTGTGTAACCTCTAAAGCTAATGCTCCTTGTGGAAGTTTTCCTGCATTCTGGATAAGTTCTGCAGCATCTAAATCTACATTTTCAAATTCATATGTAATCACATCTGCTTGTTCGATTAATTGTTTTACGGCTGACAAATCCGCATAATCTGCGGTAATTTGCCCATCCGCAACTTGCGCCGCAGGACAGTTTGGTGCAGGATCTAAAACAACAATTCGATATCCCATATATCTCGCAGCAATGGCCATCATTCGCCCAAGCTGGCCACCGCCAATAATCCCAATCGTCTGTGGAGGTAAAATCGTTTTAATAGGTTGCAAGCTTATCCCTCATTTCTTGGACAGCACCCTTCATTGCTGTACGATATTCCGTTAACGCTTTTTCTGCTTCTCCATCAAATGTGCTAATAATTTGTGTTGCTAAGATAGCAGCATTCTTCGCACCTGCTTTGCCAATCGCTACGGTTGCAGTCGGTACACCACTGGGCATTTGAACAATAGACAAGAGAGAATCGATTCCTTGGAGTGCTTTGCTTTCCACAGGAACTCCAATCACCGGCAATGTTGTCTGCGAAGCAATCATTCCCGGCAAATGCGCTGCCCCTCCAGCTCCGGCAATAATGACTTTCAACCCTTTTTTCCGTGCACCCTGCGCATAGGTAAACATATCATCTGGTGTCCGGTGAGCTGAAATGATTTCCTTTTCATAGCTGATATGTAATGCTTCGAGCTCTGCACAGGTATGCTGCATCGTCTCCCAATCTGAGATACTTCCCATAATGACACCGACTTGAGCCATCGAATCCCTCTTTCTGTTTTTTATTGTTTTCTACGAATTTTAGTAGGTAGTTATTACAATAACGTTCGGCTTTTGATTGATTCAATAAAATTTATGGAGTTGTTGCTACCGTTCCAGAAATACACTACGCTTTTCACAGGCTTGCGTTTAGCCTCTTCACACTGGGACTGGGCCTGCGATTACTCACCCCGCCGAAGACCGCTGTTTATTCCTTCATATCCCAAACATCTTAAAAGCTCCAACTGAGTGAAAAATAGATAATAAACTAAAATAGAAACCATTAAAAAAGTCCATTCACCTTCCATAAGAGAAGATGCATAGACTTGGTTTAAATACTGTTCAAATTTGATTTGTTGGACTTTTGAACAGTATTTTTATAAGTATCATTCAACATTCGCTGTTTGCACAAACAGCGACTCATCCTCCCTCATAGTCCAGTCATTTACGGTGCTGGGTAGAAACTTTTGAGCCATATTCTCAAGTATATATGAGGTATTTTCAATTGTTGACTTTAGCATACCAAATAAAAAAGAAAAAATCAAGGGAATGTCGAACGATTTCGTGTTAGAAATTAATTAATGTTCGGTTTTTGTCGGCGTGCTCTTTGGCTGAATTTCATTTTGTGTCTTTTCTTTCTTTTTATTTTCTTTCTTCAATAATTTTCCCTTACGAACCTGTTTGACCCAGAATCCGCCGTGAATTCGTTTTGGTTCATAAGAGATAATAAATGCCTTTGGATCGATTTCATGAATCGCTTGATATAAATTTAATTCATATTTTCTCGGAGTTAAAATTTGAACGGAAAGTCTATCCCCTTCCATACCATAGGAAGACCAGCTTGTTACACCATAACCTTTTTCACGCAAGCGCTGCGTAAATTTCAAATCTGGATTTGCGGAAACAACATTAACTGTAATGTACCCAAGAGCAAGCTTTTCTTCAATTTTGGAACCAATAATTAAACCTATTGCAAAACCAACGGCATAAGCAATCACGTTTTGGAATTGATCAAGGTTATCTAACACCAACCCTAATCCAATAACGTAGATGACCATTTCAAACATACTGACAAATGCAGCAGTATATGTCCTTCCTTTTAATGTCAGAATCATACGGATTGTCATCAGCGATACGTATAATACATTGACGATAAAAATAATTGCAACCATAATGAGCACATTCTCTAACATATTGATTCCCCCTCGTACTTAAATGAGATTTAACTTCATATTGAAGAAAAATGTAGTTTATAATAGTGGTTTTAAAAAGTATCTAAATTTAGAAGCAAGAAGGTAAGTTAAGATAGAGGGACTTTTTGAACGTCCTCTTAAAAGACACTACACCTTTTTATTGATTCCCTTTATTCACTTAATTAAAACACTAGCAATATGAAATTGAATTCTAACTTATCACAACTTTAATGTGTTACGCCATCAGAAAATGGTTGAAAAAGATTTTTCTTCATTCGTATGATATTGTACAAACAGCTAGACCATATTTCTCCTTTATTTTGAATGGTTATTTTGGTATTTTTTAAACGCTGCCGTTTCTACTCGAGAATATATAAAAAAGAAGGAGAATCTGATTTCCCCTTCCATCTAGATTATACTATTATTCTTTAATAACTTCGTTGTACTAAAAGTGATAACCAATGCGATGACAGCCATCAAAAGCGGTGAAAAAGAACTTGTTCCAACTAATGTAGTTTCTGATGACAAAGCTGCCTGCTCCCATGCAGCGTTAACATCAGGTGTGTAGAACATAGTGAGTAACATCCCTGTACCGATTTGAAGCACTAAAAAAGAAACGCAAAAAATTCCTGTAAAGACGAGATATTTTTTCAATATGTTCTCCTCCTTTAAAAGTTCTACGATACAATACAGTTCAAAGTTTCAAAAACAGCGCTAGTAATCTGATATTTAAAACCCTCTTAATCTCTTTCGCAATGTTTTTCTCCACACAATGCCCAAATCCGTACAATGGAACAACTCATCCGCACTCCATAAATTATCACGGTCTAAATACATGACTTCATTACACGCTGCAATAGACCACTGCGGGTTTGGACGTTCTATCAACTGTAAATCTTTCTGCGGTTGAATTTTACCTTCTTCCAGTACTCGGAAATACCAGCCCGTTTTTAATCCATTTTCCATTTCTCTCTGCGATAACATTCCAGGCTGCGATACTTGGATGGTTGCTTCTCCTACACGATAAATGTCACCAATAAAAACGGAATGCTCCTCCATTTCTAACACAGAAAAGTTTTCTTTCCTTTCGCCAGCACGTTCTGTAAATAACTTATCTGTACCGGCCTCATTATAGTGCTTAATTGGAAAAGCAAAAATACTTTTATCAAATATCGCTTTCTTTTTTTCTGGGTTTTCTTTAGCAAATCCTAATCTCGATAAAAACATACTATTTTTTATCTCATTCTGCCTGTTGTTAAAAATCCTATGCACAAACGGTTCTTCCATGATGTCACCTATTTCTAAAAATACTGAAGTATGATATATTAATTTCATTCTACTAAATTTTCGTGACTTTTGAAAAGCCTTAAGGGGGAGTTAACATGACAATACAAAAAGCAACATTTGCCGGTGGGTGCTTCTGGTGCATGGTAAAGCCGTTTGATCAATGGGACGGAGTGCATCAAGTTATATCTGGTTACACAGGCGGACATTTAGAAAATCCTACTTATGAACAAGTTAAACAAGGGAATACTGGACATTACGAAGCTGTGGAAATTACTTATGATGATGCCCTAATAAACTATCAAACAATTCTCGATGTATATTGGCCGCAAATTGATCCGACTGATCCAGATGGACAATTTCAAGATAGAGGGGAGCAATATCGAACTGCTATCTTTTATCATAATGAAGAACAGAAAGAATTAGCAGAAAAATCAAAGCAGGCTCTTGCTGAGAGCGGTCGATTCGCCAAGCCGATTGTTACTGAGATTAAAGAAGCGTCTGTCTTTTACCCTGCCGAAGATTATCACCAGGATTTTTATAAAAAAAGTAAAGCAGAATACGAAGAAGACCGTGCCAAATCGGGCAGGGATGAATTTATCGCAGAAAACTGGCGTCCATAAGCTCACTAACTTGGAGGAATTCAATTGAAAAACCAACTTATCGTAAAAGAAGAAATAACAATAAACGCCTCTTCAGAAAACGTTTGGGACGTGCTAACACTCCCTAAATATGTAGCCCAATGGGACGAACTCCCCGAAGATTATCCCGAAGAGCCGATGACTGTAGGTAGTCAGGTAGTCTGGGATTTACCAAATGGCGAGCAATCCATTACTACTATCATTAAAGCTGAAAAGAAAAAGAACTTGTGATTGATTTACACGGAACAGGATGGAAAATCAAACCTAAGCAAGGAGAAGTTGCTTACCGTTACTTGCTAGAGGAGATAGATGGTAACACGAAATTATATATTAAAATTGGCGACTTTTCTCTTTTAGAGCAAGGGGAAGACTATTACGAAGCTTCTGTGGAATTTGCTAAAACGTCTTCTAAAGTGATTAAATCTTTAGCTGAAAACAAGTAAGCCGGATTCAAATTTATGGAGGGACCTGATAACTAGTATGTTGGAAGGTCTCTCTTCTTAATTTAAACGAAATGAGATGTTGAAAATCAGAGCTTATAAACCAGCTTGAAAACCCTTGAACCACTTTCTGATAGTAAAAGAAGCTATCATTGTGCCTGCTATATCTTCGGTTTCGCTTCATTATGAAACCCTGCAAAGCTTATGCTGCAGGGTTTTATAATGAAGTTTATTCTTCTAAAATAGCATCCAAACGACTCGTATCAACTAACCCATCTAAATCAGGCTCTTGCTCCATAAAGCCTAATTCATAAGAGGCATCAGCCCATTCCTGCAGAGCATCTGCATGCGTTTCTGTCGTAATTGTCATTCGTGTCCATGCCTTTTCCAATACGGTTTCTGGAAGTTTCGTCTGCGTCAGTTCATAGATGGTATCATTTACTGCGGTTAAAGTATCTTCTGTATTTTCTTGCGTAAACGCGACGGATTCTTTATGAGCACGAAGAACCTGGTCCACTATTTCCGGGTTTTCTTCTAAAAACGCATTTGATGTCACCAGTACAACACTCGGCAAGGTTTCTCCTAAAAATACATCATCCCATTCCGTAACAACATGGGCATCAAGTTCTTCTACTAGATAAGTACCCCATGGTTCCGGAGCAGCCGTTGCATCAATCTGCCCTTGTTCAAACATTCCAATCATGCTGGCAGGTGCTACACGGGACTGGTGTTCTACCGTTCCACCGACACGATTAGACTCTAGTCCAAGCTCCTTCAGCATAATCTCTAATTGAACATTATGCGTACAGCCATTTCCCGGGGTACAAAAAGATTTGCCTCCAAAATCGTCTAAATCCTCAATGCCGGAACCTTCACGGGAAACAATTAAAGTAGCTCCATTGGCTGCTGTACCTAAAATAACAATATCCCCGCCGGAAAGAAAATAATTAATTGCAGGTCCCGGTCCAACATAACCGATATCCACTAACCCCGTATCCAGCGCATCGATGAAATCATTTCCATTTGGAAAGTTCTGAAACTCCGCCTTCACGTCGCCCAGTTCATCCTGAAAAAAATTTAATTCCTTCCCTACAATGCCTGCTGCATGATCTAAGTTCGGAAAGTATCCAATATTCACTTCCTCTAAATCACCTTCATTGCTCCCAGAATCCGATCCACAAGCTGCCAAAACAAGTGTAAGCAATCCAATTGTAAAAAGTGTTCCTATCTTTTTCATTCCTCTTCCCCCCATTATTTATTT
This sequence comes from Oceanobacillus sp. J11TS1, assembly GCF_018333215.1. Lineage (GTDB taxonomy): Bacteria > Bacillota > Bacilli > Bacillales > Amphibacillaceae > Oceanobacillus. The sequence goes on along the minus strand of NZ_BORO01000006.1, from coordinate 64,881 downwards.
CGCATATCCCCAGCGAGCTAAAACGCGATTTTCGATTTTATTAAAAACGAGATATTCAATAATCAGACCAGTTGTAGCAATAATAATGATAATAGCAACAACTAAATCCATATTGTAAAAATCCTTTGCATCCATTAATGTCCGACCTAATCCGCCTGTTCCCAGCAGTTCCCCAGCCATCAGCGCTCGCCAGCCAAATGCCCAAGCAAGCCTCGCTCCCGTTAAAGCAGAGGGAATAGATGCAGGAATCATTACCTTCCAAACCAGCTCTGAACCCTTGTAGCCCATTGTTTTTGCAGCCTGTAAATATAAAGGCGATACATTTTTTAATCCCATTCGCATATTCATTGTCATGGACCACGTGCCACCAAGGACAATAATGAAAATAATTGCTGTTCCGCCACCTTGAAAAATAAGTAGAGCGATTGGCAGCCAGACGATACTAGGAACAGATTGAAGAGCAATCACGAGGGAACCCAGCGTTTCATCTGCAAATTTGGAACGGGCTAGAATAATCCCGAGAATGGTACCAATAATCAACGCAAGAATAAATCCAAGTGCAATTCGAAATAAACTTGTAAACAAAGCGCTGGTTAAAATCCCTGTGTCAAAGAACCCTTTATACAGCTGAACAACGGCGCCAATTGGAGATGGAAAAAGGGTTGTCGAACGAAACTCAAATGCCAAATTTAATCTATATATGCCCTCCCATATCACGATTAGAACTGTAAAGAAGAGAAGCCTTCTGAGAATTGTAGTCATCACCCATTTCCTCCCTCATAACTTTCTCAATTTCTCCTGCAAGCTGACCCATTATTTTCTCTTCAAGTGCAATAAATTCTGCACTTGCCTGCTTTCTAGGTCTTGGCAAATCTACTTTAAATTCTCCGATGATTCCGCCTGGCCTTGTTCCCATTAAAATAATCCGGTCGGAAAGCAAAATAGATTCTCGAATATTATGGGTAACGAAGAGTACTGTTTTTCTGCTAGTTGCCCAAATATATTGAACCTCTTTATGAAGGTTAGAACGTGTTTGTTCATCTAGCGCTCCAAAGGGTTCATCCATTAATAAAATAGCTGGATCCATTGCAAATGCACGAGCAATCGCCACTCTTTGTTTCATTCCTCCCGATAATTCATGTGGATAGGAATCAATAAATTTACTTAAATGAACTAATTTTAAAAATTCAACAGCTCTTTTTTTCGCCTCCTCCTTACGCATTTTCTTTTTTAATGCGAATATGACATTATCCAGGACTGTCATCCATGGCATCAACGCAGCTTCTTGAAAAACAACACCTCGATCCGTACCCGGCGAATCAATTTTCTTACCATCTACCTTTACTGTTCCTTCCGTTGCCTGTTCCAGCCCTGCAACAATATTTAACAGTGTTGATTTTCCACATCCAGAAGGCCCTAATAAGGAAACAAATTCCCCAGAACTAATATGTAGATTTAGGTTTTCAAAAACGGTATGGCTCTTCTTTTCTTTTTTGTTTTCAAACGTCTTCCGTACATTTTCTATTTGAATTCCAGCCATATCTATGCCTCCTTTTGTTTTACTTCAAAATCAACTTATTCTTATACTTTTACTATGATTTAAAATTATAGTTTAGTATATAGTTGAAACCATTGAGTGTCAACAGACTTTTTCGTTTATTTTATATTTTACAAAAAGGGTTTTACAAAGAATATTTTTAAAAAGGGCCTAGCTTAAGCCCTCTCAAAAAGGATTGCTTTCTTATTTGCACGCTTGAATAAAACCTTGATAAATAGCCAGAGACCGATCATCCGAAAGGTTAACTAACCCCTCTGGATGCCACTGCACTCCTAAAACAAATCGATGTATCTTACTTTCAAAAGCTTCCATAACACCATCGGCCGCCACAGCAGAAATCATAAAATCTTTACCAAGAGTGCGATTTGCCTGGTGGTGAAAGCTGTTTACTTTGATTTCTGTAGCTTGAACTAAATTACCCAATAAGGAAGACGGTGTTATGTTGACAGAGTGAGAGCGATGATGAAAAGCTGCTTTTTGGGTATGCTGAATCAGTTGTCCTGTATATTGCGTATCCAAATCCTGATACATGGTGCCACCCGTAACAACATTTAAAATTTGGCAACCTCTACACACTCCCAGGATCGGCTTATCCTTATCTAAAAAATAAGAGATTACCTCGTTTTCTAATCGGTCTCGTTCCGGAATGATGATGCCGAGCTTCGGATGAGGACTATCTCCAAATAAGGAAGGATCAATATCATAGCCTCCTGGAAGATAGAGACCGTCTATTTTATCAAGCAGTGCTTCGATATCCTGATAATCATGATAATACGGGAGAATAACAGGAATCCCGCCAGTTTGTTCAATGGCTCTTATATTTCGCAAGTTCATTTTATATTCCATTCCGTCTACTTCCATGGATGCTGTTACTCCAATAATCGGCTTCATCACGTTGCCCCCTCACGATATGTTTTAATTTGTATTTATTATATCGTTCTTCCATACTTTTGGTGTCTTCTATACGCAGGCATTTCATTTTGTGATTCCTTTTCTTCTGACTAAGCTGCGTACTAAAAGAATTACTACATTAAAATACTGCTTTCTTGTTTAAGCAAAAAACCAAGACTCTTTGCTAAATCTGAACACAAAGAGTCTTGGTTTTTATCTTGATGATTTCTATTCCGTTATTTTCTTTTAAAATTTATTCCTCAACAATTTCATACCCTTGGTCGAGCAACATCTGAACAGATTGTTGCAGACTGATGCCATTACTTACATTCCCTTCAAATTCAGATCCGGTCAATTGGCCTACTTCGTTCAAATCAGCTTCCTCGAAATTTACCGTTAAAGATTCAACCATTTTATCTTCCAGATATTCTATATTATGAGTTACTCCCTCTACCTCTTGATATTCTGCGGTAACGTCTGCCATTATCTCTTCCGCTTCCTCTGGCGTCGTTACTCCAATGGCTGAGTAAAGCATTTCATTATCTGCCGTCTGTTCATAAACCATATCGCCATCAGCTTTATAAGTAAGTTTTACAATAACACCAGCCTGCTCTAGTTGAAGCGTGACTGTATTTTCACCGTTTGGATCAAAGTTAAATTCCGGGGTCTCTGCAGCAGCTTCATTATCTGCATTTTCTTCTGAATCAGTATCTGATTCTTCTTCTGTATCATTTTCTTCTACAGCAGCTTCATCACCATTTGAGCTTTCTTCAGTATCATTCTCTTTAGAACTTTCTTCTGTGTCATCGTCAGCGGCAGCATCATTTGCTGTATCTTCTGTCGTATCATTATCTTTGGCAGATTCATCGTCCTTTGAATCACCGGAACCGCAAGCAACTAGCGCAATACTAAGAAGAAATACAATACACAACAATAGCCATTTTTTCAACTTTAATCTCCCTCTCTCATACAATAGAAATTTTCACACTATTCCATAATCATATATAATCCCGAGAAACTTTACAATAGGGCCATGGCTACAAACTTACCACTTATCCATTCACGTCACTTTTTAGAATTGCATCATTTTTCCTATTAATCAGTCTTCTAACCCCTAACCCCCTTATTTTGCTGGCAGAAAGGAATACAAAAACACTTCTTTGTACCTAGATATGCAACTTGTAAAAAAGTCCGAAAAATACAATGGCTACTTTCCATCCTTATTAAAAAAAGATATAGCTTCATATAATAAGAGGAGAGTGAACACAACCACACTCTCCCTGCATATTTCTAATATTTATATTTACGTTAAAAAGATAAAGTACAATGCAAAGATAACAAACAGCACATACATAATCGGATGAATTTCTTTCGCCCTGCCTTTTACCAGCATCGTAATTGGATAGAAGATAAATCCAATCGCAATTCCTGTTGCAATACTAGCCGTTAATGGCATCATCAATACGGTAAAGAAAGCTGGTACGGCAATTTCAAATTTATCCCACGGAATTTCTTTCAAACTGCTTGCCATTAAAACACCGACAATAATCAAGGCTGGGGCTGTCACTTCATTTGTCACAACGCTTAATAAAGGAGAGAAAAATAATGCTAATAAGAAGAAGCATCCTGTTACAACTGCTGTGAATCCTGAGCGCCCTCCTACACTTACTCCAGAAGTCGATTCTACAAAAGAAGTGGTAGTCGAAGTACCTACAGCTGCCCCGACCACACTGGCAGATGCATCTGCAAACAATGCTTTACCTGCTCTCGGCAATTTATTATCTTTCATTATTCCTGCTTTTGTCGCAACAGCAACAAGTGTCCCTGCGGTATCAAAGAAATTCACAAATAAGAATGTCAAAATAACAACAAGCATTTGCATGGAAAAAATTTGATCAAAATGGATGAATGCTTGCCCAAATGTCGGTGCTAAACTAGGCGCATTGCTGATCACACCGCTAATACCAGATGGTACAGGGATTAAACCAAAAATCATGCCAGCAATAGAACTAATAATCATTCCATAAAAGATACCAGCTTTAACACCTAAGGTCATTAAAATAACCGAGATAATAACCCCAAAAATTGCTAATAAAACGGTAGGAGATGTCAAATCTCCAAGTGCGATAATTGTAGCTGGATCCTCTTGGACAATCTGCGCATTCTTTAAACCGATAAATGCAATAAATAAGCCGATACCTGCTCCAACTGCCTGCTTTAAACTTGGTGGAATAGCATTAATAATAATTTCGCGAATTCCCGTTAAAGTTAAAACAATAAATATAATTCCTGAAGCTAAAACACCTGCAAGTGCGGTCTCCCAAGGAATACCAAAACCAATAACTACGGTATAGGTGAAGAATGCATTTAATCCCATACCTGGAGCAAGAGCCACTGGATATTTAGCTAGAACCCCCATTACGATTGAACCGAAAGCAGCTGCAATTGCCGTCGCAGCAAATACCGCTTCCTGATTCATCCCCGTTTCTCCTAAAATACTCGGGTTAACGAATAAAATATAGGCCATCGCTAAAAAGGTCGTTAAGCCGGCTATAAACTCTGTTCGAAAATTCGTACCTAGCTTTTCAAATTCAAAAAATTTGCTCATGCATTTTCTTCCTCCATTTTTCTATAGAAAATCTCGCAACCCCATGAAGCCAGCCCGATTACGTACGTTCTATCAAAATCATGCTTATCCAAGAAAAAAAACTCTCAACTTAATTTGAGAGTTTCTATCGGACCAGCACAATATAACTTTTCATTCTCCAATTATGTTGAAGAAATCAAAGCTATCTACGCTGCGTAGTCAGACTATTTACGGCAGTCTGGTAGAAACTCTGGGCCATATCCCCGGGATTATACGCATTTCTATTAAATTCATATTATTATATTACTAATATACATGATATTTGTCAATAAACACGAACAAAAATATATCATTAAACATTTAATATTCGTTTTTCGCAGCATAAACATGAGTTAGACTGGGTTGAAACAGTAGACACGGATAATAAGCTAATGATGCACAGCTACTTATTATTTAAATGGTTCCTTATGTTATAATTGTCTTGATAAACGTTATGAAGGAGAACAATGATGAGATTACGTGCACTAGAAGAAAAGGATTTACCCTTTATCCATGAGCTAAAAACGAAAATTCCATTATGTCTTATTGGTTTGAAGAGCCTTATGAATCTTTGACGGAGTTAAAATACCTCTATATTGAACGCTCCCTCCACTTAATAATCATTGCTGATTTATTTGAAGTGGGGGTATTCCGATTAAAAAATCGGACCATACACATCGTATGACCATATCCCGTTCAACTAGGATATGGGTTTTCTACTTTTCGATTTCGACAAACTGTTTTGTTCCATGCCTGTTAAAGCGCCTGCAACAAAGCATTCACCTGTTTGGTCAAACCTATCTACATCGAAAAGTTCTGAAAGATAGAATGCGTGTGTGCGAATCTCTTTCAGGTGTTGAGAAACATACTTCCACTGCGCCCAGTGGTGCGCACCCATCATCTTCTCCGGTAATAGTGCACGCAACACTGGTGGAAGTTTTTCTTTGAATCCCATCGCTCTTCTGGCAATGACAAAACTTGCTGCCTCATGAATGGATATGCCGAAGCGTTTCATGTATTTCATTTTGCCAATTTGACTGGTAAAAGCAGGGTTGACTTCAAATACGGCCACTCCAATCTTTTCTGCTCTGGCTTTTATTGCTTGCATCATTTTACGGTAGGCAAACATGGATATTTTGCGGTTTGACTTTTTGTTGCCATATGGATTGATCACTTTGGATGGGGTGATAGCCAATTTTTCCATTGCAATTGGTTTCTTTTCTGCATGCGCAATATCTACCACTTGAATAGCTGCTGCTTCTATGATTTTAACAGCTTGTCCCGTTGTTTTTTTCTCTAGGTCAAAGGGAATCGTACAAGATGCCACCAGTTGTCCTTTTTCGTTCATGTTGGAAACGGCAAAATGGTCAACATTTAAGTCCACTCCAATGATACCGGACGATTTGGCATAGTTAGTATGCGGATTTGGTGCCACATCGACCAGACACTTGACGATATAGTACATACCATGGTCTTCCAATGACCAGGCGATGGGTTTGCCATGTTTCTTTTTGTCCTTGCAAGCACGCTGCGTTTGGATAGCCTCGTCTATGATTTCCTGCCCATAAGCAAACACGACATTTTCCAGGCGCACTTGTCCATTTGGTGTCTTCATATGCAAGAGATGGTTGTCCGGATTATATCGGAAAACGAAATTGCCGTAAGCAGCATCTTTTCTCCCGGAAAGTGTCATTTTACTATAGCGGGACTTGCGCCACCCTTCTAGCCATGCATCATGATCTTCGGTATAACATGCCTTGGTGTGTTGCGCTTTGAAATATTTTCTTGTACCAAATACAGCACTTGGAATGCGGGACTTTAACTGTCTTAATGCTTCTTCTTTGCGGTTGAGTCTGGATGTCAGAATGCCTAATTTATGTTGGATTCCCTTTATTTTTGGGTCTAGATACAAATGTTCAAATGCATACGCATGCGAATAGATATCTGTATAATTTTTGTAGCTTACCGTATAGTAATGGCCTTTCTTTTGTTCTCTAGCGTTCTTTGGAAACTTGGGTTTGTCTTGGATGAAGGATTTTTTAATCTTTTTTAGGGAGGTTAATTTGCTGCGTTCCTTTTTTATTTTTTTCTTGATTGTACTGATCTGTGCTTTTGTATCTGTTAAGTAAAGCGTTTTGAGTTCTTCAAGACTTTTGATATGGGCTTTTGCAGCTTGGATGACACTATTGGCATAATAGTCATCCAGTTGGAATTGTTGTTTGACGAGCAAATGAAGCGACTTATTTCTTCGCTGCTCGCCCGAACGCTTTTCTTTAACCATTTTATCAAAGGCGAATTGCTTGACGCGATTAAATTGACGCAATGTATCCCCTATAGCAAGTACCATTGAGGATAGCAGCGTATTTTTATAGATTCGGTTGGAAAAGAACGCTCTCATTGCCATCATGTAGACCCCTTTTCTTCTTTATGTTATACCCTATTATACAGGAACATTCGTTTCCTTTCCATCATTTTACGAACAAATGATTGTAATTTTTATTTCGAAGGTCGGAGAACAGGGGCGGGATTCATCTCCACCCTGCTTTGGAGGATGGAGTCTTCTCGCTTGGAAATAATAAATTTCTTCTGGATGAAACAGAAAGGAGATTTATTGTGGAGGATAATGATTTTCCTGTTGGCATTGTAGAGCTTGTAGAAATTAATTTTATTCATCGCAACTGCGAAATTCAAATTATTATCAAACCTGAATTTGGCGGTAAAGGGTATGCAAAATATGCTTTCCAGGAAACCATTAAGTATGCTTTTGAAATTCTAAACATGCATAAAGTCTATCTATATGTCGATACAGAAAATGATAAAGCTTTCCATATTTATGAAAGTCAAGGTTTTAAAGTTGATGGCAATTTTAGAGAGCACTTTTACACAAACGGTACTTATCGGGATGCTTATCTGATGTCCATTCTAAAAAGGGAATGGCTGAAAGAAAGAGAAAGCTGATTATTTTCTCTCTTTCTACCAAAGCTTGTACAGCAATAACAACGATATGCATACTAGTTCTGTTACAACGATATTCCATTCAAAATCACCAGACTATACTTTATTATCCTTCATTTATACACTCTTTCAAAGCGCAATGAAAAGCCTCTCTCTGAACCATTTTAAGTTTAGAGAGAGGCTTCAATTATTGCAATGCCTGTTTGACCTGCCTGATATAATAGAAACGGACAATAAAGAAATAGACGATTTGAATGACTAAGAACAAACTGAGCACCATTGTGGATTCCTTTAAGAGGCTGTAGAAAAACATATTCGACAGTGCAGTTAGTGCTACAGCACCGTGAATCAGTGCTACTGCAATCGGTGCAAAGAAAAGAAGTGCTGTTTGTCTGTTTAATACTTTCTTCAATTCTTTCTCTGTTAGTCCCATTTTCGTTATCGCTTGGAACTTTTTCTTATCTTCGTCTAAATCGGAATACAGTCGGAAGTAAAGAAAGCTTCCTGCTGATACGAAAAAGACGATACCGATAAATAGGCCGACAAATAGAATTGGACCATACATTTTGTTCATTATATATTCTTCATAGTGACCTATCCGGATTCCTTCTGCAGACAACTTACTATCTAATTTCTCTGCTATCTCTAATGGAATTTCTTTATCCGCCGTTTCCTGCCAAGCATAATAATTTTCCCCTGTGGCAGGTTCGGGTAAGCTCTCAAAATCATGATCAGAAACTACATAATACGCTGTAGTAGAAGGCAATACATTAGAAGCTACCATCTGTGCAGGTTCCAAAATAGTGTCATTGTCTAATTCAAGCACAGCATCTTTTAATGCTTCTGCTTCCTCTTCATGCGACGTTTCTCCGCCGACACCAAGCAAAGTCATTTCAGGCCCCATCAAAACTGGGGCCCCATCTTCTACATGAAGGGTTTCATTATCACTTAAATTCGCGATTCGGTTATAGTCAGATTCTTTTGCAATTAAAACCTCTGAATCATCAGGGAGTTTATAGTAATGAAGCGTTACGCGCTCTTTATCCATGTCAATGTTTGCTTTATCCAGCGTGTCATCAATATACGCAACATTTGCTTCCTCATTTCCAGTATCATTATCCTGATAAGAAACGGTAGTTTGATTCACCTGCTTTAGTCCTGCCGTGATATACGACTGAAAACCATACAGCGTGCCAATTGCACTAAAAGCAACCGTAGAAATAATTGCTACTAAGAAAAAGGATCTTGCATTATCCTTCATGCGAAAAGAAAGATCGGAAAGCAATATCATATTTGTTTTATGCCAGAAGAAATTCTCCTTTCTCTTTAATCTGCGAATGATAAATACACTTAACTGCGTAAACAGGAGGTACGTTCCAATGATAACAACAATGATAACCGGAATCATTGCGGCAATTACCATTAATCCATCGACTGTCAAAGCAACAGCATATCCTGATCCAAGCAAAAGAACTCCCAAGATCGTTAAAAATATATTTGCTTTTGGCTCTCCCTTTGACTTTTTATCACCTTTGATTAAGTCAATTAACTTCCGGCTCCGCAAAATATAAGACACAAATATAGAAATGAAGAAAAATAATAGGATAAAGCAGCCAAACGTAAGCAAAATGGGCTGTGTTGGAAAATAAAATGGCAGTTCATTATCAATAATAAGCACATTTTCCGCAACGAGTAAAATTCCTTTGGCAAAAACAAGGCCTAACCCAATACCGCCAATGGTAGCTATAAAGCCAATAAACATATTTTCCAAGAATACCATCGAGCGGATCTGCTTCATGCTCATCCCTTGAATCATTAATAAGCCGAATTCTTTTTTTCTCGATTGTAAGAATGAACTCATCGAATAGAGCACAAAGAAAAAGGAAAATACATAAATAATTCCTGCTGCAACATTCATTCCAAAGCTCACGTAAGAATCCATATTATCCCCTGTCAACTGCGGGTGAGAAGCAAAAATGGAAAATGTAAAAAACACCATTACCGTAAAAAGGCTGGACAGAAAGTACGCAGCATACAGCCGTTTATTTCGGATTACATTATTAAACGCGAACTGACGAAACGTCATTGGAATCCCCTCCCATTAATGAGAGCGTGTCGATAATCTTTTGAAAAAAAGCTTGTCGATTATCTCCCCGGTGAATTTCCGAATAAAACTTCCCATCACGGATGAACACCACACGATTGCAATAGCTCGCAGCCTGCGGATCATGTGTTACCAAAAGCATCGTTGTTTTTTCCTTCTCATTAATCGACTCCAGCATTTCCATCACATCTTTAGAGGATTTCGAATCCAGATTTCCTGTCGGTTCATCTGCCAGGAGCAGCTTCGGCGTATGAATCATGGCCCTGGCAACAGCTGCTCTCTGTGCCTGACCGCCGGAAATTTCATACGTTCTTTTATTCATTATTTCTGTTATCCCCAGCTTTTTAGCGATGTTCTTTGCTTTTTCCTTCATTTCACTTACTTTTTTACCATCAAGCGTTAGTGGCAGCACCATATTTTCTTCCACGGTTAGTGTATGAAGCAGATTAAAATCCTGAAAGACAAATCCTAATTCTCGTCTGCGGAATTGCGCTAACTTTTCCTTTTTCAGACGATGCGGATTTTCCCCGTTAATTAAGATCTCTCCAGTTGTCGGTTCGTCAATGGTGGCAATCATATTCAACAAAGTGGTTTTGCCGCTCCCGGAGGGTCCCATAATCCCAACAAATTCATTATCCTCTACTGTCAAATTGATGTCTGACAGCGCACGATAGGCGATCCTTCCTTCGTATACTTTACTGACCTGTCTTATTTTCAACATGTAAATACTTCCTTCCTTATCGTTTGATTTAAGATGAGTATACCGCTAGATACGAGGAAGAAACTATCGAAATTCCTTTCAGTTACCTTACATTGTTGTAAGGTTTTGCGTTTCCGTGAAGATAATTCGAAACGTTGTACCCTCTCCGACCTGTGACTCAAATTCAATATGATGATGAAGGTGCTCCACTGCCTCTTTTATCAAATATAGCCCCATCCCCGTAGATTCTCTGAATTCCCTGCCATTTTCTCCTGTATAAAAAGCATCAAAAATACGTTTTTTGTCCGCTTCAGGTATCCCTATTCCAAAGTCTTTCACTTCCAAAACAGCTTCTTTTTCTCTTTTATAAACAGAAATAAGAATCGAGTTACTTTTTCCTGCAGAGTATTTCACTGCATTTAAAATAAGCTGCGTCAGAATAAAGAAAAGCCACTTTTCATCTGTTTGCACCGTCAATCCTTCTGTTCTTTCTTCCACTTTCGGATAGACCTTATTACGTATGTAGAATCGTTTATTTTCTCCATTTACCTCATGAACCAATGATGCCAAATGGATTGGCTTGATATGAAAATCCTGTTCAATTGTCCGCAGCCTTGCCATATAAAGAATTGTATTTAACCCAGATTTCATTCGCTCGGTTTCCTCCCGAATACTTGACGAATCTGGCTCGTCCAAATTTTGCGCTGTAAGCTCAATGACGGAGAGCGGCGTTTTCATCTGATGCACCCAGTGATCCATCAATTGGAGATGTTCTTCTCTTTCTTTTTCAATGCTATTTATCTGCTGCTGATAATGTTTATATTGGCTCCGCAAAAGTTCATTCAAAGCTTCTGAAACAGGGTGCTGGCTGTTCTTCTGCAATGATTCATCCAATGTCTCTAGAGGTCTGCTTAATCGTTGATAGAATGCACGCCGACTGAAATATTGATAAAAAAGATAGCAAGCAAGAAAAAAGAATCCGATAAAAATTGCATATAAAGCCGGCAGCAGATTTCGATAACCATCCAGCCAATAAATAAGTAAAATAGCAGCAAATTGTAGTATGTTAAGAGCAATCAGTAAAGCATGTTCCTTTAAAAATAGCTTCATTGCAAATCTCCTTTTTAGTTACATCATTCTTCTTTAAGCGTGCTTTTCAACCGGTAACCAACACTTCTGACCGTTTCAACGCCATCCTCTATCCCGACAGACTGCAGCTTTTTCCGTACTCTTGTTATATTGACATTCAATGTATTTTCATCCACATAAGTCTGGTCATCCCAAAGTTTCACCAGTAAATCTTCCCTGCCGGCAACGCGCGGATAACGATTCATCAAGCTCTCTATAATATCTGCTTCTTTTTTGGACAATTGTGTATCTTTTCCATCAAACGTTAATTCCAACCGCTCCGGAAAAAGCTTTAATCCTTCTACTTCTAAGAAACGTTCTTTGGCGTCATGTGCATATTCCCCGTACGCACGCCGCAGCTGACTGCGTATTTTGGCCATCACAATTTCAGCACTGAACGGCTTCGTTATAAAATCATCGCCACCGTTCTCCAGTGCCATGACTTGATCCATCTCACCAGTTCGAGCAGAAATAAAAATCACCGGGCAAGTAGATGTTTGGCGAATTTGCCTACACCAATAATAGCCATCATAGCTCGGTAAATTAATATCTAGAAGCACCAAATCAGGCTTTGTCTCTTGAAACACTTCCATAATTCTTTCAAAATCCTTGATAAAAGATACCTGATAACCATATTTTTCGATATAGTCCTGCAGATGCTTCGAAATCTTCGGATCATCTTCTACTATCATAATGGTCTGCATCTATTTTCCTCCTCTACGGGCATCGCTGAAATGTTTACGTTTTTCTAAAGTAATTATGGCATAGATTCACAGTTCCCACAAAAACTGAACCATCGCAGCAGTGCCCCTTCACCAAAATATAGATGGAATTGCCCTATTAATAGACTGGATATTACGGGTTCCTGTAGAAGACTACTATGTGGTAACCACAGAAGATAATTGTGATAAACGATGGAGAGGGAATTATGATATATCTTTTAGGATATAACAATGAATCTAATGAACAGCAAATTACTAAAGTATAGACAGAGAGCTGCGTTCGGATGCTTTCTTGAGGATTGGAACAGCCGTCTCCAGGGAGTTTTAAAGAAGAAATGATCAAAGACCTATTTTTATAGCTAAACAAAAAGGGATGTTGCCCCTTTTTAAGGTAAGGTTTAACATCCCATTAAATTGAACGCTATTAGCCCAAATACTCTTTTATCAAAATCGCTTTAAATTCCTCGTACATTTCAAATGATTCTTTTAATAACTCTTCCTGTTCATCATAGTTTCTAAAAGCCGGCATTTTTATCCTAATAATCGAGAATAAACTGTCCAAGGACTACCTAATCTTACTTCATCATTATAGCTTACTTCCCATATATAATCTCCATACTGCCACGAAAAATAATATTAACACCAAATATTAATCCTTCCTGAATTACTTCTTCAATTTAATAATTTAATATCTTATCCACTTATTTTTTTGAGTTAGTGGTACTGACTGGCAATGTGGTGACAAACAACACGTAACGTTTCTAATCATTAATCACAGTAATCTTTAATGATAAACTCTAGTGATTTTGACGGTATATAGATTAAAAATCCCCTTTGCGATAAATTTCGCAAAGGGGATTCAGTGGTGAATCATCATATTATTCTATTTCAATTTTACGACCATTATTAATCTGCTCTTGTTCTTCCTTTTCTACTGTTACTTCTAATACACCGTTTTCCATCCTTGCATGAACTCTTCCATCCGGGTTAGCGTCTGTCAAATATAAGGATCTCTGCATAGAATCACGGCGTCTTTCTCTGTGGATATAAGCACTGTCATCGTCTTTCTTTTCCACTTTTTCTTCTCTATTAACAGAAATAGAGAGCCTGCCATCATCATTTAGGTTAATATCTACATCCTCTTTTTTAACGCCAGGGAGTTCCGCCTCAATAAAATATTTCTCATCTTCTTCTTTTACATCAACCTTGAAGGGGTCAGTAATAAGATTTCTTCTTAATATTGGAAAATCGTTAAAAGCTTCGTCAAAGAAGTCATCAATCATATTAAATGGATTTTTAGGACTAGCGCTCACAACATTTCGATTCTTTCTGTTGAAAGGAATTAATCCTGCCATAACTAATCACTCCTATTGATATTTTACTTTTTGTAAAACAATAAAACCCGCTTAAAATATCTCAAGGTGCTAACCTTCGTCCAAAAGGCAAGTCCCCCTTGGACCACCGACCATTAAAGAGGTTATCAATCATGCTTGAGAGATAACCTTTTTCAACATACACAATACTAGAGTTATCTTTTCTATTAAAAGAATTCAATTTAAGCATAACCGATCACCTCCTTGTAAACAGATTATATGCATTAGCACTCAACAAGTTCAAGTGCTAATTTCTATTTATAATTTACCACATGAATAAATTTTTAAACATAGGATCTCAAAAATTTAGGATCTCTCTAAAAAATAGCCAACAAATGTCATGTTTTTCATAGAGTTATGACGGGTATAGTGAAGTTCAATATTTTTTATTTCATTTTCACTTGAACACGATCTAATAACTTTATGAAAGGGGTCTATCTATGTCCTTACAAATTGTCGGTTTTGCTATTATTATACTAGCCGCTCTGCTCGTAATCGGGAAGCTTATTCGTCTGAAAATCCCTATCCTTCAAAAACTCTTCTTACCTACTTCTTTGATAGGCGGTTTCTTAGCACTCTTATTGGGGCCTGAAGTATTAGGTCGTCTAACTACAGATGGCTTTCTTGATGCTGGCTTCTTTACTGAAGATATAGTAGAAGTTTGGACGGGTTTACCTGAGCTATTGATTAATATTGTTTTTGCATGTTTATTTATTGGATTTGTCTTACCAAAACCTAAAAAGATGTGGAAGATTGGTGGACCGCAAATAGCCTTAGGCTATACAATATCTTGGGCTCAATACGCAGCGGGTATATTACTAGCGCTTACCGTATTAACCCCCCTCTTTGGACTTAGTCCTGCAGCAGGAGCACTCATTGAAATTAGCTTTGTTGGTGGTCATGGCACCGCTGCAGGATTACAAAGTACATTTGAGGAACTTGGATTCTCCGAAGGTTATGACCTTGCTATTGGTTTAGCAACAGCAGGAATACTGTCCGGCGTAGTAATTGGTATGATTATGGTGAATTGGGCTGCACGCAAAGGGAAATCTCAGACGTTACATCATCCCGATGAGATTTCTTTTGAGCAACAAACGGGGATTATAAATAAAGAACACCGTGAATCAGCAGGTACAAAAACTACCTCCCCGCTATCGATTGAACCATTCGCATTTCATTTAGGGCTAATTGGTATTTCGATTTTCATTGGTTATGTACTATTAGAAGCGTTTATTTGGTTAGAAGCTGCAACGTATGGAAGTGCACTGGATATTTATTTATTTGAATATGTTCCTTTGTTTCCATTTGCAATGATTGGCGGGATAATTGTCCAAATCTTTCTATCCCGTTTTGATCATCATGAATTAGTTGATCGAGATACAATTAACACGATTCAAGGAGTAGCATTAGATTTTCTAATTATTAGCGCCATGGCTTCACTAAGCTTGCAAGTAATTGGAGCTAATATCATTCCATTTATTTTACTTGCCGTTGTTGGTATAGCTCTTAATATCTTCCTCTTCCTATATCTCGGACCTAGAATGATTCCAAGTTACTGGTTTGAACGAGGAATTGGAGATTTTGGTCAAAGTACCGGTGTTGCGGCAACAGGAATAATGCTTATGCGTATCGTGGATCCAGAGAATAAATCCCCTGCACTCAATGCGTTTGGTTATAAACAAATATTATTTGAACCAATGGTTGGTGGTGGACTTGTAACTGCTGCTTCCGTACCGTTTATCATCCAATTTGGAGCAATTCCTGTATTAATAGCAGTGATTTTATTAACCACTGCATTTTGGTTATTAGGTACATTATACTTTGGAAAAATGAAAGAATTCGATTAGTGTATAAGCAACAGCATGAGTACTATTTCATGTTGTTGCTTTTTTCTCACTATAGTATCTTTAGAGAAATTTAGTTTCGTGTATTTCTTCACTGGATGTGCACCAATGAAGCTAACACTAGAATATCCATGAACCTGCCCGTGAAGAATTAAAGAGCAATAAATAATAATCGCTTGGCGTTTTTAGAATTTAAAGTCAAAGCAACAGGTAAAGCATTAAACAGCGTAAAATCAGCTTGTAGTGAAAATGAATCAATCGGCGACCTTATTAGTATTATTTCTTGTCCATATCCTTCTTTATTTGCAAAATGTTTCAATGCTTTTTTATATAATCTCCATTTATAAAATTAAAATGTATTGACATCAGTTTATCAATTTTTTCTTTATCCTCAACTAGTTCATATTCTTTAACCACTCTATTTCCTCCTATCATCTTTAATCTAAAGTCGGGAAAAAGTTAGTTACCTCCCCGGCTTCATTTAGATAACCTCTAAATTTTAATGTTTCCAGTCTTATCTTTTCTAGGTATTCTATATTCAACTCCAAAGATTCCTTCAATAGAAGGATGTGACTTCTTAGAAGCAATCAAATCTCATCCTATCACTCCTCTAAAAAATCGTAACGTAACATTATATTCTGATACTATTTTTATAAAATTTAATTATTTTTAATCCTGTAATTCAATTCATACGATGCATCTTCTACATCATCTTTAAGCTTTGGATTATCTTTGAAACTTTCTATCAATATTCTATACTGTTCTTTTCCTGAATAGCCTAAAATTGATAAGATATAACTGATACACTGCTCATTAAAAATAGATAAATTGGAAACTATAGGTGTTAAATTTAACTCTTCATCGACAACTTTAGAATCTTCCGTATCAAGAATGATTCCGAGAATCTCTTCTTTCATATCATCATCATCTTGCTGAACTAGATATCTAATCAATATATCTAAATATTTAACTGTTGTTTCTTTATCAATATCTCCATATTGTAAGTAATCTCCAATATCAGCAATACGATTTATCTTAACTTGTATACTAGCTTCTGTATCATTGAAAATCTCTTCTAATTTATCTTCAAATTCCATACGGATTTCCCTTCTTTCTAAAATCACAAAATTTTATTTTCCAATGGTTGAATAGAATATGAGTGCTATTTGCCATTTCATCACTATAATGAGGCCTTCTTGGATATATTCCTTGTACCAATATTCACCTAAATTAAAATGCATCAATACCAACTAGTCATTCGGAACAGAGAGGCCATACATTACAAATGGATACACTGTCCTCCTTCTAAAAGTGAAAAACAGGAGCACTGTCCTTCATAAAAGGTGTGCTCCTGTCCACGTTCATTTATTTGTATCTGATGTTAATGCTAGATACCGTCTATTCCTCATCCATTCCGAGGTCTTCCTCTTCTCCTAAATTACCTTCAGGCTCACCTTCACCTACGTCCGGTTCAGGATATATATTTTGCTGCCCTTCCGAGAAGTCTGGTGGATTCGGCGGCGCGGAAGCATTATTGCTAATACGTATCTCCACTGTGTAGGTCATTGGCACAAATTCGTTAAATACACCCATGTCAACCACGGTACCTTTGACTTCCGGTGAATCAACATACTTTACAATATAGTTGATATCAGCGCCTTTTGACTTATATTGTTCATAAAACAATCTTGGCAAATCACCTTCTGATTGTCCGCGGAAATCATGCAAATATGGTTTCCCCTGCGAATACGTAACGGTAATATTTTTATCGTCTTTTTCCGTCAGCTTTGTATCTGGCTCAATCGATTGTGCAATCATTGTTCCATAGGAAACATCTGCATGAAAAACTTGTTTGACTGTCACGTTTAGATCTGGATAATTCATCGCCGCTTCTTCTGGGGTCACTTCTCCAAAATTAGGAACGACTATTGCTTCTCCTACTGACACGACGACTTTCATTTCATCCCTTTTCGCAATTTTTTCATCCGGGGCTTCACTTTGACTAATGATATTACCTGCTTCAACGCTTTCCGAATCAGCTTCTTCATAGGTCATCTCGATTTCATTCGTTTCTGCCCATTTCTCTACTTCCTCTTTAGGTTTTCCTGTAAAGTCAGGGATCGTAATATTCTTCTCAAAAACTTCTTTCCCTTTGGAATAGTAGACAGCGGCACTATCTTTCCGTTTGTATTCTGATGCATCTATATTGCTATCCTTGATGGAAAATTTAATAAAGTTTCCTTCCTCAATATCGTCACTATATTCTGTGACCATCTGCAGGTTTTCTGCTTTATTTTCATCAATCCAATTCTGTGCTTCTTCTTGACTCATTTCCGAAAAGTCAGCAAGCGGAATAACCTCTTCAGGGTCAGGACCGAGACTGCTTGTGAGCGTAAGTGTCTTACCTTTCCGAATTCTTTTGCCTTCTGGGACACTTTGCGAAATCACTGCGTTTGCATCATGCTCCATGCTATATTCTTGTTCCAATTCGACCTCGACATCATTTTCCTGTGCCCAAGCACGTACATCAGAAACCGGCTTGCCCACAAAATTTTCAACCTTTACGTGTACAAGCATATAATATAGGAAGAAAATCAAAATACAAGCTAAGACAGCACCCGCGATAATCAGGACCATCCGGCGTTTCTTTTTCCTGCGATAATCCAGGTCAATCTCTATTTCTTCTTCCGCATCCTGACGGCGGCTGCTTCTAGAAGAAAGAGGCTCTGACTTTATAGGAGCCTTTCTCTCAGAGACTGTCTCTTCTCTTTCCACAGCAGAGGCCTGCTCTTGCCTTGGCTCTGTTTTTTCAGCCTTTACCGCTTTCTTGTCATCTCTTTCCTTATCTTCTTTTTCATTCACCAAATCATCATACTTGTCTTTATTAAACTTTGATAAAAAATCACTCATAAGGAGACAGTACACCCTTCCTCAAATGAAATGCCTGATCGGACTGTAAAGCAATTTCATTAGAGTGCGTTACTACAATGACACATTTTCCATGTTCATGCGCTAACTTTTTAAAGATATCAATGATTTCCTGCTCCATATCTTCATCAAGATTTCCTGTAGGCTCATCGGCAAGAATCAGTTCCACATTGGTTGCTAAGGCACGAGCAATAGCCACACGCTGCTGCTCTCCCCCAGAGAGCTTATTAACCAGACGATCTGCTTTGTTTCTTACAATACCGATGTAATCTAGTAAATTATAGGCTACTGTTTTGGTATCTTCCGGAATGTCGTTTTCCGTAATCGACATGGGAACCAGTACATTTTCCACAGCTGTTAAGGTTGGAATCAGATTATAACTCTGAAAAATAATCCCGATATTATTACGGCGATATTTTTCATAGCCAATTTTCTTTATATCCTCTTCATTAAATAACACTTCTCCGCTATGTGGTGAATCCAAGGCACTGAGTAACGATAATAAGGTGGTTTTCCCGGAGCCGGACTGCCCTAGAATGGTATAAAACTTCCCCTTCTCAAAAGAGACGGATGTATCTTTTAAAATATAACGGCGCTGTTCGCCATCCTGATAATAATAATTTAAATCCTTTGCTTCTAATATCATGATTTCACCTCTCTATTACATCAGTATTTTCTTCGGATTCAACCGTACAATATAAATTAATGGAATAATCGTTGAAATTAAAATGGTTAATAACCCGATACCATAGAATCCTAGTACATAACTTGAGTTAAGCTCTACTTCATAGGAATCTAGCACGTCCTCTGTCGTCAAATTGCTTTCCAGGTTTTCATAGTAAACACCTTCAAAGTACTCACTTTCATTATCATTCGATTTCATGATGGTATCTGATACCTGTCCCGCCAATAGATTTCCGCTGAACAAGGATAGTGTGATTCCAACAATGGCAACGACCATGACTTCAATTAAAATTTGGCCAATCACCTTACTTCTCTTTTCACCTAAAGATAAATAAATACCTAATTCACGTTTGCGATCTCGTAAGAATAGTAAAACAACTAAGCCAGTAATCAAAATGGTTGCTGCCACTGCTACCATCAAAACATATTTTGCTAGTTTTGACATGGACTCCATCGGCCCTGAAATTCTTTCGTATTGATCACTCGCACTGATTACGGTATAAAGTTCCGGTAATAACGGTAATACTTCTTCTCTAAATGCTTCAATATCTTCTGGTTTATTTAAGTAATAAATCGGCTCATAGTATTCAAAAGATTCATCTTCCATCATTTCTGCAAATTCTGGATCATTTTCTGCATATACTTCCATTGTGAAATTATCCTCAGCAGATACAATCGCATTTGGAACGTACATTGCATTTTGATATTCGATATCCTCCATAAGGAACATATCGCTATCTTCATTTTTATCATCAGATTCTTCTTTTGCAGATTGTGGATCAAATAATCCAATCACTTCTAATACAACATCTCTGGAACCTATAAGTTCTTCTTCCTCTGAATCTTCTGGATAATCGTAGACCGCGTTCAATAACGTAAATGTATCTCCTACTTCCAGATTGTTTTCAGATGCAAGCTTTTGGGAAATAACCGTTACAGAAGCACCATTATCAATCTCTTCCTCTGTAAATACACGCCCATCTACTAATTTTGCTTTACCTTCTTCAAAATCAATTACTGGAGCATAGTTAATTCCTTTCAGCCTAAATGGCATATTATCTCCAGAGAAAAAGCCTTCCCCGAGATCCGCATCTTCATACGGTTCAATACTTTCTGACCCCACCCAGGTTGTCATATTATAATCATAATATTTCACATATGAGAGATCGCCGATTTGTTTAATCAAATCAATATCTAACATTTCCGGCTCAAATGTTTCCAATTCTTCTTCACTCATTTTGTCCCAAGCTTCATAATCCATATCAACTGTTGCTGCAGTCCCTAGTCTCTCTTTGATGGTTGACTCCACGTTTCCAGTTGCTTGCTGAATTGAAATAGCGCCAGATATTAAATTCCCTAAAATAAAAATAACTGCTAATAGTATTAATGATTTCCCCTTTTTTCTTGTAATACCTAAAAATGCCCGTTTAATAAAATTCATTACAAACCCCCTCACTGAAAAATCGTTCCAAAACTACTTTTTCATAAATTCTGCTTATGTATACCCATTCAAATATTAGTAAACTATTATCCAAGTAAGCTTCTAGATACAATACATCCCCTCTCTATTCATTCGTTTTGCTGTATTAATACATTAACACACCATTTACATGTATTATATTCGTAATATATCACAAAAACAACATTATTTTTAAATATATCCAAAACTTTCTTCTATTTATATACAACAAGCTATCTCAGACCGATCCGAAATAGCTTGTTATGTTTATTTAAATATTTTCCTGTCTTAATGTTTCTACAATATTATCTTTCTTCAATTTAGAAGTGGAATAAAGCATGGCAACTCCGACGATGACAAAGACAGCCAAAATGACAATGCCGATATAAATCCACGGTAATTGAAAACGATAGTCGAAAGCACTCCTTGTTTGTAAGTGAATCCAATACATAACAACAAAACTGATCGGCAAGCCGTAGATTAACGACTTGATTCCGTAAAACAGACTTTCAAACCGGATCATTTTGCGGAAAGCTTTTGGCGTCATGCCAATCGATTTCATTGTTGCAAATTCTCTTTTTCGCAGTGCCACACTGGTTGAAATCGTGTTAAATATATTTGCAATCGAAATAAGCGTTATTAGTGTTATAAACCCGTAAATAAAGATAGATAAGGCTAAAGTCAGTTGTTTGTCCTGCTGCCGAAATTCATAGATATTGCTTATTTCTAAACTATTACTCGGCTCAAGAGCCTCTATATCGTCTTGTACCTGGTAAGGGTCATCAGAAGTCAGATATAATCCCAACTCCTTGTCCTGACTATAAGGTACACTTTCCATCAGATTGTTAAATGTTTGTTCATGGACAATAACAAACAGTGTATTCATAGAAGGATGAAAATCTCCCATCGGAAAATTATCCGTAAGGCCTATTAGATTAAGTTCCTCATTCGTTATTTTCCATTCATCTGTTTCCTCATTATAGTTGTTTTCTATTCGAAGGGGCAGTTGATCATCCTTGTTAACATGCAACATTTCACTTTCAACATATTTATTATTATTATCCATATAGGAAACGGTATTAACTAAAACAGCTTGCTGTTTGTCATTAGATACTGCTGAAATATTGTTTTTACGGAGGTATTCATCCCATTCTTTTGTTGGGAGACCTATTAGTGCAATTGTATAGCTTGTTCCTTCTTCATCTATCTCTTCTGAACCATAGATATCCTCCATCCCTTCCATTGTATTCCCAGCAATCTCTTCAGGAATATAGGCAGGAAAATATATTTGCTGATACATAATAATATCTTTTACTTTATCCATATTTTCAATTGTTGGGTATATATCAGTCAGCTTGTTTTCACCAGAATTATCCAGCATCGAAATGTCATAATTCTGTTCCTCAGACTGCAGCTCATAGGATTTCGTCAACGTGGTGGTAAAAAATCCGACCGACAAAAATAAGATAATACTGATCATTAAAGAGAATACAGTAACATGATAGCGTTTCTTATTTCTTTTTAAATTCTTCAGGGCGATTTCTGCTTCATAGCCAAACAGTTTCTGAACAAGACGGTTTGTTTTGATTTTCTTTTTGGTAAGTTTAATATCCTTCGCCTGACGAATCGCATCAATCGCCGTAATTTTAGAAGCTCTGACAGCCGGTATCCAGGCAGAAATCATAATGGTCAGGAGAGAAACCACTATCGCAATAATAAAGATAGGCAATGTCACAACCAAGCGAAAATCTGAATGGAGTCCCACACCTGATAACATCTGATTGATATAGTGCAGCGTAATGCCCATCCCTAATAATCCGGCACCAATTCCAATCGGGATACTAATGAGGGCAATGACAAATCCTTCAAATAATACCGAATTCCGCTTTTGTCTTTTCGTCGCCCCGACACTGGAGAGCATCCCTAAATAACGCGACCGCTCAGATACAGATATTGCAAAAGCATTATATATTAACGCAATCGACCCAACCATAACAATGATCATGATTACGGTAAGCAACCCCGATAAAGCGGCAACCATGCCACTGTTTAAAGAGATTAAATGCATATCTAATAAGGGTGTATTGAATCGAATGTTTTCTGCATCAATCCCAATATCTGACCCCAGTTGTTCAACATCATCAAATAGTGTTTTCCTTAATTTCTTCCCATGAACATATACACCCTCAATCTCTGTTAAAGATAAACCATCTGTATAAGATAACACGGAATAACCTGGTGACCATGGGTAATCCCAAATAGGCTCTTCTATCTCACCGACAATTGTAAAACTGTGTTCTTCCTGATTACGTAACTCTTCACTTATCCCGTCATCATCTACATAGACTGATTCGTCATGATCTAATGAACGTTCTTCTTCAGCACCAGTCTCATATCTTTCCCCAATATCTAACTCAATCGTGTCTCCAATCTGATAATCAAAATCTTCTCCTTTTAATGCCTCGGAAATAACAACCTCGTTTTTATTGGTAGGGAGCTTCCCCTTTGTCAGATTCACTTGCATTTGTTCCATAGCTGTTTCATCCATCGCTCGAACGTAGAGATATCTTTTCGTCAACTGATCATTTAAAGGTGCAAACCCCAATTCATCCACAAGGCCTATAGAGTCTGTATTATCATCGGCTTGAATTGCCTTTAATTGTTCCTTATCCACATCCTGCATAGCATAATGCCAATCACCATTATTTGCGATGGCATCCCGCTGCTGCATATCAATAAAAGAAAAACCCAAAGTTGCAACCGCCGTAATCATCGCAACAGAGATAATGACACCAAAAATCGTAACAAGCGTTCTTCGCTTATTCTCCTTTAAATGTCTCAGCGTTACTTTATTGACAATATTCATGGACGAATCACCTCGTCCTTGGCAATCGTGCCATCCTCTATTGAAATCACTCGATCCGCCTGTAAGGCAATGCGGTCATCATGTGTAATAACGACGAGTGTCTGATTATATGTTTTATTAAACAGCTTTAACAAATCAATAATTTCTTTACTGTTTTTACTGTCCAGATTTCCTGTCGGCTCATCTGCCAGAATAATCGAAGGATTACTGATCAGCGCCCTGCCAATCGAAACACGCTGCTGCTGACCGCCGGATAATTGATTCGGTAAATAATCCAAACGTTTTTGCAGTCCCAATATCTCCACAATTTCTTTGAAATGCTTCTTGTCTACTTTATGCGCATCTAGGAGCATTGGTAAGGTGATATTTTCTTCCACCGTTAAAATCGGCAGGAGATTATAAAATTGATAAATGAGACCAATTTGCCGTCTCCGAAAGATAGCCAGCTGCGTTTCATTTAATGCATAAATATCCGTATTTTCTATAAATACCCTTCCATCCGTAGGTCTGTCCACACCTCCCAACAAATGAAGCAAGGTTGACTTCCCAGACCCAGATGGTCCGATAATCGCCACAAATTCTCCCTGCTTCACAGAAAAAGATACATTATCCAATGCCTTTACTGCTGTATCACCTTTCCCGTACACTTTAGACAAATTTTCAATCCGCATTAATTCCATTCCGTTTTCCTCCTTGTAACTTTTCTATGCCTTCTACTTTACTTGTCCAAAATGACGGGTCAGTGACAATAATGGTGACAATATTGTCACTTTAAACAACCTGCTTATAAAATTTTATAATAAAGGTAGTTCCTTTTCCCGGTTCACTGATCACTTCAATATCTCCCAGCTGATTGGTGACAATGGAATGGGCCATTGCCAGTCCTATACCAACACTGCCGTCTGCCGCATGACTGCCCTTATAAAAACGTTTGAAAATATGCGGAAGCTCTGTCTTTTCAATCCCTTGCCCATTATCTTTGATTCGTATTTCCGTGAAAATGGCGTTTTCCTCATAAGAAATTGTAATTTTTCCGCCATTTGGTGTATGTTCCATTGCATTCTTTAAAATATTTATACAAGCCTCTTTTGTCCAGTTTTTATCACCAATAAATGCAGTTTCTGGCGTTTCTTCTATTTCCAGCTCTATTCCTTTCAGCTCAACAGGTATTTCCATCGGTGCGATTACTTCTTTTACGAGCTCGTTCACATCAATCTTCTCCCTGTTAAATAAAGTGGTTCCTGCATCAATTTTTGAAAGCTTTAACAATGAAGAAACCAGCCACTCCATCCGCTCCAATTGCTTGCTTATGTGAAGGGTAAATTCTCGCCGTTTTTCAGCCTCTAAATTCGGATCGCTTAATAGATCAGCCATCACTGTCATGGACGTAAGCGGTGTTTTGATTTGATGGGAAATGTCTGAGATCGCATCCGTAAGTTTTTCTTTATCCTTCTGTAATCCTTCCTGCTGTTCAGATAACATCCTTGTCATCTTATAAATTTCGTTCTTTAGTATACTGAGATCTCCTTCTGTATTATCCCGGACATCCAATGAGGTATCTCCTGCCATTATTTTTCGTAAGTAGCCCGATAGCTGAATCATCTTCTGGTAACGCCATGCCATCCATAACAGATAGCAAACAGCCAGACTGACGCCAACAATGGCAATAAATAATGCTGTTACCGGTGAATGTGCGTAACCAAATAGAATTCCTATTCCTAGAACCAGTACAGTGACGATGATAAAAACGCGGATTTCTTTATTCCTTAACATCTTCTGTCGCCATCCTATATCCTAATCCTCTAACTGTTTCTATCAATACTGGCTTTTGCGGATTGTCCTCTATTTTTTTCCGAAGCCGTTTAATATACACTGTGAGCGTGTTATCATTAACAAACTCGCCGGCAACATCCCATATCATTTCTAAAAGCTGTTCCCGCGAAAGAATCTGTCCTCGATGGTTGATAAAAATCATTAACAGCCGATATTCCAGTGCTGTTAGAGTAAGCTCAGCATGCGCTTTGTGCACTTTTCCTTCTAACGGGAGCACCTCTAACGGGCCAATCTGGATAGAATCTTTTTCATGCGTGCCATTCTTTTGATAGCGTCTGAGCACGGTTTTAATCCGCGAGCTTAATTCGCGGATACGAAATGGTTTGGTAATATAATCATCCGCTCCCATATCCAGCCCCATCACCACATTCACCTCATCATCCGCAACGGTCAGAAAAATAACCGGAACATCCGCTTTTTCTTTCACGCAACGGCATAAATCATAACCGCTGCCATCAGGCAAGGATAAATCAAATAAGCATAAGGAAATACTGTTAATCTGTGTTTCTATTATTTCTGTTGCTTCTTGGGCATGATGGCTAACCAACGTCTCATAACCTTCCTGACTTAATGAGTATTCCAAGCCAGAAGCTATTGTTTTATCATCCTCTACAATGAGTAGTTTCATGTCTATTCCTCCATTATTTCTCCACTGCTATCGCTTGAACTATTGCCTATTATACTAATAGTCGTGAATAAGTTACATGGTTCAAGTTATTTTTCTATGCTAGTCTTACAAAAATATAACATCTGCATACCCATCCTGTATAATAGCAGTTGGCAATAACCCTCATAGAATGAAACCTATACTTTCACCTGAAAATAAATTAAAAAAGATTGTAACGAACGCATCATTTTATGGATATATAGATGATTCGTTTTTAGGATTGCTACTAAATGGAATGAGAGGAGGGAAATGGTGAACCAGGAAGATGTCTATCAAAAATATGCGGACTTTATTTTTAAATATTTATTAACGTTAACCAATAATGATTATCAATCTGCCGAAGAATTGACACAAGAGACGTTTTATCAAGCAATCAAGTCCATCAATAACTTTCACGATACCGGAAAAGCAAAATTTTCTACCTGGCTTTGTTCCATTGCAAAAAATGTTTGGCTGCAGGAGTTGAATCGTGAAAAGAAAAGGCATCTATTGGCAGAATCATTAAGTAATGAAAAAACGTTCTCTTCCCATTTGGAGGAAGAATATTTTAGAAATGAAGATAAAATGCAATTTTTCAAACTAGCCCACCAGCTCAGTGAAAAAAAGCGAGAGATACTTTATCTTAGGCTACTGGGCGATTTATCTTTTAAAGAAATAGGCTCCATTTTTGGAGAATCAGAGAATTGGGCAAGAGTAACATTTTATCGTGCCAAACAACAAATGCGAAAGGGTGATAAAACTGATGAATCATAGTGTTTTTAGAGATTTAGTGCCAAACTATATCGAACATTTAACGAGTGAAGAGACGAATAAACAAATGGAAAAACATATGGAGCAATGTAAGGATTGCAGAGAGTATGTAAAGGAATTGCAGGAAGACTTGTCCATAGAACATACAAATGAACATAAGGACGAGAAGAGAAATATCGACTATTTAAAAAAGGTGCGCTTAAAAAACAGGAAAAAGATTTTTATAATTACAGGAACTCTGGTAACTCTTTTCCTTATCCTGTCGATCAGCTATTATCTTCTTTTTGTCCATATGTGGATTGCTGATAAAGATAACGTGGAGACCACCATTCAACAGCATGATTCTGCCGTTACACTAACTTTCAAATCAAATAAAGATAATCGTTACCTTATGGCTATGGAAAATCAAATGAACCAGGACTATACGGATTGGATTATTATTTATGAGAGTTGGAGTATTTTTCCTGAAATATCTTGGATGCCTGATTCGGAAATTGCAATGCTTTATAAAAGTGGAGCTGATATCACCTATACATTCTTAGATGAAAATACGTTATTACTACCCAATGGAGAAGCAAAGAAGCTGACAGATAAAGACAAAATAGAAATCCAATATAAAGATCACTCGGAAGAAATATTATTAACGGATTTATATAATTCGGCAAACCTTTCTAAATAATCTTTTAAAATAATTTTAATATTTAGGTTGTTTTTCATTTTAAAGGAATCTATGATGTACTTAGACGCCGGCGTACTACTTTTTAAGGAGAATATGGTATATGAAAATTGAACAATTTCCAGATCTGCCAATTGTCTATATGCGGAGAACAGGAAAATACGGGGTGGGGAATAATCAATTGATGGATAGGTTTAAACATTGGATGGGCTATAATAACGCTTCACACACTAACTTATTTACAGATAATGCGGTTGTATTAGGAATTATCAGGGACAACCCGGCACTTGTTCCTCCTAAAGAATGTCGATACGACACGGCATTGGTACTGTCTGCTCAGCAGGAAATTAACGACGAATGTGTTCAACATGATATTTTACAAGGTGGCAGCTACGCTATTTTTACTATCCATCATACAGCGGAGGCGTTAAACGAAGCATGGGAGGTCGTTTTCAATAAATTAGCTGAAACTGGCCATCAATTAGATACAACAAGACTATTTTAGAGAGGTATATCCAATTTATGCTGGAGAAACATCTTTGTGAAATTTGTTTACCTATACAGGCGTAAAATATAAAGCAAGAAACCTTTTGCAATACTGTATAATAGTTAGCCATTATTAGCTTGATCTAAATTAATTTGTTTATGAAATAATGGTTAGAACAAAACTCTCCTATGAGTTTGTAACCTTGTCATTGCATTGATATAGGATTACCAAAACCTTCCATTATGCGAAGAAGATCTTTTAAAAAAGCAGCAAGTTAGGTTTATACACATCAGCTTAACTTAACTTGCCTTTCTTTATGTAGCTTTGCTTCTAATATGCCCTCCTATGTTTGTTCCTTATCACAACTTTCCCATTAGATTATCCCTTTTTCTCTTCCAATATGCTCAAAGCCTTTTTGCCCACTCGTGTAATTGGGATAATAGCTCTTTCTTTTCATTCCATACATAATACAAGCTTTCTTTGGAAATATAACAACAGTAGTTAACCAAGTTTAAGTACTTTTAAACGAAAGAATGGAGGCTTTCTTATGGTTCAGCAAAACCCACATGAACAGATTCAACAAGCTACTCAGCTTGTCCAGCAGTCTATGGAAACAATCCAATTTGCAAAAAATGATGCAAGTGTCAATCACCAGCAATACCTACAGGCTACCGAACAACTGCAGCAAGCAGATGAAGTATTACAACAAGCACAAAATCAATATGGTGATCAAGCACTTCGGAATCCTCAGTATCAACAAACACAGGAACTTCTACACAACTTGCGTCAGCAGTTACAGAAAGTAGAACGCCAAGAGAAAAGAAACTTTTAGTTTTTCACTGCTACCTTGCGTTAGATCAAGCTAAGTTTGCTGTGTTCAGAAACCAAAGCGTCGGGCTGGGGCTACGATTACTCGGCCCACCAAAGTGATTTTGCGATTACTCGACTCACCGGAAACATTTGCAACATTATGCTTAAAAAAACGAATAAGGGAATCGTCAACATTCTTAACTTTGGCGATTCCCTGTTAATTTTATTAGGAAAAGCTTCATTCATTGGTTGTTTCGCCGCAGCATGTTCTTGCAAAGAATAACTAATTTCACCATAGATTAATAACCGTTAGTGTTCCGAGCCAATTTCTTGGTATCCTACATAATCTTCTTTGTTTTAAGCAGCATAGATAAGCAATAATTCACCTATTCTAATATTTACTGGATTGTTATAAAAAATAAAACTATATTGTCAACCTAAATAAAAACAAGGTTGACATATTGTTATCAACTCTATTATTCTATTAATATTACAATTAAGAAAGAGGGAAGTAAATTGAAGTTAAGAGACATGATGTTTATTTCATTATTCGCAGCAATTATGGGGGTATTTGCATTCTTCCCGCCAATTCCAGTTCCATTTATTCCTGTTCCGATTACATTACAGACGCTCGGTGTCATGCTGGCGGGCGGTGTATTAGGAGCGAGGCGCGGCGGACTTAGTTTATTACTTTTTGTTTTTCTCGTTGCTGTCGGAGTGCCTTTATTAACTGGGGGACGCGGCGGTTTAGGAGTTCTTATCGGACCAAGCGGAGGCTATATTCTATCATGGCCTGTAGCTGCATGGATTATCGGATATTTGGCAGAAAAAAATATCCATTATTTAACGTACTCGAAACTAGTATTGATTACAATCCTTGGCGGCGTTATTGTTGTTAATATAATAGGAGTTACCTATTTATCTATTTTATCCAATCTGCCATGGGCACCAACAGCAATCTCAGCTCTCGTTTTTTTACCCGGAGATGTTTTAAAAGCTCTTATAGCGAGTGCTATTATCATAAAATTGAATCGGGTATACCCATTGATTGATAATAGCAAACAACCTACATAGTAAGGCGGTGAATCCGATGACTATCGGAAACCAGTTAGAAAGATTTGCAAACGAACAAGCCAATAAAGTTGCGATTTATTTTCAAGATCAAACGATTACCTACAGCGTTTTTTATAAAAGCGTTCAACAATATAAGGCACTTCTACAGCAGCAACAGACGGAGACAAATAGACCCCAAAAGGTAGCACTTTTCATCGGTAATGAGCCTGCTTTTTTAGAGGCTTATTTTGCCGTAATTACATTAGGCTGGATAGCCATCCCTTTTGATGTAAAATGGAGCGAACAAGAGGCAACCCGGGTCATGGAAATGGCTGAGCCTGATATGGTCGTTGCCAGTTCCTCTTTTGAAAAACGAGCAAACTATCATTTCTCTGTAACCTTTTTCACAGACGACGTGCACGTGCATGATATAAACGGGCAAGGCTCCGAGAATTTCTTAGCGGACAGCCCTTTTTATATCGGGTTTACTTCTGGGTCAACCGGGCAGCCAAAAGGTTTTATTCGCAGTCATACTTCATGGCTTGCCAGTTTTACTGCAGGGGAAAAGGCTTTTCATTACGGGAAAGAGGACACTATTCTGGCACCGGGACCGCTCTGTCACTCACTTTCTTTATTCGGTGCCACGCATGCCCTTCATATTGGTGCTAGCTTTTATCTTACTTCCTCGTTTTCAGAAACAGAGATTTCACATCTCATACGCACTAAAAAAGCAACCGTTATTTCTGCCGTTCCAACGATGCTGAGTGGATTAGCAAAACAAGAAGAAGTAATTGAAGCACCCGTTACGTTCCTGTCCTCAGGAGCAAAACTCAGGCCCGCCATCAAAAAGGCGTTAACAACTGCCTTTCCAAACAGTGCGCTTTACGAGTATTATGGTGCCTCTGAATTAAGTTATGTGTCCTTTGCTACAAAGGAAATAGCAGATAAATTCCCTAACAGCGTCGGGAAGCCTTTCCCAGGTGTAGTTATTACGATACGCGATGAAAATAAGGAAATTCTTCCTCCAGGGCAGATCGGAAATGTTTATATCGAGAGCGATTTTTTATTTACCGGCTATGTCAAAAATGAGACAGCTACCAAACAAGTTTTAACCCAATATGGGGCAACGATTGATGATTTAGGATTTTTAAATGAGGAAGGCGTTCTAACAATTATTGGACGCAAAAACAATATGATTATCAGCGGCGGCCAAAATATTTATCCGGAGGAAGTCGAAAAAATAATAAAGGATTTCCCGGATGTAAAAGAAGTCATCGTTATTGGAATGGATGATGAACATTGGGGACAAAAGGTTGTTGCCTTGATTGAATGGAAGAATAGTAATCCCGATAATTTAAAGCAATTAAAAGCACATTGTCGAAAACAGCTTGCCATTTATAAACGGCCAAGAAAATATTATACCGTTACAGACTTGCCTTATACAAAAACAGGAAAAATCGCTCGCAATACGATTGAAAAAAATCTGACGGAGTGGATTCAATGAATAAACCAGTCATCGTCGCAGCAAAACGAACAGCAATCGGCAAAATTGGCGGTATGTTTAAACAGGTGCCGCCGGAAAAGCTAGGCGCTGCTGTTATTCAAGCGCTTTTAGCAGAGCACTCCATTGCAGCCGAGCAAATTGATGAAGTGATTTTAGGTAATGCAATCGGTCCAGGCGGAAATATTGCCAGGCTCACTGCTTTGACTGCCGGTCTTCCTGTTGAAATTCCAGCAGTCACTATTGATCGCCAATGCGGCTCCGGACTAGAGGCAATCAATATGGCATGCCGTCATATTCAAGCAGGAGCAGGTGATATTTATATTGCTGGAGGTATAGAAAGTACGAGCCTTGCACCTTGGAAAATGGAAAAGCCGACGACGCTTTACACCACACCAAACTTCTATTCACGCGCCCGTTTTTCACCGGATTCCATTGGCGATCCTGATATGGGACTTGCTGCAGACAATGTTGCCAATACTTTTCACATTTCTAGAGAAGCTCAGGACCATTTTGCTTATGAAAGCCATCAAAAAGCAATACGTGCACAGAATGAAGGCAGATTTACAAAAGAAATAGTTCCTATTCGAGGTATAGATACAGATGAGGGACCAAGAGAATCTTTAAGCCCGCGCATGCTTAGACGTTTTAGTCCTGCTTTTACCGATGACGGGACGGTAACTGCTGGAAATGCCTGCGCAATCAATGATGGAGCCGCCGCCGTTCTTATTATGTCTGAGAAAAAATGTCGTGAATTAGAACAAACGCCTATCCTGTCTTTTACCGATGCAACCAGTGCAGGTGTTAACCCCAACCTTCTCGGCATCGGTCCCATTCCGGCAGTAAAAAAACTTTTAAAACGGATCGATAAAACAATCGAGCAAATTGATTTAATTGAATTTAATGAAGCTTTTGCCTCTCAAGTATTAGCTTCTATAAAGGAGCTGCATATTCCTCTAGAGCGATTAAATATTGGCGGAGGAGCACTTGCTTTCGGCCATCCTTATGGAGCATCCGGTGCTATCCTTGTTACTAGATTATGTACCGAAATAGAGCGTACAGGGGCAAAATTTGGTCTTGCTACACTCGGAATCGGCGGCGGGCTTGGCTTAGCAACCCTATTTGAAAGGTATGAAGTTCATGATTGATAAAAAATGGATCGGTGCGAAAACAGATTGGATTCCAATAACCGTAACAAGCAAACAGATTGAGCAATTCTGTCAGACTATCGATGAAAAAAATCCATTATATCTTGATAAACATGCTGCAAAGAAGGCAGGGTATGAGGACATTTTACTCCCTCCGACTTATCCAATTTTATTTTGGCAACGCTTAAAGATCCCATGGTTGATAGGCGATTTCACAATGATTCAAAGTGAACAATCCTTTTCTTACAAACAGACACTTATCGCAAACAAACGATATCACTGCCAAATAGACCTCAAAAAACTGCGTACACGAGGCAAACAACAATTTATCGTCCACCGATTATCCATTGTTGATAAGGATAAATTAGCGGCAACAAGTGATACAACGATGGTGCTTCGTTACACAGAGGAGTGATTACATTGATTTCTTTTTACGAAGAAATGGAAATAGAAATAACAGAGCATTTAGTGAAGCAATATGCAGCTGTTTCTGGTGATACAAATCCGATTCACCTTTTAAAAGCCGCTGCAAACCAAGCAGGATTCCCAATCCAGGTTGCCCACGGGATGCTATCCATGGCGATGGGCGCAAAAATCATTTCACCGCTGCTTCTGAATGGGTGGATGCTTTCTAATTATAAAATGACGTTCTCCTCCCCCCTTTTTGTATATGATATTTTGAGACTGAAAACGGAAATGGTTACACAAACAAATCAGAGAATATCCCTGAAAGCGATTGGGGAAAATCAGCATCGGGATAGAGTGGTATGTGGAAAGATCGAATTTAGGAACGAATAATCCAGCCCAATGATTATATTTTAATAAGAAGTTTAGAATTCTCATTGGGCTTAGCAAGTTATATTATTCTTCCACTCTATCTTTCAAACGATTCCAAATAACGATAAAGCGTCGATTTACTTATTCCCGTTTCCTTTTTTATATCAAACAATTTAAAACCATCATGATACATCGCAATTGCCTTTTTAATATTTTCATCGGATTTTTTAGGGCGCCCAATGGACTTCCCCTGTTGCTTTGCTTCATACATCCCCTGTGTGGTAGATTGTTTTATGCTGTCTGATTGGAATTGAAGCACATATACCATCATATCTTGCAAATAGATATGAAGCAGTGTATCACTTTGAATTCCTTCATTCAGAAAATGGACTCTCACATTATCTTTCTCGCACACTTGTAGTATTTCCATCAGGTGATGAAATGTGTCAGCCAGAGCAATCATTTTCTCTACTACAATACAATCTCCAGGCTGTATCTCCATTAAAAGCGCCTCCAGCTCATGTCTTTTTTTAGGAGTCCCATGCTCTTCTTGATAAATCCGATCGCATTTACTCCTTAGTATATTTAATTGATTTTGAGATTGTTTATCATTATATAACGGTCTTATATATCCATATATCATATTATCCGCTCCTATTTATTCCTAAAAGGGTTCCTTTTTAGGAAAGTTAGTGCTACAATGTGAAAAGAAATTTAGAAAAGGAGTTTATCATGCAAAATTTAAAACAACAATGGTTCGGTAATATTCGGGCTGACATTTTATCCGGTATTGTCGTTGCGCTCGCCCTTATTCCTGAAGCAATAGCTTTCTCTATCATAGCAGGTGTCGATCCGATGATAGGTTTATACACATCTTTTATTATTGCTGTGGTCATTGCCTTTGCCGGTGGACGACCAGGAATGATTTCTGCAGCTACGGGAGCAATGGCTTTGCTTATGGTTCCACTAGTCCGGGACTACGGCCTTGATTACTTATTAGCTGCAACTATCTTAACAGGTATTATCCAAGTTATCTTTGGGATATGCAAAATCGCTAAAGTAATGAAATTTATTCCTAATGCAGTGATGATTGGCTTTGTCAACGCATTAGCTATTTTGATTTTCATGGCACAGCTAGAGCATTTCATCGGCATATCGACCATGACCTATGTATTCGTGGGAGTTACGTTAATCCTATTATATACCTTACCACGTTTCATCAAAGTAGTTCCAGCTCCGTTAATAGCAATTGTATTATTAACGTCCATTGCAATATTCAGTGGTGTTGAATTAAAAACGGTAGGAGATCTTGGTACAATTACAAAATCTTTCCCATCTTTCTTTATTCCAAATGTTCCTTTTAACTTGGAAACATTCCAAATTATCTTTCCATATTCCTTGTCCTTAGCGATTGTCGGCCTATTAGAAACATTGCTTACATCCCGAATTGTCGATGATATGACCGGAACGGAAAGTCATAAAAATCAGGAAGCCCGCGGACAAGGAATTGCGAATTTCATTACCGGGTTCTTCGGCGGAATGGCAGGCTGTGCTATGATTGGCCAATCTGTCATTAATGTGAAATCAGGGGGGCGAGGACGTTTATCTACATTGATTGCAGGTATCTTTTTAATGTTCCTCATTATTGTGTTAGGTGATTTAGTTGTCCAAATCCCAATGCCAGTATTAGTCGGAATCATGATTATGGTAAGTATCGGAACGTTTGATTGGAGTTCCTTTAAATACTTAGTAAAAGCTCCTCGGACCGATGCAATCGTTATGTTAGCTACCGTCGGAATTGTCGTTTATACACATGACTTATCTAAAGGTGTTCTTGCCGGGGTACTCTTAAGTGCCATTTTCTTCGTAATTAAAATTTCAACAGTTACTATTTCGAAAAATGAAAATCACTATAGTATTCATGGGCAACTCTTTTTCGCCTCGATTGACGGATTTGTTAATTACTTTAAAAAAGCGGATATACAGGGTGAAAACATCCAGATTGATTTCTCCAACAGCCGCATTTGGGATGATTCAGGTGTTGGCGCTGTTTTAAAAGTGATAGATCTGGTAAAAGAAAAAGGAGCTCATGTGGAGCTTGTTGAAATCGATGCCTCAAGTAAGAAAATAATGGATAAATTAAATGGGGTTTTATCATCCCATTAAATGGAGGGTTATTTATGTATAAACATATCTTACTCGCTTCAGACGGTTCAGAAAATGCAGTACGTGCAGCTAAAGAAGCGGTCAAAATGGCTTCTTACGATAAGGAATCGATTATCGATGTTGTTTATGTCATTGATATTGAAAAATCAAAGACGGATGTTCTGCACTCGACTTCCAGTGAAGCAATTGAATTGGAGCGCCGTAAAAAAAATTCCAAAGTCATTCAATTTCTAAATGAAGCAAATGCGAATTATAAAACAACGATTCTACGCGGAAAACCTGGGCCGGAAATCGTGAAGTATGCCAATAATCACCGTGTTGATGTGGTCGTGATCGGCAGCCGCGGACTAAATGTACTGCAAGAAATGGTGCTAGGCAGTGTCAGTCACAAGGTAATGAAACGTGTTCATTGTCCTGCATTGATTGTGAAATAAATATATATTGCAGAGGAAAGTCAGTTAGTATAACCGCTTGTTCATCATCTTCATAGCAAGTGGTTGTCTGCTTCGCTCTCTACCGCATATTCAGGAAAAGGAACAATACACACAAAATAAAAAGTGAGAACTTGGTTAAAATATCCTTATCTCGAAACGTTACTGTTTCAAGGAGGGAATTTTATGCATGCTAATCAAATCCAAGAGAACACAGTCAAAGAGGTAAATACATTAGTATTCGACATTGTAGGAACGCTTGTCGATAGTGTTGGTACTACTAATCGTGAAATGAAGGAAGTATTTAGTAATTGCGGAATGGATGAAAACCTAGCGCAGGACGTAGCGCTTGAGTGGGGAATGAAACAAGGTTCTTTCCCAGAAGCTATTGCCAACGGACAACAACCTTGGATGCTTGAAGATAATATGCGCCGCCATACACTTGAATCTATTCTCAAGAACCGAAATATCTCGTTAAAACACGACGATTTCGAACGTTTAGCAACAGTAGGAAGGCGTTTTACACCATGGCCAGAAGCATCACGACAGCTCAATCAACTTAGCTCTTTAATTACAACGGCTGGACTGACAAACTCGGGCTTCACTCAAATTATTGAGGTATGTACTCGTGCCGAATTGCGTTGGCATGCGCTTCTATCAACTCAATTTGCACGTACAATATAAGCCACAACCCGCCGCATATAAACTGGCTATCGACATGCTTGGAATTGAACCGGCGAACACACTATATATCTCTACGCATCCTTGGGATTTACGTGCTGCGGCAGCACATGGATTTCGTACAGCCTACTTGCCACGCGAACATGCGCAAACTCCAAATCCTAGTGATCATTTCAATCTAGCTCTTAACTCGTTAGATGATCTTATTGATATGCTGCGAATAGTGGAATAACGTCATTATTAAATGTTTTAATCCAGAAAGCATATCCCCTGTACAGCTGATTGAATACTTTCTGATTTAATTTATTCTTAAATAAAAAAAGCTGAAAAATTCTCCATTAGAGTAAAAGTTTCAGCTTTTTATTATGCATTTCATCGAAGGAACATTCTATAAACAATATTTCTCACCTAAATGAACTACTTGTTTTAATATACTAGCCCAATTTACTTTTTTCCGATTGATCTATAACAGAATCTGATGAAGCAGCTTCTACATAAGTCAACGTCTTTCCTGTAATGCCAAAAAGAATTGTTAAAATGGGACAGAGTAAACAGAAGAAGGCAAACGGTAAGTATTCCAATGTCGAAACACCTAACACGCCCGTAATAAAGACCCCGCAAACACTCCACGGAACAAGTGGGTTAATTACAGTCCCTGCATCCTCTGACACCCTTGATAAGTTTTTATTCGCTAAACCAACTTTTTGGTACTGCGGCTGGAATGTTTCCGTTGTTAAAAGGATGGATAAGTATTGTTCTCCCACAAGCACATTGACACCAATTGCATTTAATGCGGAGCCGATAATTACCGATTTGACAGATTGCAGCGCTCCTTCTATCGAGGCAAATAATCTTGGTATAATCCCAAGCTTAAACAGTAACCCTCCCATTCCTAATGCAAGTAAAATTATTCCGATTGTAAAAAACATACTTTCCATTCCGCCACGCGTCAAGAGGGAATCAATTTCTTCAATCCCTGTTTCTGAAACATAACCTCCAAAAAGCGTCCCAAATAGTCCGACTATGGATGGAATAGTATGGACAAAAGAAATAAGAATGGCACTAAGCGCACCGGCTGCAAGTGATAATAATGCGGGCGCCTTAAAAATGGAGAAAATCACCAGAACTGTAAGCGGGATTATTGCGTTATACCATTGAATCAATCCTGTATCCAAAAGCCCCTGCTTATATAATTCCATTTGAGTAAAGTTTGCAGTCGAAATATTCGGTGAAATAACCCCGAACATGATTAAAGCAATCAAAAACGCAGGGATTGTTGTCCACATCATATTTTTGATATGTTCAAACAAATCTACTTTTATGATGGATGAAGCCATGTTCGTTGTATCAGAGAGCGGTGACATCTTATCACCAAAGAATGCACCAGATACAATCGCTCCCGCCGTAATAGCAAGTGAAATATCAAGAGCCTGGGATATACCGATAAAAGCAAGACCAACTGTAGCCACTGTTGTTAAAGAACTTCCCACACTAATTCCAACAATAGAAGTAACGATTAAAACAATAGCATAATAAAAGTTTGGTGTTATTAATTCAAATCCAGCATAAATCAGAGTTGGAATTGTACCACCATAAATCCAGGCAGAAATTAAAATACCAATCATAAAAAAGATAAAGATGGCACTAATTCCAGATACTGCGCCTTCAGCCAAACCTTCCTGTAACTTTTCGTATGGTATTTTCTTTATTATCCCATATAGGATTAACAGTAAGAGTGAAATCGCTAATGGAAGATGTGGCGGTGCTTCGAAATAGATAATACTAATACTCATAATGGCAATCACGGCTATCGTTACTGTAACGGCTTCGGCTAATGACGGCATTTGTTCAGGCTTTATACGAAACATGGTTTTCCCCCTTTTTTTAAATTAATTCCAACATAAGAAGTTTTGGATTTTGCAGCAAGGCTTTAAAACGATTTGTAAATGCAATTGCATTTCCTCCATCTGTCACGCGATGGTCAAATGTTAACGTTACATTCATTATGGAGCGAATAACAATCTCATCATGCTTATTTACTACAGGCATCTTTTTCGTCTTGTGGAATGCCATTAATCCTACTTCCGGATAATTAATAATCGGTGTTGCACCTATACTCCCCATTGGACCAACATTACTAATTGTAAAGGTACTTCCTGTAATCTCTTTTGGCGTCAAATTATTATTTCTTGCCCTTTCTGTTAGTGATTTCAATTCTTTATGAATTTCAAGGATTGATTTTTTATTTGCATTTTTGATTACCGGAACAATTAGCCCTTCTTGCGTATCTGTCGCGATGCCCATATGAACATTTTTCTCCAGCTTGATCTCTTCTTTTACCTCATCAAGTTTGGCATTAAAGATTGGAAAATCACTTAAGGAAATTGTAAGCGCTTTAATAAAAAAGGCTGCAACAGAGACATTAACATCCTGCTTAATTTCATTTTTGAATTTTAGTATTTCAGTCATATCAATTTCTTCCATGTGGTGAACATGAGGAATTGTATAAATCGACTGACTCATTTTCTTTGCAATTTGCTTGCGTCGGCCTGTAAACGGGATAATCTCTACCTCAACTTCTAAATTGGTCGATGGATTTTTATTATTTGTTTCTTGTACGGATTGGTTTTGACGCAATTTTTCCTCTGTAGTTGTAGCAGCCACCTCTTCACGCTGCGCAAAACGTTGAACATCCTCCACGGTAATTCTTCCGTTTTTTCCGGTACCCTCCACTAATTCAATATTAACTCCGAGTTCTCTTGCAATTTTCCTGGTATATGGAGCTGCTTTAATTCGTTTCGGCCCCCTTATTTCTACAGCTTTCGTTTGCGAACCCCGTGTATCCCTTTCCTGCGCTTGTAAGAAATGATAGCTTACTTGCGGCTTTTCCTCTTCGGCTTCCGTTTTCCTAGAATCACCTTCTGCGTCAATCAACAAAATGGTTGTACCAACAGGAATCGTTTTACCTTCTTCAATTAGAATTTTTTTGACCACCCCTTTTGCAGGAGCCGTTAGTTCGGTAACCATTTTTTCCGTTTGTAATTCTACTATCGGCTGATCTTCTTCAACTAGATCACCTTCCCTAATGAAGTAAGCCAAGACGTCACCTTCTGTCATTCCTTCTCCGATATCGTGCAGTTTAACCTCGATCAATGATTCCACCTCCTAAAAATCAATCACTTTATGAATCGCATCCATCACACGTGCTGGCGTTGGAATATTATGTTCCTCCAAGGCCCAAAATGGAACATGGACATCAGCCCCGGTAACCCGTTCAATAGGTGATTTCATATATAAAAATGACGTGTCATTTATAATTGATATAATATCATTACCCAAACCACCAGTAGCCGGTGCTTCATGTACGATGACAGTACGGCCAGTTTTTTGCATCGATTTAGCGATGATATCTTTATCAATAGGATAAAGCGTTCGCAAATCAATAACATCACATGTAATTCCCTTCTCTTCCGCTTGTTTAGCTGCTTGCATCGCAACAGGGATCATTGCTCCCCACGCAATAATCGTTACGTCTTCTCCTTCTTGGATCAATTTCCCTTTACCAAGTTCAACTTTATATTTTTCTTCCGGAACTTCGTCTCGAAAAGCTCGATATAATTTAAGCGGCTCTAGAAATAGAACTGGATCCGGGTCTTCAATTGCCGAAATGAGCAGCCCTTTCGCATCGTACGGGTTGGAGGGACAGACTACTTTTATTCCGGGCATGTGGGTGAACAGTGCTTCCATACTATCTGAATGAATTTCAGGTGCCCTTACTCCAGCTCCATACGGCGCTCGTATTACCATCGGTACGGTAAATCTTCCTTTTGTCCGATACCGCATTCTCGTAGCATGCGTCATAATTTGTTCATATGCAGGATAGATAAACCCTAAAAATTGAATTTCCGCAACAGGCAGCATTCCATTCATTGCCATACCAATAGAAGTACCGATAATTCCTGCCTCACTCAAAGGCGTGTCAAAAACGCGACTTTCTCCAAACTCCTCCTGCAGACCATCCGTTGCTCTAAAAACACCGCCATTCACACCAACATCTTCCCCGAGTACGATTACTTCTTCTCTTTCTTTCAGCATAGTACGCAGACCATCTGTAATCGCCTGAATAGGAGTGAGCTTATTCGTTTTTATCTTCGTCAGCATTTCATTTCACCTCGCCAATGGTTTATATATTCTTGCTTTTGCTGTTCAATCGTCCATGTTGGCTTTTCAAACATATAATCATAAATATCATTTATATCTGGCGGCGGCATGGATTCTAGGCCTTTTACCGCATTATCAATTTCCTTTTTTATTTCATCTTTTATTCGGTCTTTCCAATTCTCGTCCCAATAACCATATGCTTTCATAAATAGTTCTAAACGTAGTATCGGATCATTTTGACGATGTTTTTCATTTTCTTCCTTTTGATTTCGGTATTTTGTTGGATCATCTGCAGTTGTATGAGCACCATAGCGCCATGTAACTGCCTCAATTAAGGTTGGCCCTCCGCCATTTCTAGCTTGTTCTAACGCTTTTTTTGTCTCGAAATACACGGCCAATACATCATTCCCATCAATTCTTCTACCTGGAATGTCATAGGCTAACGATTTTTGAGCAATCGTTTCGGAATTCATTTGTTTCCAGACTGGAACAGATATGGCATAACGATTATTTTGGTTAAAAAACACAACTGGAGCCTGATAAACACTGGCAAAGTTCAATCCTTCATGAAAATCCCCTTCAGAAGTTGCTCCGTCCCCAAAGTAAACAATCACAGCCTGATTAGATCCTTTGTATTTATTCGCCATTGCCACTCCTGTTGCGAGCGGCAGCTGCGTGGCAATTGGTACAGACGGTGGCACTATGTTCTTTCCTTCAGGCGGAAGATTTCCTTCTATCCGCCCGTTCCATGACGATAAAATATTATACGACCTGCCAAATGTAATACTTGCAGCATGATCTCTGTAAGTAGGGAACATCCAGTCATCTTCCTCTAATGCCAGGGCACTTCCTACCTGCGCAGCCTCCTGGCCTTCAAAACCTGGATAGGTACCCAGCCGGCCTTGACGTTGCAGATTTATTGCCTTTTGATCAAAAGTTCGCATGCAGACAAGCTGACGGTAAAATCGCTGAACTAATTCTTGACTGATTTCATTTTTATATGTGCCATCAACATAGCGTCCTTCTTTATCAATAATTTGAATAACAGGAAATTCTTCTTCCATATTCCTTTCCATGCTTCATCACCTCTTTTTCATTATTCTGAATTTAATAAGTTAGTATATGAACTCCGTATCTATAGGAAAACTATTCCCGTACGTTCCATTTTGGTCTACGCTTCCTTGCATAAAAATTGTTCCGGCTCCGTTGTAATGCTAATGATTCCTGTACCTTTCTGTTGGCAGCTTCCACAGTGGTAATGGAATACATATTAGCCTGACGATAAATATCCAGTAATGAATGATAGATTGCTTTCGTTTTTTCAAGTACTCTCTGCTGGTTTGGTCCATACAATTCGTCAGCTACCTGAATCAGTCCGCCAGCATTGACAATATAATCAGGTGCATATAATATACCTTTTTCCTGAAGTTTTTTCGCATGGTTTGACGATTGTAGCTGGTTATTCGCTGAGCCAACAATTCCTTTTACGTTTAACTGGTCAATTGTTTGGTCATTGATAACCGCCCCCATTGCACAAGGAATAAAAACATCTGCACCCACGCTGTAAATTGCATCACAATCTACAATATGGACTGTACCATTTGTATTTTTTGCTTTTTCTTTAATTAACTGAACTGTATTTTTATTTAGATCGTTTACATAAAGTTCGGCCCCTGTTTCAAGTAATTGTTCAGCTACTTTATATCCAACCTTCCCCAAGCCTTGAATAACATAGCTTCTATTACCCAATCGTTTATCGCTAAAGAGGTATTGGTTTGTTGCTTCCAATGCATAGATCACTCCATGAGCGGTAGAAATGGAGGAATCTCCACTCCCGCCATAGGCTTCAGGAATGCCATTGATAAAATTAGTCTCTTTAAGTGCCTGCACAAAATCATCGGTTGTCGTCCCCATGTCTGTACCTGTATAAAAGCGGCCGTTTAAGGAGTCAACAAATTGGCCAAATGACCGAAACAGACCAGGGGATTTATCGTTCTCTGGATCACCGATAATAACTGCCTTTCCGCCGCCAAAATCAAGGTCAGCAGCTGCACATTTATAGGTCATTCCTTCTGAAAGACGGAGAACATCCTCCAACGCTTCATCAACACTTTTATATGGATACATTCTTGTTCCACCTAAAGCTGGGCCCAGAGTTGTGTCATGGATGGCGATAATAGCCTGTAACCCAGTTGTCGGGTCATTACAAAACACCACCTGTTCATGGTTTGCTATTTTTTGAAAAATGTCTGGTTCCGCTACTTTGATTTCTTCAAGT
The DNA here is from genome assembly GCF_018333215.1 of Oceanobacillus sp. J11TS1. GTDB lineage: Bacteria > Bacillota > Bacilli > Bacillales > Amphibacillaceae > Oceanobacillus. The sequence continues at coordinate 21,624 of NZ_BORO01000006.1, read as the reverse complement.
TGTTTCAATATTACTCCCCCATTTCATTTACTTTCCATTTGAATTTGTCTATCCAGTTTCTCTCGCATTGTACCCTTTGGCAAAATCACCTGCTCCACTTCTCCTTTGCCAATCAGTCCATATTCATTTTTAGCCACTACTTCTGTTACTATTTTTCGGTTGGTGATAGATTTAACGATAGCCTTCACCTCAATAAATGTTCTCAACGCAGATGGCGCGATATGTTTTACCTGTACAGCAGCTCCCGCGCTTTCCTCATTTTCCTCAATAAAAGGAAGCAGTACTTTTCTAGATGCCCATTCCATGTCATAAACCATAGAAGCAGTAGAGTACGTTGGGTGAACAACTTCTTCCCCAAACCGAGCAAACTTATCTTCCGTTACTTCTACACGAATAATAGCAGTGTCTCCAATCTGTAATCCTTCCTTCACCCCGGTTCATCCTTTCAAGTCCACCTATTTTGTATACGCTTACAATAATCCGATAAAAAAATTAACTTCTAAGGACTTAAATATTCTGACAATAGTCAACATTTATTATATTAGGTTAACGGTTAACTGTCAACTGCCTTTCTATAAAAAAATCTTAATCCAATTACACACTGGATTAAGATTTAATATGAAGTAAGACCCCGTCAAGCGCGTTCTTTATATGAATGCTCATGATATCAGCCGCTTCTTCTTCATTTTTGTTTACCAATTTTTCATAAATCTTTTCGTGTTCTTCGATAAACGAAGGATAAAACTCCCCGCCAACCATGCTAATACGCATATAGTGAGTCTTTACCTTTATCGCTTCTAGCAATTTTATGAGCTGATCATTATTTGAAGCTTCAATAATTATTGTATGGAATTCCTGATCTAGTTGGCCAAGTTCCGCAGAATCCTGTTTCACTTTTTTCGTTTTTTCTAAATTAGCAATCAATTGCTCTTTTATATCATCCGAAAAATTTTTTATAGCGAGACGAACGGCCAAAACTTCTAGGCTTTCCCGGCATTGAAAAATATCAACAACATCATCAACAGTTGGTTCATACACTCGAACAAAGCCATCATTATAAAGCAATAAACCATCTTGTATTAACATACGAATTGCTTCTCTTACAGTCCCACGGCTAGTTCCAAGCTTACTCGCCATCTTCGCTTCTACAACACGTTCGGATGGCTTCAGTTCTCCATTCATTATCAACTCTTTTATTAAATGGTAGGCTTGTAAATGTAGTGATTCTGATTTTACAATTTTACTCATCATTGCATCTCCTTATTTCTCAACTTGACTTATAGTTCCCCTGCAATTTAATAGGAAGAACTGTATATTTGTTCCACGGATAAACCCTCTATTTTACTTCCCTTCTCAGAACTAAAAAAAATCCATTTAAGTAAAGTATCATTCAGTGAAGGGAAAATTTTCCAAAGTGAAACTTTGATTGATGTCGTTGTTGCGAAAACGCATTTTCGCAACAATTTTCTTTTTTACCGAATATGGATTGCTTCAAGTATTTCAACACAATTATTAGCAGGGCTAATTTCACCTTAAAACGCATACAAATATAAGTAATATAGAATTGTAACGACCGTAATATTATAGCATAAATTACTTTAGGGGAAGTAGAGAATGATATAAGAAAAAAGAACAGTGGTATAACTAGTCTGCAATAATTTACCTGAAGCCTCTAGGATGGGAGCACGTATGAGAAATAAGCATTTTTGAACCAATACATATTTTAATCCCAAAAGAAAAAGGACAATACCACTCATCTCAAAAGCAGCAGTCTGTCCCTTCACTGAATTTATATATCAACCCTATTTAAATCAGGAAATGCACACTTTATATACGTCCATTTCTATTAATTACGATCAATCAATCCCTTGTAGGATCTCTATCTATTCACCAAGTAAAATATTATCTAATTATCTCATTAAATCCGGCAAAATTGTAACGAGCTGCGGGAATATAATAAGAAAACCTACACACACAATCATAGCAATAATCATTGGTAAAACACCTTTAAATATTGTCTGCAGCGGAATATTTTTAGCCACCCCTTTAATTACATAAACACTAATCCCCAAGGGAGGTGTTAATGCACCAATATTGATAACCATAATCATAATAACACCGAACCAAACACCATTGAAACCTAGTTCAGTAATGATTGGATATAAAATTGGCAATGTAATGACAATTAATGCCAAACTTTCTATGAAACATCCAAGTATCAGTAATACAATTAATATACCGATTAAAATAAGATATGGGTTCATATTAAGATTACCAACATAACTTGTAAACACCACGGGGATCCTGCTGATTGCTAGAAACTGTCCAAATAAATTTGCACCGATCAAAATAAAAAAAATAAAAGCCGTCAAACGAATGGCTTCCTCAAGTGCGTTTTTTAGAGTCTTCCATGTAAGTTTTCTGGAAATAAACGCAAAGATAAGAGCACCAAAAGCACCTACCCCAGCCGCTTCTGTTGGAGTGAAAATACCTAAATAAATACCACCAATGCTCACAAGAAATAGACCTAAAAATGGCCAGATATTTTTTAACGTATGTAGCCTTTCTAAATTGGTCGCTTTTCCTTCTCTTGGTGGTGCAATGGATGGGTCTTTACGAGCAAGTATATAGACTGTAATAATAAAAATAATGATTTGCAAAATACCAGGAATAATTCCTGAAATTAATAATGCACCAATAGGTTCTCTTGTAAGGATTCCATACAAAATTAATATAACACTAGGCGGGATTAATATCCCAAGTGTTCCACCTGCGGCAACACTGGATGTAGACAAACCTGGTTTATATTTATATTTCTCCATTTCTGGCAAAGCAATTTTTGCAACGGTTGCAGTTGTCGCATTTAAAGAACCAGAAATGGATGAGAATATTGCAGCTGTTCCAATGGTAGCCATCGCTAAGCCGCCCCGCAGGTGACCAACCCAACTATCAACCATACGATATAGATCCTTTCCAATTCCCGTATAGGACAAAATCATTCCCATTAAAATAAATAGTGGAATAACACTTAATGAATAGTTGCTAGAGGTATCAAATGGGGTTCTTCCAAGTTGGGCAAAAGCGACATCCCAGCCTCTAATTGCCGTCGTTCCAAGCAAACTAACGATAATTAACGTGACCGCTACTGGAATCTTCACAAAAAATAATATAATTATTGCTATGACCCCTAATACACCAATTAGCTCCGGACTCATCATTTCCCCACCTTTCTAAAATATTTTATGGCCAAAAGCAGACCTGTTAAAGCAAAGACAATTGCCCCTATTCCTGCCACTCCAGCAAAAATATAGACTGGCAACCCTAAATCTCCTGTAACAGTCCCTGAAGTAAAGTAACGTTCAGCATACCAAAACAAGCTAACAGACATAAGGATCATTACAGCAGCAACAACTAAATTAATAATTCCTTCAATAATCCATTGCACACTGACTGGAAATTTTGCAACAACAAAATCGATAGATACGTGCTCTTCTTTTAAATGGGTATATCCTATGCTTAAAAATATTATCATTGATAGGCCTAGCTCTGTAACTTCAACAGCACCGGTAATTGGTTGATTAAAAATCCACCTGCCAATGACATCAAATGTGATTAAGAATACCATTATAATCAAAACTGCCTGGGCTACAAATTGCAGCCCGTTGTTTATTTTCGTTATCACACTTTCCACATTAATACTCCTTTCCGCCCTCGCTTAATTCTTCTTTTAGTTCCATCGCACGGTCATATAATTTTTGCGCATCATATCCTTCTTTTTCTCTTTCTTCAATCCACGTATCCACAACTGGTTCCAGTGCTTCTTGCCAAGGCTTTAATAAATCGCCTTCTAATTTAATTACCTCTGCCCCAGTCTCCTTTGCAATTTCTAAACCAATTTCACCGTCTGCATCATAAATACTCCCTGCTTCTTTCGCCAATTCTATTCCAGTCAATTGATCTAACACTTTTTGGTCCGAATCACGAAAGCTGTCGTATGTCTTTTGATTCATTACACTGAAGAACGGCGTAGCAGAAAAATTACCAATGGTAATATAGTTTGTCACCTCATGAAAGCTGTAGTTATTAATGGCCTCAAAGGGAACCATTGCAGCATCAATAACACCTCTTTCAAGGGATTCATAAACGTCCCCCATCGGCATTGATACCGGTGTTGCCCCTAAAGCTTCTATGATATGGTTGGCAAGCGGGGATGGTGAGCGCACGCGCAGACCTTTCATATCGTCTGGGGTTTGAATTTTAAAATCTCTGCTTATAATTTGAGCAGGTTCAGCAGAAAAAAGAAACAATGGATGTGTATCAGCATGTTCTTCCTGCATTTCTGGAAACTCTTCGTATAATGTCATCAAAATTTCCGAGGCATGCGCAGCGGACTCTGCTAAAAAAGGCATTTCCATTACTGTTACAAGTGGAAACCTGCCCGGTGAATAGCCATAAACACTTAAGGCAATATCCGCTTCTCTTGTTACTGCCATATCATATTGCGATCCTGCATCACCAAGTGTATTGGACGGATAAAACTCCATGCTGATTCTTCCATCCGTTTGTTTATGCAAGTCTTCTGCAAACCCTTCCAAAATTTTTGTTTGAATTGGATGGTTTCCCGGTTGGAAGTGAGAAACAATCAAATTGTGAAGTTGATTTGATTCATCCGTTTGTGAAGATGCCTGCTTATGGTCACAAGCTGCCATAAAGAAAACGAAAAGTATAAATACAGCAATTGGAATATTTTTTCTAAGATAGCTTTTTATCATTATCTCTCCCCCACGTATTTTTAATTAAACAGCAACCACCAACTTCTATTCTATTTTTTCAGCATAATAGAAAAAGATACGAAATCATTTAAGTAGTTTTCGTCTTCTTTTTCTGGATTAACCCATTTATCTGTTGTCCATCCAATAAGATCATAATCACTCATCGCTTTCCCAACTAACGCTTTATATCTGTCTGATTGATCCATGAACCAAATCACCTTTTATATCGCGTGTGGATATTATTTAGTTTATAAGTAGGCGCTGTAAACTCAAATAATTCTAGGGATAGCGCTAAATAGCGTTTCTCATAAATATCTGCAAAGTGGTCCTTGATGGCTTGAAACAAGTCATCGCACAAAGCCTTTTTAGCTTCCTCGGATCTGCCGCTGCCAAGCTTTAGGGTGGCATGAACAAATGCATCATCCTCAGAACCATCGGCAACGCGATAGTCTTTTAATTCAATTGCTCTTGAACGGAGTCCGCCTATCGGTATTAGATTAGAATGAGAAAGAAGCGCATTATTTACTTTCTCCAGCAGCAATGGGATATTTGTTTCCTCTTTTAGGTTATCTGTATATTCAATAATCAAATGTGGCATCGTCTCCGTCCTTTCCTCTTATAAATCAAGAATTTCCCAGTAATACGTTCTCATGTACTAGAAACCTAAATATACTCACTTTCACCGATCCAAGTACAAAAACAACATCCCTATATCAGGAACACGCACTGACTTTTTAATTTACTTGGAAAGTTTCTTCCCCTACGATTGTATTGACTAGTTTTCCTACACCTTCTATTTCAGTAATTACTTCGTCTCCAACTTTTGTATCTACAGATCCTTTAGGCGTCCCTGTAAGGATAATATCCCCTGGGTTTAATGTCATAAACCCGCTTAAGTATTCAATCAGTATTGGCACAGAAAAAATCATATCTGCTGTTGTGCCTTCTTGGACGATTTTTCCGTTAACAGTCGTACGCAGTTTTAAGTTCATTGGATCTTCAATATCCTCTTTATCAACTAGCCATGGACCAATCGGTGTGCAGGTATCACGGTTTTTCACACGGAGATTCGGGCGATAATAATTTTCCAAATAATCACGGAGTGCATAGTCATTAGCAACTGTGTAGCCACGTACATAATCATATGCATCTTCTTTTTTGACATTTTTCGCCGTTTTACCAATTACTACAGCGAGTTCACATTCATAATGCATAAAGGTAACATCGCTAGGCCGATATGTTTCACCGCGGTGACCAATAAACGTATTCGGCCCTTTCAGAAATACGAGGGGATCTTTTGGTGCTTCTTTAAAGGAAAGCTCCGCTGCATGATCTGCAAAATTCAAACCAAGTGTAAATACAGTTTGAGGTTCCACAGGTGGTAGCCATGTAACATCCGTTTCTTTTACAATTCGCCCATCATGTAGTTTTATTCCATTATTCACTTCCACTGCATCTTGGATTAACCCGTTATAAGCTACACGTGCGTGTTTCATTTGATTCCGCCTCCTACAAGTGCATTCTCATTAATTACTTTATTTACTAATTTTCCAATTCCTTCAATTTCTACCTCGACACTATCATTTTCTCTTGCAATTGGCGCATTTTCCGGAATACCGACTAATAATGTATCTCCTTCATACAACGTCATAAAGTCTGTTACGTCGACAAGTAATTGTTCTACAGATCGAATTAAATTAGATGTATTGTTCTCCTGTTTTAATTCTCCATTAATATAAACGCGAACGCCCAGCTCATTTGGATTTGTTATAGCATGTTTGTTAACAATCCATGGGCCAATTGGGCAAAATCCATCTCTTGCCTTCTCTTTATATGCAGGACGATATACACTTTCATGTGGAATACTTACATCATTTACTATGGTATAACCCTCTACATAATCAAGTGCATTATCTTTATTGACCTTTCTAGCCACTTTTCCTATAACCACTCCCAATGTTGCTCCAATGGAAAGTTCCTCAAATCCGTCAGGTAAAGGAATGAAGGTGCCATTTCCAATATGCGTATTCATTGGCTTGATATATAAAATTGGAGCCTTTGGCGGGGCCTTATATGGTTCTTCGTACATGAAAGGTTCTACTTTCGCATATGCACCTTTGTAGTTTAATGCGGTTCCATATATTGTCCCAGATAAGGGTACATCAAATGTTAGCTCATTTGTCCGATACTGCTTCCCATCCACTTCAATTAAATCGGTTTCAGATTGATAAGATCCTTCCTTTAACTGCTGTATACCGTGATATTTAAATTTAATATGCTTCATTAACAACTCACTCCTGTTCAATCATTGAAAAATAGTAATCTTCTCTTCATTAAAATTTGAAGAAAAAGAGACCAGTAGCTTACTGGTCTAAATTCAATTTCTTCCTAGTTATCTATTTAGCTATTTAAAGCTGCTTTATCAAGTTTTCCATATTCAATAAGCGTTTCACGAATTTCTTCTTGTAATTCTTCAGATGGCAATCCCATTGGCTTACGTAAAACAGGCTCAATTTTGCCCATCATTCCAAGTGCAGCTTTAACTGGCGCCGGGTTTGTATCTTTAAATAAAACATCATTTAAATTCATTAACTTATAGTGAAGATCAAGCGCTCTATCTAAGTCTCCTTCTTCCCACGCATCATGCATTTCAGCAACTAATTTAGGCTCTACATTTGCTGTCGCACTAATTGATCCTGCACCGCCGATAGTAAGCATCGGATAGCAAAGCAGTTCAATTCCAGAATATAATAAGAAATCCCTTCCACAGCGAAGCATTACTCTATTGACATGTTCAAAGTCTTTATTTGATTCTTTTGCACCAACAATATTAGGACAATCATTAACTAAGCGCGCCATTGTTTCAACTTCCATATTCTGAGCGGTACGTCCTGGTATATTATAAATAATGATTGGAATTTCAACAGAATCAGCAACCGTTTTAAAATGATCGTATAATGCCTCCTGGTTCGGTTTATTATAGTAAGGAACAATAACCATTGCTGCGTCAGCGCCCATTTCTTCTGCCTTTTTCGTTAGGTACAATGTTTCATCATGGTTTACAGATCCGGTTCCCGGGGCGAATGGTACACGTCCATTAATTGTTTTAATTGCATTTTCCATGACTTGAACACGTTCTTCGGTTGTAAGTGAGCTAGGTTCACCCGAGGTACCGGTTACGGATATAGCGTGAGTACCATTTTCCAACTGATATTCGATTAATTCGGATTGTTTTTCAAAGTCAATGTCACCATTTTCTTTAAAAGGTGTGATAACTGGTGCAATCGATCCTCTTAATCTTTTTCTAATGTCATCGTATCTATTATTCATATCTTTTCAGATCCTCCTATAAATATAATGAAAAGTTAAATTATACTCTGTGGCTTTCTTTTTTCTAATGTTGGTTGGGCCGTTTCAACCTTTTCTCCAGTATAGACATTAAGAACAGTAGAAGCTTCCTCAAACCAGCTGTCCGGCGCCTCATGCCCCCAAAATGTTTGACGTTGTGGATCATCCAAATCCCATTCGATTGGGTCAAAATCACCATCACCAGTATAATAATCACCGTTATACAATTCGATACGATGACCGTCCGGATCCCTTAAGTAAAGGAAGAATGCATTAGACAATCCATGACGAGCTGGCCCGCGCTCGATCGCCGGAGCTAACCCTTTTGCTGCGAGATAGTCACATCCATCAATCAAACTCATTGGGTCTTTTAGCCAGAAACCAATATGATGAAGGCGAGGTCCAACGCTGTTCATAAATGCAGTGTCATGTACACCTGGTTTTCGGTGTAACCATGCTGCCCAGATATTTTCCTCCCCTTTACTTGTTGTATATTCAGAGCAGGCAAAGCCTAATTCATTTATATAGTAGTCATAAGCTTTTTGTACATCTGATACTGCACAATTGAAATGATCGATACGTTGTACTTTGGCACCTACATGAATATCAAAGCGTTGCAACATACGGTCTACTTTCTCCATTTCATAGTAAAATTCAACAGGAATTCCGTTGATATCTTGAATACGAATTGTACGTCCAATCGCTGGTTGTGAACCTTTTTCCATCCATTTAACTTCTGTCCCCTGACTTCGGAAGAATATTTCCAGTTCATCAAGATCTTCTTCTCTGCTTACTCGGTAACTGATTACTTCAACAGCTGCTTCTGGTTTCTTTTTCAGCCATAGGCAATGATGATTATGGTCCTCAATGGCTCGATAGAAAATATTTTCGTCGTCGGATTCTGTTTCAATAAAACCTAGAGCGTTGTAAAACTCTCTTGATTTTTCTAAATCTGTCACATGTAAAACAGCACGCCCTGTACGCTTAATGTCAAAATTCATACCGGTTTCCCCTCTCGTTCCAAGGTATTATTTCCCAAGTTGTGGAATATGGTGATCATTTATAGATACATGTATAATTTTCGTCTCTGTGTAGAATTCAAATGCATAGTATCCACCTTCACGGCCAATACCACTATGTTTGGATCCTCCAAAAGGAGTTCTTAAATCACGTACATTTTGAGAATTCACCCATAACATACCTGACTCGATTGCTTGAGCAACGCGATGTCCTCGCTTAATATCATTTGTCCATACGTAACCAGCAAGGCCATATCTTACGTCGTTTGCTTTTTCAACCACTTCTTCTTCATCTCTAAATGTCATTACTGCGATTACAGGTCCAAAAATTTCTTCCTGAACAACTCGCATTTCATTCGTCGCATTCATTAATATTGTTGGTGCTACGTAGTTTCCACGGTTCAAATCTTCAGGAATATATCCGCTTATCACTTCACATCCCTCTTCAGCAGCAATTTCAAGATAATTCTTTACGTTGTTATAATGCGTTGTATGGATCAATGGTCCAACTTGTGTTTCTTCATCTAACGGATCACCAACTTTAATATTTGCAACGCGTTCTTTTAATTTTTCTATGAACTGATCGGCAATATCTTCATGCAAGTATAAACGTGAGTTAGCGGTACAACGTTCACCGTTAAATGAGAATATTCCCCATGTAGCAGCATCTAGTGCTCTATCCAAATCCGCATCCTCAAATACAATTATTGGGGATTTACCGCCAAGTTCCATTGAAAATCTTTTCAATGTATCCGCACCATTTTTCATAATTGTAGATCCTGTCGTTGTTTCACCTGTAAAAGATATTAATTGTACAACTGGATGTTTTACTAAAGCGTCCCCAGCAGTTTCGCCAAAACCATGAACAATATTGAATACGCCATCAGGCAGCCCTGCTTGGTCAATGATTTCAGCCATCCGATTAGCAGTTAATGGCGACCACTCAGCAGGTTTTAATATTACGGTATTACCTGTTGCAAGTGCAGGCGCAATCTTCCATGTTTCTAGCATAAATGGTGCATTCCATGGAGTGATTAAACCTGCAACACCCACCGCTGAACGGATAGAGTAGTTAATAAATTCATCGTCTACCTGGTAGGCTTCTCCGTACAATTGACTTTTCACCGTATCTGCATAATATCGAAAGTTGCTGGCGGAACGGGATACTTGCTTCTTTGTTTGGTTAATTGGCAGCCCTGTATCTAACGATTCAAGGAAAGCGATTTCATCTGTATGCTCTTCAATTAAATCTCCAATTTTGTAAATGTAATTTAGTCTCTCAGCTTGTTTCATTTGGCCCCATTCGCCTTTAAAAGCTTTCTTTGCAGCTTTTACTGCTTTATCAATATCTGCTGACTGACCCGAAGCAATGTTATTTATCTTTTCGTTTGTAAAAGGACTGATATTTTCAAAAGTACCATTCTCTTCTGCATTAACAAATTCACCATCAATATATAATTTAATATCGTTTAGTTTACCAGCTAAATCTCTATGTTTATCTGTTACAACTTGTTTATTTGTCACAATACCCTCTCCCCTTGTTAAATTTCTTTCCGCAACAATCATACGATCAATTTATTTTATTTTTAAAATATTCTCAACAAAAACTCTGTATTGCACTATTAATTAGGGTTAAATGGTCCCCGGACAGTCTGATCTTCTCTAAACGAATCAACTAAGTTTTAACTTGCTTTCCATTAAATATTGATTCGGGCAATTAGTATGCGTTAGATTATGAAATGAACAATTTAAATTCGGCAAATTCCCTTCCAAGGTCAAATTCTATTAAGGGCGTGAATCAGAATTGCACTTGTTGATAATTCTTTCGCTAGCTAATTAATAACGATTCGTTGTCCGGGCGCATAGAAACATCAATAATTTTTGTTTTCATATAGTTAGTTATAAGCCTTTTGTTTTTTTAATTGCTTCCTATCCACAATAAATCTATCTTATTGTTCCAAGGTCTCTTATTATGCAGTATATTCATTCTGTCTATAGCCACCATACTTGCCGCAGAAGAAGGTTAATGGTTCACCATCTGATAACTTTAGATCAATTACCTTCCCAATAAATAGCGTATGGTCTCCTACGACAATTGTTTGGTCTACATCACAAACAACAGAAGCTAAAGAATCCTTGATTGCCGGAACTCCTTCCATTTCATCAAATTCGATAGCTCCTTCTTTTTCTTTTTGTCCAGCAAAATGCATTGAAATATCTTGCTGTTCATCAGATAGGAAACTTACCCCAAACTGTCCAGAGCTTTTAATCTTATCAAGCATATTCGCATTATTATCAATTGAAATCGTTATCAATTTAGGTTCTAATGAAACAGACATAAACGCGTTGGCAGTCATTCCATGAATATCTTCCCCGTCATTTGTTGTAATAACTGTTACCCCTGTGGCAAACTTCCCCATCACATTACGGAATTCTCTACTATCCACTTTGAAACTCCCCCTTTTTATTTACACTGAAACACTTCGCGCAGTTCTAACTTCGCTCATAAAGGCAATAGAACAAGTTTTATCCAATTCATAAAGCGGTTCATTTAATTCCAGCTCATTTTCGGTTCGGGATTCTGGATGATGATAAAACTTCCCATATAATCGTTTTTCTCCTTGGATAACTTCCACATTATAAATCCCCGGAGCTGGTAATAACGATTTGTGATTCGGCTGCACCACTATATTTCCATTCGTACTGTAATCCAATATATTAACTTCCACTTCATAGTTAGCGCCTAAATAATAGGGTACTAGATCCAATTCCCCCCTTTGAATTAACTCTTTTATAAGGGTGGAACTTATTTTCTCATGCAGGTAGGTTTTCTTCGGAATAACGGATAAACCAAACTGAGAACTTTTTCTTGATTCTCTCCGGAGAAGGTCATTATTCCCTTGCGCCTTAAAGCCAAACGTGAAATCAAAACCAACTACCACATGTTTTACATTTAAACCAACAATATAAGTTTGGATGAAATCAGCAGGTGGGAGTGAAGCGAAAGTACGATCAAACGTCATCACAAATAATTTATCCACTCCCATTTCTGCCATCCTATTAATTTTCTGCGGCAACGGCATTAGGTACTTACGATTTTTATCTCCTCTGATAACTTCATCCGGATGCGGGCTAAATGTCATTGCTGTAAACAAGACATTTTTTTCATACGCAAGCTTTTTAGCATGATTTAAAAGTGCCTGATGTCCTAAATGAATACCATCAAAAAATCCGATTGCCATAATGTGAGGCTCCTGATCTATTTGTTCATCCAAATGAGTTAAATATACTACCTCCATCGTCTTCCTCCCTTCCGTATTTTTTATTTAATCTTGCAGCTTCTACGATAACAATTACTTAACACCTATTTAATTAAAGTCCATCATTGTATCATTATTTCACGAGTTCAAAACTTGGTTTTTTAATATTTTGGCTTTCAAGAAAATCATCAACCATTGATTTATATTTTTCTTTATCATATTGGTCAAAGTAAGCCATCCCCATTTTTATTGGATCCCCAAAGAAGTAATACTCATAATGTGTTTGGCGACTTCCAAATGCACTCATTGTCATATCCCATGCCAAACGGAATATTTGCACCCTTTCAAATCCTTCTACGTTTTTACCTTGCATTGCTCTGTTTAGGATTGGCCCAATCTCTTCGTTTGCAAAATCATTATATGTTGGAATTCCCATTAGGCCTGAAGCGCCAAGAATCCTTAAGATTTCTGCCAACCGCGGGTATACACGAGGAAACCAATTTCTAGCTGCATTCAATGCTTCAAAATCCGGAGTCATCATTCCCCATTTATCAAGTTTCGCATTATGTTCTGCTTTATATAGATGAGAGCGCATATTTTCAAGGGTCAGCATAATTTCTGTACCTTTGTCTTTAACATGTTGAAAACCATCAATACCAATGGAATCCATTAATTTTAGAGCAACCCCTAGCAGAAACTCTACTTTCGCAATATCTTTGGCAATTACTTGATGGGACATATGCACAACTGCATTTGTTTCACCAAAAGCACGGTTACATAGATCAGAATCTTCAAGAATAAAAACTCTGTCCCATGGCACAAGCACATGATCAAAAGATACGATTGCATCTCCCTCTTCAAACTTGGATGCAACTGGATGGTCGTATGCGTTCTTACCATAATCAAATGATTCTCGGCTCAGGTATTTTAATCCTGGTGTATTATTAGGAATTGCAAAAGCTAATGAATACGGATCATCCTTTGCTCCTGATTTAACTACGGTTGACGGGAAGACAAAGATTTCATCTGTAATTCCGGCTTGTGTTGCAAGTAGGCGGATTCCGTCTACGATAACACCTTCTTCATTTTTTTCAACAACATGCAATGCAACGTTTGCATCTTTTTGTTCCGCCTGAATCTTCGCACGGTTTACTTGTGGGTGAATAAGCGTATGGGTTAAACTAATGTCATTTTCACGAGCAAATTCCGCATATTTTCTGGCGTTATCCGCAAATTCTGGATTGGCTCCCTGCCCATAAAAATCATACGCTTTTGTCATTGTCATTACTTCTGCATTAAGGTAGTCCGGTGCGCGCCCCATTAGCCCTTTTGTAAATCCTTGCCATTCCATCATTGCTTCACGGCGTTCAATTAATTGATCAATGGTTTCTGGCACCATAAATGTCTTTCCTACTTTGTCACCTGTAGTCGGTGAAGTATAAAGCATTTTTTCCGGTTTTTCATGCTGGATATCATATAATTTTGCCATGGAATCAATGGCACCTTTAAAGGCAGGGTGTGTCGTCACATCTTCTACTCTTTCCCCTTGAATGTAAACGTTGTTATTTGCTTTTTTCAAGTTATCAATATACTGTTGACCTGTTTTTGCTGGCATTTCCTTATCCTCCTTTAATATTGTTTAGTTTTATAGCTAGAAAATCCCAAATTAACTGAATGCGCTTTCATTAAAACGCAAAAATAAAGCCTTCTTTTTATTGAAAATTAATAATCAATGAATAAATATTGTAAATTTATCAATAATTCGATCTTGTTTGTATAATACCATGAAAATAAATATATTTAAAATATCTATTTTATTTGTTTTGTATATATATTATATATATCAATATATGTTCATATATTATTAAAGCAGTTTTCACAGGTATGCTAGAGCCGTGTATTAGTAGTTTAGTTGACTTCTCAATATGCATTTAAATTTAGTTTCTGACTTTTTGTGAATTTTATACTATTATAAAATTAATATCTGGTTTATGCTTTTCATATATAAATATGTGCGATCAGGAGTGTGAAGAGAATGGATATGAGACAATTGCGGTACTTCTATACAATCGCAACTGAGGGGCAAATTACAAAAGCCGCCAATAAACTTCATATGGCCCAACCACCATTAAGCCAAAGTTTAAAAGCCTTAGAAAAAGAACTTGGTGTTACATTGCTTGAAAGAAACGGAAGAAAAATAGAGTTAACCACAGCGGGTAAAGTGCTGTACAACAAGGCAAACCATTTTTTCAATTATTTAGAGGAAACGATTACAGAAGTAAGGGAGACAGGTGAAGGCTTAAAGGGTAATCTTTCCATTGGATGTGTTAAATCAGCTTTTTCCCATATTCCCGACCGTATGAAAGTATTTCGGGAAAAATACCCAGACGTTACATTTGAATTAAGGGAAGGTGATTCCTACCTCCTTGCCGAAGACCTCAAAAATCGGGAAATTGATTTAGCCATTATTCGCTTACCATTAGAAATGGATGCGTTTTCTAGCTATTTCCTACCTGATGAAAATTATGTTGCTGTTCTACCAGCCAAATGGGCTACGCCTTACAACACTGCTACTATAACCATGGAGAAGCTAGCAGAATTACCATTATTGTTATTGCGCAGAATAAGTGGAATTGGTCAATACGAACTGATTCTTAATAAATTTAAAAAACATACACTAAACCCTAATATTGTTACGGTCTGTCCCGATGTGGATATGATATTAGAACTAGTTAGTAAAGAAGTGGGCGCCTCTATTGTGCCTGAGTCTACATTGAAAAAAGTGAATCTTAGTGGAATAACTAGTCTAGCCATTAAAGATGGCACTCTTATTTCTAGATCATCTATCATTTGGCTGAAAGATCGTTACCTTTCAAAAAGTGCAAAACATTTTATCGAGCTATTTCATAATTGGGATGACACAGTTGAGCATCACGTTAAAACAGATTAGCATATGGCCCTTCTTTAAATGGGGCAACACCAAAATCAATGGTTGAAACGAGTAAGAGCAAAAACACGGAGGTTCCTACAGGAAAGCGTAATGGTCTTCGGTAGGGCGAGTAAAAATAGATATGATCAAGAACAAAAGCGCAGAGCGCCTGTTTAAAAACGTAGAGATTGGAGTGGCACAACTGAGATAAAGGAAACACGGTGAGGTAACGAACCGATGTTGACTTTCACCACGGGCATAAGCGCGACTACGGCTCTGCCTGCGCCTACCGGCTTGTCAGTCGCCAAGTCTTCTTTTCACCACGGGCATAAGTGCGACTATGGCTCTGCCTGCGCCTATCGGCTTGTCAGTCGCCAAGTCTTCTTTATCGTAGGGCGTGACGGGAAATCTCTAAAGTTTGGCGCTCGGAGCTGGACACGGCTATTTTCTATAATTAGTTATCCACCAGGAAATAATTCTATAATTTCCTATGCAATAAAAAAAAGAGCATTTATCATATACTAAGTATATAACAAATGCTCTGTTAACTTATTTCAATTTAATGCTAATCCTTCTATTCTATTTCTTACTATGATGGCTCATCTCAAGTCTTTCCCTACATTACAACTTAAAAATAATCCCCATCAGTGAATAAATAATCACTGTTGAAAAAACAACCGTCATATGAATTAAGGAATAGATAAACATGGATTTCGCCCATTTTTCCGAATCCATACGTTTATAGCCAAAAACACTTAATAGCAGCCAGATGATACTCATCAGAAGTGCTACGAGCATCAACCCAATACTCAATGAACTGAATAAAAAGCTGATCCCAACCATGATAACTAAATAGATATTTGTCTGGATATATGTCCGTCTGACTCCTTTTACAACTGGAAGCATCGGAACTCCTGCAGCCTTATATTCTTCATGCTTCCGAATCGATATCGCATAAAAATGCGGCATTTGCCAAATAATCGTAATCACAAAAAGTCCAAGAATGGCCGGATGCGTAATATCCGGATACATAGCTGCCCATCCGATTAAAGGCGGCATTGCCCCAGAGATACTGCCAATCTCTGTGTTGTAGACCGTTCTCCGCTTACTCCACATTGTATAAGGAACCACATAAAAGAATAATCCGAGAAAACCTAAGAATCCGGCTAGCGGTGTAGTTAAGGTCAATAAAATAATACCGGCGACAGCCATAAAAATAGCAAGCCATAAAACTGTTTTAGGCTTGATTTCACCTGTAACGGTGGGTCTTCCCTGTGTTCTTTTCATAATCGCATCAATATCTCGATCATATAAATTATTAAAAGCTCCAGCTGCTCCTATCACGAAAATAGAACCTAAAAACGCAAACAGGATTTCTGGCAGCTTCTCGAAAATACTAATTTGATAAGTATATAAAGATAATGTGAGTCCCGCAAACATAGGAATCAGGTTAGAACGTATAATACCTGTCTTGACTGTTTGGGAAAGAATTTTAGACAAAGGCTTTTTTTGATCTTGCCCATTGTTTACTTCTGCCATTTCTAATCCAATCTCCTTTTTCTCCATCATTCACCAAACTTTCATCTAGATTAAAATGAAGAGCTTGCAAGTGATAAAATCTTAAGCACTAAGAAAAATATATACTATACACTATTTTATTTCCAGTTAATCAGTTTGTATAGAAGGTTTTATTAGCTGAAATTGTGAACATTAATAGAACGCTTTTTTGCAATTTTATAATTTTACGGTTTAAAATCCTGGCGTGACAGAATTTTATTTTCGCTTCCTGGTCTGCAATTAAAGGAGCCTCAATTGATTGTCTATTATAACGAAATAATCCTATAATAATAAAGACCGTTCCCATACTGTAACATGGAAACGGCCACAATAGGTCTAACCCGTTAAGAGGAATAGCGCTATTCAGGTTGTTAACCCCTTCACTCCTATCAAGCATATGGGGGTGTTTTTCTGCATTTTTATCGGACATAATAAAAGCAACTAAAGCTTCAAATTGGTGTGGTTTTTTTACTCTATCCGACAACTTTCTGTGCTTTACGATGTTTAAGTAAAGTGATAACTCCTGCAATAAGATAGGCTATACTAGCTATTACTCCTAAACCGAGCGTTAAAACCGTACTTAAAACAGCTATCACGGTTAATAGAATACCAACTAATTTTACTTTTTTCCGTTTGCTTAGAAAGATGATTGCCATCATACCTAAAAGTACACAAATGACAGATATAGTAATAATAAATAGCACGCTATTACTAAAAAAATCAATCTGTTCCTCCATTGTTGCACTGCGAGTTTTATCACCTGCATTTTCAAGTGTATCCTCTATGTATCCTTTAAACTCCTCATCAGTTTCCAGATTATCAAGCATGCTGTAGGAGTTCATGGCTAAAACCCCGAATGATAATAGCCCGATTACAATAAGTATAATGCTTACTGTATATTTTATTTCCTTTATTTCCAAAATGCTCCCCTCCTCATCGTTTCACATGTCATTAAATAGGAATAGCTAACCTCCCCTCTCCATATAGTAAATCAAAAATAGATAAAATAAAAAGGATTCAAGCAAGATAACCATTTTCCGTCAATTTAAAATATATCTTACTCCCTTCTTCATTACTAAAGTTTGAGATACGAAGCTGCTGTAAAAAAGGGAGAAGAACATATTACAAAATATGGTAAAAAACTCCCCTCAAATGTGTATTCTTCTTATTCCCCCACCAATTCCAGACAAAATTTCTTTTATATATTAGTGATGGATTATTCCCCAGGAAATAATCCATTCATACAAACCATTACCAAAAGAAGGTTGATCATGATGCAGAATAATTTTACGATCACTGCTGCTATCTTCTTTGGCAGGCTTTTTACCCCCTAAATCATTCTTCTATTTCTGAATAATAAGATTTAGACTCAAAATCAATTGACACTTTGTCAGTGGCGAGTATATACTTGCTTTATGGAAGGAGGGATGCTGGATGCGCGATGTAAAATTACCTGAAATCCGAAAAGCAGAAATCTTAGATGCTTCTATGAAATTATTTATGGAAAAAGGTTACTTGCAAACGACGACACAGGATATTATTAACGAGGTTGGCATTTCCCGCGGCCTGCTTTATTATCACTTTAAAAATAAAGAAGAGATACTCTATATCTTAGTTGACAGATCCGTTAATCCATTAATCGCTCAAATGGAAAAAATTACAGAAGATAACACACTTAACCCAGTAGAGAAATTACAACAATTCCTACAAACAACGATTATCCAGGAAGAAACTGTTACAGAAGAAACAATTACGCTGCAAGAAACCGTTCAGCTAGAAGAGAACAGGTATATGATGGATCGCTTTTATCATAAATTGATTGAAAAACTGCTCCCGTTACTAACACAAATTATTGAAGAAGGAAAAAAACAGAACCTTTTTCAAGTAGAACATCCTTATGAGACCGCTCAATTCTTAGTTACGGGATATGTTTTTGTT
This sequence comes from Oceanobacillus sp. J11TS1, assembly GCF_018333215.1. Lineage (GTDB taxonomy): Bacteria > Bacillota > Bacilli > Bacillales > Amphibacillaceae > Oceanobacillus. The sequence goes on along the minus strand of NZ_BORO01000006.1, from coordinate 2,801 downwards.
TCCAACGATATCAAACTCCGTCATATGAGCATGGAAAAAATGATGATTTATTTACAAGCATTCAAGAGACTATTATCAAAATCTCTGGGAATAGAAGAATCCATATTGGATGGATAACCAATGGATATTATTTCATTGGTTTCTTTCATCACTACAACTGACAATTTGTCAATAGGAGGAAATATATGCTAAAACTTAATCATGTGACCAAAATTTATGAAGATGGAACAAGGGCTATAACAGATATTAATCTCCATATTCAGAGCGGAGATATTTACGGATTTATCGGGTCAAATGGAGCTGGTAAGTCCACGACCATCAAATCGATTGTTGGCATTCATCCTTTTGAGGAAGGTGAAATTTGGATAGACGGTTATTCGATGAAATCCGACCCCGTCCTCTGTAAACTAAGAATGGCATTTATCCCTGACAATCCGAATCTTTATGAGCATTTAACTGGTCTGCAGTATATCAACTTTATTGCTGATATTTTCGAGGTTCCCCTGCCGGATCGTAAACGGCGTCTAAAAAAATACAGTACCATTTTCGAAATGACAAGCAAGCTGAATAACCGTATTGCTTCTTACTCCCATGGTATGAAACAACGGACTGCATTAATTGCTGCCTTGGTTCATAAACCGAAATTATTTATTTTAGATGAACCATTTGTCGGTCTAGATCCAACTGCCTCTTTTGAATTAAAAAAGATAATGCAATCGCATGCGAAAAATGGAGGAATTGTCTTCTTTTCAACGCATGTATTGGAAGTTGCTGAAAGGCTATGCAATAAAGTAGCAATTATCCATAAAGGGAAGCTTGTCAAAAACGGGTTTATGGAGGATGTTGTCGGTTTGAAAAGCTTAGAAGAAATTTTTATGGAGGTTCGTTATGAATCAAAAAATATGGATATTATTTAAAAATGACCTGTGGAGCAGCCTCCATATCAATCATTTGTTTCGGTCCGGCAAACAGAATAACGTGGCTAAATTAACAGCTATCGTTGTGCTTCTAATGGGGATACTCCTACTCGTTTATAATGCAATCACCGCTCAATCACTGGCGAATCTTGGAGAAGCAGCGTTGATACCAACCTATATGCTTTCTGTTTCCAGCATAATGATGATTTTCTTATCGCTTTTACGAGCGAATGGAACGATTTTTGGAAATAGCGATTTTGAACAGCTATCTACCTATCCTATCAGCGAAAAGGAAATATTTATAAGTAAACTTCTTCACTTATATTTTTTTAACTTACTGATCAGCTTTCTTTTTACCATTCCTGCATTACTGGTCTGGGCACCACTTGCAGCATTATCACCCATTTGGATCATCCTATTTTGTATGGTATCCCTGATCACACCGGTTATCCCTATTTGCGTTGGGGTGATTTTTGGGGGTTTTGTCTATCGGCTTGCTGCTTATTTTCAGCATATGAATCTGATTGCTGTCTTATTTTCTTTCATACTTTTAGGTCTTTTTAGTTATTTTGTTATCACGCATTCTAACCAATCCGCCCAGATGCAGGACATGCATACAATGCTATACAGTCAGATTACAACTATTTACCTACCATCGGTCTTATTGCAGTTTCATAACAGCCAGCATATTCTCCCGATCTTTACTTTTCTTTTTATTAGCTGCTTCTTGCTCGTCGCTCTGATTCATATTGGGAGTAAATACTACCGGAATCTTCACCTTCTGCTGATTGCTTTAACGAGTAAAACTAACGCTAAGCAGCAATCCATCAAGCAAAGGAACGTTCGGTTTGCAATATGGCAAAAAGAATTTTCAACTTTATTTAGCTCGTACAACTACTTGCTAAATTCCACACTAGGTATTGTGGTCCTAATTTTCTTTAATACGGCAATACTTCTCTTCGGAATGGAAAAATTGACTTCAGCTCTATCATTGCCATTTTCCATAGAGACGATAAAAAATGGATATCCAATGTTTATTGCAGCAATGCTTTTGTTAAGTAACCCGTCAACCGCTGCTTTATCAATGGAAGGAAATAAAATCTGGATTTTAAAAACCCTGCCTATGAAGCAAAAACATGTGATTCAAGCAAAATTAGCCTGTACGTTTTCGCTGCACTTTATTGGTTTTTTCATTAGTATTCTTGCTTTTTCAATCAGACTCTCTCCAAATGTGGAACAGATGATTTGGGCCGTAATTATTCCTTTAAGCTATTCAGCTTTCATTTCTACATTCGGTTTAATGCTGAATTTTTCTTATCCCTATTTCAGTTGGAAAAATGATATGTATATTGTCAAACAAAGCCCGCCTGTTTTGATATCTGCTTTTACCGGAATGGCAATGCTGTTGTCGCCATTTGTACTTATACTATTTGATATTTTGCCGATATCTGTTATTTACCTGGCTAATTCAATTATCTTAATCGTTTTATCCATTGGTTGTTATCAACGAACTTGTTCCATCAAATTGGTGTAGAGGAGAATGCTTATGAAAAAAGATGTCCTTGTATTTTTTATTATACTGTTTATTTTATTTATCGCAATATTATTCCTGCCCAATTCCATCCCGATTCATTTTAATTGGAAGGGAGAAGCAGATATCGTAGTTAATAGATATTTTCTTCTATTCGGTGTTATTATTCCCTACTCTATTTACTGGAAATATTCTAGGGGAAAGAAGCACTAGTACTTCTATATGTAAAAGAGGCTGGGACAAAACCCAGTAAAAACAGAAAAGTGACTTTCTACAAAGATAAGTAGGAAGTCACTTTTTTAATTTGATTAAAAAATAAAATAAATGTACAAAAAAAGGATACCTTCTGATAA